>NZ_JBHVMS010000002.1:0-842212 GCF_042796855.1 Streptomyces sp. NPDC057877
TTGCCGCCGGAGAAGAGGATCACCGGCTTCTCGAACTCGCCCGCCACCTCACGGAAGATATGGACCGCCTCGGACTCCAGCGCGTCCAGGTGGGAGAGGGTGTACGGGGCGCCCGTGCTCTCCTCGAGTGTGGCAACGGTCGTCATGCCAGTCCCCTTTCGCTGAGCAGGGCGTACACGGACGCCGCGGACTCCCGCACGGTCTGGTGCTGCGACTCGATGCGCAGGTCCGGCGTCTCGGGCTCCTCGTAGGGGTCGTCCACCCCGGTGAGCCCGGTCAGTTCGCCCGCGGCCTGCTTGGCGTACAGGCCCTTGACGTCCCGTTCGCTGCACACGTCGACGGGAGTGGCGACATGCACCTCGACGTACGACGTGCCACCCACCTCGTGCCGCTTGCGCACGGCGTCCCGGCTGTCGGCGTAGGGCGCGATCACCGGAACGAGTGCCTTGACGCCGTTGCGGGCGAGCAGTTCGGCGACGAAGCCGATGCGCTGCACATTGGTGTGCCGGTCCTCGCGGCTGAAGCCGAGGCCCGCCGAGATGAACTCGCGGATCTCGTCGCCGTCGAGCACCTCGACGAGGTGGCCCTCCTCGCGCAACCGGTCGGCCAGTTCGTACGCGATGGTGGTCTTGCCCGCGCTCGGCAGACCCGTGAGCCAGACGGTGGCTCCGGTGGTCACGGCATTCTCCTGGGGTGTCTCGGGGATCGGGTGAAGGGCATTGTTCACCTGAACGGCGCCGGCGGTCATCCGTGCAGTCCGCACTCGGTCTTGGCCCGGCCCGCCCAGCGGCCCGCGCGCGCGTCCTCGCCCTCGAGGGTGCGGCGGGTGCAGGGGGCGCAGCCGACGGAGGCGTAACCGTCCATCAGCAGCGGGTTGGTGAGCACGCCGTGCTCGGCGACGTAGGCGTCCACGTCGTCCTGGGTCCAGCGGGCGATGGGGGAGATCTTCACCTTCTGGCGCTTCTCGTCCCAGCCGACGACCGGGGTGTTCGCCCGCGTGGGTGACTCGTCGCGGCGCAGTCCGGTCGCCCAGGCGAGGTAACCCTTGAGCCCTTCCTCGAGCGGCTTGACCTTGCGCAGGAAGCAGCACAGGTCGGGGTCGCGGTCGTGCAGCTTGGGGCCGTATTCGGCGTCCTGTTCGGCGACCGTCTGGCGGGGGGTGAGGGTGATGACGTTGACGTCCATCACGGC
The DNA here is from genome assembly GCF_042796855.1 of Streptomyces sp. NPDC057877. Classification (NCBI taxonomy): domain Bacteria; kingdom Bacillati; phylum Actinomycetota; class Actinomycetes; order Kitasatosporales; family Streptomycetaceae; genus Streptomyces; species Streptomyces sp. NPDC057877. The sequence continues at coordinate 1,192 of NZ_JBHVMS010000002.1, forward strand.
CTCGACCGCGTCGCGGGTGCCGATGGTCTCCTCGAAGTGGTAGCCGGTGTCGAGGAACACCACGTCGACGCCGGGCATCGCGCGGGAGGCGAGATGGGCGACGACGGCGTCCTCCATGGAGGAGGTCACGCAGAAGCGCCTGCCGAAGGTGTCGGCGGCCCACTGGAGGATCTCCAGCGCGGAGGCGTCCTCCAGGTCGCGGCCCGCCTGCTCGGCGAGCGCCTTGAGATCGTCGGTCGTGCGGTCCTCTGACTGTCGCTGAGCCGTCGTCATATCTCGTCCCCGTCCGTGGTCTGGTGCCGAAGGCCCCGGGCCAGCAGGCCCAGGAACTTCAGCTGGAATGCGCGGTTGCACGCGGCGCATTCCCAGGCGCCGTGGCCCTGCTCGCTGGGTCGCAGGTCCTCTTCGCCGCAGTAGGGGCAGTAGAAGGGGGCGGCCCGCTCGCTCATGAGAGGGCCTCCTCGGACGCGCGGGCGACCCAGGTGGCGAACCGCTCGCCGTCCTCGCGCTCCGCCTGGAAGCGCCGGACGACCCGCTCCACGTAGTCGGGCAGCTCGTCGGCGGTGACCTTCAGGCCGCGCACCTTGCGGCCGAACCCGGCCTGCAGGCCGAGCGCGCCGCCGAGGTGCACCTGGTAGCCCTCGACCTGGCGGCCCTGGTCGTCGAGGACCAGCTGGCCCTTGAGACCGATGTCCGCGACCTGGATACGGGCGCAGGCGTTCGGGCAGCCGTTGAGGTTGATGGTGATCGGTTCGTCGAAGTCCGGGACCCGGCGCTCCAGTTCGTCGATGAGGGAGGCGCCGCGCGCCTTGGTCTCGACGATGGCGAGCTTGCAGTACTCGATGCCGGTGCAGGCCATGGTGCCGCGCCGGAACGCGGACGGCCGGACGGTCAGGTCGAGCGCCTCCAGCTCCTCCACGAGGGAGTTCACCTGCGCCTCTGCCACGTCGAGCACGATCATCTTCTGCTCGACGGTGGTGCGCAGTCGGCCCGAGCCATGGGCCTCGGCCAGCTCGGCGATCTTGGTGAGGGTGGCGCCGTCGACGCGGCCGACGCGGGGGGCGAAACCGACGTAGAAGCGGCCGTCGCGCTGCTGGTGCACGCCGACGTGGTCGCGCCAGCGCTCCACGGGCTGGGCGGGGGCGGGTCCGTCGACGAGCTTGTGCCCCAGGTACTCGTCCTCCAGGACCTGCCGGAACTTCTCCGGGCCCCAGTCGGCGACCAGGAACTTCAGGCGGGCGCGGTTGCGCAGCCGACGGTAACCGTAGTCGCGGAAGATGGAGATGACGCCCTCGTAGACGTCCGCGACCTCGTCCAGCGGGACCCAGGCGCCGAGCCGGACGCCGATCTTGGGGTTGGTGGACAGTCCGCCGCCCACCCACAGGTCGAAGCCGGGGCCGTGCTCGGGGTGGACGACACCGACGAAGGCGACGTCGTTGATCTCGTGGGCCACGTCGAGCAGGGGCGAGCCGGAGATCGCGGACTTGAACTTGCGGGGCAGGTTCGAGAACGCCTTGTTGCCGATGATCCGGCGCTGGATCTCCTCGATGGCCGGGGAGCCGTCGATGATCTCGTCCGCGGCGATCCCGGCGACCGGCGAGCCGAGGATCACCCGGGGGGTGTCGCCGCAGGCCTCGGTGGTGGACAGGCCGACGGCCTCCAGGCGGTCCCAGATCTCGGGGACGTCCTCGATGCGGATCCAGTGGTACTGGATGTTCTGCCGGTCGGTGATGTCGGCGGTGCCCCGGGCGAACTCCTGCGAGATCTCGCCGATGACGCGCAGCTGCTCGGTGGTGAGACGGCCGCCGTCGACGCGGACGCGGAGCATGAAGTACTTGTCGTCCAGCTCCTCCGGCTCCAGTACGGCGGTCTTGCCGCCGTCGATGCCGGGCTTGCGCTGGGTGTACAGGCCCCACCAGCGCATCCGGCCGCGCAGGTCGTTGGGGTCGATGGAGTCGAAGCCACGCTTGGAGTAGATCGTCTCAATGCGTGTCCGCACATTGAGACCGTCGTCGTCCTTCTTGAACTGTTCGTTGCCGTTGAGCGGGGTGAAGTGACCCACGGCCCACTGACCCTCACCGCGGTGACGGCTCACCTTGCGGCGGGAAGTCGCGGCGGCAGGGTTCTGCGGGGTGGCGGCCATGGTGGATACGTCCTTCGGGACAGGCGGAAGCGGCTCTGACCTGCGCATACGGGCGCATGGAAGCATGCTCGCGCAACGTTGCGCGGGGAGGCTGGGAAGCTGGGTGTCGGCGGTGCTGCGGGGCGGTCAGCTCGCCGGACAGATGGCGCTGGACATGCGGCCGAGATCGACGTGACGTCGACTCACCAAGGCGATTCCAGTTCCAGACATGACGGCAGCGTGTCATGGCGATCTGGACACAGTCCAGCTTCGTCCATGATGTGGACATACTTGTCTCACCTTGCAAGACAGGTATGTCCTTCGTCACATGGCGCGTCCGCGCCCTTGTCGACGCAGGTCAGAACGGCTAGGGCGAACCCCAGGCGCCCGGCCAGGGGCCGGGGGAGGCGACCTCCGGCTCCTCCTCCACCTTGGTGTCGAACAGCTTGAAGCCCCGGCGCTGGTAGTTGGCCATGGCGTGCTCACCGTCCTTGCTGCACGTGTGCAGCCACACCCGCTTCGTGCGCGCCAGCCCGGGCCAGCGGTCCGCGAGATCCCAGGCGCGGGCGGTGCCGTACGACAGCAGGTGACCGCCGATCCGGCGCCCGCGGAAGGCCGGAACCAGCCCGAAGTAGACGATCTCCACGACCCCGTCGTCCTGCGGCTCCAGCTCCACGTATCCCGCGGGCGTGCCCCGGTCGTAGGCGACCCAGGTCTCCACCCCCGGCCGGGTCAGGTGCTCCCGCCACCGGGCGTGGCTCCAGCCGAGCCGGTCCACCCAGGCGATGTCCTGGCCTACGGAGGCGTACAGGAAGCGGCTGAACTCGGGGGAGGGCACCTCGGCGCGGACGATCCGCACCTCGCCGTGGGGGGCGGCGGCGGGCAGGAGGTCGCCCGGGGCGGTCTGCTCCAGGGACCAGGTGGTCACGGGGATGTTCGGCATGCCGGAAATCATGCGGGAAAGGGAACCATCTACTCCAGCGAGCTGTCGATCGTGTTCAGGGGCAGCGCGAACAGCACCCGCCCCGACTGCGACCAGACCTCGCCGGTCTCCGCCCACAGGGACAGCGACTGCGCGGACCCGCTCCAGCACAGATACGTCCGGTCCGCGCCGCACCGCGCGGTGCGGATGCCGTCGGTGTCCTGCCGCCACAGCGAGCCGTGGCCCGCGGGCCCGTCGCTCTCCCTCGCCAGGTACCAGCGGGACCGTGCGGTCCCCGGCGCGCGGTGGGAGAGGACGCCTCGCACGTCGGCCACCCGGGTGGCGTAGGCGGCGTCCGGGTGGGCCGTACCGTCCGGGGAGGTGGCGAGCAGCCCCATGCGGGACCGCTCCCCGCTGAAGGAGTAGCGCCACAGCCCGGTGGGCCGCTCGTCGTCCCCCGCGACCGGACCGCTGGCGACCAGGCTGTCCGGGGCGGTGCTGCGGTCCAGGGAGACGGCCGCGAACCGGGCCTCGTCCCCGGTCAGCCGGTACGCGCCCACCGCGGGCAGCACATAGCGGTCGCCGTCCGCCGCGAAACCGCCGGGGACCCGGCCGACCGCGTCGGCGTCGACGTCGGTGCGCTGGATGCGGTCGAGGTCGCAGACGTACAGCGAGCGGCCCTCGTCGGCGGTGACCAGCAGCTTGTCCTCGTACCAGACGAGACCGGAGACGTCGGAGCCCAGGGCGCGGTAGTCCCGGCCGTCGTCGACCGGCACGACGAGCATGGCCCAGGTGTACGTCAGCCGGTCGGGGTCGCCCGCGTCGACGAAGGCGATCCTGGCCTGGTCGTCGCCGCCCGCCGTCCGGCTCCAGCCGGAGAGGATCACCCGGTTGGCGCCCCAGCGGCCGTCGTCGTCGGCGTCTCCGGAGGTGGTGACCGCACCGGCGCTCGCCGTCCGGGTGTCGTCGGCGTGCCAGCAGTACGCGCGTGTGGCGGCCGGTTCGACGGGCAGCGCCTCGCGCTCGTCGGAGGAGCAGTCGTCGGCGGTGCGCAGGGTCCGGTCGGCGTCGGCGAGGACCGTCCCGACACCGACGGGTTCGCCCATCGCGTCGGACAGCCGGTCGAGGCTGCGGCGCGGGACGAGGTCCTCGCTCAGCCGCAGCGGGGCGGTGGCGTCGGCGGCGGTGAGCGGCTTCAGCGCGCCGGGGTCGTCGGCGACCGTGGCCTGGGAGGTGCTGATCAGCGCGGCGGCGGCGGTCAGCGCGAACGCCGTGGAGGCCAGCGCCGCGCGCAGCGCCCGGCCGCGTCTGCGCCGACGGTGTCTGCCGCGATACGTCATTCGTCCTCCCGACGCGCCAACTGCGTCCGCTGATCCGTACGTTGACCGAGGAGCAGATGGGGTGGCCCTTAGGGATGCTACGGCAGGGGGCCGCGGTGGCGGACGAAGACCCCGGAAATACCCGGAACCCGGGCCGGGGCCGGAGGGGCTCAGCAGGGCGCCACCCGTCCGGTCCGGGCGCGCACCACGGCGGGCGCCGTCGAGTGCGGCAGCAGGTCAGCGGGGTCGTCGGGAAGCCTCACCTCGACCCGGGCGGCATCGCAGAAACGATACGGCCGGTGTTCCAGAAACCCCCCGAGGTATCGACGGACCCGGGACATCTCCGCCCGCGCCGTCACCGTACGTGACGGGTCGCCGAACAGATCCCCGGCGAGCTGCGCGGCGCTGCGCCCGGACCGGTGTTCGGTCAGTACGAACAGCAATTCGGCGTGCCGCGGGCTCAGTTCATGGGTCCACGTGCCCACGCCGTCGGCCACCGTCACCGACCACGGGCGCGGCCGGGCCAGGTCCAGCACGATCCGCACCGCCCCGGACGGCCGCGGCTCGTCGGTGGGCCGCAGCAGCCACCCCCCGGCCAGCGGCTCCACCGAGCACATCCCCAGCGCGGGCAGCAGCCGCCGCCCCGGCGCCAACGACACCGGCAGCGCGACCCGGTTCGGATACGGCATCCCCGTCACCGCCGCCGTCCAGCCGTCCCGGTCGACCACCAGCGCCCGCCCGGCGACCCGTGCCAGCACCGGCGCGCCCACCGCCCGCAGCCGCTCCAGCGACGCCGAGTGCATCTCCCGCAGCCGTGCCTCGGCGAGCTTGGCCACCGAGTCCACCCAGGCCAGCGTCGCCGGGTGCATGGTCTCCAGCGGCCCGCTCACATCCACGACCCCGAGCATCCGGCCGTCGCGCGGATCGTGCACGGGCGCACCGGCGCACGTCCACGAGGTCTGCGACCGTACGAAGTGCTCCGCGGCGAACACCTGCACGGGCCGCCCCACCACCGCCGCGGTCCCCACGCCGTTGGTGCCGACGACGCTCTCCCGCCAGTCCGCGCCGAGCAGGAACCCGAGCCCGTCCGCCTTGCGCAGTACCGCCGCGCTGCCCTCACGCCACAGCACCCGGCCGTCCGCGTCCGCGACCACCATGATGTGGCGGGCGGCGTCCGCGACGGACACCAGCCCCTCCCGCAACACGTGCAGCACCTGCCGCAGCGGTGTCTCGGCACGCCGCCGCCGCACCTCCGCCGCGCTGAGCAGCCCCGAACGGAAGTCGTGCTCGGGATCGACGCCGCCGCGCAGCATGCGCTTCCAGGACTCCTCGATGACCGGGCGGGGTGCCACCCGCGCGCGCCGCCCGGCCAGCGTGGCCTCCCGCACCTCGCTGAGCACCCGTGCCGCGTGCGCCGTGTCGGCGGCGGCGAGTCGCGTCATCTGCAACGGCGGGTACGCCACGACGATCCTCCGGCGGTGATCCGGTTCCGGTGTGCTGACCGACTGTTCATGGTTCCTCTCATACTGGCCGCCCCGGCGTGGCGGAGGGGCACAGTCCGGTCACAGACACCACCAAGTTGCAACCCCTTGCAACCCTGGATAACAGGCCAACGCTGCTTGAAACTTGAGCAACGCCGCCGATGCGGCGTCCGTGGCCTGCTACGGGCCAGCTGGGCGGGGGTGGTGCCGTGTCGGCGCAGCACCACCCCCGCGCACGGTGACCCGACACCCGCGTACGGACAGCGCGTTCACGCCACCGGGCGGGCCCGCTCCACCACCGACGCCAGGTCCAGGGTGTGCGGCAGGGTGCCGAAGGACGCGCCCCAGTCGCCGCCCAGCCGTGACGCGCAGAACGCGTCGGCGACCGCGGGCGGCGCGCACCGCACCAGCAGCGACCCCTGGAGCACCAGCGCCAGCCGCTCCACCAGCCGTCGCGCCCGCGCCTCCACCCCCTCCAGATCCGCGAGTTCGGTGAGCAGGCCCTTGATCGCCGCGTCCAGCCGGTGATCCGCGCCCCGCGCAAGGCCGATCTCCCGCAGACACGCGTCCAGCGCCTCCGGCTCCCGCCGCAGCGCCCGCAGCACGTCCAGCGCCTGGATGTTGCCCGCGCCCTCCCAGATCGAGTTCAGCGGCGACTCCCGCACCAGCCGCGGCAGCCCCGACTCCTCGACGTAGCCGTTGCCGCCCAGGCACTCCGCGGCCTCCACCGCCACCGGCGCACACCGCTTGGTCACCCAGTACTTGGCCGCGGGCACCGCCAGCCGCAGCAGCGCCCGGTCCTGCTCACTGTCGCTGTCGTACGCCGCCGCGAGCCGCAGCGCGAGCGTGGTCGCCGCCTCCGACTCCAGCGCGAGATCGGCCAGGACGTTGCGCATCAGCGGCTTGTCCAGGAGCTTCCCGCCGAACGCCTCCCGGTAGGCGCAGTGGTGCGCCGCCTGCGCCACGGCCTGCCGCATCAGCCCCGCCGAGCCCAGCACACAGTCCAGGCGGGTCGCCGCCACCATCCCGATGATGGTCCGCACCCCGCGCCCCTCCGCGCCCACCCGGCGCGCCCAGGTCCCGTCGAACTCGACCTCGGCGGAGGCGTTCGACCGGTTGCCCAGCTTGTCCTTCAGCCGCTGGATGAGGAACGTGTTGCGGGTGCCGTCCGCCAGCACCCGCGGCACCAGAAAGCAGGTGATCCCCTCCGGCGCCCGCGCCAGCACCAGGAAGCCGTCCGACATCGGTGCCGAGCAGAACCACTTGTGCCCGGTCAGCTCGTACGTGCCGTCCTCCGCGAGGGGCCGCGCGGTCGTCGTGTTGGCGCGTACGTCGCTGCCGCCCTGCTTCTCCGTCATGCCCATCCCGAACAGCGCCCCCGCCTTCGCGTGGGCGGGCCGCAGCTCACGGTCGTAGACCGTCGACGTGAGCCGGGGCTCCCACTCCGCCGCCAGCTCCGGGTCGGCGCGCAGCGCGGGCACCGCCGCGTGGGTCATCGACAGCGGACAGCCGTTGCCCGCCTCGACCTGCGTCCACACCAGGAACGCCGCAGCCCGCCGCACATGCCCCCCGGGCCGCGACCAGGCGGCCGTCAGCCCCGCCGCCACGCCCTTGCCCAGCAGCCGGTGCCAGGACGGATGGAACTCGACCTCGTCGATCCGCTGGCCGTACCGGTCATGTGTCCGCAGCCGCGGCGGGTACTCGTTCGCCAGCACCCCCCATTCCTGCACCTGCACCGAGCCGGACGTCCGCCCGAGCGCCGCCAGCTCGCTTCTCGCCTCGTCCAGCACGTCCCCGTCGACGTGCCGCTCGACCGCCTCGACCAGTGCCCGGTCGGCACTGAAGACGTCGTATCCCACCAGCGGCGGGGCCTGATTGGTGACGGTGTGGGTGGTGCGTGCCATGTCCCGCAACCTACCCCGTGGTACGCAGAAGGCACCTACGGCCCGCTCCGCCGCCATCCGTGCCGGTCCGGCGGGGGGTGAGGGATGAGCGGGGGCCCGCGCGGCGGATACCTTTGGCTCGTGCAGCCAGCAAGAGAACAACCCCCCGAGCGGCCCGCCGGACCCCCCGGACGGCCCATGGGGCTTCCTGATCGCCCCTCGGGACCACCCCCCGGACCGTCCGCGGGTGCCACGGGGCTCCCCGGGCAGCCCTCGGGCCGTCTCCACCGTGCCCGGGCGCTCTACCGGAACGTCTCCAAGCGCAGGACCGCCTGGCTGCTGCTGAAGGACACCGTCAACTCCTGCATCGAGTACCGCATCCTCGGCCTGGCCGCCGAGGCCGCGTTCTTCACCCTGCTGTCCGTGCCGCCGCTGCTGCTCAGCCTGATCGGCCTGCTCGGCTACGTCGACGACTGGACCGGCACCGACACCATCAGCAGCCTGGAGACCAACCTCCTGGAGGCGTCCCGCACCGTCCTGTCCGACAAGGGCGTGGACCAGATCGCGCAGCCGATCCTCGACGACGTGATGAAGGGCGGACGGCCCGACGTCATCTCCATCGGCTTCCTGTTCGCCGTCTGGTCGGGCTCCCGCGCGGTGAACGTCTTCATCGACACCATCACCGTCATGTACGGCCTGGACGGCGTGCGCGGCATCGTCAAGACCCGCCTGGTGGCGTTCGCCCTGTTCATCGCCGCCCTGCTGATCGGCTCGGTCGCGCTGCCCCTGATGGTCGCCGGGCCGGACGCGGTCGTACGGATCCTGCCCTGGTCGACCACACTGGTCCAGGTCCTGTACTGGCCGGTGGTCATCGTCCTGTCCGTCGCCTTCCTCACGACCCTGTACCACGTGTCAGTGCCGGTGCGCTCCCCGTGGATCGAGGACGTGCCGGGCGCCCTGGTCGCGCTCGGCATGTGGGTGCTCGGCAGCTTCCTGCTCCGCATCTACCTCACCAACACCGTCGAGGGCGCCACCATCTACGGCTCCCTCGCCGCCGCCGTCGCCGTCCTGCTGTGGATCGGCGTGTCCGCCTTCGCGGTGCTCGTCGGCGCGGCCGTCAACGCCGCCATCGACCGGGTCTGGCCCGCCGCCGCCACCGCCGCCGCCCGCGCCGCCAACGAACGCGTCCGCGAGGCCCAGGTCGCCGAGTACGTCGCCCGCGCCGCCGCCGCGCGGGAGGCCGCCGACCCCGACGACCCGGACGACCCGGACATGCCCTCCGAGTTCCCGGAGCGCTGGTCCCGCTTCCTGCCGCCGGAGGATGTGACGGGACGCTTCCGCACGCATGCGAAGAGCACGCCGAAGGGGGAGGGGGAGCCCGGGGCGCCGGAGAGGTGAGCGGCCCGGCGGCGGTCCCCGTCAGGGCTTCCAGGCCCCCGCCCCCGCCGCCTCCGCCGCGAACACGGCGAAGTCCCGGGGCTCCCGGCCAAGGACCCGGCGCACCCCGTCCGACAGACGGGCGTTGCGCCCGTCGAGGAGGGTCCCGAAGACACCGGTCAGGAAGGCGGCCTCCTCGTCCGGCACCCCGAACCCGGTGAGCCGCTCCCCGTAGTCCCGCGCGGGCAGCGACCGGTACGTCAGCTCCCGTCCCGTCGCCCGCGCGACCTCCGCCACCGCCTCCCCGAAGGTCAGCAGCCGCGGCCCGGACACCTCCACCACCTCACCCGCGTACCGGTCACCCTCCGCCAGCACGGCCACCACCACGTCCGCGATGTCCCGCACATCGACGAACGGCTCCGGCACCGCACCGCCCGGGAACACCAGCCCCCCGCTCAGCCGCAGCTCCTCCGCCAACGGCCCCTCACTGAAGTTCTGCGCGAACCACGCGGCCCGTACGACGGTCAGACCGGCACCTGACTCCCGTACCGCCTCCTCCGTCGCCACGGCCTCCGGCTCGCCGCGCGCCGACAGCAGCACCAGGCGCCGTACCCCCAGCGACACCGCCTCCCGCGCGAGCATCCCCATCGCGCGGGTGGCCGCCGGGGCGCCCACGTCGGCGGGGTGCACCAGATACGCGGCGTCGGCGCCGCGCAGGGTCTCCGCCCAGCTCTCTGGGGCGTCCCAGTCGAAGCCCCGCGCGCGGGAGGCGGCCCGCACCCGCCACCCGGCCGCCCGCGCGGCTTCGGCGACCCGCCGTCCGGTGCGGCCGGTGGCGCCGGTGACGACGACGGTGATGGGCGTGCCCGGTGTGTTCTGCGTCTTCTCGGTCATGTCGGCCAGTCAACCGGGGTGCCGCGCACGGGCCCATCGCTGAACGGCTCGTTCCCATAAGCGCGCGTCTACGCTGAGGCCATGGACGCACTGGCAGGCCTGCTGGAGGGCCCACGCGCGCGTGGCGCGTTCGTCATCCGGGCGTGCTTCGACCCGCCGTGGAGCGTGCGCGTCGAGGACCGCGCGCCGCTGTCGGTGATGGTGGTGGTCCGCGGGGACATGTGGGTGGTCCCGGACACGGGGGAGCGGGTGCGGCTGCGGGCCGGTGACCTCGCCATCGCGCGCGGCCCCGACCCGTACACCTGCGCCGACGACCCGGACACCGCGCCGCAGGCCGTGATCCTGCCGGGCGGCGAGTGCGGCTACCCCGACGGCCGCCCCCTGAACGGCTCGATGGACCTGGGCGTGCGCGCCTGGGGCGACCGCCCCGACGGCGCCACGTCGCTGCTGATCGGCACCTACCTCTGGCCCGGGGAGGTCGGCCGACGGCTGCTCGACGCCCTGCCGCCGCTGCTGACGCTGCCCGCGGACGACTGGAACTGGCCGCTGTCCCCGCTCCTCGCGGACGAGGTCACCCGCGACGAACCCGGCCAGGAGGTCGTCCTCGACCGGCTCCTCGACCTGCTGGTGATCGCGGCGCTGCGGGCCTGGTTCGCCCGCCCCGAGGCCCGGCCGCCAGCCTGGTACCGGGCGCTGGCCGATCCGGTGGTGGGCAGGGCGCTGCGGCTCCTCCAGGACGACCCGGCGCACCCCTGGACGGTGGCCGCGCTGGCGGCGAAGGCCGGGGTGTCGCGGGCGGCGCTGGCCCGCCGCTTCCACGACCTGGTGGGCGAGCCGCCGATGACCTACCTCACCCACTGGCGCCTGGCCCGCGCCGCCGACCTGCTCCGCGACACCGACGCCACCCTGGAGGCCATCGCCCGCCAGATCGGCTACGGCAGCGCGTTCGCCCTCTCCGGCGCCTTCAAGCGGGTCTACGGCGTGAGTCCGCAGGACCACCGCACGGGCAGGGCGGCCCCGTAGGTCGGCGTAGCCTGGCGTACATGTACGCGGAACGCCGCTCCCGGCTGCCCGGCGCCGTCGTCTGGACGAACACCCCGTCCGCGTCCGGTACCGGACGCGTCCTGCCCGACGGCTGCATGGACCTGCTGTGGCACGAGGGCACCCTGCTGGTCGCGGGCCCGGACACGCGCGCCCACCTCACCGGTGGCGGGCCGACCCGCTGGACGGGCGTCCGCTTCCACCCCGGTACGGCACCGGCGTATCTCGGCGTCCCGGCCCACGCACTGCGCGACCAGCGCGTCCCCCTCACCGACCTGTGGTCCCGGGCGCGGGTCGGCCGCCTCGCGGCCAGGGTGGACGCGGCGGCGGACCAGGCGACGGCCCTGGAGGAAGTGGCCCTGCGCGTCGCCGCGGAGGCCCCGCCCGCCGACCCGGTGATCCCCCGGATCGTCGCCTCCCTGGCCGAGGACCGGCCCGTCGCCGCGACGGCCGACGAACTGGGCCTCAGCACACGCCAGTTGCACCGCCGCAGCCTGGCCGCCTTCGGCTACGGCCCCAAGACGCTGGCCCGCATCCTGCGCCTGCACCGCGCCCTGTCACTGGCCCGCGCGGGCACCCCGTTCGCGGAGACGGCCACCCGCGCGGGTTACGCCGATCAGGCTCACCTCTCCCGGGACGTACGGGAGTTGACGGGGCTGCCGCTGGGTGACCTACTCGGCCGCGGTGGCTAGGGCCTGTCTGACCCGTCCCGCCTGCTCCGCGACGCCATGCACGCCCTCTCGCCGCACCCCCGGAGCACGCACCTGACGCCGCTGAGCCGCCCTTCGGGCGACGACGGGAACGGTCAGACAGGCCCTAGCGGCGCGAACAGGTCCACCGCGTTGCCGTCGGGGTCCAGTACGACGGCGTAGCGCTGCCCCCAGAAGGCGTCCCACGGCTTCAGCTCACCGTGGTACCCGTCCGCCACGAGCCCCTCGTACACGGCGTCCACCTCACCGGGCGTGTCGCACCGCATCACGAGCGAGGCCCGCCCGCCGCCGTCACGCGGCGCCCGCCAACCCGGGTGGAACGACCGCACCGTCTCCTCGGTGTCCAGCAACAACCGCGCCCCGCCGCCCAGTTTGGCCTCGACGTGCGGCTGCTCCTCGGCCCCGTCGGGGAACACCATCCCGAGCCGACGGTAGAAGGCGACAGCGGCGCGCATGTCGGAGACGACCAGGCCTACGGAATCGAATCGTGTACTCATGCGGGCCACGCTAGGCAGCGCGGGGTGCGCGGTCTTGAAGGAATCGGACGCGAGGGCCCGCTCGACCCGGCGCGCCTTGCGGGTACCGTCGCGGCATCCGAGGCAGAAGGAGATCCACCGTGGCCGATCCCGCGTACCTGACCGTCCTGACCACGACCGACGCCGCCGACAAGGCCCGGACGCTGGCCCGCGGCGCCGTGGCGGCGAAGCTGGCGGCCTGCGCGCAGGTCGAGGGCCCGATCACCAGCGTCTACCGGTGGGAGGGCGAGGTGCGGGCCGACCAGGAGTGGCGGGTTCTGTACAAGACGACCACCGAGCGCTACCGGGAGCTGGAGGCCCACATCAAGAGCGTCCACGACTACGACACCCCGGAGATCATCGCGACGCCGGTGACGCACGGGAGTGACGCCTATCTGGCGTGGGTGAGCGCGGAGACGAGCGAGGGCTGACACCGGTGGGGTGTACGGCTGGCGCCTCAGGTCCGACCGCCGCTCGTGGTGCGGCGCAGGCGGCGGACGACCGACCGCAGTTCCGCGACCCTGGCCGGTGACGCCTCGGCGAGCGGTGGCGGTGGGGCGGGGGCGCCGTCCACGGCGGCGTTGGCGGACTTGGAGTCCGCCGCCCACAGGGCGAGTTCAGGATCGCGCGGACCGTATGCGATATGCGGTTCACCGTCGCCGAAGATCTGCACGGGGTGTACGGAATCCCAGCGCCGCCATCCGGGATCCCCGTCCGCCGCGAACCGCACCCACGCCCGGTGCATCGCGTCGGCCAGTTCACGCGGCGCACCCGACCCCGCGAGCTTGGCGGACGCGGGCACCTCGCCGGTGTCGAAGACGAAGCCGAGTTCCAGGGCGTGACAGGCACCGAGGTCCGGCAGCAGGGACGGCCAGGCGAACTCGTACACGTACGAGGCGTCGCCGCGGGCGTCGGCGAGGCGGTGCAGCGGCAACCGCAGCAGATGGTCGGTGACCATCTGACCGACGATCTCCGCCGTACCGGCGTCAGGGTGCAGGGCGCGGTAGCCGCGCGGCACCTCGTGGCCGCAGCGGCAGCGGGCCATCGCCCCGGCCAGCGCGACCGTGCCGAGCCGGTCGAGGCGCTCCAGCAGACCGCCGGGGACCAGCCAGAGGCGGTACTCGTCCCGCGTCCAGCCCATCAGCAGGTCGACGCCCGTCGCCGCCCCGCCGTCCGTCAGCGCCTCCAGGGGGTCGCGCGGGACCAGATCGCCGTCGACGACGATCCCGAAGGCGGGCCCGCCGAGCACCGGGCTGCTCAGCCGCCCCACCTCGGCCTGGGTCCGCAGCAGCAGGTCCCGGTCGACGGCCGCGAACGCCTCGGCGGTCGCCGGGACCTTCAGCCGGGCCGCCATCCGGCGCACCATCCGCCGTACCTTGTCCCGGTCGGAGACCTCCGGCGGCCCGCTCTGCAACACCGCACGCCGCACCAGCCCCCGCGCCTGCGGCGCCGCGAGCAGGGCACCCGCACTGATCGCCCCCGCCGACTGCCCCGCCAGCGTCACCCGGCCCGGGTCGCCCCCGAACGCCTCGATGGACTGGTGCACCCACCTCAGCGCGGCGAGTTGGTCGCGCAGCCCGGCGTTGGCCGGGGCGTCCGGGAACAGGCCGTAACCCTCCACGCCCAGGCGGTAGTTGAGGGAGACCAGCACCACGCCGTCCCGGGCGAAGGGGCGGCCGTCGTACACCGGGACACCGGAGGACCCCCTCGTCAGCGCGCCGCCATGGATCCACACCAGGACCGGCAGCCGGGCGCCCGGGCCGGGTTCCGGGGTCCAGACGTTGAGGTTGAGACAGCCGTCGCCGGGGACGACCGGGTCGGAGAGGTAGCGGTCGAAGGCCTCCGAGTACGGCGGCTTCGGGGCCGTCGGGCCGAAGCCGCCCGCGTCCCGCACGCCGTCCCAGTGCTCCGGCGGTACCGGCGGCCGGAAGCGGCGGGGACCGAACGGGGCGGCCGCGTAGGGGATGCCCCGGAAGACGGCGACTCCCCGCTCGTATCTGCCGCGTACGGCGCCGTACGGGGTCTGGACCACGGGGTTCGTCGGTTCCGCGTCAGCCGTCATCCGTCCACCAGCCCTTCGCCGCGCTCGTGCCCGTCCACCTCAGAGCATCACACCGCGCGAAGGTATTCCGGCGGATTCCGGTGTATTCCGGCAGGGACTACGGCGTGTTCTGGAGCGCGGGCGGCGTGTTTCTGACGGAGGGCTGGCGGCCCGTGAACGGCCATTGGTTCATGGAGGGCCACTGGTTCATGGGTGGCCACTGGTTCATGGAGGGCCACCGGTTCATGGGGGGCTGGCGGTCCGTGGACGGCCACCGGTACATGGACCGCCACCGGTACATGGACGGCCACCCCTACATGCGTGACTGACGGCCCCTGGACGGCCACCGGTACATGCGTGACTGACGGCCACCGCTACCTGCATGGCTGACGGCCCCTAGACAGCCGTAGGCCCATCCCGCTGCCCGGTGATTGCCTCCACCCCACACCGGACCTACCGTAGAAGGCGCTTTCCACACAGGCCGTATGACGCCCCGAGGGAGAAGCATGCCCCGCACCCCGCCACCCCGGGCCGTGTTCGCCATGGACCCCGTGCACCTCCCGCTCCTCTTCCCCGACGCCGTCATGGCGCGGCTCCGGCAGACGGCCGACGTCGACTGCTCCCTCGTCGTCCAGGATCTCGCCGACCCCCGCGCCGCCGCCGCGCTCGCCCGCGCGGAGGTGCTGGTCACCGGCTGGGGCTCCCCGCACCTCGACGCCGCCGCCCTCACCGCCGCACCCGCGCTGCGTACCGTCCTGCACGCCGCGGGCTCCGTCCGCGCCCTCGTCGGCGAGGCGCTGTGGCGGCGGGGCATCAGCGTCTCCAGCGCGGCGGACGGCAACGCCGTACCCGTCGCGGAGTACACGCTCGCCATGATCCTGCTGACCGGGAAGGACGCCTTCGCGCACCGCGAGCGCTTTCGCGCGGCCCACGCCCACCCCGCCCCCGCCCAGACCGCGGCCACCGGCAACCTCGGCCGCCGTATCGGTGTGATCGGCGCCTCGCGCGTGGGCCGCCGCCTGCTCGAACTGCTGCGCCCGTTCGACTTCCAGGTGCTGCTCCACGACCCTTACGTGGACGCCGCGGAGGCCGCCGCGCTCGGTGCCGAACCCCTGCCGCTGGACGAACTCCTGCGCCGCAGCGACACCGTCACCCTCCACGCCCCGGACATCCCCGAGACCCACCACATGCTGGACCGGCGACGGCTCGCCCTGATCCGCGACGGCGGCGTGCTCGTCAACACCTCACGGGGCGCCCTGGTCGACCACGAGGCCCTCACCGGTGAACTGGTCTCCGGCCGCCTCACCGCGGTCCTCGACGTCACCGACCCCGAGCCGCTGCCCGCCGACTCGCCCCTCTACACCCTCCCCAACGTCTTCCTGACCCCCCACATCGCGGGCTCCCTCGGCAACGAACTCGAGCGGCTCGGCCGTATCGTCGTCGAGGAGATGGAACGCCTGGCCACGGGGCTGCCCTTGGCCCACGCGGTCCGTTACGGCGATCTCGCGCGGGTCGCCTGAAACCCCTGACCCCAGCTCAGCCCCGCGCGCCGTACCGCACCTGACTCCCGCCCGGCACGGGCAGGTCCAGCAGCCCACGGATCTCGCCGAGCTGCGTCGCCCCGTCGTGCTCGCCGAGGGACCGCAGATGCCCGAGGAAGGTGTCCACGTCGGAAGCCCGGGCCGCCTGCCGCCAGGAGGCCAGCCCGGCCTCGAGTTCGGTCACCAGTTGGGCGACGGGGCGTTCCGCGCCGGGCAGGTCGGCCTCCTTCAGCAGGCCGATGGTCTCGGCCTGCGCCTCGGCCATGCGCCCGGCCCAGGCGGTGGCACCGGCGAGGTCGTCCCGGGGCCCCTTGGCGGGGCGCAGGACGAGGGCGACGTTCACCGGCTTCAGCGCCTCCAGGAACGACGCCTGGGCGGAGGTGAGGTCGGAGGCGTCACGGCGTACCGAGAAGTCCAGGTCGGCGTTGCCCGGCCGGGCCACCCAGCACAGGACCGTGCGCCGCCCGTCCCGCCAGCCGCTTTCGTCCGGGTGGAAGAAGTAGGTCTGGAGCCGCCCGAAGGCCAGCGGGTCCATCGAGTAGTCGAGGTAGAGCTTCGCGCACCGCGGCCACGCGATCGCGGTGATCCGCTCCCGGCCGGGGAAGGCCCGCCCCTCCTCCAGGGTGAAGGAGGCGTACGCCTCCCCGCGGTGCGGCTGGTCGCACGGTACGACCTCCACGGCGGCGTCGAGCAGCGACGGCGTGCCCTCCTCGGGCAGCGACCCGCTCGGCGTGAAGCAGTCGCCGCTCCGGAGGTCGTCCAGCGTGGTCCAGCCGCCCTCGGTGACCTCACCGGCGTCGCCGCGCGCGGGTGGCGTCCAGACCTTGAGGTCGACCGTCGGGACGGCGACGGCCGCCAGCACGAGTACGGCGCCGGAGACGGAGAGCCCGGCGATCGCCAGCCCCTTGCCGCGCTGTCCGCGCCGGGAGATCTGCCGCAGCGCGATGACGGCGAAGACCAGGCCGAGGGGTGCGAGGCAGAGCAGCGAGGTCACCAAGGCGACGATCGCGAAGGGGTTGAAGGGCGGCGGCTGGGTGGGGGTGTGCGGCGGCCATGGGGGTGCGTCGTGCCATCCGCCCGGATCGCCACCCGGCTGGCCCCCTGGGTCTCCACCCGGACGCCCGCCGGGCTGTCCACCCGGCGGAGGCGGCGGCGGATACGACGGTGGTGGCATCGACATGGCGGCGGGGGCCTTCCGGGCGGCGGCGGTACGGGGTCGCGAGCGAACCGCCCGTCCGGGGCCGTAAGCAGCGGCCCGGGGTTTGTAGTCATTTCCGTGAGGCGGTGTCAAGCAGGGGGACATTCGGGGCGGACGCCTTGAAGCCGCGCGTGCCGGACGCTCAGCCGGGCTCCCGCGGCTCTCCACCACTCTCCGGCGTCTTCCCGTGCCGTTGCGGCATGCCTAGGGTAGATCACGGTAGGAAGCGCTTTCTATCCCGATGGCCCTCGGGCGGGCCGGAGAGGTGGTTCCCGATGGTCCGTACGGGGAGTCCGAGCGCACCGGCCGCCGGGCCGACGCTGGCGGTCGTCGCCCGGGAGGCCGGGGTGTCGGTGCCGACCGCGTCCAAGGTGGTCAACGGTCGGGAGGACGTCGCCCCCGAGACCCGGCGCCGGGTCACGGAAGCGCTGGACCGGCTCGGCTATGTCCGCAGACCCCGCTACGACGCGGCGAAGGCGCCGCGGCTGATCGACCTGGTGGTGCACTCGCTGGACAGTTCCTGGTCGGGGGCGGTGCTGCGGGGGGTGGAGCAGGCGGCGCACGACGCGGGACTGGACGTCGTGGTGTCGGCGGGCCTGGCCCGCAGCCGGGCGGGGCGGCCGGAGCGCGGCTGGCTGGACAAGCTCACGACGCGCGGTTCGGCGGGGGTGTTGTTCAACCTGGCCGAGCTGACCGACTCGCAGTACGCGTGGCTCGAACACCACCGCATCCCCTACGTGATGGTCGACCCGGTACGCGAACCGCCGCCCGGCGTGGTGTCGGTGGGCGCGGCGAACTGGCAGGGCGGGGTGACGGCGACCGAGCATCTGCTGGCCCTCGGCCACCGCCGTATCGCCGTCGTCGCCGGATCCCGGCGCACGCTGTGCAGCGGGGCGCGGATCGCCGGGTACCGCTCGGCGCTGACGTCGGCGGGCCTCGCGGACCGCCCGGAGTACGTACGCCACGCCGATTTCGAGGTGGCCGCCGCCCGCGGCCGTACCCGCGAACTGCTCGACCTCCCCGAGCCGCCGACGGCCCTCTTCGTCTGCTCCGACCGCATGGCGCTCGGCGTGTACGAGGCGCTGGCCGAACGCGGGCTCCGGATCCCCGACGACATCAGCGTGGTCGGCTTCGACGACCTGCCGGAGGCGCGCTGGGCCGCCCCGCCGCTGACCACGGTCCGCCAGCCGCTGTCGGAGATGGCGGCGACGGCGCTGCGCCTGCTGGTGCGGATGATGGACGGCGACCGCCCGGAGAGCACCCGCACCGAACTGTCGACCCGTCTGGTGGAGCGGGCGAGCACGGCACCGCCGGGCGACTGAGGTCAGCCGACCGACCGCCGGACCGCCGCGGCCCAGGCGATACCGCCCCGCAGATGGGCGCGGAAGTCCGGGTCGGCGTAGGCCTCGCTGGCGTGCCCGAGGGCGGTGTAGAAGACCCGGCCCGCGCCGCGCTCGTGGCACCACGCCAGGGGGTGGTCGGCGCCCATCCCGCCGCCCTCGTACGACGACTCGTCGGCGCGCAGCAGGACCCGCACGCGGTCGCGCGGGTTGTCGTGGAAGTCGTACCACTCGTCGGTGAAGTCCCATGCGGCGGGCAGGTGCCCGGTCGCGGGATGGTCACGGTCCTCGACGACGGCCTTGCCCGGCTGGAGGGCGGGGTGCCGTGCGAAGCGGGCGCCGAGGAGGTCGCCGTAGTACGGCCAGTCGTACTCGGTGCAGGCGGCGGCGTGCACGCCGACGAACCCGCCGCCGGACTCCACGTATCCGGCGAGCCGGGTCCGTCCGGCCGGGGTCAGCACCTCGCCGCTGGTGGAGAGGAAGACGACGGCGGCGTAACCGTCCAGCGGGGCCGCGAGCTTCCCGGGGTCCTCGGTGTGGTCGACGTCGAACTCGCCGAGGGTGCGCAGGGCGTCGACGGCGGCGGGGATGGAGTCGTGCCGGTAGTCGGTGGTGCGGGTGTAGACGAGGAGCCTGGGTGCCATGACGGCTGATTCTGTCATCCGCTCCGGCATCCGCTCTGTCCTGTGGTCTCTCGTCCGCTCTGTCCTGTGCTCTCTCATCCGCTCTGTCGGTGCTCTCCCACTCGCCTTGTCATCCGCCCGCGCCCACGTCGTTGTTGGGGGCGCCGTCGCCCCCCGGGGGCAGGTCGCCGCGTTCCACCGGTGCGGTGGGCCGGGCACCGGTCGCGGGCGGCAGGAGGGTGTCGAGTTCATCGCCGGACGGCCGGTGTACGGCGTCGGCGGCGGCGCGCAGGGTGGCGCGCGGGACCGCGGCGTCGGCGCTCAGCCGGATCACATGGCCGTCCTTCGAAAGGGCGTACTCGTGCTGGACGCGGCCGTCGCGGTACCAGGCGTCGCCGTCGCGCTCGCACACCGTCGGACCGCTTCCCAGATCGCCGACGGCTTGCTCCGGGCAGCTCTTGGTGGTCATGGAACCCCGGTCCACGGTGAGGGTGAAGTGGGTGCCGGTGCGCTGTGAGAAGTACGCCGCCGAGAAGCCGTCGTCGCCGGAGACGCCGACGGACTGCTGGGCGAGGGTGAATCCGGGGGCGTCGGTGACGTACACGTGGGCCGGTGCGATGCCCAACGGGCGGGCCCGGTCGGATATCTCGGCGGAACCGGCGGGATCGGCGGCCTGTCCGGCTGCAGGTCGCTGCTCGGTGCCGCAGGCGCTGAGCAGTACGGGGACGGCGATCCACGGCAGGATGCGCACGGCACGGGTGATCATGCGACCCATCCTGCCGTACAAACGTTCCATAGATAGGGGTGGATTGCGCTAACCTCGGCGCCGATGGACACCATTCCCCCGGCGCTGGACCACCTCGTCCTCGCGACCCCCGATCTGGCCGCCACCGTCGCCGACTTCACCGAGCGCACGGGCGTGGTGCCCGCGGCGGGCGGTGTCCATGTCGGGCTCGGCACCCGCAACCACCTGGTGGCGCTGGGCGGGGGCGGCTATCTGGAGATCGTCGGCCCGGACCCGGAGCAGTCCGACCCCGAGGGCCCGCGCCCCTTCGGTGTGGACGGCCTGGCCGGTCCGCGCACGGTGACCTGGGCGATCCGCACGACCGACCTGGACGCCACGATCGCCTCCGCCCGTGCCCGTGGCTACGACCCCGGCCCCGCCATCCCCATGAGCCGCCGCACCCCCGAAGGCACCCTCCTCCGGTGGCGCCTGACCGACAGCGCGGCCCACCCCTCGGGCCTGGTGCCGTTCCTCATCGACTGGGGCACGTCCGTCCACCCCTCCGCCTCGGGCCTGCCGACGACACCGCTCCTGAAGCTGTCGGCGACGACTCCCGTCCCCGAGGAGATCCAGCCGGTGTTGTCGGCCCTGGGCACGGAACTGGTCCTGACTCGGGGGCCGGTGGGGATGTCGTACACCCTGGACACACCGCGCGGTCCGGTCACCTTCGACGCCAGCAGCATCTGCAGGTAGGCGCCGACGTCGGCGGCCAGTCGCGGCCCGCCGTCGCCGGTGACGAACAGGAACGCGGCATGGGGCGCCCCGTAGGAGCCCAGGCTCTCCGCGTCGTAGGCCGCGCGGGCCGTGTGGTCGTCGGGGCCGATGCCCAGCGCTCCGTACGGGTCGGCGCCGGAGGCGGCCCGCCGTTCGTGGTGGACGGGGGCGTACCTGTCCTCGGAGCACGGGCAGTCGGGCGTGACCCGTCGCTCGGCGTGGACCGTTCGCAGGGCGTCGGCCAGACGGTCCCGCCGCGCACCGCCGACAACCTCGACCCGCCCCCGGCTGGCACGGATCCGGTGCGCGGATGCCCGTTCATCGATGCCGCCGTGGAGTTTCCTGACCCGCGGAACGCGGCGCACTCCCATGCCCGCGAACGGAAGCTGCTGATGGTGCGGCTGGTGGCCGAGCAGTCTTCCTGCGGGCCACGAACACCAGCTCCCGACCCGGACGGTCCGGCGCGCCCCGCACGTCCTCCACCGCGAACCCCGCCGCCTCCAGGTCCGCCGCCACCTCCGCACGCTCCCGGAACCGCAGCGTGGAGTCGGAGACGAGCACCTGCCCGTCGTCGTCGAACACGAGGGTCCAGCGGAACGTCACGAACGGGCCGCTGACGTCGGTCACGTCCAGCCAGTTCTCGACCGCGCCGCCATCTGGAAGCGGTGTGACCCGGTGTGTGGCCTCCCGGTTCCACTCCTCCCAGGCCCGCCGCGCCGGATCGCGGGTCTCGAACACCAGCCGCCCGCCCGGCCGCAGGGCGCCGTACGCCCCGCGCAGGGTCCCGTGCCACGTCTCCTGATCGGTGAGGGTCTGGGCGGCGTTTCCCGTCATGGTCGCCAGGTCGACCCGTAGCGGGGGCAGGTCCGTGGCGTCCCCGTCCAGCCAGCGCACCCGCTCGGCGCCCGTCTTGCGCCGGGCCACGTCCAGTGAGGCCCGGGCGGGGTCGACGCCGACGACCTCCAGCCCACGGTCCGCCAGCAGCAGCGCGAACGCCCCCGTACCGCAGCCGATGTCGAGCACGCGCCGTGCGCCGAACTCCTCCACCATGCCCAGATACGCGTCGAGATCGTCCCGTTCGCCGTCGAGGAGGTCGTAGAGGGCGGCCAGCCGCGGGTGCCCGAAGATCTCGTCAACCATGGGGGGACGGTAGGCAGATGGCGCCGGGCGGGCAACCGAGTTGTTCAGCGGATGAGGGAGCGGCCCGTGGGGGTCAGCCGGAGCTGCTGGGGAGGTGCCGTCTGTTCCCGTTCGATGTCCGGGAGGACCGCGTCGCGCAGCAGGGCCGCGGTCTCGGCGGCGTGCTGGCGCCGGGCCCGCTCGGTCGGGTACGAGGCGAAGACGGCGACGGTGTTCTCGCCGGTGCGGACCGGGAGCCGGGGGAAGGTGTTCGGCGCGGTCTCCGTCGTGAGGGCGGCGAGGGGCGCGGGGCCCGTGACGCGTAGGGCGGGCAGGAGGCCGTCCCTGATCAGGGTGGGGCCGACGGCGCGTCCGGGCGGGAAGGACCAGACCGTGGCGGACACGAAGCGGTCCGGTGCGGGCGCGCCGGGTCGGGGCCGTTCGGCCGGGTCGACGGTGAAGCCGCTGCCGGGGGAGAGGGCGCGCAGCAGCAGGACGTCGTCGGAGTCGGTCATCGTCGCGTTGGCCCGGGGGCCGTGCTCGGCCCACGCGGGACCGTCGTAGAAGGACGTCAGGGCGTGGTGACGTGCCGTCATGTCCGGGAAGCCGCGCAGCCAGACGAAGCGGTCCGGGGCGTCGAGGTCACGGAACTGGCCGAGCACGGTCATCCCGGCCTCCTCCTGCGTCTCGATGAACTCGCGGTCGAACAGCTCGACCAACTCCTCCCGTCTGCCGGGACGCAGCGTGTACTGGCGAAGTTCGATCACGGTGGGGCGGCCTTGGCGCACGTGGGGACTCCCGTTCGGTACCGGTGTGGTGGGGCACCGACGCTAGGCGGGCCGTGTGCCAGGTGCTGTCAGGGTTTCCGGCGAGAATGTGCGCATGTCCGCCGGTCGACTGCTGTCGCTGCTGCTGTTGCTCCAGGCCCGTGGCCGCATGTCCGCGCGCGGGATCGCCGAGGAGCTGGGGGTGTCCGTGCGGACGGCCTACCGGGACCTCGGGCGTCTCCAGGACGCCGGGGTGCCGCTGCGCGCGGAACCGGGGCCCGGCGGTGGCTATCGGCTGGTCGACGGTTATCGCACCCGTCTGACCGGGATGAGCGAGGGCGAGGCGCGGGCCCTGTTCTTCGCGGGGCTGCCCGGCCCCGCCGCCGATCTGGGGCTGGCGGCGGACGTGGCGGCGGCGCGGCTGAAGCTGCTCGCCGCGCTGCCGACGGGGCTGCGGGAGGCGGCGGCGCGGACGGCGGAGGTGTTCCACGTCGACGCGCCCGGCTGGTACCGGGAGCCGGAGGAGACGCCGCATCTGCCGCTGTTCGTGGACGCGGTGCTCGACCGGCGCGCGGTGGACGTGCGGTACCGCCGCTGGCGGGCGCCGCAGGAGGTCGAACGTCGTCTGCGTCCCTACGGCCTGGTGCTCAAGTCCGGTACCTGGTACGCCGTCGCCGCCTCGGAGCGCGGGGTCGCGACCTACCGGGTCGCCCGGGTCCTGGACGCCGTACCGGCCGACGAACGCTTCGACCGGCCCGGGGACTTCGACCTGCGTGCCCACTGGATGTCGTATACCGACGACTTCCGGGCTCGTCGCCACACCGGCACCGCGACCGTCCGGCTCTCCCCGCGCGGTCGTCGGCGGCTGCCCGACAACGTCGCCCCGGACGTCGTCCGCGCCGTCGACTCCACCGCGATCCCGGTCGGCGACGAGGGCTGGATCGAGGCGGTCATCCCGACCGAGAGCACCGAGCACGCCTGCGGCGAACTGCTACGGCTCGGCACGGACGTCGAGGTCGTGGCGCCCCCCGGACTACGTCGTGCCATGACCGCCACGGTCGGCCAACTCGCCCGGGTCTACGGGGCCTTGTGAGTCGGCGGGTTTACGGGGCCTTGTGAGTCGCCGGGTTTGCGGCGCCTTGTGAGCCGCCGGAACCTTTCCGCCGCGAGCCCCAGCTCGCGGATGATCCGGTGCGGGTCGGCTAGGGCGGCGGCGCGGCGGACCGGGGCACCGGCGTCGTCGAGTTCCGTAAGGTGCCAGGACGCGGCACGGTGGCGCCGTCGCTGCCACGGGCCCGCCGTCCAGGGCGATGTGGGTGCCGAAGGAGTGCGGGTTGTAGGCGGTCGCTTCCAGGAAGCGCGCGGAGAAGTACACGTCGCCCGCGGTGCGGGGCGTGGCCGCGGCGGCCTCCTCGGGTGTACGGACCCGGGTGGCCCGCCAGGCCCAGACGGACAGGGCCAGGCTCACCAGCGAACCCTTGGTCCCCGCACCCCCACCCGCCCACACCGCCGGGTGCCCGACGACCACGCCCACGACCGCGGTGAGCACCGCCCCGGGGACCGCCACGCCGAAGGAGACCCACAGGACACGCCGGTAGCGGGGACGGAAGGTCACTGGTCGCACGTGGTCGGTCACACCGCGACGCTGCCGCCGCCTGGTCGCACGTGGTCGGTCACACCGCGACGCTGCCGCCGCTTGGTCGCACGTGGTCGGTCACACCGCGACGCTGCCGCCGCCTGGTCGCACGTGGTCGTCACACCGCGACGCTGCCACCGCCTGGTCGCACGTGGTCGGTCACACCCGCGACGCTGCCACCGCCCGGTGCGCGGGAGCCGGTGCGGAGCACGGCGGAATCCCGGCCCCCGACGTTGCCGACGACGCCCTGAGCTGCTCGGTCACCAAGAGGTTCCCCGGTCACCGAAAAGTGCGTTCTTCCACGTCGGCCGCCACTCTCCTACGGTGACCGAGTAACCGTAAGCGAGTACCCGCCGGGAGGCACCACCATGGCCATCACCCTTCACGACCCCGCCGGACTGCCCCGGATCGACGTCTACCGTCAGGTGTCCACGGCGACCGGCTCACGGATGGTCTTCGTCGCCGGACAGGTCTCCTGGGACGCCGACGGCGTCACGGTCGGCGAGGGCGACCTCGCCGCCCAGGTCGAGCAGTGCTACCTCAACGTCAGCACCGCGCTGGCCTCCGTCGGCGCCACCTTCGACGACGTGGCGAAGCTGAACGTCCACGTCGTCGACTGGACCCCCGACAAGATGCCCCTGCTCCTCGACGGCATCGCCCGCGCGAGCGCGAAGCTGGGGAGCGCCCCGGTGCCTCCGGCCACCCTGCTGGGCGTCGCCGCCCTGGACGTGCCCGAGCACCTGGTGGAGGTCGAGGCCACCGCGGTCCTCGACTGAGCCGCTCAGGGGCCGGGCCGGTCTCCCAGCACCCCCGCGATCGAGGCGATCGTCCCCGGCCCCACCCGGCAGCACCCCCCGATCAGCCGTGCCCCCGCGTCCCGCCACCCGAGCACCCGCCCCGGCGCGAGGGTGGCCCGACCGCGCCAGCGACGCGCCCCGGCGTCCCAGGTCTCACCGCTGTTGGGGTAGACCACGACCGGCTTGCCCGTCACCCGCGCCGCCGTCGCCACGGCGTGGTCCGCGTCCCCCGGGGCACAGCAGTTGACGCCGACCGCGATCACCTCGTCCGCGTCGGCGGCCAGCGCGAAGGCCTCCTCCAACGGTTGTCCGGCGCGCGTGTGTGTCCCGTCGACTGTGTACGACAACCAGGCCGGGACCCCGAGTCCCCGCACCGCCCGCAGCAGCGCCGTGGCCTCGTCGGCGTCCGGCACCGTCTCGAGCGCCAGCACGTCGGGCGCGGCGGCGGCCAGCACCTCAAGCCGGGGCCGGTGGAACCGCTCCAACGCGGCCACGGTGAGCCCGTACCGGCCCCGGTACTCCGAGCCGTCCGCCAGCATCGCCCCGTACGGCCCCGCCGACGCCGCCACCCACAACGGACGCGCGGCACCCCTGGCCCGCGCCCGCCCTGCCGCCTCCCGCGCCGCCGTCACGCTCAGCGCGAGCAGCTCCGCCGCCCGCCCGCGCCCGATTCCCCGCCGCGCGAATCCCTCGAACGTGGCCTGGTAACTGGCGGTGATCACCACGTCGGCGCCCGCCTCGAAGTACGCCAGATGCGCCTCGGTCACCGCCTCGGGCAGCTCCGCAAGCAGCCGCGCCGACCACAGCTCGTCGCCCAGGTCGTGCCCGGCGGACTCCAGTTGGTTGGACATCCCGCCGTCCAGCACGAGCGTGCGGGTGGCGAGGGCTTCGGCCAGGGAAGGCGCGGTGGGGGTGGTGTCGCCGGTCATGTCCTCGACCGTAGACCGTCGTCATCGGACGCACCGCACCCGTTGACCTCCCCCTGACACGCCTCTACCTTTTCGGCGTTCGGTATGACAGATCACGTACGAGATCTCGAACGGATCGTCAGCAGAACGGATCGTCAGCAGAACGGATCGTGAACAGAACAGATCGTGAACAGAACGGATCGTGACCGGATCGAACAGTCGTCCATGCCGACCCTGGAGAGGCAACCCGCATGCCCACCCCCACGCCCCCACCCCCACCCGGGACACCCCCACCTCCCCGCCGACAACTCCTCAAGGGTGCCGCGCTCACTGCCGGTGCCCTCGTCGGCGTCCCCTTGGCCGCCCGCCCGGTCGCGGCCGAGCCCGCGTCCAGCTCCGCCGCACCCAGCCCGAAGGCAGCGCCGTACGTGAACCCCCTCGTCCAGCACCGCGCCGACCCGCACGTCACCCGGCACTCCGACGGCTTCTACTACTTCACGGCCACCGTCCCGGAGTACGACCGGATCATCCTGCGCCGCTCCCGCACCCTCGCCGGGCTCGCGACCGCCGCCGAGACGGTCATCTGGCGGGCGCACCCGAGCGGTGACATGGGCGCGCACATCTGGGCGCCGGAGCTGCACCGCGTCAACGGCAAGTGGTACGTGTACTTCGCCGCCGCGCCCGCCGAGGACGTGTGGCGGATCCGGATGTGGGTGCTGGAGAACGCCAACCCCAACCCCTTCCGGGGAACCTGGGTGGAGAAGGGCCAGATCAGGACGGCCTGGGAGACCTTCTCCCTCGACGCCACCACCTTCACCCACCGTGGCACCCGCTACCTCGCCTGGGCGCAGCACGAGCCCGGCATGGACAACAACACCGCCGTGTGGCTGTCCCGGATGGCCAACCCGTGGACCCTCACCGGCCCCCAGATACGGCTGACCACACCCACGTACGACTGGGAGTGCGTCGGCTTCAAGGTCAACGAGGGACCGTACGTCCTGCAGCGCAACGGGCGCGTCTTCCTGACGTACTCCGCCAGCGCCACCGACCACCACTACTGCGTCGGCCTGCTCACCGCCCCCGACGACGGCGACCTCATGAACCCCGCGACCTGGACCAAGTCGCCCACGCCCGTCTTCGCCAGCAGCGACACCACCCGGCAGTACGGGCCCGGCCACAACTGCTTCACCGTCGCCGAGGACGGCCGTACCGACGTCCTCGTCTACCACGCCCGCCCGTACAAGGAGATCGTCGGCGACCCGCTGGACGACCCCAACCGCCACACCCGCGTCCAGCCGCTGGGCTGGCGCGCCGACGGCACCCCGGACTTGGGGGTCCCCGTCGCCGACACGGCACGAGCGGAGGCCTCGCGATGAGACGTGCCGCCGCCTTGCTGCTCGCCCTCAGCCTGGGCCTGTTCGGCGCCCTCGTGACCGCCGGGCCCGCCCACGCCGCACCCCAGACGGTCACCAACGGCACCCAGTTCAGCACTACTTCGGGCGCCCCCGTGCACGCCCACGGGGGCGGGGTGCTCAAGGTCGGCTCCTTCTACTACTGGTTCGGCGAGCACCGCAACGCCGACAACACCTTCCGCTACGTCGACGCCTACCGCTCGACCGACCTGAAGAACTGGGAGTTCCGCAATCACATCCTGACCCAGTCCAGCCACCCCGAACTCGCCACCGCCAACATCGAACGACCCAAGGTCATGTACAACGCGGCCACCGGCAAGTTCGTGCTCTGGGCGCACAAGGAGAACGGCAGCGACTACAGCGAGGCCCGCGCCGCCGTCGCCGTCTCCGACACCGTCGACGGGAACTACACCTGGCAGGGCAGCTTCCGTCCGCTGGGTCACATGTCCCGGGACATCACCGTGTTCGTCGACACGGACGGCACCGGCTACATGGTCTCCGCCGCCCGCGAGAACTACGACCTGCACATCTACCGGCTCACCGCCGACTACACCGGCGTCGCGAGCCTGGTCGCCAACCCCTGGCCGGGCGGCCACCGCGAGGCCCCGGCGCTGTTCAAACGGGGCGGCGTGTACTTCATGCTGACCTCCGGCGCCACCGGCTGGAGCCCCAACCAGCAGCGCTACGCCACCGCCAGCAGCCTCTCCGGTCCCTGGTCGGCGATGTCCCAGGTCGGTGATGCCACCGCCTATGGATCGCAGACCGCATACGTTCTACCGGTGCAGGGATCCCAGGGCACGTCCTACCTGTACATGGGTGACCGCTGGGGCAACTCCTTCGGCGGCACCGTCAACGACTCGCGGTACGTCTGGCTGCCGATCACCTTCCCCAGCGCCACCTCCATGTCGCTGTCCTGGTCCCCGGAGGTCACGGTCGACACGGCCGCCGGGACGGTCGGCGGCGTCAGCGCCACGTACGAGACCCTCACCGCCCGGCACTCGGGCAAGTGCGCCGACGTGCCGAACCAGTCGCTGTGGCGGGGCGTGGCGCTCAGTCAGTACACCTGCAACGGCGGTGGCAACCAGCGGTTCTGGTTCCGGGACGCGGGAAGCGGTTACTACCAGCTGATGGTGCGCAACAGCTCACTGTGCCTCCAGGAGTTCACCGCCGACGTCCGTCAGGAGGACTGCGCGGCCGGGACCGTCGCCCAGCAGTGGAGCGTCACCTCGTCCGGGGGGTACTGGCAGATCAGGGCGCGGGGGACTGGGGAGTGCCTGGACGTGTCCGGGGGGTCCACCGCCAATTCCGCCGCGCTGATCACGTATGCCTGCAACGGCGGAAACAACCAGCAGTGGACTCGCGGGACTTGATCCCGTACGGCCCTGATCCCGTACGGCCCTGATTCCGTACGGCCCTGATCCCGAACGACCCTGATCCCGTACGGCCCTGATTCCGTACGACCCTGATTCCGTCCGGCCCCCGATTCCGTACGACTTGGTCCCGTACGACCTTGATCCCGTAGGACCTGAGTCCGTCCGACATCTAGAAAGCGCTTGCCGTCGCACGGTACGGTCCAGCCGCCAGGAGATCGATCTGACGACCTGCCGGAGGGTCCGCCCATGAGACGTGTCAGCAGCCTCGCCGTGACGGCGGCGATCGCCCTGAGCGCCGGACTGACGGCCGTACCTGCCCACGCACGGCAGGAGCCCGGTCCGGCGCTCGGCATCGACCACTGCACCACCACCGCTACCACCGCCACCACCGCCACCACCGTCTGCCACTTCGACGTCCCGCCCGGCACCTACGACGTCAAGGTGCTGCTCGGCGGCGAGTCCGCGTCCCGTACGAGCATCGGCGGCGAGACCCGGCGCGCCCTGCTCCCCGAGACGGCCGCACCGGCGGGCGAGCGCGTCGCCCGCGCCTTCACCGTCGACGTCCGCACCCCGGAGGGCGAACCCACCGGCGCCGACGGCACTCCGGGCCTGGACCTGACGATCGGCGGGTCCGCGCCCGCGCTGGCCGACATCCGCGTCACCCCGGCGGGCGAGCGCACCCGGCAGATCCTCCTCGTCGGCGACTCCACCGTCTGCGACCAGCCAGGGGACCCCTACTACGGCTGGGGCCAGCAACTCCCGCAGTACCTGCGCAAGGGCCTCTCCGTCGCCAACCACGCCGACTCCGGCGAGTCCACCGTCAGCTATCTGGCCGACGCGCGGCTGTGGGACACCGTCCGGCCGCTCGTCCGACCCGGCGACCTCGTCCTGATCCAGCTCGCCCACAACGACAAGACGACCGACGAGACGACCTACCGCGCCAACCTGGAGACCCTGGTCGCGGGCGTACGGGAACAGGGCGGCGAACCGGTCCTCGTCACACCCATCGTGCGCCGCTGGTTCAACGCCGACGGCACCCTGAACAACGGCACCGCCCTCCTCGTCAACGGCCTCGGCGTCGACCACCCCGCCGTCGTCCGCTCGGTCGCCGCCGCCCAGGACGTGCCGCTGATCGACCTGACGGCGAAGACCAAGGCCGTCGTCGAGTCGCTCGGCGTGGAGGGCTCCAAGTCCCTGTACCTCTACAACGAGAAGCGCGACAACACCCACACCTCCGGGCACGGCGCCACCGTGTACGCGGAACTCGTCCGGGACGAACTCGTCGCCCGGCATCTGGTACCCCCGGGCCTGGTACGGGTGGGGTGAAGCCCCTGGGACGCCTCGACCGGAACCGGGGCGTCCCAGGCCCTCGCTGGAAGGACCCGCCGATGCTCCTGCCGCCCGACGACCACCTCCGCAGCCCGCACACCGGTTTCACCCGCGCCCACTGGGAGGCCGCCGCCGACGCCCTGCTCGCCGCCGTCGAGCCGTACGCCACCCCCGACCACGCCCTCTACCACCTGCCCGGCGACCACACCAGCTGGTCCGGCCGCCTCTCCGACGGCCTGGAGGGGTACGCCCGGACGCTGCTGCTGGCCGCCTTCCGCCGGGACGAGGAGGTCCTGGAGCGGTACGCGGACGGGCTGGCGGCCGGGGTGTCCGGGGTCTGGCCCCGTATCGAGGACCGCGGCCAGCCGCTCGTCGAGGCGGCGTCCATCGCCCTTGCCCTGCGGCTCACCCGCCCGCTGCTGTGGGACCGGCTGCCGGACGCGGTACGGCAGCGCGCGGCGGCCTGGCTCGGTGACGCGCTGACCGCCCAACCGTGGCCGTGCAACTGGGAGTTGTTCCCGGTGACGGTCGGCGGATTTCTGTATGCAGTCGGCTGTGAGCCGGATACTGCACGTCTCGCCGTCGACCGTGGACTGGAGCGCGTCGAGCGGTGGTACGTCGGCGACGGCTGGTACACCGACGGCGACGGACGCAAGTTCGACTACTACAACGGCTGGGCCCTGCACCTCTACCCGGTCCTGCACGCCTGGCTCGCCGACGACCCCCGCCTCCTCGACCGCTACGGCCGCCGCCTCGCCCGTCACCTCAGCGACTACGCCCGGCTGTTCGGCGGCGACGGCGCCCCCCTGCACCAGGGCCGCTCCCTCACCTACCGCTTCGCCACCACCGCCCCCCTGTGGCTGGGCGCGCTGACCGGCCACACCCCCCTGCCGCCCGGCGAGACCCGCCGCCTGGCCTCCGGCGCCCTCAAGCACTTCCTCGACCGGGGCGCCGTGGACGAGCGCGGCCTGCTCACCCTCGGCTGGCACGGCCCCGACCCGTCCGTCCTCCAGGGCTACTCCGGCCCCGCCTCCCCCTACTGGGCCAGCAAGGGCTTCCTCGGCCTGCTCCTCCCCCCGGAGCACGAGGTCTGGACGGCCACCGAACAGCCCGCCCCGGCCGAGCGCGCCGACGCGGTCACCCCCCTCCCCGCCCCCAACTGGCTGCTCCAGTCCACCCGTTCGGACGGCGTCGTCCGCCTCCACAACCACGGCAGCGAGGACGTCCGCTACGACCCGTACTACACGCGCCTCGCCTACTCCACGATCACCAAGCCCACCACCACGTCCACACCGTCGTACGACAACAGCCTGGTCGTCGGCGGCGACGCGAGCCGTACCGGCATCGAGCCGCTGGGCGTGGGGGAGGGGTGGGCCGCCTCCCGGCACCGGGCGGGCGGCGGGGCACGGGTGGTGAGCCTGGTGGTGGCCCGCGGCGCGGTGGAGGTGCGGGCCTTCCGGGTGAGCGCGGCGGCCGAGGGGACGCCGGTCCGGGTGACCGGATGGGCCACGGCGGCGGGAGCGGGCGTCCGGGCCGAGGCGCTGCCCGCCCACGGTCTGGACGACACCCTCACCGGCACCCTCGGCCAGGGCCCCGGTCTCTACGTCGCCCTCGTCCGGCTCACCGCCGAGCCGGAACCCCGCCCCCTCCCGGAGTTGGCGTCCGTCACGGTGGAGGACGGTGACGACCTGTGCGTACGGTGGGCCGACGGACCACCCGCCCGGTTCCGCTTCCACCCCGGCCTGACCGTGCTGCCGCTCCCCGGCGCGGACACTTCGGCCCGCACCGAAACGCCCCACCGTTAGCGTCTCCGGCATGACCGCCTTCGCCGCACTCCACCGCCCCGGCGCCCCGCTGCTCCTCCCCAACGCCTGGGACCACGCCTCCGCGCGGCTGCTCGCCGCCCAGGGGTTCGCGGCGATCGGCACCACCAGCCTCGGGGTCGCGGCGGCGGCCGGAGTGCCGGACGGGGCGGCGGCGACCCGCGACGAGACCCTGCGGCTGGCCCTGGGCCTCGGGTCCGACCCCTTCGCGCTGTCCGTCGACGCCGAGGACGGCTTCAGCGACGACCCGGCCGAGGTCGCCGCGTTCGCCCGCGAACTGTGGGCCGTGGGCGTCGTCGGCATCAACCTGGAGGACCGGCTCGGCCCGGCGGACCGGCACGCCGAGAAGATCGCCGCCGTGAAGGCCGCGGCACCGGGGCTGTTCGTCAACGCCCGCACGGACACGTACTGGCTCGGCCCCCACGACCGCCCTCACGGCGAGACGCTGGCCCGCCTCGACGCCTACCGGCGGGCGGGCGCCGACGGCGCCTTCGTCCCCGGCCTCACCGACCCCACCGCCATCGCCGCCCTGGTGCGCACCCTCGGCGACCTCCCGCTCAATGTGCTCTACTCACCCACCGGCCCCACCGTCCCCCAGCTCACCGACCTCGGAGTGCGCCGTGTCAGCCTCGGTTCGCTTCTCTACCGGCGCGCCCTGGGCGCCGCCGTCGAGGCGCTGGCCGGGATCCGGGCGGGCCGCGCGCCCCGGGGCACGACACCGGCGTACGGGGACGTGCAGGCGCTCGCGTGAGGCCGGTGCCACTGCCAGTTAGGGGCGATCCTGGTACGGTTGACGCTTTCGCGGGTATCAGAACCTTTGGACTCGTCACGGGCGAAGGGCCGAGGACCGATGAGCATGGACACCCTCTCAGGGAGCACCCCCCCGGGGACCACTCCCTCCGACAGGCGGCTCGCCTCCGCCATCGTGATGGACGGCGAGGGCCGGGTGCTCCTGGTGCGCCGCAGCGAGCGCGAGCGGTTCCTGCCCCGGGTCTGGGGTGTGCCGTGCGGCAAGCTGGAGCCCGGCGAGAGCGCCGCGGACGGCGCGCTGCGGGAGCTGAAGGAGGAGACCGGGCTGCTCGGCGAGATCGTCCGCAAGGTCGGCGAGTCGTCCTTCGTCAGTGACTACAAGGGCCACGAGACCAAGAACTGGCAGGAGAACTTCCTGGTCAGGCCGCTGACCCGGCAGGTCACCCTGCCCGAGCCGGACCAGGCGCACGCCTGGCTCGCCCCGGCGGAGCTGTCCGGCGTCGACATCGACGACTACAACATGGACGTCGTCCGCCAGGCCCTGGCCCCCTGACCGGCTCCTCCCGACTCACGTACTCCTCAACAGATCCGCCAGACCGCTCAGCGCCCCCAGATAGTCCGGCACCTCCAGTGGCACCTTCGCCACCGCCCCCGGATGCGGGCCCGCCGCGGTGAACACATCGGTGTGGCGCCGCCGTTCGCTGCCCGTCTCCAGGAAGAGCGTCACCGTCGGGGCCTCCGTGTCGCACCACGCCCGGTGCAGGGTGTGCGCGGGCAGGGCGTAGGCGCTGCCCGCCGCGAAGTGGGCGACATGCGTGAGCCGCAACCGGGCCGGGCCCGCGGGGGCCAGCCGCCAGTGCGCGGACTCCTCGGCCAGCGACTCCTGGTAGCGCGTGGTGGCGATGTCACCGTCACCGTCGGTCTCGTACAGCTCCATGGCGAGCCGCCCCCGCACCACACAGGACGCCAGCGGGGAGCGGTGGTTGTGGATGTCCTCCTTGCCGATCGCGCCCCGGCCCGGGTGCCACAGATGGGCGCGGAGCATATGGCGCGGGCCGCCGTCGACGAGCAGCAGCTTGTCGAAGCCGAGGACATGGCGGTACGACAGTCGCGCGCAGCCCTCCGGATCGCCCTCGCCGGAGGCGAGTTCGGCGATCAGCTCCAGCAGGCGGCCGGGGGCGCCGAGTTCGGCCACCACGTCCCGGGCGGCGATCGCCAGCTCGTGCTCGGGCAGTTCCGCGTCCAGTGTCGCGGTCAGCAGCCGCCGGGCCGCCAGGACATGCCGACCACCCATGTGGTCTTCCTCCAACTCCGGCCCGCTCGGGCACGGTCAGTGACGGTGTGGGACAGCCGGGTGATCCGGCTGGTACATCCATACGGCATGCGCCCGCAGCGCCGACAGCCCTTGATACGTCATCCACATCGGGCGGCGCAGTTCGGTGCTGTCGCCGCGCCCCCAGATCCAGATGCCGTCCGTCTGCCCGGCCCACACGGCGGCGATGGCGCCGTCCAGCCGTTCCCGCCAGTCGTCCGTGCGGCCGTCCCGACGGGCGACCTCGCGGGCGCCGGGGGTGAGCAGGGCGCGGGCCATCCAGGAGGCGGTGAAGTGCCGTACGTTCAGCACCTCGTGGCGTAGGGGGTCGTCGGTGCGGGGGCGGCGTACCTCCTCGCGGAGGTTCTCCAGGTCGAGGCAGGCGTGGTGGGGCGCGTCGCGGCAGGCCAGCAGCCAGCGGACGCCGTCCTCGCGGGCGGCGCGGGCGGCTGCGGTCTCGCCGAGCACCCGGGCGGCCCGGTCCAGGGCGACCACCGCGAGCGCGGTGTGCAGGGGGGACGGGGGACCGTAGGGCGGGCCGAGGCGGTAGCTCCAGCAGCGCAGATGGTCACGGCGGTCGTCGCTGATCGCGCCGTCGACCAGGGCCTCGTGCAGCCGGGGCACGGTCCGGTGGCGGGGCGCGGCGCGCAGCAGGCCGCGCAGGACGGTCGTCACGACGTGCGTGGACTCGCGGCCCGCGCGGTCGAGTTCGCGGGTGAAGCCGCTGGTGCAGCGGTCCACCTCGGCGGCCAGCAGATCGCGGGACGCCCCCGCGCGGGCGAGCGCGCCCAGCACCAGCG
The DNA here is from genome assembly GCF_042796855.1 of Streptomyces sp. NPDC057877. NCBI lineage: Bacteria > Bacillati > Actinomycetota > Actinomycetes > Kitasatosporales > Streptomycetaceae > Streptomyces > Streptomyces sp. NPDC057877. Next base: position 35,723 of record NZ_JBHVMS010000002.1, read on the forward strand.
CGGTGACCTCCGGGCGGGCCTCGGCGCCCTGTGACCGCGCCGACCAGCCGCCGCCCGGCAGCCGCAGCCGCCACAGCGTCTGCACCAGGTCGCCGGTGCTCAGCCGCCCGTCGGGCATGCCGAGGTCGAGCATGGTGTGCAGGCCGTAGGCGGTGCCGACGGGGGTCGGGCGCTGCGGGGCGGGATCGCCGGGGCCGCCGGTGGGGTCGGGTTCGCCCAGGGAGTGCGACCACCCCGTCAGCAGCCCGGCCTCCGGATCGTCGACCACCGAGACCTGGCCGACGAGCGTCTCGTAGGCCGCGCTGAACACCTCGGGCAGCGGACCGGGCCCCGGTGCCAGCGCGCCCGTGCCGAGGGCGGCCGGATCGCGCTGCCCGGCCTGGGCGGCGGCGGCCGTGCGGGCGCGCAGCAGGGCCGCCGCCAGCCAGGCCGCCACGCCGGTGCCGAGGCCGCTGAGCCCGGCGATCAGATAGCGGGCGGTCTCGCCGCCGAGGGAGTCGGGCAGGACGCCGAAGAGGAACTGGAACACGGCGTACCCGGCCGCGAGGCAGCCGAGGCCCCCGAGCCAGCCGACGAACCGCGCGGGCGGCGAGCCGCCGTCGTCCGGGCCCGTGGGCTGGTCGGGGCCGGGTCCGCGGGTGGGCAACGGGCCGCGTCCGAGCTGCTGTTGGGACAAGACGCGCTCCCTCCCCCGTGGCGGCCCCCGCTGAGCGGAACGCGGGGCCCGTGAAGATTCCAGTCTAGGGAACCGGTCTCCGACATCACGTTCGTACCGCTGTTTTCGCCCATCCACACCGCGCCGTTCACTTCCGTGGCCGAGGTGTCTCACGTGGCCAGTGCTCCAGCGCCGCGTGCAGGGCGTCGACGGCCTTGTCCCAGGACGCCTGGACGTCGCGGGAGTGGGCGAAGGCCCCGGCGGCCTCCAGGGCGCAGTAGCCGTGGAAGGTGCTGCGCAGCAGGCGGACGGCGTCGGTGAGGTCGGGTTCGTCGAGGCCGTAGCCGCGGAGCATGCCGTAGGTGATGTCGGCGGTGCGGCGCAGGGCGGGGGAGTCGGCGGCCAGGGCCGGGTCGACGCGGATCTGGGTGGCCGCGTAACGGCCGGGGTGCTGGAGCGCGTAGGCGCGGTACGCGGCGGCGAAGGCGGTCAGCGCTTCCTTGCCCGCGCGGCCCGCGACCGCCGCCGCGATGTGGTCGATCAGCTCGCCCCCGGCCAGCAAGGCCAGCCGGGTGCGCAGTTCGCCCAGGTTGCGTACGTGGGAGTAGAGGCTGGCGTCCCGCACCCCGAAGCGGCGGGCCAGCGCGGACAGGGTGACGTGGTCGAAGCCCACCTCGTCGGCCAGGTCGGCGGCGGCCGCGACCAGGCGCTCGGCGGTGATGCCCGCACGGGCCATGGGCGACCTCCTCCACCGTTCCGCCCGTTGACATGGGCGGCAGCCTAGTCCAGCCGGACAGGCGGCCCGGCAACTCACGGCCCTGGTACGGCAGTTGGGAAGGCCGTGACGGGCGGGACGAGCGGCCGTGTCCGGGACGCCTGGCGCTCATCCCTGGGTCGTTCAATATTCATCTTCCGCCTCGATTCTCCTCACGCGACGCAGTGAGCGCCGCAGCAGGCAGCCGCGCGGAAGTCGGCGGCATCCAGGAGGCACATTTCATGGGTCACGGTCACGGCCACGGACACGGCCATCACCACCACGGACACCACCACGATCACGATCACGGGCACGCGACGGCCCCCCTGCCCGCCGCCTTCGACACCTCCGTCCCGGACGAGGCCCTGACCCCCGAGCAGCAGTCGCGCCGCTCGCTGCTGCGCCGCGCGGGACTCCTCGGCGCGGGCCTCGCGGCCACCAGCGTCCTCGGCACGGCCGCCGCCCCCGCCTACGCCGCGCCGTCCTCCTCCGGCAGCCGCCGCGGCGGCTTCCTGTGGCTGGCCGGTGACCACCACATCCACACCCAGTACAGCAGCGACGGCAAGTACCGCGTCGTCGACCAGGTCCGCCAGGGCGCCCGCTACGGCATGGACTGGCTGGTCATCACCGACCACGGCAGCGCCACCCACGCCAAGATCGGTGTCGACAAGGTCAACCCCGACATCCAGCAGGCCCGCGCCGCCTACGAGGACACCCTCGTCTTCCAGGGCCTGGAGTGGAACATCCCCGCCGCCGAGCACGGCACGGTCTTCGTGCACCCGGGCAAGAACGAGGTCTCCGTCCTCAAGCAGTTCGAGACCGCCTACGACGGCAGCGTCAAGGGCGCCTCCGACTCCACGCCCGCCAACGAGGCCCTCGCCATCGCGGGCCTGAACTTCCTCGCGGAGCAGGTGCAGCGGCGCAAGGTCAAGGACGCGCTGATGCTCGCCAACCACCCGGCGCGGCGCGGTGTCGACTCCCCGCACGAGATCCGCGGCTGGCGCGACGCCACCGGCGCCGACCGGCAGATCGCCGTCGGCTTCGAGGGCGCCCCCGGCCACCAGGCGGGCGGCCTGCCCGCGCCGCTCGGCCCCGGCCGTGCCCGCGGCATCTACGACAACAACCCCAGCGCCAACTCCTTCGCGGGCTACCCGCCGGAGTCGTACCGCACCTGGGGCGGCTTCGACTGGATGACCGCCACCGTCGGCGGTCTGTGGGACAGCCTCCTCGCCGAGGGCAAGCCGTGGTGGATCACCGCCAACTCCGACTCCCACCAGAACTACGCCGACACCACCGTGCGCGGCCCGGGCAGCGACTTCAACGCCAACGGCAAGTACGAGGACCCGGTCTACGCCGGTCAGATCGACCTCGCCCAGGCGGACTACTGGCCCGGCTACTACAGCCGTACCCACGTCGGTTCCGACGGCTTCTCCTACGCCGCCGTCATGGACGGCATCCGCGCGGGCCGCATCTGGGTCGACCACGGCCAGTTGCTCAGCGGCCTCGACGTCCGCGTCTCCGGCGGCAGCCGCTGGGCCACCCTGGGCGGCGCGCTGCACGTCCGCAAGGGCACCAAGGTCACGCTGACCGTCGACGTGGCCCTCGCGGGCGGCCCCAACTGGGCGGGCTTCGTCCCCCAGCTGGCCCGGGTCGACGTCATCCAGGGCGATGTCACCGGCGAGGTCTCCGACAAGGACACCTTCACCGCGCCCTCCGCCAAGGTCGTCAAGTCCTACGAGGTCAACAAGTCCACCGGCACGGTCCGCCTCACCTACGACCTCGGCCGGGTCGACCGCCCCGTCTACGTCCGCCTGCGCGGCACCGACGGCAAGCGCGGCGCCGTCGGCGCGATGGGCGCGGCCGTGGACCCGGCCGGTCCCGCCATCGACGTCGTGGGCGACGCCGACCCGTGGCAGGACCTGTGGTTCTACACCAACCCCGTGTGGGTCCTCCCGTCGTGACGACCCCGTACGCCCTCACCGTCGACGCCGGTCTGAGGGATCTGCGCGCGGCCGACCACCTCCTCAGGACGCTCGCCGCCGAACTCGCCCTTCCCGAGGGCGCGTTCGGCTGCACGCACCTGATCCGGGGCGACCGGCCGCGCGTGGCGGTGTCCTTCACCGTCGCCTCACCGGCCCTGCGGGACCCGGCCCGCGAGTGGCTCACCGCCAAGGGGTACGAGGTGACGGACGGCGTCCCCGACGACACCGGCCGCGCGGTCCTCTACCCCGGCGCCGACGCACTCACCGGCACGCTGACGGTCGCGGAACTGCTGTCGCGCTCGGCGATCGACCGGGTGACGGTGCTGGGGGCGCCCGGGGAACCGGAGGGCTCCGCCCGCCTGGTGACTCGGGATCACGTACGCCCGCAGTGGCAGGGCGGTGAACTCGTCCTCATCGCGCAGCCCGCGATCGGCGGCACGCTCGTGCCCTTCGAGGTACCGGAGCCGACACCGTGCTGCGCGGACCACTGACCGGCCGGGAACGGGGCAGGCAATCGCACGAACTCCCCCCGGTGAACGGGCAGTTGAACCGGGGGGAGCGTGCGACGGCCTGGTCCCTGACTACCAGCACTCCATGGCCGGAAGGGGCCCCGCGCGGCAGCTGACGGTGAGATTATCAGAGCGGGGCGTGGAGGTGGCTGGAAGGTGACGGCGCCGTGGACGTCGCACAGGTGTGCGACTTAAGGTGTCGCATGATCCGTACATGCTGGACCGGTCGGCGCCGGTCCCTTCTCGTCATGTTCCTATGCGCCGCCTCCTTGGTGCTGGCGTCCCTCAGCGCCCCGCCCGCCGCCGCGGCGACCGCGGACTGCGTCGAGGAGGGCAACTACGAGGTCTGCTTCACCTACGGCGGCACCACCGAGACCCTGATCGCCCGCAAGATCAAGGCGAAGATCGACGCGACGGCCGACGCGGCGCAGAGCGGCGACTACATCCGGGTCGCGCTGTACGAATGGGTCAAGGACACCGACGGCTACGGCACCCAGGTCGCGCAGTCGCTGGTCCGAGCCGCCCAGAACGGTGTCAACGTCCGGGTGGTGCTGAGCAGCCTCGGAAGCAACGACGCCGTGGTCAGTTACCTCGAGGCCAACAACATCGACGTCCACCAGTGCGCCAAGGCGTGCAACGGCCCCGACGGGACCATGCACAACAAGATCTTCCTGATCAAGAAGGGCGACACCAGGCTCGTACTCCAGTCGTCGTCCAACTTCAGCCTGAAGCAGGCCCAGCACGCCCAGAACCTGCTGATCAGCAGGGACGACACGGCACTGTTCACGCACTACGTGGACTACTGGAACCGCATGCGCGCGGCGAACGACGCGACGAAGACCTACTGGACCCACGGCGGAGTGACCTGGGACGACGATGCCAAGGCCCGTGCCGGGGACAACGACCTGTCCCGTGCCTACTTCTACCCCATGGAGACCAAGAGCCCGCTGGTCGGAGTCCTGAGGAACGTCACCGCCTGTGCGGCGGGCAACGACCGTGTCTGGCTGGAAGCCAGCCTGTTCAACCCGAGCGACTACTCCAAGGCGATCGCCGCCGAGTTGAACCGGCTCGTCGGCATCGGCTGCAATGTCAAGGTCATCGTGCAGAAGGAGAGCGGGGAGACCGAGCTGAAGGCGCAGGGCTTCCCCGCTGCTCGCGTCTTCTGCCACGGTGAGCACCACAACAAGCTCACCCTGATTGACGCGTACTACGCGGGCGCCTGGCGCGAGGCGGTCTTCGTCGGCTCCTACAACGTCACCGAGAACTCGCTGAGGAACGCCGACGACGCCATGCTCCGCGTCATCAACGGCTGGGCCACCGCCCGTTACGTCGAACAGTTCCAGGCGCTGTGGGGCGCCGATGTCGGCTGCGACCAGACGGACGACGGGAGCGGCAGCAGCTGACCGCCGCCACACCCCACACCGCGCCGCGCGTACGTGAGGCGCGCGGCGCGGTCCTGAGCGGTCAGCCCAGCGTCGAGAAGACGAACGAGAACCCGGCCGGTTCGGCGCGCAGCCGGTACCGCGGCAGCACACCCGGTCCGCAGGACTGCGAGCCGATGCCCATCTGGGCGTGGTCCAGGCTGACCCACACCCGGTCCCCGGGGGTGAGGTCCGTCAGGTGGGCGGCGGCGTCGAGCTGTTCCGTGGTCCAGCGGCGGGCCGTGAACCAGAACTCCGGCTCGCCCTCGATCCGCAGACCGCCCAGCTCCACCCAGCGGACGTCGGCGCGGGCGCCGTTCTCCTGGGGGCGGACGTAGGGGGTCTGGAGGCCGTCCACCGTCGACTCCCAGCGGGCCAGCCGCGACGCCGACCGGGTGTCGGGGTACGCCTCGCCCGGACCGCCGCCGTACCAGCGCACCCGGTCGGCGCCCGCGAGGCCGAGGCGGACGCCGAGCCGGGGGAGGGGGAGCGTCCAGTCGCCCGCCGGGGTGACGGATACCGTCAGCTTCAGCCGGTCGCCGTCCGACGTCCAGCGGTATGCCGTATGCAGTCCCACCTCCGCGGCGGCGGGCGCCACGCGGGTGTGTACCGTCAGCGTGTCGTCGGTGAGCTGTACATCGTCTACACGGTGCTGCATACGGTGTAGCCCCAGCTTCCGCCAGAGCAGGCCGTAACGGGCGTCGGGCTGCCAGGGAGCACCCTCGTCGTTGTCGGTGGGCGCCCGCCAGACGTCCAGGCGGGGGCCGGACAGCTCCAGGTCACCGAGGGTGAGCAGGGCGCCGGTGCGGGCGTCGAAGGTGGCCGGGCCCAGGTGGATCCGGTCGGTGGTGGATGTCGGGCGGGCGGTCGGGGTGAGGGCGGGGGTGCGGCGGGGGGTGACGGGGAGTTGCGCCCAGGCCACCACGTGGTCCTTCGGTGCCCAGGGGGTGTCCGTCGCCAGGAGCGCGCGGATCGTCCACAGGGCCTCCGCCGGGTCCTCGGCGGCGGGCGGCTCCGGCAGCTTCAGCTCCGCCGACTCGCCCGGTGCCAGCGCCGGGACCGACAGGGAGCCCGCCTCCACCGTCGCGCCGTCCACCTCGTACGACCACTCGAAGGCCAGCGCCGAGAGGTCGGCGAAGTCATGGGTGTTGGTGACGCGTACGGTGCCGTCCCGGCCGTCGCCCTCGACGCGCACCGGCTCGATCACCTTCTTGTACTCCACCAGCCCCGGTGACGGCGTCCGGTCCGGGAACAGCAGGCCGTCGCAGACGAAGTTGCCGTCGTGCAACTCCTCGCCGAAGTCGCCGCCGTAGGCGTAGCCCAGCTCCGGGTGCCGGATGCCGTGGTCGATCCACTCCCAGATGAAACCGCCCTGGAGACGGCCGTACCGCTCGAACAGCCGCTGGTAGTCGGCCAGCCCACCGGGGCCGTTGCCCATGGCGTGGCCGTACTCGCACAGGATGAAGGGGAGTTGGCGTCGCTTGTGCGTGCCGCCGTCGAGGCCGCGGCCGATGCGCTCGACGTCCTCGTGGAAGGCGTACATCCGCGAGTAGACGTCGGTGTCGCGGCAGTCGACGTCGCCCTCGTAGTGGACCAGCCGGGAGGTGTCCCGGGCGTGGATCCACTCGGCCATCGCGGTCAGGCCGCGGCCGGTGCCCGCCTCGTTGCCGAGGGACCAGATGACCACCGACGGGTGGTTCTTGTCCCGTTCCACCATGCGGGCGGCGCGGTCCAGCAGGGCCGGGGTCCAGCGGTCGTCGTCGACGGGGTTGTCCCGCCAGGCGTGCTCGACGAAGCCGTGGGTCTCCAGGTCGCACTCGTCGATCACCCACAGGCCGTACTCGTCGCAGAGGTCGAGGAAGGCCGGGTGCGGGGGGTAGTGGGAGGTGCGGACGGCGTTGATGTTGTGGCGCTTCATCAGGAGCACGTCCTGGCGCATGGTCTCCAGGTCCAGGGCGCGGCCGTGCTCGGGGTGCCACTCGTGGCGGTTGACGCCGCGGAACAGGACCGGCCTGCCGTTGACCTTGATCAGGCCGTCCTCGACGGCCACCGTGCGGAAGCCGACGCGCAGCGGCACCCGCTCGCCCGGCGTGGCGAGGACACCGTCGTAGAGCGTCGGGGTCTCCGCCGTCCACGGCATGACCGCCACGGTCACGGCCTCACCCGTGGCGACGTCGATGTCCAGGGACGGCACGGTGACCCGGCCGGGGACCTCGGAGTCGACGCGCAGGGTGCCCTCGCCCGTGCGGTGGTCGTACGAGGCGTGCAGGAAGAAGTCACCGGCGCCGCCCTCGGGGCGGTGCAGCAGGGTGACGTCACGGAAGATGCCCGGCAGCCACCACTGGTCCTGGTCCTCCAGGTACGAGCCCGCCGACCACTGGTGGACCCGGACCGCGAGCACGTTCCCGGTCGGCCTCAGCAGCGCGCCCACCGAGAACTCGTGCGGCAGCCGCGAGCCCTTGAACTCCCCGATCTCCGTGCCGTTCAGCCACACCCGGGCGCAGGACTCCACGCCGTCGAAGCGGAGGAACGCATCGCCGTCCCCCGGCCACTCCTCCGGCAGGTCGAAGTGGCGCAGGTGGTCGCCGGTCGGGTTGTCGGTCGGGACGTGCGGGGGGTCGACCGGGAAGGGGTAGAGGTGGTTGGTGTAGATCGGAGAGCCGAAGGCGCCGTCGCCCTGCAGGACCCAGTGGCCGGGCACGGTCACCTCCGGCCAGCCCCCGGCGTCGTATCCGGGCGCGGCGAAGGAGTCGTCCTCGGCGTCGGCCGTCGCCGAGAGCCGGAAGCGCCAGTTGCCGTTGAGGGAGAGGGACTTCGCGTCGGAGTCGCGGTACCGGGCACGGGGCGGCAGGGCGCCCGTGCCCGGGGCGGTGTCCTCGACGTAGGCGGTGGTGCGGAAAGACATCGGTCTCCTTGGTCAGCCCTTGATGCCGGTCTGTGCGATGCCCTGGACCAGCCAGCGCTGGAGGAAGAGGAACACGAACACCAGGGGCAGGATGGAAATGGCGGTGGCCATGAAGATCAGGTGGAAGTTGACGGTCTGGTTGGTCATGTACGAGGAGAGCGCCACCTGGACCGTCCACGCCTGTTCGTCCTGGCCGATGACCAGCGGCCACAGGAAGGCGTTCCAGCCGCTGATGAAGGTGATGGTGGCGATGGCGGCGAAGAAGTTCAGCGAGTTGGGCACGACGATGCGCCAGTACGCGCCCCAGTAGCCGAGCCCGTCCACGCGTGCCGCCTCCTCCAGTTCCTTGGGGAACCCCAGGAAGTACTGCCGGAAGAGGAAGCAGGTGAAACCGCTGAACAGCCCCGGAATGACCAGTCCGCGCAGGCTGGACACCCAGCCGAGTGACGAGACGAGGACGAAGCTCGGTACGAAGGTGACCGCGGTCGGCACCATCAGGGTCACCAGAACGGCGTAGAAGATCTTGTTGGCGTGCCGGTAGGGGATGCGGGCCAGGCCGTATCCGGCGAGGGAGCACACCAGTAGGGTGCCGACTGTATGCAGTACGCCGACGACCGTCGAATTCCACAGCGACTGGGCGAACGGGACCGTCGGGTCGTCGAACAGCTCGGTGACGTTCCCCCACTGGATGTCCGTGGGAAAGAACCGCCACTCCTCGCCGGTGATCTCGGCGTCCGTGGACAGGGCGTTGCGGACGATCAGATAGAAGGGGACCAGGAAGAGGAAGGCGGCGATCCCGGCGCCCAGATAGAGGCCGGTGGAGGAGAGCGTGTGGCCGCGTCCGCGGCGTCCCGAGGGGGTGGTGGTCACTTGGCCTCCTCACCCCTTCCGAAGCCCATGAGCCTTCCCTGGAAGAGGGTGACCACGCAGATCAGCAGGGTCAGGATCATCGCGCCCGCGCTGCCCGCGCCGTAGTCCTGGTTCTCGCCCAGCGCGGTGTAGTACAGCTCGACCAGCGGCGGGCGGCCCCAGGTGGTCTTGGCGAGCAGGTTGAAGAACTCGTCGAAGGCCTGGTACGCGGCCACGAGCAGCAGCAGGATCACGGCCGTGGACGTGGCCCGCAGCTGCGGGAGCGTGACATGGCGGAAGGTCTGCCAGCCGGGCTTCGCGCCGTCGATCGCCGCCGCCTCGTACAGCTCGCGCGGGATGTTCTGGAGGGCGGCCAGGAACAGGATCATGTAGAACCCCGACTGCAGCCACAGCCTTACGGTGACGATGACCAGCCAGTACCAGGGCGGGTTGGGGTCCGCCAGCCAGGCGATGTTCTCCACGCCGAACCAGCCGAGCACGGTGTTCGCCAGACCGAAGCGGACCCCGCTGAAGACGGACATCTTCCAGATCAGCGAGGCCGCGACGAAGCTGACCGCCGTCGGCAGGAAGAACACCGACCGGAAGAACGCCCGCATGAACCGGATCCGGTTCACCAGCAGCGCCAGCCCCAGCGACAGCGCCCAGGTGACGGGGACGACGATCGCGGCGAACACGGTGAACGTGACCAGCGCGTCGGTGAAGCGGTCGTTCGTCAGCATGTACCGGTAGTTGTCGAAACCGACGAACGTGCTCGGTGTGACCGTGTAGCGCGCCTCGAAGAAGGAGAGGTACGCGCTCCAGCCGATCGGGATGTAGACGAAGACCACCAGCCCGATCAGGAACGGGCCGGTGAACAGCCAGAAGTTGAGGGTACGGCCACGGATCATGGCGTCAGTCCGTCCCCGGCCTATCCGAACAGCTTCTTCAGCTCACGGCCGACCGTCCGGTCCGCCTTGTCGAGCGCGGCCTCCGGGTTCCCGCCCTTGCGGACCGTGTCGGCGACGACGCCCTCCAGGGCGACGATCATGGCCTGGGTCCAGGCCGGGTTGTCGAAGTGCCCGAACTCGTTGAACAGCCGTACGCCCTCCGCCGCCAGGCCCGTCTTGAGCTTGTCCGCGGACTCGGCGAGCGAGGTGCGCGGCGGGATGTGGAAGCCGTAGGAGAGCGCCCAGTCCTCCTGGTGCTCCTTCTGGTCGATCCACAGCCACTTGACGTACTCCTTCGCCTCGTCCAGGTGGGTCGACTTGGCGTTGACGAACATCGACCAGCCGCCGTTGACCACGGCGGGCTTGCCGCCGTCCGCCGAGGCCGGGAAGGGGATGATGCCGACGTCGTCGCCGAGCGCCTCCTGGATCACCGGCATCGCCCACATCCCGCACCACTGCATGGCGACCAGGCCCTGGGTGAGCGCCGACGGGTCCCACCAGTCGGCGGGCGCGTCCAGCAGCAGATGACCGTCCTTGAACATGGAGCGCAGCTTGGTCAGCCCCTCGGCGACCGCGGGCGTGTGGTAGGCGATCTCGTTGTCCTCGGTGAGGGTGTTCGCGCCCGTCGACCAGATCAGCGGGTTCATCACCGGGGTGACGGAGTTGCCGAGGAAGACGCCCTTGACCTTGTCGGTGGTGAGCCTGGCCGCCGCCTCCACCAGCTCGTCCAGGGTGGCCGGGGGCTCGATGCCCGCGTCCGCCAGCAGGGACTTGCGGTAGTAGAAGAACTGCGGGTCGTCGATCATCCGGATGCCCCACACCTTGCCGTCGATGGTGTGCGAGGCGATGTCCGCCTGGTTGAAGTCGTCCCTGACCGGCTCGATCAGCTCGGTCAGATCGGCCACCTGACCGCTCTTGACGAGCTGTATCTGCGGGTGGAACTCGAAGACGTCGGGGGCGTTGTCGGTGAGCAGGGCGGAGAACAGCTTGCTCTCGAAGTTGGTGCCGGTGATCCACTGCGTGGAGACGTCGGCCTTGTCGTAGGCCTTGGCGTACCGCTTGACGGCCTGTTCGGTGCCCGCCTCGCCGTAGGCGTGGAAGTACTGCACGAGGCTGGTGCCCGAACCGGAGCCCCCGCCCCGGCCGTTGTTGCCCCCACAGGCCGCCAGCGAACCCGCGGCGGTCAGGCCCAGGGCGGCCCGCAGTACGGATCGGCGGTCCCGGTTGCTGTTGCTCGATGCCGACATGGTGACGTCCTTGTCTCGAGGTTCTGCTGCGGCTCGGTGGCTCGGCGCGAGATGGCTCACTTCGGCTTGCGGTGCCGGACGCTAACCTTCGGCAAATGCTTCGGCAAGGGGTTGGACGAAGCCCGTACGAAATGTTGTGCGACGTACGGAATGCCGACCGCGCGGGGTCAGACGGGCGGCGCGGTACGGCTCCTGGCCGGGGCGGGCTGACGGCGTACGGTGGCCCGCTGGCCGACCGACTGGAGCGCGCCCTCCAGCGCGAACGTCGCCGCGCCCAGGCACACCGGGTCGGTGGGGATCGGGGACAGCACGATCTCCGTGGCGGCCAGCGGCCGTCTCAGGGCGTGCCGGGCCACGGCCGTACGCACCTCGGCGAGCAGCGGTTCACCGAGGGTGGCGGCGACCCAGCTGCTGAGCACCACCACCTCGGGGTTGAGCAGGTTGACCAGGTCCGCGATCCCGGCGGCGAGATAGCGGGCGGTGTCCCGCACCACCCGCACGGCGACCGGATCGCCCGCGGTCACCCCGCGGGCCAGCGCGTCGATGGTGGCGGTCTGGTCCCCGGGGCGCAGCAGGGCGCTGTCCGGGCTCAGCTCCTCCAGATGGCGCATGATGCCGGGCGCGCCGACATACGTCTCCACGCAGCCGTGGTTGCCGCAGTGGCACGGCCGCCCGTCGAGCACCAGCGTGGTGTGTCCCCACTCGCCCGCGCTGTTGCTCACCCCGCGGTGCACCCCGCCGCCCAGCACGAGCCCGGCGCCCACCCCGGTGCCGAGGTTGACCACCACGGCGTCCCGGCGGCCACGCGCCGCCCCGAACCACAGCTCGGCCACCGCGCAGGCCCGCAGCGGGTTGTCCAGGTGGAGCGGGTAGGAGATGTGCTCGCCGAGCAGGTCGAGCAGCGGTACGTCGTGCCAGTGGTCCCAGTTCGGCGCGTACTCGGAGACGCCGGAGTCCCGGTCCACCTGTCCCGGCATGCTCACCCCGACGCCCAGCACCCGGGCCGCCTCGGTCCCGGCCTGCGCGACCACCGAGCCGACGGCGGCGGCGACCTGGCCGACGAGCCGCTCCGGGCGGTTCCCGCCGGTGCGGACGTCCTCCTCGGCGCGGGCCAGCACGTTCAGCGCGAGGTCGAACAACTCGACGTGGACGTACGTCTCCGCGATGTCGACGCCGATCAACGCGCCCCCCGCCGCGTTGACGGCGACCAGTCCCCGGGGGCGCCCGCCCGCCGAGTCCTCGAAGCCGACCTCGGTGATCATCCCCAGGTCGAGCAGCTCACCGACGAGCGTGGCGACCGTGGCCAGGCTCAGTCCGGTGGCGGCGGCCAGCTCCTGCCGGGAGGTGGGGGACGAGGCGATGATCTGGCGCAGCACCCCGTAGCGGTTCGCCGTGCGGATGTCCCGTGATGTGCGCACGGTCGGAAGGCTAGGGGGTGCCGGGTACTTTCCACAAGGGATGGGGAAAGGGGTGAGGCAAGCCCTCGGCGGGGTCAGCTCCCGAGCACGTCCCGCACGAAGGCGTTGGCGAACTTCCCGGCCGGGTCGAGGTCGGCGGCCAGCGCGCGGAAGTCGCCGAGCCGGGGGTAGCGCTCGCGCAGGACCGCCGCCGGGGTGGTGAAGACCTTCCCCCAGTGCGGCCGGGCGTCGAAGGCGTCCAGGGCCGCCTCCAGCCGCCGTACCACCGGCACGACGGCCGCCGTGTCCTCGATCCAGGTGAAGTGCGCCGCGACGGTGTCGCGTCCGTACGCCGGGCTCAGCCACTGGTCGTCGGCGGCGACCGCGCGGATCTCGCAGGTCTGCAGTACGGGGGCGACGACATCCCGTATCCCGTCGATCGCATACAGCATGTCGACCGCATACCGGCGCGGCAGCAGGTACTCCGACTGCAGCTCCGCCCCGCTGCTCGGGGTGAACTCCGCCCGGAAGTGCGGCAGTCGCTCGTGCCAGGGCCCCGGCACCCCGAACTGCTCGGTGCAGTTGACGGCGGGCATGCCCGGCACCGGGTGCATCTTCTCCGTCGCCGGGGCGGCGAACGGGAAGGTGGGCAGCGGCTGGTCGGTGCGGCGCTTGAGCCACACCTGACGGAACCCCGGCGCCCGCCAGTCGGTGAACAGGCTCACGCTGTACGCCGCCGACATCACCGTCTCGAAGGCCGCCTGGTCCAGCCCGGCGAGCGGCAGTTCGGTGAAGACGTGCTGCTCCACCTCGTAGGCGGGCTCCAGGTCGAGGGTGAGCGCCGTGACCACGCCGAGCGCGCCGAGGGCGGTGACGGCGCCGCCGAAGCGTTCCTGCCCGCGCTCGACCGTCACCGTCGCACCGTCCCCGGTGACCAGTTCCACCGCCCGCACCGCGGCCGACAGCGGGCCGTTGCCGACCCCCGAGCCATGGGTGCCGGTGGCGACCGATCCGGCGACGGAGATGTGCGGCAGGGAGGCCATGTTGGGCAGGGCGAGGCCGCGGGCGTGCACCAGGCGGGCCAGCTCGGCGTACCGGACGCCGCCCGAGACCCGTACCGTACGGGCCGTCGTGTCGACGTCGACCACGGGCGGCAGCGCGTCGAGGGAGAGCAGTACGCCGTCGGGGCCCGGGTCGGCGATCTCGTTGAAGGAGTGCCCGCTGCCCAGCACCCGCACCCGCGCCCCGTCCGCGACGAGGGAGCGCAGGGCGTCCAGGGAGCGCGGGCGGTGCAGCTCCTTGGCGGCGTAGGTGATGTTGCCCGCCCAGTTGGTCACGGTCTCGGTCATGCGCGGCCCCTCCCTTGGGAAACGTCGGGGCCCATCACATCACTGCCGTGACCGGCGCCGGTGCCAAGGGTCCGCCCGCCACAGCCGGGCGTGGACCAGACCGACGGCCAGCACACCCGCCGCGGCGGCCGTGTACCCGGGGCCCGGATGGGCGCCGGTGTCGGCGAAGTGCCAGCAGACGGCGGCGATCAGGAGCATCGCCCAGCCGGTGACGACGTTCGTGGCCGCCGAGGGGCGGAAGGGGTGGGGGCCGGTGGCGTCGCCGGTGCTGCCCGCGACGTAGTAGGGCAGGCCGTTGCCCGCCCAGAAACCGGAGGCGAAGGCGAGGAGGACGGTACCGAGCATGCGTCGGGTCCCTTCAGCGGGCGCGTCGAGATCCTTCAGTGGGCGCGTCGAGTCCTTCAGTGGGAGCGCCGAGTCCTTCACTGGGCAAAGAGGCCGGTGACGGTCAGGTCGACCAGGCGCCGCAGTCGGCGCCGGAGCACCTCGGGTCCGCCCTCCGACTGGCCGATGCCGACGGCCGAGGCGAGCAGGACGGAGGCGGTCTCCAGCGGTTCCGGGGTACCGGCGAGGAGCTGGGCGAGGACGTAGACCAGCTGGTCGTCGGCGGGGGCGACGCCCATCGCCACGGCCTGGGCGATCAGCTCCCGCCGGTGGCGGGCGTCGGCGATGCCGGTGGCCGTGTCCAGCTTCACCAGCAGCACGCCGTACACCCGGTCGGCGAGGCTGCCCTCGGCCTGGCTGGCCCGGTGGGCGGCCTCCACCAGCTGGTCCGTGACGTACTCGGCGACGGCGGTGAAGACGTCCTGCTTGTTGCGGAAGTACTGGTAGAGCGCGGGCCGGGAGACCCCGGCGGCCTGGGCGATCAGGTCCATCGAGGTCTGCCGGAAGCCGTGCCGGGCGAAGACCTCGACCGCGGCCGTCACGATGGCGTCGCGCTTGCTCATACTGACAAAGCTGACAGAAAACGTCAGGATCGTCAATGTCCAGGGCCGCCCAGCCCCGGTTTCCGGACCCGGTTGCACGGTCGTGGCACGCGGGGGCATACCGTGAGGAGTCGAACGTCGCCGCAGGGAGGAGACACGGGATGGGCAGCCGTACCGCGCTGGTCGAGGATCTGATGGAGCGCTTCCCGCACGTGCCGCGGGAAGCGGTCTTCAAGGAGGACCTGCTCCGCGGCGGTGTCGCCTTCGACGCGTCCGCGCTCAGCGACAACGAGGGGGGCGAGGTCAAGCCGAAGTCGTACTTCATCTTCTCCTTCGACCACGGCACCCTGCCCGAGCTGGGCGAGGCCGCGCTGCGCCGCCCGCCGGAGGAGATCATCCTCACCGGTGGGCCGTACGACCTGCGGCGCACCGTCGTCTCGGTGCGGGTGAACCCGGCGTCGCCGTACCGGGTGGCCGCGGGCGAGGACGGGCTGCTCGGCCTCTACCTCGACGGCAAGCGGATCGCCGACGTCGGTGTGCCGCCGATGCCGGAGTACTACCGGCACAAGCTCTCCAACGGGAAGTCCGTGATGGAGGTGGCCCCGACCATCCAGTGGGGCTACCTGATCTACCTGACCGTCTTCCGGGTCTGCCAGTACTTCGGCGCCAAGGAGGAGTGCCAGTACTGCGACATCAACCACAACTGGCGACAGCACAAGGCCGCCGGTCGACCGTATACAGGAGTCAAGGACGTCGAGGAGGTCCTCGAAGCCCTGGAGATCATCGACCGCTACGACACCGCGAAGGCCTCCACCGCCTACACCCTCACCGGCGGCGCCATCACCAAGACGGTCTCGGGCCGCGACGAGGCCGACTTCTACGGCCACTACGCCAAGGCCATCGAGGAGCGCTTCCCCGGCCGCTGGATCGGCAAGGTCGTCGCCCAGGCACTGCCGCGCGACGACGTCCAGCGGTTCAAGGACTACGGCGTGCAGATCTACCACCCCAACTACGAGGTGTGGGACGAGTACCTGTTCAAGATGTACTGCCCCGGCAAGGAGCGGTACGTCGGCCGCGACGAGTGGCACAAGCGCATCCTCGACTCCGCGGAGGTCTTCGGCCCCCGCAACGTCATCCCCAACTTCGTGGCGGGCGTCGAGATGGCCGAACCCTTCGGCTTCACCTCCGTGGACGAGGCCATCGCCTCCACCACCGAGGGCCTGCGCTTCTTCATGTCCCACGGCATCACGCCCCGCTTCACCACCTGGTGCCCGGAGCCCACGACCCCCCTCGGCAAGGCCAACCCCCAGGGCGCGCCGCTGGAGTACCACATCCGCCTCCTGGAGGCCTACCGCGCCACCATGGACGACTTCGGCCTCTCCTCGCCCCCCGGTTACGGGCCGCCCGGACCCGGGCGCGCGGTGTTCTCCGTCAGTTCGTTCATGGACAGCCTGTCGGCCCGGGAGGAGCCGGTGGAGGTCTGAGGCGGCCGGGTGACCGGTGCCCGAACGGCGTTCGGTGGGTTTGAAGAGGCGGCTTGTCAGTTGTGCGGGGGCCGTGAAAGGCTCGGTGTCGGCCCCTGAGGTTCCCCGCAACTCCCCCGGTTGTCCGGTGAGTTGACCTCGCATGCGGATGCAGGAGACCCATGCCCGACCTGCCGACTCCCAAGGACGCCGCCGAGGCAGCGCTGTTCTCCGAGTGCTGGGACACGGTCCTGTCCTACGCCGACCTGTGCACGTCCGGTTCCGAGGCGGCCAACCGGCTGGCCCGGGAGGCGTTCGCGGACGGTATGCGTGAGGGCCCGGCGGCCCCCACGACCGACGCCGTGCGGGGTGCGGGCCGACGCGTGGCCCGGCTGCCCCGGATTCCCCGGCTGCTGACCGCCGTACGCGACACCGCCGCCGCCTGGGAGGCACGGGGCCAGGGCCACCGGCTCGACCCCGATCTGCGCCTGTGGCTCACCTCGGAGCAGGCCGCCCGCTACACCGGCCCGCCCCTCGGCCGCCCGCTCGCGCCGCGCACCCTGCGCGACATGCAGCCCGCCGACGCCGAACTGCTGTGGCTGGCCGAGGTGGAGGCGCTGCCGCTGGCCGTGGTGGCCCGCCGACTGCGCCTCGACCCGGCCGGGATCGGCGCCGAACTCGCCGAGGCGCGCGCCCTGTTCCGGGACCGCTGCCTGCGCAACCACCTCGACTCCCCGATGACGGCGGAGTGCCGCGGCTACGCCCGGATGCTCGACGCGCTGACACGGGACCCCGGCGCGGACGCGCCCGACGGCCCCGACGACCTCTCCCAGCACCTCGCCCGCTGTGTCCGCTGCGCCGAGGCCGCCGCCTGCCTGCGACCGCACGGCGGCGGACTGCCCGCCGCTCTCGCCGGCGGGGTGATCGGCTGGGGCGGACTCGCCTACCTGGAGCGCAGGCGCCGCGCCGCCGACGTCCGGCTCGGCCCCGCGCACCCCACGCCCGCCGACCCGGAGCCGGAACCGGTGCTCTCCGGCGCCCACAAGGCGCGCGTCCTGCGCAACGGCCTCCTCGTCGCCGCCGTCCTCGTCTCCGCGCTGGCCCTCGCCGTGTCCCTGATGCCGGGCGGCACCAGCGACCACGCCGCCACCGATCCCGGCGACGGCAGCCCGGTGGCCGACCCCCGCCCCTCCCTGCCCGGCAGCGCCCGCCCCGGCGCGACCACCGACCGCGGTCCGTCGCCGACGCCGGAGAAGACCCCGCGGCCCACCAAGCCCCCCGAGAAGACGGACCCGAACCCCCGCCCCGAACCCCAGGGCACCGCGACCCTCACCCCGCCCGCACCCGCGCCCACCGCGGTCACGCCCCCCGCCGCGCACCCCGCCCCCGAGACCGCCGGGACCACGGCCGCCTGCCGCGTCGACTACGACCTCACCGGCCAGTGGCCCGACGGCTTCCAGGCCACCGTCACCGTCACCACCGCCCACGCCCTCGACGACTGGCGCCTGACCTGGTCCTTCCGGGACGGCCAGCGGGTGAACCAGATGTGGGACGCGGGCTACGTCCAGGAAGGCACCCGCGTCACCGCCACCGCCGCGCACTACAACGGCACCGTCCCCGCGGGCGGCACCCTCGCCCTCGGCTTCATCGCCTCCTGGGACGGCACGAACTCCCCGGGGTACGACTTCGAGCTGAACGGGCGGGGTTGTGTGAACGCGTGAGCGCGAAAACCGGTTGACGGGGCCGTGGGGCCGCCGACTATGGTGACGGGGTCCGCGCAAGAAGGCGACGAGGAACGAGGAGGTGTCGACCGATGGCTGTCATGGCGATGGGCGCTGCCCGCATCCAGGAACCCATCAAGTCCACCTCCGTGGCCACCGGCTGACACTCTCACCCTCCGCGCGCTTCCGTGCGCGCCCGTGTCGGGGCCACCCTTGTGAAGGGTCACCCGTTGACTTCCCTTTCCACCTCTGCTTTCTCCGCCCTCGCTCCCTACGGCTGGGACGAGGAATGGGCGGAGCAGTTCGCCCCCTACGACGCGCAGGGGCTGCTGCCCGGGCGTGTGCTGCGCGTGGACCGCGGGCAGTGCGACGTCGTCACCGCGCACGGTGTGCTGCGGGCGGACACCGCGTTCGTCACGCCGCACGACCCCCTGCGGGTCCTGTGCACCGGTGACTGGGCCGCCGTCGACCCCGAGGGCGGCAACCCGCGCTATGTGCGGACGTATCTGCCGCGCCGTACCGCCTTCGTGCGCTCCACCTCCTCCAAGCGGTCCGAGGGGCAGATCCTCGCCGCCAACGTCGATCACGCGATCGTCGCCGTGTCGCTGGCGGTCGAACTCGACCTCGCCCGCGTCGAACGCTTCCTCGCGCTCGCCTGGGAGTCGGGGGCGCAGCCCGTGGTCGTGCTCACCAAGGCCGACCTCGTGCCCGACGCCACCGCGCTGTCGTACCTCGTCGAGGACGTGGAGAGCAGCGCGCCCGGCGTGCCCGTGCTGACGGTCAGCGCGCTGCACGGGGAAGGGCTCGACGTCCTCGTGGCGCTCGTCTCCGACGGGACGTCCGTGCTGCTCGGGCAGTCCGGCGCGGGCAAGTCGACCCTCGCCAACGCGCTGCTCGGAGAGGACCTCATGGAGGTGCAGACCATCCGTGACGTCGACGGCAAGGGGCGGCACACCACCACCACCCGCAACCTCCTCGCCCTGCCGGGCGGCGGGGTGCTCATCGACACGCCGGGGCTGCGCGGGGTGGGTCTGTGGGACGCCGGGAGCGGGGTCGGGCAGGTCTTCTCGGAGATCGAGGAGCTGGCCCGCGACTGCCGCTTCCACGACTGCGCCCACGACGCCGAACCCGGCTGCGCGGTGCTCGCCGCCATCGACTCCGGCGAGCTTCCGGTACGACGCCTGGAGAGCTACCGCAAGCTGCTGCGCGAGAACCAGCGCATCGTCGCCAAGACGGACGCCCGGATGCGCGCCGAGATCCGCAAGGACTGGAAGCGCAAGCACGCGGAGGGCCGCGCGGCGATAGAGGCGAAGAGGGGGCGGCTGCGTTAGCGGTACCGGTTCCCGTACCCGTGCTTGGCGGATAGTGCCGTGTCCGTTTTCCGCCAGCCGTGGCCCCGTACCTGGCGGACACTGGATCTCGTGATGGACGAGGACACCAGGTACGAGGCCGTGCGCAGCCGGGACGCCCGCTTTGACGGCGAGTTCTTCTTCGGCGTCACGACCACCGGCGTCTACTGCCGTCCGAGCTGCCCCGCGGTGACCCCGCGGCGGCACAACGTACGGTTCTTCGCCACGGCCGCCGCCGCCCAGGGCTCGGGCTTCCGGGCCTGTCGGCGGTGTCGGCCGGACGCGGTGCCGGGGTCGGCCGAGTGGAACGCGCGCGCCGACGTGGTGGGCCGGGCGATGCGGCTGATCGGTGACGGAGTCGTCGACCGGGAGGGCGTCACCGGGCTCGCCGCGCGGCTCGGCTACAGCGCCCGGCAGGTGCAGCGGCAGCTCACCGCCGAGCTGGGCGCCGGGCCGGTCGCCCTGGCCCGCGCCCAGCGCGCGCACACCGCGCGGACGCTGCTCCAGACCACCGAACTGCCGGTCACCCATGTCGCGTTCGCGTCCGGGTTCGCCAGTGTGCGGCAGTTCAACGACACCATCCGTGAGGTGTACGCCCTCACCCCGAGCGACCTGCGCGCCCTCGCCCCCGGCCGCGCTGCGCGCGTGGCCCGCCGTGCCACCCCGACCGCCGGGATCCCGCTGCGGCTCGCCCACCGCGGGCCCTACCAGGCCGGGCCCGTCTTCGACCTGCTGGCCCGGGAGGCCGTCCCCGGTGTGGAGGAGGTCAGCGGTACACCCGGGCGCCGCACCTACCGCCGTACCCTGCGACTGCCGTACGGCACCGGCATCGCCGCCGTCGACGAGCGTCCCGGCAACCGGCGGCCGACCCCGGGGGCCCACCCCGGCGGCTGGCTGGACGCCCGGCTGCACCTCACCGACCCGCGTGACCTGACGACCGCCGTACAGCGGCTGCGGCGGCTGTTCGACCTCGACGCCGACCCGTACGCCGTCGACGAGCGGCTCGCCGCCGATCCCCGGCTGGCCCCGCTCGTCGGCGCCCGCCCCGGGCTGCGCTCACCGGGCGCCGCCGACCCGGAGGAGCTGGCGGTACGGGCGCTGGTGGGGAGGGCGGAGGCCGAGCGGCTCGTGGCGCGCTACGGCAAGGCGCTCGACGCGCCCTGCGGCACCCTCACCCACCTGTTCCCCGAGTCCGCCGTCCTCGCCGGGGCCGAGCCGCACGGCACCCTGGGCGCGCTCACCGCCGCCCTCGCCGACGGCACCGTACGGCTGGACCCGGGCGCCGACCGGGACGACGCGCAGGCGGCGCTGCTCGCCCTGCCCGGCCTGGACGGCGCCACCGCCGCCGCCATCCGTGCCCGCGCCCTCGGCGATCCCGACGTCACGCCACCCGGCGCCGACGTACCCGACAGCTGGCGTCCCTGGCGGACGTACGCCGTACTACACCTGCGGACCGCAGGGGAGTTGGAGTGACCATGACCGTCAGCAGCAGCAGTCCTACGACCAGCCTGTGGGCCCTGGTCGACAGTCCCCTCGGCGCGCTCCTGCTCACCGCCGACCCGGCGACCGGCGCGCTGACCTCGCTCTCCGTGCCCGGACAGAAGGGCGGCCGGACCGTCCAGGACGGCTGGCGGCACGACCCCGGGCCGTTCCGCGAGGCCGGGCGGCAGCTCGGCGCCTACTTCGCGGGTGAGCTGACGGAGTTCCGGCTGCCGCTGTACACCGAGGGCACCGAGTTCCGGGAGAAGGTGTGGGCCGCCCTCGACGACGTCCCCTACGGGGCGACCACGACGTATGGCGAGATCGCCGCCCGGATCGGCGCCCCGCGCGCCGCCGTACGGGCCGTGGGCGGCGCGATCGGCGCGAACCCGCTGCTGATCGTCCGCCCCTGCCACCGGGTGATCGGCGCGGACGGCTCCCTGACCGGGTACGCGGGCGGCCTGGAGCGCAAGACGCGGCTGCTCGGGATCGAGGGCGTCCTCAGCCCCACAGCACCGCGCCCAGCCACGCGCCCATGATCAGCAGGCAGGTGAACAGCTCCGCCAGCACACTCCAGCCGCCCGAGCGCATCGTCGTGCGCAGCGCCGCGCGAGCCTCCCCGTGGCGGCCGAGGCGCAGGCGCTCGGCGAGGTAGATGCCGCCGACGTAGCCGGGGATCGCGCCCAGCACCGGGACCAGGAAGAAGCCGATCAGCGCCCCGCACCCGGCGTACGCCGCCAGCCGCCGGTCGGCCCGGCTCATCCGCAGCCGTCGGGGCGGCAGCGACCAGCGCACCACCTGGCACAGCAGCAGCGCGACCGTGGCGCCGACGAGCACGAACCAGGACACCGCTCGCGGATCCTGCAGCGCCCACCACATCACCGCGGCCCAGACCAGCCACGACCCGGGCACCCCGGGCACGAGCACTCCGCACAGGCCGAACAGAATGACCAGCCCGGCCAGCAGGAGTTCCCACACTCCCATCTGCCCAGGGTGCCGGAGCGGCCGGGGGCCCGCAGGTCGGGCAGCACCCCGGCGGCCGGATCCCGACGGAGAGGGACCGCGGCGGCCGGATCCCGACGGAGACCGGCACCGCGGCGGCCGGATCCCGACGGCCGGATCCGACGGAGACCGGGACGCGCGGCGGCCGGACGTCAGCGCGTCCGCGCCACCCAGCCCCGCTCGTACGCGTGCCAGCCCAGTTGCAGCCGGGTCGTCGCACCGGTCAGCTCCATCAGGCGCTTCACCCGGCGCTGTACGGTGCGCAGCCCCAGGTCGAGCTGTTTGGCCGCGCTCGCGTCGGTCAGCCCGGCCAGCAGCAGGGAGAGGATCTCCAGATCCAGGGCGTCGGGGCCGTCCGGGCGCTCCTCGGTCACGCCGGAGCCGCCGACGCGCAGCGGCAGCGCGTCCCGCCACACCGCCTCGAACAGGCCCGACAGCAGCTCGAGCAGCCCGCTCGCGTGCACGACCAGGGCGGCGGGCTCCGCGACCGGCGCACCGAGCGGCACCAGCGCCGTCGTACGGTCGGCGACCACCAGCTTGGTCGGCACCCGGTCGACGACCCGGACCTCCTCGTCCCGGCCGAGCGCGGCCGTCAGCTCGGTGATGCCGTGCGGCTGGTCCAGCACCGCCCGCTCCACGACCACCCGGTAGCGCACCCCGCGCCCGGCCGCCTGCTCCTCGGCGTCGTTCTCCATGCCGGTGACGGCGACCGGGTCCCCGGTGACCAGGGCGCACACCTCGTGGGCCGCCCCGAGCTGCAACTGGAGGAACCGCTGGGTGACCGCCGCAGCGCCGACCACCACCTCGACCAGGTCGTGCACCGCCGGTTCGGCCGCCGCCGCCCGGTACTCCTCGGCGAGCAGCGCCGCCGCCAGCTCCGCCTGCTCCAGCTCGTGCCGCCGCTGGGTGAGCAGCGCGCCCAGCGCCACCGCGGGCGGGGCCGCCACCCAGCGCCCGGGGCGCGCCGAGGACTGGGCCGCGAGGCCATGCCGCTCCAGCTCCCGCAGCGCCCGCTCGGTGTCCTGCTCGCCGAGCGCCAGCCGCCGCGCCAGCTCGGCCACGTCGGCGGCGCCGACCGCCACCAGCGTCCGGTACGCCGACTCGTGCGCACCGTGCAGACCTATCGCCGACAGCATCAGCCGCTGCCCCTTCCGTGTCCCGGTCAGGTGCGGGGGCGCGTGGCGGGAACCGGCCACGGCGCAAACCCGCCGCGCACCATCATCGCGGCAGCGTACGGCGCTCTGCCAGGGTGGACGGCACGTGCCAGCAGGGGCTTCACGATCGTGACCCGGGCCCGTGACGCGCCGTGGGTGCGCAGGGGCCGGGCCCGGGTCACCCCATGTCGCCGGGCGGTTCTCCCGTGGGGGGTGGAGCCGCCCGGCGGCCCGAATTTCCGGATGACCCGTTTTCCTACGGCCCCCGCGGTGGACAATTAGGGGCATGAGCCAGCAAGGGGGAAGGCCCACCGGTCACTCCGACGACTGGTGGGGGCAGCTGTACGACGACTCCACCGAGGACACCGGCCCGACGGCCGCGCCCGACACGGTGGACGACCGGTTCGCGTCCGCGTCGGGGGCCGTGGGCGACGGGACAGCGTTACCCGGACCGCGTGCCGACTCACGCGGCACCCCCCGCCGCGCCGGGCTGTTCCGGCAGCGCACCCCGCAGGAGCCACCGCCCGCCCCGCCCCGGGGCCCCACCGCCGCCACCACCGGCACCCCCGGCCCCGTACCCCCGCCGGACCCCGCGCCCCCGCCGCCCGCCCCGCGACCCGCCGCCGAGGACCCCCGCCCCGTCGCCTACGTCGGCTCCGGCCCGCCCACCTACGAACCCGAGCCCACCGCGCTGCCGCCCGCCGACCCCGACGACCTCGGCGAACTGGTGGCCGACACCGTGCTGGACGGCGCCCGCTACGGCGCCTGCACCCTGCGCGCGGTGTCCATGCGCGGGGACTCCGCGCGCTACCGGGGCGAGCCGCGCCGCGACGCCCTCCTCACCGCCCGCTTCGGCACCGGTGACCAGGCGCTGGTGCTGGTGGCGATGGCGACCGGCACCCGCGCCACGCCCGGCGCGCACCGGGCGGCGGCCCAGGTCTGCCAGTGGATCGGCAGGGCTGTCGGGCGCAGCCACACCCGGCTCGCCGAGGACATCCGCGCGGGGCGGCGCGGCGATCTGAAGTCGGGCCTGCACCGGCTGACCGACCGCAGCCTCGGCCGCCTGCGCGCGGGCGCCGTCGAGGAGGGCCTCAGGCCCGAGGAGTACTCCGCCACCCTGCGCTGTCTGCTGCTGCCCGCCGACCCCGAGTGCCGTACCCGCGTCTTCTTCGGCGTCGGCGCGGGCGGGCTGTTCCGGCTGCGGGACGGCGTGTGGCAGGACATCGAGCCGCCGGTCGGCGAGGTCACCGGCGAACCCGTCGTCGGCTTCGGCTCGCTGCCCAGCGAGACGCCCGAGGGCGACCGGCTCACCATGGACCTCGGCATACCGACGCCCCCGAGCCCGTACGAACCCGCCCCCGCACCGCCCCGCGAACCCTTCCGGTTCCGCGCCTCCGTCGCCCGGCCGGGTGACACGCTCCTGATGTGCACCGCGGGCCTGGCCGAGCCGCTGCGCGGCGAACCGGACCTCAGCGCCCATCTGACCGCGCGTTGGTCGGCGCCCGAGGCGCCCGGTGTCGCCGAGTTCCTCGCCGACGCCCAGGTCAGGGTCAAGGGTTACGCCGACGACCGTACGGCCGCCGCCGTTTGGGAGGCGTAACCGCCGCGACTGTGGATTGATGGACCCAGCGAGACCAAGGAGATCCAGCGGGACCGGGTGCTAAGGGGTGCATGGGTTCATGGCCAAGCAGAACGTCGCGGAGCAGTTCGTCGACATCCTCGCCCGCGCCGGAGTCAAACGCCTGTACGGCGTCGTCGGCGACAGCCTCAATCCGGTCGTCGACGCGATCCGCCGCAACTCCGCCATCGACTGGATCCACGTACGCCACGAGGAGACCGCCGCCTTCGCCGCCGGGGCGGAGGCCCAGATCACCGGCCAGCTCACCGCCTGCGCCGGTTCCTGCGGCCCCGGCAACCTGCACCTCATCAACGGCCTGTACGACGCCCACCGTTCCATGGCCCCCGTGCTCGCCCTCGCCTCGCACATCC
The DNA here is from genome assembly GCF_042796855.1 of Streptomyces sp. NPDC057877. NCBI lineage: Bacteria > Bacillati > Actinomycetota > Actinomycetes > Kitasatosporales > Streptomycetaceae > Streptomyces > Streptomyces sp. NPDC057877. The sequence continues at coordinate 60,821 of NZ_JBHVMS010000002.1, forward strand.
CCTCCAGCGAGATCGGCCTCGGCTACTTCCAGGAGACCCACCCCGACCAGCTGTTCCGCGAGTGCAGCCACTACAGCGAGCTGATCTCCAACCCCCGGCAGATGCCCCGGCTGCTGCAGACCGCCATCCAGAACGCCGTCGGCCGCAGCGGCGTCAGCGTGGTCTCCCTGCCCGGTGACATCGCCGCCCAGACAGCGCCCGAGAAGGCCGCCGAGACCGCCCTCGTCACCTCCCGGCCCACCGTCCGCCCCGGTGACGCCGAGATCGACCGGCTGGTGGAACTGATCGACCGGGCGAACAAGGTCACCCTGTTCTGCGGCAGCGGCACGGCGGGCGCGCACGCCGAGGTGATGGAGTTCGCGGGGAAGATCAAGTCGCCGGTGGGACACGCGCTGCGGGGGAAGGAGTGGATCCAGTACGACAACCCCTTCGACGTGGGGATGAGTGGGCTGCTCGGCTACGGCGCCGCGTACGAGGCCACCCACGAGTGCGACCTGCTGATCCTGCTGGGGACCGACTTCCCCTACAACGCCTTCCTGCCCGATGACGTGACCATCGCGCAGATCGACGTACGGCCCGAGCACCTCGGCCGTCGCTCGAGACTCGACCTCGCCGTGTGGGGGGACGTGAAGGAGACGCTGCGCTGTCTCATCCCGCGGGTGCGGGTGAAGGAGAACCGGCGCTTTCTGGACAAGATGCTGAAGCGGCACGCGGACGCGCTGGAGGGGGTCGTCAAGGCGTACACGCGGAAGGTGGAGAAGCACGTTCCCATCCATCCCGAGTACGTCGCCTCGGTGCTCGACGAGATCGCCGACGACGACGCGGTGTTCACCGTGGACACCGGGATGTGCAATGTGTGGGCCGCCCGCTATCTCTCGCCCAACGGGCGCCGTCGCATCATCGGGTCCTTCTCCCACGGCTCGATGGCCAACGCGCTGCCGATGGCGATCGGCGCACAGTTCACCGACCGGGAGCGGCAGGTCGTGTCGATGTCGGGGGACGGGGGCTTCTCCATGCTGATGGGGGACTTCCTGACGCTCGTGCAGTACGACCTGCCGGTCAAGGTCGTGCTGTTCGACAACTCCTCCCTGGGCATGGTCGAGCTGGAGATGCTGGTCGCCGGGCTGCCCTCCTACGGCACCACCAACAAGAACCCCGACTTCGCCGCCGTCGCCCGGGCCTGCGGTGCGTACGGCGTGCGGGTGGAGAAGCCCAGACAGCTCGCCGGGGCGCTGAAGGCGGCCTTCAAGCACAAGGGGCCCGCGCTGATCGATGTCGTCACCGATCCCAACGCGCTGTCCATTCCGCCGCGGATCAGCGCGGAGATGGTGACCGGGTTCGCGTTGTCCGCCTCGAAGATGGTGCTGGAGGGCGGGGTCGGGCGGATGGCGCAGATGGCTCGGTCCAATCTGCGGAACATTCCTCGGCCTTAGGGGCACGGCGGCGGTCGCTGCGCTCTGCATTTCGGCCAGTTTTGGCTTGCGTTGGTCGTTGACGGTTCTCCATGACTGGGGGCGTACGCACGGGGCATGGATTCCGTGAACGTGTTCGAGCAGGAGGGGAACCGACATCGGCACGCGGGCGGGGGACATGAGAAGGCAGGTACCAGGGGGCGGGCCCATGGCGATCGGGGCCTCCTCCGCACAGACGGCGGGGGACGACGCGGAGGTCAGGGCCGACGGGGACGAGTGGCGGCTGCGCCGCGGGCTGGGGCGGGCCGATCTGCGGGCGGTGTCCGAGGCCCGGCGGGCGCTGCGGGAACTGCTGCGGGACCGGGGGAGGCCCGAGCGGGCCGAGGTCGCCGAACTGCTCACGAGTGAACTCGTCACCAACGCGCTGGTCCACACCGACGGGGACGCGGTGCTCACGGCCACCGTGGGGCGTCGGGGGCTGCGGGTGGAGGTGCGGGACTCCGTCGCCCGGCCGCCGCGGCTGGGTCCCGGGGAGAGCTGCGACGGTACGCACGGGCGGGGGCTGGTGCTGGTGCAGGCCCTGGCGGACGCGTGGGGGGTGCGGGCGCTCGGCGCGGGGAAGGTCGTGTGGTTCGAGATGGCGGTGTGAGGAACGGGTACGCGCGAAGGGGCGGGGCCGACCTCACGGCCGCTTCCCCGCCCCCTGTTCCGGTGTTCCGGACTCTCAGCTCCGGTGTTTCGGACTCTAAGCTCCGGTGTTCCGGACGGTCAGCTCCGGTGTTCCGGATGTCAGCCGAACTGCTGCTCGAGGTCCTTCAGCTTGCGCTCCAGGGAGTCCAGGCGCGGCAGGGCCATCGTGTCGTCCTCCGCGGTCAGGTCGACCTTGACCGGGTCAGCGGCGCCCCTGCGCACGGGCTGGAGTGAGGGACGGGCGCGGACCGGCAGTTGCTCGGGCGTCGGCGACGCGGATATGGCAGGCTCCGCGGAGACCTGGTCGGCGCGTTCCACCGAGGGCAGCTCGACCTGACGTCCGCCGCCCCGGCCGACGAAACCGCGGTGGCCCCGGCTGATCGCCTTCAGCTGGGCGCGCTCCAGGCGCTGCTGGTCCCGGCGACGCAGCCGCGCCTCCTCCTTCTGGCGCTTGTCCTCGCGCACCTCCTCGACCGCCTCGTCCAGGCTGCGCACACCCTCCAGGAGCATCAGCGACCACGCGCGGTAGGTCTCCCGGGGCGCCCGCAGCCAGCGCACGATGCGGATCTGCGGCAGCGGGCGCGGTACCAGACCCTGCTCGCGCAGCGCGGCGCGGCGGGTCTGCTTCAGGGCGCGGTCGAAGAGGACGGCCGCCGACAGGGACATGCCCGCGAAGAAGTGCGGGGCACCGGCGTGTCCGGCGCCCCTGGGCGCGTGCACCCAGTTGAACCAGGCCGCGGCGAACGCGAACGTCCATACGAGTATCCGGGAGCCGAGCGCCGCGTCACCGTGGCTGGCCTCGCGCACCGCGAGCACGGAGCAGAACATCGCCGCCCCGTCCAGACCGAACGGGACCAGGTACTGCCAGCCGTCGGTCAGGCCGAGGTTCTGCTCGCCGAAGCCGACCAGGCCGTGGAAGGAGAGCGCGGCGGCCACGGCGGCGCAGCAGAAGAGCAGGATGTAGGAGACGGTGCCGTAGAGCGCCTCCTTGCGTCTGCGGCGCTCCTCCGCACGCTCCCACGAGTCGTCCGCGCTCGCGTCCTTGGCGAGGGAGCGCTTGCCGCGCGCGAGCACCGCCACCGCCGCCAGCATGCCCAGGAGCAGTACGGCGCCCGGAAGCAGCCAGTTCAGCGATATGTCGGTCAGTCTCATCTGGGGTCCCTTGCAACTGGGATAGGGCGTAACGCCCGCCATGGTGGCCCAAACCCAACGCGCCTCAGGGGGTTTCGGGGCAAGAGGCCGCCAAGGTGGGGGAGAGGGGAGCCCAGGGCGGCGTTCTGCTCGAACTGCCGCTTGAGGGGCGGGAGTTGAGTTCGAATAAGACTACCCGTACGGGTGGTTCCACGGAAAGTTCCGGGGGCGCGTGAGGACATTGTGAATCGCCTGTAACCGTACGGGTGTCACGCTCGCGGGTGATCCTACGGGACGCGGGGCGTGCTGCTTGTTGACACCGAGTCAGGCGGCCGTCTCCGCCAGGAGCTTGGCGACGCGGTCGGCCTCGCAGTTGCGGGGGCAGGTCGCGCAGGTGTCCTCGGGGAGCACCGTGTAGAACATGCAGCAGCTCGCCCGGTCGCGGGTGGGCAGTGACTGGCCGTCCGGGCCGGTCAGTTCGCGGAAGGACGGGGTGCCGACGTACGGCTTCGCGGTGCCGGGGAGGAGTTCCTCGAGTTCGCGCATGCCGCGCTTCTCCTCGCCGAGGAGCTGGGAGACGTACCAGAGGCCCTCGACGATGTCGTCCGTCACCATCCCCCACAGCGCCCGGCCGCGGCGGCGCATGCGCGGGCCGAAGGCGGCGAGGAGCGGTTCGAGGTGCTCGGCGAGGGCTTCGCGGACCTCGGCGCGCAGTGCCTCCTCGTCCGGGACCACTCGGGCGCCCGGGAGGGCGGCGGCGGGGTCGTCCGGGAGGCAGGCGAAGGGGGTGACGGCGTGGGCGGTGGGGTGGACGGCGAGGGCCATGCCGCCGGTGGTGCGGTCGTACGAGACGTCCGTCACGGGGTAGCGGGGGACCCTGCGGTGCAGGAACCACGGGACCGTGATCAGCAGGCAGGCGGGCCAGAGGTAGCGGTGCAGGCCGAAGCTGGCGATGACGTCGGGGCGGGCCCGCTGGTCGTAGTCGCGCAGCGTCTGGGCGTCGTCCCAGGCGAGGAACGCGTCCAGGGCGGGGCCCGCGGCGGCGAGGTCGGCGGCGCTGACCCAGCCGTCGCCGGTGGGGGGCGGGGTGCCGGGAGGCAGCTCCGTGACGGTGAGGTCGGGGAGGACCTCGGTGAGGCGGGTGTACGCGTCCGTGACCGCCGACTGGGGTGCGGGCATGCTTGACCACCGATTCACGCGGCTGCTTGAGGCAAGGCTTACCTTACCCAAGCTTGTCGGAGTTTGAACTGCGGGGGTGTGCGCCTAAGGTGCTTGACGGGTGAGTAACAAGCCACCCTTAATGACCCCAAGTGCCGACAAGCCGGAGCCTGAGGAGGACCTGTGGAGCAGGGAGTGCGGGGCTCTGTGGGTGCGGAGCGGGTTCCCGAGCAGGCTCGGGCACGGGGGGTTTCCGAGGAGCGGGTGCGGGGGGAGCACACCCACAGTGAGGCTCCCCTGCCGCGTTCCGTGGTGCAGCGGGCGTCCGTGCGGGGGCAGGTGCTGGCCGCGCTGCGGGCGGCGCTGGTGGCGGGGGAGCTGGTGCCGGGGGAGGTGTACTCGGCGCCGGTGCTGGGGGAGCGGTTCGGGGTGTCGGCCACGCCGGTGCGGGAGGCCATGCAGCAGCTGGCGCTGGAGGGGGCGGTCGAGGTCGTGCCGAACCGGGGATTCCGGGTGGTGCGGCGGGGGCAGCGCGAGCTGGCCGAGCTGGCGGAGGTGCGGGCGCTGCTCGAGGTGCCGGTGATGCTGCGGCTGGCGGGGTCGGTGCCGGTGGAGCGGTGGGCGGAGCTGCGGCCACTGGCGGAGGCGACGGTACGGGCGGCGTCCTCGGGGTGCCGGGCGACGTACGCGGACTCCGACCGGGCGTTTCACCGGGGTGTGCTGAGCCTGGCCGGGAACGAGGAACTGGTCCGCATCGCCGAGGACCTCCACCGTCGGGCCCAGTGGCCCCTGGGGCGTGGGCCCGTGGCCCTGCTGGCGGACGCGGCGGAGCACACGGCGCTCCTGGACGCGTTGATCGCGCGGGACATGGATGTGGTGCGGGTACTGGTGGGGGAGCACTTCGCGGGGGCGTGACGCCTGGGGCGGCCCGTGGCCGCCGGATCTGCGCGACCCACCCCCGCGCCGCCGGACCTACGCCGTCGCCGCCGGTGGGCTCAGCTGGCTGGTGAGCCACGTGGGGACGCCGCCCAGGAGGCGGAACAGGCGGCGGGCCTCCTCGCGCAGGCGGGACGCCTCCGGCTCGGGTTCGGTCGCGGCGAGCGAGACCAGGGCGGGGGCCGTGCCGACGAGGTAGCCGAGTTCCTCGCGGATGCGGAGGGACTCGGAGAAGCCGTGCCGCGCCTCGGCCAGGTCGCCGTCGCGCAGGGCGAGACCCGCGAGGTGGCGCCAGGTGAAGGAGAGCAGGAGCGCGTCGGGGTGGGCCGTCGCGCCCGCGTGGGCCCGGCGGTAGGCCGCGCGGGCCGCCTGGGGGGCGCCCGTGAGGTTCTCGGCCATCAGGCCCCGGCGGAAGTCCAGGACCGCGCGGCCCGGCGTCCCCGGAGGGATCAGCGCCGCCGCCCGCCCCAGCGCGGCACGCGCCTCGTCGGCGCGGTCGCGTACGCCGTGCAGCGTGGCGGCGTAGGCGAGCTGCCCGCGTTCGCAGGCCGCGGCGCCGCGCTCGTCGTCGGTATGGGCGAGGGCCTCCGCGGTGCGCAGCGCGTCCTCGGCGTCCTCCCAGCCCTGCTCCGTGTACAGGCAGCGCTCGACGAGCAGCGCGGCCCGTTGCAGCGCCGACCGCGCGGTGTCCGGGCGGAGCAGCGCCGCCGCGTCGGCCCAGCAGGCCCGCGATCGCAGCCGCCATACCGCGGTCTGGAGGGGATCGTCTTGAGGGGTCGTTCCGGTACCAGACATGGCGGGATGCGCCACGTTGCCCTCCCCGAGCACGCCATCGAGCTGTTGAGTGGTGGCCGCATTCCAGCACCTACCGGGCCACCCGGCCAAGGGGGTGGGTGAAAGAATTCACAAAGTGGGGGGAGATCCGGACGATCAGGTTTCAGCTCATGCGCAGGGCGAGCAAGAAGTCCAGCTTGTCTTCCAGGCGGGAAAGGTCACGGCCCGTCAACTGCTCGATGCGGCCCACCCGGTAACGCAACGTGTTGACGTGCAGGTGGAGCCGGGACGCGCAACGCGTCCAGGAGCCGTCGCAGTCGAGGAACGCCTCCAGGGTCGGGGTCAGCTCGGCGCGGTGGCGGCGGTCGTAGTCGCGCAGGGGGTCAAGGAGCCGGGCGGTGAAGGCCCGGCGCACGTCGTCGGGGACGAAGGGCAGCAGCAGGACGTGCGAGGCCAGCTCCTGGTGGCCCGCCGCGCAGACGCGGCCGGTGCGGGCCGCCGCGACCCGGCGGGCGTGCCGGGCCTCCTCCAGCGCGCCGCGCAGCCCCTCCGCCGAGTGCACGGCCGCGCTGACGCCCAGGGTGACCCGGCCGTCGTCGTCGAGGCCGGAGGCCAGCGGGTCGCGGATCGAGGCCAGCAGGGTGTCGGCGAGGACGCCGTGTTCCGAGCCGTCGTGCTCGGCGGAGACCGCGGGCAGGGGCACCAGGGCGATCGCCTCGTCACCGGTGTGCGCGACGGCGATGCGGTCGGAGGGCTCGGGGCCGGTGGCGAGGGGGTCCACGAGGATCTCCTCCAGGAGGGACTGGGCCGCCTGGCCGTCGTTGACGGTGCTGTCCTGCCATTCCACCCGGGCCACGACCACCTGCCAGTGCGGGGCCGCTCCCAGGCCCGGCAGCAGGACCGGGGCGGCCACCCGGAGGCGGGCGGCTATCTCGGCGGGGGCGGCGCCCGTCTGGACCAGCTCCAGGACCTCCTGGGCGAGCCTGCGCCGTACCGTGCGGGCGGCGTCGCGGCGGTCGCGTTCCACCGCGATCAGCTGGGTGACGCCGTACAGCAGGTCGAGGCGTTCCTCGGGCCAGTCGCCCGCGTCCGCCTCGACCGCCAGCAGCCAGTCCGACAGGAGCGTCTCGCGGACGTCCCGGGAGCCCTGCGGCGAGCCGCCGCTGCTGCGGATCGGGAAGAGGGAGTAGGTGGTCGACTCCAGCAGCAGGCGGTGCGGGCCGCGGCGGCCGGTGCGGGTGGCCGACAGGTGTTCCGCGGCGAGCTTCGCGCGGGTCTCGGGCGGCAGCTGCGGGCCGCCCACCTTCGGGCCCGCGATCGGGCGGCCGGTGGGGGACAGGACCCAGGCGCGCAGGTCCAGGTCGGAGCCGAGGAGGTCCAGGACGACGTCCGGGCCGCCGCCCGCCGGGCCCGCGGTCATCATCCGGCGGTGCCGGTCGACCACGGCCGCCAGGTCGCCCGCCCGTTCGCCCGAGACCTGGCGCACGACGTGCTCGGTGATCGTCGCGAAGGCCACCGACTCATGGACCGCGAAGAGGGGCAGGCGGTGCCGGGCGCAGGCCACGACGAGGTCCTCCGGGACGTCGCCCAGCTCCGCCTCACCGGCCGCCAGGGCCGCCACGCCCGCCTGCGCCAGCAGGCGCACGAACGGCTCCGAGTCCCCGGCGTCCCGGCGCCAGGCCAGGCCCGTGAGGACCAGTTCGCCGCCGGAGAGGTAGCGGCTCGGGTCCCGCAGGTCCGTCGTCATCACGCCCCGCACGGTGCGGTCCAGCTCGTCCTCGCCGCCGAGCAGCCGCAGCCCCAGCGCATCGGTGTCCAGCAGTGCGCGCAGCCGCATCTCGTCGCCGCCGTTCTCTGTCTCGAAATCAGTGGTGTGTCCGGGGGTGTGGCGGGGTCGTGAGGGCCCGTGGTGCCCTGCTCGCCGGGTGGCGGGCGGGTTCCCTGGTCAGTCGGCCGTGTCTCACGTTTCCACAGGAAAACGGGGAGGTAACTGATCGCCTCCGTTCATACGAATCTACAAGATGCCCGCCCTGGCCAGCCAACTCCTTCATGGTTTCCGTGACTGACCCGACCGGACGACAGCGCTGTGTACTGACAACACTGCGCGTGAACAGCACATGAACGAGCCTCCCCCGCCGCACTCGGATTGGCTCAATCCGTATGACCCCACGAGACGAAGAAGAGAGCCGGTCATGGACTTCCTTCGCCCCGCCAGTTGGGAGGAGGCGCTCGCCGCGAAGGCCGAGCACCCCACCGCTGTGCCGATTGCGGGTGGCACCGACGTGATGGTCGAGATCAACTTCGACCACCGTCGGCCCGAGTACCTGATGGACCTCAACCGCATCGGCGACCTCCGGGAATGGGAGGTCGGCGAGGACAGCGTGCGGCTGGGGGCCTCCGTTCCCTACACCGAGATCATGGAGCGGCTGCGGGGTGAGCTGCCCGGGCTCGCCCTCGCCTCGCACACCGTCGCCTCGCCGCAGATCCGCAACCGCGGCGGCGTCGGCGGCAACCTCGGCACCGCCTCCCCGGCCGGGGACGCCCACCCGGCGCTCCTCGCCGCCGGAGCCGAGGTCGAGGTCGAGTCGGTGCGCGGCTCACGGATGATCCCGATCGACCTCTTCTACACCGGCGTGAAGCGCAACGCGCTGGAGCCCGACGAACTGATTCGCGCCGTGCACGTGAAGAAGGCCGACGGGCCCCAGCAGTTCTCGAAGGTGGGGACCAGGAACGCCATGGTCATCGCCGTGTGCGCGTTCGGGCTCGCCCTGCACCCGCAGAGCCGGAGCGTGCGCACGGGCATCGGGTCCGCCGCTCCGACCCCGGTGCGTGCCCGCGCCGCCGAGGAGTTCCTCAACGCCGCGCTGGAGGAAGGCGGGTTCTGGGAGAACGGGAAGATCATCACCCCCTCGGTCGCCAAGCAGTTCGCCGATCTGTGCGCCGCCGCCTGCAACCCCATCGACGACGTCCGGGGTACGGCGAGCTACCGCCGCCACGCGGTGGGCGTCATGGCCCGCCGGACGCTGACCTGGACCTGGGAGTCGTACCGCGGCACCGCCCGCGCCACGGAGGGAGTCGCGTGATGCGCGTCAATTTCACGGTCAACGGCCGTCCGCAGGAAGCCGACGACGTGTGGGAGGGCGAGTCCCTGCTGTACGTGCTGCGCGAACGGCTCGGGCTGCCCGGCTCCAAGAACGCCTGTGAGCAGGGGGAGTGCGGCTCGTGCACCGTCCGGCTCGACGGGGTGCCGGTGTGCTCCTGCCTGGTGGCCGCGGGGCAGGTCGAGGGGCGCGAGGTCGTCACCGTCGAAGGGCTCGCCGAGTACGCCAGGCAGCGGGCCCGCGGCGGCGGTGGCGTCCGCGGTGAGTCCGCCGAGGGGCCGTCCGACTCGCAGACCGGGGAGGGCGAGGAGCTGTCGCCGGTGCAGCAGGCCTTCATCGACGCCGGCGCCGTGCAGTGCGGGTTCTGCACGCCGGGGCTGCTGGTCGCCGCCGACGAGATGCTGGAGCACAACCCCAACCCGACCGACGCGGACATCCGTGAGGCGCTGTCGGGCAACCTGTGCCGCTGCACCGGCTACGAGAAGATCATGGACGCGGTCCGGCTCGCGGCCGCCCGGCAGGGAGAGGCGGTCTGACCCATGCCGACCAATGGTGCGCCTACGAAGATCACCCAGGGTTCGCAGACCAAGGGCGGCATCGGCGAGTCGACGCTGCGCCCCGACGGCACCCTCAAGGTCACCGGGGAGTTCGCGTACTCGTCCGACATGTGGCACGAGGACATGCTCTGGGGGCAGATCCTGCGCTCGACCGTCGCCCACGCCGAGATCGTGTCGATCGACACCGGCGAGGCGCTGGCCCTGCCGGGTGTGTACGCCGTCATGACCTACGACGACCTGCCGACCGAGGTGAAGAACTACGGGCTGGAGATCAAGGACACGCCCGTCCTCGCGCACGGCAGGGTCCGCCACCACGGAGAGCCGGTCGCCATCGTCGCCGCCGACCACCCGGAGACCGCCCGCCGCGCCGCCGCCAAGATCAAGGTGGAGTACCGCGAACTGCCCGTCGTCACCGACGAGGCCTCCGCCACCGCGCCGGACGCGATCCTGCTGCACGAGGGCCGCGACGACCACCACGCCGCCCATGTGCCGCATCCCAACATCGTCCACCGGCAGCCCATCGTCCGCGGCGACGCGGCCGAGGCCAGCAAGAGGGCCGATGTCGTCGTCCGCGGCGAGTACGTGTTCGGCATGCAGGACCAGGCCTTCCTGGGGCCCGAGTCCGGGCTCGCGGTGCCGGACGAGGACGGCGGGGTGCACCTCTACATCGCCACCCAGTGGCTGCACAGCGACCTGCGCCAGATCGCCCCGGTCCTCGGGCTGCCCGAGGACAAGGTGCGGATGACGCTCGCCGGGGTCGGCGGCGCGTTCGGCGGCCGGGAGGACCTGTCGATGCAGATCCACGCCTGCCTGCTGGCGCTGCGGACCGGCAAGCCGGTGAAGATCGTCTACAACCGGTTCGAGTCCTTCTTCGGGCACGTCCACCGCCACCCCGCCAAGCTGCAGTACGAGCACGGGGCCACCAAGGACGGCAAGCTCACCCATGTGAGGTGCCGGATCGTGCTCGACGGCGGCGCCTACGCCTCCGCCTCGCCCGCGGTGGTCGGCAACGCGGCCTCGCTCAGCATCGGGCCGTACGTCGTCGAGGACGTCGACATCGAGGCCCTCGCCCTCTACACCAACAACCCGCCCTGCGGCGCCATGCGCGGCTTCGGCGCGGTCCAGGCGTGCTTCGCCTACGAGGCACAGATGGACAAGGTGGCCAAGCGACTCGGCATGGATCCCGTGGAGTTCCGGCAGCGCAACGCCATGGAGCAGGGGACCGTCATGCCGACGGGACAGCCCGTCGACTCCCCGGCGCCGGTCGCCGAACTGCTGCGCCGGGTCAAGGCGATGCCGATGCCGCCGGAGCGCCAGTGGGAGTCCAGCGAGGGCGCCGACGTACGGCAGCTGCCCGGCGGGCTGTCCAACACCACCCACGGCGAGGGCGTCGTACGCGGCGTCGGCTACGCGGTCGGCATCAAGAACGTCGGCTTCTCGGAAGGGTTCGACGACTACTCCACCGCCAAGGTGCGCATGGAGGTGGTCGGCGGTGAGGCCGTCGCCACCGTGCACACCGCGATGGCCGAGGTCGGGCAGGGCGGTGTCACCGTGCACGCCCAGATCGCGCGGACGGAGCTGGGGGTCACCCAGGTGACCATCCACCCGGCGGACACCCAGGTCGGCAGCGCCGGTTCGACGTCCGCCTCCCGGCAGACGTACGTCACCGGTGGCGCCGTGAAGAACTCCTGCGAGATCGTGCGGGAGCGGGTGCTGGAGATCGGGCGCCGCAAGTTCGGGTCGTACCACCCGGCCTGGGCGACGGCCGAGTTGCTCCTCGAGGGCGGCAAGGTCGTCACCGACGGCGGTGAGGTCCTCGCCGATCTGGTGGACGTTCTCGGGGACGAGGCCGTCGAGGTCGAGGAGGAGTGGCGGCACCGGCCGACCCAACCCTTCGACCTGCGCACCGGCCAGGGCAACGGACACGTCCAGTACTCCTTCGCCGCGCACCGCGCTGTCGTCGAGGTCGACACCGAGCTGGGGCTGGTCAAGGTCATCGAGCTGGCCTGCGCCCAGGACGTCGGCAAGGCACTCAACCCGCTGTCCGTCCTCGGCCAGATCCAGGGCGGCACCCTCCAGGGCATGGGCATCGCGGTGATGGAGGAGATCGTCGTCGATCCCGCGACCGCCAAGGTCAGGAACCCGTCCTTCACGGACTACCTGCTCCCCACCATCCTCGACACGCCGATCATCCCCGTCGACGTGCTCGAACTCGCCGACGAGCACGCCCCCTACGGGCTGCGCGGCGTCGGCGAGGCACCCACCCTCTCCTCCACCCCGGCGGTCCTCGCGGCGATCCGCGAGGCGACCGGACTGGAGCTGAACAGGACGCCGGTACGCCCGGAACACCTCACGGGCACGGCAACCGCGTAACGCCGTTCCCCCGGCGCCGGAAGCCCCGCGAGCGGCTTCCGGCGCCGGGACACCGAAGACGTACGTACCGGGCCGTCCCCCGGGTCGTGCACATCCCAAACCCCTACGAAACTTGGGAGAGGGCACCATGGCCCAGCAGTCACTGGAGCCGAGGACCGTCGCGGAGGACGCGGGCGCGGGTACCCGCGTCCCGGCCGGACGTTCCTGGCTCGACCGGTACTTCCACATATCCCACCGGGGATCCACCCTCGCGCGCGAGGTGCGCGGCGGCGTCACCACCTTCATGGCGATGGCGTACATCCTCCTGCTCAACCCGCTGATCCTGTCCGGGAAGGACGCGGCGGGGAACACCATGGGCCAGCAGGCCCTGATCACCGCGACCGCGTTCGCCGCCGCGCTCACCACGCTCCTGATGGGCTTCGTCGGCCGGGTACCGCTCGCCCTCGCCGCCGGACTGTCCGTCTCCGGGGTCCTCGCCTCCCAGGTCGCGCCGCAGATGACCTGGCCGCAGGCGATGGGCATGTGCGTGATGTACGGCGTGGTCATCATGCTGCTGGTCGTCACCGGACTGCGCGAAATGATCATGAACGCGATCCCGCTGGCGCTGAAGCACGCGATCACCATGGGCATCGGTCTGTTCGTCGCCCTGATCGGCTTCTACAAGGCCGGGTTCGTGCACCAGGGCGAGGGCACACCGGTCACCCTCGGTCCCGCCGGTGAACTGGCCGGGTGGCCCGTGCTGCTGTTCGCGCTCACCCTGCTCGCGATCTTCATGCTGCAGGCCCGGGGCATCCCCGGCGCCATCCTCATCGGCATCCTCGGCGGCACCGTGCTCGCCGTGATCCTCAACGCGCTCGACGTCATCGACCCCGAGCAGTGGGCCGGGGGCGCCCCCGAACTGCACGGCAGCGCCGTCTCCCTGCCCGACTTCTCACTCTTCGGCGACGTCGAGTTCGGCGGCTGGGGCGAGGTCGGCGCGATGACGGTCGGCATGATCGTGTTCACGCTGGTGCTCGCCGGGTTCTTCGACGCGATGGCCACCATCATCGGCGTCGGCACCGAGGCGGGGCTCGCCGACGACAAGGGGCGGATGCCGGGCCTGTCCAAGGCGCTGTTCGTGGACGGCGCGGGCGGCGCGATCGGCGGGGTCTCCGGCGCCTCCGGCCAGACGGTGTTCGTGGAGTCGGCGACCGGCGTCGGCGAGGGGGCCCGCACCGGCCTGTCGTCGGTGGTCACCGGGCTGTTCTTCGCCGCCTGCCTGTTCTTCACCCCGGTCACGGCGATCGTGCCGGGCGAGGTCGCCGCCGCCGCGCTGGTGGTGATCGGCGCCCTGATGATGATGAACGCCCGGCACGTCGACTGGGCCGACCGCGCCACCGCGATCCCGGTCTTCCTGACCGTGGTGATCATGCCGTTCACCTACTCGATCACGGCCGGGGTCGCCGCGGGCGTCATCTCCTATGTGGCGATCAAGACCGCGCAGGGGAAGGCTCGGGAGATCGGCGCCTTCATGTGGGCACTGACGGCGGTCTTCGTCGTCTACTACGCCCTCCACCCCATCGAGGGCTGGCTGGGCGTGCACTGACGGCACCCCGCGCCCTCCCGCCCACACCACCGCTGACAAGGAGACCGAGAGATGCTGGACATCGCCGAAGAGTTGCACCGGTGGGTCGAGCAGGGGCGTGACTTCGCCGTGGCGACCGTGGTCGCCGTCGGCGGCAGCGCACCCCGCCAACCCGGCGCCGCCCTCGCGGTCGACGCCGACGGAACGGCGGTCGGCTCGGTCTCCGGCGGATGTGTGGAGGGCGCCGTCTACGACCTGTGCCAACAGGCGTTGGCGGACGGGGAGCCGGTCCTGGAGCGGTTCGGCTACAGCGACGAGGACGCCTTCGCGGTGGGCCTGACGTGCGGCGGTGTCATCGACATCCTGGTGACACCGGTGCGGGCGGGGGACCCCGCGCGGACGGTGCTGGCGGACGCGCTGGCCGCCGTGGCGGGCGGGGCGACGACGGCGGTGGCGCGGATCGTCGCCGGTCCCGCCGAACTGCGCGGGCGGGCCCTGGCGGTGCGGGCCGACGGCTCCTACGACGGTGGCTTCGGCGCCCATCCGGAGCTGGACCGCACGGTCGCGGCCGAGGCGGGCGCCTTCCTGGACGCCGGGCGCACCGGCACCCTGGAGATCGGAGAGCAGGGCTCGCGGTGCGGAGCACCGCTCACGGTCCTGGTCGAGTCGTCGGTCCCGGCCCCGCGGATGATCGTCTTCGGGGCGATCGACTTCGCGGCGGCGCTGGTACGGGTCGGCAAGTTCCTCGGCTACCGCGTGACCGTGTGCGACGCGCGCCCCGTCTTCGCGACCGCGGCCCGCTTCCCCGAGGCGGACGAGATCGTCGTCGAGTGGCCCGACAGGTACCTGGAGCGCACCGACGTCGACGCCCGGACCGTGCTGTGCGTGCTGACGCACGACGCCAAGTTCGACGTCCCCCTGCTGCGGCTGGCGCTCCGGCTGCCCGTCGCCTACGTCGGCGCCATGGGCTCGCGCCGCACCCACCTCGACCGCAACGCCCGCCTGCGCGAGGTCGGCGTCACCGACCTGGAGCTGGCGCGGCTGCGCTCGCCGATCGGCCTGGACCTGGGGGCCCGTACGCCGGAGGAGACCGCGCTGTCCATCGCCGCGGAGATCGTCGCCAACCGGCGCGGCGGCAGCGGGGTGTCGCTCACCGGGGCGCACACGCCGATCCACCACGACACGGGGCCGGCCACGGCGGGGCGGATCGGGTCGGTGGCGTGACGGGGCTCAGGGCAGCCGACGCCTGGCCTCGCGGACGCTGTCCAGCAGGTCCTCCAGGGCGTCGACGAGATCACGCAGCAGCTTGCGGCCCCTGAACGCGTCCCCCCGCGCCATCGCCGTCTCCATGCTCTCCGCGCACTCCGCCAGCGTACGCAGCGGGGCCAGGACGGCACCGACGCTCCCCTGGGCGTCGGCGGACGCCATCAGCTCCCTGCGCAGGTCGGTCCGGAACCGGACGGCCCGCAGCCGGATGGCCGTCGCCATCTCCATCGGGATCTGCTCCAGGGGCACCGCGGTCAGCTCCTGCAGGCGGTGCTCGAAGGTGTCCCAGATCTCCATGAGCAGCTTCCGCAGGACGGCGTCGTCGTCCCGCGCGGGCGGCGGCCCGACGACGGCGCCCACCGGTACCGCCGGACCCGGCTCGTCGAGCGGCTCCGCGAGGGCGTGGCAGGTCAGCTCCGGCGCGCTGCCCGGACGCCGCACCCCCTCCTCGTCCAGATACGCCCCGCACGCCTCGGCCGCCAGCCGGTAGAACCACCAGCGGTCGCGGTCCGAGCAACCCTTGCGCCCGAGGAACATCAACGCGCAGGCCTGGACGGCCAGATACCACTGGCGCCGCCAGTCGCGCTGGATGCGGTGCCGCTCCCCCCAGCCGGTCCAGGCCGTGCGGACCGTCGCCACCAGGGCCGCCAGCCCCTGCGGGATCAGCGTGCCGTCGCAGGGGTCGTGCAGCAGTCCGGGGATCAGCTCGTCGCGGGCGTCGTCGTCCATGTGCGGCAGATATCCGGCGACCAGGCAGAGCAGCAGCTGGGCCGGGTCGCGGGCCAGCAGGGCGTCGTCGGAGAACCGGGACAGGTCGATGAGCACGAAGTCGTCGCCGGAGGCGCCCGGTTGGCGCGGCACCATGATGTTGCCGGGGTGCAGATCGCCGTGCGCCCGGCCGCGCTGGGGGACGTCGACGTGGTGCCGGGCGAGGTCGGACCCCGGGCCCAGGTTGTGCGGGTTCGGCACGGGCCGGTCACCGCCGGGGAGCAGGAACCAGGGCGTGTCCAGCGGTTGGGGACGAAGGTGGCCGACGACCCACCGGTGCAGCGCGGCACCGCGGGCGAGACGCTTGTCGAGGATGTCCCGGACGAACTCCGCCGCCGTCCGCTCCACCACCTTCGGGTCCTCCGGATTCCACCCCTCCAGCACCCCGGTGACGATCCGCTCGGCCAGGTGCGGCAGCCGACGCCGGTCCACGGCCGCCAGCGTCACGGCGTCCTCGTCACCGGCGGGCCGCTGGAACATCACCCAGGTGCCGTCCACCTGTTGCGGCTCCAGGGCCAGTGGGACCAGATGCCGGTCGACGAAGGCCGCGTTGCGCTCCGTGCGCGCCAGCAGGGCCGCCTTGTGCCGACCCGGCTCGCCGACCGTCTCGTCCGACGGCGCGAGCATCTTGATGATCATCCGTCCGCCCCGCTGCCCGGGGTCCAGTTCCCGTACGTAGGCGGAGACCAGCACGCCGCCGCTGCCGCCCGCGTCGATCGGGGTGACCGCCTTCAGCTCGCGGTGCGTCTGCCGCTCCCAGTCGGCGAGCGCCTTCCTGACGGTCTCGACCGGGGACACGTCGTCCGGGGCGGGGGTGGAGGAACGATCCATGGCCTCAGTATGGGGCGCCCCCGCACCCACCCCGGGCCCCGCCCGCGACCCGGCCGCGTGACAATTGCCGTACCGGACAAGGGGGATCACCACATGCCAGGTCGCGTACGCCGCAGACGTCCACGCCGGGCCCGGCCGCTGAGCGGTACGGTCGCCGCCGCCATGCTGCGGGCCGCGATCACCGAGTCCGGCGGCGCCCCGGTCGCCTACGACGGCCTGCGCGTCACGGGCCAACTCGACCTCACCCACTGCCGGTTGGAGACACCGCTCGCCCTGACGGGCTGTGTGTTCGACACCCCGCTGGAGCTGACCGGGCTCACGGCTCCGGCGCTGGACCTGTCCGGCTCGACGCTGCCCGCCCTCCACGCCGACCAGCTCACCCTCGACGGGGAACTGCGCCTGTCCGGCGCGCGGTTGGGCGACGGCGGTCCCGCGCGGTTCCCGCTGACCGAACCCGTCGCGGGCGCCGACGGAGGCCGTGCGCCACGCCGCCTGAAGGAGGGCGCCGCCCGTGGGGTGGTACAGCTCGCGGACGCCCGCGTCGGAGGGAACCTGCTCCTCGAGGAGGCGACCGTGGCGGGCGGCGGCGCCTGGTCCCTGCTCGCGCCCCGGCTGTCGGTCGGCGGCTCGGTGCACGCCCGCGCGCTGCGCACCTCCGGCGCCCTGTACCTGCGGGACGCCCGGGTCACGTACGCGGTGAACCTGCACGCCGCCGACGTCGGCGGCATCGACGCCACCGGCCTGGTGTGCGGCGGAGGCTTCTACGCCGACTGGGGCTTCCGGAGCGCGGGGCAGGTGCTGCTGCGCTCGGCGGAGGTCGGCGGCGTCGTCACCTTCCACGACGGCGTGCTCGCCGAACCCGCGGGCTCGCTGCTGCTCAGCAGGTTGCGCGCGCCCCGCCTCCGCATCGACCTGCGGCGGCCCCCGCACGGCCCGGTGCACCTCCAGGACGCCACGGTCGACGTGCTCGTGGACTCCGACGA
This sequence comes from Streptomyces sp. NPDC057877, assembly GCF_042796855.1. Classification (NCBI taxonomy): domain Bacteria; kingdom Bacillati; phylum Actinomycetota; class Actinomycetes; order Kitasatosporales; family Streptomycetaceae; genus Streptomyces; species Streptomyces sp. NPDC057877. The sequence continues at coordinate 78,365 of NZ_JBHVMS010000002.1, forward strand.
CACCTGGGCGGCCCCCGGCGCCCTCCACCTCGAAGGCCTCACCTACCAGCGGCTGGAGAGCGCGCGCCCGGTCGACGTGCGGTCCCGGCTGGGCTGGCTGACCCGGGACGCCCACGCGGGCGCCGGTTCCTTCGAGCAGCTCGCCAAGTCGTACGAGGCCGCCGGTGACGAACGCGCGGCCCGTACCGTGCGGCACGCGCGGGAGCGGCACCTGCGGCGCCGGGACGGCCTGACCGGCCGGATGTGGGGCGCCGTGCAGGACGCGCTTTTCGGGTACGGCTATGTGCCGCGCCGCGCGCTGGTGTGGCTGGTGTCGCTCGCCGCGGTGGGCTCGCTGTGGTTCGCCCGGCACCCGCCCCGGCCGGTCGGTGGGGACGCCCGCCGCGCCTGGGACCCCGTGCTCTACAGCCTGGACCTGCTGGTCCCCGTCGCCAGCCTCGGCCACCGGGGCGCCTGGGACCCCGTCGGGTTCGACAAGGCCGTGGCCGTCTTCCTGACCGTCTCCGGCTGGGTGCTGGCCACGGCGGTGATCGCGGGGGCGCGGCGGGTGCTGGCGAGGGGGTGAGCGGACCGCGGGGGCGGTACGCTCGATGGCGCGACGTCGTGACAGGAGCTGATGTGCGCTCAGTCCGTCGTCCCGCGGGGGGAGTTGGCGAGCGAGGGGACCTGGGGCACGCCATGGGACACGAGGAATACTGGGTCGCTATCTCCGACCAGTACGGGCTGCTCGGCGGCGGCTTCTTCGTGACCAGGTCCTACGCCCTGACCAGCACGGCCTGTCTGGGCGGACGGCGGCGCGGGGACACGGTCGACCTGCGCACGGCGGGAGGCGTGCCGCTGCACGGCGTGGTCGCCGAGACGGCCGAGGACGTCGGGCTCGCCCTGATCGGCGTACTGCCGGACCCCCTCGTCGACTACGCCACACCGCGGGCCGACCACGCAGTCAAGGGCGACACCTGGCACGCCCCCTTCCGGCCCGACCTCACCTCGGGGTTCCTCAACGGCACCGTGGACGGGGTCGCCCACGACCGGCGCAACGGCGACGGCCGCGCGGTCAGCGTCATCGAACTCGCCGGTGCGGACCGGGACGCCGAGTACTCCGGCTACGCGGGCGGTCCCGTGGAGCGGCGCATGGACGGGGCGGACCCGGCGGTCGTGGGCGTCGTACTCGATCCCGAACTCGCGGTGCTGCTGCGGGAGGGCACCGGTGATCCGCTGGCCGCGTGCGCGATCGGCAGCGCGGTCGGGCTGTTCGAGATGCTGTCGGCGGAGAGTCTGCTGGGGATGCTCGGCGCGGGGGGCGGAGAGTCCGCGGCGACGCGCACGGCGCCGCCGCCCGTCGAGGTGGACCAGTCCCTCGACACCACCCGCCGGGTGCTGCGCGAGTTCAAGGACATGGCGGACGAGGGGCTGGTGGACCCGGTGTACCTCTCGCCCATGCAGATCCGCCTGATGGAGTGGGTCGTGCGGACCGCGCAGGGGGAGGGGGCGCGGTGATCGACTCCTTCTCCGCCGCGGTGGAGTCCGCCGAGGAGGCCCTGCGGGACCCCGGCGAGCTGCGGTTCACGCATCTGCCGAGCCTGGTGGCGTTCGTCGCTGAGCTGGCCCCGGCGGACTGGAGTGTGGACGAGGCCGCGACGGGCGTGCGGCTGACTCGGCTGCTGTACGAACTGGGGTTACGGGGGGAGGCGTCCCGGCTTTTCACCCTGCTCCAAGGGCACCTGGTGCGGAAGACCAGGCGCCGGAAGACCGGGATCTCCCGCCCGGCCAACGCCCTCGCGGCGGTCGGGGCCGCGCTCGGACACGTGGACGAGGCGCGTCTGCTGCTGCGGAAGGTGAGCGCGGCGGACGACCCGTGGTCTCCCGTCACCTGGGCGAACCTCGCCGTGCTGGAGCTGGAGAGGGGCGAGTTGGCCACCGCGAGCGCCTGCGTCCGCAGTGCCCGGCGGTACCTGTCGACCGCCGACCCCGCACAGGCGCGGGAGCTGCGCCGGGTGCTGGCCGCGGTGGATCTGCGACTCGCCAGGGCGAGCCGGGCGGGCCCGCTGGGCTACGGCGTCCAGCTGCTTCGCGGCCGCTCCGGCGGCGCCAGCGGGACGAAGCGCTACACCGAACTCGCCGAGACCGTCGCCAGGCTGGTCCGGGACCGGGGCGGCGACAGCCCGGAGGCGTTCCTCGCCGTCGCGCACCTCGCCGTGGCGCGGGCCGAGGGCGCGGTCGACGCGTCCGACGGCAAGGAGCTGGAGTCGGCCCTGACCGTGCTGGAGGTCGCCGCGCAGCGGCTGGCCGCCATGCTGGGCGCCGACCATCCCAAGGCGCTCGCGGTGCGGGCCGACCTCGCCGCGGTGCAGGTGGAGGCGGCACGCGCCGCCCGGTCGCCCGCCCGGCTGGAGCGGGCGGTGGGGCTGCTGCGGACGGTGGTCGGACGGCTGGAGGCGCGGCTGGGCCCCGCGCACCCCCGCACGGTGGCGGCCCTCGCCAACCTGGTCACCGCGCAGGTGGAGTCGGTGGTCGCGGCGCGGGAGCCGGGCAAGGCGGAGCGGACCGCCGAACTGCTCGCCGAACAGGCGGCGCGGTCCGGGCGGGTGCTCGGGGCGGGGCATCCGGTGACGCGTCTGGTCCGCGCTTCGTCGGCCGCGTGCAGCCGGATGGCCTTCGGCGGCGGCCAGGGTTTCGACGGGGGCTCGACCATGCTGCTGACCCTCCTGGACACGCCGGGGGAGTGGCGGACGGACAGCGGGGCCTACCGGTCCTTCACGGAGGGCATGCGGGAGGTCGACGAGGGCGCGCGGGTGTTCCAGGCCGCGAGCGACTACGTGCTGACGTTCCACGGCACGGTGGTCTCCGTCAGGGAGGACGGGGCCGACATCGAGGTACCGCATCTGGACGACCTGGGATTCGTGCCGCGTGACAAGCTGCCGCTGGGAGACGCCCCCGAAGTCGGCCAGACGGTCGAGGTCAACCCCCTGGGGATGACGGACGACAGGGGCCGTCCCCTCTTCGTCGCGAGCGACAGCCAACGGGGGCGGGTACCGGACGTGCCCAAGCTCGCCCGGTCGCTCGCCATGGGGGAGGCCCTCTGGGGCATCGTCGTCAGGGTCACGCCGGACGCCCTGGTCGTCCGCGTGGAAGGCCGCGTGGGACGGGTCGATCTCTCCCGGCCGGTACCGGGTGGTGTGCCGGACGAGGGTGAGCACGTGCGTGTGAAGGTCGTCAGGACCGACTCCGACTCCCGTCGGCTCGACTTCGAACTGGTGTGGCCGTACGAGGAGCCGCACGACTCCCCGTGAGCCACCGTCACGGCATCCGCAGCAACCGGTTCACCGCCTGCCCGAACACCGCCCGCGACGCGCCCCGCAGGACGGGATCGAAGGCGCCCGGCAGGAAGCGCGCCCCGATCTCCTCCCGCCACACCACCCGCGACCGCCCGCCCGGCCCCGGCCGCACCTCGATCTCGGCCCAGCCGAGCACCACCCGGCCCCGCTTCTCCAGACGGCAGCGGCCGGGTTCCGTCTCCGTCGGGGGCCGCCACTCGACGACCTCCATGCGGTCGTCGAAGGCGAGCGGGCCCAGGCCCGAGCGGGCGACGAACACCGTGCCCGTCCTGGTGGGCGGCGCGGTGACGACCGTGACGCGGGTCAGCGGGACGACGGCGCCATGGCGGGGCCAGTCCGTGAGGCGGCGCCAGGCCTCCGGCAGGGGCAGCGGTGCGGTGCGTTCGAGGAGGAAGGTGACCACGCGACGATCCTAGGCACCGGTGGCGGTGGACGATTCGCTTCGGTGCGCATACCTATTCAAAGCGGTTTCTTCCGATGCGGAAGTCCTCTCCCGGGGTACTCGCGACGGCACTCCAGTGATCGCGCGAGAGTGAGGAGCCATCCGTGAACGGACACGCGTACGCGCAGGTGACCGGGGAGCGGGTGCTGGTGACCGGTGGGGCCGGGTTCGTGGGGTCCCATCTGTGCGGCCGACTGCTCGACAGCGGTTGTCAGGTCGTCTGTCTCGACGACCTCTCCACCGGGGCCCGCGCCAACGTGGTCGAATTCGAACGCTCACGCGATTTCCGGTTCGTCGCCGCCAATGCCAGCGACCCAGCCGCCTGGCGCGCCCTGCCCGGCCGTTTCGACCTGATCCTGCACTTCGCCTGCCCCGCCTCACCCGTCGACTATCTGCGCCTCCCGCTGGAGACCCTCGACGTCGGCAGCAACGGCACCCGGCACGCCCTGGACCGCGCCCGGCGCGACGGCGCCCGGCTCGTCCTCGCCTCCACCTCCGAGGTGTACGGCGACCCCCTGGAGCACCCGCAGCGGGAGAGCTACTGGGGCAACGTCAACCCGATCGGGCCGCGCAGCGTGTACGACGAGTCCAAGCGGTTCGCCGAGGCCCTGGTCGCCGCCCACCGCCGGGTGCACGCCACGGACGCGGCGATCGTGCGCATCTTCAACACCTACGGACCCCGGATGCGCACCGGGGACGGCCGCGCCGTGCCCACGTTCGTCGCCCAGGCGCTGGACGGCACCCCGCTGACCGTCGCCGGTGACGGCAGCCAGACGCGTTCGCTGTGCTACGTCGACGACACCGTGGACGGGATCCTGGCGCTGGCGGCGTCTGGCGCCCCCGGGCCGGTCAACATCGGGGGCGGCGACGAGATCACCATGCTGGAGCTGGCCCGCCACATCGTCGACCTCACCGGGTCACGGTCCCTGATCCGGTTCGTGGACCGTCCGGTCGACGACCCGGGGCGCCGCCGCCCCGACACCCGGCTGGCCCGCGAGCTGCTGGGCTGGCAGCCCCGCGTCGACTGGCGCGAAGGGCTCGAGCGGACGGTGGGCTGGTTCGCGCGCTCGGTCGCCGCCTAGCGGCCCGCACCCGCCGCACCCGCCTCTGCAGTCACAGAAAGTCACATTGCGGCTCACAACGGGCCAAGTTGTCTCCAAGTGTTTGAGACAACCTCACAATGGCACCCGCGTGAGCCGAGTCCCCCGCCACGTCGTACGGGACGGAGCCCCCCATGCGCATCCTTGGTATCAACGCCCTGTTCCACGACCCGGCCGCCGCCCTGGTCGTCGACGGCCGGACCGTCGCGGCAGCCGAGGAGGAGCGCTTCAGCCGCCGCAAGCACGGCAAGCGCCCCGTGCCGTTCTCCGCCTGGGAGCTGCCCGAGCTGTCCGCCCGCTGGTGCCTGGACCACGCCGGTCTGCGCCCGGACGAGCTGGACGCCGTCACGTACTCCTTCGACCCGGCGCTCGCCCGGCCCGCCCGTGACCTGGGCCTGAACGACCCCTGGGACCCGCTGCGCCTCGCATACGCCCGCCGCGCCCCTGAGTTCCTCGCCGAGGCGCTGCCCGGCCTGGACCCCGAGAAGGTCGTCTTCGTACCGCACCACGTGGCGCACGCCGCCTCCGCGGGGCCCGCCGCCCCGCACCCCGACAGCGCCGTCCTGGTCCTCGACGGCCGCGGTGAGGCCGCCTCCCACCTCGCGGGCCGCTACCACGACGGCACCCTGCGCACCCTCGCCGCCCAGGCGCTGCCCGACTCCCTCGGCCTGGTCTACGAGGAGCTGACCGAGCACCTGGGCTTCCTGCGCAGCAGCGACGAGTACAAGGTCATGGCCCTCGCCTCCTACGGCAAGCCCCGCTTCCTGCCCCAGTTGCGCCAGTACGTCCACGCCACCGGCGACGGCGGCTTCCGCGCGCACGGCGTCGAGTGGGCCGAGCTGGCCCCCGCCCGCGCCCCCGGTGAGCCCTGGTCGCAGGACCACGCCGACCTCGCCGCCAGCACCCAGGCCGTGCTGGAGGAGACCCTGCTGGAGCTGGTGACCTGGCTGCACACCGAGGCGGGCGGCGACGCCCTCGCCCTGGCGGGCGGGGTCGCCCTGAACTGCGTCGCCAACTCGAAGATCGCCGCCCGTGGCCCGTACCGGCACGTGTGGGTGCAGCCCGCCGCCGGGGACGCCGGGACCGCCCTCGGCGGCGCCCTGCACCTGAGCCGCGACCCCGAGCCGCTGCCCGGCCCCGACCTCGGTCGGGGCTGGAGCGACGAGGAGCTGCGGGCCCGCCTGGACGCCGCCGCCGTACCGTACGAGCGGCCCGCCGACATCGCCGAGGCGGTGGCGGAGGAGCTGGCCCGTGACGGGGTCGTCGCCTGGTTCCAGGGGCGCAGCGAGTACGGGCCGCGGGCGCTCGGGCACCGGTCGCTGCTCGCGCACCCCGGCCGCGCCGAGAACCTGGAGCGGCTGAACTCCGTCAAGGGCCGCGAGGAGTTCCGGCCGGTCGCGCCCATGGTGCTCGCCGAGCGGGCGCCGGAGCTGTTCCAGGGGCCGATGCCCAGCCCGTACATGCTGTTCGTGCACGACGTCGTACGGGAGTGGCGGGACCGCATCCCGGCCGTCGTGCACGTCGACGGCACCGCCCGCATCCAGACCGTCGACGAGCGCCGCGAGCCGCTGGTGGCGCGGATGCTGCGCGGCTTCGAGCGGCGCACCGGGCTGCCCGTCGTCGTCAACACCAGCCTCAACACCGCCGGGCGGCCCATGGTCGACGACCCGCGCGACGCGCTGGAGTGCTTCGGCTCGGCGCCGGTGGACCTGCTGGCGATCGGGCCGTACGCGGTGCGGCGGGGGCGGGCCTACGAAGGGAGCGCGCGGGCATGACCGACTACGCCGTGGTGATCCCCACCCTCGTGCGGGACACCCTCGCCGACTGCCTCGCCGCGCTCGCCGCCGCGACCGGGCCGGGGCCACGGGAGATCGTCCTCGTCGACGACCGGCCCGACCCCGACCGCGCCGACCTCCAGCACCCGCTGAGCGTCCTCGGCGACCTGCGGGACCGTACGACCGTGCTGCGCAGCGGGGGACGCGGGCCCGCCGCCGCCCGCAACACCGGGCTGCGCGCCGTCGCCTCCCCGTGGGCCGCCTTCCTCGACGACGACGTGCAGGTGGGCCCGCACTGGTGCGAGCAGCTCACCCAGGACCTCGACGAGGCGGGCCCTGACATCGCGGGCGTCCAGGGCGTGATCGCCGTCCCGCTGCCCGGGGCGCGCCGCCCCACCGACTGGGAGCGCAACACGGCCGCCCTCGCGCAGGCCCGCTGGATCACCGCCGACATGGCCTACCGCACCGACGCCCTCAAGCAGGTCGACGGCTTCGACGAACGCTTCCCGCGCGCCTACCGCGAGGACGCCGACCTCGCCCTGCGGCTGCTGGACGCGGGCTGGCGGATCCGGCAGGGCCGCCGCACCACCCGGCACCCGGTGCGCCCCGCCGACCGCTGGGTGTCGCTGCGCTCCCAGCGCGGCAACGCCGACGACGCGCTGATGCTGCGGCTGCACGGGCCGAACTGGTGGCACCGGGCGGTCGCGCCGCGCGGACGGCTGCGCTCCCACCTCGCCGTCACCGGCGCGGGCGCCGCCGCCGGACTGCTGGCCCTCACCCGACGGCGCACGGCCGCCGAGATCGCCGCGACCGCGTGGGCGCTGGGCACCGCCGAGTTCGCCTGGTCGCGGATCGCGCCCGGGCCGCGCACCCGGTACGAGGTGACGACGATGCTCGTCACCAGCGCGCTGATCCCGCCGCTGGCCAGCTGGCACTGGCTCAGCGGACGGTGGCGGCACCGGCAGGCGCCGCCCTGGCGGGAGGTGGCGCGATGAGCGCGGGAGACGGCGCGATGAGCAGGGCGGACGGGCCGATGAGCAGGGCGGACGGGCCGATGAGCAAGGCGGACGTCCCCATGTCCGTGCGGGCCGTGCTGTTCGACCGGGACGGCACCCTCGTCGAGGACGTCCCCTACAACGGCGACCCCGCGCTGGTGCGGCCGGTCCCCGGGGCCTGGGCGGCGCTGCGGCTGCTGCGCTCGCGCGGGATCCGCACCGGCGTCGTCACCAACCAGTCCGGTGTCGCCCGGGGCCTGCTCACCGAGGGCCAGGTGCGCCGGGTCAACGCGCGGATCGACGAACTCCTCGGCCCGTTCGACGTGTGGGCGGTGTGCCCGCACGGCCCCGGCGACGGCTGCCACTGCCGCAAACCCGAACCCGGCCTGATCCTGTGGGCCGCGGGGCGGCTGTGCACCGCCCCCGCCGACTGCGCCGTGGTCGGCGACATCGGCGCCGACGTCGAGGCCGCCCGGCGCGCGGGCGCGCACGGCGTCCTGGTGCCGAACGACCGGACCCGGCCCGAGGAGACCGAGGCAGCCGGGCATCTCGAGCCCGACCTCGCCTCGGCCGTGCGGGCGCTGCTCGCCCCCCAGACCTCCGGGAGGCCGGTGTGAGAGCCCTCGTCGTCCGGCTGGACAGCTTCGGGGACGTGCTGCTCGCCGGGCCCGCCGTTCGCGCGGTCGCCGCCCGCGCCGACTCGGTGACCCTGCTGTGCGGACCGCTCGGCGCGCCCGCCGCCCGGCTGCTGCCCGGCGTGGACGACGTCGTCGTCTGGGACGCCCCGTGGGCCGGGTTCGCGCCGCCGCCGGTGCGCCGGGCCGAGGTGACGGAGCTGATCGACCGGCTGGACGCCGACACGGCGCTGGTCCTGACTTCCTTCCACCAGTCGCCCCTGCCCACCGCCCTGCTGCTGCGCCTCGCCGGGGTCGCGCACATCGCCGCGGACAGCGAGGACTACCCCGGGTCCCTGCTCGACGTACGACACCACCGCGCGCCGCACGCCCACGAGGTGGAGGCCGCCCTCGAACTGGCGGAGGCCGCCGGGTTCCCGCCGGTCGACGACGGGCTGCCGAGGGTGCTGCCGCCGCCGGACACCACGGCGCTCACCGGCCCCGAGCCGTACGTCGTGCTGCACCCGGGCGCGAGCGTGCCCGCCCGCGCGTGGAGCGCCGAACGGTGCGCCGAGGCCGTGGGCGAGCTGGCCGCGGCCGGGCACCGGGTGGTGGTCACCGGCGGCACGGGGGAGCGGGAGCTGACCGCGCGGGTGGCGGGCGGGGCCGGAGCAGGCCGTAGCGGCCCGCCCGTCCTCGACCTCGGCGGGCGCACCGACGCCCCCGCACTCGCCGGTGTCCTCGCCCGCGCCGCCGCCGTCGTCACCGGCAACACCGGCCCCGCGCACCTCGCGGCGGCCGTCGGCACCCCCGTGGTGTCCCTGTTCGCCCCCGTCGTACCCGCCGAACGCTGGCGGCCCTACGGCGTCCCGTACGTCCTGCTCGGCGACCAGGACGCGCCGTGCGCGGGCAGCCGCGCCCGGGTGTGCCCCGTACCGGGCCACCCGTGCCTGGAGACGGTGACCGCCTACGACGTCCTGGCCGCAGTGGAGAAGGTGATGCAGCCGTGAGGATCCTGCTCTGGCACGTGCACGGTTCCTGGACCACGTCCTTCGTCCAGGGCCCGCACACCTACCTCGTCCCCGTCACCCCCGACCGCGGACCCGACGGCCTCGGCCGCGCCCGCACCTTCGACTGGCCGGACTCCGTCGTGGAACTCCCGCCCGAGCGGCTGCGGGACGCGGACATCGACGTCGTCGTCCTGCAGCGCCCCCATGAACTCGCCCTCGTCGAGGCGTGGCTGGGCCGTCGCCCGCCGCTCGTCTACCTGGAGCACAACGCCCCCCACGGCGAGGTGCCCGACACCCGCCACCCCGCCGCCGGTATCCCCGGCGTCACGCTCGTCCACGTCACCCACTTCAACCGGCTGATGTGGGACAACGGAACCACTCCGACGGAGGTGATCGAACACGGTGTCGTGGACCCCGGCCAGCGCTGGACCGGGGAACTGCCACGGGCCGCCGTCGTCGTCAACGAACCCGTGCGCAGGGGCCGTACCACCGGAACCGATCTGCTGCCCGCGTTCGCCCGCGCCGCACCCCTCGACGTGTTCGGCATGGGCACCGACCGGCTCACCACCCTGCCCGACCCCTGCCGCACCCATGAACTCGTGCAGGCCGACCTGCACACCGAGATGGCCCGGCGCCGCGTCTACCTGCACCCCGTGCGCTGGACCTCCCTGGGCCTGTCCCTGCTGGAGGCCATGTTCCTCGGGATGCCGGTGGTCGCGCTCGCCACCACCGAGGTGACCGAGGCGGTGCCGCCCGGCGCCGGGGTGGTCTCCAACCGCATCGACGTACTGACCGACGCCGTACGGGACTTCGTCGCCGACCCGCTGCACGCGCGCGTGGTCGGCGACGGCGCCCGCGCGGCGGCACTCGCCCGCTACGGGCTGACCCGTTTCCTGGACGACTGGGAGCGGCTGCTGAAGGAGGTGACCCGATGAGGATCGCCATGGTGTCCGAGCACGCGAGCCCGCTCGCCGCGCTCGGCGGCCCCGACGCCGGGGGCCAGAACGTGTACGTCGCCCGCCTCACCGAGGAGCTGGCGCGGCGCGGCCACGACGTCACCGTCTACACCCGGCGCGACGCGCCCGACCTGCCGGTGCGGGTGCCGCTGCCCGGCGGCGGGGTCGTGGAGCACGTCCCCGCCGGACCGGCCGCGCCCATCCCCAAGGACGCGCTGTTCGAGCACATGCCCGGCTTCGGCGCGTATCTGGCGCGGGCCTGGGACCGGGACCGGCCCGACGTGGTCCACGCCCACTTCTGGATGTCCGGCATGGCCTCCCAGCTCGGCGCCCACCCGCACGCCATCCCGGTCGTGCAGACGTACCACGCCCTCGGCACCGTCAAGCGCCGCCACCAGGGGCGCCGGGACACCAGCCCCTACGAACGCATCGGCGTCGAGCGGCAGATCGGCCGCACCTGCCACCGGGTCCTGGCCACCTGCACCGACGAGGTCTACGAACTCGCCGACCTGGGCGTGCCGCCCCGGCAGGTGTCCGTCGTGCCGTGCGGGGTGGACGTCCACCACTTCCGTCCCGGCAGCGAACGCGACCGGCGCATCCCCGGCCGCCACGCGCGCTACCGGCTGCTGTCCTGCGGGCGCCTGGTCCGCCGCAAGGGCTACGACCAGGCCATCCGCGCCCTCGCCCGGGTGCCGCGCGCCGAACTCCTCATCGCGGGCGGCCCGCCGCCCGGACTGCTCGACACCGAGCCCGAGGCGGAACGGCTGCTGCGGCTCGCCGAACACCACGGCGTCGCCGACCGGGTACGGCTGCTGGGCGCCGTCGACCCCGCGCGCATGCCCGCCCTGATGCGCAGCGCCGACCTGGTGCTGTGCACCCCGGTCTACGAGCCCTTCGGCATCGTCCCGCTGGAGGCCATGGCGTGCGGGGTGCCCGTCGTCGCCACCGACGTCGGCGGCCACCGCGACTCCGTCGCCGACGGCGTCACCGGACGGCTCGTGCCCTACGGCGACCCCGGCGCCCTCGCCGCCGTGACCCGTGAACTCCTCGGCGACGCCGCGCTGCGCCACCGCTACGGCGACGCGGGCCGCGAACGCGTCCTGGCCCGCTTCACCTGGCGGCGCGTCGCGGACGGCGCCGAGCAGGTGTACCGGCACGTCACGGCCGGGCACGCGCTGTCGACATCGACGGAGGTGGCGTGATGAGCGTCGAGGCCAACGCCCTGGTCGCGCACTGCGACGAACTGAGCGACGCGATCGCCGAGTTCCGGCGCTCGGTGCCGGTCACCCAGCGGTGGGGCGAGCGGCTCGCCACCGTCCTCGGCGGCGGCGGGCGGCTGCTCGCCGCGGGCAACGGCGGCAGTGCCGCGCAGGCCCAGCACCTCACCGCCGAACTCGTCGGCCGCTACCGCGCCGACCGGCCGCCGTTCTCCGCGATCGCCCTGCACGCGGACACCTCCAGCACCACCGCCATCGCCAACGACTACGGCGTGGACGAGGTGTTCGCCCGCCAGGTCCGCGCCCACGGCCGCCCCGGCGACGTGCTGATGCTGCTGTCCACGTCCGGCGCCAGCGCCAACCTGCTGTCGGCCGCCGACGCCGGACGGGCCGCCGGGACGCGGGTGTGGGCCCTGACCGGACCGGCCCCCAACCCGCTGCTCGCGGGCAGCGACGAGGCGCTGTGCGTGGCGGCCGGATCGACGGCCACCGTGCAGGAACTCCACCTGGTCGCCGTGCACATGGTGTGCGAGGCGTTCGACGCGGCGCTGGACGGCACCCACGGGAGGTCCCATGGCTGAGCGCACCCCCCTCGTCGTGGTCGGCGACGCCCTCCTCGACCACGACCTCACCGGCACCGCCGACCGGCTCGCCCCCGACGCCCCCGTGCCCGTCGTCGCCGACTGCGCGGAACGGCGACGGCCCGGCGGCGCCGCCCTGACCGCGTACCTCGCCGCCCGCGACGGCCGCGAGGTCACCCTGATCACCGGCCTCGGCGACGACGAGGCCAGCCACGCGCTGCGCCGACTCCTGGACGGCACAGTGGAGTTGATCCCGCTCCCGCTGACCGGCCCGCTCCCCGAGAAGACCCGCGTCCTCGCGGCGGACCGCCCCCTGGTCCGCCTCGACCGCGGCGACGGCCGCACCCGCGAGGCCACCGACGCCGCCCGCGAGGCGCTGAGCCGCGCCCCGGCCGTGCTCGTCTCCGACTACGGCCGCGGCGCCGCCGACGCCCTGCGCGACACCCTCACCGAACGCCCGCCCCTGGTCTGGGACCCCCACCCGCGCGGCGGTCCACCCGTACCCGGCACCCGCCTGGTCACCCCGGCCGAGAAGGAGGCCCGCGCCTTCGCGGGCGTCGGCGAGGGCCTGCGGGCCGTCGCCCACGGGGCCGCCACCCTCGTACGGCGGTGGCGGGCCGCGGCCGTGACGGTGACCCTGGGCCCGCGCGGCGCCCTGCTCTCCTACGGCGAGCACCCCCTCCTCGTCCCCGCCCCCGCCGCCCACCACGGCGACGCCTGCGGCGCGGGCGACCGGTTCGGCGCGACGGCCGCCGGGCTGCTCGCCGACGGGGCGCTGGTGGAGGAGGCCGTGGCAGGGGCGGTGACGGCGGCCACCGAGTTCGTCGGCGCCGGGGGAGCGGGGGCGGCCCTGCGGGGCGAGCGCCCCCGGCTGCCCGTCGACGACCCCTACGCCCTCGCCGACCGGGTCCGCGCCACCGGCGGCACCGTCGTCGCCGCGGGCGGCTGCTTCGACCTGCTGCACGCCGGACACGTCGGGCTGCTGCAGGCCGCCCGCCGCATCGGGGACTGCCTGATCGTGTGCGTCAACTCCGACGCCTCCGTACGCCGCCGCAAGGGCGACGGCCGCCCCGTCAACTCCCTCGCCGACCGGGTGCGCGTGCTGCGCGCCCTGGCCTGCGTCGACGCCGTCGCCGTCTTCGACGAGGACACCCCGGGGCGGCTGCTGACCGACCTGCGGCCGGACGTCTGGGTCAAGGGCGGCGACTACGCGGGCGCGGACCTGCCGGAGGCCGCGCTGCTGGAAGGGTGGGGCGGGCAGGCGATCCTGCTGCCGTACCTGGACGGGCGGTCGTCGACGGCGTTGCTGGAGCGGGCGCTGGGGAGCGCCGTATGACCCGCCGCCGTATGAGCCCCCATCCCCATCCCCATCCCCACCCCCATCCCCACCCCCGCCCCCGCCCCCGTCTCCTTGTCCTGCGCGCCCTCGGCCTCGGGGACCTGCTCGCCGGAGTGCCCGCGCTGCGGGCCCTGCGGCGGGCGTTCCCCGGGCACGAGCTGATCCTCGCGGGGCCCGCCGAGCTGGCGCCGATCGTGGCGGCCACCGGCGCCGTCGACCGGCTGCTGCCCGCGTCCGCGCCGGGGCGTGCCGTGCCACGGCGGCTCGACTGGAGCGGCCCGCCCCCCGACGTCGCGGTGGACCTGCACGGCAACGGCCCGCCCAGCCACCGCCTGCTGCAAGACCTGCGCCCACTGCGGCTGCTGGCCTTCGCGCACCCGGAGACGCCCGAGATCGACGGCCCGCCCTGGTGGTCCGAGGAGCAGGAGCGCGACCGCTGGTGCAGGCTGCTCACGGCCTACGGCATCGACGCCGACCCGACCGACCTGCGGCTGCCGCGCCCGCCCGAGCCCTCCCCGGCGCCCGGCGCGGTCGTCCTGCACCCCGGCGCCGGAGCACCGTCCCGGCAGTGGCCGGTGGAGCGGTACGCCACCGTCGCCCGCGCCCTGCGCGCCCACGGCCACCGGGTCGTCGTCACCGGGGGAGCCGACGAGCGCGCCCTGGTCGCCCGCCTCGGCGAGCACGCCGGACTGACCCGCGCCGACCTCCACGGCGGCACGCTCACCCTGCCCCGGCTCTCCGCCCTCGTCGCGGGCGCGCACACCGTCGTCAGCGGGGACACCGGCATCGCGCACCTCGCGGTCGCCCACGCCACCCCCACCGTCACCCTCTTCGGCCCGGTGCCGCCCAGCCGCTGGGGCCCGCCCCCGCACCCGCGCCACCAGGCCCTGTGGCACCCCGGCCCGGACGGCGACCCGCACGGCCGCCGACCCGACCCGGCACTGCTGCGCATCCACCCCGACGACGTCCTGGCAGCCCTCGACCGCATCGGACACGTAACGGCCCCCCGCACCCTGGACCGGCAACCGTCATGAGCAACCCGCCCCTGGGCATCGCCATCGCCACCCGCGACCGCTCCGACCGCCTCGCCGTCACCCTCCGCCACCTGCTCGCCCTCCCGGAACGCCCACCCGTCGTCGTCGCCGACAACGCCTCCACCGACGACACCCGCGCCCGCCTCGCCCGTGACTTCCCCGAGGTCCGGGTGCTGGCCCTGCCCTCCAACCGGGGCGCCCTGGCCCGCACCCACGCCGTCCGCGCCCTGGACACCCCGTACGTGGCCTTCAGCGACGACGACTCCTGGTGGGCGCCGGGCGCGCTGGCCCGCGCGGTGGAGCACTTCGAGGCCCACCCCCGGCTCGGCCTGCTCTCCGCCCGCACCCTCGTCGGCCCCGAGGAGACCCCCGACCCGCTCAACGCCCTCCTCGCCCGCTCGCCCCTCGGCCCGGCCCCCGACCTGCCCGGCACCCAGGTGCTCGGCTTCCTGGCCTGCGCCGCCGTCGTCCGCCGCGCCGCCTACCTGGACGCGGGCGGCTTCCACCACCTGCTGTTCTTCGGCGGGGAGGAGACCCTCCTCGCCTACGACCTCGCCACCCGCGGCTGGGGCGTCGCGCACTGCCCGGACGTGACCGCCCACCACCACCCGGCGCCCTCGCCCCGTCACGAGCGCCCGGCGCGCGACCGCCGCAACGAGGTCCTCACCGCCTGGCTGCGCCGCCCCGTGCCGCACGCCCTCGCCCGCACCCGCCGCCTCGCCGCCGAGGCCCGCCACGAGGCCCCCGCCCGGCGCGCCCTGCGCGAGACCGTCACCCGCCTGCCCGCCGCCCTGTACGCCCGCAGCCCGCTGCCCCCGCACCTGGAACGCGCGGCCCGGCTGCTGGACGAGACCCACGGCCGCCAGGGAGCGATCCCATGACCGACCCCCGCGTCTCCGTCGTGATCATCACCCACGACCGCCGCGCCGAACTCCTGCGCACCCTCGACCACCTCGCCGAACTCCCGGAGCGGCCCGAGGTGTTCGTCACCGACAACGCCTCCACGGACGGCACCGCCGCCGCCGTGCGCCGCCACCACCCCCGGGTACGGCTGCTGCCCGCCGCCCGCAACCTCGGCGCCGTGGGCCGCAACGTGGCGGTCCGCCGGGTCCGCACCCCCTACGTGGCGTTCTGCGACGACGACTCCTGGTGGGCGCCCGGCGCCCTGTCCGGCGCCGCCGACCTGCTCGACCGGTACCCCGCGCTCGGCACGGTCACCGCGCGGATCGTCGTGGAACCGGACGGCACGGACGACCCCATCGTGCGCGAACTGCGCACCTCACCCGTCCCCGGCCCCGACTGGCTGCCCGGCCCGGCGCTCGGCTCCTTCCTGGCCGCCGCGACCGTGCTGCGCACCGACGCCTTCCGCACCGCGGGCGGCTTCCACCCCCGGCTGTGGCTGGGCGGCGAGGAGGAGCTGCTCGCCGCCGACCTGGCGGCGAACGGCTGGTGGCTGACGTACGCCGACCATCTGACGGCCCATCATCAGCCGTCCGAGCTACGGGACTCCACCGCGCGGCGGGCGCACGGCATCCGCAACACCCTGTGGTTCACCTGGCTGCGCCGCCCGGCCCGGCCCGCCCTGCGCCGCACCTGGCACCTGGCCCGCACCGTCCCGCACGACACCACCTCCCTGCGCGGCTTCGCCGAGGCCGCCGCCGCCCTCCCCTGGGTACTGCGCGAACGCCGGGTACTGCCCGCCGAGGTCGAGTCCCGGCTGCGCACGCTGGAACACGCCCAGAGCACGTCGACGGCCCGGCGCTACGTGGGGTGAGGGTGACCCCGTGTGCGCGAACGCCCCGTTCAGCCCGGGGACCGCTGCACCTCCAGTGCCTCCAGGAGTCCGTCCGCGCTGTCCGGCAGGGACCCCTCCAGGAACTCGGCGCGCACCTGCCGCGCGGCCACCCGGCCGGACGTCAGGCACCACTCCCACCAGCGTTCCAGCAGGCGTCCGTCCAGGCGCTCGGCGGGGATCAGCGCGGGCCAGCCGCAGGCGCGGGCCTGGGCGGTCACCTTCGCGCCGCCCGCGACCGGGTCGACGGCGATGGCCGGGGTCCCGGCCCGCAGGGCCAGCACCAGCCCGTGCAGCCGGTCGGTGACGACGAGGTCGAGACGGGCCAGTACGGACAGCAGTTGGGCGGGGGTCGCGCTGAGCCGCCAGTCGTGGGTGTCGAGCCGGGTGTCCAGTTCCAGGCGGGCGCAGTCCCGCTCGGCCAGCCAGTGCGTGACCGTGCGGGCCACCTCGTCGTGCCGCCGCTGCGGCCCGTACTCGTACTGGCCGTGGGTCAGGATCACCCCGGCGACCGGCCGTACCGGTACGGCGGGCGCGCGGGCCGACAGGTCCTCCACCGGAGGGGCGGCGGGCGCGTCGCGCGCGAGGACCCGGTGGAACCCGGCCACCGCCGGGTCGTCCGGGTCGAGGACGGACGTGCCGACGGCGATCCGCGCGCAGTGCGCGAACCGCCGGTGCAGCGCCTCGACCTGTGCCCCGTGCAGCGGCCCGCACACGAACACCAGATGCGTGTAGTCCTCGGGCCGCACCTCCTCCAGATGCAGCGCGCCCGCCCGGAACCCGGGGCTCCACACGACGTCGTAGGAGACCCCGGCCCGGCGCAGGACGTCCTCCACCCGGCGCAGGGCGAGCACGTCCCCGGCGGTCGCCTCCCCGTGCAGGAAGCTGAACCACCCGGCGACCAGGATCCGGCGCCGCGGCAGTCGCTGCCGCACGTCCGGCTCCCTCACGTGGTGCGTGCTCACAGTGGGGTCCGGGTGCCCAGCACACCTCGCCCGCAACCCTCGTGACGCACCCCGTCACGGCTCCCAGTGCGCCAGCCGGTGCAGCGCGGCGGCGGTCCCGGCGAACCCCTGCTCGCCGAGCAACTCCCGCAGTTCCCCGTTGAAACGGTCGATCTCCGGCCGCGCGGCGGCCAGTGCCGCGGTCCCCTCGGCGGTCAGCTCCAGGACGACGGCCCGGTGCTCACGCGGATGCGGTCGCCTGACCACGAGCCCCGCCTTGGTGAGCCGTGCGACCAGTCCCGTCACCGCCGACTCGCGCAGCCCCAGCACCCGGGCCAGCCCCTGCTGGGTGATCCCGGGCTCGTCGTGCACGGCGAACAGCGCGCCGAGCTGCGCGGTGGTCACCCCGGCGGCGGCCAGACAACGCCGGTCCACCCCGGTGCGCAGCTGGTGCGCCGCCCGCTGGAGCAGGAAGTACAGACGCTGGTCGGCCTCGGACATGGGCCGATCTTGACAGAAGCGGCGCTCGCGCGCGAGGGTCGGGGAACAGTCACTTCACTAGTGAAGTGAGCACGGTGAAGTGAGCGCCGACTCGACGCGAGGGGCCATGACCATGCGCACCATCGACGACCTGGAGACCGCCCGGAAGGTGCTGGCCGCCCAGCCCTTCAGCGACCTGATCCGCGCCCGCCTCGTCGCCTTCGGCGGTGGCGAGGCCGTCCTGGAGCTGGACATCCGCGACGAACTCCGCCAGCAGTACGGCTTCCTGCACGGCGGCGTCCTCGGCTACGCCGCCGACAACACCCTCACCTTCGCCGCGGGCACGGTGGCCGGTGCCCGGCTGATCACCGCCGGGTACACCATCGACTACCTCAAGCCCGCCGACGGCGTCCTGCTGCGCGCGCACGGCCGCGTCGTCCGCGCGGGCCGCACCCGCGTGGTCAGCCGCTGCGACCTGAGTACGGTGGCCGAGGACGGCACGGAGACGCTGTGCGCGGTGGCGCAGGGCTCCGTCGCGGTGCTGGCGCCCGGCTCCTGACCGGCTACTGGGTGCGGGCCACCAGGAGGGCGACGTCGTCGTGGTCGTCGGGGTTGCGCAGCCCGTAGAGGAGCAGGTCGCAGGTCTCCTCCAGGGACTCGGGGGGCTCGTCGAGGAAGCCGAGGAGGACGCCCAGGCGGTCGTCGATGGGGTGGTGCCGGGTCTCGACGAGGCCGTCCGTGTAGAGGACCAGCAGATCGCCGGGGGCGAGTTCCACGGTGGCGGTCTCGAACGGGATGCCGCCGATGCCGAGCGGGGCCCCGGCGGGCAGGTCGAGCAGGGTGGCCGCCTCGCCGGGGCGGGCCAGCGCGGGCGGCATGTGGCCCGCGTTGGCGATGCGGCACGTCCTGGTGCGCGGGTCGAACACGGCGTAGACGCAGGTGACGATGTAGTGCTCCAGATCGCAGGTGATCTTGTCGAGGTGCTGGAGCACCGCGCCGGGCTCCAGATCGAGGTCGGCGTAGGCGCAGGTGGCGGTGCGCAGTCGGCCCATGGTCGCGGCGGCGTCGATGCCGTTGCCCATCACGTCGCCGACGACCAGGGCGGTCTTGTCGTCGGTCAGCGGGATGACGTCGTACCAGTCGCCGCCGACCTCGCTGGTGGCCTGGGCGGGCTGGTAGCGGGAGGCGAGTTCCAGGCCGGGGTGGTGCGGTGAGTGGTCGGGCAGCAGACTGCGCTGGAGGGTGAGCGAGGTGTTGCGCACGCTCTGGAACCAGCGGGCGTTGTCGATGGCCACGGCCGCCCGTCCGGCCAGCTCGCAGGCGAGGATGACATCGTCCTCGTCGAACGGGACCGGGTTGCGGGTGCGCTTGAGGTCCAGGACGCCGAGCACCTCACCGTGGGCGATCAGCGGCACGGCGAGATACGAGTGGACGCCCGCGCGGGCCAGCAGCGTGGTCGCCTCCTCGTCCCGCGCGATCCGCGGCAGGTCGTGGTGGCCGACATGCTTGACCAGCACCGGCCGCGCGGTGTGCACGCACAGGGTGACCAGGCGGTCGCCGTCGTAGGCGGCCAGGTCACCGGGGGCGTCGGCGGCGCGCAGCGCGACGGTGGGGTGCGCCGCCTTGAGTGCCAGGGCGCGGAACAGCTCCGGTCCGTTGTCCGGCTTGCGGCTGCGGCGGCAGGCGAGCGCGGCGTCCAGGACGTCCACGGCGACCACGTCGGCGAGTTCGGTGGAGGCGATGTCGGCCAGTTCGCGGGCGGTCTGCTCCACCTCCAGGCTGGTGCCGACGCGTGCGGAGGCGTCGGCGATCAGCGCGAGGCGGCGCCGGGCGCGGTCGGCCTCGCCCGCCGCGCGGTGCCGCTCGGTGACGTCCACGACCGAGGTGGCGGCGCCCAGCACCCGGCCGCCGGGGTCCTCAAGCCGGTAGAACGACAGCGACCAGGCGTGCTCGTGCTCGGGGTCGGCGTGCGGGCGGCCCACGTGGTACTGGTCGAGGAGCGGGGTGCCGGTGGTGAGCACCTGCTGCAGCGCCGACTCGATGGTGGCGACGTCGGGGAGCGCCGGGGTCTCCCGCAGATGACGGCCGATGTGGTCCTCCGCGGGGATGCCGTCGATGCGTTCCAGCGCCGGGTTGACCAGGCGGTAGCGCAGGTCGGGGTCCATCAGGGCGAGACCGATCGGGGACTGGTTGATCAGCCTCTCGCACAGCGCGAGATCGGTCTCCACGCGCTCCAGGAGGGCGTGGTCGGCCGCGATGCCCAGCGCGTAGACGTCCCCGAGGTCGTCCGTCAGCCGCATGTTGCGGAACTCCGTCAGCCGGGTGGAGCCGTCCTTGTGCCGGACGGGGAAGGCACCGGCCCAGCTGCGGCCGGTCTGCAGCACCTCGGTGAACAGGCTCATCACCGCCTGGAGGTGCTCGGGGTGGATGAACAGCCGCGCCGCGTACTTGCCGAGGGCCTCCTCCTCGGAGTACCCGAACAGTTCCCCCGCCTGCGGGGT
This sequence comes from Streptomyces sp. NPDC057877, assembly GCF_042796855.1. NCBI lineage: Bacteria > Bacillati > Actinomycetota > Actinomycetes > Kitasatosporales > Streptomycetaceae > Streptomyces > Streptomyces sp. NPDC057877. The sequence goes on from NZ_JBHVMS010000002.1 coordinate 98,480, forward strand.
CCAGAAGACGATGCGGCCGTCGGCGTCGACGACCACCGCGGCGACGCTCAGCACATCGAGCAGACCGGTCGGCCGGGGCGGCTCCGAGTCGCCGTACCCCCCACCCCGGGACCGGAAGGATCCGGCTGTCATGGCAGCGCACCTCCTCCACCGGCCGGTGGGACGCCCACGGCACGGGGGCCGCACGCCGGGTTCCGACCCCCGGCACTTCCATGCTCCCCCGGGGCATCCTCCTTTGCCCAACCGGAGCGCTTCCCGTTCCCGGGCCGGAGCGCCGGAGCGCCGGAGCCGTGCGGATCGGGCGGACTAGCAGGAACATGGTCCTGTAAAGGATGCGACCCATGAACTCTCCCGACGCGCCCACCCCCGACACCCCCCATGACCACCTCGACGCCTCCTCCGACGCCGCAGCCGTGCTGTCGGCGGACGGTGTGGTCGTCGGGTGGACGCGGGGGGCCCAGGAGCTGGTCGGGTGGGCGGCGGGGGATGTCGTCGGCAGGTCGGCCGGGCGGGTGCTGGCCGGGCCGGGGGATCCGGCGCGGGTGGCGGGGATCGCGGAGCGGTGCCGGGGCGGGGTGGGGTGGAACGGGCAGGTCGCGCTGCGGCACCGCGACGGGGCCCGGATCGACGTCGACCTGCGGGTCTCCGCGTCCTTCCGGATCGGCGACGCCGAGTGCTTCCTGCTCTCCGCGTGGCAGCGGCGCCAGCAGTGGGCCGTGGGCCAGTCCGTCCTCGACGGCTTCCTCACCCGCTCGCCGGTCGGCATGGCGGTGATGGACCTGGACCTGCGCTACGTGTGGCTCAACGACACCCTGGAACGCTTCGGCGGCGTCCCGCGCGAGCAGCGCCTCGGCCGACGGCTGAGCGAACTGCTGCCCGGCCTCCAGACGGAGACCATCGAGGGCCTGATGCGCAAGGTCCTGGCGACCGGCCTCCCGGTCACCGACTACGAGTACGTCGGCTGGAGCTGGGCCGACCCGCACCGGCAGCACGCCTACTCGACGTCCTTCTTCCCGCTGGTGGACGCCCACGACGCCATCACCGGGGTCTGCTACATGGTCCTCGACGTCACCGAGCGGTGGAACGCCCGTCGCCTCCTGACCCTCGTGAACGAGGCCGGGACCAGCATCGGCAGGACCCTCGACGTGCTCCGCACCGCCCAGGAACTCGCCGACTTCGCCGTCCCGAACTTCGCGGACTTCGTCATCGTCGACCTGCTGGAGACCGTCCTCAGCACCGAGGGGCACGGCGCGTGGCTGACCGACGCGGGCCCGGCGCCCGTCCGGCCGGTGATGCGCCGCGCCGGGATGAAGTCGGTGCGCGAGGGCGTCCCGGAGGCCGTGGCCCAGATCGGGGACCGGGTGACCTTCCTGCCGCCGCCGCACGACGTGCACCTGCTGATCAGCGGCGAGCCGATCCACCTCCCCGTCCTCGACCCGTCCGACGAGCTGTGGCTCAGCGAACAGCCCGAACGCGCCGCCCACATCCGCGAGTTCGGCCTGCACTCCCTGATCTCCGTGCCGATGCGGGCCCGCAACACCGCCCTCGGCCTCACCACGTTCCTCCGGTCCCTCAACCCCGTCCCCTTCCAGCCCGACGACGTCCTGCTGGCCCGCGAGCTGGTGGCGCGGGCGGCGCTGTGCGTCGACAACGCCCGCCGCTACAGCCGGGAGCACACCGCGGCGGTCACCCTCCAGCGCAGCCTGCTGCCGCACGCCCTGTCCGGCGGCACGGCCCTGGAGGTGGCCTCCTCCTACCTCCCCGCGGACGCGCCGGGCGGCGTCGGCGGCGACTGGTTCGACGTGATCCCGCTGTCCGGCGGCCGGGTGGGCCTGGTCGTCGGCGACGTGGTGGGGCACGGCATCGCCGCCGCCGCGACCATGGGGCGGCTGCGGACCGCCGTACAGACCCTCGCCGACATGGAGATGCCGCCGGACGACCTGCTGGCCCACCTCGACGACCTCGTCCTGCGGCTCGGCGAGGAGGAGACCGGCGCCGCGCGCCCGGACGAGGACACCACCCCCTCCTTCCTCGGCGCGACCTGCCTCTACGCCGTCTACGACCCGGTCACCCGGTGCTGCACGATGGCCCGCGCCGGACACCCGCCGCCCGTCGTCGTCGACCCCGGCGGAACCGTGACCTTCCTCGAACCCCCGGCCGGACCGCCGCTCGGCCTGGGCGGCATGGCCTTCGAGGCCATGGAGATCGAGCTGGCCGAGAACAGCCTGCTCGGCCTCTACACCGACGGGCTCATCGAGGGCGCCGACCACGACATGGAGCGGGGCATGGCCCGGCTCGGCGAGGTACTGGCCCGGCCGGGCCCCGACCTCGACGCCCTGTGCACCTCCGTGGTCCAGCGGCTCGTCCCGGTGCCGCAGGCCGACGACATCGCCCTGCTCCTCACCCGCACCCACGCCCTGGGCGCCGACCGGGTGGTCTCCTGGGGAGTCCCCGCCGACCCGGCCGCCGTCGCCGACATCCGGGCCCGCGCCGCCCGCCAGGTGGCGGCCTGGGGCTTCGAGGAACTGGCCCTCACCACCGAACTCATCGTGAGCGAACTGGTCACCAACGCCATCCGCTACGCCCACCCGCCCATCCGGCTACGGCTGCTCCGCGACACCCGCCTGACCTGCGAGGTCTCCGACGCCAGCGCGACCGCCCCCCGACTGCGCCACGCCCGCTCCACCGACGAGGGCGGCCGGGGACTCTTCCTGGTCGCCCAGCTGGCCCACCGCTGGGGCGCCCGGTACACCCACAACGGCAAGATCATCTGGGCCGAACAGGAGATCGGCCAAGGGCCCGCTACTCCACCGTGAAGGGGTCGTCGTCGATCTCGCAGTGCGCGATCGGCGAACCCGTCCCGTCGCAGCCCTCGGGCAGCGCCCCCCAGACCCAGACCTTGCCGGGCTCGGTCGGCAGCATCTGGACCCAGGAGACATGGCGGACGTACTGGGTGCTCGGCCGGTTGACGGTGACCGTTCCCTCGCTGACCGTCTCGCTGGGCTCGTACGGCGTGACGTCCACCCGTGGGGCCCGGCCCATCGGCTCACCGCCGGGCCGGTGCAGCGACGCCTCCACGAATCCCGCCATCTCGGGGCCGTCCGGCACGAGGGGGCACCAGAAGCTCGCCGAGTACGTCAGATCGCTTGGATTTCCCTGCGTCCAGCGGGCGTTGACGCCCCACTTGCACGGGACGACACCGCCGACCGGCGACCCGTCCGCCTCGCTGACCTGGACGGCGACGAACTCGCCGTCCCGCGGCTCGGCGGCCGGTGACGGAGTGACGCCCCCGGCGAGCAGCAGGGCCGGGAGGGCGAGGCCGACGACGGCCGGGCGCGGCCGAAGACGTGCGGTGACGCGGTGCATGACGTGCTCCTGTCGGTTGTGCGGCGCGGCCCGCGGTCAAACGGCGTGACCGGCGCCGGAAGCGGTGATCCGCACGCGTCTCGGCGGTGCGGTGACCCGAGTTTGTGCAGGTGCGTCACCCTTCGCAAGCTTGTCCCGTTTGCTTCCTCGATGTCGGGATCCCTAAGGTTCCGACCTGCGGGGACGCGGATGTCCCGGGACAGTGGAGGACTTGGAGATGGCCATCGGCAAGGTCTCCCCGGACGACGACCCGGCGCGCGTCCTGGGCAGTGCCCTGCGCGCGCTGCAGCAGCGTTCGGGCCGCACGTTGCGGGCGCTGGAGAACGAGGTGCGCATCAGCGACTCGTCCCTGTCGCGCTACTTCCGCGGCAGTACGGTGCCGCCCTGGTCCACGGTCCGTGACCTCTGTGTCGCCCTGAAGGCCGACCCGGCCGAGTACCGGGCCCTGTGGGAGGCCGCGGACCGCAGCCAGCCCACCGCGCCCCCGGCCCGCGCGCCGGACCCCCCGGCCGCCCCCCGCCGCCGCCCGCGCGCCCGCTGGCGGTACGTCGCCGCCGGAACGCTGGCCGGTGCCCTGCTCGGCGGCGCGCTCACCGCCGTACTCCTGCCGACCGGAGGCGACGCGGCCGACTCCGCGCACAACGGCCCGCAACTGCCCGACCCCGGCCGGATGTTCGTCAACCGCGCCACCGGCGCCTGCCTGGACGACAGCCTGGACGCGGGCCTGCGCACCTACCCCTGCAACGCCCTCAACTACCAGCGCTGGTCCAGGACCACGGCGGACGACGGCACCACCCGGCTCAGGAACCACGCCACCGGCGCCTGCCTCGACCACGGCGACGACGGACTGCGCCCCGCCGTCTGCGGCTCGGAGGCCACCCAGCAGTGGATCGTGACCGCCCTGCGGGACGACTCCGTGGAGATCAGGAACGCCGTCACCCACCACTGCCTCACCGACAGCGCCACCGGACTGCGCGCCCTGCCCTGCGAGCGCACGGACCGTCAGAAGTGGGGCTGACCGGTCACCCCCGCGGCGGCGCCACGGCCCCGGCGAGGGCGGCCAGGTCCTCCGCGGTGCGCGGCCCGTCGGCCGTCTCGCCCAGCAGGCCCTGCGTGCGCAGCAGCCGGGCCGCCGCGATGCCCCAGGGCAGCCGCAGCCCCGCCTGCCCGAGCAGCTCGGTGCGGGCCAGCGTCGCCGCCACGGGACCGGTGTGCACGCCCGACGGGGTGAGCAGCGCCGCGTCGTCGGCCCAGCGCAGCGCGAGGTCGACGTCATGGGTGGCCATCACCACCGTCGTCCCGCTCGCGCGCAGCTCGTCCAGGGTGGCCAGCAGCCGCTCCTGGCCGTCCGGGTCCAGGCCCGCGGTCGGCTCGTCGAGGATCAGCACCCTCGGCCGCATCGCGACCGCGCCCGCGATCGTCGCCCGCTTGCGCTGGCCGTAGGACAGCAGATGGGTGGGACGGTCGGCCAGGGCGCCGATGTCCAGCGCGGCCAGCGCCTCGCCGACCCGGGTCCGCACCTCGGCGTCGGGCAGGCCGAGGTTGAGCGGCCCGAACGACACGTCCTGCGCCACGGACGCGGCGAACAACTGGTCGTCCGGGTCCTGCACCACCAGCTGGACCGTCGTCCGCAGCCGGGTCAGCCCCTTGCGGTCATGGGCGACCGGCCGCCCCTCGACCGTCAACCGGCCCTCGCGCGGCCTGAGCCCACCGCTCAGCAGCCGCATCAGGGTCGTCTTGCCGCTGCCGTTGCGGCCGAGCAGCGCGAGCGCGCGCCCCTCGTGGACGTCGAAGTCGAGGCCGCTGAGGACGGTGGGACCGTCCTCGTAGGCGAAGGACACACCCCGCAGGGCGACCAGGGCGGGCTCGCTCATGTCAGCGGCCTTTCGAGTACGAGGGTGAGGGCGGCCAGCGCCGCCAGCAGGAGGAGGCTCGCTCCGGTGAACCGGACGGAGACCCGGGCCTCGGGCAGCAGCACCCGCAGGGAGCCGTCGTAGCCGCGCCCGGCGAGCCCCGCCTGCAGCCGGGCCGCCCGGTCGAAGGCCCGCACGAACGCGGTCGCGCCGAGCCCCGCCAGGGACCGCCAGGTCGCGGCCCGGGTGGTGTGCCCGAGCCGCGCGGCCTGCGCGGCCCGGATCCGGCGCACCGAGTCAAGCAGCAGGAAGCTCATCCGGTACGTGACCAGCGCGACGTCCACCACGGGCGCGGGCACCCCGGCGCGCACCAGCCGCGGCAGCAGATCGGACATCGGGGTGGTGAACGCGAACAGCAGCACCCCCAGGGACGCCGCCGACGTCCGCAGCAGCAACTCCCCGGCGCGCAGCGGCCCGTCGTCGGCGAGGGACACCAGCCCTCCCGGACCGCCGACCTGCACGAGCAGCGTCGCGGCGCCCGTCGCACAGAACCCCAGCGGCACCTTGTACGCCCGCCACAGCCCCCGCCCCGGCACCCCGGCCGGGCCCAGCAGCAGCGCCAGCGCCGTCACCAGCACCAGGGCCGCGCCCGGCCAGGGCGGCAGCGAGATCGCGAGCACGGTCAGACCGAGCCCGAGCACGGCCTTGTCCACGGGGTGGCGGCGGCGCCAGCGACTGCTGTGCGCCGCCGCGTCGATCGGCAGCACTCAGTCGTCCCCGGCGCTCACCCGGGGTTCGGCCAGGGCCCGCTCCGCGCCCTGCCGACGTCCCCGGCGCAGCCCGAAGTAGTACGCCAGCACGCCCGCGCCGAGCGCGGCCTGCACCGCGAACAGCGCCGACTCGATCTCGCCGGACGGCGGTTCGTACAGCGGCGAGAACCACGGCTCGTAGTCCGGCTCGATCTCGGTGATCGCCGTCTCCGCCTCCGCGTCGGCGCCGGTGAACGGCTCCTCCTTGTGGTCGCCCAGACCGAGCGCCAGCGGCAGCACCGCCAGCGCGGCCACCGCGAGCAGCAGAAGCAGGTTGATCTTCGTGTTGCGCTTCACCGGGCCACCGCCTCACGCTTCGCGGGCTTGGTCAGCAGCACTCCGAGCCGGGTCAGCTCCCCCTTGCTGGACTGCACCAGCAGCCGCATCACCAGCACCGTCAGCAGGCCCTCGCTCACCGCGAGCGGGATCTGCGTGACCGCGAAGATGGAGCCGAACTTGCCGAGCGCGCCCAGGAACCCGCTGCTCGGGTCGGGGAAGGCCAGCGCCAGCTGCACGCTGGTCACGCAGTACGTGGACAGGTCGGCGACGAACGCGCCGCCGAAGACGGCGCCCATCAGCGGCACGTCGTACCGGCGCAGCAGCCGGTAGACCCCGTAGCCCGCCCAGGGGCCGACGATCGCGAGGGAGAAGACGTTGGCGCCGAGCGTGGTCAGCCCGCCGTGCGCCAGCAGCAGCGCCTGGAACAGCAGGGTGATGGTGCCCAGGACCGCCATCACCGGCGGCCGGAACAGGATGGCACCCAGACCGGTGCCGGTGGGGTGCGAGCAACTGCCGGTCACGGAGGGCAGCTTCAGCGCGGACAGGACGAACGTGAAGGCGCCGGAGGCACCGAGGAGCAGGGTGCTCTCCGGGTGCTCCCTGACCTCACGGGTGAGGGAGCGGACTCCGTGGACGACGAACGGCGCGGACGCGGCACCCCAGGCGATCGCGTGCGCCGGAGGCAGGAAACCCTCGGCTATGTGCATGGCTCAGCAGACCCTCTCCAGCACCTCGTGGATGGTTGACGCGCCTTGGCCGGTCTCCTGGCTGACGGGTACCACCGCCCGTGCTCCGCCTTCCCGGGTCCCGAAGGACCCAGTGGCCGCCCGTGAGGGCTGGAGCCGGACTTCCCGATCACAGTGGCGAGGGCCGCACCGGCATCACACCGGATTTCCCGTTCACCAAGGCGTGGTGACAGTAATCGGCCCCCGGGGGTGGTGACAAGCGGGCACGAGGGGCGCGAATGCGGGCGCACACCCGCACACCGGCGCACTCGGACGCCCGGGGGTGCCATGTCTCACACTCGAGGACCCCGGGAGGAGTCACGGTAGATCAGATAGAGCGTGGTGCCGATGACGGCGAAGAGACCGACGACTCCCACCGGCAGCAGCCCCATCAGGACGTCCTCCTCGACCCCCAGGGCCAGCAACAGCCGGGCCGCCAGCAGCCCGCAGCCGAGGGGCAGGAACGCCGTGCCCAGTCTGCGCGCCAGCAACTCCGGACTCATCCCCGGGCGGGGGCTGCCCGTGCGCCAGGCGAACCGGACGTACTTCGCCGCGAGCCCGAACGGGTTCGCCACGAAGACCAGGCCGACCAGGAGGAACAGGGCGCCGACCACCGTGAACATGGATCCGGGCTCCTTTCGGTGAGGTGCGGTGCGTGTCAGGGAGGTGCTGATCAGTGAGGTGCGCGGGGCCGCCGGTGGCGGGAAGCCGTACGGGCTCCCCGCCACCGGCGGCCGGTGATGACGCCGCTCAGGACATCAGTGGACGCCCGTGCACGTGTAGGAACCCGACACGTCGAGTTCCGGCGTGGTGATTCCGTACTCGATGGACCCCACCGGCACGCCGTCGCTGTTTCTCACCACCCCGGTGATCGGCGCGCCCACCGAGCAGGTCGCCGAGGTGGAGTTGGACGCCTGACCATAGCCGCCGTAGATCCCGATCGGGGCACCGCCCGAGATCTCGCCGCCCACGGTGGTGCCACGGACCTGGCCCCAGTCGTCGGCGTTGCTGTACATCAGGCCGAGGTTGGCCGAGGGGATCGGACCCCAGCCGACCTCACCGCCGTACGTCCCGGTCCAGGCCACGTCGTAGCCGCCGTCCGTCTTCATGACGGCCAGACAGCCGGACGCGGTGAAACCGAGCCCGAGCGCGATGTCGGCCCCGCCGCAGATGCCCGAGGTGTTGTAGTACCCCAGGTCCGAGCCGAGGTAGTCGCCGATGAACGGGACGCTGTTGACGGGGTTGCCCATCTGCGTGCCCCAGTACAGGGCGCCGCCGACGAGGTTCTCCCACAGCGGCGGCTCCTTCGGCTCGCTCGGGAGCGTCGAGGCGTCCCCGTTCGGGAAGGCACCCGGCAGCGTGTTGTTGTACTGCCAGGCGTTGCCCCACTCGCCCGAGCCCGACACCGGGGTGGCGGGGGCGTCCTCGGGGTCGTCGAACATCCAGTCGTTGCTCCCCGCGGGCATCCGCGGGCAGGTGAAGCTGTTGTAGCCCATGCAGTCCGGCTCATGACCGTCGATCTCGATCCGGCTGACCGGGTTCCCGGCGGTGAACGCGTACCGGTTGCCGGTCATCGGGTCCGAGGCGAGCCGCATGTCGGAGAGCGCTCCGGTGTACATGTCCCGGGTGGTGAAGCGGTTCAGCTCCGGGTTGTAGTCACGGAAGCCCATGTCGTACGTCCCCGACGAGACGTCCCAGCGCTTGGCGTTGTAGCGGTAGGGGTTGTACGCGTCCTGCGCCGCCGGGTCGGCCGGGTCGGGCTTGTCGATGCCGGTGAACTCCCCGGCGTCGTCCTTGCCGTAGGCCGAGTAGCCGTAGGTGGCCGTGGTGTCCCCGTCCGTCGCGGTGACGGACTCGACGTCGCCCCGGGTGTTGTAGCCGTACACGCCCAGCTCGTCGGTGGTGCCGACCCGCTTGACCTGCGAGAGCCGCTCACCCCACGGCGAGTACTGGTAGGACGCGGTGACCGCCCCGGCGATCTCCTCGCTGAGCACCTCCGACGACAGACCGAGGTAGCGGTAGTCGGTCGTCTCGCCGTCCGCGGTCTTGCTGGTGGTGCGGTCGAACGGGTCGAAGGTGTAGCGGGTCACCGACTGCCCGCCGCTCTCGGTCAGCTTCGACGTCTCCACCACGTGGTCGAAGCCGTCGTAGGTGTTGCGCGAGACGACCTTGCCCTCGCCGGTGATGGTCGACAGACGGCCGAACGGGTCGTAGTTGTACCCGGCAGCGGCGCCGTCGACGGTCGCCGACAGCAGCCGGTTGCGGTCGTACGTGAACGTCGAGGGCACGCCCTTGACGTTCTGCGAGACGACGTTGGCGTTGTCGTCATGGACGTAGGTCTCGGTCCCGGGGCTGGTCCCGGCCTTCGTCACCGACGCGATCCGGTCCACCGGGTCGTAGGTGTAGTCCGCCGTGACGTCCACATACGCGGAGGGGCTGTCGGCGTTCATCTTCTTGCCGACGTCACGCGCCTTGTTGCCGTTGGGGTCGTAGGTGACGGTGTGCTCGGAGACGAGCGTGCCGTTGGCCTTCCGCTCCCGCTGGGTCTTGACCGCGCTGTCGAGGTAGTAGGTGTAGTCGACGGTGTTGCCGTTGGCCTTGGTCTCCTTCAGCTTCTGGCCGCGGTCGGTGTAGGTGTACGAGGTCACTTCCGGGGTGGTGTCCGTCGCGCTCTTGCCGACGGAGACCGTCTTGACCAGCTCTCGCAGGTCGTAGGTGTACTTCGAGAACTGGTCGGGGTGGGTGACCGTCTCCGGCTGGCCGTTGGCGTCGTAGGTGTAGGTGGTGGCCTTCTTCTCCTGCCCGGAGAGCGCCTCGGTGACCTTCTGGACCTGGTTGAGGCCGGTGTAGGTGACCGTGTAGGCGTCGATGGCCGCGCCCGACGACGTGTCGTCCAGCGAGGTCAGGTTGCCGTTGACGTCGTAGACGTAGGAGAAGGTCTTCTTCTCGGCGTCGGTCTCACCGCTGGTGTCCCGGACCAGCTTGACCGCGTCGGCGACCACGACGCCGCCGCTGTTCTGCGCCAGCTTCAGCTCGGCGCCCTCGGACTGCTTGAGGGAGTACGAGCCGAGCTGCACCCAGGTCCGCGGGTTCGCCCGCTGGTCCTTGGTCACCGACGGCTCGGTGGTGGTGCCATGGGCCAGCGTGTACTTCGCCGTCGACGCGGCCCCCGTCACCTCCGGGTACTTCACGTACGCGGTGTACGTGCCGTCCTTGGGGACGTCCAGCTTCCAGGTGAACGTGTCCGTGCCGGTGCCCGCCGCGTGGGTGACGTGGTCGTAGCCCTGCTGGCCGGTGAGGCTCCCCTTCGTCCAGGTGCCCGTGGCGGTGGTGTTCTGGGTGTCGGAGTTGTCCACCAGGACGACCGACTTACCGGCCGGAACACCGTCGTCCGAGCGGGACTTCAGCTTGCCGTCCGGGTAGTACGACCAGCTCATGGTGCGGTCCGAGGAGCCGCCCGCCGAGGTCAGCGTCCGGGCGGTCTGCTTGCCCAGCGCGTTGTAGTCGTACGTCGTGACGATGTCCCACGGGTCCGTGGTCGACCGCACCCAGCCGTTGTCGAAGTAGCTGTAGGTGGTGTCGTTGCGGACCGTCTGGTCCTTCGACGGCGGCAGCGAGGTCTTCGCCACCCGGCCCACCGCGTCGTACACCGTCTCGGTGTAGACGTTCGGGCTGTTGTAGCGGCCGTCGTTGGGGTCGTACGCCTGGTACTGCTTCACCGGACGGTTCAGCGCGTCGTACTCGGTGCGCGTGGCGAAGTCGTCCGCGTTGGCCGTCGCCGTCCCGCGCGGGCTGATCACCCGGGTGGTGTTGCCGACCTGGTCGTACTCGTACTTCGTGGTGCGGTAGGTGATGGTCGAAGTGCCGTCGTGGGGCGCCTTCACCTCGGTCTGCTTGCCACGCTGGTCGTAGGTGACGGTCGTGGTGTTGTTCTCGGCGTCGGTGGTCGTGACGACCCGCGAGTCCTTGTCGTAGGTCCGCTTGGTGGTCTTCCCGGCGGCGTCGGTGACCGTCGTGACCCGGTGGTTCAGGTCGTAGGCGGTCTTGGTGGTGAAGTCGGTGGTGTCCGCGGTCGCGTTCTTCTTCGGGTCGACGACCGTGACGAGGTTCCCGACGTTGTCGTACTCGTAACTGAGCCTGCCGCCCTCGGCGTTGACGACCGAGGTGAGCTGGTAGATGGCGTCGTAGTGCTGGGTGGTGACGTAGTCGGTGGCGTCGGTGGTCAGCGTGCCCTTGGGCTCGGTCGTCGTCCTGAGGTTGCCGACCTTGTCGTAGGTGTACGCCGTCCGCCGCTCGCCGGACGTCGTGGTGTCCTTCGGCGCGGTGGCCGAGGAGATCTGGTCCGCGGCGTCGTAGGCGGCCGTGGAGACCGCGCCGTTGGGCGCCGTCGACTCCACCACGTTGTCGTTGGCGTCGTACTTCGGCTCCGGGGTGGTGATGAGGACGCCCGGCTCCTTGGGCACCTGCCGGACCTTGGGGCGCCCGAAGGCGTCATAGGTCTGGGTGGTCCTCGCGTTCAGCGCGTCGGTGACCGCGGTGACCTGGCCGCGCTCGTCGTAGTCGAACAGCGTCGACTTGCCCAGCGGATCGGTGATCCGCGCCGGGTAACCCGTCGGACCGAACTCGCTGTTGGTCGTCGGGTTGCCGTTGGCGTCGGTCGCCTTGGTGAGCTGGCCGTAGGAGTCGTAGTCGTAGGACGTGGTGTAGTCACCCGCGGTCGTGGTCGCCACGCCCTTGGGGTCGGTGACCGTCTTCAGGTTGCCGAAGGTGTCGTAGCCGAACTGCCAGGCATGGCCCTCGGGCGAGGTCTTGCGGAACAGGTCGGCGGAGTAGCCGTCGGCGCGGGTCTGGTACGCGTACGTCGCCGCGTTGGCCGGGTACGTACCGGGCGCGCAGTCGGACTGCGGCGGGACGCCGGTCCTGTTGTTCTCCGCGTCGCGCTGCCAGAGCGGGTAGCCCGTCTTCTGGTCGTGGCAGTACGCGGTCTTCGCGCCGTTGGCCTCCTCCAGGTACGTGACGTTGTTGTCCGCGTCCCACGCCATCTTCGTGCTCTGGGACTTGGCGTTCACCGACTCCACGGGGCGGCCGAAGTCGTCGGTGACGTACTTCGTGGCGTGGTTCTCGGCGTCCGTCACCGTGGTCCTGGTGAAGCCGGTGTTCACGGTGTCGGCCGCGTAGACGAACCCGGTGTCGCCGCCCAGGCGGTCGGTGATGGTCTTGGCCCACCAGTGGTACTTGGGATCGTCACCCGCCGTGGGCGTGTTGTACGCCAGGGAGGTGGCGTTGCCGCGCGGGTCGGTGGCCTTGACCAGCTTGACGTTCTTGTTGCCCTGGGTGGCGTCGTAGGTGAACTTGAAGACCTTGGGCTGCGTGGTGCCGTCACCGTCGGTGAACTGCCCGAGCAGGCCCTTGTCGGTGTAGTGGAAGGAGATCTTCCGGCCGGAGATGTCCCTGATCGACTTGATGTGGTCGTAGATCTTCGCGTTGGTCAGGTTGGAGCCGGTGACCTTGGCGCCGCTGTCGTTGACGTAGTCGTACGACGCGTCGCCCTTCTTGTAGTAGTCGACCGTGAGGGACTGACGGCCCGCCGGGTCGGTGATGTACGTGAGGAACTTCGTCGGCTTGTTGTTGGACTTGCGCTCCTCGTACGTGTACGTCTGCGTGTTGCCGTTCCGGTCGACGACCGAGGTCAGATAGCCGTCGCAGCCGAAGAAGAAGCGGGTGCCGTCCGGGCGCAGCAGCGTCCAGGCGTCCGGGACCGGGTCCTTGTCCGGGGTGCAGTCCAGACCCGCCTTCATCGACAGCCGGTAGTGCACGCCCGCGGGCGCCTTCCAGGTGCCGTCGTCCTGCTTGCGGAAGACGTGCGTGGTGCCGTCGCCGTCCGGGAGGCGGACCTCCGTCGGGTTCGGGTTCGGGTGGAAGTCCAGCGGCGCGCCCAGCCGGATCGGCCCGGCCAGCTGTGCCGACCAGCCCGCGCCCGTGACGGTGTCGGAGGTGTCCAGCGAGTTGTACGCGAACCGCGCGAACGTCGACAGACCCCGGCCGGGGTTGGTGAACGCGTTGTACGACCAGACGCTGTTACCGGCCGACAGGTTGTTCATCACCGTGGATCCGGCGCCGGTGTTCTTGCCGGTGTAGGCGTAGAACTTCTCCAGGCCCAGGGTGTTGGAGGTGGGGTCCTCGACCGCGATGTTCTGCTTCAGGCCGGGGATGCCGCCGGTGCCCGCCGACAGCCAGCTGCCGGTGGTCTTGTCGAACAGGTCCCAGGTCAGGACGTAGTCCGTGCGCTTGTTGCCCGAGGCGGAGTTGATGGGCGTCTTGACCTGTGCCTGGAGGGTGATCGTGTCACCGGGCACGACGTCCTTCGGCAGGGCCGTCTGGACCTGGTTGCCGCCGGTGGTGGCGTCGGTGCCGTCCGGGAGGGCCCAGGTGTAGGACAGCGCCCGGTCGGCGGCCCGCCAGGTGGTGTCGGTGGTGTTGGTGAGGGTGAACTCGACCGAGTAGTCCGAGTTCGGGGTCATCCGCGCCGGGGTCTTCGGCGCGTGGTACGTCGAGGCGGTCGTCGCGTCGATGTAGGTGACGACCATGCGCGGGCGCAGCCGCTTCTCGGAGGCCTCCGAGGAGAGGAAGACGCTGCGTTCCTGCTGGACCGACTCGTTCTGCATCTTCAGCACGACGCCCTGGCCGGTGCCCGTGCCGCGCACCCAGTCCTGCACCAGGCCGGTGGCGTTCCAGTCCTGGCGGGCGGGGTCGTTGCTCATCGCCGGGACCGTGTCGGCGAGCGCGGCGCCGAAGTCGCCGCCCGGGGTCGTCCAGTTGGTGGTGGCGTTGGCCTTCACCCAGGTCGCCGTGGACTCGTCGAAGTCACGGGTCAGCGGGCGCATCTCGTAGACCGCGCCGGAGGCCCCGGTGGTGGTCTGCGTGCCCCACAGACGCAAGGTGGCGTCCATGACGCGGGCGGACGCGGGGATGCCCAGGGCGGGGAACTTCAGCGCCGCACGGGTGGTGCCGTAGGTGGTGGAGTTGTTGCCGACCGTGAGCCAGTTCTGCGGCACCCCGTCGGTGAGGGTGTCGTGCGGGGTGGTCGACTCCGTCGAGGACAGGGTGGTGTCCTGGGCGGCCTCGACGACCTTGGTGGTGCGGCCCGCCTTCGGCAGCCGGACCAGCTGGGTCGGCGCCGGGGTGACACGGCCGTCCTTGGTCTTCACGGCGACCATGTAGTAGTACGCCCGCCCGAACGGGTCGGAGCTGTCGGCCGCGGTCGGGGTCGCCGAGGTGTCCGTGTAGGACGTGGTCCCGTCCGGGACCGGGGCGACCAGGGTGGCGGCGGACGGGGTGAAGGTCTGGAACACCGAGCGGTGCACCTGGTACTCGGCGATGTCGTCACCGGTCGCGGTGGACGGATCGGCGTAGCCCGACCACTTCAGCTCCGCGCCGGTGTCGTGGATCGTCGTCGGCGGGTCCAGCTCGACGCCCGGACGGCCGTAGGTGAGGATCAGCCGCGGGTAGTTGGCGGTCTCACCGCCGTAGCCGAACTCGCTGCCCTCGTAGCGCGGGCCGCCCTTGGGGCCGCTCGCGGACTCGTCGCCCGCCTTGACGACGAAGCCGTGGTTGTCGTGGGTGCCGTCGATCCACTGCTGGACCGTCTTCGTCACCGGGAACGAGTGCCAGGCGTTCACCTGCGAGGGCTGCTTGGTGACCACACCGCCCTTGGTGAAGCGGACGGAGTCCGCGAGCACCGCGGTGCTCGTCGACGCCGGACCGTCACCGAGGACGACCTTGCCCACGGTGCCCGCCTTGAACCGGTGGGTGCCCAGCGTCTTCCACACGCCCGCGCTGCCCGCCGACTGGTCGACCGCGTAGGTCTTGGAGCCGCCGTCGTAGGTGACGGTGTAGGGGGCGTTCGTGGCACGGTCGGCGGCGGGCACGTAGTGCGCCTCGACCTGGTACTCGCCGTCCTCCGGCAGGTTCGGCTGCCAGGTGTAGGTGTCGGCGGTGACGGAGTCCTTGTTGTACAGGTAGTCCTGGTTGGTCGCGTACTGCGTGTACGCCGTGTTCCCCGAGGCGGGCCAGGAGCCCTTCGCGGCCGTGGTGCCCAGGTCACCGTCGTCGACCAGCACCGAGGTGCCGGACAGCTCACCGGTGAGGTCCTTGGCGTTGTTCCAGGTCGCGCTCGACTCCGACCAGGCGCCGGTGGCGCGGTGCGCCTCCAGTTGCACCTCGGTGCTGCCGGTGGTGTGGGTCTGGTCGTAGTACAGCTGGAGGTCGGCCGAGTCCAGCCTGGTCCCGGCCGGGACGCTGCCGATGGGGAACCGGAGCAGGGCGCGGGAGCTGCCCGTGCTGGTGTTGCCGACCGACAGCCGCCAGTTGTCGTCGTAGTTCGACGCCGGGCCGTCCGACGAGATCATCACGTCCTGGGCCGTGGTCGGTGTCGGCGCGATCTGGATCGTCGGATCGATCGTGACCGGATACCGCCGGTCCTTCGCCGCCAGCCACTGGGCGTCCGGGACGACGGTCAGCTTCCAGCCGTCGCCGTCCCGGGTCAGCTTCTGGGTGACCTTCGTGCTGTAGGCGGTGCCGTACGGCGACTCGCGGTCCTTCTTCGCGTCCGTCATGAACGCCGCGGGCATCACCAGCACCGGGTCGGTCGACTCGCCGTGGAACGCGATCGAGCCGTCCTTGCGCGCCTTCGGTGTGAGCCCGTCGGTGTCCAGCGTGAAGGTGAAGGACACCGGCCCGTCCGGGGCCTCGGCGAGGACGATGTTCTCCTTCACGCGCCCGGGCCCGACCTGGTACGTCAGATCGGCGCCGGACACCGCGTCCTCGTAGGTGACGGTGTCACCCTGGGCGACCGGTCGCAGCTCCCCGGCCCGTGGCAGGCCGACGGTCACGGCGTGCCCGTCCGCGGACTCCACCCGAAGGAGTCGTTCCGCGTCCGCACCGAACCAACTGCGCGTCGCATTGCTGGTGTTGCCGAACTCGAATCCCTTGCGGCCGCTTTCCCGGACCGTGGGATCGATGTCCTTCCAGGACTTCCCGGACCGGTAGGCGGTGGGGGCGGCCGAGACCTCCGCCTGCACCCGCCCGTCGGAGAGCTGCCAGAACCGGGCGTTCGCGGTGCGCCGCCCGGTCAGTTCCTTGACGCGCTTCGCCTTGGGCGCGTTCTTGCCCCGGGGCAGCTTCTGCCGGTCGGCTATCCCGGCCTCGTCGTGCGACGGTGGTTCGGCGTCCGTGTCGCCGTCCTCGCCGTCGTCCGCGAACCAGCCCTTGACGGTGTCGACGACTCCCTCGCCGTCGTCGGATGCTGGTGCGGCGTAGGCGAGCTGGGGCAGCGCGGTGCTCATCACCGCGGCTGCCACCAGGCAAGCCGTCACTCTTCCCAATCTGGGTCTCACGCCAAACCTTCCTGATGGAAACTGGCTGAAAATGCCGTCCCCAAGGCGTTTCCCAAGTGCCCGGAAAATGCCGTGGGAATGGCGCCGGGATTTCTAGTCAGGCGGCTGATGCCATGTCAACCGATTAGACAGTTCAGACAGTTGGCGGCAAAACGGCATTGCGTGGCCCGGCGCTGTCTGAATTGTCCGCACAGTGGCGGACGGGTATCGGCGTCGGGTATAAAGCCCCCGGTCATCGCCCGGGGACGGGGCGAATTGCTATTCGGAGGGGGAATTCCATGGCTGTCGCGGAGGAGCGCAGGGATGACGCCGGGGAGGAGCACAGGGGCGACGCGGGGGAGGAGCGGGCCGAGTCCCGCTCCCGACGGCCCGACCGCTCCGGACTGTTCATCGCCGGAGGGATACTCGCCGCCTGCGCGGCACTGGTCGGCTACGGGATCTTGGCCGGAACCGGCGGGGACGACGACAAGCCGGAGCGCCGGGTGCCCACCGCCGCGGTGACCTACGAGGTCACCGGCACCGGCACCGCCGACATCACCTACCAGGCCCGCAGCGAGTCCGGGAAGGCGGTGGTCGTCGAGGCCGCCACCCTGCCGTGGCGCAAGACCGTCGACGTGCCCCTGGGCCGGGAGGCGGTCGTCTCCATCACCCTCGGCGAGAAGGGCGGCGAGGCCCGCTGTGCCGTCGCCGTCCGCGGCAGACACGTCCAGGGCGCCACGGCGGCGGGCGAGTTCGGCCGCGCCACCTGCTCGGGCGCCCTGCCCCGGCGCTCACCCACCCCCGACGCCCGAGCGGGAAGATCCGCACCGAATATATACCCCTAGGGGTACCTGTCCCGGGACCAATGGCCCCATGCCCCGCTTCCCCACCCGCACGACAGTGGAGGCATGGGCAAACACATCGTGATCCTCGGTGGCGGAACCGCGGGCACCATGACGGCCAACCGCCTGTGCCGCACCTACGGCAGGGAAGAGGCCCGGGTCACGGTCGTCGACCAGGACGCCGACCACCTCTACCAGCCCGGCCTGCTCTTCGTCCCCTTCGGGGCGGCCCGCCCGGACCACCTCGTCCGGTCCCGCCCACGGCAGTTGAGCCCGGCCGTCGGCTACCAGCAGGCGCCGGTCGAACGGGTCGACCCGGACGCGCGGACGGTGCACCTCGCGGGGGGCATCCGCCTGGACTACGACGTCCTGGTGATCGCCACCGGCGCCCGCCTGCTCCCGGAGGAGACCGACGGGCTGACCGGCGACGGCTGGGGCGAGAAGGTCTTCACCTTCTACGACCTCCCCGGCGCCGTGGCCCTGCACGCCGCCCTGGAGCGCTTCGAGGGCGGGCACCTCGTCGTGGACGTGGCCGACCTGCCGCTCAAGTGCCCGGTGGCACCACTGGAGTTCGCCTTCCTCGCCGACTGGTACTTCCGGCGCCGGGGCATCCGCGACCGGGTCCGGCTGACCTACGCCACCCCGCTGGACGCGGCCTTCACCAAGCCCGTCGCCGCCAAGGCGCTCGGCGGGCTGCTGGAGCGCAAGGGCATCGAGCTGGTCACCGAGTTCACGCTCGGCGAGGTCGACGGCGCCGGTGGGCGGCTGGTGTCGTACGACGACCGTGAGCTGCCCTTCGACCTGGCGGTGGTGGTGCCGCTGCACGGCGGCGCCGCGTACGTCGGCCGGTCCGAGGGCCTCGGCGACGAACTGGACTTCGTCCCCGTCGACCCGCACACCCTCCAGCACCCGGACCATCCCGAGGTGTTCGCGATCGGCGACGCCGCCGCCCTGCCCGCGTCGAAGGCGGGCTCCGTGGCCCACTTCGAGGCGGAGACGCTGGTCCACAACATCGGCCGCTTCCTCACCGGGAAGTCGCCGGACGCCTCCTTCGACGGCCACGCCAACTGTTTCGTCGAGACCGGCTTCCACAAGGCCCTGCTGATCGACTTCAACTACGACACCGAGCCGCTGCCCGGCCACTTCCCGACCGCGCTGGGCCTCCCGCTCCTGAAGGAGTCCCACGCCAACCACCTCGGCAAGCTCGCCTTCGAAGCGCTCTACTGGCACGCCCTGCTGCCCGGCCGGGAACTGCCCGGCGTCGGCCCGGCGATGCCCGAGCGCGGCAAGAAGCACCTCCACGCCTGAGGACAAGATCCACCTCCACGCCTGAGGACAGGAGACCCCCGAAATGCCCACCGCCACCTACGCCGACACCGCCGTTCCCGTCGACGACGAGGGCTTCTTCACCGACCCCGGCCGGTGGACCGAACCCATGGCCGAGCAACTCGCCTCTGAGGCGGGCATCGAGACACTGACCGACCGGCACTGGACGGTCATCCGCTTCATGCGCGCCCGGTACGCGGCCGACGGCACCGGACCCACCGTCCGGGTGCTCGGCAGGGCCTCCGGCGTGCCCGTCAAGGAGCTGTACCAGCTCTTCCCCAAGGGCCCGGCCAAGACCGCCGCGAAGATCGCCGGGATTCCCAAGCCGCGCGGCTGCATCTGAGGAGGGCGCCCGCCATGACCGACACCGCCACGATCGAGAAGGTCTCGATCATCGTCTCCAAGGGGTCCCTGGAGGGGATCTACCCGGCCCTGATCATGGCCAACGGCGCCCGCGCCGAGGGCGTCGAGGCCAACCTGTTCTTCACGTTCTTCGGTCTGGACGCCATCACCAAGCGGCGCTGGGAGCACATCAGGCTCGCCACCGTCGGCAACCCCGGCCTGCACCTGCCGACGGTGCTGGGCGGCCTGCCGGGCATGCCGGACCTGCTCACCCGGTACCTGGAACGCAAGATGGCCAAGCTGGACATCCCGCCCATCCCCGAGTTCATCGAGATGATCGCCGACACCGGCGCGGGTCTCTACGCCTGCAAGGCCTCGGTCGACCTCTTCGAACTCACCAAGGACGACCTCGTCGACCACGTCCAGGGCATCATCACCGTCGGCGAGTTCTACGAGCACGCGGCCGGAGGCCAGATCGTCTACACCTGACACGGTCGCCCCGCGGAGCGTCCCCGGCGCGCGGATCCGCCGGAAGCCTGTGATGGTGAAGGGGAGAGGATCTCCGATCCTGCGGCCTGGGCGGTGAGCGCGGTGACGGACAACGACGAGCACCCTCCACCCTCGTACGGCGCGTCCGTCGACCCGCTGGGGGACCCGTTCCTGCGGACCCGGTTCGCCGTCCCGGCCAGACCCGCCACCTTCCTGCGGCGGGAACGGCTGATCGAGCACCTGGACCGCTCGCCGACGCCGCTGACGATGATCAACGGTGCCGCCGGAGCGGGCAAGACGCTGCTGGCCGCCGACTGGGCGGCGGGTCTGCGGTCGCCGGTCGCCTGGCTCACCCTCGACGCGGCGATCCAGGGGCCGGGGATGTTCTGGGCCCATCTGCTGCAGGCCCTGCGCACCAGCGGGGCGCCGGGTGCCGAGGGGATCGGCCCGCCCGTCGACGCCAGCCGGGTCGACCGGGCGCTGCTGACCCGGCTCGCCGCGCGGCTCGGCGGCGGCGACCGGACCGTGACGGTGGTGCTCGACGAGTACGACCGCGTGACCGCCCCGGAGATCTCCGAGCAACTGGAGTTCGTGCTGCACCACGCCGGGCCGGGACTGCGCCTGGTCCTCGTCACCCGCACCGAGCCGCTGCTGCCGCTGCACCGGCACCGCGCGGCGGGCACGATGACCGAGATCCGGGGCGCCGAACTCGCCTTCACCCCCGAGGAGACGGTCGCCCTGCTGGAACGGCACGGGCTGCGCCTGACCGTGCAGGCCGCCGCCGCCCTGGTCGAGCGCACCCGGGGCTGGGCGGCCGGGCTGCGGCTGTGCGCGCTGGCCGCGCGGGAGAACCCGGACCCGGAGCGCTACCTGAAGGAGTTCGAGGCCGGGCACAGCACGGTCGCCGACTTCCTGCTCGTCGAGGTCCTCAAGCGGCAGCCGCCCGCCACCCAGGACCTCCTGCTGCGGGTCAGCGTCCTGGACCGCTTCTGCGGCGAACTGGCGAACGCGCTCACCGGGCGCGCCGACGCCGGACCCGTCCTCACCGGACTGCACAGCGAGAACGCCTTCGTCGAGGACCTGGGCCACTCCTGGTACCGCCTGCACCCCCTGTTCCGGGAGATCCTCCGGGCCCATCTGCGCGAACGCCGCCCCGGCCTGGAACCCGAACTGCACCTGCGGGCCGCGCGCTGGCTACGGTGCTGTGGCGCCCTCGGCGACACGCTGGCCCACGGCGCCGCCGCCGGGGACTGGGACTTCACCACCCGGGCCCTCGTCGACGAGCTGGCGATCGGCCAGCTCCTCACCGGCCTGCGCTCCGGCGACCTCGCCGACCTGTTCTCCGGCATGGGCCCCGAACCGACGAGCCCGGCCGCCAACCTCGTACGGGCCGCACGTGACCTGTCCCGGCGCGACCTCGACCACGGCCTCCCCCCTCTGCGGCGCGCCGAGGAACAGCTCGACGCCTCCGGCCCCGCGGCGGCCCGGCTGAGCTGCGCCCTGCTGGAGACGGTGGTGGCCCGGCTGACCGGATCCCCCGACCACGCGGAACAGGCCGTGCGGAGCGCCCGGGAGGCCGAGCGGGAGGTCCCCGCGCAGTTGCTCGACAGGCATCCGGAGCTGCCCGCCCTCCTGATGACCCACCTGGGCTCGACACGGCTGTGGGCCGGACGCTTCGACGAGGCGCGCGCCGCGCTCACCACCGTCGCGGCCGGTACCGCCGGGGCCGCGACGGCGCTGCCCCGGGGCGACTCCCTGCAGCACCTGGCGCTCCTCGACTACCTCGACGGATGGCCCACCCGGGCGGAGCGCAAGGCCACCGCGGCGGCGCACGGGACCGTGCGGAGCGGTTCGCCCGAGCCGTCCGGCGGGGAACTCGGACGGCTGGTCCTGGCCGCCGTGGCCGTCGACCGCAACGAACTGGCCGAGGCCCGGACCCTCCTGCACGACACGCCCCCCACGGTGCCGCAGGACCCGGTGACGGCCGCCGGACGGTCCCTGGCGACGTCCCGGCTGCTGCTGGCCCAGGGCAGGGCGCGCGCCGCGCTCGCCGCCGTCGAGCCGGGCGTGCGCGCCGACGTGGCCTCCCCCTGGGCGCGCTGCCACGCCGCGCTGGTCGCCGGGGCCGCCCATCTGGCCGAGGGCCGCCCCAGGGAGGCGGCCGAGGTGCTGGAGGAGGTGGCCGGGGAGGAGCCCGCCTGCGCGGTGGGCGCGGCGCGGGCCCGCCTCGCCGCGGGCGAGGTGGACGCCGCCCTCCGGCTGCTCGACGACATCGACGCCGAGGGGCGCACCGGCCCGGCGGTGCTCGTCCGGGTCGCCCTGCTGCGGGCGCAGGCCGCGGACGCGGCGGGCGACACCGGCACCGCGCGCAGGCTGCTCGCACAGGCGCTCACGGAGGCCCGTCGCGAGCGGCTGCGCCGCCCCTTCCTGGAAGCGGGCGGCTGGCTCCGGCCGCACCTGGGCACCGCGCCGCTGCGGCACCTGGCCGCGGGCTGGCTCCTGCCGGGGCCCGCCGCCCCGCCCGCCGCGCCCGCGCCGCCGCTGGTGGAGCCGCTCAGCGGACGCGAACTGGACGTGCTCCAGCGGCTCGCCCAGATGATGTCGACCGAGGACGTCGCCGCCGACCTGTACGTGTCGGTGAACACGGTGAAGACCCACCTCAAGAACGCCTACCGCAAACTCGCGGTGAACCGCCGCCACGACGCCGTACGCCGCGCCCGGGAACTGGGGCTGCTGTGAACAGGCGGCGGGCGCGCCGGACCGGTGTACCGGCGGGGTGCGGACCATGAGGCACTGGCGGGCGCTGATCGTGCTCGGGACGGCCCAGTTCCTGATGGTGCTGGACACCTCGGTCATGAACGTCTCCATCAGCCAGCTGGTCGAGGACTTCGACACCGAGGTCACCGCGATCCAGGCGGTCATCACGCTGTACGCCCTGGTGATGGCCGCGTTCATGATCGTCGGCGGTCGGCTGGGGGACCTGCTGGGCCGCCGTCGGCTGTTCGTCCTCGGGCTCGTCGTCTACGGCACCGGATCGGCGCTGACCGCCGTGGCACCGACGCTGTGGGTGCTGGCCCTGGGCTGGTCGGTCATCGAGGGGCTCGGTGCCGCGATGGTGCTGCCCGCCATGGCGGCCCTCGTCGCGGAGTCCTACCGCGGGCGGGACCGCGCCGTCGCCTACGGCGTGATCGGCGGCCTCGCGGGCGCGGGCATCGCGGTCGGCCCGTTGCTCGGCGGCTGGGTGACGACGTATCTCAGCTGGCGGCTGGTCTTCGCCGGTGAGGTCGTGGTCGTCCTCGCCGTCCTCGGCTGCCACCGGGTGATCGCCGAGTCCGCCCGCGCCGGGCCGCGCCCCCGGCTGGACGTCGTCGGCGCCGCCCTCTCGGCGACCGGCCTCGGGCTGGGCGTGCTCGGCGTGCTCCAGAGCAGCAGCTGGGGCTGGGTGCAGCCGCGCAACCCCCCCTTCACCGTGCTCGGCTTCGCCCCCACGCTGTTCGTCATCGGCGCCGGAGCGGCCGTCCTCGCCCTGTTCGTACGGTGGCAGCGGCGGCGGGACGCCCTCGGGGCCGAGCCGCTGGTCCATCTGTCCCTGCTGCGCGGACCGGTGCTGAGGTCCGGCCTGCTGACGCTGCTGAGCCAGAACCTGATCCTGCTGGGCCTGTTCTTCACGATCCCGCTCTACCTCCAGGTGGTGCAGGGCTTCGACGCGTTCGAGACGGGGCTGCGGCTGCTCCCCGTCTCCGCGACCATGCTCGCGGCCTCGATGTGCGCCTCGCCGCTGGCCCGGATCGCGGGGCCGCGCCGGGTGGTGCGGCTCGCGCTGCTGGTCCTGACGGCGGCGATCGTGTGGCTGCTGGCCACCATCGACCCGAGGATCGACGACGCCCAGTTCGCCGGTGCCATGGCCGTGCTGGGCCTGGGCATGGGCCTGCTCGCCTCCCAGCTCGGCAACGTCGTGCAGTCCGGGGTCGCCGAGCGGGAGCGCAGCGAGGCCGGGGGCCTGCAGTTCACCGCCCAGAACCTGGGCTCCGCGCTGGGGACCGCGCTCATCGGCTCGCTGCTCATCGGCGCGTTGGCGCACGCCTTCACCGCGCAGGTGGACAGCGACCCGCGGCTCTCGTCCGAGGCCCGCGAACAGACCGGGGTCGCCCTGCAGTCCGGGGTCTCCTTCGTCCCCACCGACCAGGTGCGCACGGCGGCCGAACGGGCCGGGCTGCCGCCCCCGGAGGTCGAGGCCCTCACCGACTCCTACGCGGCGGCCCAGCTCGACGGCCTGAAGGCGGCGATCCTCGCCACCGGCGGCATCACCCTGGCCAGCCTCCTGGTCACCCGCGGCCTCCCGGCGGACCGGGTACGGCGTTCCCCTCCGACCGGCGACGGGCGGCGAGCGCGATGAGGACCCACCCACGCGCCGACCCGGCGGCGCGGTCGGAACGCCGGGCGCACGCCGACTACAGCGGCGGTGTCTACGGCTCCCTGCTCGCCGCCTCCGTGGTGATCGGCGCGGGCAGCCTGGGCGAGTTCCCCCGCGCGCAACTGGTCGTCCTGCTGATCCTCACCGGCATCGTGTTCTGGGTGGCGCACGTGCACGCCCAGCTGTTCGGCGCCCGGCTCGCACAGCACGTCCTGGACCGCACGACCGTGCTGCACGTGTGCCGCGACGAATGGCCCATCGTCAAGGCGACCGTCCCCCCGGCCGTGGCCGTCGCCGTCAGCCCCCTCCTCGGTCTCGACGTGCCCGAGGCCCTGTGGCTCGCCCTCGCCGTGGCGGTCGCCGGGCAGGTGGGCTGGTCGCTCGCCGCGGCCCGGCGGGCGGGGGCCTCGGCGCGGCAGCTCGCCCTCACCGCCACGGTCAATCTGGTCCTCGGCCTGCTGATCATCTCGTTCAAGCTCGCCGTCACGCACTGACGCCACGGCCGGTGCACGGCGGCGGTTCACCTGCGCAGGGTGAGGTGGCACCGCGTTCCGGGGCGCGACGATGGCCCCAGCCCAGCAGGTGTGCCATTCGGCCGTCGGCGGGAGCACCGCACATGCGCTACGAGATCCGCGTCGAGGGACACATGTCGGAGACGCTGGCCAAGGTCTTCCCGGAACTGGAGCACGTGGGGATGTCCGGGCAGACCATCCTGTACGGACCCGTCGTCGACGACGCCCACCTGTACGGGCTGCTCGCCCGCCTCCAGGCGCTGGGCCTGCGCGTGCTGGAGCTGCGGCAGCTCCCCGAGTGACGTCACAGCCCCGCCCGCACCCGGACCCTGCCCGTGCGGGCCGCCTCGCCCAGGGCCCGGAAGTCCCGGTCGTTGAGGTCGGCGTACGCCTGGGCGAACTCGGTGAGCGCGCGGTCGAAGCGGTCGCCGCCGCCGAGGTACGCCGCGAGGGCGACGGGGTCGCCGGAGCGGGCGTGCGCCCGTGCCAGGCTGGCCCCGCACAGCCGCCCGAACAGCCGCAGCAGGCCGGGATCCATGGTGTCCGGCCGGGCGATGCCCTTCCAGTCCCGCAGCTGGCGCACATAGAAGTCCCGGCCGCGTCCGTCGAGGCCCACGACACGGGTCCAGCCGAGGAAGATGTCGCTGGTGGTCTGGAGCAGCCGCTGGCCGGACACCACCCGGCGCCCCTGGTTGTCCCAGCCCTCCCCGTCGGTGTGCGCGGCCAGCACCGACTCCTGCGCCTCCTTGGCCTGGAGCAGCAGGGGATCGTCGTCGTCCCGGCCGAGCATGAGCAGGATCCAGCAGCGGGTGCCGACGCTGCCCACCCCCACCACCTTGCGGGCGATGTCCACCAGCCGGTAGCGGCGCAGCAGATGGCGGCGCTCCGACGACAGGGTCTGCGCGTACCGCTCCACGACGTCCCGCAGCTCCTGCTCCTGCCGGTTCAGGGACGCGTCGGTCAGCAGGTCCCGCAGCGGTGTGACGAGCGGCGGGTCCGCCGCGATCCGGCGGCCCTCGGGAGTGGCCCGGGTGAGCTTGGCGTAGGCCTGGAGATGGGTGCGGGTGCGGGCCCGGGCGGTGGCCCGGGCGGCGCGGCGTTCGGCGGCCCCGCCCAGCGACGAGGCCAGCAGGTCGCGCAGCCGGTCGGCGTCGTCCTGCGCGTACCAGACGTCCAGGGTGCGCATCCCGGCGAAGTCCCGCATCCGCGTCCGGTACGCCCGTACGCACTCCCGTACGGCACTGTCCTGCTCCGCGGTGGAGAAGCCGTTGGCGCGGCCCGCGATCGCGAAGCTGGCCGCCAGCCGTTTGACGTCCCACTCGAACGGCCCGGCGAGGGTCTCGTCGAAGTCGTTGATGTCGAAGACCAGATGGCGCTCCGGGGAGGCCAGCAGCCGGAAGTTCAGCAGGTGCGCGTCCCCGCACAGCTGGGTCGCGAGACCGGTGCCGGCCAGCCGTCCGAGGTCGGCGGCCATGATCGCGGCGGCGCCCCGGTAGAAGCGGAACGGGGACTCGAGCATGCGGCCGTACCGCAGCGGGACCAGCTCCGGCACCCGGGTGGCCGACTGCCGCTCGATCACCCCGACCGGGTCGGGCCGGTTCCCCGCCGCCTCGATCCGGGCGTGTCCGGAACGGGGCGTACGGTTGCGCGCGCTCCTGCCGTAGGCCGCCCGTTCGGCCGGTGACAGCAGGGCCGTGAGGCCGCTCGGTGCCGCCATGACTCGCCCCCTTCTCTCCGCGTGCGAGGCACGCGTCCACCTCACCGCCGCGCTGACGTGCGCGGCTCACCCGTCCCGGGTGATCCCGGACGCGGGGCACGGCGGGACGCTGGCCCGGTGCGGCCCTCGTACGCCGCCGTGGCTGCGGCCTGGCGTGGCGGCCTGGCGGCCGTTTTACCGACAGCACGCGAGGAGACCCCTGATGGCTCCGCCCGAGCATCCCGAACCCATGGGCCCAGGCCGCGGCGCCAAGGCCCCCGCCGCCCTGACCGCCGAGGAGTACGCCGCCTTCGTACGGCACCGCCGGACCGCCGCCGTACGCCACCGCAGGGCGCGTTGGGCGGGCGCCTCGGTGCTGCTCCTCCTCACGCTGCTGTTCGCCCCGCTGGCCGTGGTCGCGGCCTGGGTGGACGACACGGTCGCCGACACCGACCGGTACGTCGAGACCGTCGCGCCGCTGGCGTCGGAGCCCGCCGTGCAGGACGTCATGGTCGACCAGCTCACCGACCGGGTCGTGGCCAACGTGGACATCGAGGCGGTCACGACGGCGCTGAGCGACGCGCTCGCCGACGCCGGGGCACCGCCCGCCGTCGTGGAGCGTTCACAGGCGCTCGCCGGGCCGCTGCGGGCCGCCGTGACCAGCACCGTGCAGGGCATCGTGCACCGCGTGGTCACCAGCGACGCCTTCCAGCAGGCGTGGGAGGGCGCCAACCGGCGCACGCACGCGGCGGTGGTCGGCATGCTCACGGGCGACGACCGCGGAGCCCTGCGCGCCGAGGGCGACCAGATCACGCTGGACCTCGACCCCGTCGTCGACGAGGTCCGCGAGCGCCTCGTCGACCGGGGCTTCGACAAGGCCGCCGCGATCCCCGCCCCGGACCGGCAGATCACCCTGTTCGAGACGGACAAGCTGTCCGACGCGCAGGACGGCCTGCGCCTGCTGGACGTCCTGGGCGTCTGGCTGCCCGTGCTCACGGTCGCGCTGGCCGCCCTCGCCGTGTGGACGGCCCCCGCGCACCGCGTCATGCTGATGATCACGGCCACGGGCGTCGGCCTGACGCTGGTCGTGCTGCTCGTCGCGCTCGCCGTCGTACGCCGCGTCTACCTCGACTCCGTGCCCGCCTCCACGCTGCCCCCGGACGCCGCGGCGGTCGTCTACGACACCTTCGTGCGGTTCCTGCGCGACAGCACCCGCACCCTGCTCGTCGTCGCCGTGATCACGGTGCTGGCCGGGTATCTGTACGGCCCCGGGCGCGGGGCCCGCGCGGTGCGCAGCGTGGCGGGGCGCGGCGCCGACGCGGCGGGGCGCTCGCTGCGGCGAGCCGGAGCCCACACCGGGGCGACCGGCCGCTGGCTGGCCACCCACCGGTCCTGGACCACCGGCGTCGTCCTCGGGTGCGGCGCGCTCGCCCTGCTCCTGTGGAACCGGCCCACGGTCGGCGTGGTGGCCCTGGTCGCCGGACTGGTGGTGATCGTGCTGGCCGCCCTCGCGGTGGCCGCCGCGACCGCCGAGGACTTCACCCGCCCCGGGTGAGGACGCCGTGGCCGCTCCCGCCCACGCTGAGGGCAGGAGCGGGTCCGGCACACCGGCCCCCCGCCCGAGACGGAGGCAAGCGATGAGCACTGACGTGTACCTCGCCTACGACTATCCGCTGCTGAGCATGTTCTGGACCATGCTGTGGTTCTTCCTGTGGATCATGTGGTTCATCCTGCTCTTCCGGATCATCGGCGACATCTTCCGCGACGACACCCTGAGCGGCTGGGGCAAGACGGGATGGCTGGTCTTCGTGATCGTGCTGCCCTTCCTCGGCGTGTTCGTCTACCTCATCGCCCGCGGCAGGGAGATGGGCCACCGCGAGATCAAGCACGCCCAGGCACAGCAGCGGGCGCTCGACGACTACATCCGCGAGACGGCCGCCGGGGGCAGCCCCCCCACCAGCATCGACGAACTCGCCAGGCTGTCGGACCTGCGCAGCCGCGGTGACATCACGGACGAGGAGTTCAGCCGCGCCAAGGAACTGGTCCTGAGCGGCACCGGAGGAAGCGAGGTACGACGATGACCGCCACACACCCGCCGGGGGCGCACCCCGCCAAGTACGCATGGGCTTCGGGCCTGATGGTCTTCGCCGCCGTCATGCTCACGCTCGCCGGACTCCTGGACATCTTCCGCGGCATCATGGCGATCGCCGAGGACGACGTCTTCGTCACCACCAGCGACTACGTCTTCGAGTTCGACCTCACCGGCTGGGGCTGGATCCACCTCGTCCTCGGAGTGGTCGCCGTGGTCATCAGCCTCGGGCTGTTCCAGGGCGCGCTGTGGGCCCGGGTCGCCGGTGTCGCCATCGCCGGGCTGATCATCATCGCCAACTTCCTCTCCCTGCCGTACTACCCGGTGTGGTCGGTCGTCATGATCGCGATGTCCGGGTTCATCATCTGGGCGCTGTGCGTCGCGAGGAAACCCGAATAGGCCGGGGCGAGCCGCCTACAACCAGCCCCGTCGCTTGAACACCACGTACAGGCTGACGCAGACCAGCCCCATCAGGGCGACGGCGAAGGGGTAGCCCCACACCCAGTGCAGCTCCGGCATGTGGTCGAAGTTCATGCCGTAGATCGTGCCGACGAGGGTCGGGGCGAAGAGGATCGCCGCCCACGCGGAGATCTTCTTCAGCTCCTCGTTCTGCGCGAACCCGGCTTCCGCCAGCGCCCGCATCTCCGCGTTCTGCTGCTGGTTCACCAGGGTGGAGTTGACGGTGAGGATGTCGGTCAGGGCCTGGCGGAAGCCGTCGACGCGTTCGCTGGTGTGGGTGACGTGGTCGGCGACGTCCCGCAGATAGCGCTGGAGTTCCTCGTCGGTGCCGTACTTGGCGAAGCCCGCCATCAGGCCGTGCAGCATGCCGACCAGGGGGCGGGTGGCGCGCTGGAACTCCACCATTTCCCGGGAGAGTTCGTAGATGCGGCGGGACACCTCGGGATCGCCGCGGAAGACCTCCGTCTCGATCTCGTCGACGTCGTTCTGCACGCCCTCGACGACCGGCGCGTAGCCGTCGACCACCGCGTCCAGGATGGCGTACAGGACGGCCTCCGGGCCGAGTCTCAGCAGCTCGGGGCTGTCCTCCATGCGGTGGCGTACGGCGGTCAGGTCGGGGGCCGCGCCATGCCGCACCGTGATCACGAAGTCGGCGCCGACGAAGACGTGCAGCTCACCGAAGTCGACCTCCTCCGGCGCGTCGAGATACCGGGCGGCGCGCAGGACGACGAACAGGGTGTCGCCGTAGCGCTCCAGCTTGGGACGCTGGTGCGCCTCCAGCGCGTCCTCCACGGCGAGCGGGTGCAGATCGAACTCGGCGGCCAGCGACAGCAGTTCCCGGTCGGTGGGGCGGGCGAGACCGATCCACGCCATGCCGGACGGCTGCTCGCGCAGCCCACGGTAGGTCTCGGCGAGCGTCGCGGGGGAGGAGACCCGGACGCCGTCCCGGTACAGGGCCGACTCGACGACGCTGCCGGGTTCGGCGGGCGGCGGCTCCGGCGGGGCCGCGGGCGGCGCCGGGGGGTGCGGCTCCGGCGGACCCGCGGTGGGCCGCGACCGGCGCCAGACCGGCCTCAGTGCGTTCTTCGCGCCGGGACGCGCGCGTCGCTCGGGCATCGCGGCTGCCTTCCGGTCGGGCCGACGTCTGCGTTGATCACCGAGCAGGATATACGGGGGTGAAACCGGCCCCCTCGCGGACAGAAGGTGTCCGCAAGCCGCGCTAGCGTGCGACGTATGACGAAGACGGCCACGACGGCGCCCCTCCTCACCACCCGCGCCCTCAACCGCGCCACCCTCGCGCGCCAACTGCTGCTGCAGCCCGTACGGATGACGGCCGCCGACGCCGTGGGGCACCTGCTCGGGCTCCAGGCGCAGAACGTCAAACCCCCGTACCACCAGCTCGCCGCCCGCCTCGACGGCTTCGCGCCGCAGGAACTGTCCCGGCTGATGGCCGACCGGCGGGCCGTCCGGATCGTTACCATGCGGTCGACCATCCACACCCACACCGCCGACGACGCCCTCACCCTGCGTCCCCTGGTGCAGCCCGCCCGGGACCGGGAGATCAACGTCTTCCGCCAGGGCCTCGTCGGCGTCGACCTGGACCGCCTCGCCCGGCTTGCGCGGGAACTCGTCGAGGCCGAGCCGCGCACCATGCGGCACCTGCGGGACGCCCTGGGCGCCGAGTGGCCGGACGCCGACCCGCACGCGCTCGCCGTCGCCGCCCGCTGCAGGCTGCCGCTCGTCCAGGTCACCCCGCGCGGACTGTGGGGCAGGAGCGGGCAGGTCGCCCTCACGACCGTCGAGCACTGGCTCGGCCGCCCGACCGCACCCGCCCCGGCCCCCGACACCGTCGTCCTGCGCTATCTCGCCGCCTTCGGCCCGGCGTCCGTGAAGGACATGCAGACCTGGTCCGGCCTCACCCGGCTGCGCCCCGCCTTCGAACGGCTCCGCCCGCGACTGCTCACCTTCCGCGACGAACACGGCGTCGAGCTGTTCGACCTGCCCGACGCGCCCCGCCCCGACCCCGCGACCCCGGCCCCGCCACGGCTGCTGCCCGAGTACGACAACCTGCTGCTGTCCCACGCCGACCGGACCCGGGTCGTGCCCGCCGAGCACCGCGGGCGCACCTGGCAGGGGAACACGGCCTACCCGACGCTTCTCGTCGACGGCTTCCTCGCGGGGGTGTGGAAGCTGCGCGACGACGCGCTCGTCATCGAGCCGTTCGGCCACCTCACCGCCGTAGAGCGCGAGGCGGTGGGGGCGGAGGCCGAGCGGATGCTGCGGGTGCTGCACCCGGGGGAGTCGTACGACATCCGGTTCGGGACCGTCGTCACCGGGTGACCGGCATCCGGTCCGGTGTGGCTCCGGCATGGAGAGGGGGCGCTGCGGGCCGCTCGTGGAGGCCCGCAACGCCCCCTGGTATTCACCTGAGGGGTACTCAGGAGTCGTGGGCCGGTGGGCCGCCGGTCATGAGGCGACCTGCGCGGTCACCAGGCTGGAGAAGGTCGTCAGCCGGGTGTAGACACCCGGGTAACCGGCCTCCGCGCAGCCCTGGCCCCAGGAGGTGATCCCCGCCAGGACGCCCCCGATCAGCAGCGGACCGCCGCTGTCGCCCTGGCAGGTGTCCACGCCGCCGGAGGAGTACCCGGCGCACACCATCTCCGCCGCGACGAACCGGGAGCCGTAGGAGCCCGCGCAACTGCTGTCGGAGACCGTCGGCACCGTCGCCGTGCGCAGTTGGTTGGAGGAGCTGCCGCCGGAGCGGGTGGTGCCCCAGCCGAGAATTCGAGCGGTGGTGCCCGGCGCGTACACGGCGGTGTCGGCGGCGGACACGTACCGGGCCGTCGTGTACGGCATCGACGTGGACAGCGTCAGCACGGCCACGTCCTCGCCGCGGGTGGCGGTCGAGTAGTTCGGGTGGATCCAGATCCGGCTGACCCGGCTGACCGTGCCGTTCGTGCCGTTGAGGTAGGTGCGCCCGCCGACCACCCGGACGCTGCTGGTGGTCTCGCCGACCATGCAGTGCGCGGCGGTGACGACCTTCGTCGGGGAGACCAGGGTGCCGCCGCAGAACTGGTTCTGCGAGGCGTCCGTGATCTGCATGACGAAGGGGTAGGCGGTCGTGGTGGTCGTGGTGCCGCCGACGATGGGCTGGGGCGCGGCGACGGCGGCGGGGGCGCCCAGCAGCGCGGTGGCGGCGGCGGTGGCGGTGACGGCGAGCGCCACGGCACCGTGTCTGACGGTCCTTCTGGCGCGGTCGAGCCCGAACATGAGTCTCCTCGTGTGGCCGGTGGGGGGTCGCGCGGGGTGGGCCCGAGCGAGCGGCACGGCCCTTACGCTAGGGCCGCCCCGGCACTCGCCCAATGAGGGAACCCCCTAGGGGCAAGGGAGTTGGAGAGGGAAAACCCTCGGTCCCGGACGGCAAACCTTCGTTGTGGCGTGCGCCCCTCAAGGCAGCCGCCGTCAGCCCGCGTGCCGCCCCGCCGCCAGCCGGACCAGGTCCACGCGGGAGCGTATGCCCAGCTTGCGGTAGACCCGGGTGAGGGTGGCCTCGACCGTCTTGACGCTGATGAACAGCCGGGCGGCGATCTCCCGGTTGGTGGCGCCCTCCATCACCAGCGCGGCGACCTGCCGCTCCATCGCCGCCAGCACCTCGAGCACGGCGGGCGGCGCGGGCGCGGGCACGGCGACGGCCGGTTCCGGGGCACGGGCCGCGCTCGCCGCGTCCAGTTGCCGCAGCCACGGCAGCGCCCGGCACCGCCGGAACAGCCGGGCGGCCTCCTCGTACGAGGACGACCCCGGACCGGGGCGCGCGGCCCGCAGCCGCGCCAGTTCGAACGCGGCCCGCGCCTCCTCCAGGCCGTAGCCCAGCTTGGCGAGCCGGTCCTGAACGGACGTCAACTGCGCGAGCGCGGCGTCGACATCGCCGTGCGCGGCACGCACCAGCGCCTCGGCCCGGTCCAGGACGGCCAGCACGCTCGCCCGGTCCAGGCGCAGCGCCTGCTCGCGCGTGACGTCGATGACGTCCTGCGCCTCCCCGGTCTCACCGATCCGCACCAGCGCCTCCGCGAGGTCGCCGTGCCACCGCCCGCGCGCCGGGTCGGTCACCCCGAGCCCCTCTTCCAGGACCCGTACCCGGCGCAGCGACCGGGCCGCGCCCACCGCGTCCTGTGCGACCAGCTGGGCGTGCCCGAGCGCGGCCAGGGCCCTGGACAGATAGACCGTGTCGCCGTCCTCCTCGGCGTGCTCCACCGCCTCCTGAGCCAGCGTCAGCGCCCGCCCCGCCTCGCCGCCCGCCGCCTCCGCGAGGGAGGTCAGCATGGCGGAGGCGCCCTCGCCGATACCGCAGTCCCGGGCCAGCCGCAGCCCCTCACGGGCCAGGTCCAGCGCCCGGCCGCAGTGCCCGGAGCGCAGCTCGGTGTCGGCGAGGAAACGCAGGAAGTGCACCTCGCTCTCGACCATGCCGCGCCGCCGCACCTCCCGCAGCAGCGCGGTGACGGTGGTCCGCGCCTCGGTGAGCTGGTCACTCATCAGCAGCCAGCGGAACCGGGCCGCCCCGGCGCCGTTGTGATGGCACGCCACCTGCGCATCCTGCGGCTCGCGCAGCGCCCGCTTGATCGTCATGGGGGCGTCCGGGTGGCCCATCAGGGTCTCCGACTGCGCCTGGAACGCCAGCGCCAGCAGCTCGGTGCGCCGGTCACCGGCCCGCGCGGCCAGCTCGGCGGCGTGCGCGGCCTCGTGCCGGGCCTCGGCGAAGTCGCCCTCCACCATCAGCCCCCGCCAGGCCAGCTGGTAGTGGACCGGGGCGAGCAGCCGCGGGTCGTCGCCCGCGTCGGCGAGGGCCTGCGGGAAGACGGCGTCGACCTCGCCGAGCGCCTGCCCGGCCGCCTCGATCACCACCATCCAGGCGCCCACCCGGTCGGCGGAGGCGGTGGCGTGGGCGAGCACCTCGTGGGCGATGTCCCGCGCCAGGTCCACCTCACCGGCGAGCAGCGCGTCCTCGGCGGCCTGCAGCCTGCGCCCGTCGGGGCCCGGCACGCCGTCGGCCGGGGTGTGCCGGGCGGCCAGCAGCCCCAGCGACGCGGCGACCGACGGCGCCCCGCGGTCCCGGGCCAGCGCGGCGGCCTCGGCAAGGCGGGCGGCCACCTCCGGGTCGGCGCCGGTGGTCGCCAGCGCCAGGTGCCGGGCCCGTTCGATCGGGTCGGAGGCGGCGCTGGACAGCGCGGAGTGCGCGGCCCGCCGCTGCTGCGGGGTGGCCTCCGCGTACAGCGCGGCCGAGATCAGCGGATGCGCGAACCGTACGGCGGGACCCTCCGGCTCGGTCGCCAGCAGCCCCAGCTCCGCCGCGCGCGCGGTCTCCGCCTCGGCGTTCACCCGTCCGGCCGCGTGCAGCAGGGCCAGGGTGGGGCGGGCGCCCGCGCTGGCGACGAGGAGGGTGTGCCGGGCCTCCGGCGGCAGCATCTGGAGGCGGCTGAGGACGAGCGCCCGCAGCGAGGTGGGCACCGGCAGCGGCTCGCCGGGGCGGGGCGGGGTGGGGCTCTCGGCGAGGGCGCGGCCCAGTTCGAGGGCGAACAGCGGGTTGCCGCCGCTGGTGCGGTGGATGTCACGGACGGTGGAGCGCGACAGACCGGTGTAGCCGCGCCCGTCGAGCAGCCCGGACACCTGGGTGCGGGTCAGCGGGCCCAGCCGCAGCGCGAGGGTGTCGGGCGGGGAGGCGCGCAGCTGACGGTCGTACTCCTGGCCG
The DNA here is from genome assembly GCF_042796855.1 of Streptomyces sp. NPDC057877. Lineage (NCBI taxonomy): Bacteria > Bacillati > Actinomycetota > Actinomycetes > Kitasatosporales > Streptomycetaceae > Streptomyces > Streptomyces sp. NPDC057877. The sequence continues at coordinate 132,798 of NZ_JBHVMS010000002.1, forward strand.
TCGGTGCGGACCGCGCAGAGCATCTGCACGGGCGTGTCGCCGAGGCGGCGGGCGGCGAAGCCGAGGAGTTCGGCGCTGGCCGGGTCCAGCCACTGCAGGTCGTCGGCGACGAGCAGGACGGGGCCGCGCGCGGCGAGGGCGCGCAGCGCGGACAGCACGGCCAGGCGCAGGGCGAGGCCGTCGCGCTGGAGGGTGGACTCGCCGCGGCCGGTGAGCGCCGACTCCAGCGCGGTGCGCTGGGCGGCGGGCAGCTGCCCGGACACCTCGCCGAGGACCAGGCCGAGCAGATCGGCCAGCGCGAGGAACGGCAGATGGGATTCGGACTCGGTGGCCGAGCAGCGCAACACGGTCCGGCCGCCGCCGCCGTATTCCGCGGCCAATGCCCGCAGCACATGCGACTTTCCTATTCCGGCCGGGCCGTGCAGCAGCACACTGCCGCCGCGGCCGAGCTGCTCACGCGCGGCCGTGAACAGCTCCTCCTGGCCGATGACGCCGCTGACCAGGTCGGGGCGGCGTCGGCCAGACTCCTGGAAGTCCCGTCGCACGGTCACCGCTCCCTCCGTGTGTCGTGGTCGGCCAAATTCTAGGCAACGTGTCGTTGAAATTCGGAGGGCGGCGGTCGTGAGGCTAATAACAGGCCCGAGTACGGCGGCGGAGAGGGGCGAAATTCTTCGGCCACCGGCCGAATAACGGGATAAGTTACGGCAGCACCCCCGCCCGGCGCGCCGCGACGACCGCCTCACCCCGGGTGCGGGCGCCCAGCCTGCGCATCGCGGAGCGCAGATACCCCTTCACCGTCTCCGGCCGCAGCCCCAGCCGCCGCGCCGTCTCCGCGTTGGTCGCGCCCGCCGCCACCCACGCCAGCACGTCCACCTCGCGCGGCGTGAGCGACACCCCGGCCGGGGCGTCCGCGCCGGTCAGCAGCCCGCACACGGTCAGCAGCTCGGCCCGCAGCACCGGGTCCGCGATCCGCGGCGCCAGCGCGCGCAGCGCCGTGTGCGCCTCGCGCACGCGCTCCCGCTCCCGCGCGGCGCCCCCGCCCGCGCCGGCCGCGATCTCCGGCAGCAGATCGTGCACCTCCTCGCGCACGACCAGCGCCTGCTCCACCTCCCGCGCCGCCTCCACCGCCGCGTGCAGCACCCGGTCGCCCAGCGGCTGGGCGGTGCGCAGGGCGCCGTAGAGGACACCGCGCACCTGGCGCCGTACCACCACCGGCACCGCGAGGACCGAGCGCAGCCCCTCGGCGGCCACCGGGGCGTCGTACTCATGGCTGATCCGCCGGGAGGCGGGATAGTCGGACACCGCGCACGGCCGGACCCGCGCCACCACCCGGCCGCCCAGCCCGCTGCCCGAGCCCACCGCGAGGGCCTGGAGCGCCTGTGTGGAGGTGCCGCTCAGCTCGCTGATGCGCACCTGCGGCCGTCCGGGATCCACCAGGCCGCCGAAGGCGACCGGCAGCCCCGTGGCCCGGCGCAGCCGCAGCAGTCCGCCGCGGACCTCCGCCGTCCCGTCCACCGTCCCGACCGGCTCCGCCGCCACCCGCTCGCCCTTCCCGCGCCCGTCACGCCCACCCGCGCCGCCCGCCGTGCCGCGCTTCCCCCCGTTCGGGGGTAGTGGGACCCGCATCAGGGATTACACGATGTTCCGGAGCCGCCCGGCAATGGTCCGGTACCTAGGAGGACACGATGACGACACCCACGGAGGAGTTCCGCAGGGCACGGGACTTCCTGCTGGAGCACCGCGAGGACTACGCGGGCGCCTACGAAGGCTTCGCCTGGCCGCGCCCCGAGCACTTCAACTGGGCGCTCGACTGGTTCGACGTCATCGCCGACGGCAACGACCGCACCGCCCTGCACATCGTCGAGGAGGACCGCACCGAGGTCCTCCTCTCCTTCGCCGAACTCTCCGACCGCTCCGACCGGGTCGCGAACTGGCTGCGCGCACGCGGCGTCGCCGCCGGGGACCGGGTACTGGTGATGCTCGGCAACCAGGCCGAGCTGTGGGAGATCGCGCTCGCCGCGATGAAGCTGCGCGCGGTCGTCATCCCGGCCACCCCGCTGCTCGGCCCCGCCGACCTGCGCGACCGCGTCGACCGCGGCCGGGTCCGGCACGCCGTCGTGCGCGCCGAGGACACCGGCAAGTTCGCGGAGGTCCCCGGCGACTACACCCGCACCGCCGTCGGCGGCGCCGCCCTGGGCTGGGCGCCGTACGAGGAGGCGTACGCCGCCCCCGCCGGGTTCACCCCCGACGGCCCCACCCGCGCCACCGACCCGCTGATGCTCTACTTCACCTCCGGCACCACCGCCCGCCCCAAACTCGTCGAGCACACCCACACCTCGTACCCCGTCGGCCACCTGGCGACCATGTACTGGATCGGCCTGAAACCCGGCGACGTGCACCTCAACATCTCCTCGCCCGGCTGGGCCAAGCACGCCTGGTCCAACCTGTTCGCCCCCTGGAACGCGGAGGCGACCGTCTTCCTGCACAACTACACCCGCTTCGACGCGGCCCGCCTGATGGCGGAGATGGACCGCGCGGGCGTCACCACCTTCTGCGCCCCGCCGACCGTCTGGCGCATGCTCATCCAGGCCGACCTGACCCAGCTGCGCACCCCGCCGCGCGAGGCCGTCGCCGCCGGGGAGCCGCTGAACCCCGAGGTCATCGAGCAGGTCCGGCGCGCCTGGGACGTCACCATCCGGGACGGCTTCGGCCAGACCGAGACCGCCGTGCAGGTATCCAACAGCCCGGGCCAGCCCCTGAAGACGGGTTCCATGGGCCGCCCGAGCCCGGGTTACCGGGTGGAACTCCTGGACCCGGTCACCGGCACCCCCGGCGCCACCGAGGGTGAGATCGCCCTCGACCTCTCCGCCCGTCCCGTCGGCCTGATGACCGGCTACCACGGCGACCCCGCACGCACCGCTGAGGCGATGGCGGACGGCTACTACCGCACGGGCGACGTCGCCTCCCGGGACGACGACGGCTATCTGACGTACATCGGACGCGGCGACGACGTCTTCAAGGCCTCCGACTACAAGATCAGCCCCTTCGAGCTGGAGAGCGCCCTGCTGGAACACGAGGCGGTGGCCGAGGCCGCGGTCGTCCCGGCCCCGGACGAACTACGGCTCGCCGTCCCCAAGGCCTACGTCGTCCTGGCGGACGGCTGGGAGCCGGGTCCGGACACGGCCAAGGTGATCTTCGAGCACTCACGGGAGACGCTGGCCCCCTACAAGCGCATCCGCCGCCTGGAGTTCGCCCCGCTGCCCAAGACCGTCTCCGGCAAGATCCGCCGCATCGAGCTGCGCGAGGCGACGGCGGCGGGGTCGGACGCCGAGTACCGCGAGGAGGCCTTCAAGTGACCCCGATGGACTCCTACGTGCACGGCACCGGCACCACCCCCCTGCTCGGCGACACCATCGGCGCCAACCTCGACCGGGCCGTGGCCGCCTGGCCCGACCGTGAGGCGCTCGTCGACGTGCCCTCCAAACGGCGCTGGACCTACGCGCGGTTCGCGGCGGACGTCGACGAACTGGCCTACGCGCTGCTGGCCAGCGGGGTGGGCAAGGGCGACCGGGTGGGCATCTGGGCCGTCAACTGCCCCGAGTGGGTGCTCGTCCAGTACGCCACCGCCCGGATCGGCGCGATCATGGTGAACATCAACCCCGCCTACCGCACCCACGAGGTCGAGTACGTCCTCAACCAGGCCGGGATCTCCCTGCTGTTCGCCTCCCTCAGCCACAAGACGAGCGACTACCGGGCGATGGTCGAGCAAGTGCGCGGCCGGTGCCCGCGGTTGCGCGAGACGGTGTACATCGGCGACCCGAGCTGGGACACGCTGCTCGCCCGCGCGACACCCGCCCCGTTCCCGGAGCTGTCCTGCGACGACCCCATCAACATCCAGTACACGTCGGGCACGACGGGCTTCCCCAAGGGGGCCACCCTCTCCCACCACAACATCCTCAACAACGGCTACTTCGTGGGCGAGATGATCGCCTACACGGAGCAGGACCGCGTCTGCGTACCCGTCCCCTTCTACCACTGCTTCGGCATGGTGATGGGCAACCTGGCGGCCACGACCCACGCCGCCTGCATGGTGATCCCCGCCCCGTCCTTCGACCCGGCGGCGACCCTGCGCGCGGTCGAGCGGGAACACTGCACCTCCCTGTACGGCGTCCCGACCATGTTCATCGCGGAGCTGAACCACCCCGACTTCGCCTCGTACGACCTCTCCTCCCTGCGCACCGGCATCATGGCGGGCTCCCCCTGCCCGGTGGAGGTGATGAAGAGGGTGGTCTCGGAGATGCACATGGCCGAGGTCTCCATCTGCTACGGCATGACGGAGACCTCACCCGTCTCCACCCAGACCCGACGCGAGGACGACCTGGAACACCGCACCGGCACCGTCGGCCGCGTCCTGCCGCACCTCGAGGTGAAGGTCGTCGACCCGGTCACCGGGGTCACCCAACCGCGGGGCACGGCGGGCGAGTTGTGCACCCGCGGCTACAGCGTGATGCTCGGCTACTGGAACGAGCCCGAGAGGACCGCCGAAGCCGTCGACTCCGGCCGCTGGATGCACACCGGCGACCTCGCGGTGATGCGCGAGGACGGCTATCTGGAGATCGTCGGCCGCATCAAGGACATGATCATCCGGGGTGGCGAGAACATCTACCCCCGCGAGATCGAGGAGTTCCTCCACGCCCACCCGAAGATCGCGGACGTCCAGGTCGTCGGCATACCCCACGAGCGCTACGGCGAGGAGGTCCTCGCCTGCGTCATCCCACGCGACGCGACGGAACCGCCGACGCTGGAGGAGTTGCGCGCCTTCTGTGAGGGGAGGTTGGCGCACTACAAGATCCCGAGCGGGCTGCGTGTGCTGGAGGCCTTCCCGATGACGGTGTCGGGGAAGGTGCGGAAGGTGGAGTTGCGGGAGGCGTACGGGGCGGAGGGACAGAGCCGGGGAATTTAGTGTTGAGGGGCCGTGTGGACGGCGTCACGAGCGCACCACCGCGTGACACAGGTAACGGGAACTCCTCCGGTGCCGCGGAGAGAAGTGTGCGTGAGGGACTCAGACAACGACGTACGTCGCCGTGTGCGCGAGGGGGACCGAGAGGCGTTCGCCCTGCTGTACGAGCAGTTCGCCCGGGCCGTCTACAACCACGGCCTGCGACTGACGGGCGACTGGTCGACAGCCGAAGAGGTCATGTCCGAAACGTTCCTGTCCGCGTGGCGGACCCGTGAGCGGGTGCACGAGGACGGCGGCTCCCTGCTGCCCTGGCTCCTTGGCATCGCCACCCACAAGGCGGAGAACGCCCGCCGGGGGGTCGTCAGACGGCAGTTGTTCCTGGCGCGCCAGCCGCAGCCACGGGTGGAGGAGGACTTCGCGCCCCGGACCATCGGGCGCATCGACGACGCCCGGTACCTGCGTGCCGTGCAGACCGCGCTGGGACGGCTGCGGCGCGAGGAGCGGGAGGTACTGGCCCTGTGCGTGTGGTCCGGCCTTGACTACCAGCAGACGGCCGAGGCGCTGGGCATCGCCGTGGGAACCGTACGGTCCCGCCTGTCACGTGCGCGCAAGAAGCTCGCCCGCCTCGCGGAAGAGGACCGGGAACCACCCACCGCCCACGGAGAGGTGACCAGTGCGGCCGCGATCGCGGCCCTGCCCGTACGGGAGGGGCTCACATGAACGACCACCCGACCGGCGCTCCCCCGGAGCGGCACGGCGACCGCGAGGAGATCGCCCGTCTGCTCCCGGCCCCGGCCGACTGGGACCTCCCGCGCGAGCAGCACCTTCGTCACAAGGACCGTCTGATGCACCAGATCGACCACGACCGGACCGACCGGGACCAGGTCGCCCGCCCCGCTTCGACCCGCCCCCGTTCGATCCGTCCCCGCTCGCCCCGTACCCGTTCGGCCCGGCAGTTGCTGCGCCCCGCGATCCTGGCACCGGCGACCGCCCTGGCCCTGGCCTGCGCGGTGACGGCCGGGATCGCGCTGACCGGTGGTGACCCGGCGCCCGCCGGAACCGCGTCGCACGGTACGGCCACTGACATGCGGCCCGCCGCCGCGCTCCTGGACCGGATCTCCGACGCCACGGAGACGCGGGCCGACCTCACGGTGCGCGACGACCAGTTCGTCTACACCAGGGAGAAGACCCGCGGGGCCGACCTGACCAGCGGGAAGGCCGTCCTCGGCCCGCTGGTGGACCGCGAGGTGTGGGCCGCGCAGGACCCGGCGCCCCTGCGGAAGCTCGGCCTGATCCGGGAGGACGGCCAGACGTTCCCCATCAACGCCGAATTCGGTGACACCGAGGGCACCCCGGCCGGTATCAACCGGCCCACCTACCACTGGCTCAGCTCACTGCCCACCGACCCCGACAAGCTGCTGACCTACCTCTACGCCAAGACCCCGCAGGCCGACGGACGGGAACGCGACCAGGCCGTGTTCGAGCAGATCGGATCCCTGCTCGGCGAGGTGATGCCGCCCCGCACCGCCGCCGCCCTCTACCGCGCCGCGGCGAAGATCCCGGGCGTCACCCCGGCCCCCGAGGCCCGCGACGCGATCGGCCGCCGGGGCCTCGGCATCGCCCGCGACGACACGCGGTACGGCATCCGGACCGAGTGGGTCTTCGACAAGAACGCCTACACCTACCTGGGCTGCCGCAGCTACCTCGTCAAGGACACCCCCTACGGGAAGACCGGGACACTTCTGTCCAGCGCGGCAGAACTGGAGCACGCCGTCGTCGACGAGGCGGGCCGACGGCCCACCGAGGCGCAGGAGACGCGGGCCGAGCGCCAGGGCTGACCGCCGGAGGTGGTGCCGGGGCCCAGGCCGCGGCACCACCCCGAGGGCGAATCCGGCGTCCCCCGATCACGCGCCACCCCGGGCCCGTAAGATCGGGTGCCCTGGGGGTGGGGTGAATATGGTCAAGCGGCGCCCCGGCACCACGCCGACGCTGGAGGAAGTGGCCGCCCTTGCCGGGGTGGGGCGGGGAACCGTCTCCCGCGTCATCAACAACGCGACGGGTGTGAAGGAATCGACCCGGCGTGCCGTGCAGCGGGCCATCGCGGAGTTGGGGTACGTGCCCAATCTGGCAGCGCGTTCGCTGGCCGGGCGGCGGGCGGACGCGGTGGCGTTGGCGATCACCGAGAAGGACTGGCGCAAGTTCGGGGAGCCGTTCTTCTCGGAGGTGGTGCGCGCGGTCGGGGACGCGCTCGCCGACACCTCCGTGCAACTCCTGCTCACCCTGGTCCGTTCCGACGCCGAGCGCACCAGGTTCGTCGAGTACGCCCGCGGCGGCCGGGTCGACGGGGTGCTGCTGATGTCGGTGCACGCCGAGGACCCGCTGCCCGACATGCTCGCCGACGCCGGGCTGCCCACCGTGCTGCTGGGCCGCCGCTCCGGCGACGAGCAGGTCACCTACGTCGACGCGGACAACGCGGGCGGCGCCCGGGACGCCGTCGCCCATCTGCTGCGCGGCGGACGCCGGGCGATCGGCACCGTCACCGGGCCACTGGACATGTACGTCGCCCAGTCCCGGCTGCGTGGTTACCGGGAGGCGCTGACCCGGGCGGGCATCGAGCCACGGGCCAGTTGGGAGGTCGAGGGCGACTTCACCCCGGAGAGCGGGCGCCGGGCCACCGCCGAACTCCTCGCCCGCCATCCCGACCTGGACGCCGTCTTCGCCGCGTCGGACACCATGGCCGCCGGGGCGCTGGCCGCCCTGGGCGCGGTGGGGCGCCGGGTGCCGGAGGACGTGGCGGTGATCGGCTTCGACGACTTCCGGCTCGCCCAGGACACGGCACCGCGGCTGACGACGGTGCGGCAGCCGCTGGAGGAGATCGGCCGCACCATGGTGCGGCTGCTGCTCGAGGAGATGGAGCAGCCCGAGGTCGCCTGGCGGCATGTGATCCTGCGGACGCGGTTGGTCGTGCGGGACTCCGGCTGACGGGACTTCCGCCGACGAGGCTGACGGGCTCCGGTTGACCGCACTGCGACCGACCGGACTCCCGGCGACCGGACTCCGGCCCTGGGCCGCCCTCCCACCGCCACCCACCCCTTCGAATGTTTCGGGAGCGCTCCCAACCCGTTCGACTCGTTGTGGATCATCACCCCTGACCTGCGCCTTCGAAATCCCTTCGACAGTCTCCGTGCGCGACATCTTGTCAGGGACATGTGGCCCTCCTACAGTCACCGGCGTACCAAGTAATGGGAGCGCTCCCATCAGTGGGGAGTTGGGAGCGCTCCCGCCCCACATGTCCCCCGCACCCCCGGAGAGGCCCCCGCATGCGACCGTTACCACGCGGCACCCGCACCCCGCACGCTCTGCTCGGCACGCTGCTCACCGCTCTCGCCACCGTGGTGGCACTCCTCACCGCCGCACCGGCCGCCCAGGCCGACACCCTGATTTGCGAGCAGTACGGCTCCACCGTGATCCAGGGACGCTACGTCGTCCAGAACAACCGCTGGGGCACCAGCGCCACCCAGTGCGTCAACGCCACGGACACCGGCTTCACGGTCACCCAGGCCGACGGCTCGGTGCCCACGAACGGCGCCCCGAAGTCGTACCCGTCCGTCTTCAACGGCTGCCACTACACCAACTGCTCCCCGGGCACCAACCTCCCGGCGCAGATCAGCACCATCTCCAGCGCGCCCAGCAGCATCTCGTACGGCTATGTCGGCAACGCCGTCTACAACGCCTCGTACGACATCTGGCTGGACCCGACGCCCCGCACCGACGGGGTGAACCGGACCGAGATCATGATCTGGTTCAACCGGGTCGGCTCCATCCAGCCCATCGGCTCACCGGTCGGCAACGCGACCGTGGGCGGGCGCAGCTGGGAGATCTGGACCGGCAGCAACGGCTCCAACGACGTGATCTCCTTCGTCGCGCCGTCCGCGATCAGCAGCTGGAACTTCGACGTCATGGACTTCGTCCGGCAGGCCGTCTCCCGTGGCATGGCGCAGAACAACTGGTACCTGACGAGCATTCAGGCCGGGTTCGAGCCCTGGCAGAACGGCGCCGGGCTCGCGGTGAACTCGTTCTCGTCGAGCGTGAACACCGGCGGCGGTGACCCGGGCGGTCCCGGCGACCCGACGACGAGCTGCGACGTCAGCTACGCCACCAACGTCTGGCAGGGCGGCTTCACCGCCGACGTCACCGTGAAGAACACCGGCTCGGCGCCCGTCGAGGGCTGGCAGCTCGGCTTCACGCTGCCGTCCGGCCAGCGGATCGCCAACGCCTGGAACGCGACCGTCACCCCGTCGACCGGGGCCGTCACCGCGACACCGGTGGCGCACAACACGCGGATCGCCCCCGGAGCCAGCGTGACCTTCGGCTTCCAGGGCTCCCACACGGGCACGTTCGCCCAGCCGGACGTCTTCCGGCTGAACGGCACCGCCTGCTCCTGATCCCGCCACCCGAGCCGACAACCGAACCCGGGCCCGCTCCGTCCCCACGCCGATCGGGGCGGGCCCGAAGGGGCTCGGCCTCGCATGACCCGCCGCCGCTCGCCCTCCTCCGGCCCGTACCCGGAAAGGCCCCCCGCCCCATGCGTCTGAGCCCGAGCCCGAGTTCCTTACCGTCCCGCCGCCCCGCGCTGCTCGCCGCGCTGTGCGCCGCCGTCCTTGCCGTGACCGGGCTGACCGGCGCGGCCCCGACCCCCGAACCCGCCGCCGCCTCCGCCGCCGCGCTGCCCTACCAGGACCCGTCCCTGCCGGTGCCGCAGCGGGTCGCCGATCTGCTGGGCCGGATGACGCTGGACGACAAGCTCGGCCAGATGACGCAGGTCGAGAAGGAGGCGCTGGTCCCGCAGTCGGACCTGGCCACGCACCGGATCGGCTCGGTGCTCTCCGGCGGCGACTCCACCGTCAGCCCCAACAACGCCCAGACCTGGGCCGACACCTACGACTCCCTGCAGCGCACCGCCCTCACCACCCCGCTCGGCATCCCGATGATCTACGGCATCGACGCGGTGCACGGCCACAACGCGGTGCGCGGGGCCACGATCTTCCCGCACAACATCGGCCTGGGCGCCACCCGCGACCCCGACCTGGTGCGCCGTATCGGACGCGCGGTCGCCGAGGAGGTGGCGGGCACCGGCATCGACTGGTCGTTCGCGCCGTGCCTGTGCGTGGTGCGCAACGACCGGTGGGGGCGGACGTACGAGTCCTTCGGGGAGAAGCCCGAACTGCCCACCGCCATGACCTCGTTCATCACCGGCATGCAGGGCCAGACCCTGGGCGCCGACCCCGCCTCCGTGCTTGCCACCGCCAAGCACTACCTCGGCGACGGCGGCACCACCGGGGGAGTGGACCAGGGCAACACCGAGCTGTCCGAGGCCGAGTTGCGGGCGGTCCACCTGCCGCCGTTCCAGGAGGCGGTACGGCGGGGCGTCGGCTCGGTGATGCTGTCGTACAGCAGTTGGAACGGGGTGCGCTCGCACGGCCACAAGTACCTGGTCACCGATGTCCTCAAGGGCGAGCTGGGCTTCACCGGGTTCGTCGTCTCCGACTGGGCCGCCGTCGACCAGCTCGACGGACAGAGCGGCTTCACCGGCGCGGAGATCACCACCGCCGTCAACGCCGGTGTCGACATGGTGATGGTCCCGCATGACTACACGAGGTTCCTCAGCCTGCTGCGCGGTGAGGTCAACGCCGGGCGGATCACCATGGCCCGGATCGACGACGCCAACCGGCGCATCCTCACCAAGAAGTTCGAACTCGGCCTGTTCGAGCGGCCGTTGACCGACCGGTCGTACACCTCCACCGTCGGGTCCGCCGCGCACCGTGCCCTCGGCCGGGAAGCCGTGCGGGAATCCCAGGTGCTGCTGAAGAACGACGGTGACCTGCTGCCGCTGTCGAAGTCGGCGAAGGTGTTCGTCGCCGGGAAGTCCGCCGACGACATCGGCAACCAGAGCGGCGGCTGGACGCTGGGCTGGCAGGGCCGCAGCGGGGACGTCACCGAGGGCACCACCGTCCTCGAGGGCATCCGGGGCGCCGTCACCGACCCGTCCCGGGTCACCTACGACCGGTACGGCAACGGCATCGACGGGAGCTACACGGCCGCCGTCGCCGTGGTCGGGGAGACGCCGTACGCGGAGATGCGGGGTGACCGGCCCGGCGCCATGGGCCTGGACCAGGAGGACCTCCAGACCCTCGCCCGGCTGAAGGCCAGCGGCGTGCCCGTCGCCGTGGTGCTGGTCTCCGGGCGCCCGCTCGACATCGCCGCCCAACTGCCGGACTGGCGCGCGCTGCTGGCCGCCTGGCTGCCCGGCACCGAGGGCGGCGGCGTCGCCGACGTGCTGTTCGGGGACCACGCCCCGACCGGCAAGCTCCCGGTGAGCTGGATGCGCAGCGCCTCGCAGCAGCCGGTCAACGACGGCGACGGCAAGAGCCCGCTGTTCCCCTACGGACACGGGCTGACGTACGACGGCACCACCGACCCCGACCCCGACCCCGATCCTGACCCGGTGAGCGGCTGCACCGCCGACTTCCGGCTCGTCAACTCCTGGCCGGGCGGCCACCAGGCCGAGATCACCGTCAAGAACACCGGGACCGCCCCGACGTCCGGCTGGACCGTCGACTGGGACCTCGGCGGCGCGACCGTCACCAGCCTCTGGAACGGCACCCTGACCGTCGCGGGCGGCCGGGCCACCGTACGCAACACCTCCTCCAACGGCGCGCTGGCCCCGGGCGCGACCACCTCGTTCGGATACACCGCGAACGGCAGCGCGGGCAGTCCCGCCCCGCGCTGCACCACTGGCTGACCCACCCCACCCGCACGACCCGTACCCCAAGGAGGGCTACATGACAGACCGGAGCAGACGCACGGGCCACGGCCCCGGCCACGGCCCGCGTCGCCCGCGCCGGAGGCGGCCGGCCGCGCTGGCCGCCGTGCTCAGCACCCTGCTGCTGGCGGCGGCGGCCCAGTTGTCCGGGCCGTCGCAGGCGGCGGCGGCCGAGGCCCATGTCGACAACCCGTTCGCCGGAGCCACCTTCTACGTCAACCCCGACTACGCCGAGCACGTCGACAGCTCCATAGCCCGCACCAGCGACGCCACGCTCAAGGCGAAGATGGAGCAGGTCAAGAACCGGCCCACGGCCGTCTGGCTGGACCGGATCGCCGCGATCCACGGCGGTGACGCCAACGCGGGCCGCAAGAGCCTCGCCGACCACCTCGACCTCGCCCTCGCCCAGAAGAAGCCGGGTCAGCCGATCACCGCCACCTTCGTGGTGTACGACCTGCCGGGCCGTGACTGCGCCGCCCTCGCCTCCAACGGCGAACTGCCGCTCACGGCGGCCGGGCTGGCCCGCTACAAGAGCGAGTACATCGACGTCATCGCCAATGTCTTCAAGAACCCGAAGTACCAGGACATCCGGATCACCACCGTCATCGAGCCGGACGGACTGCCGAACCTGGTCACCAACACCTCCGACCCCGAGTGCGCCCAGGCCAAGAGCAGCGGCATCTACGCCGACGCCGTGCGCTACGCCCTGGACCAGCTGCACGCCATCCCGAACGTCTACACGTACCTCGACTTCGCCCACTCCGGCTGGCTCGGCTGGGACAACAACCTGAGCGGGACCGTGCAGCTCTACACCGAGGTCGCCCGGGGCACCCGGGCCGGGCTGAGCAGCGTCGACGGGCTCGTCACCAACGTCTCCAACTACACGCCGCTCGCCGAGCCGTTCCTGCCCGACCCGGAGAAGATGGTCGGCGGCAACCAGATCAGGTCGGGCAAGTACTACGAGTGGAACCGGAACTTCGACGAGACGGACTTCACCAAGAACCTGCACACCGCGCTCGTCGGTGCGGGCTGGCCCGCCTCCACCGGCATGATCGTGGACACCTCCCGCAACGGCTGGGGCGGCGCTGGCCGGCCCACCGCCGAGTCCACCAGCACCACCCTCGACACCTACGTCAGCGAGTCCAAGGTGGACCGCAGGGTGCACCGGGGCCTGTGGTGCAACGTCAGCGGTGCCGGACTCGGCCAGCCCCCGCAGGCCGCGCCCTCCGGGTTCCCCGACTCCCGGCTCGACGCGTTCCTGTGGGTGAAGCCGCCGGGTGAGTCGGACGGGTCGAGCACCGAGATCCCGAACGACGAGGGCAAGCACCTCGACCCCATGTGCGACCCGACCTTCACGCCGCCCAACGCGGGCGGCAGCAAGACCGGCGCCATGGAGGGTGCCCCGCTCGCCGGGCACTGGTTCCACGAGCAGTTCACGATGCTGGTGCGCAACGCCCTCCCGGCCGTCGGCGACGACGGCGGCAACGGCGATGACACCACCGCGCCGACCGCGCCGACCGGGCTGCGCGGCACGGCCAAGACCGCGTCCAGCGTCTCGCTGGCCTGGACGGCGTCGACCGACGACAGGGGCGTCACCGGCTACGACGTGTACCGCGACGGCACCCGGGTCACCTCGTCGCCGGTCACCACGACCGCGTTCACCGACACCGGTCTGACCGCGGCCACCGCCTACGCCTACACCGTCCGGGCCCGGGACGCGGCCGGGAACGTGTCCGCGCCGTCCACCGCGCTGTCCGTCACCACGGAGACGGGCGGCGGAGGCCCGGACCCGACGGGCGGCGTCAAGGTCACGTACAAGAACAACGACGCGGCGGTGGCGGACAACTCGATCCGTCCCAGCCTGCGGATCCACAACACCGGCACCGGCTCGCTGGACCTGAGCGGGGTGACGGCCCGCTACTACTTCACCCGGGACGGCGGCTCGGCCACCGTCAGCGCCTGGTGCGACTACGCCTCCGTCGGCTGCTCCAAGGTGCGGCTGCGGGTGGTGCCGCTGACCACGCCCGTGCCCGGCGCGGACGCCTACCTGGAGGTCTCCTTCACCGACGGGACGCTGGCCGCCGGACGGGACACCGGTGACGTCCAGCTGCGGATGAGCAAGGCCGACTGGTCCGCCTTCGACGAGTCCGACGACCACAGCCGCGCCACCGCCACCTCCTACACGGACGCCCCGAAGATCCCCGCCTACCTCGGCACCTCTCTCGCCTGGGGCACCCCGCCGAGCTGACCCCGACCACCCACTCCCCGACTCCCCCGCCCGTCCGGCGCGACCACTCCCCGGACGGGCGGGGGCTCCAACGCCCGGTGAGGGCGCCCGGCACGACCCCGCACACATCCCCACACATGCACAGGAGGCACCATGGCAAGCCCCAAACGCATCGTCTCCTTGATGGCGGTGCTCGCGACCCTGCTCAGCGGAATCGGCCTGGCCCTGCTCGCGCAGGGCAGCGCCAAGGCGCACGGCGTGGCGATGATGCCCGGATCGCGGACCTACCTCTGCTACCTCGACGGCAAGAGCAGCACCGGCGCCCTGAACCCGACCAACCCCGCCTGCAAGGCCGCGCTCGCCGAGAGCGGCGCCACGGCGCTGTACAACTGGTTCGCGGTGCTCGACTCCAACGCGGCGGGCCGGGGCGCCGGTTACGTACCCGACGGCAAGCTGTGCAGCGCCGGGGACCGGTCCCCGTACAACTTCACCGGCTACAACGCCGCCCGCTCCGACTGGCCCCGGACGCACCTCACCTCGGGGGCGACGATGCGGGTCAAGTACAGCAACTGGGCGGCGCACCCCGGTTCCTTCCGGGTCTACCTCTCCAAGCCGGGCTACTCGCCGACCTCCCCGCTGGGCTGGAACGACCTGGAGCTGATCCAGACGGTCACCAACCCGCCGCAGTCCGGTTCGGTGGGCAGTGAGTCCGGTCACTACTTCTGGGACCTGAACCTGCCCTCCGGCCGTTCCGGCAACGCGGTGATGTTCATCCAGTGGGTGCGCTCGGACAGCAACGAGAACTTCTTCTCCTGCTCCGACGTCGTCTTCGACGGCGGCAACGGCGAGGTGACCGGCATCGGGGGCGGCGGCACGCCGACCCCGGACCCGACGCCGACGCCGGACCCGACGCCGACCCCCACCCCGACCGACCCGCACACCGGCTGCATGGCCGTCTACGAGGTGACGAGCAGTTGGGGCGGCGGCTTCCAGGGTTCCGTCAAGGTGATGAACCACGGCACCACGGCGCAGAACGGCTGGGCCGTGCAGTGGAAGCCGGGTGACGGCACCCGGATCAGCAGTGTCTGGAACGGTGTGCTGAGTACCGGCAGCGACGGCACGGTGAAGGTCAGCAACGCCGACTACAACCGGACCATCGCGGCCGACGGCAGTGTCACGTTCGGCTTCACCGCCAACTCGACCGGCAACGACTTCCCGGTCGGCTCGATCGGCTGCGTCAACCCGTAGCCCGGTCCGCACCACCGGCGCCGGTTCCCTCCGTGGGGACCGGCGCCGTCATGTGCCCGGGGTGCCGAAGGCGTCGGCGGCGGGGTTGACCGGGCGTACGCCCCCCGCCGGGTCGAGCACGAACAGCGGGACGCCGAGCCGGTCCGCGCGGACGCGGGCGTCGGCGGCGTACCCGCCGCGGGCGAAGTGGACGCACCCCAGGGACCGGGTCATCGCCGTCAGCCACAGGCACTCCACGTCCCGCAGCGAGGCGGTACGCCCCGACGGGTCGACGTGGGCCAGCAGTCCGGGGGCGGTC
Organism: Streptomyces sp. NPDC057877; assembly: GCF_042796855.1. Taxonomy (NCBI): domain Bacteria; kingdom Bacillati; phylum Actinomycetota; class Actinomycetes; order Kitasatosporales; family Streptomycetaceae; genus Streptomyces; species Streptomyces sp. NPDC057877. Next base: position 148,354 of record NZ_JBHVMS010000002.1, read on the forward strand.
AGCGCGACGCCGGAGGTCGGCCGGTGCTCGGCGCGGTGCAGGTCACGGTGGCCGAGGCGGTGCAGATGGCGGGCGGCGGCCAGGACGGCGTCGCGGGCGTCCCGCTCCCGGACCGGGCGGCCGGATCCGCCGCGCCCGGCGACGGGGATGCGCAGGGTCGTCCCGCAGGGGCAGCCCAGCTCCGGCCGCGGCCACTGCCCGGTACGGCCACAGACCGCGCAGCGCACGGCCAGCCACTCCTCGTCCCAGGAGCGGTGGGTGACGGGCGCGGGGGTGCCCCGCCGGTCGAGCGGGGCCGTGACGGGGGCGCCGCACGCGCAGGGATAGGACGGCGCGGAGTAGGTGTGCGCACGCCGACAGGCCGGACAGCGCACCGACACGCTCTCGGACATGGACCCATGGTGCGCCAACGGTGTGCCGCTTGTCCGTCTCTTGACGGTGTCCGTGCACGCGGCTACTTTACTTCCAGATAGTAGAAGTGTTATTCCGCTATACGGAAGTGCTCACCGCGGGGCGCGACGGGAGTGCGAACCGACAGCCGAAGCAGGAGTACTCAATGGCTCGTATGACCGCTGCCCGCGCGGCAGTAGAGATCCTCAAGCGCGAGGGCGTCAGCGACGCGTTCGGGGTGCCGGGTGCGGCGATCAACCCGTTCTACGCGGCCCTGAAGGCCTCCGGCGGGATCCACCACACCCTCGCCCGCCATGTCGAGGGCGCCTCCCACATGGCCGAGGGCTACACCCGCACCCACCCCGGCAACATCGGCGTGTGCGTCGGCACCTCCGGCCCCGCGGGCACCGACATGATCACCGGTCTGTACTCGGCCATCGGGGACTCCGTCCCGATCCTGTGCGTCACGGGTCAGGCCCCGACCGCGGTGATCCACAAGGAGGACTTCCAGGCCGTCGACATCGCCTCCATCGCGGCTCCCGTGACCAAGATGGCCGTCACCGTCCTGGAGGCCGCCCAGGTGCCCGGCGTCTTCCAGCAGGCGTTCCACCTGATGCGCTCCGGGCGTCCAGGGCCGGTCCTGATCGACCTGCCGATAGACGTCCAGCTCACCGAGATCGAGTTCGACCCGGAGACGTACGAACCGCTGCCGGTCTACAAGCCCGCCGCGACCCGCGCCCAGATCGACAAGGCGCTCGGGATGCTGAACGCCGCCGAACGCCCCCTGATCGTCGCGGGCGGCGGCATCATCAACGCCGACGCCGCCGCACTCCTCGTCGAGTTCGCCGAACTGACCGGCACCCCGGTCGTGCCGACCCTGATGGGCTGGGGCGTCCTCCCCGACGACCACGAACTGAACGCGGGCATGGTCGGCCTCCAGACCTCCCACCGCTACGGCAACGCCACCTTCCTGGAGTCCGACTTCGTCCTCGGCATCGGCAACCGCTGGGCCAACCGCCACACCGGCAAGCTCGACGTCTACACCGCCGGGCGGAAGTTCGTCCACGTCGACATCGAGCCCACCCAGATCGGCAGGATCTTCGCCCCCGACTACGGCATCGCCTCCGACGCCAAGGCCGCCCTGCGCCTCCTCGTCGAGGCCGCGCGGGAACTGAAGGCGTCCGGCGCGCTGCCCGACCGCTCCGCCTGGGCCGCCGCGGCGCAGGAGAAGCGGGCCCGGCTCCAGCGCCGTACCCACTTCGACGACGTCCCGATCAAACCGCAGCGCGTCTACGAGGAGATGAACAAGGCCTTCGGCCCGGCCACCCGGTACGTCTCCACGATCGGCCTCTCGCAGATCGCGGGCGCCCAGATGCTGCACGTCTTCAAGCCGCGGCACTGGATCAACTGCGGCCAGGCGGGCCCCCTCGGCTGGACCATCCCGGCCGCCCTCGGCGTGGCCAAGGCCGACCCGGACTCCCTGGTCGTCGCCCTCTCCGGGGACTACGACTTCCAGTTCCTGATCGAGGAACTCGCCGTCGGCGCCCAGCACCGCATCCCCTACGTCCACGTCCTGGTGAACAACTCCTACCTGGGCCTGATCCGTCAGGCACAGCGGGCGTTCGACATCGACTTCCAGGTCAACCTGGAGTTCGAGAACATCAACTCGCCCGAGCTGGGCGTCTACGGCGTCGACCACGTCAAGGTCGCCGAAGGCCTGGGCTGCAAGGCGATCCGGGTCACCGACCCCGGCGAACTGGGCGCGGCCTTCGAGCAGGCGAAGAAGCTCGCCGCGGAGTACCAGGTGCCGGTGGTCGTGGAGGCGATCCTGGAGCGCGTCACCAACATCTCCATGTCGGTCACCAACGACATCGGCGACGTCGTGGAGTTCGAGGAGGTGGCGACGGAGCCCGGGCACGCGCCGACGTCCGTCCGGACGCTGAAGGCCTGACGTACGAGGCCCATGGGGCGGCCCTTCGACTGGGGCCGCCCCTTTCGCGCGCCGTGCGGTCAGTCCCCGCCGCTGTCACCGAAGTCGGCGAAGCCACTGCGCGAGGAGTGCTTCAGCAGGCCCTTGTCCGCCACCTCGGCCCGGGGCACGAGCCCCGCCCGCAGCGCGAAGCGCGGGGCGAGGACGTGCAGGGCCGCCTCGCCGTGCAGGGCGACGGCGAGCAGCTTGTCGTGGTCGCCGAGACCCCGCCTGCTCGTGGGCATGGCATGCCGCTTGCGCAGGGCGCGCACCTCGCGCCGGGTGGCGCGGGTGGGCCCGAGCAGCGGGTAGCGCAGCAGCCCCGCCTCGGCGAGCGGGATGCGCATCCGGGCCACCGCCAGGCGTACCTCGGGATCCCGTGCCAGCTTGCGCAGCCGCGTGGGCTCGCGCAGGGCGCTGTGCACGGCGATCTCCAGCGGGGTCCCCTCGGCCCCCGTGTCCAGCGGCCGGGGGCTCAGTGTCCCCGGCCGGTCCGGCATCGCCGCGCCGCGCAGATGCAGCGCCAGCACGGCGACGGTGACGGCGGCGCGCGGGCCGCCCCGCAGGAGTGCGATCTCCTGCGGGGCCAGTCGTCCCACGCTGTCCGCCGTTCCCCCGTTCCTCTCGTACATCACGATCACCCCCGTAACGGGGCCCGCCGCCCCCGTGCCGGCGGGCCCCGTGTGACGGCAGAATGCCCGCCGGGCGGGGTGGTTGAAGCCTCTTTGGCGGGGTTCAGAGGTTGATTTGAGGGTTCCGTAGCCGGTGTACGCCCGCTGCCGTAGACGCGCTCATGTCAGATTTATGCGCCGTGCGGCTCCTCGTGGTGCTCCGACAGTCCCGGCCAGTCGTCGGGGCCGCCGCCCTGCCACTCGATGAGGTCCGTCTCCTCGACATCGGTGACGTAGAGGTCGGCCAGCCGCAGGATCTCGCTCACGTCGTCGATGTGCGTGGCGATGCCCAGCGTCTCGTCGCCCTCCGTGACCCGCCGGGAGCCGTCCAAGGCCGGGGAGTGGACCACGATGTGCGGATGCGGTGTCGGGTGTGCCATGCCTTCAGCGTCCTGCGGACGGCACGGGTTCGCACCCCGGGCAGGCCGAAGGGCGCCGGACGCGGGACCGGTGGGATCGTCCGCGTCCGGCGCCCTGCGGCCGGTGAGGGTTTCGGGTTCCTGCCGGGACCGCGGCGGAGGCGATGGATCCGAAGCGCCCTTCCCTCAGGTCGAGAAGGGGCGCCCGGGTCCTTCACCACCGCACTGGCTCGCACTCCGCCGCGGTCCTCACCCTGTCCGCGCCCCGCCCGTCGCCGGGCGATCACCCCTCATCCGGACCGACCGGAGGCGGGACGCGGTCAGGGAGCCGTTCAGTCCTCGCGCAGGGCGCGGACCGCCTCCTCCACGCGTCGGCCGTACTCCGGGTCGGCGGCGTGGAAGTGGGCGAGGTTCCGGTCGATCACGTCGTCCCGGGAGACCTGGGAGAGACCGCCCGCGATGGTGGCGACCAGACGGGACCGCTCTGCCGCGGACATCAGCCGGTACAGCTCGCCCGCCTGGAAGAAGTCGTCGTCCTTGGTGTGCGCGGGCGCCGCGTGGGTGCCGGTGTGGCCGGTGACGGCCAGCGGGGCCGACAGGGGGCGGCCGGTCTCCACGGGGCCGTCGTAGGAGTTCGGCTCGTAGTTCTTGGCGTGGCGGCCCTGGGCGTTGGCCGCCATCAGGCCGTCGCGGCCGTAGGTGTGGGCGGTCGTCGCACGCGGGGCGTTGACGGCCAGCTGGGTGTGGTTGACGCCCAGGCGGTAGCGGTGGGCGTCGGCGTAGGCGAACAGGCGGCCTTGCAGCATCTTGTCCGGGGACGGGCCGATGCCGGGCACGAAGTTGTTCGGCGAGAACGCGGCCTGCTCGACCTCGGCGAAGACGTTGTCCGGGTTGCGGTCGAGGACCAGCCGTCCCACGCGGTGCGGCGGGTAGTCGGTGTGCGGCCACGCCTTGGTCAGGTCGAACGGGTGGAAACGGTAGTCGGCCGCCTCCGCCGCGGGCATGAGCTGCACATACAGCGTCCAGGACGGGTGCACACCCCGCTCGATCGCCTGGAGCAGGTCCGTCTGGTGGGAGTTGGGGTCCTTGCCCGCCTGCTCCTGGGCCTGCTCGGTGGACAGGCAGCGGATGCCCTGGTTGGTCTTGAAGTGGTACTTGACGAAGAAGGCCTCGCCCGCGCTGTTCGTCCACTGGTACGTGTGCGAGCCGTAGCCGTTCATGTGCCGGTACGACGCCGGGATGCCGCGGTCGCCCATCAGCCAGGTCACCTGGTGGGTGGCCTCGGGGGAGTGGGACCAGAAGTCCCAGACGTTGTCCGGCTCCTGCCTGCCGGATAGGGGTCCCCCCACGCCTCTTGGCAGTGGGGGAGGGTCGCGCTTCTGGGAGTGGATGAAGTCGGGGAACTTGATGGGGTCCTTGATGAAGAAGACCGGGGTGTTGTTGCCGACGAGGTCGTAATTGCCCTCCCTGGTGTAGAACTTCACGGCGAAGCCGCGCGGGTCGCGGACCGCGTCCGCGCCGCCGAGCGAGTCGGCGACGGTGGAGAAGCGCACGAACACCTCGGTGCGCCTGCCGATCGTGCTCAGGAAGTCGGCGTGGGTGTAGCCGGTGACGTCGTCGGTCACCTCGAAGTGGCCGTACGCGCCGGAGCCGCGGGCGTGCACGACGCGCTCCGGGACGCGCTCCCGGTTGAAGCGCGCCAGCTTCTCCAGCAGGTGCTGGTCCTGGAGGAGGAGGGGGCCGCCGACGCCTGCGGTGGCGGAGTTCTGGTTGTCGGCGACCGGTGCGCCGGACTCGGTGGTGAGCACGCGCTGCGACATCGTGGACCTTCCGTGCGACTGTCAGCGGAAACCTGTTTCCGCTTCGTGGAGCCTAGGAGGGGGCGGGGAGGGCGTCAACAGTTTGTTGAAGTGGGGTTCCGGGCGGCGCCGCCGCCTGGGCGCGACAGGACAGGTGTCGGCGAACGGCGCCGCCCGGAGGTCTAGAGCTGGGCGCCGGAAAGGCGCTCCACGGCCCGCAGCAGGGCGGAGTGGTCCAGCCCGCCGTCGCCCTGCGCACGCAGGGAGGCGACCAGTTGGGCGACCACGGCGCCGACGGGCAGGGCCGCGCCGACGTTGCGGGCGGCGTCGGTGACGATGCCCATGTCCTTGTGGTGCAGGTCGATGCGGAAGCCCGGCTTGAAGTCGCGGGCCAGGAAGTTGTCCTTCTTGCGGGTGAGGACCGTCGAGCCCGCGAGGCCGCCGTTCAGCACGTCCAGGGCGGCCTTCAGGTCCACGCCCGACTTCTCCAGGAAGACCACGGCCTCGGCGCACGCCTGGAGGTTGACGGCGACGATCAGCTGGTTGGCGGCCTTCACGGTCTGCCCGGAGCCGTGCGGACCGCACAGCACGATGGTCCTGCCCAGCGCCTCGAAGATCGGCTTGGCCTGGTCGAAGTCGGCCTGCTCGCCACCGACCATGATCGACAGCACGGCCTCGATCGCACCGGCCTCACCGCCGGACACGGGGGCGTCGAGCACCCGGATGCCCTGGTCGCGGGCGGCCTTCGCGAGATCGACGGAGGTCTGGGGGGTGATCGAGGACATGTCGATCAGCAGGGCGCCGGAGCGGGCGTTCTCCAGGATGCCGTCGGGGCCGTAGGCGATGGCCTCGACCTGCGGTGACGCGGGCACCATCGTGATGATCACGTCGGCGTCCCGCACCGCCTCGGCGAGGGAGGCGGCGGCGGTGCCACCGGCGGCGGCCAGCCGGTCGAGCTTCTCCCGCTCCAGGGTGAAGCCGGTGACGTCGTAGCCCGCCTTGACCAGGTTCTCGGACATGGGGGAGCCCATGATGCCGAGGCCTATCCAGGCGATCGCCGGGCGGCCCGGGCGGGAGGATCCTGCGAGGTTGCTCATGGTTCGGGGTGCCTCTCGGTGCAGGGGGTCAGCGGGACAGCCAGTCGAACGCCTGGGCGCTGGGGCGGTCGCCCGGCTTGTACTCCAGGCCGACCCAGCCGTCGTAACCGGCCTTCTTCAGCTGGTCGAGGAGGTCCGCCAGCGGCAGCGAGCCGGTGCCGGGGGCGCCGCGGCCCGGGTTGTCGGCGATCTGGACGTGGCCGGTCTTGGCCGCGTACTCCTCGATCACCGACGGGAGGTCCTCGCCGTTCATCGACAAGTGGTAGAGGTCCATCAGGAACTTCGCGTTGCCGAGCCCCGTCGCCTCGTTGACCTTGTCGACGATCCCCACCGCCGCGGGTGCGCTCACCAGCGGATACCGCGGCGACTCGGGCGCGTTCAGCGCCTCGACCAGCAGGACGGCGCCGATCCGGTCGGCGGCCCGCGCCGCCAGCACCAGGTTCTCCAGCGCCAGCGCGTCCTGTTCGGCCGGGTCCACGCCCTCGACGCGGTTGCCGTACAGGGCGTTGAGGGCCTTGCAGCCCAGCGACCGGGCGAAGTCGGCGGCGACATCGACGTTGGCGCGGAACCTCGCCGACTCCTCGCCCGGCACCGACAGGGCGCCCCGGTCCGGACCCGGCAACTGACCGGCGTAGAAGTTCAGCCCCGTGAGCTGGACGCCCGCGTCCTCGATCGCCCGCCTCAGGGCGTCGAGGTCGCCCTCCTCGGGGGTCGGGCTGTCGACCCAGGGCCACCACAGCTCGACCGCGCCGAAACCGGCAGCGGCGGCTGCCGCCGGGCGCTCCAGGAGCGGGAGTTCCGTGAAGAGGATCGACAGGTTGACGTTGAAGCGCTGCTCTGCGAATCCCATCGCGCGGCGCTCCCTTCCGTGGTCGGCTTCCGGCCGGACTCCGTACCATGTGCCGTACTGGCTTCCGTACTGCGGAAGTAACTTTCTGCTTATTGGAAGATTGCCGTCGGGCGTCCGGGCTTGTCAAGAGGGCTCGGCGGAACGCGTCACCGCGGGTTAGTTTGAGCGCGTGCGACTGAGAGTGGAATTCACGACCGAGCCCTTCGACCTCGACGAGCCCCCCGCGCACGCGCTGGTCGCCCGTGAGGTCGTCGAGGCGGCCGAGTTGGACGCGGTGGATGTCGGGCCGTTCGGCAACACCGCGCAGGGGCGGGCGGATGCCGTGCTCACCGCCGTGGACGCCTTGCTGCGCAAGGCGCTCGAGGCGGGTGCCACGCGTGTCTCGCTTCAGGTCAACGTGGTCGAGGAGGGCGACCGGTGACCGGTGACGAGCCCTTCATCACGGCCGTGAAGCCGCTGGTGGACGCCATGGGCGGGGAGATGCTCCCGCCCGACGAGGCGGGGCCCGACGACGTGGTGCTCTCCTGGGAGGGGGTCGATGTCGTCGCCGTGCGGCTGCCGCAGCTGGCGGACTCGCTGGATCACATCCTGGCCGCCATGGAGCGCAAGAAGGGCAAGCCGCTCGCCGATCTGGACCGCAAGGCGAAGCAGGAGGTCGTACGGGTCCTGGAGGCGCGCGGCGCCTTCTCCGTGCGGCATGGCGTGGAGACCGTGGCGAGCGCGCTCGGGGTGAGCCGCTTCACCGTCTACAACTACCTCAACCGTGAGAAAGGGGTCTGAGCGCGGGGTGGCGGGGGCGGCCGGGTTTCGTAACCCGGAATTTTCAACAAAGTGTTGACGTCGTCTGGCGGAGCGCGTTAGCTATCCGCAGCCCGTTCAGCACAAGGCCACGGAGGCTCCCGTGACGTCCACTTCCACGCCGCCGGGTCTGGCCCGACTCAACGCCGGTGACAAGGACACGGTCCTCGCCGCGCTCCACGAGGCGTGCGCCTCCACGGCGTGGGCCGAGCGGCTGCTCGGCGCCCGGCCGTACGCCACCCCCGACGACCTCTACGCCGCCAGCGACGCCGCCACGGCCGAGCTGACCCCCGCCGACCTCGACGAGGCCATGGCCGGTCATCCGCCCATCGGCCGCCCCAGGCCGGGCGACCCCACCTCGGCCCGGGAACAGCGCGGCATGGCCGGAGCGCCGGAGGAACTCAAGGCGGAGATGCTCGAACTGAACCTGGCCTACCAGGACAAGTTCGGCCATGTCTTCCTCATCTGCGCCACCGGCCGGACCGGCGAGCAGATGCGCGACGCGGTCAGGGAGCGGATCGGCAACTCACCGGAGCGGGAGCGCGAGAACGTCCGCACCGAGCTGGGCAAGATCAACCGTATCCGGCTCGCCCGACTCGTCGAAGAGGACTGAGAGCACCATGAGCACCCGCACCTCCGCCTCCGTGTCCACCCACATCCTGGACACCAGCCTCGGCCGCCCCGCCGCGGGCGTCGCCGTCCAGCTCGCCGCCCGCAGCGGGCGTGGCGCGGACTGGCGGGCGCTCGGCGGCTCCGCGACCGACGCGGACGGCCGGTGCAAGGACCTCCCGGCGCTGCCGGAGGGCACCACCCACGTACGGCTCGACTTCGCGGTGGAGCCGTACTTCCAGAAGAAGCAAGCCGATGCGCAGCAGGACGCCCCCGCGAATCGGGACAGCGGCCCCGCGGTGTTCTTCCCGGAGGTGGCGATCACGTTCGCCGTCGTGCCCGGCGAGCACTACCACGTACCGCTGCTGCTCAACCCGTTCGGCTACTCCGTTTACCGAGGGAGCTAGCTACATGCCCACGATTCTCGGCCAGAACCAGTACGGCAAGGCGGAGAACCGCGTCGTAAGGATCACGCGGGACGGCGCCACCCACCACATCAAGGACCTGAACGTCTCGGTCGCCCTCTCCGGCGACATGGACGAGGTCCACTACTCCGGCTCCAACGCCAACGTCCTGCCGACCGACACCACCAAGAACACGGTGTACGCGTTCGCCAAGGAGCACGGCATCGACTCCGCCGAGCAGTTCGGCATCCACCTCGCCCGGCACTTCGTCACCAGCCAGCGGCCCATCCACCGCGCCCGCATCCGCATCGAGGAACACGCCTGGGAGCGGATCGAGACCTCCGACGCCAACTCGAAGTCCATCGGCGCCGACGAGGTCAAGCACTCGTTCGTACGGAAGGGGCAGGAGACACGGGTCACGCAGATCACCTACGACGGTGAGTCCTGGGAGGTCATCTCCGGCCTCAAGGACCTCGTCGTGATGAACTCGACCAACTCCGAGTTCCGGGGCTACGTCAAGGACGAGTACACGACGCTGCAGGAGGCGTACGACCGCATCCTCGCCACCCAGGTCTCCGGCCGCTGGCGGTTCAACTGGACCGACGACGAGCAGAGGATGCCGAACTGGGAGAAGTCCTACGAGCAGACCAGGAAGCACATGCTCCAGGCCTTCGCCGAGACCTACTCGCTCTCCCTCCAGCAGACGCTGTACCAGATGGGTTCGCGGATCATCAACCACCGCGGCGAGATCGACGAGGTCCGCTTCTCCCTCCCCAACAAGCACCACTTCCTCGTCGACCTCGAGCCGTTCGGGCTGAAGAACGACAACGAGGTCTACTTCGCCGCCGACCGCCCCTACGGCCTGATCGAGGCGACGATCCTGCGGGACGGCTGCGAGCAGAAGATCCCGGTCGACCTCACGAACCTGTAGAAACCGCGTATATCGGCACCCGTGGCCGACGGGGTACCTCGTCGGCCACGGCACTCAAACCTCCCAGGGTCCTGCCGTGCCCTCTCCACCCAGCGCAAAGGACGCACCATGGCAGCAGACCGGCGCACCGTCATCGAGAACTGCGCGATCGCGACCGTCGACGCGAGCGACACCGAGTACCCGGACGGGCACCTGGTCATCGCGGGCAACCGCGTCGAGTCGCTCGGCGCGGGCCGGGCCCCCGAGGGCCTGGAGAACGTCGTCCGCCGCATCGACGCCAGCGGCCACCTCGTGACCCCCGGCCTGGTCAACACCCACCACCACTACTACCAGTGGATCACCCGGGGCCTGGCCACCGACCACAACCTCTTCCACTGGCTCGTCGCCCTCTATCCGACCTGGGCGCGCATCGACGAGCCGATGGTGTACGCGGCGGCGCAGGGCTCCCTCGCGATGATGGCCCGCGGCGGCGTCACCACCGCCATGGACCACCACTACGTCTACCCGCGCGGCTCCGGCGACCTGTCCGGCGCCGTCATCCGCGCCGCCCGCGAGACGGGTGTCCGCTTCACCCTCGCCCGTGGCTCCATGGACCGCAGCGAGAAGGACGGCGGCCTGCCCCCGGACTTCGCCGTCGAGACCCTCGAGGGCGCGCTCGCCGCCACCGAGGAGACCGTCAAGCGGTACCACGACGCCTCCTTCGACGCGATGACCCAGGTGGCGGTGGCCCCCTGCTCCCCGTTCTCCGTCTCCACCGAACTCCTGCGCGAGGGGGCCGAGCTGGCCCGGCGCCTCGGCGTGCGGCTGCACACCCACGGCTCGGAGACCGTCGAGGAGGAGACGTTCTGCCACGAACTGTTCGGCATGGGACCGACCGACTACTTCGAGTCCACCGGCTGGCTCGGCGAGGACGTGTGGATGGCCCACTGCGTCCACATGAACGACTCCGACATCGCCGCCTTCGCCCGTACGAAGACCGGTGTCGCCCACTGCCCGTCGTCCAACGCCCGGCTCGCGGCGGGCATCGCCCGCGTCCCCGACATGCTGGCGGCCGGTGTCCCGGTCGGCCTCGGCGTCGACGGCACCGCCTCCAACGAGTCCGGAGAACTCCACACCGAACTGCGCAACGCCCTCCTCATCAACCGCCTCGGCGCCCACAAGGAGGCCGCGCTGAACGCCCGGCAGGCGCTGCGCCTCGGAACGTACGGCGGCGCGCAAGTCCTCGGCCGGGCCGCCGAGACCGGCTCCCTGGAGCCCGGCAAGCTGGCCGACCTGGTGCTGTGGCGGCTGGACACCCTCGCCCACGCCTCCATCGCCGACCCCGTCACCGCGCTGGTCTTCGGCGCGGCGGCCCCGGTCACCGCGTCCTTCGTGAACGGCGAGCAGATCGTCGAGGACGGACGGCTGCTCACCGTCGACGAGGACGAGATCGCCCGCTCGACGCGGGCCCAGGCACAGCGGCTGGCGCGGATCGCCGCGCGGGGCTGAGCCGCATCTGATGACTCCGGCCGGGAGGGACGGCTCCCGGCCGGTAGCCGTGGACCCGAGCGGGGCCCACGGCGCCGACCCCGGGGCGCGCGTGGAACGCGCGCGCCCCGGCGTACGGTCCCCCCGTCCCCCGGTCCCGCACGACCGCTGCAGTACACGCACCACCTCCCTGACACCCACGTCAGAGCCGACGTGTAACCGACCGGAGGAGAGCCGCCGTGTCCGCCCCACCAGTTCACCCCACCCATCCGGTGGACGAGAAACTCCCCGCCCTCAAGATGGCGACCAGCGGCCTGCAACACGTGGCCGCCATGTACGCGGGCGTCGTCGCCCCGCCCCTGATTGTCGGCGCGGCCATAGGCCTGACCGGCACCGAACTCACCTTCCTCACCGGCGCCTGCCTGTTCACCGCGGGCCTGGCCACCTTCCTCCAGACGCTCGGCATCTGGAACATCGGCGCCCGGCTGCCCTTCGTCAACGGCGTCACCTTCGCCGGGGTCGCCCCCATGCTCGCCATCGTCGACTCCACCGGCGACAAGGACGACGCGCTGCCGGTCATCTTCGGCGCGGTCATCGTCGCGGGCCTCCTGGGCTTCTTCGCGGCGCCCTTCTTCAGCAAGGCGATCCGCTTCTTCCCGCCGGTCGTCACCGGTACCGTCATCACCCTCATCGGCATCTCCCTGCTCCCGGTCGCCTTCGGCTGGGCCCAGGGCGCGAGCCCCACGGCCGACGACTACGGCTCGGCCACCAACCTGGGCCTCGCGGGCGCCACCCTCCTCGTCGTCCTGCTCCTGCGCCGCTTCACCCGCGGCTTCGTCAAGCAGATCGCCGTACTCCTCGGCCTGGTCGCGGGCACGGTACTCGCCATCCCGCTCGGCGTCACCGACTTCTCCCCGGTCGCGGAGGCGGACGTCGTGGGCTTCCCGACGCCGTTCCACTTCGGCGCCCCGCAGTTCCAGATAGCGGCGATCATCTCCCTGTGCGTGCTGATGGTGGTGTCCATGACCGAGTCCACCGCGGACATGCTGGCGCTGGGCGAGATCGTCGACCGCCCGGCCGACGAGAAGACCATCGCCGCGGGCCTGCGCGCGGACACCCTCGGCTCGGCCGTCAGCCCGCTGTTCAACGGCTTCATGTGCAGCGCCTTCGCCCAGAACATCGGCCTGGTCGCGATGACGAGGATCCGCAGCCGCTTCGTCGTCGCCATGGGCGGCGGCTTCCTCGTCCTGCTGGGCCTGTGTCCCGTGGCCGCCTCGCTCATCGCCGTCGTACCCCGTCCGGTGCTCGGCGGCGCGGGCGTCGTGCTGTTCGGCTCGGTGGCGGCCAGCGGCATCCAGACCCTGGTCAGGGCTGGCCTCGACAAGGACAACAACGTACTGATCGTGGCCGTGTCGCTCGCCGTCGGCATCATCCCGATCACCGCGCCGGAGTTCTACCACGCCTTCCCGGAGACGGCGAAGATCGTCCTCGACTCCGGCATCTCCACGGGCTGCGTCACCGCCGTCCTGCTCAACCTGGTCTTCAACCACCTGGGCCGCGACCGGGACGCGGCGGACGTCACCCATCCCATGGAGGCGGGGGAGGAGATCACCGGGGCGGGTCGGAAGGCCCCGGCCACGCCATGAGGCTGGCGAACAGCTCCGCCTGTTCGGTCGCGTCGTCCAGGGCGATGGGGGTACCCCCTGCTCGAGCACAGTCGAGAGCTTGGGGGAGGGTGTGCCGACGCTCGGACAGCAGTTCGCGCGGCATCGTCCTCTTGCCCACCGCCCGCAACGGCAGCCCCGCCTTGGTCGCGTACAGCGTCTTCATGTCCAGGCACCCGGAATGGCCGAAAGGGCTCGCACCGGTGTAACGGATCAGGTACCAGTACAGAAAGGTCCAGTCGTACGACGCCGGGTAGCCGCACATCACCGGCTGTGCCGTGCCGCTCACCTCCCGCACCCAGCGGGTGAACTGGGTGAGCGCGGCGGCCGGATCGCTGCCCTCCGCCCCGAGGCGCCGCCGGTCGAGTCCGCTCACCGCCAGCGCCTCGGGCACGAACTCCTCGCTGATGGGGTGCAGTTCACGGTAGAAGGTCCGCCGGGTGGGATCGGCCGCGGTGAACCCGTCGGCGTCCTGTGTCCCGGCCACCGCGGCGCCGAGGCTCAGCATGGAGTACGGGCCCGGGATGGGGCCGTCGGCCTCGATGTCGACGAGACACAGAGGCTGGGCTTGATGCGTGTTGCGGCCATGGGGCCGCGGCATCGCAGGCCGACGCGGCCTCCCGCAGCCGCATTGCCGGTGGGTTCAGTGCCTCCCGCCCCGGCTGCGGGCGTTGGCCAGGGCGACCCCGCAGGACAGGCGTTCCGCCGGGGTGGCCGGGCGCAGTGGGCCGTGCGCGTCCCACTCACGACCGCCGCCCGGCGGCTTCAACTGCCAGTACGGGCCGACTCTGTCGACGACCCGGCCGACCCTGGTGGTCGCCTCGTCGAACACGAGGTCGTCGATTGTGGGCGTGTAGTCGTTCATGCGAGCCCCCGTTGGATCGCCTCACCGCTCACCGAGCAGTCTCGACCGGCGCTGTGACATCCATGGTGCCTGCTTCTTGCCGTGCTGTGACGTCGAACTCAGCCAGACTTGAGGGCAGTTGAGAGGTGGATGCGGAGTGCGGAGCCCCACCGGGCCCCGCACTCCCCTCAGGGGGCCGCCAGCGCCTCCGTGGGCGACAGCCGGGCCGCCCGGATCGCCGGGTAGAGCCCCGCCAGACCACCGATGACCAGCGTGGCCGCCACCCCACCCGCCAGCGCCCACGCCGGTACGGCCGTCGGCCAGCCCTGGTACAGGGCGTACCCGGAGGTCACCGCCAGGCCCAGGACCGCGCCGCCCGCCCCGCCCAGCGCCGACAGCAGCAGGGACTCGGCGAGGAACTGGCCGCGGATCTGGCCACGGGTCGCGCCGAGGGAACGGCGCAGCCCGATCTCGGCCCGGCGCTCCAGCACCGAGATCACCATGGTGTTGGCCACCCCCACGCCGCCGACCAGCAGCGCCACCGCGCCCAGGCCCAGCAGCAGCCCCGTGAACGCCTCGTCGGTGGCGCGCTGGGCGGCCAGCGCGTCGGACGGGCGCGAGACCTCCACCTCGCTGGGTGCCTCCGGGTTGGCGGTGGCGGCGAGGACGTCGCGGACCGACTCCACGCTCGCCTCCGCCGAACGGGTGTAGACCGTCGTGGCATGGCCGTCGAAGCCCAGCTCCCGCTCCGCGACCGGCCAGCCGATCAGCGCCGCGGAGTCCAGCTCCGGGGCCAGGGGCGCGATCTCCAGGATGCCGACCACCGTGAACCAGCGGTCCCCCACCAGCACCTGGGTGTCCTGGCCCGCGTGGCCGACGCCCAGCCGGTCGGCCGCCGCCGCGCCCAGCACCACGGCCGGGTAGCGGGCGGTCGCCGCGTTCAGCCAGGTGCCGTCGGCCAGTTCGGCGCCGATCGTGGCGCGCAGGGAGGTGCGGGCGGCATAGGTGGCCAGGCTGTTCGTCTCGACCTCGGGGGTGCGGTCGCTGCGGTACACCTTGGCGTCCGGCAACCGGCCGGTCGCCGACACCGACTCCACCCCGTCGATCCCGGCCACCATCCGCTCGGCGTCGGTGGGGAGCTGGGCCTGGCCGCCGGTCAGGGTGGAGCCCGGGCCGACGGTGAGCAGGTTGGTGCCCAGCGCCGCCAGCGCCCGGTCCAGATCGGCGCGCGAGGACGACGAGATGCCGACCACCGCGACCATCGCGGCGATGCCGATCGCGATGCCCAGCGCCGACAGGAACGCCCGCAGCGGACGCGTCCGCAGCCCGACGGCCCCGACCCGGACCACATCGGCCGGGCGCAGCCGCGCGGGCCGCAGCACCTCCCGCTCCGGGGCGGGCGACACGGTCACCGTCATCGCACCGCTCCCGTCGTCGTGCGGTCGGCCCCCGAGGGTCCGACCACTGTGTCCTCGACGAGGCGTCCGTCCCGCATCCGCACCTGCCGCGGCAGCGACGCGGCGATCTCCTGGTCATGCGTGATGATCACGACCGTCGTGCCGGTGGCGTTCAGTTCCCGCAGCAGGGTCATCACGCCCGCGCCGGACGCCGAGTCCAGCGCCCCGGTCGGCTCGTCCGCCAGGAGCAGCGGGGGCTCACCGGCCACCGCGCGCGCGACCGCGACCCGCTGCCGCTCGCCGCCCGACAGCGCGTGCGGCGGGTGGTGCAGCCGGTGGCCGAGGCCCACCCGGCGCAGCGCGACCGCGGCCCGCTGGCGCCGTTCGGCCGGGCGCAGCCCGGAGTACAGCAGCCCGTCGGCCACGTTCGTCAGCGCCGACGCCCCCGACGCCAGATGGAACTGCTGGAACACGAACCCGATCCGCCGCGCCCGCAGCGCCGACAGCCGCGCGTCCGACAGCGCCCCGGCGTCGTGGCCGTCGATCCGCACCCGGCCCGACGTGGGCCGGTCGAGCGTGCCGAGCATGTGCAGCATCGTCGACTTGCCGGACCCGGACGGCCCGACCACGGCGACGAGTTCGCCGTGCGCCACGGTCAGGGAGACCCCGGCGAGCGCGGTGACCCCGCCCGGGTAGACCTTGGTGACGTCGGTGAGGTCGATCATTCGGGCATCCCCACCGTCGTACCGTCCGTGATGCCGTCACCGCTGATCTCCACCCGGCCGCCCGCGAACAGGCCCGTCTGCACGGGGACGTACGCCGTGGTGCCGTCGCCCTCGACGACCTCCACCCCGAAGCCGCCCTCCGGCAGCGCCACCAGCGCGGCCACCGGAACCGTCAGGACGTCCTCGCGTTCCCCGACCGTGAACGACACGTCCACCGACGCCAGGACGTAGGACGCGGCGGCCTTCTGCGCCTCGGCGCCCTCCAGGGCCACCAGCACCTTCACGGTGGTGGTGGGCTCCGCGTCGGCGGCGCCGTCGCCCGCCTCTATCTCGGTCGTGACGTCGGAGATCGTGCCGTCGACGCGGGTGCCGTCGGGGAGTTCCACGGTCACCTCCGCGCCCGGCTCGGCCAGCCGCCGGTCGGCGGTGTCGAGTTCGACGGTCACCGCCTGCGCGGTGGCGGTGTACGACAGCACCTTCTGGCCGGGGGCGGTGGTGGCGCCCTGCTCGGTGTGCAGGGCGTCCACCCGGACGGCGGCGGGCGCGAACACCACCCGCTCCGGCCGCACCGTGCCGGTCTCCTCCAGACCGAGGTCCTCCTGCCACTGCCGTACGGCCTCGGCGGTCGCCTCGGTGTAGGTCTCGTCGACGGTGAAGCCGTCGTGGCCGAGGGCCTCGAGGTTCCGCTCCACCTGCCGCACGTCCCGGCCCTCGGCGCCGGGCCGCAGTTCCCGGTACGCCGGGACCGTGCCGTACAGCAGCACCACGGGCTTGTCGTCCACCCGGTACAGGGCCTCCCCCCGGGTGATCCGCTCGCCGGTGTCCGGCAGCCGGGTGACCGTGCCCGGGGCGCGGCCGGTCGCGGTCGTCGACGTGCCGTACCCCAGCTCGCCGTCCACGGTCTGGCTGTCCTGCAGCGTCTCGCGGGTCACCTTGGCCGTGGCGGGCGGCAGTTGGCCGTCCGACGGCCCGCCGGACCCGCCGCGGTCCCCGAGACCGACCCCGGCCGCCGCGGCGCCGCCCACGGCGGCGAGCACCCCGAGCGCGGTCAGCACCCGGCGGGTACGGCGACGGCGCGGGCCGGGCGCGGGCGCGGGCTCGCGCTCCGGCTCCCCGGTGCGCACGGCCGCGGCTCCGGTCTCCTCGTGTTCCTCCTTCGGCACGGTCGCCGCCTCAGCCATCGGTCGACCTACGACCGCCCTGCGGCGCGTACTTCTCGCACGCCTTCTGCGCCTTCTCGAAGTCCGGGTCACCCGCGATGCTCTGGTCGATCTGGATGCCCCGGCCCGGCTCCGGGTCGGGGAAGTTCTCCACCCCGTTGTCGCGCATGCACTGCGCCATCCTGCGCATCTTCTCCTCGATCTCCGGGTCCGGGCTGCCGCCCTGCTGCCCCGGGCTGAACTCGCGGCACGCCTCCATGGCCGCGTCGACCTCCTCCTTCGGCATCCGGCCCTGGACGCGGATGCCTCCGCCCTCACCGGGGTCCGCCACGTCGACGCCCTGCTCCCGCAGGCACTCGACGAACTTGGCGGTCATGTCGTCCTGCGCCTGCGCGTCGGCCGCGACCTCGGCCGCGGCGTCCGTGTCGCCGTCGTCCGAGCCGCAGCCGCCGACGGCCAGCGTCAGCGCCAGCAGCAGTGCCGACGGCAGCGCCGCGCGGGCGCCGCCGGTCCGTATCCGCATCACCGTGCTCCTCGTGTCGGGATCTGTGGCCAGAAGCGAAGCGGGCGGCGCGTTTCCCCGCCGTTTCCACAGCGGACGCCCTGCTGCCGCACAGCTCGCGCTTACGCCCCGGAAACGGCCCGTACGGCACCCTGCGGTGAGCCCATCCGCCGGGCCCGACCGGCGACGCACGGAGAGGTGGCCCGGGATGCGGGTCCTGGTGGTCGAGGACGAACCGCTGCTCGCCGACACGATCGCCGAGTGGCTACGGGGGCAGGCGCACGCCGTCGACCTGGCGTACGACGGCGGCGCCGCCCTTGAGCGCGTCGGTGTGGTCGACTACGACGTGGTGGTCCTGGACCGGGACCTGCCGGTCGTGCACGGCGACGACGTCTGCCGGGAACTCGTCGCGGCACGGTGCGCCACGCGCGTGCTGATGCTGACGGCCGCCGCCGAGGTCACCGACCGCGTCCGGGGCCTCGCGCTCGGCGCCGACGACTACCTCGTCAAGCCGTTCGCCTTCCCCGAACTGGCCGCCCGCGTCCTGGCGCTGGGCCGCAGGTCCCGGCCCGCCGTGCCGCCGGTGCTGAGCCGGGCGGGCATCACCCTCGACCCGGCCCGCGGCGAGGTCTTCCGGGGCAGCCGCTACGTCCCGTTGTCCAGGAAGGAGTTCGCGGTGCTCACGGAGCTGCTGCGGGCCGAAGGCGCGGCCGTCTCGGCGGAACGACTGCTGGAGAAGGCGTGGGACGAGCACGCCGACCCGTTCACCGGCGCGGTACGGCTCGCGGTCCTCAAACTCCGCCGCAAGCTGGGCGATCCGCCCGTGGTGGAGACGGTCACCGGCGTCGGGTACCGGATCCCGTGAAGCGGACCCGGTTCCGGCCCCGCCACACCAGCCTGCGGGCCCGTCTCACCCTCACCTACGGCGGTCTGTTCCTGGTCGGCGGCGTGCTGCTGCTCGGCGTCACCTACGCGCTGCTCGGGCAGCAGCTGGGCGGGCAGGGCACGAAGGTGGTGTCCCGGATGTCGCCGGACCCGAGCGCCTCCGGTACTCCCGTCGACGAGACCCGGACCCTGGTCGGCTCCGGTCCGGGCCTGAGCGCTCCGCCGCCCGGCGCGGACCTGGAGCGGTGGATGGAGGAACAGCGCGACCGCTGGCGCGACGAGGCGACCACCTCCCTCCTCACCCAGGGCGGCATCGCGCTCGGCGTCGTCGGCTGTGCGGCGGCCGTCCTCGGCTGGGTGCTGGCCGGGCGGGTCCTCGCGCCGCTGCACCGGGTCACCGACACCGCGCGCCGGATCGCGGGCGCCCCCGCCGCCGACCGGGGGCTGCACGAGCGGATCGCGCTGCGCGGCCCCGACGACGAGGTGAAGGTCCTCGCCGACACCTTCGACACGATGGTGGAACGCCTCGACCGCTCCTTCGACGGACAGCGCCGCTTCGTCGCCAACGCCTCGCACGAGCTGCGGACGCCGCTGACGCTGAACCGCGCCCTGGTCGAGATGGCCATGCACCGCCCGGCCGCCTCACCGGACGTGCACCGGCTCGGCACGGACCTGCTGGAGATCAACGCCCGCCACGAGCGGCTGATCAGCGGACTGCTGCTGCTGGCGCGCTCGGAGCACGAGGTCGCCGAGCGGCTGCCGGTGGACCTGGCCGACGTGGTCACCCATGTGGTCGCGCAGTGCGCCCCGGAGGCGGCCCGCGCCGGGATCACCCTCGACGAGGAGTCCGCGGAGGCGCCCACCCTCGGCGACGCGCTGCTGCTGGAGCGGCTGGCCCACAACCTCGTCGAGAACGGCGTACGGCACAACACCGGCGACGGCGGCCGGGTCCGGGTGGTGACCAGGGCGCCGGACGCCGACCGGGTCGAGCTGGTCGTCAGCAACACCGGGCCGCCGGTGCCGCCGTACGAGGTGCCCTCGCTGTTCGAGCCCTTCCGCCGTCTCGGCGCCGAGCGGGTGGTCACCGGGAAGGGCGCGGGCCTCGGGCTGTCCATCGTGCGGGCCATCGCCCGCGCCCACGGCGGTGAGGTGAGCGCGGTGCCCCGGGAGGGCGGCGGGCTGACGGTGACGGTGCGGCTGCCCCGCGAGCCGGACACCGGGGACGCTCAGAGCCCGAACAGGGCCGGGTCGGTCGCCAGCTCCTTGAAGTAGGCCTGCGGATGGGCCACCAGCTTGCGTTCCCTCAGGTCCAGCAGCCCGCCGACGGCGGTCAGCTCGGCGGCCACCGTGCCGTCCGCCCTGACGATCCGCTGCTCGATCCGGAACGTCTTGCCGTCGCCCCACTCGAAGGCGCAGGTCACCTCGACCTCGTCACCGGCGAGCAGCTCACGCCTGTAGCGGATGGTCGTCTCCAGGGCGACGGGGCCGATGCCCTTGCCTATCAGGCCGCTCTGGGTGATCCCGGCCGCCTGCAGCAGCGACCAGCGGGCGTGCTCGGCGTAGTTGATGTACACGGCCTGGTTGAGGTGCCCCTGTATGTCGGTCTCGTAGCCACGGACGGTGACCGGTACGGAAAACGGCTCGCTCACGACTTCCCCTCAGTGCGTTCTCGCCATCGACGCTCTCTGCACCGATCTTGGCACGCCGGTCACGCCCGGCGCGGCGAAGCCAGCAGATAGCGAGCGCGCGTACGAGGCTCGGTGTGCTCGCCGGTCTGCCAGCCCGCCCGCTCCAGCGTCGCCGCGCACGCGCGCAGCGCCTCGGTGTCCGGCTGGTACACGGCGACGGCCTCGGGCTGCGGGGTCGCGCGCACCCGGTAGCCGTCCCCGTCGCCGTCGGGACCCGCCGGGCGGTGTCCGGCCGCCTCCAGCGCGAGCGCGGCGGCCTGCGCCAGATGCGTCCGCTCCCAGCCGCAGGGCCGGTCCGTCGCCCCGTCCGGGTTGGTCATCCGGCGCAGCTCGACCAGCCCCTGCCAGGCACTGTGCACCTCGCGGGTGCGTCCGGGCGCGGACGGCTCCTGTGCACCGCCGACCCGCGCGGTGAAGACCCCGGTGGGCTCGGCGGGCTTCTGCCCGGGGGCCGGTTCCTCGCGCATGCGGTGCCCGGCCGGGGTCAGGAAGTGGTCGTGCGGCGGCCGGGGGTGCCGGAAGGCGAGCCCCCGCTGCACCAGCGCCGCGAGCTGTGCCTGCGTACCGCCGCGCAGGCGGCCGGTGACCGGGTCGGCGGCGTCGATCACACGCCGTTGCGCGGCGGTCGGCGGTCGTGTCACGGCGTGCTCCCTCCGGTCGGGGGCGCCCTCCCGCCCGGACGGCGGCGGTCACCCCACTGCCAGGAAGGCTACGACCCGGGTCTGACATTCCACCCGGCGATCACCGGCCGCCCGTGCTCGGTGCTCAACCGGCTCACCGTCCCGGTCGCCAGCTGGAACAGCGCCCCGTCGGCGGGCGGCAGCCCCAGCCACCGTGCCGCCAGCACCCGCAGGAAGTGCCCGTGCGCCACCAGCACCACGCACCCCTCGTTGTTCGCGAGCCCCGCGTGCACCTTGGACAGCATCCGGTCGGCCCGCTCACCGACCTCCTTCGGGCTCTCCCCGGGGTGCTCGGGCGGACCGGCCTCCACCCCGTCGGTGAACAGGAACCACCCCGGCCGCTCGCGGAGGATCTCGACGGTCGTGATCCCCTCGTACGCCCCGTAGTCCCACTCGTGCAGGTCCGCGTCGACCCGAAGGTCCGTCAGCCCGATCAGCTCCGCCGTCTCCCGGGCCCGCTGCGAGGGGCTCACGAAGGCGACGCCGATCCGGTGCGACCTGATCAACGGCGCCAGCAGCCGCGCCTCCGCCCGGCCGTGCTCGGTGAGGGGGACGTCCGTCAGTCCGGTGTGCCGCCCGGAGCGCGACCATTCGGTCTCACCGTGCCGGACGAGAAAGAGATCAGCCATGGGGTTCAGGCTAAGCCGCGTTCACTGGCGATAGCCGCTCAGGAACCTGCCGATCCTCCCGATCGCCGCCTCCAGGTCGTCGGCGTGCGGCAGGGTGAGGATGCGGAAGTGGTCGGGGGTGGGCCAGTTGAAGCCGGTGCCCTGGACGACCTGGATCTTCTCCCGCAGGAGGAGGTCGAGGACGAACTTCTCGTCGTCGTGGATCTTGTGGACCTTGGGGTCGAGGCGCGGGAAGGCGTACAGGGCGCCCCGGGGCTTCACGCAGGTGACGCCGGGGATCTCGTTGAGCTTCTGCCAGGCCACGTCGCGCTGTTCGTGCAGTCGGCCGCCCGGCGCCGTCAGGTCGCGGATGGACTGGCGGCCACCGAGCGCGGCCTGGATGGCGTACTGGGCGGGCGCGTTGGCGCACAGGCGCATGGAGGCCAGCATGGTCAGGCCCTCCAGGTAGTCCCTGGCGTGCTGCTTGGGGCCGGTGACGACCAGCCAGCCGGAGCGGAAGCCCGCCACGCGGTAGGTCTTGGACAGGCCGCAGAAGGTGAGGACGACCAGGTCGGGGGCGAGGGCCGCGGCGGAGTGGTGGACCGCGTCGTCGTAGAGGATCTGGTCGTAGATCTCGTCGGCGAGGACCATCAGGCCGTGCCTGCGGGCGAGGTCGAGGATGCCCTCGACGATCTCCCTGGGGTAGACCGCGCCGGTGGGGTTGTTGGGGTTGATGATCACCACGGCCCTGGTGCGGTCGGTGATCTTCGACTCCATGTCGGCCAGGTCGGGGTACCACTCCGCCTGCTCGTCGCAGAGGTAGTGCACCGCCCTGCCGCCCGCGAGGGTGGTCACCGCCGTCCAGAGGGGGAAGTCGGGGGCGGGGATGAGGATTTCGTCGCCGTCCTCAAGCAGCGCCTGTACGGCCATCGACACCAGCTCGGAGACGCCGTTGCCGAGGAACACGTCGTCGACGTCCACCTCCAGGCCGAGCGTCTGGTAGCGCTGGGCGACCGCGCGGCGGGCGGAGAGGACGCCGCGCGAGTCGGTGTAGCCGTGCGCCCGGGGCAGCATCCGGATCATGTCCTGGAGGATCTCCTCCGGCGCCTCGAAGCCGAACAGGGCGGGGTTGCCGGTGTTCAGGCGCAGCACGCTGTGGCCCGCCTCCTCCAGCGCGTTGGCGTGCTCTATCACCGGGCCGCGGATCTCGTAACAGACCTCGCTCAGCTTGCTCGACTGCCGGAACTCCATGCGCGCTCGCCCCTCCGGTTCGTTGTGATGCTTGGTTTTACCAAGTACGAGCTTGGAAAGTCCAACGACATGTCTAGACTGCGTCGCATGTCACCTCGTCGAAGCTACGACCAGTACTGCTCCGCCGCCCGCGCGCTCGACGCCGTGGGCGACCGCTGGACCCTGCTGATCGTCCGTGAACTCCTCGCCGGGCCGCGCCGCTACACGGACCTGCACGCGGACCTGCCGGGCGTCAGCACCGACGTACTGGCCTCCCGGCTGAAGGACATGGAACGGGACGGGCTGACCACCCGCCGTCGGCTGCCGCCGCCGGGTGCCGCCTACGTCTACGAACTCACCCCGCGCGGACGCGCGTTGCTGCCCGTGCTGCAGGCCCTGGGGGAGTGGGGGCAGGCCGAGCTGGGGGAGCGGCGGCCCACCGACGCCGTGCGCGCCCACTGGTTCGCGCTGCCGCTGCTGCGTGGCCTGGAGGGGGAGGGGCTGGTCGAAGTGCGGCTGGAGGAGGGCGTCTTCCACCTGTACGTGGGCGCCGAGGACGGGCCGCTGTACGGCGACGGACCCGCCCCCGGGGAGGCGGACGCCCTGCTGGCACTGGACACGGGGACGTGTACGGCCGTGGCACGCGGGGAGTTGTCGGTCACCGACGCCGTGCGGGACGGCCGGATCGCGGTGACCGGCGACGGGACGCTGGCGAAGGCGCTGCGGGAGGCCTGACGCACGGAGCGAAAGGGGGCCCGCACCCGGCGGGCCCCCCTTGCTCTCACGTCACGCGCCCGGTGGCACCCGCGACGGCCGCCCCGAGCCCCGCGTCAGGCTGTACCCCGCGACACCCGCGAGCGCCGCCAGCACACCGCCCACCGCGGTCCACACCCAGCGGTCGGACCACCAGCCGGAAGCCCAGCCGTCGTCCGGATCGATGGCCGACAGGACGGCGGAGGACTCCTCCCGCCCGTCCTGCTCGGAGCTGACCGCCACGCCCGGCACCAGTGGCTCCGCCAGCGAGCCGTCCACCGCCGCCGAGCCGCCGATGTCCTTGGAGTCCACCTCGACCTCGGCGGCGACCGGCAGTCCGAGGTCGGCGGTCCGCAGGCCCACCACCGTGAGGCGGACGTAGTACGTGCCCGGCAGCGGGTCGTTCGCCCACGGCTCCGACCAGGCCCGCACGGTGCGCAGGGTGCAGGCCAGCTCCACGGAGGCGGCGTCCTGGGCGGCGGTGCGGGTCTGGGCGCCGTACTGGCAGGCCTGGCGGCGCCGCAGACCGTCGTACACGTCGAGCTGCCAGGTCTCGGCGGCGTGCGCCTCGGGCAGCTTCACCGTGGCGCGCACGGTGGGCCGTTGCCCGGTGTCCGCGGGGAAGGACCAGTACAGGTAGTCGCCCGCGGAGCCGTTCGCCGTGGCCGTGACGCCCTGGTCGATCTCCGTCGCCGTACGGAAGGAGGTGCCCGCCTCGGTGGGGGCGCCGTCGTCGGCGGACGGGCTCGGGGAGGCGGAGTCGGCGGCGGCCGGTCCGGCGGCCAGGCCGAGGGCCAGCAGGGCCGCGCCGACGGTGCTTGTGATGCGCATCAGTTGGTCCTCCATACCGCGACCCGCCAGCGGGACACCCAGCCCCACAGCAGACCGGCGACGAAACCGGTCAGGATCAGCGCGCCCAGCAGCCACCAGCCGCGCCCGAGGCCGAAGGAGGCCACGTCGTCCGCTGCGCTCGGCCCGTCCACCACGTCGACGGTCAGCTCGACCGGCAGACCCGGCGCCGTCTTCTCGCCGGAGGCCGCCGTGTAGGAGTGGGTGACCTGGAGGCACACCGTCTCGGCGGCGGGCTTGTCCGCGTCGTCGTCGCTCTCGCGCTTGGGGTAGCGCAGACCCGTGGAGACCATGTCCGTACGGCCGTTGCCCGCGGTTTCGCCGCGCACGATCTCCCGTCCGGACACCGTGACGGCCCGCAGCAGCACCCCGTACGACGGGTTCACGGCCCGGTCGGCGGCCACGCTCACCGCGGCGCGCAGCTCCTGGCCCGGCAGCACGTCCACCCGGTACCAGCGCTGCTGGCCGGACTCCGCGCGGTCGGTGTAGAGACCGGACGTCAGCGTCGGCGCCTGCGCGCACGCGTCGGTGCCCTCGGCGGGCCGCGGCACCACGACGGGATCGGCGGCGCGGTCCACCAACTGGTTGACACGGTCGGTCAGTTCGTCGGTGTGCTCGACGGAGGTGTAGGTGCCGCCGGTCGCCTCGGCGATACAGCTGAGCTGCTGGCGCATCTTGGTGTTGGGCACCAGGCCGAGGGTGTCGATGGTCAGGCCGATGCCCTTGGCGGCGATCTCCCGGGCGACCTCGCACGGGTCGAGCGGGGCGCAGGTGTCCTCGCCGTCGCTGATCAGCACGATGCGCTTGGAGCCGGTGCCGCCGTCGAGGTCGTCGGCGGCCTTCAGCAGCGCCGGGCCGATCGGGGTCCAGCCGGTCGGCACCAGCGTGGCGACGGCCGTCTTCGCCTCGGTGCGGTCCAGCGGGCCGACCGGGTAGAGCTGCGCGGTGTCCTCGCAGCCCTTCTTCCGGTCGTCGCCCGGGTAGTCGGCGCCCAGCGTGCGGATGCCGAGTCGCACCTCTTCGGGCGTGGCGTCCAGCACCTCGTTGAACGCCTGCTTCGCCGCCGCCATCCGCGACTGCCCGTCGATGTCCCGTGCCCGCATCGAACCGCTCACGTCCAGGACGAGGTTGACCTGGGGCGCGGCGGCCGTGGTCTCGTCGGTCTCGTCGGCGAGCGCCGTGGACGGCAGCGCGAGCCCGGCCGTCAGCGCGGCGAACAGGACCCAGGCCCCGGCCGCCAGCCGTTTTCTTGTGATCATCGCCGGATCCTATTGATCACGGATGCCATCAGTCACAGCGGGGTGCGGGTCAGCCGAGCGGGTTGGGCAGGGTCGTCCACTGGTCTCCCGGCGTGCCGGGGGAGAGCCGCATCAGCGTCAACGCCTTGGTGGGGAGCGCATCTTGACGCAGGGCGGGGAGATCGGGGGTGGACGGGAGGTCGCGTACGGCGGTCTCCAGCGCGTCGCGCAGCACCGGCCCCGTTCCTGCCGTCCCGGCCAGCGCGCCCGCCACCAGCGAGCCGAACAGCTTGCGGCGCAGCGCGGTGACGTCGTCGGTGCGGATCCGGGCGGGCAGGTCGGGCAGGGGGACGCCGTGGCGGGCCAGCCGGGCGGGGCTGACGCGGATGTCGGCGAGGTCGCGGTAGACCAGCCGCACCGGGGCGCCGGACCCGGAGAGCACCACCAGCAGGTTCTGGCCGTGCGCCTCCAGCGCCACCCCCAGCTCCAGCAGCCGCAGCCCGGCCGTCAGCGTGAGCCGGGCGAAGTCCGCCAGCCAGGCCGGGGACGACGGCAGCCCGGTGGTCGGCAGGGCGGCCACCGGCACCATGTGCTCACCCGGCCCCGCGAACACCCGCGGCGACTCGCGCAGTACGGCCGCGAGGTCCTGGGAGCCGTCCGTGACCGCGCCCAGGGTGCGGGTGACGTGCAGCAGACCGTCGGTGCGCTCGGCCACCCGCTCGCCGAAGTCGGACAGCACGCCGGACCCGGTGACCGAGGGCACGGAGATGTCCCGCACCGAGGAGGTCAGCCGGGTGCTCAGCGCGGTCTTCACGTGCGGACCGCCGGGCACGGCGAGGGTGCGCAGCGACATCAGCGGATGCGCGGCGAGCACCCCGGCCAGCCCCTCGTCGCCGGACGGCTTGAGCACATGCGCCGCCTGCCAGGGATGCACCGGGATCAACAGCCGGTCCCCGTCCCGCAGATCGTCCGGCCACGCGCCCGCGACCAGGCACGCCTCCGCCCGCACCGGCAGCAGCCCCAGCTCCACCAGCGGCCCGTGCTCGGGCGCGTAGGCGAGCTGCTCGGCCACCGAGAAGGCGGGCCGGGCACGGCAGTTCGGATGGAACGGATGGCCGTCGACGACCCGCCGCTCCCACTCCCAGTCGGTGCTCGGCCAGGGTGGGGAGGACTCCTCCTGGTTGGCCCTTGACAGGGCCAACGAAGCGACACTGTGTCCGAGTTCCCGCGCGAAGGCCGCCCCGTGCGGCACGCCGAGAGCGATCAGCAGCCGCTCCGGATCGTCGTGGGGTACGCCGTCCAGGTGGACGACGGTGACGTAGGCGCCGGTCGCGTACGGGTCCGGGGCGGGCCCGTCCAGCGTGCGCCCGTCGGAGAGCCGCAGCGTGCCGCGGTCCCGCCGCCGCACCCAGGGCAGCGGCTCATGGGTCAGCGCCCGCCACAGACGGGACAGCACGGCCGCGCGGGCGCCGGGCAGCTCGGCCGTGAAGCGCGGCACGAGACCGGGACGCACGACGGCCAGCTCCTCGGCGACCTCGGCCTCGACGGTGGTGCGGGGACGGTCCACGGGCGGGCTCCTCGGCTGGGAGTGTCACGAATACGGTGGTCACGGCGGCGGACGACGCCAGTGAATACTGATCATCTCCCGCCCGAACGGACCACAGGGAACGAGAGGAACGCGTGGACCTCATGCCCCCGACGCCCGACGACGACGCAGCGCCGCCCGACGCCGCCGCGGCCCGCGCCGACGCCTACGCTGCCGCGCCCCTGCTCAACTGCCTGCTGCGCGAGGTGGCCCACCCGCTGCCGGAGAGCGGGGCGCGCCGGGTGTTCCGGCTGCCCGACGGACGGCTGCTGCGGGTCCGCGGCACCCGGCGGCCCGCCGGGCCCGAGCTGCACACGGCGGGCCGCTGGCACCGCCTCGGCCATAACGATCTGGTCAAACTCGTCGCCGAGGAACTCGCCCACCACACGGGACTGTCCAACGCCGAACTGCCCGCCGAGATGACCGACAGCCGCGACGCGGTCGCCGCGCTGCTCGCGGCCCGCGCGAGGGCGACGGCACCCGAGGACCCGTACCTGCGCTCCGAGCAGGCCCTGGTCACCGGCCACCCGCACCACCCCGCCCCCAAGACGCGCGGCGGCGGCCCGCCCGGCACCTGGCTGCCGTACGCGCCGGAGGCGCACGCCCGTTTCCCGCTGGTCCTGCTCGGTGTGCGCGAGGACCTGGTGGTGGAGGAGGGCGACACCTCGGCGCTCGACGCCCTGGCGCCCGCCCCGCCGGGCTACCGGCTGCTGCCCGCCCACCCCTGGCAGTTGGAGCTGACCGCCCACCAACTGGCGCCCGCCTTCGCCGACGGCCGTCTGGTGCGGCTCGGCACCACCGGGTTCGACACCTGGCCGACGGCGGCGATCCGCACGGTGTACGCCCCCTCGCGCGACCTGTTCCTGAAGTTCAGCCTGGACGTGCGCATCACCAACGACGTACGGCGGCTGTGGCGGCACGACCTGGAGAAGCTGCGCCGCACGGACGCGGCGGTCGCGGGGGCGCTGGCGGCGGGCCCGGCGGCCTGGCTCGCCGACCGCGGCTACCGCACCGCCCGGTTCGCCTTCGAGGAACTCGCGGTCCTGGTCCGCGACGGGCTGCGGGAGCACCTCCTGCCGGGGGCGATGCCGCTGCTGGCCGCCGGGCTGGTGGAGGGCTTCGAGGGCAACCCGCTGGACGGCGCCCGGGACCCGGCGTCGTGGTGGGAGGCGTATCTCGCCCAGGTGGTGCCGCCCGCCCTCACCGCGTTCGCCGGACACGGCGTCGTACTGGAGGCGCACCTGCAGAACACGCTGGTCGCCGTGGACGCCGACGGGATGCCGGTGCAGGCCCTGTACCGGGACGCGGAGGGCGTGAAGCTGCTGCCCGAGACGGACCGCGCGGCGGGCTGGGAGCGGCTGGTGTACTGCCTGCTCGTCAACCACCTCGTCGAGGTCGCCGGGGCCCTGACGGAGCGGCACCCCGCCCTCGACCCCTGGCCCGCCGTACGCCGTGAGCTGACCCGGCACGGGGTGCCCGAGGCCACCGCCCTCCTCACCCAGCCCACCGTGCCCGCCAAGACCAACCTGCTGCTGCGCTGGACGGGCGCGGACGGCGCCGCGGCGCGGTACCGGCCGCTGGCCAACCCGCTGGCGGGCGGCTGAGCGGCGGCGCACCGCCCGGCCGGGTCAGCCGACATGGGTCGGCAGCAGCTCGCGGACCAGTCCGGCCGCCTCCCTGGTGTGGTGGCTGAGGAAGAAGTGGCCGCCTTCGAACACCCGCATCCGGAAGTCACCGGAGGTGTGGTGCCGCCACGCCTCCACATCCGCCGCGGTCGCGTCGGTGTCCTGGCCGCCCGCGAGCGCCAGCACGGGACACGACAGCGTCCGGCCCGGTGTGCCCTGGTACGACGCCAGCGCCCGGTAGTCGCCGCGCAGCGCGGGCAGGACCAGCTCCCGCAGCTCCGGGTCGTCGAGGAGCGCGGCGTCCGTGCCGCCGAGCGCGCGCACCTTGGCGATCAGGGCCGCGTCGTCCCGCAGCCAGCTCCGGTCCCGCGGGGGCAGGGACGGGGCGCGTCGGCCCGACAGGACGAGCAGCCGTGGCTCACCGCCCGGCTCGCGCGCCAGCCGCACGGCCACCTCGTAGGCCAGGGACGCCCCCATGCTGTGCCCCAGCAGCGCCCGGGGCCGCTCACGCCCGGGGCCCAGGACCCCGGCGATCAGATCGGCCAGCCGGTGCAGGTCCCCGACCGGCGCCTCACGGTGCCGGTCCTGCCGCCCGGGGTACTGCACGGCCAGCACGTCGACCGTGGGGGACAGTTCCGCGGAGAGTCCGCGCCAGGAGGAGGCGGCGCCGCCCGCGTGCGGGAAGCAGACCACCTCGCAGACCGCGCCCTCGCTCGCGTGGAAACGCCGTAACCAGAGGTCCTGTCCTTTGTGTGCCACGGCCAGACCACCAGGGGGTGTGAAGTCGAGTAACAAGCGCTCGCCTCACTGTCGGAGTGTGACGGGACTTCACGCAATGACCAGGAGGTACGTGGGGGAGCCAATGGCCGAAAGGGTGCGCTGTCGGTCCTGATCCGATGCCGCGCACGTGGGATCAGTGCGGCGGCGTGCGTTCGGGCAGGGTGAGCGCCGAATGGGCCGGGCGGGGCCCGGCGGAGGGGACGGCGGTGAGGTCGCGCAGCCTGGCGTTGCGCTGCTCCAGGGCCTGGGCGGTGGTCGGGAAGAGCGTGGCGCCGCCCTCCCCGACCAACTCCTGGTTCAGGGTCACGAACTCGCGGGTGTGGTGCTCGTAGGCGGCGAACCCCGCGGTGTGGTCCCGGTCCGCCAGGGACGCGGCCAGCATGTACGCGCCGACGAGCGCGAGGCTGGTGCCCTGGCCCGTGAGGAACGAGGGCGCGTACGCGGCGTCGCCGACCAGCGCGACCCTGCCGCCGGACCAGCGGGGCATGCGGATCTGGCTGACGCCGTCGAAGAACAGGTCGTCCGCGCCGCGCAGGGCGGCCAGCATGCCCGGGACCTCCCACCCCGCGTCGGCGAAGACTTCGGCGAGCAGGCCCCGTTGGGCCGCCGGGTCACGGAACGCGTCGAACGGCGGCGCCGGGTGGGCGAAGGTCAGGAAGGCGTGCACCTCGTCGCCGTCCTCGACCGCGTACAGGGCCGCCGCCCGGCCCGGCGCGTTCCACATCACCGTCTCGTGGGACAGCCCGAGGCGGTTGGGCATGGTGAACACGCCGAAGCAGTATCCGAGGTAGCGGTGGAACCGCTCCTCGGGGCCGAACAGCAACTCGCGGGTGCGCGAGTGCACCCCGTCCGCGCCCACCACCACGTCGAACGTACGCCTGCCGCCCCCGCGGAAGGTGACGTCGACACCGTGGCCGGACTGGCGCAGGGTGTCGATCGAGTCGCTGAACAGGAACTCCACGTCGTCACGGACCGCCGCGTACAGCGCCCGGGTCAGATCCCCACGCCGCACTTCCAGGTCCTGACCCGCGACACCGCCCGTGACGGTGTGCGGGTGGAGCGACGCCACCCGGCCGCCGTCCTCGTCGAGGAAGGTCAGTCGGCGCAACTCGATGTGCGCCTTCCGCAGTTGCGGCAGGACGCCCATCCTGCGGACGACTTCCAGCGCCGTGCCGCGTACGTCGACGGGGTACCCGCCGTCGCGCGGGGTTCCCGCCTTCTCGACGACCGTGACGGCGTACCCGTACCGGTGCAGCCAGTAGGCGAGGGCGGGACCGGCGACGCTGGCCCCGGATATCAGTACCGTGCGCTTCATTCCTTGACTCCTTTGCCCATGGTGCGAGTGACGAGCAGGGACAGCACCGTGACGGCGCCCGCGATGACGAACCCGGTGACGAAGGCCGACTCGGCGGGGACGTCCGATCCGGCCGGGGTCGCCGCGGTGAGCAGCGCACCGGCGAACTGCGCGCCGACGGCGTAGCCGACCACGCGCGTCACCAGGACCAGGCTGGTGGCGATGCCGGTGTCCCCTTGGTCGACGGAGGTGGCGGTACTGGTCACCAGCGCCGTCACACACAGGCCGCTGGCGAGGGCGATCAGCGTCTTGCCGATGACGAGGTGCCAGACCTCGCTGTGCACGGCCGACAGGGCGATCAGGGCGACGGCCATCAGCACGATCCCGGCGGTGACCACGGCACGCGAGCCGAGGCGGCGGGCCCCGATCCCGCCGATCGGCCCGGCCAGCGACGCGGCCACGGCGCCGGGCAGCAGGAAGAAGCCGATCTCGGTGGCCGAGGCCCCGAAGCCGTACGTGCCGGTGGGCACCGCGAGCAACTGCGGGACGAGGTAGACCGCCACCGACGTGCCGACGCAGATCACGAACGTCAGCACGCACGCCTTCCAGATGGCGGGCCGCGCGAGCATGCGCGGATCGATCATCGGCGCTGCGACGCGTCGTTCCACGGCTGTCCATCCGCTCACGAAGGCGGCCAGGATCACGATCAGGGCGCCGAGCACGAGCGGCCGCGATCCGGCGTCGGGCGCCAGGGCGAGCGTGAGCATGAGCGTGACCAACGCCCCGCTCAGCAGTAACAGACCGGGCCAGTCGATCCCGGCGCCGTCCGACCGGCCCGGCGGATCGGTCGGCATCAGCCTGTTCACCAGCACGGTGGCGCCGACGACCGCGAACGTCGGCAGCGCGAACATCCAGTGCCGGGACAGCGTCTCCGCCACCGGCCCGGCCGACAGCGTGCCCGCCATTCCGCCGCCCACGAACAACCCGCTGACCACCCCGATGGCCACCTTCGCGTCGCCCTCGGGGAGGTGTGTGCGCACCAGGATGAACGACAGGGGCAGGGCACCGACCATCGCGCCCTGCAACACCTGGCCGAGCAGCAGCACCGGCAGGTTCGGTGCCAGCGCCGACACCAGGCCGCCCGCCGAGACCACCCCCATCAGCCGGACCAGGACGCGTTTCCCGCCGTAGCGGTCGCCGAGCCTGCCCGCGACCGGGGTGATGACGGCGCCGGTGATGAGCAGGGCGATGCTCAGCAGCGCCCCCTCGGCCGGGCTCATGTGCAGCTCCCGTTGCAGGAGCGGAAGCGTCGGCGTCACCACCGACTCCAGGGCACCGGTGGCGACCGCCAGCATGCCGAGGGCGACGACGGCCGCCCTCCCGATGCGGACCGGGGGAGCCAGGGTCATGGTCATGGGAGTCCTTTCCAGCGTTGCCGGGCGGGTGTGGGCGCGAAGGCCGGGGGTCGGAGAGGCCGTACGGGGCGGGAGGCGACGCGATGCCGGGCACCCGCCCCGTACACATGCGCTACGACCAGCGGCGCAGCACTCCCCGAGCGGGCAGCGTGACCGCGAGGAGCGTCAGCCCTCCGGCGGCGGCCACGAAGGACCCGTACACGAGCGGGGGCACGTACGGTGCCTCGCCGGTCATGCCGTTCATCATCGGGATCAGCGTGGCCGCGGCGATCGCCGAGCCGAGGAGCACGCCCGCGCCCGACACCAGCAGGCTCTCCCACTGGAGCATCCGCAGGACCTGGCGCCGGGTGGAGCCGACGAGACGCAGCGTGCCCAGTTCGCGGCGGCGGTCGAGGACCGTCATCACCAGGGTGTTGACGGCGGCGACGGCGGCGAAGCCACCGAGGACCGCGGCCATGGTGTTGTTCATCCAGGCACCGGTCCTGGCGTCGAGACTCTGCTCGGTGGCGTACCCGGAGGCGTCGGTGACCTCGCCCAGGGCGGCGAGTGACTCCCGCGGGCCGCCGCGTACGAGCAGCGTGCTGTCGAAGCCGGAGGTGGTGTGCCCGGCCAGCGAGGCCCGGTCCATCGTCACCGCGGCCAGGCCCAGGCCGCGCCCGTAGACGGCGACGACCTCGGGGCGGGCCTCGGTGCCGTCGGGGAGGTAGAGCGGCATCCGGTCGCCGACGCCGACGTCCGCCGTCCTCGCCAGCGTCTTGTCGATGGCGACGCGGCCGGTGCCGATCCGGTCGAGGCTGCCTTCCGTCACGTCCAGGTCCTGCACCCGCGCCAGCTCCGCACCGGACGCGGCGACGCCCTGGACCGCCGCGCTCCGCAGCGCCTTGAACTCGCCGGAACCGGTCGGCACCAGCACCCGCGTCTTCTGCACGCCGACGGCCGCGACCACGCCGGGCGCGCGGGCGGCCCGCGCCGCCGCGTCGACCGGGAGCCCGGCCGGGTCGGTGACCACGTGGTCCGCGGTGATGCCCGCGCGCAGTTGCTGGTCGGCGATGTGACGCTCGCTGGTGTTCATGAAGACGAGCGTCGACGCGAAGGCCACGGCCAGCACGATCGGCGTGATCGCGGAGGCCAGACGGCGGGCGTTGGCACGGGAGTTGGCGGCGGCCAGCTCGGCGGCCGGGCCCGCGCCGCGCAGCGGCAGCCCGAACAGGCCCGCGCACAGCCGCGCCACCAGCGGGCCGAGCAGCCCGACGGCGAGCATGAAGCACATGACGACGCCGAGGGCCGCACCGGCGGCGTCGTCCCCGGTGGAGCTAGCGGCGACACCGGTGAGAGCCGCGCCGCCGACCAGGGCGGCCACGCCGAGGACCGTACGGACGCTCCCGGGCCGGAGCCGCTCGACCGACGCCTCGGTGAGCGCCTGCCCCGGCTTGATCCTCGCGGGCCTGCGCCCGGCGATCCAGCCCGCGCCGAGCGCGGTCAGCAGCCCGGCGCCGACGGCGATCAGCAGGGGGATGCCGGAGACGTGCACCGATACGGCCTCGGGGACCGCGCCGCGGTCCTGCAACTGCCCGAACCACCAGTGCGCGAGCCCGATCCCGGGCAGCGTGCCGAGGATCCCGGCGAGCGGGGCGACCAGCAGCGCTTCGGAGGCGACGGCGCGGCGGATCTGCCGCGGGGTGGCGCCGACGGCGCGCAGCAGCGCGAACTCGCGGGCCCGCTGCGAGACGGACAGGGCCACCGTCCCGGCCGCGGTGAAGACCGCGACGATGGTGGCGACGCCGCCGAACGGGCCGCCGATGCCGAAGAGGATGTCCTTGGCGTAGGCGAGGCCCGGGTCCTCGACGGCACCGCGGTCCTCCCCGGTGTGCACCTGGGCGCCGGAGCCCGCCAGGGCCTTGCTGACGGAGTCGGCGAGGGCGCCGGGGTCCGTGCCGTCCCCGGTCAGCACGGCGAGGGCGTCCGCCTTGCCGGGGTGGCCCGCGAGCGCGGGCGCCTCGGAGTCGGCGAACCAGACGGTGGCGCCGGTGTGCCGGGCGGTGTCGGCGGCGGTCGGCTCGGCGATGCCCGCGACGCGGAAGTCCCGCCGCCCGGAGGCGGTTTCGAGTGCGACGGTGTCGCCGACACCGGCCTTCGCGGTACGGGCCGTACCGGCGTCGAGCACCACCTCGCCCGCGCCCGGCGCGGCGCCCGCGGACAGCGCGGTACCGGTGAAGGCGTGCGAGCCCCAGCCGTGCGCGGTGAGCGGGCCGTCCCCGGCCCGTACCGGGAACGTGAAGTCCGGCACCACGGCCGTGACGCCCGGCGCCCGGGCGGCCCGCGCCGCCAGCGCGACGTCCACGCGTGCCGTGTCCGGCAGCGGCACCGCCTCCTCCTCACGGTCCTCGCCGCTGCCCGTCACGACGTACTCGTACTGGTCCGCCGCGACGACGACCGGCGCCTTCGCGTACCGCTCCGCCGGTACCGAGGCGCGCAGGCCGGTCTCCATGAGGATGCCGCAGGCCGAGACGATCAGCGCGGACATCAGCAGCGCGACGAAGGTCCCCGCGAACGAGGCGGGCTTGAAGCGGACCGCGGCGCGCGCCAGTCCGTTGGGCCTCAGCCTCATGCCGCCGCCCCCGCCAGCACGCCCGTACGACCGGACAGTGCCGTCATCCGCGCCGCGATCTGCTCCGCCGTACCGTGTTCCAGGCCGCCGACGAACGTACCGTCGGCGAGGAACAGCACCCGGTCGGCCCAGGCGGCGGCCGTCGGGTCGTGGGTGACCATGACGACGGTGGCACCGAGGGTGTCCACCGCCTGCCGGAGCAGTCCGAGGACCTCGGCGGCGGTGCCGGTGTCGAGGGCGCCGGTCGGCTCGTCGGCGAAGATCACGTCCGGCGACGTGACCAGGGCGCGGGCGACGGCCACGCGCTGCTGCTGGCCGCCGGACAGCTCGGCGGGCCGACGCCGCGCCTTGTCCGCGAGGCCGACCCGCGCGAGCACCGCGGCGGCCCGGTGGTGGTCCTGGCGCTGCCCGGCGAGGCGCAGGGGCAGCAGGACGTTCTGCTCCACGGTCAGCGACGGCAGCAGGTTGAACGCCTGGAAGACGAAGCCGAGGCGGCTGCGGCGCAGTTCGGTGAGCTGGTTCTCGTCCAGACCGGTGATCTCGGTGCCGCCGAGGCGTACGGACCCGGAGGTGGGCCGGTCGAGCCCGGCGGCGCACTGCAGGAAGGTGGACTTGCCGGACCCGGACGGTCCCATCACGGCGGTGAACGTGCCGCGCGGGAGGGCGAGGTCGATGCCCGCGAGGGCGTGCACGGCGCCGCCGCCGCGGCCGTAGCGCCGCCGGACATCGCGCAGCTCGACGGCGGGACCGGGGGTGGCGGCCGGGGCCTCCGGTCGCGCGTCCACCGTGTGCCGCTTGCCACTGCGTAGCCTCATGTTCTTGCCTTTCGTGATCCTGGTGTGCCGACGCCGTGGACTGTGCGGCAGCGGTCGCGTGCGGCGCGTCATACCGGGGAGCCGATGTGCGCCCCCTACGGCGGTAGGGGGTGGAGGAGGGGCCGCCCTGGTCCGTCCCTCTCGTCGATCGGAAGCCGGGCGGCCACCCGGAAGCCGCCGTCCGGCAGCGGCCCGGTGTCCAGGTCGCCGCCGACCAGCCGCACCCGCTCGCGCATACCGACGAGGCCGTGCCCGGTGTCGCCCACCTCCAGTGGCGCGGCGGGCGGCTCGGGCGGCGGCGCGTTGACGACGAGGACGGTGAGCTGGTCCCCGTCCGCCGAGACCGCCACCTGTGTCGCGGCGCCCGGCGCGTGCCGGACGACGTTGGCGAGGGCTTCCTGGACGATGCGGTACGCGGACAGGCCCACCGCCTCCGGCACCTCGGCGTCGCAGGGGGCGAACTCCACCGGCACGCCCGCCCGCACCGTCGCCTCCACCAGCTGCCCGATCCGGGACAGGCCCGGCTGGGGCGCCAGCTCGCCGCGCGCCTCCTCGTTGCGCAGGACGCCGAGCAGGCGCCGCATCTCGCCGAGCGACTCACGCGCGGTCGCGCCGATGGACGTGAACTCCTCCTGGACGTCCGGCGGCAGCCGGTCGAGCCGGTACGCCGCGCTGTCCGCCTGCACGGTGACGACGGACATGTGGTGCGCGACGACGTCGTGCAGTTCGCGGGCGATGCGGGCGCGTTCCTCCAGCAGGGTCCGCCGGTCGCGCTCGGCCTCGCTGATCGTCTCCTGCTCGGCCAGCCTGCGCTGCGCCTCGTACCGTTCGCGCAGCGCACCGCCGAGCACCAGGGCGACGCCGCCGAGGATGGTGAGCAACAGGCCCTTGCTGCCGGGCCCGTGGGGCGCGACGAAGACCAGGCCGACGTTCGCGCCCGCCGTCGCCAGCCACACCGCCAGCAGGGTCCGGCGTGGCTCGCGCAGGCCGAGGGCGAGGCAGAGGCCGACGTACCCGACGACCTCCATGGGCGGGAACGGCCACAGGAGCCGCTCCGCGAAGTCGACGGTCAGCAGGGCGAGCGCCCCGGCCACGTCCGCGGCGAAGACCACGTACCAGGCCCGCAGCGGGTGCACGACGGCGAGCAGCAGTGGCGCCGCCTGGGTGACGGCCAGCGCGCTGGCGATCCCGGCGTCGAGGCCGTAGTCGGCGGTGAGCACCTGGATGGTGGTGGGCAGCAGGGCGACGGACAGCACCAACGCCAAGCCCCATGGCAGCAGCCGCACCCACCGACGCGAAGCCCCCGCGAGCAGCGCGCGCGGGGGCTCGTTCTCCAGCGATGTCATGGGGCCTCCGTGGCTGCTGGTCCGGCACGCACCGGCTCCCCGGTACTGCACTACACCGTGCAGTGTAGCTCGGTTAGGATGTGACCATGGCGGCCACGAAGACACTGCGCGAGGGATCCACGCGGAAACGGGCCGCCATCCTCTCCGCGGCCCGGGAACTGTTCCTCGCCGACGGCTTCGACCGCTCCAGCGTCGACGCGATCGCCGCCCGGGCCGAGGTGTCCAAGCGGACGGTCTACGACTACTTCGGGGACAAGCGGACGCTGCTGAAGGCGGTCGTGGACGATGTCGGGCAGTCACTGATCACCACGATCCGGCGCACCCTCGACGACACCCTGACCGACCGCATGTCGGCCGCCGACCTCGAGGACGCCCTGGTGGCGTTCGCGATGCGCATCGCGACCGACATGCTCGGCTCGGCGGAGTACGCCACGCTCCAGCGGCTGGTCCGGGCCGAGTCGGGCAATCTGGAGCGCCAGGGTTACAGCGACCTGGCCGACGCCCCCGACGAGGCGCTTGCCGAGCGGTTCGCCGCCTTCGCCGCGGCCGGGCTGCTCGACGTCCCGGACCCCCGGCTCGCGGCGGACCAGTTCATCGCGCTGACCTTCGGCGTCGCCCTGGACCGCCTCGGTTCCGCGAACGCCGTGGAGGACGTCCGCGTCCGTCCCCTCGTCGTGGAGGGTGTACGGACGTTCCTCCGGGCGTACCGGACCGTCGGGGAGAGCTGACCATGGAATGCAAGGCAAGCAACCTATGGGGCCTGGAGAGATGCTGAGAGAGGTCACCGCGACCCGCTACGTCGAACCCCTGCGCTCGGGCGGCTCCGTCCCCGGCGTGGTCGAGGCCGACGACTTCGGCATGTACGTCGTCAAGTTCACCGGCTCCGCGCAGGGACACAAGGCGCTGGTCGCCGAGGTGATCGTCGGGGAGCTGGCGCGGGCCCTGGGGCTGCGGTTCCCGGAGCTGGTGCTGGTGCACTTCGACCCGGAGATCGCCGGGGACGAGCCGCACCAGGAGGTGCGCGACCTGCACGGTGCCAGCGCCGGGATCAACCTCGGCATGGACTGGCTGCCGGGCGCGCGGGACCTCACGCCCGAGGTCGCCAAGGAGTTCCCGGTCGATCCGGTGGAGGCGGGGCGGATCGTCTGGCTGGACGCCCTGACCGTGAACGTCGACCGCACGGTCCACAGCTCGAACCTGATGATCTGGCCCACCGCCGGTGTCGTCCCGCCGCGCCTGTGGCTGATCGACCACGGCGCCGCGCTGGTCTTCCACCACCGCTGGGACCTGTCCGCCCCGGAGAAGGCGTACGACTTCCGCCACCACGCCCTCGGCCACTACACCCCCGACGTGCGCGCCGCCGACGCCGAACTGGCGCCGAAGGTGACCGAGGAACTGCTGCGCGAGGTGGTGGCCGAGGTGCCGGACGCCTGGCTGGCCGAGGAGACGGACTTCGCGACCCCGGACGCCGTCCGTGAGGCGTATGTGGCCTACCTCCACGCGCGCGTGCGAGCCTCCGCGGCCTGGCTGCCCACCGACTTCCCCACCCGGGAGGAACTCGCCGCCGAGGAGGCGCTGCGCACGGCCCGCACCCAGCGAGGACGGCCGGACTGGCTCAAGCGGGTCCCCGACCTGCACGGCAAACCGGCGGCGGAACAGGATTGGTCGGTGCACCTGAAATGACGACTGAGATGACCACTGAGATGACCACCGCGATGACCACCGGGATGACGGCCCACCGCGTCGAGATCGAGTACTGCACCCAGTGCCGCTGGCTGCCGCGCGCCGCCTGGCTGGCACAGGAACTGCTCACGACCTTCGAGACGGAGCTGACCGAGCTGGCCCTCAAGCCGGGCAGGGGCGGCGTCTTCGTCGTCCGCGTCAATGACGAGGTCGTCTGGGACCGCCGCGACCAGGGCTTCCCCGAACCGACGGCCGTGAAGCAGGCCGTACGCGACCGAGTGGCCCCAGGAAAGCCCCTGGGCCACTCGGACCGCACCCCTAGCCCTTGAGCTGCTCGTACGCCGGGAGGGTCAGGAACTCGGCGTAGTCCTCGTCGAGGGCGACCTTCAGCAGCAGGTCGTGTGCCTGCTGCCAGTTCCCGGCGGCGAAGGCCTCGTCGCCGAGTTCGCTCCTGATGTTGCGGAGTTCCTCGGCGGCGACCTGCCGGGCCAGCTCCGGCGTGGCCTTCTCGCCGTTCTCGAACTCGACGCCCGCGTTGATCCACTGCCAGATCTGCGAGCGGGAGATCTCGGCGGTCGCGGCGTCCTCCATGAGGTTGAAGATGGCGACGGCGCCGAGCCCGCGCAGCCAGGCCTCGATGTAGCGGATGCCGACCTGGACGGCGTTCACGAGACCGTCGTACGTCGGCTTGGCGTCCAGGGAGTCGACGGCGATCAGGTCGGCGGCGTCGACGTGGACGTCCTCGCGGAGGCGGTCCTTCTGGTGGGGCCGGTCGCCGAGGACGGCGTCGAAGGACTCCATCGCGATCGGCACCAGGTCGGGGTGGGCGACCCAGGAGCCGTCGAAGCCGTCGTGCGCCTCGCGGTCCTTGTCGGCGCGGACCTTCTCGAAGGCGACCTTGTTGACCTCCGCGTCGCGGCGGGACGGGATGAACGCCGCCATGCCGCCGATCGCGTGCGCGCCGCGCTTGTGGCAGGTGCGGACGAGGAGTTCGGTGTACGCGCGCATGAACGGGGCCGTCATGGTCACCGCGTTGCGGTCCGGCAGCACGAACTCCGGCCCGCCGTCCCGGAAGTTCTTCACGATGGAGAAGAGGTAGTCCCAGCGGCCCGCGTTCAGTCCCGAGGCGTGGTCGCGCAGCTCGTAGAGGATCTCCTCCATCTCGTACGCCGCCGTGATCGTCTCGATCAGGACGGTGGCGCGGACGGTGCCCCGCGGGATGCCGAGGTGGTCCTGAGCGAAGACGAACACGTCGTTCCAGAGGCGGGCCTCCAGGTGCGACTCCGTCTTCGGGAGGTAGAAGTACGGGCCCCTGCCCAGGTCGAGGAGGCGCTGGGCGTTGTGGAAGAAGTACAGGCCGAAGTCGACCAGGGCACCGGGGACGGGGGTGCCGTCCAACTGGAGGTGCCGCTCGTCCAGGTGCCAGCCGCGCGGGCGCATGACGACCGTGGCGAGTTCGGCGTCCGGGCGCAGGGCGTACGACTTGCCGGTGCGCTCGTCGGTGAAGTCGATACGGCGGCTGTAGGCGTCGATCAGGTTGAGCTGGCCGGTGACGACGTTCTCCCAGGTGGGCGCGGAGGCGTCCTCGAAGTCGGCGAGCCACACCCTGGCGCCCGAGTTGAGGGCGTTGATGGTCATCTTGCGGTCGGTGGGGCCGGTGATCTCCACCCGGCGGTCGTTCAGGGCCGCGGGCGCCGGGGCGACCTTCCAGGAGTCGTCGGCGCGGATCGCGGCGGTCTCGGGGAGGAAGTCGAGCGTGGAGGTGCGGGCGATCTCGGCGCGGCGCACGGCGCGGCGGGCGAGGAGTTCGTCACGCCGGGGCGTGAACCGGCGGTGCAGCTCCGCCACGAAGGCGAGCGCCGCGTCGGTGAGGACCTCCTCCTGCCGGGGCAGGGGCTCGGCGTCGACGATGGCCAGCGGAGACGGCGCTGGTGCGGACATCAGCTGTCACTTCCTTCAGCGAGCGTGGCACCGGGTGCCAAGCGGCACGAAATGGGACGTCGTGCACCCGGTGCGCGTCCGGGAGCCTCTGAGTAGTGGATAGTAGTTTCCTCATCGTGGAACTTCAATGGTTTGTTGATGTCGAGATTCTCCGGGTCGAGGGAAGGTGGCGCTGAGTGCCACCCCGTTCACTCAAGGTGGCCCAGGTCCGCTTCCGTGTCGATGTCGTAGGGCCGGGCCACATCACCGCACTCGACGAGCGTGACAGCGCTTTCACGGTCCCTCAGGTAGGCGCGCGCCCCGCGGTCGCCGGTCGCGGTCCCGGCGATCCCCGCCCAGTGGGCCGCGCCGAGCAGCACGGGATGGCCGCGCATGCCGTCGTACGCGGCGGACGCCAGCGACGACTCGTCCCGGTACGCCGCGAGCACCCGCGCCACCGCCTCCGGCCCGATGCCGGGCTGGTCGACCAGCAGCACCAGCGCCGCCCGCGCCTCCGTCCCGGCGAGCGAGTCCAGCCCCGCGAGCAGCGAGCCGCCCATGCCCTCCTCCCACCGCGGGTTCTCCACCAGCGCGCATCCGGGCAGTTCCGCCTGCTCCCGTACGGCGTCGGCGTGCGCGCCGAGCACCACGTGGACGCGCGTGCAGCCCGCCGCGCGCAGCACGCCCGCCGCGTGCTCGACCAGCGGGCGTCCGCGGTGCGTCAGCAGTGCCTTGGGGCGTCCGCCCAGCCGCCGCCCCCCACCGGCGGCGAGCAGCAGCCCGGCGACGGCGTCCTCGCGCTTGTCGTGGTTCTCGCCATTTCGTTCGCTCATGTGTCCTGCATACCTGACGGCATGTCGACTTCTGGGGGTCTCAGGGCTGAATTTCGGTCCGCGCGGTGGCGCATCCACCCCAGAAGGCGTTTACTGGCCCGCGTTCCAGGCGCCTGGTACGGGTCAGCGGGTGCCCGAAGACGAAAGTGGTCCGGGGGACGACATGACCGCGCACGAAGGTGTGCGAGGGGGAGGGGCTGTGTTGCGGAGCTTGGGGCAGAGGCGAGTGACCGGCAGCGGCGAGGATCCGAGGGTGGCCGAACTGCGGACCGCCGTCTCCCGGTTACGCCGCGAACTCGCCGCGCACCCGGCCGAGTTCCCGGACCGCGCCATCGCCGAGGACGAACTCGCCGCCCTCGCCGCGATGACCTCCGGCGGCGCGCCCGAGGTGCCCCGCCTGCGCCGCTCCCTGCTCCTGATCGCGGGCGCGATCGGTTCGATGAGCGCGCTGGCGAAGGGGTTGGCGGAGGTCAGGGACGCGGTGGAGCTGTTTGGTGAGGCGCCTCGGGGATGAGGGTGGTGCCCCGGCGCCCTGGGTTCCGCGGGCGTGGGTGAGGCAGCGCCTCCGTGGTGCGGGCTGGGTGGCCTGGGGTGGTCGTGCCGGGTGAGCCTGGCTGGGTGGGTGGCCTGGGGTGGTCGTGCCGGGTGAGTCTGGCTGGGTGGGTGGCCTGGGGTGGTCGTGCCGGGTGAGCCTGGCTGAATGGCTGGCCCGGGTTGGTCACGCTGACCGAGCCTGGCTGATTGGCTGGCCTGGCGACGCTGGGCGTGCCCGGCCGGTTCCGGCCACTCATCGGCTCCGGCTGTACGACCGGCTCCGGCCTCGGCGGACCTCAGTCCCCACCTGACCTCAGTTCCCGCCTGACCTCAGCCGCCCGAGCCGCTTCCCGGCCCGGCCCCCCAATCGGCCGAGCCGCGTCGCTCAGGCCCCCGGCCCGCCCGGAGTCGTCAGGGCGTCGGACAGCTCCACGGCGACCTGCTGGAGCACGGGCACGATCCGTTCCGTCGCCGCCTCCGTGACGCGGCCCGCCGGGCCGGAGATGGAGATGGCCGCGGCGGTGGGGGAGTCCGGGACCGGGACCGCGAGGCAACGGACGCCGATCTCCTGCTCGTTGTCGTCGACCGCGAAGCCGAGGCGCCGGACGTCCTCCAGCGCCGCGAGGAAGCCCTCCGGCGTGGTGATCGTCTTCTCGGTGGCGGCGGGCATGCCGGTGCGGGCGAGGAGGGCGCGGACCTCGTCCGGGGGGAAGTTCGCGAGGAGGGCCTTGCCGACGCCGGTGGAGTGCGGCAGGACACGTCGGCCGACCTCGGTGAACATCCGCATCGAGTGCTTGGACGGCACCTGGGCGACGTAGACGATCTCGTCACCGTCGAGCAGCGCCATGTTCGCCGTCTCGCCGGTCTCCTCGACCAGCCGGGCGAGGAAGGGGCGCGCCCAGGTGCCGAGGAGCCGGGACGCGGACTCGCCCAGGCGGATCAGGCGGGGGCCGAGCGCATAGCGCCGGTTGGGCTGCTGGCGTACGTACCCGCAGACGACCAGCGTGCGCATCAGCCGGTGGATGGTGGGCAGCGGCAGCCCGCTGCTCACGGACAGCTCGCTCAGGCCGACCTCGCCGCCCGCGTCGGCCATCCGCTCCAGCAGGTCGAAGGCGCGCTCGAGGGACTGGACGCCACCGCTGGCGGCGGACTTGGCGGAGTCGGTGGTGCTGGCGCTGGACGTCGGCACGGCGCGTTCCTTTCGGGACTGACAGGAAGATCTGAAGCCTACCCGGCAGTCGGTTCGCTTCCCTGCTTGTACGGACCTACGTTCTACTGTACGGAATATTAATTCCGTCTTGTGGAAAAGTCCAGAGTGGGCCGTGTCGGGTGCACCGTGGAGAGTGTGGCCCTTGACGGCGGCGGGGCGGGAGGTGAGACTCCTTCAACAGAACGTTGAATTCCATTGCGTGGAAGTAAATCCCGTTTCCCGGAAGTTACCGGCGAGGAGAGGGGTCCGGGTGCCCGACGCTGAACTGGTGCTGCGCTCGACGCGCGTCATCACACCCGACGGAACACGCGCCGCGTCGGTCGCGGTGACCGGCGGCACCATCACGGCCGTACTGCCCCACGACGCGGAGGTACCGTCCGGCGCCCGGCTGGAGGACCTCGGCGACGACGTCCTGCTGCCCGGCCTGGTCGACACCCATGTGCACGTCAACGACCCGGGCCGCACCGAGTGGGAGGGCTTCTGGACCGCCACCCGCGCCGCGGCGGCCGGTGGCATCACCACCCTGGTCGACATGCCCCTCAACTCCCTGCCGCCGACGACCACCGTCGACAACCTCCGCCTCAAGGAGGAGGTCGCCGCCGCCAAGGCGCACATCGACGTCGGCTTCTGGGGCGGCGCCCTCCCCGGCAACGTCAAGGACCTGCGCCCGCTCCACGAGGCCGGGGTCTTCGGCTTCAAGGCGTTCCTGTCGCCCTCAGGCGTGGACGAGTTCCCGCACCTCGACCAGGACCAGCTCGCCCGCTCGCTGGCCGAGATCGCCGACTTCGGCGGCCTGCTGATCGTGCACGCCGAGGACCCCGACCACCTCGCCGCCGCCCCGCAGCAGGGCGGCCCCCGGTACGCCGACTTCCTCGCCAGCCGCCCCCGCGACGCCGAGGACACCGCCATCGCCGCCCTCCTCGCCCAGGCGAGACGCCTCCACGCGCGCGTGCACGTCCTGCACCTCTCGTCGTCGGACGCGCTCCCGCTGATCCGCGCCGCGCGGGCCGAAGGGGTGGCCGTCACCGTCGAGACCTGCCCCCACTACCTCACCCTGACCGCCGAGGAAGTCCCGGACGGGGCGAGCGAGTTCAAGTGCTGCCCGCCCATCCGGGAGTCCGCCAACCAGGACCTGCTCTGGCAGGCGCTGGCGGACGGCACCATCGACTGCGTGGTCACCGACCACTCC
Source organism: Streptomyces sp. NPDC057877 (assembly GCF_042796855.1). Taxonomy (NCBI): domain Bacteria; kingdom Bacillati; phylum Actinomycetota; class Actinomycetes; order Kitasatosporales; family Streptomycetaceae; genus Streptomyces; species Streptomyces sp. NPDC057877. Next base: position 192,758 of record NZ_JBHVMS010000002.1, read on the forward strand.
CCGTCGACGGCCGACCTCAAGACACCCGACTTCGCGACCGCGTGGGGCGGCATCTCCGGCCTCCAGCTGAGCCTGCCCGCCGTATGGACTCAGGCCCGCGAGCGCGGCCACGGCCTCGACGACGTGGTCCGCTGGATGTCCACCCGGACCGCCGAACTGGTCGGCCTGCGACGGAAGGGCGCCATCGAGGCGGGCCGCGACGCCGACTTCGCCGTCCTCGCGCCCGACGAGACCTTCACCGTGGACCCGGCGGCCCTCCAGCACCGTAACCGCGTCACGGCCTACGCGGGACGCACGCTCAGCGGCGTCGTGAAGTCCACCTGGCTGCGCGGCGAACGCATCGTCGCCAACGGCGAGTTCACCGAGCCGAAGGGACGACTCCTCAGCCGCACCCCCTGACCCCCACGTCCGCATCCGCGACGGCCAACCGACGAAAGGCAGAACTGATCACCGTGACGGCGACACCCGGCTTCACCGGCGACGCGAACCCCTACTCGGGCGGCGACCCGTACGCGGACTACCGCACCGCCGACTTCCCCTTCACCCAGTACGCCAACCTCGCCGACCGGCAGCTCGGCGCCGCCGTCATCGCCGCCAACGACGAGTTCTTCGCCCAGCGGGAGAACCTGCTGGTGCCCGAGCGGGCCGAGTTCGACCCCGAGCACTTCGGGCACAAGGGCAAGGTCATGGACGGCTGGGAGACCCGGCGCCGCCGCGGCGTCTCCGCCGAGCACCCCTGGCCCACCGCCGACGACCACGACTGGGCGCTGGTCCGGCTCGGCGCGCCCGGCGTGATCCGCGGCATCGTCGTCGACACCGCCCACTTCCGCGGCAACTACCCGCAGGCGGTGTCGGTCGATGCCACCTCGGCGCCGGGCGCCGCGTCACCGCGGGAACTGCTCGGCGACGACGTCAAGTGGACGACGCTCGTCCCGCGCACCCCCGTCGGCGGCCACGCGGCCAACGGCTTCACCGTCTCGCTGGAACAGCGCTTCACCCACCTCCGCGTCAGGCAGCACCCCGACGGCGGTATCGCGCGCCTGCGCGTCTACGGCGAAGTGGTCCCGGACCCGGCGTGGCTGGCCGTCCTCGGCACCTTCGACGTCGTCGCCCTGGAGAACGGCGGCCAGGTCGAGGACGCCTCCAACCTCTTCTACTCGCCCGCCACCAACACCCTCCAGCCCGGCCGCTCCCGCAAGATGGACGACGGCTGGGAGACCCGCCGCCGCCGCGACCAGGGCAACGACTGGATCCGCTACCGGCTGGTGTCCCGCGCCGAGATCCGCGCGATCGAGATCGACACGGCGTATCTCAAGGGCAACAGCGCGGGCTGGGCGTCGGTGTCGGTACGGGACGGCGGGGAGGGGGCGAGCGGCGGGGACGACGCCTGGCGGGAGGCCCTGCCCCGCACCCGCCTCCAGCCCGACACCAACCACCGCTTCGTACTGCCCACGCCCGTGACCGGGACGCACGCGCGCGTGGACATCTTCCCGGACGGCGGCATCTCCCGCCTGCGCCTGTTCGGCTCCCTGACGGAGGACGGGGCGCGGCGGCTGGTGGCGCGGCATCAGGAACTGAGCGGCTGAGGCGGTGAGGCGGGGCACGCTCGGAGCCCCGCCTCACCGCGGTTACGCCGCGTGCCCCCCGTCCACCGCGTACTCCGCGCCGGTGACATACGTCGCGCTAGCGAGATACGCGACGGTCGACGCGACCTCCTCGGCCGTGCCGAAGCGGCCCAGCGCGGTCAGCGCCGACTGCCCGGCGGCGTACGGCCCGTCGGCCGGGTTCATGTCGGTGTCGATGGGGCCGGGGTGCACGATGTTGGCGGTGATCCCGCGCGGGCCGAGTTCGCGGGCCAGGGCCTTGGTCAGCCCGACGAGGGCCGACTTGCTCATGGCGTACAGGGTCCCGCCCGGCCCCGGCACCCGCTGGGTCATACAGGTGCCGACGGTGATGATCCGGCCGCCGTCGGCCATCCGCGTGGCGGCGGCCCGCGAGGCCAGGAAGACGCCGCGCACGTTCACCGCGAGGACCCGGTCCACCTCCGCGAGGGACAGCTCCGGCAGCGGCCCGAGCACCCCGATGCCCACGTTGTTCACCAGCACGTCCAGCCCGCCGAGCGCCCGCGCGGCCTGCGCCACGGCGTCCGCCGCCTCCTCTGGATCGGCGGAGTCCGCCCGCAGGGCCACCGCCCGCCGCCCCAGCGCCTCCACGGCCCGTACGACGTCCTCCGCGGCCTCCTTGCCGTTCACATAGGTGACGGCGACATCCGCCCCTTCGCGCGCCAGCCGCACGGCCGTCGCCGCGCCGATGCCCCGGCTGCCACCGGTGACCAGCGCCTTCTTGTTCCGAAGTGGTCCCTGCCCGTTCTGAAAGGGTCCCTGCTCGTTCTGAATGGGTCCCTGCTCGTTCTCGTTGTGAAAGGGTGCCTGTTCGTTCTGAAGTGGTGCTTGAGAATTCATGCGTCCATTCCAGCGACACCCGTACGGCGACGCTGGCGGTGAACGGACAAGTACTTCGTGCCCGGCACCCGCGCACCGCACCGATGAGTTGCGGGGCCCCGCGGGGTCTGCCCTGATGACAGACAGTCCCGTATGGGAAAGGCAGGCACCCGCCATGGGCAAGCTCGTCCTCACCAGCTTCGTCACCCTCGACGGCGTCTACCAGGCCCCCGGCGGCCCCTCGGAGGACGCCCGCGACGGCTTCAACCAGGGCGGCTGGAGCGTGCCGTACGGCGACGAGGACTTCGGCCGGTTCATCACCGAGGTCTTCGACCGCGTCGGCGCCTTCCTCCTCGGCCGCCGTACCTACGACATCTTCGCCTCCTACTGGCCAAAGGTGACCGATCCCGCGGATCCGGTCGCGGGCAGGCTGAACAGCCTGCCGAAGTACGTCGCCTCGGCCACCCTCACTGACCCCGAGTGGGCGGGCACCACCGTGATCGACGGGGACCTCGCCAAGGAGGTCACCGCCCTGAAGGAGCGCACGGACGGCGAACTCCAAGTGCACGGCAGCGGCGCCCTGGCCCAGTCACTGCTGGCCCAGGACCTCGTCGACACCGTCCACCTGCTGACCTTCCCGGTCGTGCTCGGCGCCGGGCGCCGCCTGTTCGTGGAGGGATCCGTGCCGACCGCCTTCCGGCACACCGGTGGGCGGATCACCGCCGCGGGCGTCTCCATCCAGTCGTACGACCTGGCAGGCCGCCCGGAGTACGGCTCGTACGAACTCCCGGAGCCCGTCCAGCCGTAACGCCGCCGCCGCCCGGGACCACCCCGTAGACAGTGGGGATCCCGGGCGGCAGGTTAACTCTCCGAAAACGCAACGGACGTGACGGCAAAATCTACTCGGTTGTCATTGACATGACACCTTCTACGCGCGTCATCATGGGGGCATGAGATTCCCCCCACGGATCACCCGGACCGGCGCCGCGGCGGCGCTGCTCTCCGCGCTCCTCGTCGGCGGCACCGTGACCGCCACCTCTGCGACCGCGACCCCCACCGCGGTCGGCAGCATCTGTTACGGCGACCTGCCCTCCCAGGCGCACGACACCCTCGACCTGATCGAGGCAGGCGGCCCCTTCCCGTTCCCCCAGGACGGGACCACCTTCTACAACCGCGAGGGCATCCTGCCCAGCCAGTCGACGGGCTACTACCACGAGTACACGGTCATCACCCCCGGCAGCTCCACCCGCGGCGCCCGCCGGGTCGTCACCGGCGAGGAGTACCAGGAGGACTACTACACCGCCGACCACTACGCCTCGTTCGACCTCGTCGACTACGACTGCTGAGCCCGGGGCGGGGGCCGCCCGGCCCTCAGCGGGACTTCAGGCTCTCCGCGGCGGCGAACAGCGCGCCCGCCAGCACCACCAGGGCGACGCTGGCGAAGATCTCGTAGCCGTCGAAGACGCCGACCCGCTGCACGAGCCCGGCGTCCCAGTCGGTGAACTCGTGCACCAGGCCCAGCGCGCCCTGCACCAGGGCGAGAAATCCGAGTAGTTCCAGCAACTGCCTCATGATGAAGACCCTCGCCCCACGGACCCCCCACACGCATCGGCCGTGGGGCGAGACATCGTCGACGGAAGTCGGTGGTGTGCAGGGGTTCCGGTCGATCGTATGCATGCTGTATGCCGACTTCTGTTGATGGTGTACGTCGTGCCGACCGGCTTCTGTCGACCGTGTACGCCGTGCCGACCGGCTTCTGTCGACCGTGCACGTCGTGCCGACCGGCTTCTGTCGACCGTGTACGCCGTGCCGACCGGCTTCTGTCGACCGTGCACGCCGTGCCGACCGGCTTCTGTCGACCGTGTACGTCGCGCCTACCGGCTTCTGTCGACCGTATACACGGTGCCTACCGGCTTCTGTTGACCGCATACACGCTGCCGACCGACTTCGGTCGACGATGTACCGACTTTCGTCGACCGTCGCCCGCGAGAAGACCTTCACGCGGCCACCGCTGCGTAGATTTGTCGACCGTGAGGCAAGACAGGGCGGCAGCGCAATGGGCACCGACGTTCACGGGACGCCGGTGGCTGTTCCCGTCCGCCCTGATGCACGAACTCGACCCCGGCCCGGACGGCGGCGGGGGCAGACGGCGGCCACGGCGCACCGCGCGGGACTGGGTCGTCGACTTCTGCTGCTTCTTCGGGGCCGTCGTCATCGGCATCGCGGCCGCCGACACGGTCTCCGACGACCCCGGCACCCCGTACGCCCTCGCCGTCCTCGACCAGTGCCTGGGTGCCCTGGCCTGTGCCGCCGTCTGGCTGCGGCGGCGCTGGCCCGTCGGGCTCGCCGTGGCGCTGACCGTCATCGCCCCGGTGTCCTTGACCGCGAGCGGTGCGTCCCTGGTCGCCCTGTTCACGATCGCCGTGCACCGGCCCTTCCGGTACGTGGCCTGGATCGGCGGCGCCAATCTCGCGCTGACCCCGCTCATCTACTGGGTGCGCCCGGACCCGACGATGACCTATCTGACGGCCGTGGTGCTCACCACCCTGCTCCTCGCCTCGGTCGGCGGCTGGGGCATGTTCGTACGGTCCCAGCGCCAGCTTCTGCTCAGCCTGCGCGACCGGGCCCGGCGGGCCGAGACGGAGGCGCGGCTGCGGGCCGAACAGGCGCAGCGGCTGGCCCGGGAGGCCATCGCGCGCGAGATGCACGACGTCCTCGCGCACCGGCTGACGCTGCTCAGCGTGCACGCGGGCGCGCTGGAGTTCCGGCCGGACGCGCCCCGCGAGGAGGTGGGACGGGCGGCCGGGGTCATCCGCGAGAGCGCGCACGAGGCGCTCCAGGATCTACGGGAGATCATCGGCGTACTGCGTGCCGCGGAGTCCGACGAGGCGGGCCGTCCGCAGCCGACGCTGGCCGCGCTGGACGCGCTGGTCGCCGAGTCCCGCGAGGCGGGGATGAAGGTCACCCTCGACAACGCGGTCACCGACCCCGCCACCGTCCCCGCCTCGGTCGGCCGCACCGCCTACCGCATCGCCCAGGAGGGCCTCACCAACGCCCGCAAGCACGCCCCCGGCACCGAGGTCGCCGTCTCCGTCAGCGGCGCACTCGGCGACGGGCTCACCATCGGCGTACGCAACCCCGCCCCCGAGGGCGACGTGCCACCTGTTCCCGGCTCGGGGCAGGGCCTGATCGGGCTGACCGAGCGGGCGACGCTGGCCGGGGGACGGCTGGAGCACGGGCCGGAGCCGGACGGCGGGTTCCTGGTGCGGGCGTGGCTGCCGTGGGGTTGATGAGGGCGCCGGATGGTCCGTCCGAGGGCGCGGGATGGTCCGTCCGAAGGCGGGCAACACGCGCGCGTGGAGCGTGATTACGTAACCCCATGACTGCGACGACTGCGATCAGACTGCTCCTGGTCGACGACGATCCCCTGGTGCGGGCCGGGCTGTCCCTGATGCTGGGCGGCGCCGAGGACATCGAGATCGTCGGGGAGGCCGCCGACGGCGGCGAGGCCGAGGTGCTGGCCGACCGCACCCGGCCCGACGTCGTGCTGATGGACATCCGGATGCCCGCCGTGGACGGCCTCACCGCCACCGAGCGGCTGCGGGCCCGCGCGGACGCCCCGCAGGTCGTGGTCCTGACCACCTTCCACGCCGACGAACAGGTGCTGCGTGCCCTGCGCGCGGGCGCCGCCGGATTCGTCCTCAAGGACACCCCGCCCGCCGAGATCCTCGACGCCGTGCGCCGGGTCGCGGCCGGTGACCCGGTGCTGTCGCCCATCGTCACCCGCCAGTTGATGGCCCACGCGGCCGGTACCGCCGCCGACACCCGGCGCTCCCGCGCGCGCGAGCGCATCGCCGCCCTCAACGACCGTGAGCGCGAGGTCGCCGTCGCGGTCGGCCGCGGCCTGCCGAACGCCGAGATCGCCGCCACCCTCTATATGAGCGTCGCCACGGTCAAGACCCACGTCTCCCGCATCCTCGCCAAGCTCGGCCTCAACAACCGGGTGCAGATCGCGCTGTTGGCGTACGACGCCGGGCTGCTGGAGGAGCCGGAGGACGGGAACGGGGGTGTGGGCGGGCACTAGGCGGGCTGGCCGCGCGTTGGGGGAGTAGGCGGCGCGGGCAGGAAGGGGGAGCGGCATGGCGGAGGCCATCGACGTCATCGATCTGGGGAAGCTGGGCGAGGCGTTCCGGACGGACCCCCACCCGGTGTACGCCGGGTTGCGCGAGCGGGGCCCGGTGCACCGGGTGCGGCTGCCACCGCCGGAGGGACACGAGACCTGGCTCGTCGTGGGGTACGAGGAGGCGCGTGCCGCACTCGCCGACCCGCGGCTCGCCAAGGACCCCGCGAGGCTCGGGATCACCTTCCTCGACGAGCAGTTGATCGGGAAGTACCTGCTGATCGCCGACCCGCCCCAGCACACCCGGCTGCGCGGACTCGTCTCGCGCGCCTTCACCATGCGCCGGGTGGAGGAACTGCGCCCACGCGTCCAGCAGATCACCGACGAACTGCTCGACACGATGCTGCCGCACGGCCGCGCCGACCTCGTGGAGTCGCTGGCCTACCCCCTGCCGCTCACCGTGATCTGCGAACTGCTCGGCGTCCCCGAGATCGACCGCACCGAGTTCCGCAAGATCTCCTCGGAGGCCGTCGCGCCGACCAGCGCGGAAAGCGAGTACGAGGCCTTCGTGCGGCTCGCCGAGTACCTCGTCGCGCTGATCGAGGACAAGCGCCGCACCGGTCCCGGCGGCGACCTGCTGAGCGACCTGATCCGCACCACCGCCGAGGACGGCGACCGCCTCTCCCTGGAGGAGCTGCGCGGCATGGCCTTCCTGCTGCTCATCGCCGGTCATGAGACGACGGTCGGGCTGATCACCAACTGCGTGCACGCCCTGCTCACCCACCCCGCCCAACTCGGCGCGCTGCGCGCCGACCTGACCCTCGTCGACGGGGCGGTGGAGGAGGCGCTGCGCTACGAGGGCCCGGTGGAGAACGCGACGTTCCGGTTCGCCGCCGAGCCCCTGGAGATAGCGGGCACCCCCATAGCGCGCGGCGAGACGGTCATGATCGGCCTCACCGCGGCCGACCGCGACGGCACCCGCTTCCCCGCCCCCGACCGCTTCGACATCCACCGCGAGACCCGCGGCCACCTCGCCTTCGGCCACGGCATCCACTACTGCCTCGGCGCCCCCCTGGCCCGCCTGGAGGCCCGCACGGCGATACGTTCCCTGCTGGAGCGCGCCCCCGGCCTCACCCTCGACGGCCCGACGGGCGACTGGCTGCCGGGCACGCTGATGCGCGGGATGCGGACGCTCCGGGTGCGTTGGTAGCGGGCGCCCCGGACCGCCGCCCCACGACCGCCGCGGACCGCCGCTCCACGACCGCCGCGGACCGCCGCTCCACGACCGCCCCAGGCCACCGCCCCGCCCCAGGCCACCGCCCCGCCCCCGCCCCAGGACCGCTGCCGCTCAGCCCATCACCGGCTCGATCCGCCCCGGGATCTCCGACAGCCGGACCGCGCGGTGCTCGCGCCGGGACAGTTCGCAGGCCTCGGCGATGCGCAGGGCCTGCAAGGCCTCGCGGCCGTCGCAGGGGTTGGCGCGCTCACCCCGGACCACCTCGACGAAGGCGAGCAGTTCGGCCTCGTAGGCGGGTCCGAAGCGTTCCAGGAAGCCGGTCCACGGCTTGGACGCTGCGGGGGGTCCGGTCGGCTCGGTGGAGGCGATCGGGGTGCGGTCGTCGAGCCCGACGACGATCTGGTCCAGCTCCCCGGCCAGCTCCATGCGCACGTCGTAGCCCGCGCCGTTCAGCCGCGTCGCCGTGGCCGTGGCGAGGATGCCGCCGTCGAGGGTGAGCACCGCCGCGGCGGTGTCGACGTCACCGGCCTCGCGGAACATCGCGGGCCCGGCGTCGGCCCCGGCGGCGTACACGTCGACGACCTCGTTCCCGGTCACCCAGCGCAGTACGTCGAAGTCGTGGATCAGCGTGTCCCGGTACAGCCCACCGGACTGCGGCAGATACGCGGCCGGGGGCGGCGCCTGGTCCGAGGTGATCGCCCGGATGGTGTGCAGCCGCCCGAGCCGCCCGGCGCGGACGGCGTCGCGCGCGCCGGTGTAACCCACGTCGAAGCGGCGCTGGAAGCCCATCTGAAGCACCGTGCCCGCCGTCTCGACCTCCGCGATCGCGGACAGGGTGCCCGGCAGGTCGAGGGCGATGGGCTTCTCGCAGAACACCGGCAGCCCGGAACGTGCCGCCCGGCCGATCAGTTCGGCGTGCGCCGAGGTCGCCGTGGTGATCACCACGGCGTCCACGCCCCACTTGAAGATCTCGTCCACGCCCGGCGCCGCCGTCTCACCGAGCCGGTTCGCCAGCTCCTGGGCGCGTAACGGGTCGGCGTCCGTGAGGATCAAGGACCCCACGTCGCGGTGCCGGCTGAGCGTGTTCGCATGGAACGTGCCGATGCGGCCCGTACCGATGACCCCGATGCGCATGGAATCAAGGTGGGGTGCCACCCACCCCCCTGTCAATCTGTATGTCCGGACAATCGGACTACACAACTTCCCGTCAACAGTTCACGGAGCTACGCTCGGGCCGTGCCGAAACCAGAAGTGGACCCGACCGTGTCGCTCGCCCTCAGTGTGGACCGGAGTTCTCCGGTGCCGCTGTACTTCCAGCTGTCGCAGCAGCTGGAGGCCGCGATCGAGCACGGCACGCTCACACCCGGCAGCCTGCTGGGCAACGAGATCGAACTCGCCGCCCGGCTCGGTCTGTCCCGGCCCACCGTCCGCCAGGCCATCCAGTCCCTGGTCGACAAGGGCCTGCTGGTGCGCCGCCGCGGCGTCGGCACCCAGGTCGTGCACAGCCAGGTCAAGCGCCCGCTGGAGCTGAGCAGCCTCTACGACGACCTGGAGGCGGCCGGTCAGCGCCCCGCGACCAAGGTGCTGGTCAACACGGTCGTGGCGGCCTCCGCAGAGGTGGCGGCGGCCCTCGGCGTCCCCGAGGGCGGCGACGTACACCGCGTCGAGCGGCTGCGGCTGGCGCACGGCGAGCCGATGGCGTACCTGTGCAACTTCCTGCCCCCCGGGCTGCTCGATCTGGACACCGCCCAGCTGGAGGCCACCGGCCTGTACCGGCTCATGCGGTCCGCCGGGATCACCTTGCACAGCGCCCGCCAGTCCATCGGCGCCCGCGCCGCCAGCGCCGCCGAGGCCGAGCGGCTCGCCGAGCCCGAGGGCGCCCCCCTGCTCACCATGCAGCGCACGACCTTCGACGACACCGGCCGCGCGGTCGAGTACGGCACGCACACGTACCGCCCGACCCGTTACTCCTTCGAGTTCCAGTTGCTCGTACGGCCGTAGCCACCGCTGTAGCCGCCTCACCCGGCTTGCCGCATTGTCCGGACAAGAAGCCGGACAAAAAAGCCGACGAGAAGCCGGACGAGAAGCCGGACAAAAAGCCGACGAGAAGCCGGACGAGAAGCTAGACGAGAAGCCGACGAGAACCCCGACAAGCGCCCCGTCCGCAGCCCCGCCGTCAGCGCCCGCGCCCACATGTTCGATACTGGGGCGTTTGGGGCTGGTGATATCACCGGCCCCCACGCACGACAGAACACGGCAAGACGGCAAGAGACGGCAAGAAGGGCACGGCCTCGTGGCACGCTTTCGGACCTGGACAGGCATCGCGGTGGTGGGGGCGCTGTGCGCGTCGCTCGCGGCATGCAGCGACACCGGCGGCAAGCGCGCCGAGGACGCCCGCAAGGCCGCCGCCGCCGAGGGCGGGGCGACGGTGAACACCCCCCGGTGGACGTTCGCGATGATCACCCACTCGGGTGATGGCGACACCTTCTGGGACATCGTCCAGAGCGGCGCCAAGGAGGCCGCCACCAAGGACAACATCAACTTCCTGTACTCCCACGACGACGAGGCCCAGCAGCAGGCGCAGCTGGTGGACGCCGCCGTGGACAAGAAGGTGGACGGCATCATCGTCACCCTCGCCAAGCCGGACGCGATGAAGGCCGCCGTCGCCCGCGCGGTCAAGGCGGGCATCCCGGTGATCACGGTGAACTCCGGCTCCGCGCAGTCCAAGGAGTTCGGCGCGCTCACCCACATCGGCCAGGACGAGACGATCGCCGGGCAGGCCGTCGGCGAGGAGCTGAACGGGCGCGGCAAGAAGCGGGCCCTGTGCGTCCTGCACGAGCAGGGCAACGTCGGCCACGAGCAGCGCTGCGACGGGGTCGAGGAGACCTTCGAGGGCACCGTGGAGCGCCTGCACGTCAACGGCACGAGCATGCCGGACGTGCAGTCCGCCATCGAGGCCAAGCTCCAGGCGGACAAGTCCGTCGACGCCGTGGTCACGCTGGGCGCCCCGTACGCCGACACCGCCGTGAAGGCCAAGCGGGGCGCGGGCAGCAACGCCGAGATCGACACCTTCGACCTCAACGCCAAGGTGGCCGCCGGGCTGAAGGACGGCACCCTCGGCTTCGCCGTCGACCAGCAGCCGTACCTCCAGGGCTACGAGGCGGTCGACCTGCTGTGGCTGTACCGCTACAACGCCGACGCCCTCGGCGGCGGCAAGCCGGTGCTCACCGGCCCGCAGATCATCACCGAGGAGCAGGCCGCCGAGCTGGAGGAGTACACGAAGCGGGGCACGCGATGAGCGCGCCCACCGCATCCGCAGAAAGGTTTCCGCAGAAGGCGTCCCCGTTGCGCGGACTGCTCGGCCGCCCCGAACTGGGCTCCGTCGTCGGCGCGCTCGCGGTCTTCCTGGTCTTCGCCGTGGCCGCCGACAGCTTCCTGCGCGCCGCCAGTCTCAGCACCGTCCTGTACGCCTCATCGGCCATCGGCATCATGGCGGTCCCGGTCGCGCTGCTGATGATCGGCGGCGAGTTCGACCTGTCCGCGGGCGTCATGGTCACGTCCGCCGCGCTGGTCTCGTCGATGTTCAGCTACCAGATGACGGCGAACGTCTGGGTCGGCGTCGGAGTGTCCCTGCTGGCCACTCTGGCCATCGGCGCCTTCAACGGCTTCATGCTCACCCGCACCAGGCTGCCCAGCTTCATCATCACGCTCGGCACCTTCCTGATGCTGACCGGCATGAACCTCGGCTTCACCAAGCTGATCGACGGCACCGTCTCCACCAAGACCATCGCCGACATGGAGGGCTTCCCCTCCGCCCAGGACCTCTTCGCCTCCACGCTCACCGTCGGCGGCGTCGCCTTCAAGGTCACCATCCTGTGGTGGCTCGGCCTGGTCGTCCTCGCCTCCTGGATCCTGCTGCGCACCCGCGCGGGCAACTGGATCTTCGCCGTCGGCGGCAACCAGGACGCGGCCCGGGCGGTCGGCGTCCCCGTCGCGAAGACCAAGATCGGCCTCTACATGGGCGTCGCCTTCGGCGCCTGGATCTCCGGCCAGCACCTGCTCTTCTCGTACGACGTCGTCCAGTCCGGCGAGGGCGTCGGCAACGAGCTGATCTACATCATCGCCGCCGTGATCGGCGGCTGTCTGATCACCGGCGGCTACGGCAGCGCCATCGGCTCGGCCGTCGGCGCCCTGCTGTTCGGCATGACCAGCAAGGGCATCGTCTTCGCCGAGTGGAACCCGGACTGGTTCAAGTTCTTCCTCGGAGCGATGCTGCTCCTCGCGACCCTGCTCAACGCCTGGGTCCGCAAGCGCGCGGAGGCCACCAAGTGACGCTCGTCCAGCTGACCGACGTCAGCAAGCACTACGGCAACGTCCGAGCCCTCGACGGCGTCTCCCTGGAGGTCCACCCCGGGCAGATCACCTGCGTCCTGGGCGACAACGGCGCGGGCAAGTCCACCCTCATCAAGATCATCGCGGGGCTGCACGGACACGACGTCGGTGTCCTGAGCATCGAGGGCGAGGAGACCCGGCTCGCCTCCCCGCGTGAGGCCCTGGACCGCGGTATCGCCACGGTCTACCAGGACCTGGCCGTCGTCCCCCTGATGCCGGTCTGGCGCAACTTCTTCCTCGGCTCCGAGCCCCGCAAGGGCGTCGGCCCCTTCAAGCGCATGGACGTCGACCTCATGCGCCGCACCACCCACGCCGAACTCCTGCGCATGGGCATCGACCTGCGCGACGTGGACCAGCCCATCGGCACCCTCTCCGGCGGTGAACGCCAGTGCGTCGCCATCGCCCGCGCCGTCTACCACGGCGCGAAGGTCCTCATCCTCGACGAACCCACCGCCGCCCTCGGCGTCAAGCAGTCCGGCGTGGTCCTGAAGTATGTGGCGGCGGCACGGGACCAGGGCCTGGGCGTTGTCTTGATCACCCACAACCCGCACCACGCGTACCTGGTGGGCGACCGCTTCGTCCTGCTGCGACGCGGCACGATGGTGGGCACGTACGGGCGGGACGAGATCACGCTGGAGGAGCTGACGACCCAGATGGCAGGCGGATCCGACCTGGACGATCTGCGCCATGCACTACAGCGCACCTAGGGGTGCGGGGCCGTGTGGACAGCGGCTCCGCCGCGGGGCGCGGGAACCACAGTGCCGCCGCACCCGGCAACGCACGACAACCCACCTGTTCGGCACCCCGCACCCCCGTGAGGCAGAATCGGCGACGATGAGCACCTACGGCACCTTCACCGCCCCCATCGGCTCCCGCAGAGCCCCGGCGCTGCGCACCATCGGCACCCGGGAGCGCCGCTCCCACCTGACCGCACCCCGGGTGCCCACGGTCGGCATCGACATCGGGGGCACCAAGGTGATGGCGGGCGTCGTCGACGCGGACGGCAACATCCTGGAGAAGCTCCGCACGGAGACCCCGGACAAGTCCAAGAGCCCGAAGGTCGTCGAGGACACCATCGTCGAACTGGTCCTGGACCTCTCCGACCGGCACGACGTGCACGCCGTCGGCATCGGCGCGGCGGGCTGGATCGACGCCGACCGCAACCGCGTCCTGTTCGCACCCCACCTGTCCTGGCGCAACGAACCGCTGCGCGACCGCATCGCGGGACGCCTCGCCGTCCCCGTCCTGGTCGACAACGACGCCAACACCGCCGCCTGGGCGGAGTGGCGCTTCGGTGCCGGACGCGGCGAGGACCACCTGGTGATGATCACCCTCGGCACCGGCATCGGCGGCGCGATCCTGGAGGACGGCCAGGTCAAGCGCGGCAAGTACGGCGTCGCGGGGGAGTTCGGCCATATGCAGGTCGTGCCCGGCGGCCACCGCTGCCCGTGCGGCAACCGCGGCTGCTGGGAGCAGTACAGCTCCGGCAACGCGCTGGTGCGCGAGGCCCGTGAGCTGGCCGCCGCCGACTCCCCGGTGGCGTACGGCATCATCGAGCACGTCAAGGGCAACATCGCCGACATCAGCGGCCCGACGATCACCGAGCTGGCCCGCGAGGGCGACGCGATGTGCATCGAACTGCTCCAGGACATCGGCCAGTGGCTCGGCGTCGGCATCGCCAACCTCGCCGCGGCCCTCGACCCGTCCTGCTTCGTGATCGGCGGCGGCGTCAGCGCGGCCGACGACCTGCTGATCGGACCCGCGCGGGACGCGTTCAAGCGGCACCTCACCGGCCGCGGCTACCGCCCCGAGGCCCGGATCGTCCGCGCCCAACTCGGCCCCGAGGCCGGGATGGTCGGCGCCGCCGACCTCGCCCGCCTGGTCGCCCGCCGCTTCCGGCGCGCCAAGCGACGCCGGGTGGAGCGCTACGAGCGCTACGAACGGTTCGCCGCCCAGGCCCGCTCCATGCGGGAGTCGCTGTGACCGCCTCGCTGCCCCAGCAGGCCGCCGTCCCCCCGCAGGAGGAGCCTCGGCCCGAGGACCGCCGCCGGGTGCTCCGACGCCGGGCGTTCACCCTGGTCATCATCGTGCTGCTGATCGGCATCCCCGCCGGATACCTGGTGATCTCCGCCGCGCAGAGCCGCGCCAGCGGCAAGGACAAGGAACAGAAGTACTCCGCACGCGGGTTGACCCACGACTGGCCCGCGAAGGTGCAGCGCCGCGTCTACGACGTGCCGATCCCGCACCCGTCGAACCAGGTCGCCTACTACGAGACGAACAACTGGCGGACCAGCCGTCTCTACGTCCAGTTCCAGACCACGCACGACGGTCTGGACACGTTCCTGAAGGACATCGGCGTCAGCCGGGACCAGCTGAAGCGGGACAACATCACCATCGGCGACCGGGACCGGAACCTCGTCGGCTGGAAGTTCTCCGGCCCCGGCGCCCGGCTCGGCGGCTACTGGGGCCTGTCCAACAAGGAGAAGAACCCCAAGCCGTCGCAGGACATCGTCGTGAACACCCAGAACTCCCGGTACCCGATGGTGTACGTGGTCGCCCGCACGGTCCCCTGACCACGCTCCACGCCCGTCGGAAGCCGCGCCGGGACCGATTGTCAGACCCCGCCCGTAGAGTCGAAGACAACTGATCCGACACGACGGGCGGGAGGTGACACAACGTATGACCGGCATGCCATCGGCCGACCGGACGGCCGCGCCCGGCGCCCTGCTGCGCCACGCGGCCGTCTTCCTGCCCGACCCGCTGCCCCGCCGCGGCCGCGTCGCCTTCTGGGACCCGACCGACAGCGACCCGGCCGACGGTTGCCTGACCGACGACACCGCTGAGCTGACGGTCGTACGACGTCATGGTGCCGGAGCGCGCCGTCGGCAGACCCCCGCGCTGTCGCTGCCGCTCGCCACCGCGCTTCCCCTCCTCGCGCGCGCCCGGCACGACCCGGCCGCCCACCCCGCCACCGCCTGCTGGGGCGCCGCCGCCCTGCACGCGCTGCGGCTGGCCGCCCGTGGCCGCCTGCTGCCCGGCCTGAGCCCCTCCGGCCACGACGCCTGGCGGGCGGGCCCGCTCGACCCCGACGACATCGCGCATCTGCGGGCGATCGCCGCCGCCCTGCCGCCCGAGGGGCATGCCGTCCCGCTGCCCGGTCCCGGCCCGCTGCGGCTGCCGGAGCCGGAGGCGCTGCTGCGCGCCTTCCTGGACGCCGTCGCGGACACCCTGCCCCGCACGCCCGCCGCACCGCACGCCTGCGGCAGGCCCTTCGCCGACGCCCTGCCGCAGCGGCTGCCCGACGCCCACGGCTGGGCCGCCGAGGTCGCCGCCGGGATGGACGCGGGCGTGCGGATCTCGCTGCGCCTGGACCTGTCGGCGTACGACCTGTTCGACGCGGGCGACGGCGGCGACGGCACCGGTGCGCGCCGGGCGGGCGCGGCCGTCGTGCAGGTGCACAGCCTCTCCGACCCCACCCTGGTCGCCGACGCGGCGGCGCTGTGGGCGGGCGAGGCGGACGCCCTCGGCCCACGCGCACGCGTGGACGCGGCCCTCGCCGTCCGCCGCGCGGCGCGCGTCTGGCCGCCGCTGGACCGGCTCGCCGAGCAGGACGTGCCCGATGTGCTGGCCCTGTCCGAGGACGAGCTGAGCGATCTGCTGGGCGTCGCCGCGACCCGGCTCGCGGCGGCCGGGGTCGCCGTGCACTGGCCCCGCGACCTGGCGCAGGACCTGACCGCGTCGGCGGTGGTCCGGCCCGCGCCGGGCTCGGCGACCGACGGCACCGGCTTCTTCGAGAGCGAGGACCTGCTCCGGTTCCGCTGGCAACTGGCGCTCGGCGGCGACCCGCTCAGCGAGGCCGAGATGGACACCCTGGCCGAGGCCCACCGTCCGGTCGTCCGGCTGCGGGACCAGTGGGTGCTGGTCGACCCGGCCCTCGTCCGCAAGGCCCGCAAACGCGAACTGGGCCTCCTCGACCCGGTCGACGCGCTGTCCGTCGCGCTCACCGGCAGCGCGGAGGTCGACGGCGAGACCGTCGAGGCGGTCCCGACCGGCGCGCTGGCCGCCCTGCGCGACCGGCTGACGGCGGGCGTGCGCCCGGCAACCCCGCCACCCGGGCTGTGGGCCACCCTGCGCGACTACCAACTGCGCGGCCTGGCCTGGCTCGACCTGATGACCTCCCTCGGCCTTGGCGGCTGCCTCGCCGACGACATGGGCCTGGGCAAGACCATCACCGTCATCGCCCTGCACCTCAAGCGGGCCCGCATCGAACCGACGCTGGTGGTCTGCCCCGCCTCCCTGCTCGGCAACTGGCAGCGGGAGATCACCCGGTTCGCCCCCGGCGTCCCCGTCCGCCGCTACCACGGCCCCGACCGCAGCCTGGACGACCTGCCCGGCGGCTTCGTCCTCACCACCTACGGCACCATGCGCTCGGCCGCCCCCGCCCTGGCCGAACAGTCCTGGGGCATGGTCGTCGCCGACGAGGCACAGCACGTCAAGAACCCGTACTCGGCGACCGCGAAGGCCCTGCGCACCATCCCCACCCCCGCCCGCGTGGCCCTGACCGGCACCCCGGTGGAGAACAACCTCTCCGAGCTGTGGGCCCTGCTGGACTGGACGACCCCCGGACTGCTCGGCCCGCTGAAGTCCTTCCGCGCCCGGCACGCCCGCGCGGTGGAGACCGGCGAGGACGAGGAGGCGGTGACCCGGCTCGCCCGGCTGGTGCGGCCCTTCCTGCTGCGCCGCAGGAAGTCCGACCCCGGCATCGTCCCCGAGCTGCCGCCGAAGACCGAGACCGACCACCCGGTGCCGCTCACCCGCGAACAGGCCGCGCTGTACGAGGCGGTGGTGCGCGAGTCCCTGCTGGCCATCGAGACCACCGAGGGCATGGCCCGCCGCGGCCTGGTCCTCAAGCTGCTCACCTCCCTCAAGCAGATCTGCGACCACCCGGCGCTCTACCTCAAGGAGGACCACCCGCCCGGCACCGGCGACGCCCTCGCCGCCCGCTCCGGCAAACTCGCCCTGCTCGACGAACTCCTCGACACCCTCCTCGCCGAGGACGGCTCCGCGCTCGTGTTCACGCAGTACGTCGGCATGGCCCGCCTGATCGACTCCCACCTCTCCGCCCGCGCCGTCCCGGTCGACCTCCTGCACGGCGGCACCCCGGTGCCCGAGCGCGAGCGCATGGTGGACCGGTTCCAGAGCGGCGCGACCCCGGTCCTCGTGCTGTCCCTGAAGGCGGCGGGCACCGGCCTCAACCTCACCCGCGCGGGCCATGTCATCCATGTCGACCGCTGGTGGAACCCGGCCGTCGAGGAACAGGCCACCGACCGCGCCTACCGCATCGGCCAGACCCAGCCCGTCCAGGTCCACCGCCTCATCACCGAGGGCACCGTCGAGGACCGCATCGCCGAGATGCTCGAGGCCAAGCGCGCCCTCGCCGACGCCATCCTCGGCTCCGGCGAGTCGGCCCTCACCGAACTGTCCGACCGTGACCTGTCCGACCTGGTGTCCCTGCGGAGGACATCATGAGCGAGTCGACGACGCCGGGAACGGGCCCGGGTGACACGCCGGAGGAGCGCCCCGCCGACGCGGCCCGCCGCGCCCTGCGGGCCGCACGCGAGGCTTCCGAGGAGTCGGCACCGGGGCTGACGCGGGACGAGCCGTCCCCGGAATCCCGGCGTGAGAGCCCCGAACCCCGCCCCGGTGACGCCGCCCGCGCGGCGCTGCGCCGCACACCCAGGACGTCACCCCCGGAGACCGCGGACGCGCAGCCCCCACCCCCCGGACGCCCCGCCGACGCCGCCCGCGAGGCCCTCCGCGCCGCCCGCCGGGACCGGGCCGACGCCGCCGACACGCACCAGGCCGTACCGCGAAAACCGCCAGCCACGGCAACCCCGGCCCCCCAGCCACCACCACCCACCCCCCAGCCACCACTCCCTACGCCCCACACCATGGCCGCCCCCACCCGCGACAGCGACCTGCGCCGCACCTTCCCGGCGTTCCCGCCGCTCCCCTCCCGCGCGTCCGAGGACGAGGCCCCCCTCGCCGAGACCTGGTGGGGGCACGCCTGGGTCGCCGCGCTGGAGGAGGGCGCGCTGGACGCCAAGCGGCTCGCGCGGGGCCGTGGTTACGCCCGGCAAGGCAGGGTCGACGCCATCACTGTCACACCGGGCCTCGTGCTGGCGTATGTACGGGGCAGCCGTCCCCGCCCCTACCGCGTGCAGGTCCGCGTACGCACGCTCGGCGACGCGCGGTGGGAGGGGTTCCTGGACGCGGCGGCGGAGCGGCCGGGGCACATCGCCGCGCTGCTGGACAAGGAGATGCCGCAGGCCCTCGCGGAGGGAGACGTCCCCCTGCTCCCCGGCCCCGGCGATCTCGACCCCCGGTGCGGCTGCCCCGACCGCGGTCACCCCTGCAAGCACGCCGCAGCCCTCTGCTACCAGACCGCGCGCCTGCTCGACGCCGACCCCTTCGTGCTGCTCCTGCTGCGCGGCCGGGGCGAGCGCGAGGTGCTGGACGCGCTGTCCCGCCGCAGCGCCGCCCGCGCGGCCCGCGCCGCGCAGGAGCGGGAGCCCGAGCCACTGCCCGGCATCCGCGCCACGGAGGCCCTGACAGAACGCCAACTCTCGCCGCTGCCAACGCCCTTGCCCATCCCGCCGCACCCCGAGCAGCCCCCGGTCTACCCGGCGGCCCCCGGCGGCCCCGACCCCTTCGCGCTGGACCAGTTGGCAACCGACGCCTCCGCCCGCGCCCACGCCCTGCTCACCACCGGCCGCGATCCGGTGGCGGAGCTGACACTGTGGCAGGACGCCGTACGGCTCGCCGCGGCCCGCCCGGGTGCCGGGCTCACCGTCACCACCCGCGCGCTGTACTCGTCACTGGCCACCGCGTCCGGCCGTACCCCCGCCGAACTGGCCCGCGCGGTCGCGGCGTGGCGGCAGGGCGGGCTCGACGGCCTCACCGCCCTCGAAGAACCCTGGGACCCACCGGCCGGACGGTTCGACCGCGCCCGGCCCCTGCTGCTCGCCGCGGACCTGCCCGCCTTCCGCCCCTGGCGCAACCGCCTCACCCACCCCGACGGCCAGGTGCAGCTCCGCCTGGGACGCGACGGCCTGTGGTACGCCTACGAGTCCGAGCCGGGTCACGACGACTGGTGGCCCCGTGGCACCCCCGACGCGGATCCGGTCGGCGCCCTCACGGGTCTGGGCACCCTGACCGCGGGACCCGGCGCGTGAGAGCGAGTCCGGCGAGGGTCTCGGCGCCGCTGAGGGTGACCTGCCGGTACCCCGGCGAAGACGAGCGCCTTGCGCACGGCGTCGGAGACGACGAACCCGGCGACCACCGTCACGGAGCTGAGGCCCGCTGAGACGGGGGCGAGGTGGCTGCCGTCGACCCGGACGGTCTCGCCGGTGGCGTACGGCTTGAAGTCCAGCACCTCACCCGCGGCCATGGCGCCCATACACCCCCACCAGGCACAAGAAGCGCTTGTCAAGGGCGCCTTGGCCGATTACGGATGGCGCGATCTTTGGTCTTGTCTTGACCATCTCTATACGGCAATTTTGCCTGAGGTGCGCCGGGAAGTCTGGTCGGCAACGCGGCCCGTCCTGGGCCGACGTCGGCATGCCATCGAACGGAGTGGGGGCAGATGTTCCAGCGCGTCGTCAAAGAGCTGCTTTCCGGCCTGACCGTGGCGATAGTGGCGCTACCCCTGGCCATCGCCTTCGGCATCACCGCGACCGGCACGCCCGAGGGCGCGCTCGTCGGGCTGTACGGAGCGATCTTCGCCGGGTTCTTCGCGGCCCTGTTCGGCGGCACGCCCGCCCAGGTGACCGGCCCCACGGGCCCCATCACGGTCGTCGCGACCGGGGTCATCGCCGCGCACGGGCTGGACGCCGCGTTCGTCGCGTTCGTCATGGCCGGTGGGTTCCAGGTGCTGTTCGGCCTGTGCAGGCTCGGATCGCTGATCCGCTACATACCCCACCCGGTGGTGTCCGGCTTCATGGGCGGCATCGCGCTGATCATCATCCTGGGCGAGCTGGACCAGGTGCGGCGCGCCTTCCTGGTGGTGGCGGGCACGATCGTGCTCATGCTGGTGGCCGCACGCCTGGTCAAGGCCGTACCGGCGAGCCTGATCGCGCTGCTGGTCGTCACCCCGTTCCTGCGGGTCGCGGACTCGGCGCTCACCGACGTACGCCTGGGACCGCTCACGCTCAGCTCGGGCATCGACTACATCGGCCGCATCCCGGAGTCGCTGCCCTCGATCGCCGTGCCGGACCTCGGCGGCTCGACGGTTCTCACCCTCGTCCTGCCCGCGCTCAGCATCGCCCTGCTGGGTTCCATCGACTCGCTGCTGACCTCGGTCGTCATGGACAACATCACCGGGCGGCGGCACCGCAGCAACAAGGAGCTGATCGGCCAGGGCATCGGCAACGCCGTCAGCGGCCTCTTCGGCGGGCTGGCCAGTGCGGGCGCCACCGTCAGGTCGGTGGTCAACGTCAGGAGCGGCGGCCGTACCGCCTGGTCGGCCGCCGCCCACAGCGTCATCCTGCTCGCCCTTGTGGCCGGGCTGGGGGCCGTCGTGCAGTACATCCCGCTCGCCGTGCTGTCCGGCATCCTGATGCTGACCGCGTTCGGCATGTTCGACTGGGAGAGCCTGCGCAAAGTGCATGTCGCCCCCTGGGGCGACGTCGTGGTGATGTTCGCGACGATGATCATCACCGTGGTCGTCGACCTGACGGTGGCGGTCGCCGTCGGGATGGCGCTGGCGCTCGTCTTCCACGCCATGAAGACGCGCCGACGCCGGGCCTCGGTGATCCGGACCGGCGAGGACGCGTTCCGGATCGAGGGACCGATGTCCTTCCTCTCCGTCGACCGGGTCTTCACGTCCCTGCGTGAGGGCCGTCCGGCCCCGTCGAAGCGCTCCGGCCTCTCCGGGCGCCCCCACCTGTCGAGCCTGTCGCTGAGCCTGAAGGACGTCGACTACGTCGACATGTCCGGCGCCAAGGCACTGCTGACCTTCATCGACCACTCGCACAGGTCCGGCGTCGCCATGGACATCAAGGACGTACCGGCGCATGTCGAGGTTCGCCTGGTCGCGCTGGCCAACGACGACCAGCGAGCCAGGTTCACAGCGGCCGTCAGGAACCGGTCGGACGAGACCGTCCACTGAGGCGCTGCGGGCCGCCTGCTTCCCCCGGCGGTGGGAGATCCCGTGAGAGCGGCACGCCACGAGAGGCGCCGCGGATGCGGCCCGGCGGGGCGTCCCGCCCGAGCAGCCGACCCGCCGCACGACGGCACGCCCCGGTGCGAAATACTCTGCCGATGAGTTCACGCACTTCCCCGATCAGCCAGCCGATCACGATCCGGAGGGCCGTCGCGCGGGACGCCAAACGGCTCACACGGCTCGTGCGTGGCTCAGGCGCCTACGCGGGTAAGTACGCGGCCGCAGTCGAGGGTTACCGAGTCGGGCCCGATTACATCGAGGCCCACCGCGCCTTCGTAGCCGTGGGCGCCGACGAGCAAGGTGGCCGGGTCCTCGGGTTCTACTCGCTCGTCCTCGCTCCACCGGAGCTGGACCTGCTGTTCGTCGCCGACGAAGCGCAAGGACGGGGTATCGGACGGCGGCTCATCGCGCACATGCAGTCCGAGGCCCGTGCCGCCGGGCTCGACCGTGTCAGGGTCGTGTCGCATCTTCCCGCCGAGGACTTCTACCACCGCGCGGGTGCGGTGCGGATCGGGACCGCGCCCGCGAACCCACCCGCCGTGCCGTGGGACCGTCCCGAGTTGGAGTTCCGCATTTCTTCGGGGTGACGCGGTGTGCGAGTCGGCGAGGCCCTGGGGCCGTTCAAGATCCAGGGTTCCAAGGGCAACGGTGGTTCCGGGCCGAGCCGCTGCCAGCACGCGTACACAGGGCAGGACCAACAGCGGCGCGAGGATACACCGTGTGTTAGCCTGACGCGTTTGCGCGGTCGTCGCGGTGGGCGATTCTGCCTGTTCCGTTCGGCTTGTGCGTGGGCTGTCCCAACCTGCCGGGCCTTCCTCGGTACGTTCCCCTGCGGAAGGCTGTTCATGAAGCATCCCCATCACTCCGGCACCGCTCACGGCAGTCCCGCCCAGCCCGGGGCAATGACCTCGGCGCTGCTCCCGGCCGTCACCTTCGCCGGTCTGGAACTGCCGACGGAGGTGCTGCGGACACTGAGCGAACTCGGGGTGCGCGAACCCTTTCCGATCCAGGCCGCCACACTGCCCGACGCCCTGGAGGGGCGCGACATCCTGGGGCGCGGGCGCACCGGATCAGGCAAGACGCTCGCTTTCGGTCTGCCGCTGCTCGCACGGACGGCCGGGCGGCGCGCGGAACCCAAGCAGCCCCTTGCTCTGATCCTGGTGCCCACCCGGGAACTGGCCCAACAGGTCACCCAGGCGCTGACGCCGTACGCCGAGGCACTGCGGCTGCGGATCGCGACGGTCGTCGGCGGCACGTCGATCGGCCGACAGATCGCCGCGCTGCGCCAGGGAGCCGAGGTGGTCGTCGCCACCCCCGGACGTCTGCACGACCTGATCGAGCGCAACGCCTGCCGCCTGGGACGGGTGAGAATCACCGTGCTGGACGAGGCCGACCAGATGTGCGACTTGGGATTCCTGCCCCAGGTTGCCGACGTCCTCGACCAGGTGCGCCCCGACGGTCAGCGGATGCTTTTCTCGGCCACTCTCGATCGCGACGTCGATCAACTGGTCCGCCGCTACCTCCACGACCCCGTCGTCCACTCGGTCGACCCGGCCGCGGGCACGGTCACGACGATGGAGCACCACGTTCTGGTCGTCCACGGCCCTGACCGCTACGCCGTCATCACGGAGATCGCCGCCCGCGACGGCCGCGTACTGCTGTTCCTCGACACCAAGCACGCCGTCGACCAGCTCACCCGGCATCTGCGGGCCAGCGGGGTGCGCGCCGGGGCGCTGCACAGCGGCAAGTCCCAGCCACAGCGCACACGGACCCTGGCGCAGTTCAAGAACAGCGAGATCACCGTTCTGGTGGCGACCAATGTCGCGGCCCGTGGCCTGCACGTCGACGACCTCGATCTCGTGGTCAACGTCGACCCGCCCACCGATGCCAAGGACTACGTGCACCGGGCGGGCCGCACCGCCCGCGCCGGTGAGTCCGGCAGCGTGGTCACGCTCGTGCTGGCGGGCCAGCGCCGTGAGACGAGCCGCATGATGGCCGAGGCCGACATCAGGGCGACCGTCACCAAGGTGCGCTCCGGCGAGGCGGAGCTGAGCCGGATCACCGGCGCCAGGACTCCCTCCGGGATCCCGCTCGACGGCGAGCCCGCCGTCCCCCGGCCCAAGAACACCAACGCTCCCTTCCGCGGCCTCGGCACCGGCAAGGGCACCTCCCGCGGTGTCGGTGGCAAGTCCCGAAAGGCGGGCGAGGCCCGCAAGCTCGCCGAGGCCCGCAGGGCCGCCCTCGTGCGTCGCAACGGCTGAGAGCCGCTGCCCGGGCAGCCTGGCCACGGACCGGGAACCCTCGGCCCGGCCCGAAGCCGTCCCGTGTGCCTCACCTACGAAGTCAACGCCTTCGGCCGTGAGAGGGATGCCCGCCGGAACGGAGGAGGATGATGTTGTGGGCGCCTCCCACCGCACCCGCCATGACAAGCTGTGCTTGCCCAACCCCCGAACCCAGGAGGTCACCATGACCGCAGAGCCCGTATCTACGGAAGGTTCGGAGCCTGCCGCCCCCGAGACGTCCGCTCTGGAGCCGGACAGCGACGGCAACTACGACCTCAAGCGCAAGTTCCGCGAAGCCCTGGCGCGCAAGCGCGGTGCGCAGGCGGATGGCGCTGATGTGGCCGCCAAGTCCGATGCCTCGAAGGTGCGTTCGGCGCACGGCCCGGCGGCGAGCCAGCGGTCGTTCAGGCGCAAGAGCGGCGGCTGAGCCGACGAGTCCCGCGATCCGACCGCTTCACCGGCACTCGCGCCATCCACTCGCGCGTCCCGTGCGGCGGCCCGCGACGTGCGCATGCCCATGCGCGCGTCGTGGGCGGGGCCTAGCCGGGCAGACGCGGTCGGCTCGGGTCGGTGCCGCCGCCGAACCGGGACTGAGCCCGGCGGCTTCGCCACTGTCCGGTCCGGGCTGGCCCGACCTCGATGCTCGCGGGGCCGCCACCGGAACCGCGGACGGTGCCGCCGGACCACGGCTCAGGCGTCGATGATGACGGGGATGATGAGCGGCTTGCGGCGGTAGGTGCGGAACGCCCAGTTCGCCACGGCGCGGGCGAGGAGCTGTTCGAGCTGGCGCGCGTCCCCGACGCCTTCCTCGGCCGCGGCGGCCAGGGTCTTCTCGATGACGGGGATGACCGGCTCGAAGGTGGTGTCGTCGTGGACGAATCCGCGGGCCAGGAAGTCGGGGGCCTCGGCGAGGGCGCCGGTGTCCGCGTCGACGATCGCCACCACCGTGACCACGCCTTCGGCGGCGAGGGTGAGGCGGTCCTTGAGGGACGCCTCGGTGGCGCCGCCGACTTCCATGCCGTCCACGTAGACGTTGCCCGCGGGGACCTTGCCCGTGATGGACGCGCGGCCGTCGACGAGGTCGACGACGACGCCGTCCTCGGCGATGACGACCCGTTCGGGGTCGACACCGGTACGGATGGCGAGGTCGCCGTTGGCCCGCAGATGGCGCCATTCCCCGTGCACCGGCATGACGTTGCGGGGCTTGACGATGTTGTAGCAGTAGACGAGTTCGCCAGCGCTGGCGTGCCCGGAGACGTGCACCTTGGCGTTGCCCTTGTGGACCACGTGGGCGCCCCACCGGGTGAGTCCGTTGATCACCCGGTAGATGGCGTTCTCGTTGCCGGGGATCAGGGAACTGGCCAGCAGGACGGTGTCGCCCTTGCCGATGCGGATCATGTGGTCGCGGTTGGCCATCCGTGACAGCGCGGCCATCGGTTCGCCCTGGGAGCCGGTGCACACCAGCGTGACCTTGTGGTCCGGGAGCTTCTCCAGCTCCTTCGTGCTCACGACCAGACCGGAGGGCACCTTCAGATAGCCCAGATCACGGGCGATGCCCATGTTGCGGACCATGGAGCGGCCGACGAAGGCGACCTTGCGGCCGTGCTGGTGGGCGGCGTCCAGGACCTGCTGGATGCGGTGCACGTGGCTGGCGAAGCTGGAGACGATGACCCGGCGCGGCGCGGTGCGCATCACCTGCTCGATCGCCGGGTTCAGCTCTCGCTCGGAGGTGGTGAAGCCGGGTACTTCGGCGTTGGTGGAGTCGGTGAGGAACAGGTCCACGCCCTCCTCGCCGAGGCGGGCGAAGGCGCGCAGATCGGTGATGCGGTCGTCGAGAGGGAACTGGTCCATCTTGAAGTCGCCGGTATGCAGCACCATCCCGGCCTGGGTGCGGATCGCGACCGCGAGGCTGTCGGGGATGGAGTGGTTGACCGCCACGAACTCGCAGTCGAAGGGCCCGAAGCCGCGCCGGTCGCCCTCCCGTACCCGCACCGTGCGCGGCCGGATGCCGTGTTCTTTGAGCTTGGCCTCCAAAAACGCCAGCGTCAGCTTCGAGCCGACAAGGGGAATGTCGGACCGCTCGCGCAGCAGGTACGGCACGCCGCCGATGTGGTCCTCGTGGCCATGGGTGAGTACCACGGCCACGACGTCGTCCAGCCGGTCCCGGATCGAGGTGAAGTCCGGCAGGATCACGTCGACGCCGGGCTGGGTCTCCTCGGGGAACAGCACGCCGCAGTCGACGATGAGCAGCTTGCCCGCGTGCTCGAAGACGGTCATGTTGCGGCCGATCTCACCCAGGCCGCCCAGGGCGATGACCCGCAGCCCTCCTTCGGGAAGGGGTGGGGCGGCTTTCAGTTCGGGGTGCGGATGACTCATACCCTGACGGTACCCGGACAGCGGGACAGGATGATCCATTGCCTGTGCGATCTCTTCTCCCGACGCAGCGGGGGCACCCGCAAGCGTGCGCCGTGTCGTGCTTGGGCATGCCTCGCCGCGGCCTTGGGCAGCAGAAGGGCACGAAACCGCTTGATCACCATCGGCCGAGCCTCACGGGTGATCCGTTTGTTCGTTCCAGGCCGGATGCTGGCGCGTTTTCGCTAGCGGCTTCCGTCATGCCGTTATAGGCTTGTGATCAGCAGTCGTGGTTCCGAAGTTCTGTTCGCCCGTGATCGCCTCACGGGCGTTCTTGCTGTTCAGGCGCCTCTCCGGACCAGGGCGATCACCTCCCGGTCGCGCAGGGTGCGTGCCCGGTTTCCCTCGAAGGAGACAGTCATGGCCAAGGGCACAGTGAAGTGGTTCAACAGCGAGAAGGGCTTCGGCTTCATCGAGCAGGAGGGCGGCGGCCCCGACGTCTTCGCCCACTACTCCAACATCGCGAGCCAGGGCTACCGCGAGCTGCAGGAGGGCCAGAAGGTCGAGTTCGACGTCACGCAGGGCCAGAAGGGCCCGCAGGCTGAGAACATCCGCCCCGCCTGATCGCGCCACGGCAAGGGCCCGGCATCCCGGCTTCGGGATGCCGGGCCCTTGCCGTCTGCCACAGTGGTCAGCGGGCCAGAGCCGGATGGCGTCCCTGGAACGGGAAGTGGTGTAGCTGGGCGGGGCCCCGGAGCGCGCGGGTGTCTGCCTGGGGCGTCCATCGTGCCGGTGGGCCGGTGGGCCGGTGGGCCGGGATTGATGGGCCGGGATCGATGGGACGGACGGTTGCGCGATGCCCTCCCGTACGGGGGTCTGACTCCTGAGATCTTTGACCGAAGTGTCCCGTCACAGGTACATCCCGGTTCAGACCGCCCGAGCGGGCCGGTGCGCACGGGTCCGCCCGACCGGGCTGAGGTCGTCTGGTCGTGGACACGCGCAGCGAGATTCATGTTGCCGCCGTGGTCTCCCCGCTCGGGAAGACACCGGGCACAGAGTCCTTTCCGGCCACCCCATCGAGTACTCCTCCGGCCGTCGGAGCACACGCCGACTCAACTACGGCGACGACCGGAAGGCCACCGCCGCCCTGCACCGCATCGTCGTGGCCCGGCTGGGCCACGATCCGCGCACCCATGCGTAGGCCGAACGCCGCACCCGGGAGGGCAAGACCCGGCGTGAGATCACCCGTTGCCTCGAGCGATACGCCGCCCGCGAGATCTTCAACCTGGTCAGACCGCTTCCCCGTACCCCCGCGTTACAAGGGCGTCTGCGAGACGTGAGAGGGTCGGAGCCGTGAGTGAGACACCCCCGAACACCCTGCAATACCGCTTCGACGGGCCAGAAGACGCCCCGGTGCTGATCCTGGGTCCCTCACTGGGCACGACGTGGCACATGTGGGACCGGCAGGTGCCGGAGCTGGCCGAGCAGTGGCGGGTCTTCCGGTTCGATCTGCCGGGACACGGCGGCGCACCGGCGTACCCGGCGGGCGCGGTCGGCGACCTCACCGCCCGGTTGCTCGCCACCCTGGACGCGCTCGGTGTGCAGCGCTTCGCCTACGCGGGCTGTGCGCTCGGCGGCGCGGTCGGCATCGAGCTGGCGCTGCGGTACCCGGAGCGACTCGCCTCGCTCGTGCTGATCGCCGCCTCGCCGCGGTTCGGATCGGCCGACGAGTTCCGGCAGCGCGGTGTGATCGTGCGGACCAACGGCCTCGACCCCATCGCCCGCTCCTCCCCGGACCGCTGGTTCACGGCCGGGTTCGCCGCCGCGCAGCCCGCGATCACCGAGTGGGCGGTGCAGATGGTGCGCACCACCGACCCCGGCTGCTACATCGCCGCCTGCGAGGCGCTGGCCGCCTTCGACGTACGGGCCGAACTGGCCGGGATCGGCGTCCCGACGCTGGTGCTGGTCGGGTCGGAGGACCAGGTCACCGGTCCCGCCGAGGCGCGCACGCTGGTCGCGGGGATCCCGGACGCCCGTCTCGCCGTCGTACCGGGCGCCTCCCACCTGGTCCCCGTCGAACAGCCCGCCGCCGTCACGGATCTGCTGGTCCACCACTTCTCGACGGCCTGGCAGCCCGCGTACGACTCGACCACCGGCCAGATGGCCATCCCGGCGGCCCCCGGCCAGCCGGTGCTCGTGCCGCCCCAGCAGAACCAGCACCACCCGCAGACGCCGCAGGCCGTGCAGCCCCCGCAGACCGGCCCCATCGCCGAGATAGCCCCGGCCGCCGAGGTCCCGCCGCAGCCCACCGGGCGGCCCGACCCCTACGACGCCGGGATCAAGGTGCGCCGCGAGGTGCTCGGCGACGGGCACATGGACCGGGTGCTGGCGCAGGCCGACGAGTTCTCCGCGGACTTCCAGGAGTTCACCACCCGGTACACCTGGGGCGAGATCTGGGACCGGCCCGGCCTGGACCGGCGCACCCGCAGCTGCATCACCCTCACCGCCCTGGTCGCGGGCGGTCATCTGGAGGAACTCGCCGCCCACACGCGTGCCGCCCTGCGCAACGGCCTCACCCCGGCCGAGATCAAGGAGGTGCTGCTCCAGGCGGCCGTCTACTGCGGCGTACCGGCGGCGAACAGCGCCTTCAAGGTCGCGCAGCAGGTCGTCCGGGAGGAGACCACGCCCCAGGAGTGAGGCGCGCGACCGCACAGGTTCCCGGGGCAGGATGGAGCCATGAAGCTCATCAAGATGTCGCACGCCTGCGTCCGGCTGGAGAAGGACGGCCGGACGCTCGTCCTCGACCCGGGGATGTTCACCGAACAGGACGCCGCGACCGGCGCCGACGCCGTCCTCGTCACCCATGAGCACCCCGACCACTTCGACGAGTCCCGGCTGCGGGCCGCCCTGGAGGCCAACCCGGCCGCCGAGATCTGGACGCTGAAGTCCGTGGCCGAGCAGATCTCGGCGGCGTTCCCCGGCCGGGTGCACACCGTCGGCCACGGCGACACGTTCACCGCGGCGGGCTTCGAGGTGCAGGTGCACGGCGAACTGCACGCGGTCATCCACCCGGACATCCCGCGCGTCACCAACGTCGGCTATCTCGTCGACGGGGGCAAGGTCTTCCACCCCGGCGACGCGCTGACCGTCCCCGACCAGCCGGTGGAGACGCTGATGCTGCCGGTGATGGCCCCCTGGAACAAGATCTCCGAGGTCATCGACTACGTCCGCGAGGTCAAGCCGCGGCGCGCCTACGACATCCACGACGCCCTGCTCACCGACCTCGCCCGCCCGGTCTACGACCGCCAGATCGGCGCCCTCGGCGGCGCCGACCACCGACGGCTGGCCCCGGGCGACTCCACGGACGTCTGAGCGCACCCGGCGGAGGCGGCGTTGTCAGACCCGCCGGGTAGGTTGTGAGGCATGCGCATCGCGACCTGGAACGTGAACTCGATCACCGCCCGCCTGCCGAGGCTCCTGGCCTGGCTGGAGAGCAGCGGCACCGACGTGCTCTGCCTCCAGGAGGCCAAGGTCGCCGAGGACCAGTTCCCGTCCGAGCAGCTGCGCGAGCTGGGCTACGAGTCGGCGGTCCACGCCACCGGCCGGTGGAACGGCGTCGCGGTGCTCTCCCGCGTCGGCCTCGCCGACGTCGTCAAGGGCCTGCCCGGCGACCCCGGCTTCGACGGCGTGACCGAGCCGCGCGCCATCTCCGCCACCTGCGGCCCGATCCGCGTCTGGTCGGTGTACGTGCCCAACGGCCGCGAGGTGGAGCACCCGCACTACGCCTACAAGCTCCAGTGGTTCGAGGCCCTGAAGGCCGCCGTCGCGGGCGACGCGGGCGGCAGCCGCCCCTTCGCGGTCATGGGGGACTACAACGTCGCGCCGACCGACGACGACGTCTACGACCGCGCCGCCTTCGAGGGCAGCACCCATGTCACCCCCGCCGAGCGCGCCGCCCTCACCTCCCTGCGCGAGACCGGCCTCACCGACGTCGTCCCGCGCCCCCTGAAGTACGAGCACCCGTTCACGTACTGGGACTACCGCCAGCTCTGCTTCCCCAAGAACCGCGGCATGCGCATCGACCTGGTCTACGGCAACAAGCCGTTCAGCGAGGCCGTCAAGGACGCCTACGTCGACCGGGAGGAGCGCAAGGGCAAGGGCGCCTCGGACCACGCGCCGGTGGTGGTGGACCTGGAGGTGTAGCCGCGTCGCTCACAGGAGCGTCAGGTCCACCGACTCGGCCAGCTCCGCGAGCCCCGCGTCGCCCGGATGCAGATGGTCCCCGCTGTCGTACTCCGGGCGCATCCGGGTCGGCTGCGCCGGGTCCCGCAGCACCGCGTCGAAGTCGAGCACCCCGTCGAAGACCGAGGCGTCCCGGATCCACTCGTTGACCTCGGCCCGCTCGGCCTCCACCGCGGCCGTGCACCCGGCCACGCCGCCGCACGGCAGCAGGGTCGCCGCGGGCACCCGCAGTCCCCGCGCCCGCGCCCGCTGCGCGATCTCCTTCAGCCCCGCGGCGACCTCGTCGGCCGAGGCGCCCGACAGCAGGTCGTTGATGCCCTGGAACACCACCGCCGTACGCACCGACGTCTGCGCCAGCACATCCCGGTCGAGCCGGTGCAGCGCGCTCACCCCGCCCGTGTCCGAGGACACGCCGTCGCCGGGATAGCGGTCCGCGAGCACCCGGTTCGACGAGATGCCCTGGTTGAGGACGCCGTAGTGCGGGACCGTGCTCTGCGCGAGCAGCCGGGTGGCCAGCACGTCGGGCCAGCGCCGGTTGGCGCCCACGGTGGACCGGTCACCGTCGGTGATCGAGTCTCCCAGCATCACCACCGACCCCGGCCCGCCGCCCACGTCCACCCCGGTGAGCAGCGGCCAGTGCGTGATCGTCGAGGTGTACGCCGTCGCCGGGCCGTCCGCCGTGTGGTTGCCGGGCTCACTGACGTACGACCGCTGCACCGCGAGCCGGTGCGCGGGTGCCGCCGTCACCGTGCCGGGCAGATGGAAGCTGACCAGCAGATTGGCGTCCGCGGGCACCTGGAAGGCGAGCGGGTCGCTGTACACCTGCGCGCCCGCCGGGACCGAGGCCGTAGGGGAGCGCCCGAAGGTCACCGGCACCGGCACCCCGCGCGCCGTCGCGCCGCTGTCCTGCACCGCCACCGTCGCGCTGCCGATCCGCACCGGCGCCGCCGCGAAGGTGTTGTCGAACCGCAGCCGCACCCGCGGTCCGCCCACCGAGGTGTGCACCACCAGACGCAGCGTCCGGTCGGTCCACGGCCCCACCTCCTGGTGCCCGGAGGTCGCCGTCGCCCAGGTGCCCGTCCAGCCCGCCGCGGCGGCGCGCACCGCCACCGAGAACACATGCAGCTCGGGCGCGTACGGCAGCCGCACCGAGACGACATGACGGCCCGGCTCGACCGGCACCGTCACCACGTACAGCCGGGCCTTCTCGGTGAGCTGCCCGCCGGGCGTGTTGACGTGCGGCAGCGCGACCGCCTTGGTGGCGAGCGGCCCGGCGCGCCAGTCGGGGGCGGTCAGCCGGTACGAGGAGAGGGTGCCGTCCGCGTACGAGACCGTGCCGGAGCCGCTGACGTCGGTGCCGCCGGTGCCCGCGACCAGGAAGGCGAGCGCGTCTCCGGCGCCGCTCACCCAGACGCTCTGTCCGGCCGCACGCACGTTGTCCGGGCTGCCCGCGCCCTTGTTCGGCCAGGTCAGACGGGCGCCCTGGACGGTGAGCGCGCCGCCGGGGGTCCAGCCCGCGGCGGTGAGGTCCTGGGCGGAGAGGGAGGCGCCGCGGCCGTCGAAGTCGGCCTGCCCGGGGCTGCTGTCGTCGCTGACGGCGGTGTTGTCGTAGAGGTACTCAAGCGGCAACGCGCGCAGTGCGTCGGCGGCCCGTGCGGCGCCGACCGGCATCAGGGCCGTGAGCAGCGCGAGGACGATCACGAGAGCGAGCGTGAGGCCCGTGCGACCCCGGGGGCCTTCGGGGGTTCCGAGACGCTGGTGCGGCAACCGATACTCCCGGGTCCTGTGAGTGCGGTGGGAACTGATGAAGGGGAAGGGTGAGGGGGAAGGGGTGGGGGGAAGTGATGGCGGGGGGACGAGTGACCCGCTGGCCGGGGACGAGTCATCGCGAAGCTAGGGAGGTGATCGGCGCAGGTCAACGAGCCATGCGTGAACACCCCGGGAAACCCCCCGCACGCTGCGGTCCGCGCGCCTGTGGTGCGTACGCGGGTGCGAATGACAGGCTGTCCGTATGAACATCCCTTTCCTGGGCGGTCGGCGGAAGAAGCGGGCCGCCGCCCTCCTGACGGCGGGCGGTGACGTGCCCGATCCCGAGGGGATCGCCGATCTGCTGTCCGAGTGCGAGCTGCTGCGGTCGCAGGCGTCCCGGGCGGGTGTCCGGCTCGATGACTCGGTGGCCTCGCTGGAGGCGCTCGACCAGTTGCTGCCGCGCTGGCGCGACGACGAGGAGACCCTGCCCTGGCTCGGCAACGACGCGGGTCTCTATCTGGGGACGGTGATCGTGCGCACGGTGCCCGGTGCCGTCTGGGAGATCTGGTCGACGGACGGGCCGGTCGTCCGGCTGGCCTCCGGGCGTGAGTTCGATGTGGTGACGGTCGGACACGAGTGGGCGGCCCATGGGGTGCCCGAGCTGTCGCAGCTGTACGCGGAGATCGCGGAGGCGTGACCCCACAAGGAAGGTTATATCGGTAAATACCGAAAAATGGTGCTAAATACGGCTTATGCCCGGAAAGTGCGTGTCGCGTCTCCACCCCCGTCCGGTCTGGTTAGTTTGCGGCGACCGCGACACACACGCGAGAAGCACGCGAGACACACAGCTGAGAGTGAGTGGGCTGAGCATGGTCGTCGATCCGTTGATCGAACTGCGTGACGTCAACAAGTACTTCGGTGACCTGCATGTCCTCCAGGACATCGACCTCACCGTGGGCAAGGGAGAGGTGGTCGTGGTCATCGGCCCCTCGGGGTCGGGGAAGTCCACGCTGTGCCGGGCGATCAACCGTCTGGAGCCCATCCACTCCGGCACGATCCTGCTGGACGGACAGCCGCTGCCGGACGAGGGCAAGGCCCTCGCGGCGCTCCGTGCCGACGTCGGCATGGTCTTCCAGTCCTTCAACCTCTTCGCCCACAAGACGGTCCTCCAGAACATCTCGCTCGGCCAGGTCAAGGTCCGCAAACGCAAGAAGGAGGACGCCGACAAACGCTCCCGCCAGCTCCTCGACCGGATCGGCCTCGCCGACCAGGCCGACAAGTACCCCGCGCAGCTCTCCGGCGGCCAGCAGCAGCGCGTGGCCATCGCCCGCGCACTCGCCATGGACCCCAAGGTCATGCTCTTCGACGAGCCGACATCGGCGCTCGACCCGGAGATGATCAACGAGGTCCTCGAGGTCATGCGGCAACTCGCCCGGGAGGGCATGACCATGGTCGTCGTCACCCATGAGATGGGCTTCGCCCGTTCCGCCGCCAACCGCGTGGTGTTCATGTCGGACGGCCGGGTCGTCGAGGACCGCAGCCCCGACGACTTCTTCACCAGCCCGAGCAGCGACCGGGCCCGGGACTTCCTGTCCAAGATCCTCCAGCATTGAGACGGCGTTCTCGTAGCCTGAGACCGCCGATGCGCGGGGTCATGCCGGGAGGAGGGGTGCTCCAGGCCTCGACTACGATGTGGCGTTCATCCCCGTGAGCCCGGCCGGGCGCGGCCGCCGATCACTGCTCGGGCGGTGGAACCGACATCTGTCGGCCCCCGCCGAGGAGAAGGTCAGCCGCGCGCCGGACGGGCTCGGTCGGCCTCAAGGGGTGCTCACGAGGCGCGGTGGGAGTTCTTGGGCGCCGACACCGGCAGCGCGGTCTGGGCGGTGCGGGTCACGTCGGCGACCAACTCCACTACATCCGGGCCGTACGCCTGCGAGTTGACGACCTTCAGCAGCAGCACGAAGGAGTTGCCGCCGTGCTTGCGGGCCAGTCGTTCGTGGTGGCGGGCGAGATAGCGGGTGGCGGCCTGGTTGGTGATCGCGCGCTGACCGCAGAACAGGAACACCGGGCGCGTCTCCCGGCGGTCACCGGCCGTCAGCCGCGCCAGCAGGACGTACTCGGTGATCCCCGGCTCCATGCGGTAGCGCTCGGTGCCGATCTGGAAGGCGCCCCGGTCCGGGCCGGGTTCGGGATCGACGTTGACGCGTATGCCCGGCAGCATCGCGGCCATATGGGCGACCATACGGCGGTTGGAACCGGGTCCGCCGACGCAGAACTCGGTGCGTTCACCGAAGCCTTGGGGGTTGGCGTCCTGGGTGACCACCTGGAAGTGGGCGCCGCAGTCCTTGATGAGCGCGGACAACTCCAGCAGGGCGAACACGTCGAAGCGGTGCACCGCCGGTTCCGCGGTGGCCGGGTCGCGGTTGACGACGAGCAGCGACTCGGAGTTCTCCGGCAGCCCGAAGAAGGCCTGTTTGCGGCGGAGCTTGCGCTTCCACAGATAGGTACGGGCGATCCAGCCGAGCGCGGCACTGATGCCCGCCGCGACCACGCCCAGGACGATGTTGCGCACGTCGTCATTCATGGGCGGGGATGGTAGCGGGTGAACACAAACCGTTGTTCGACGCGGGGGGCGGGGGAGGGGGTGGCGGTCCTGACGCGGGCATGCCGCTCGGACTACGCTGCGCGGACATGCCCTGCCTGGAGGTGCGGATGCGTCGCCCTGTCATGCGGAAACTGACGGTTCTCGTGGTGTCGGCCGCTGTGGTGGCCTCGGTGGGGGCCGCGGCTCCGCCGGGGAGCGGGGGTGAGAAGACCCCGGTCGCCGTCGGGTACGGCGGTGCGGTCGCCAGCGTCGACGCCGACGCCTCGGCCGCGGGGATCGAGGTCTTGCGGAACGGCGGCAACGCCGTGGACGCGGCGGTCGCCACCGCCGCGGCGCTGGGGGTCACGGAGCCCTACTCGGCGGGGATCGGCGGGGGCGGGTACTTCGTCTACTACGATGCCAAATCCCGTATGGTGCATACAGTCGACGGTCGGGAGACGGCACCACTGTCGGCAGGATCCGACCTCTTCCTGGAGGACGGGCGGCCGATCCCCTTCGCCGAGGCCGTGAGCAGCGGACTGTCGGTCGGAGTGCCGGGGACGCCCGCCACTTGGCAGAGCGCGCTCGACAAGTGGGGCAGCCGGAAGCTGGGGACGCTGCTGAAGCCCGCCGAGCGGCTCGCGCGGGACGGCTTCGTCGTCGACGAGACCTTCCGGTCCCAGACCGCCGCGAACGAGACGCGGTTCCGGTACTTCCCCGACACGGCCGAGCTGTTCCTGCCGCAGGGCGAGCTTCCGGTGGTGGGTTCGGTGTTCCGCAACCCCGACCTGGCCCGCACCTACCGGGAGTTGGGGCGGCCGTCGGGCGTCGGGCAGTTCTACCGCGGGGACGTGGGGCGGGAGGTCGTCCGGACCGTCAACCAGCCGCCGGTGGACGCCGCTTCGGGGTGGCGGGCCCGCGGCGGCGATCTGTCGACGCGGGACCTCGCCTCGTACCGGGCCAGGTTCCAGGCGCCGTCCAAGACCTTCTACCGAGGGCTCGGCGTCTACTCCATGGCGCCCTCGTCGTCCGGCGGTACGACCGTCGGGGAGGCACTCAACATCCTGGAGGGGACGGATCTGTCCCGGGCGAGCGAGGCCGCGTACCTGCACCGGTTCATCGAGGCCAGCCGTATCGCGTTCGCCGACCGGGGGCGCTGGGTCGGGGACCCGGCCTTCGAGGACGTACCCACACAAGGGCTGCTGTCCCAGGAGTTCGCCGACTCGCGGGCCTGTCTGATCAAGGACGACGCGGTGCTGAGCAGCCCCGTCGCGCCCGGTGATCCGCGGGACCCGGTGGCCTGCGGGGTCGGGGGTGCCGCGGCGCCCACCACGTACGAGGGCGACAGCACCACGCATCTGACGGTGGCTGACAAGTGGGGCAACGTCGTGTCCTACACCCTCACCATCGAGCAGACCGGCGGCAGCGGCATCACCGTGCCCGGCCGTGGGTTCCTCCTCAACAACGAGCTGACGGACTTCTCCTTCGCCCCGGCCAACCCCGCCGTCCACGACCCCAACCTGCCCGGTCCCGGGAAGCGGCCCAGGTCGTCGATGGCGCCGACGATCGTGCTCGACGGGGACCGGCGGCCGGTGGTCGCGCTGGGGTCGCCCGGCGGTGCGACCATCATCACGACCGTGCTCCAGACCCTGACCGGGTTCGTCGACCGTGGGCTGCCGCTGGTGGACGCGATCGCCGCGCCTCGGGTCAGTCAGCGGAACGCCGCTCTGACCGATGTGGAGCCCGGGCTGTACGGCGCGCCGGTGCGGGGCGAGTTGGAGGGGATCGGGCATGCCTTCCGGGTCAGTGCGGAGATCGGGGCGGCTACGGCGGTCCAGCGGCTGCCCGGGGGCAAGTGGCTGGCCGCCGCGGAGACCGTGCGGCGGGGCGGGGGGTCCGCGATGGTGGTGCGGTCTGGTCCCTAGGGCGACGGTGTGGTGAGGGGCGTTCCCTAGGGCGACGGTGTGGTGAGGGGCGTTTCCGGGGTGGGCGTGTGGAACGTGAGGGCTCCGTTCTCCGCGTCCACCGTCACCTGGTCGCCCTCCCTGAGGCGGCCGTCCAGGAGGAGGCGGGAGAGCCGGTTGTCGACCTCCCGCTGGATCGTGCGGCGCAGCGGGCGGGCGCCGTACTCCGGCTGGAAGCCTTCCTTGGACAGCCAGTCGACCGCCGCGTCCGTGAACTCGACGGTGATGTCCTGCGCGTGCAGCAGGCGCCGGGTGCCCTCCAGGAGGAGGTGGGTGATCCGGTGCAACTGGTCCGGCGAGAGCTGGCGGAAGACCACGATCTCGTCGATGCGGTTGAGGAACTCCGGGCGGAAGTGGTCCCGCAGCGGGCGCAGGATCTGCTCGCGGCGGGCCTCCTCGTCCGCGTCGGCGCCGCCCGAGCCGAAGCCGATGCCCGTGCCGCGCCGGGTGATCGCCTCCGAGCCGAGGTTGCTGGTCATCACGATGACCGTGTTGGTGAAGTCGACCGTGCGGCCCTGCGAGTCGGTGAGGCGGCCGTCGTCCAGTACCTGGAGGAGGATGTTGAAGACGTCCGGGTGCGCCTTCTCCACCTCGTCCAGGAGCAGCAGCGAGTACGGGTGGCGGCGGACGACCTCGGTCAGCTGGCCCGCCTCCTCGTGGCCCACGTAGCCGGGGGGAGCGCCGACGAGACGGCTGACCGTGTGGCGCTCCTGGTACTCGCTCATGTCCAGGCGGACCATGCGGTCCTCGCTGCCGAACAGGGCCTCGGCCAGGGCGCGGGCGAGTTCGGTCTTGCCGACGCCGGTCGGGCCGAGGAAGAGGAAGCTGCCGATCGGACGGTTGGGGTCGGCGAGGCCCGCCCGTGACCGCATGATCGCGTCGGAGACGACACGGACCGCCTCGTCCTGCCCGACGACGCGTTCGTGCAGGTGCTGTTCGAGACCGAGCAGGCGGTCCTTCTCCTCCTCGGTGAGGCGGCTCACCGGGATGCCGGTCTGCCGGGACACCACCTCGGCGATCGCCTCCGCGGTGACCTCCAGGTGCTGGCCCTCGTCGGCCTCGCCGTCGTGGCTGGCCTCGGCGATGCGGCGCTTGATCTCGGTGATGCGGTCGCGCAGGCGCATGGCCTCCTCGTACTGCTCGTCCGCGACCGCCTGGTCCTTGTCCCGGGTGAGCTGGTCGGCCTCGCGTTCCATGGCCCGTACGTCGGTGCCCTTGGTCTTGGCGCGCAGGCGGACGCGGGCGCCCGCCTGGTCGATCAGGTCGATCGCCTTGTCCGGGAGGCGGCGGTCGGTCAGGTAGCGGTCGGACAGCTCCACGGCCGCCGTGAGCGCCTCGTCGGTGTAGCGGACCTGGTGGTGGGCCTCGTAGCGGTCGCGCAGGCCGCGGAGGATCTCGATGGCGTCCGCGGTGGTGGGTTCCGGGACGAGGATCGGCTGGAAGCGGCGGGCGAGGGCCGCGTCCTTCTCGATCCGGCGGTACTCCTCCAGGGTCGTGGCGCCCACGATGTGCAGCTCGCCCCGGGAGAGGGCGGGCTTGAGGATGTTGCCCGCGTCCATCGAGCCGCCCTCGCCGCCGCCGCCCGCGCCGACCACGGTGTGCAGTTCGTCGATGAAGACGATCAGGCGGTCCGTGTTGGCGCGGATCTCGCCGACGATGTTGTTGAGGCGCTCCTCGAAGTCGCCGCGGTAGCGGGTGCCCGCGACGACGCCGCTGAGGTCGAGGGCGACGACGCGACGGCCGGTGAGGACGTCCGGGACGTCGCTGTCGGCGATGCGCTGGGCGAGGCCCTCGACGATGGCCGTCTTGCCGACGCCCGCGTCCCCGATGAGGACGGGGTTGTTCTTGCCTCGCCGGGACAGCACCTCGATGGTCTGCTCGATCTCCTCGTCGCGGCCGATCACCGGGTCGATACGGCCCTGGCGGGCCATGTCGGTGAGGTCGCGCCCGTACTTGTCCAGGGTGGGGGTGTCGGAGCGGCGGGGCTGCTCCGGGCCGACCCGGGGAGCGGGGCCCGTGCCCGGACCCTGCTGGCCGCGCAGGGCGGGGTCCTGGGAGTCGGGGGGCAGGCCGCCCGGGGTGAAGCGGGCCGCGTTGAGGATGTGGCCCGCCGCGGAGTCGGGGTTGGAGGCGAGGGCGCTGAGGACGTGCTCGGGACCGATGTACCCCGCGCCGCTGGAGCGGGCCATGTCGTGGGCGTCGAGGAGGGCGCGCTTCACGGCCGGGGTGAGCGAGAGGGAGGTGGGCGGCGGGGCCTCGCCCTCCGCGTACTGGACCGGGCCGGAGCGCTCGTCGATCTCCGAAGCGAGGGAGTCCGGGTCGGCGACGCCCGCGCGGCTGAGGAGGCTGCGGGTGGGCTCGGTACTGAGCGCCGCGCGCAGCAGGTGCTCGGTGTCGAGGTCCCGGCTGCCGTGCTCGGCGGCGTACTGGGCGGCGCCCTGGACCAGCTCGCGGGCCGGCTGGCTGAGCAGTCGGCCTATGTCGATCTGGCGGGGGCGGGGTCCACCGAAGAAGCGTGCGAGGAATTCTCCGAAGGGGTCCGGGCCGTAGCCCTGCGGACCGTTGAAGCCGCTGGTCATGGCCTTCCGTTCCGGCGTCCCGGCGGTGGCCTTGCGGTGGCCGACCGGGACGCGCTCGCTGATCGACGTGCCGGTTCGGACGCGGGTGCCCGGGGGTGGTCCGGTTACACCTGGGGGACACCTGGGGCGTGGGGCCGGTCCGTAGAACACCTTCGCATGAACGGGGGCGGGGGGCATGTTCAGCGATTCGGTGGGGGGAGGGTGGGCGCAGCAGCCCCCGCAGCGGCCCCGCAGCGGCCCCCGCAGCGCCGGGCCGCGCGCCCCACCCACCCTCATCCGGGCGGTCAGCGAGCCGTCAGCACCCGCGGCCCTCCCTCCGTCACGGCCACCGTGTGCTCCACGTGCGCCGCCCGCGACCCGTCGTCCGTGCGCAGGGTCCAACCGTCCGGCAGGGCGTGGTAACCGTCGCCACCCCCGGCAGTCAGCATCGGCTCGATCGCGAGGACCATGCCGTGCCGGAGGCGAAGACCGCGCCCGGCGCGCCCCTCGTTGGGGACCGGCGGGTCCTCGTGCATATGGCGGCCGATGCCGTGACCGCCGAACCCGTCCGGGATGCCGTAACCGCCCGCCCGGCACACCGAGCCCACGGCGGAGGCGATGTCGCCGACGCGGTTGCCGACGACCGCCGCCTCGATGCCCGCGGCGAGTGCCCGTTCGGCGGTGTCGATCAGGCGGAGGTCGGCGGCCCGCGGTCGGCCGACGGTGAAGCTGATCGCCGAGTCACCCGCCCAGCCGTCCAGGACCGCGCCGCAGTCGATGGAGACGAGGTCGCCGTCGCGCAGCCGGTACGGCGTGGGGATGCCGTGCACGATCGCCTCGTTCACCGAGGCGCAGATGACCGCGGGGAACGGCGTCGGCGCGAAGGAGGGCCGGTAGCCGAGGAACGGCGAGGACGCGCCCGCCGCGCGGAGGACCTCGCGTGCCACCTCGTCCAGCTCCAGCAGGGAAACGCCGACGTCAGCGGCCTTCCGCACGGCGGTGAGGGCTTGTCCGACCACGTGCCCCGCCGCGTGCATCGCGTCGATCGATGCGTCTGTCTTGAGTTCCACCATGCCAATTAATATACCGGTATTAGAATGGCCGCATGGTGCGCACCCCTCTCACCCCAGAAGAACGCGAGCGCGGCGAACGGCTCGGACAGTTGCTCCGCGACGCCCGCGGCGGCCGCAGCATGGCCGAGATCGCGGCGGACGCCGGTATCTCCGCCGAGACGCTGCGGAAGATCGAGACCGGACGGGCCCCGACCCCGGCCTTCTTCACCGTGGCCGCGCTGGCCCGCGCCCTCGGGCTGTCGATGGACGACCTGGCCGGACGGTGTGCCCTCGCGGGCGTCTGAAAACTGCCCGTAGTCCCCCTGTAACACGGCTGGTGTTGTCTACTGGACCGGAGTGCTCCGGTCTTGCGGGGGTTCGGCAATGGCAGTGGATCAACTCCCGGGAAAAGCACGGGAGTTCGCGGACTATCTGAGTGGGTTGCTGACGCGCCTGGATCCCGGGACCGGGTGGTGCGCGGTGTTCTGGCAGCGCGACCCGGACGGCATGCGAGCCTGCCGGGAGGGGCGCGAAGTGCCGCCCTGGGATGTCGTGGAGGCCCTGTTGCAGGACCTCGCCACCGCCTACGGGACGCAGGCCGCCGCCGCTGAGCGGGAGCCCGTCCGCGCGCTGCACGCCGCCGCGCTGGAGGCCTGGGATGCCCGGCCCGGGGCGCGCGACGCCCTCGGCGACCGGCTCGACGTCATGCTCCGGGAGCAGAAGTACGCCGCCGACCGGCTGGCCGGGCTGGGGCGGGCCCTCGCCTCGGTGAGCAGTCCCGAGCAGGATCGGGCCCTGCGGCTCGATCTGGCCTGGGCCCGCGACGACCATGAGCGGGCCACCTCCCGCTGCGCCGAACTCCGCGCGCGGATCGAACGGTTGGAGCGCGATGCCGGGGGGCGGCCTGCCGCCGTTGCCGTCTCCGCGCCCGTCTCCGCGCCCGTCACCGTCCCCGAGGAGCCCCAGCCCGCCGTACCCAAGCAGCGCAAGCGCCGACGGGGCGGTGCGCGGTTCGCCGGGGTGGTGGAGGACGACGTCGCCCCTGCCGCTGTCGTGGTGCCGGAGGAGGTTGTTCCGGCTGGGGGGAGCGGTACGCCCCGCGGCGCTCGGTTCGCCGGTGCCGCCGAGGAGGAGAGCGCGTCGGTGCCGCGGGAGCGGGCCGTGGCCGTGGACGGGGCCGTGCGGCGGCAGATCGCCGGGACGGTGGAGGCGCTGGTGCGGCTGCGGGCGGCCGGGCGCAGCGGGGAGGCCCACGCGGTGTTGGTGGAGGCCGCGTACTGGCCCCCCGACTGGTATCCGCCGCTGGCCGTGGAACTGGAGCGGGCCGGGCTGGGCGCGGACTGGGCGACCCTGTTGTGGGAGGCCGCCTCGATGCCCGCCGACCGGCTCGTCGCCGCGGCTGACGCGCTCGTCGCCGCCGGGCGGCTGGGGGACGGGCGGCAGATCCTGCGGCAGGGCGTCGTGCGGCCCGCCGAGGAGATCGGGATCGCCGTGCTCTCACTGCTGGGCGAGGGGCGGCGGCGGGAGATCGACGCGCTGCTCGACGCCTGTGTGCGGATGCGTACGCCGGAGGAGGCGGCCCGCAGCGCCGGGGCCGATCCGCCGACGCTGGTGCCGTTACTGCTTCAGGCCGCCCAGCGGGTCTCCGAGGAGCGGCACTGGGATGTGCTGCACGCCCTGCGCGTCGCCGGGCTGACCGCCTGACCGGCCCCGTCGCCCGCCCACGGGAGGGTGAAACACGCCCGACTCGGTGGGTTAACGACGATGGTCTTGGCAAGGCCGTTTCCTAGGCATACGTTCATCCCTCTACGGCCTGCTCTACGGGCGTAGAGGCTCTGACGTCCCGTCGAAGGAGCAGCTCATGGCCAACGTCGTACGCGCCGCTCTGGTCCAGGCGACCTGGACCGGCGACACCGGGTCCATGGTGGCGAAACACGAGGAGCACGCCCGCGAGGCGGCCCGGCAGGGCGCGAAAGTCATCGGTTTCCAGGAAGTCTTCAACTCGCCCTATTTCTGCCAGGTGCAGGATTCCGAGCACTATCGCTGGGCCGAGCCGGTGCCCGACGGGCCGACCGTACGCCGTATGCGGGAGCTGGCGCGGGAGACCGGCATGGTGATCGTGGTGCCGGTGTTCGAGGTGGAGCAGTCGGGCTTCTACTACAACACCGCCGCCGTGATCGACGCGGATGGCTCCTATCTCGGGAAGTACCGGAAGCATCACATTCCGCAGGTCAAGGGGTTCTGGGAGAAGTTCTACTTCCGGCCGGGGAATGTCGGGTGGCCCGTCTTCGACACGGCGGTGGGGAAGGTGGGGGTCTACATCTGTTACGACCGGCACTTTCCCGAGGGGTGGCGGCAGCTCGGGCTGAACGGGGCCCAGCTCGTCTACAACCCGTCGGCCACGCATCGCGGGCTGTCGTCGTATCTGTGGCGGCTGGAGCAGCCCGCCGCCGCTGTCGCCAACGAGTACTTCGTCGCCGCCATCAACCGGGTGGGGGTGGAGGAGTACGGGGACAACGACTTCTACGGGACCAGTTACTTCGTGGATCCCCGGGGGCGGTTCGTGGGGGATGTCGCCAGTGACAGCAAGGAGGAACTGGTCGTCCGGGATCTCGATTTCGGGGTGATCGAGGAAGTCCGGCAGCAATGGGCGTTCTACCGGGACCGCCGTCCCGACGCGTACGAAGGGCTGGTGCGGCCGTGACCAAGGACCTGCTGGGACGCCATCGGGATGTGCTGCCGGAATGGCTCGCTCTTTACTACGACGAGCCGATCGAGATCACCCATGGCGAGGGGCGGTATGTCTGGGACGCCGAGGGGCGGAAGTATCTCGACTTCTTCGGCGGCATTCTGACCACCATGACCGCGCACGCCCTGCCCGAGGTCACCAAGGCGGTGAGTGAGCAGGCCGGGCGGATCATCCATTCGTCGACGCTCTACCTGAACCGGCCCATGGTCGATCTGGCCGAGCGCATCGCGCAGTTGAGCGGGATTCCCAACGCCCGGGTGTTCTTCACGACCTCGGGCACCGAGGCCAACGACACCGCGTTGTTGCTGGCGACCACCTACCGGCGCAGCAACACCGTCCTCGCCATGAGGAACAGTTACCACGGGCGGTCCTTCAGCACGGTCGGGATCACCGGGAACCGTGGGTGGTCGCCCACTTCGCTCTCGCCGCTCCAGACGCTGTACGTGCACGGGGGCGTGCGGGGGCGGGGGCCCTTCGCCGGGCTGGGCGACGAGGAGTTCATCGCCGCCTGTGTGGAGGACCTGAGGGACCTGCTGGGGCACACCCGGCCGCCCGCCGCTCTGATCGCCGAGCCCGTGCAGGGCGTCGGCGGCTTCACCGCGCCGCCCGACGGGCTGTACGCGGCCTTCCGCGAGGTGCTGCACGAGCGGGGCATCCTGTGGATCGCCGACGAGGTGCAGACCGGCTGGGGGCGTACCGGCGAGCACTTCTGGGGCTGGCAGGCGCACGGGCGCAGCGGGCCGCCGGACATCGTCACCTTCGCCAAGGGCATCGGCAACGGCATGTCCGTCGGCGGTGTGATCGCCCGGGCCGAGATCATGAACTGTCTGGACGCCAACAGCATCTCGACGTTCGGCGGCACCCAGATCACCATGGCCG
The DNA here is from genome assembly GCF_042796855.1 of Streptomyces sp. NPDC057877. Classification (NCBI taxonomy): domain Bacteria; kingdom Bacillati; phylum Actinomycetota; class Actinomycetes; order Kitasatosporales; family Streptomycetaceae; genus Streptomyces; species Streptomyces sp. NPDC057877. Next base: position 236,582 of record NZ_JBHVMS010000002.1, read on the forward strand.
CGGGGCTCGCCAACCTGACGTATCTGCTGGAGCACGACCTGCAGGGCAACGCCCGGCGGGTCGGCGGGCTGCTCATCGAGCGGCTGCGGGCCGTCGGCGCGCAGGTCCCGGCCGTACGGGAAGTGCGCGGGCGCGGGCTGATGATCGGCGTCGAGGTGGTGCGGCCCGGCACCGACGAGGCCGACCCGCAGGCCGCGGCGGCGGTGCTGGAGGCGGCCCGCGCGGGCGGGCTCCTCATCGGCAAGGGCGGCGGGCACAGCACCAGCGCGCTGCGGATCGCGCCGCCGATGTCGCTGACCGTCGCGGAGGCCGAGGAGGGCGCCGCGATCCTCGAAGACGCTCTGCGGAGCATCCAGTAGCCCAGAAAGCCAGAAGCCCAGTAGCCGAGTAGCTCAGTAGCCGAGTAGCCGAGTAGCCGAGTAGCCCAGGAGCAGCAGTGAGCCGAGCAGGGGAACGCCACGCGCCATGACCATCGCCCTGGGGACAGCGGAACCCGCCCTGTCGGTCCGGCAGGTGCTCAGGCTGGAGCGGGTGCTCGCCGGGGAGCCCGAGGTGGTGGCCGGGGCGGACCAGCTCGACCGGGCGGTGCGCTGGGTGCATGTCGCCGAGGCCGCCGACGTCGGGGTGATGCTCAGCGGCGGCGAGATGGTGCTCACCACCGGGGTGCTGCTCGCCGGGGACGAGGGCAAGCAGGCCGAGTACATCCGGTCCCTGCACCGGGCGGAGGCGGCGGCCGTCGTGCTGGGGCTCGGGCGGGCCTTCCCGGCTCCGCCGGAGGTGATGCGGCGGGCGGCCGAGCGGTGCGGGCTGCCCATGGTGGTGCTGCACCGGCCGTTCCCGTTCGCCGAGCTGACCGAGGAGGTGCAGTCCCGGCTGGTGCGCCGCAAGTTCGCCGCGGTCAGTCTGTCGGAGGCCGTACGGACCGCGCTGACGGGGCTCATCACCGCGGGCGCTCCCTTGCAGCGGCTCCTCGATGAAGTGGCGCAGCACAGTGGGTGTCCCGTCGTCGTGACCAACCTCGCGCACCGGGTGCTCGCCACCGCGGGGGAGCGGTCCGCCGTGGACGACGTGCTGCGGGACTGGGAGCGCATCGCCCGGCAGGCCGGTGGCCGGGAGGGCGCCGGATGGATCCGTGCCGAGCTGGGCGGGCGCGGGGAGCGGTGGGGGCGGATCGTGCTGTGCGGATACCGGGGGGACACCGCCACCGGGCGGCTGCTCGCCGACCGGGCCGCCGAGGCGCTGGTGCTGCACCGGATGCTGGGTGGCGCCGCGCACTCCTGGGAGGAGCAGTCCGCGCAGAGCCTGCTCACCGACCTGGTCTCCGGCGTCGTACCGGCCCGGCAACTGCTGCCACGCGCGCGTGCCGCCGGGCTGCCGGTCAACCGGCGTGCCTTCGTGCCGCTGGTGGTGCGGGACGGGCGGGTCGGGCAACTGGACCGGGTGCTCAGGCTGCTGGGGCTGCCGGGGCTGGTGGCCGAGCTGGCCGACGGGGCCACCGCCGTGCTGCTGAGCCTCGCCCGCGACCAGGACGCCGACGCGCTCGCCGCGCACTTCGCCACCCGGCTGCGGTCGGAGTCGGGCACCGCGCGGACCGTGGTCGCCGCGGCCGGGGCGCGCACCGTCTGGGAGGACGTGCCCGCGGGGCTGCGGGAGGCGCGGCATGTCGCCGACGCCGTGGCGGGGTCCTCGGCCGCGCTCGAACTGCCCGTGGTGGTGCGGCTGAGGGACGTACACCTGCGGGGCCTGGTGCGGCTGCTGCGGGACGATCCGCAGGTGCAGTCCTTCGCCGAGCGGGAGCTGGACGGGCTGCTGAGCGCCGATGACGAGGACCTGCTGTCCGTGCTGCGGACCTATCTCGCCACCGGGCGCAACAAGTCCCGTACCGCGCAGCTCCACCATGTCTCGCGGCCCGCCCTGTACCGGCGGCTGGAAGTGATACAGACCCGGCTCGGGGTGGACCTCGACGACTTCGAGCAGGCCGCCTCGGTGCACATCGCGCTCCTCGCGCATGACGCGCAACAGGGGTGAAACATGCGACCACCTGGGAAAACGGCGGTGAAACATGCGGCAGGGGCGACGTGACAGCGTGGCACGCGGCGTGCCCGCAGACGTGACACGGTGGAACTCAACGACGACTTCAGGACTTCCTAGGCTCACCGCACACCGAGCCAACCGGAGGTCCCGATGAGCAGAGTGATCCGTGCCGCCGTCTTCCAGACCGCCTGGACCGGCGACAAGGAGTCGATGATCCGGGTGCACGAGCAGGCCGCCCGGGACGCCGCCGCGCAGGGCGCCCAAGTGCTGTGCTTCCAGGAGCTGTTCTACGGGCCCTACTTCTGCCAGGTCCAGGACCCGGCCTTCTACGCGTACGCCGAACAGATCCCGGACGGCCCGGTCGTCCAGCGCTTCCAGGCGCTGGCGCGGGAGCTGGGGATCGTGCTGGTGCTGCCGATGTACGAGGAGGAGCAGCCCGGCGTGCTCTACAACACCGCCGCCGTGATCGACGCGGACGGGTCGTACCTCGGCAAGTACCGCAAGACCCACATCCCGCAGGTGAAGGGCTTCTGGGAGAAGTTCTACTTCCGGCCCGGCAACAGCGGCTGGCCCGTCTTCGACACGGCCGTGGGGAAGGTGGGCGTCTACATCTGCTACGACCGGCACTTCCCCGAGGGCTGGCGGGCGCTCGGCCTGGCGGGCGCCGAGATCGTCTTCAACCCGTCGGCCACCTCACGCGGCCTGTCCGGCTATCTGTGGCAGCTGGAACAGCCCGCCGCGGCCGTCGCCAACGAGTACTTCGTCGGCGCCATCAACCGGGTGGGCGTCGAGGAGTACGGCGACAACGACTTCTACGGGACCTCGTACTTCGTCGATCCCGAGGCGCAGTTCGTGGGGGAGGTGGCCAGCGACAAGGAGACCGAACTCGTCGTGCGCGACCTCGACCTGGCCAAGCTGCGCGAGGTCCGCGACCGCTGGCAGTTCTACCGCGACCGTGCGCCGGGGGCCTACACGCCGCTGACCGCACCCTGACACACCGAGCACGGCAGGAGGAGCAGCATGAGCAGCCGTACCGTCATCCGCGGCGGCCTCGTCATCACCGCGTCCGACGAGATGCACGCGGACGTCCTGATCGAGGACGGCCGGATCGCCGCCCTCGCCGCGTCCGGCACCCCGGCCGCCGAGGCCTTCAGCGCCGAGCGGGTCATCGACGCCACCGGGAAGTACGTCATCCCGGGCGGTGTCGACGCCCACACGCACATGGAGCTGCCGTTCGGCGGCACCTTCGCCGCCGACACCTTCGAGACCGGTACCCGTGCCGCCGCCTGGGGCGGCACGACGACGATCGTCGACTTCGCGGTGCAGAGCGTCGGACACTCGCTCAGGGAGGGGCTGGACGCCTGGCACGCCAAGGCGGAGGGCAACTGCGCCATCGACTACGCCTTCCACATGATCGTCTCCGATGTGAACCAGGAGACGCTGAAGGAGATGGACCTGCTGGTGGAGGAGGGTGTCACCTCCTTCAAGCAGTTCATGGCGTATCCGGGGGTGTTCTACTCCGACGACGGGCAGATCCTGCGGGCCATGCAGCGCTCCGCCGAGAACGGCGGACTGATCATGATGCACGCGGAGAACGGCATCGCGATCGACGTGCTGGTGGAGCAGGCGCTCGCGCGCGGGGAGACCGATCCGCGGTACCACGGCGAGGTGCGCAAGGCCCTCCTCGAGGCGGAGGCCACGCACCGCGCCATCCGGCTCGCGCAGGTCGCGGGGGCGCCGCTGTACGTCGTCCACGTGTCGGCGATGGAGGCCGTCGCCGAGTTGGCCAGGGCGCGGGACGCGGGGCTGAACGTGTTCGGGGAGACCTGCCCGCAGTATCTGTTCCTGTCCACCGACAACCTCGCCGAGCCCGACTTCGAGGGCGCCAAGTACGTGTGCAGTACGCCCCTTCGGCCCCGCGAGCACCAGGCCGAGCTGTGGAAGGGGCTGCGCACCAACGACCTCCAGGTGGTGTCCACCGACCACTGCCCGTTCTGCTTCACCGGGCAGAAGGAGCTGGGACGCGGTGACTTCTCCAAGATCCCGAACGGGCTGCCGGGGGTGGAGAACCGTATGGACCTGCTCCACCAGGCCGTCCTCGACGGGCACATCTCACGCCGCCGCTGGATCGAGATCGCCTGCGCCACCCCGGCGCGGATGTTCGGCCTGTACCCGAAGAAGGGCACCATCGCGCCGGGCGCGGACGCCGACGTCGTCATCTACGACCCGCACGCCGAGCAGGTCATGTCCGCCGTGACGCACCACATGAACGTCGACTACTCGGCCTACGAGGGCAAGAGCGTCACCGGCCGGGTCGAGACCGTCCTCGCGCGCGGGGTGCCCGTCATCACCGAGCGGGAGTACACGGGCCGTGCCGGGCACGGCGTCTACACCCCCCGCTCCACCTGTCAGTACCTCAACTAGGAGCGGTGGCGCCCATGGACTTCGGACTCGTACTCCAGACGGACCCGCCCGCCTCGCGGGTGATCTCCCTGATGAAGCGCGCCGAACGCAACGGCTTCCGGTACGGCTGGACCTTCGACTCGGCCGTGCTGTGGCAGGAGCCGTTCGTCATCTACAGCCAGATCCTCGCCAACACCCAGAAGCTGACGGTCGGCCCGATGGTCACCAACCCGGGCACCCGCACCTGGGAGGTGACCGCCTCCACCTTCGCCACCCTCAACGACATGTACGGCAACCGCACCATCTGCGGCATCGGACGCGGCGACTCCGCGATGCGCGTCGCCGGGCGCAAGCCCAACACCCTCGCCCGGATCAGCGAGGCGATGAAGGTCATCCGCGCCCTGGGCAGCGGCCAGGAGGCCGACCTCGGCGGTACGGTCGTCAGGTTCCCGTGGATCGGGCCCGGCGCCCGGCTGCCGGTGTGGATGGCCGCGTACGGGCCCAAGGCGCTGAAGATGACCGGCGAGGAGGCCGACGGGTTCATCCTCCAGCTCGCCGACCTGTATCTCACCGAGTACATGGTGAAGGCCGTCAAGGACGCGGCGGTCGCCGCCGGTCGTGACCCGGCGGACGTGACCGTCTGTGTCGCCGCGCCCGCCTACGTCACCGCGGACGACTCGCCCGAGGCGCTCGCCCACGCGCGCGAGCAGTGCCGCTGGTTCGGCGGCATGGTCGGCAACCACGTCGCCGACCTGGTCTCCAAGTACGGCGCGGACGGCAGCGTCGTACCGCAGGAACTGACCGACTACATCAAGGCGCGCGAGGGCTACGACTACTCCCACCACGGGCGCAGTGGCAACCCGGACACCCAGTTCGTGCCGGACGAGATCGTCGACCGGTTCTGTCTGATCGGCCCGGTCGACAAGCACATCGAGAAGCTGAACGCGCTGCGTGAGCTGGGCGTGGACCAGTTCGCCGTCTACGACATGCACGACGCGCAGGAGGCCGTGATCGACGCCTACGGCCAGCAGGTCATCCCGGCCCTCAACGCCTGACCCTCCCCCCCCCACGCTCTCCCTGTCTCCCCTCCCCTTCCGCCGGGGAGGGGTCCGGGCCTCCGCACGGCCTTTCCCGTCCCCCTTTCCCCTGATTGGCGTGCTCATGACAGAGATAGCCCCGACCCGCAGCGGCCCGGACGGCCGGATCGAACTCGCCCCCGACGCCTTCCCCGCCGACAGCCCCTACGCCAACGACGACCTGCGCCCCGTACCGCTCGCCGAACGGCGCTGGACGACGTACAACTTCGCCGCGCTGTGGATCGGCATGGCGGTCAACGTGCCCTCCTGGACGCTGGCCGCCGGACTGGTCGCGCTCGGCATGGACTGGAAGCAGTCCGTGCTCACCATCGCCCTCGGCAATGTCATCGTGCTGCTGCCGATGCTGCTGACGGGCCACGCCGGACCCAAGTACGGCATCCCGTTCCCGGTGCTCGCGCGGGCCTCCTTCGGGGTGCGCGGCGCCAACCTCCCGGCGCTGCTGCGGGGGTTGGTGGCGTGCGCCTGGTTCGGCATCCAGACCTGGATCGGAGGGCAGTCCATCTTCTTCCTCGCCGGGAAGCTGTTCGGCGCGGCCAACTGGTGGACCGACGCCGGGAAGGTCGGCGGCTATCCGTGGACGCAGTGGCTGTGCTTCCTGCTGTTCTTCGCCGTGGAGATCGTCATCATCCTGCGCGGCATGGAGGCGGTGCGGCGGCTGGAGAACTGGGCGGCGCCGCTGATGCTGGCCGGTGCGGTGGCGCTGCTGGTGTGGATCGCCAACAAGGCGGGCGGCTTCGGGCCGCTGCTCGACCAGCCCTCACAGCTCGGCTGGGGCGCCGACTTCTGGAAGGTCTTCTTCCCCGCCCTGATGGGCATGATCGGCTTCTGGTCGACGCTTTCGTTGAACATTCCCGACTTCACGCGCTTCGGCGCCGGACAGAAGGCGCAGGTGTGGGGCCAGTCGCTCGGACTGCCCACCACCATGGCCGCGTTCGCGCTGCTGTCGGTGCTGGTGACCTCTGGTGCGCAGGCCGTCTACGGTGAGCCGATCTGGGACCCGAGCCAGCTCGCCGCCCGGATGGACAGCACCGTGGGTGTGCTGTTCGCCCTGTTCGTGCTGCTGCTCGCCACGCTGTCCACGAACATCGCGGCGAATCTGGTCAGTCCCGCCTACGACCTGTCCAACCTCGCGCCCAAGCTGATCAATTTCCGTAGCGGGGCGATCATCGCCTGTGTCATCGGCGTCGTGATCTTCCCGTGGAAGCTGATCGAGAACCCGGACATCTACATCTTCACCTGGCTGGGCACGGTCGGCGGTCTGCTCGGCACGGTCGCGGGCATCCTCATCGCCGACTACTGGCTCGTCCGCCGCACCCACCTCGACCTGCGCGGCCTCTACACCGGCCCCGGCAGTCCCTACTGGTACGACTCCGGTTGGAACTGGCGGGCGCTGGCGGCCTTCGGCGTGGGCGCGGTGCTCGCCGTGGGCGGGTCGTACTCCAACGTCGACGCCCAGGGCGAGAAGGCCGGGCCCTTCCCCGCGGACGGCCTCATCCCGTTCCTTCAGCCGCTCGCCGACTACGGGTGGGCGGTGGGTCTGGGGACCTCGCTGGTGCTGTACGTGGTGCTGATGGCGTCGGCGCCGCGGCAGAAGGCCTGAACCCCGGCCGGGAGGACGGCCGGTCAGCTCTCCTTGGACCGGCCGTCCTCCAGCGCCGCGACCGCCTCCTTGGCGGCCTTGATCGCGCCCTTGTTGATCTCTTCCGTGCTCGGTGCCGACTTCGACTCGAAGTCGCTGCCGTTGTAGGTGATCGCTACCAGCGCGTTCGCGGCGCGCACCAGGACGACGCCCTCACGGGTCTCCTGTTTGTCCTCGGTGGTGAGGTTCACGACCGAGTAGGCGGTGTCACCGAGGCCGGGCACCGCGCCGCCGCCGCTTTTCTCCTCGGTGCGCGCCTTGTAGGACTTCTCCGCCGCCGCGTCGGACGCCATGATCTCGAAGGAGACGTCGAGCCAGCGGTAGTCGAAGCCCTTGAGCGCGTTCCAGGAGCAGGTGCGGCGCTTGTCCGTGTCCGTCGACGGGATCTCCTTGCCCGCCGTCTTGGCGCCGGGGACCAGCGAGGTGATCGTCTTCTTCGCCAGGCTGCCGCAGGGCGCGGGAGCGGCGGTGTACGTCTTCGAGACCGCCGTCGACGACGGGGCGGACGGATCGGAGGCAGACTGGTTCTCGGTCTGCGGGGTCTCCTTGTCCTTGGCGGTCGGCGTCGCGTCGGAACCGGACGTGAGCGCCCAGCCCGCGCAGGCGAGCACCACGACAGGGGTCAGTCGCGCGGTGAGAGCGAGCGGCAGTGGAAGTGAACGCACGGCGCACTTTTCGTGGGGGAGGGTGCGGAGCGGGGGTCCGCACTGCGGACGGGACGCCAGTGTCACATGACTGCCTGGGAGGTGGAAGTGCCAACTCGCTGTGTGCCCGGGCGGTGACAGCGGGCCTACCGGAGGCCCGGCGGAGTGGGTCGATGTGTCCTGTTCGTAGGCGGTTCGCACGCGCGCGTGCCTGTTCGTTGCGGTTCGTGTCCGTTCCGGATCGTATTCGTGCGTACGGCGGCACACGCGCGTGTGCGGTGTTCCGGGTTACTGAAGGCGGGTGGCTGTGTCGGTCACTGTGGGCGGGTGGCTGTGTCGGTCACTGAAGGCGGGTGGCTGTGTCGGTCACTGTGGGCGGGTGGCTGTGTCGGTCACTGAAGGCGGGTGGCTGTGCCGGTCACTGAGGGCGGGTGGCCGTGTCGGTCACTGCGGGCGGGTCGCCCGTACCAGCCAGACGCCCGAGCGCAGCCGTACCCCGTGGCCGCTCTCGTACGGGCTGAGGGCGTCCGTCAGTTCGGCGCGGACGGCGGGGGAGAACGTACGCCCCAGGGTGTCACGGGACAGCGCGAAGTCGACGGCGTCCGCCGCGTCCCGGCCCCATACCGTCAGCACGTCGACGGGTTCGACGGTCAGGTCCTTGTAGCCCGCGAGCACCTGCTGGAGGTACGCCGGGTCGGAGAGGGAGGTCATCGCCGAGTGCGCGGCCACGGCGTCGGGGTCCGGCGGGCCGAGCACCCCGCCGAACGGGGCGAACGCCCGCGCCTCCTCGCTGTCCGCTCCCGTCGGCCGAGGACAGACGAACACCAGCCGCCCGCCCGGCCGCAGCGCCCGCGCGAGATTGCCGAAGGCGCCCGCGTGGTCGTCGAAGAACATCACGCCGCCACGGCTGATGATCACGTCGTACCCGGCCGCCGGGAACGGGTGCGTCTGGGCGTCGGCCTCCTGGAAGGTGACGTTGGCCAGACGCTCCGCCGCGCTGCGCGCCCGCGCCCGGCGCAGGAGCGGCGCCGAGACGTCGACCCCGACGACATGGCTGCGGGCGGCCAGCCGGGCCGCGATCCGGGTGGTGGCCCCGGAGCCGCAGCCGACGTCGAGGACCCGGTCGGCGACCGTGATGGCCGCCGCGTCGAACAGGACGTCGTTCAGGTCGGCCAGCATGGCGTCGTAGCGGTCGTCGTGGGTGGCCCAGTGGGTGCCCACGGGGCCGTTCCAGGCCCGCTTCTGAAGGGAGTTGGCGTTCATACCGTCTCCGATGCGGTGTGCGGGGCCAGGGCGCGCTCGATGCGGTCGACGGCGGCGAACGCACCGTAGGCGACCAGGTGGACCAGACAGTGATCGGTGTGCTCCGGCCGCCGCCAGGCCACCACGTCCTCCTCCGTGATCCGGTACGGCGCCAGCGCGGCCAGCAGCGCCAGACGCGCGCCCGGCCGCTCGACGCGGTCGGGGAACGCGGCGTGGGCGAGCGACGGATGCGAGCCGTCCCAGGACGCCAGGGTTTGCCGTACGAGATTCTGGTCCTCCCCGTCGAGCAGGCCCGCGCCCATGGTGGCGGCGCGGCGCAGGGCGGCGTAGGCCGGGCCGACGGGGGTGCCGCCCGCCCATGCCGGGCCGTCACCGGGGTCGTCGAGGAGGGCGAGGGAGGCGCCCGGTGCGGCCGGGCGGCGCACGGTGGCGGACAGGGAGCGGCCCGCCATGCTGCGCACCGCCCGGAACCGCTGCGCGCCCCTGGGGAGCAGGTTCTCGGTCACCAGCGCGGAGACGATCCGGTTGATGAAGTGGAAGGCGAGCGCCGTGCCGAGGTGGGCGGGCAACTCCTCGCGCGGGAACGGGTACGGCTCCAGCGCGGCGCCCGGAGTGCGGGTCAGCCGCCCCCAGTCGAGGAGCCGCGCGTGCTCCTCGCTCTCCGGCCGCTCCCCGCGCGCCAGGCGTTCGGCGAGGGCGTGGTCGCCGGTGGCGTGCAGCAGCACGGTGTGCGCGTCCACGCAGAACGGGCACTGGTTGGCGAGCGACACACCGAGCGCGACCAGCTCCCTGCCGCTGCGGCTGCCCGCGCCCGCGATCAGCGACTCACGGGTCAGCGCCCAGGCGGCGGTGAGCAGTTCGGGCGCGGAGGACAGGACCACGAAGGTCGGCGGACGGTCGATGCCGAAGTCACGGGAGAGCTGCTCGAAGGTTTCGGCGACCCGGCCGGTGGCCGCCTTGGGCGACGGCGGGCTGGTGAAACGGAAGGGTGTGGACATGGGAGCACTGTCGCCGCCCGGACGGTGCCGAAGCGTCGTACGGCCGGAGACAGTTGCCGCTGCTCCGGCCGGGCCCCCGTGGCGGCGGACTACTACGCCGGGAGTAGCGCGGGAGTTGTCCACAGGTCGGACGCCGTTGTCGGTGCGGCCGTCTAGGGTGCGGACATGGACGGGCACCAGGTCATTCGCAGGCATCTCGCCGACGCGGCCCTCGCGGTCGTGGTCGGCGCCCTCGTCGTGACCACGGCCGCCTTCGACGACGACACGACCGCCGCCGACTACGCGCTGATCGTCCTCGGCTGCGCGGCACTGGGCTGCTACCGGGCCGCCCCGCGCGCGGTCCTCGCGGTCGCCACGGTCACCGGCACGGCGTACGTCCTGCACGCCCATCCCGGCCCGCTCGCCGCGCTGCCCGTCCTCGGCGCCGTGCACACCGCCGCCCGCGCCGGGCACCGTGGCCTCGGCGCGGCGGCCGGACTGTTCTTCCTCGCCGGGTACCTGGCCACCGGGCCGACCACACAGGAGATCGTCGAGCGGACCGCGCTGCTCGCGGGCTGGTTCCTGTGCGCGGTGGCGACCGGTCTCGCCGACCGCAACTGGCAGGCGTATCTGCGCCAGACCGAGCAGCGCGCCCTCGAGGCCGAACGCACCCGTGAGGAGGCGGCCCTGCGCCGCGCCGGGGAGGAACGGCTGCGCATCGCCCGGGAGTTGCACGACTCCCTCACGCACAGCATCTCCATCGTCAAGCTCCAGGCGGGCGTCGCCGTCCACCTGGCCCGCAAACGCGGCGACGAGGTGCCGCCCGCGCTGCTCGCCATCCAGGAGGCCAGCGGCGAGGCGATGCGCGAGCTGCGGGCCACCCTGGAGGTACTGCGCACCGACGAACCCACCGGCACCCCCGAACAGCTCGTGGAGCGGGCCCGCGCGGCGGGGCTCGCCGTCGAGCTGACGGTCACGGGTGAGGAACGGCCGCTGCCGGACGGCGTCGACCGGGCCGCGTACCGCATCGTCCAGGAGGCCCTCACCAACGCGGCCCGGCACGCGGGTCAGGCGAAGGTGACCGTCCGGCTCGACCACGGCCGGGACGCGCTGGCGATATGCGTGGACGACGACGGGCTTGCCGACCCGGCCCGCCCGCCGGTGCCCGGCACCGGGCTGACCGGCATGCGCGAACGCGTCACCGCGCTCGGCGGCACCCTGCACGCCGCGCCGCGCGCGTCGGGCGGTTTCTCGGTGCGGGCGGAACTGCCGCTGGAGGGAGGGGGGAAGGGTGGTCGGTGACGGAGGTGTGGGGGACAGGCCGGTGACGGTCGTGAAGGGGAGAAGACCGGTGGGCGATGTGATCCGGGTGGCGCTCGTCGACGACCAGGCGCTGATGCGGGCCGGATTCCGGGCCCTGCTGGAGGCCGAGGACGGCATCGAGGTGGTGGGGGAGGCCGCGGACGGGGAGCAGGGGCTGACGCTGGCGCGCGACCAGATACCCGACATCGCGCTGGTCGACGTCCAGATGCCGGTGCTGTCGGGCATCGAGACGACCCGCCGCATCGCCGCCGACCCGGCCCTGGCCGCCGTACGCGTGGTGATCCTCACCAACTACGGCTTCGACAGCTACGTCTTCGAGGCGCTGCGCGCGGGGGCGAGCGGTTTCCTGCTGAAGGACACCGAACCGGCCGACCTGCTGCAGGCCATCGAGGTCGTCGCGCAGGGGGAGGCCCTGCTGTCGCCGTCGGTGACGCGCACCCTGATCGGCGAGTTCGTGTCCCGGCCCCCGGACCGGGCGACGGCGCCTGGCCTGGAGTCCCTCACCCGTCGCGAACGCGAGGTCACGGCCCTCGCGGCGCGCGGGCTGACGAATGAGGAGATCGCCGCGCACATGGTCATCAGCCCCTTCACCGCGAAGACCCACGTCAGCCGGGCGATGACCAAGCTGGGCGCACGGGATCGCGCCCAGCTGGTCGTCTTCGCCTATGAGTCGGGCCTGGTGACGGCGCGCGGCCGGTGAGCGTCGGCTCTTGGAGCGGTCGGCTTTGGGAGCGGTCGGCTCTTGGAGCGGGCAGCTCGTGGAGCAGTCCGCTCTTGGAGCCGTCAGCTCGTCGAGCAGGAGACGGTCGGCCAGGTCCAGTTGCCGTTGTGCTGGATGGTGACACCCCAGTTGTTGCCGCTGCCGTTGGGCTTGGCGGTCAGCACCTGAGCACTGGGAAAGGTGGTGCTGACGTTCCAGGTGGACAGGACCTTGGCCGGGGAGGGCACGTTCATGGTGACGGTCCAGTTGCTGGAGCCGCTGACGGAGACGTTGAGGTTGTAGCGGTCACCCCACTGCTGTCCCGCGGAGAGGGTCGCCGTACAACTGCTGCCCCCGCCTCCGCCCCCGCCACCTCCGCTGCCGTCGGGCGCCACCGCCCGGCCGGTCTGCGGGGAGATCATGCCGGAGCACAGGCCGCGGGCGGCCAGGTTCTGCGCGATGCGCGGGATCGCCGCGAGCGAGTTGGCGGACCAGTCGTGCATCAGGATGACCTGGCCGTCGGTGAGCCGCGAGGCGGCCTGCACGATCGCGTCGGTGCTCGCGCCGTTCCAGTCCTGTGAGTCGACGTCCCACAGGACCTCGGTCAGACCGTACTTGGACTCGACCGAGCGCAGGGTGGAGTTGGTCTCCCCGTACGGCGGACGGAACAGCTTCGGCGTGCCGCCCCCGGCGTTGGCGATGGCCTGCTGGGTGCGGGAGATCTCCGAGTCCATCTGCGCCTGGCTCAGCTGGGTCATGTGGGGATGGGTGTAACTGTGGTTCCCGACCCACATCCCGGCGTCGATCTGGGCCCTGACCTGGGCCGGGTTGGCCGCGGCGTACTGGCCCTGGTTGAACATCGTGGCCCGCAGCCCGTTCTGTCTGAGGGCGTTGAGCAGGCCCGGGGTGCTGCTGGACGGGCCGTCGTCGAAGGTCAGTCCTACGTATCCGTTGCAGGCCGCGGCCCGTGCCGGGGCCGCCTCGACGGCGGCGGTGCCCGTCACGGCCAGTGCGCCGACCGCGAGCCCTGCGACCAGGGTGCGGGTGGCCAGGCGTGGTGTGATGCGCATGCGAGTGCGTCCTCCTGTGGTGGCCGGGTCAGGGTCAACTGGCACTGCATGAGACCGATGGCCAGGTCCAGTTGCCGTTGTGCTGGATGGTGACGCCGAAGTTGTTGCCGCTGCCGTTGGGTGTGGCCGTGAGTACCTGGGCGCTGGGGTAACTGGCGCTGACGTTCCAGGTGGACAGGACCTTGGCGGGGGAGGGTACGTTCATGGTGACGGTCCAGTTGCTGGAGCCGCTGACGGAGACGTTGAGGTTGTAGCGGTCGCTCCACTGCTGTCCCGCGGAGAGGGTCGCGGTGCAGCCGCCTCCGCCACCGCCGCCACCGCCGCCCCCACCGCCGCCTCCGCCACCGGAGCTGCCGACCGTGATGTTGGAGCTGCCGCTGCTCTGGTAACCCTCGGTCGCCATGATCATGTAGTAGTTGAGGGTGCCCATGGGCATCCCGGCGCGGGACCAGGCGTCGAAGTGGTTGCCGGTGGTGATGGTGCCGCCCGTGCGCTTCGACTGCCGGACGCTCCAGTACTGGTCGAAGGTGCGGGTGCCCTCCACGGACGGGGCGTTGTAGCGCGTCGTCTTGTAGATGTCGTACGTACCGCCGTCGCTGCTGACGGTGCCCATGAAGGTGCCGGTGGGCCGGTACGTGCCCCAGTTGTCGACGATGTAGTACTCGACGAGCGGGTTCGACATCCAGCCGTACAGCGTCAGATAGGCGTTGCCCGACGGGTTGAAGCTGCCCGAGTAGGTCACCGCCCTGCGGCTGCCGCTGCTCCAGCCCTTACCGGCGACGAAGTTGCCCGTGTTGCTCCACCGGGTGCTGTAGTTGCCCGCGGTGCTCATGTTCATCGAGACCGTGCCGGGGGCGTCGGTCCAGAACGAGTAGTAGTACCCCTCGTGCGTACCGGTCTGGTTCTGGTTGACGACCGTGTCGGCGTGCGCCGCCGACGGGATCAGCAGTGCGATCACGACGGCCAGGACAAGGGTCCAGCCGCGTTTGAGACTTCTGGTGCTGAGCGCGTTCATCTCCGTGCTTCCTCCAGTGGGAAGGGGGGTGCGGGTTGCGCGGTGCGAACGGCGCCAGTGTTGGTGTGCCCCCGTCAAGTGTCAACAGTTTCGGTACGTATTTCGAAACTTGCGGGTGGGGTCAAGAGGGCTTGGGAGGGATGAAGGTGCAGGTAGGAGGCGATATGTGGCGCGCCCAGATTCCCTGCCCTGTGAAGGTGAAGCCCTCTAGATCAATCAACCCGGCGAGGTGCTTCGAATGTTTCGAAGGTTCTTGCGGAAGGCATGCCGGAACCCAGAACGTGGCGGAGCCCGGGAGTCGTATCCAGCTCCCGGGCCCCTGGGGATGCCACCCAATTGCGCACGCCAGTGGCGTTTAAGAGGACGGATCAGTCATCAGGCCGTCGTGTTCTTCCTTTGAACTACCGCACCATGCGAGAGGTGCAGGCGAGAGTCGAACTCGCATCCGACGGCGCTCGTCCGGCCCCGGTCGATCCGGCGATCGGTGGCGATGCTGAAGCTGGAGCGAGAGTCTGAGCTTGAGCACGGCCGTGCGGCCGTGGGTCGTCAGTCTGAACCTCAGTTTCAGCTTGCGCTCATCACGCGAACCGGTCCTCAATCCGGCCCGCGCCTGTCGCGCACCCCCGCGCTCGCACGCGGGGGCGATCATGGATGCTACCCGCGGCCGACGTCAGCCGAACAGGTAGCCGAACACCGCGTCCCCGACCCGCTGGTCGGTGACCTCGGCGCCGTTGGCCTCCTCGCGGGCGAACTTCACCGCCCCCTGGAGCTTCTCGACCCGCTCCAGCAGCTCGTTCACCCGCCGCGCCGGGAGCGCCCCGGAGAACTTCACCGTCGTCCAGTACCCGATGGGCACGTCCTCGTAGTAGACCTCGACCTGCGCCGGGTGCTTCTCGGTCGCCTCGGCCTTGACGTGGTTGCGCGGCACCTTCTTGGTGCGGATCGTGCGGACCGGGTCCGTCTTCCACCAGTCCGTCGACGGGTCCAGGGACCAGGACTCGGCGGCGTCGAGCACGGGCAGCTTCTTGACGAAGGTGTGCAGATCGGTGAGCTGCTTCTCCAGGAACAGCAGATAACTCACCGGCACGTCCGCGACGACGGTCCGCCCGTCGACCGTGACGTCCGCGCGGGCGGTGCAGTTGGCCCAGTCCTTGGTGGCGGTCACATCGAAAAGCCGGGTCAGCGACGCGGCCATCTCCCGCAGCACGTCCTCGGCCTTGATCTGCACCCGCGTGGACTCGGGCGGCAACTGCTCGCCCTCCTCGTCCTTCGGCTGGTACGTACGCGAGATACCGGCCAGCAGCGCGGGCTTCTGCACCTTGTGGTGCGCCGCGGTGATGTCCTGGAACGACTTGCTCTTGACGCCCTTTTCCACGGCGATGATCTGGTTCAGCTTCGCCACTTCGGTCCCCCTTCGAACAGCAGGAAACTTATCCCACCGGGTGCTTCGGGGGCTTCTGGTTTTCGCCCGGGCCGGGACCGGAAAGGGCTCCCTGGCTTCTAGCTCCTCTAGCTCCTCTAGCTCCTCTGGCTCCTCTGGCTCCTCTTGTTCTTCTTGTTCTTCTTGTTCCTCTTGCATCCTGTTGCATTCTGTTGCTCGATCAACAACCTGTCGCCTGATCACGCCGACACACCGAGGTGAGAGATGCAGTTCACGACCCGGCCCACCCTCCAGGGCACCTTCGGCATGGTGTCGTCCACGCACTGGCTGGCGTCGCAGTCGGCGATGGCGGTGCTGGAGGACGGCGGCAACGCCTATGACGCCGCCGTGGCGGGGGCGTTCGTGCTGCATGTCGTCGAGCCGCATCTGAACGGGCCGGGTGGTGAGGTGCCGATTCTGCTCGCTCCGGCGGGGGGTGAGGTGCGGGTGCTGTGCGGTCAGGGTGTCGCACCGGCCGGGGCGACCGTCGCGCACTACCGGGGCCTCGGTCTGGAGCTGGTGCCCGGGACCGGGCCGCTCGCCGCCGCCGTGCCCGGGGCCTTCGACGCGTGGATGCTGCTGCTGCGTGACCACGGCACCAAGTCCCTTGCCGACGTGCTGAAATACGCCATCGGGTACGCCGAGGACGGGCACGCGCCCGTGGAGCGCGTCGGGCAGACCGTCGAGACGGTCCGGGAACTGTTCGAGACCGAGTGGGCCTCGTCGGCGGCGGTGTACCTGCCGGACGGCCGGTCGCCGCGCCCCGGCGCCCTGCTGCGCAACCCCGCCCTCGCCGCCACCTGGAAGCGGCTGCTCACCGAGACCGCCGGGGCCGGTGACCGGGAGGCGCGGATCGAGGCCGCGCGGGAGGTGTGGCGCACCGGCTTCATAGCCGACGCCCTGGTACGGCAGTCCCAGCGGCCCACCCTGGACACCAGCGGTGAGCGCCACACCGGCACCCTCACCGCCGCCGACCTCGCCACCTGGTCGGCGACCTACGAGGCCCCGGCGACGTACGACTGGGACGGCTGGACCCTGTGCAAGGCGGGCCCCTGGAGCCAGGGCCCCGTCCTCCTCCAGCAGCTCGCCCTGCTCCCGCCCGCGCTGCCGGAGTACGGCTCCGCGGACTACGTCCATCTGCTGATCGAGGGCTGCAAGCTGGCCATGGCCGACCGGGAGGCCTGGTACGGCGACGCCGCCGACGTGCCGCTGGCCGAGTTGCTGTCGGACGGGTACAACGCGGCTCGGCGCGACCTCGTCGGCGAGCAGGCCTCCCGCGAGCTGCGGCCGGGCAGCCCCGGCGGACGCGACCCGCGACTGTGCGCGCACGCGCGCGTGGTGGCCACCGACGAGCCCGGCTTCAGCCCGATGGGGATCGGCGAGCCGACCGTTGCCAAGAGCCCGCTGTCGCCCGTACCCGGCGAGCCCGACGTGTCGGCCGACGGCGCCACCCGCGGCGACACCTGCCACATCGACGTCGTGGACCGCTGGGGCAACATGGTCGCCGCCACCCCCAGCGGCGGCTGGCTGCAGTCCAACCCGGTCGTGCCCGAACTGGGCTTCCCGCTCGGCACCCGGCTCCAGATGGCCTGGCTGGAGGAGGGCCTGCCGAACTCCCTCACACCGGGCCGCCGCCCCCGCACCACCCTCACCCCGTCCATCGCGCTGCGCGACGGCGTGCCCGTCATGGCCTTCGGCACGCCCGGCGGGGACCAGCAGGACCAGTGGCAGCTGCACTTCTTCCTGGCCGTCGCCCTGCGCCCCGGTGTCCGCGGGGGCCTCGACCTCCAGGGCGCCATCGACGCCCCGAACTGGCACAACGACAGCTTTCCCGGGTCCTTCTACCCGCGCGGCATGCGGCCCGGCAGCGTCACCGTCGAGGGGCGGATGGGCCCGTCCGTCGTGGCCGAGCTGCGGCGCCGCGGCCATGACGTCGTCGTCGGCGACGACTGGTCCGAGGGGCGGCTGTGCGCGGTCGCGCGGGATCCGGAGACGGGGGTGCTGTCGGCGGCGGCGAATCCGCGGGGGATGCAGGGGTATGCGGTGGGTCGCTGAGAGCGGCCGGGTCTCAGGGGAAACCTGTCTCGTTCATCCCGATTCCATCCGGAGTACACCCCGCGGGTGGGGATTGTCAGTGGCGCGTGCTCTCATGGAGGCATGATCGAAGACAGTGAAACCATCGACGAGTTTCTCGCCCGTCACTCGGCCGACGTGGAGGAAGTGGTACGCAAGGCGGCCGCGGCCGAGATCATGCCGCGCTTCCGGCAGCTGGCCCACCACGAGGTGGACGAGAAGACCGGCCCGCACGACCTGGTCACCGACGCCGACCGCAACGCCGAGCTGTATCTCACCGAGGCGCTCAGCACCCTGCTGCCCGGCTCCGCCGTCGTCGGCGAGGAAGCGGTGCACGCCAACCCGGCGTCGTACGAGGCGATCCGGGGCGAGGCGCCGGTGTGGATCGTGGACCCCGTCGACGGCACCCGGCAGTTCGTGCACGGCGACGACGGCTTCTGCACCCTGGTCGCCCTCGCGGTCGGCGGGGTCGTCGTCGGCTCCTGGACGTACGCCGCCGCGCGTGACCAGCTGGCCACCGCCGTGCGGGGCCGGGGCGCCTTCCTCGACGGGCGGCGGCTGCGCGCCGGGTCGCCCGACCCCGGCCAGGACCTGCGGATCGCCACGTCCCACCCGGACTTCACCACGGACGAGGAGAAGCGCGCCCTGCTGGCCCTGCGCACGGAGGGTGTCGCGGCACGGCCCTGCGGATCCGCCGGTCTCGAGTACCTCGCGATAGCCCGGGGCGAGGTGGACGCCGTCGCCTTCTCCTGGGAAGCGGCCTGGGACCACGCGGCGGGCCTGCTGCTCGTCGAGGAGGCGGGCGGCCTGCACCTGACCCGCGCGGGTCAGCCGTTCCGGATCACCGGCAGCAACGCCCTGCCCTTCACGGCGGCGCGGGACGCGGCCACGGCGCGGCGGGTGGCGGGGCTGCTGGCGAGCGGGGTGGCGGCGGCCTGAGACCGGGAGGGGCCACACCCGCCCCCGGCCGCTGTCGGTCCCCCCGCATATCCTGAAGTCCAGTGGCCATCGGCAGACGAAGGGGTCCGAAGGTGCCGTCGATGCTCGATGCGGTCGTGGTGGGTGCGGGGCCGAACGGACTGACCGCTGCCGTGGAGCTGGCCCGTCGCGGCTTCTCCGTGGCCGTCTTCGAGGCGCGGGACACCATCGGCGGGGGAGCCCGCACCGAGGAGCTGACCCTCCCCGGCTTCCGGCACGACCCGTGCTCCGCCGCCCACCCCCTCGGCATCAACTCCCCGGCGTTCCGCGCCCTGCCCCTGGACCGCTACGGCCTGGAGTGGCTGCACCCCGAGCTGCCCATGGCGCACCCCTTCGCCAACGGCACCGCCGCCGTGCTGGCCCGCTCGGTCGCCGAGACGGCCGCCTCGTTCGGCCCCCGTGACGCGGGCCCGTACCGCAGGCTGGTCGAGCCCTTCCTGCCCAGGTGGGACACGCTCGCCCGGGACTTCATGTCCCTGCCGCTGACCGCGCTGCCCCGCGATCCGGTGACCCTGGCCCGCTTCGGCCTCGTCGGCCTGCCCCCGTCGACGTGGCTGACCCGCCGCTTCCACGACGAACCCGCCAAGACCCTCTTCGCCGGGCTCGTCGCCCACGTCATGGCCCCGCTCACCGGCTTCGCCACCGGCGCGATCGGCCTGGTCTTCGCCCTCGCCGCACACGCCCGCGGCTGGCCCGTGGCCCGCGGCGGCTCGCAGTCCATCTCCGACGCGCTCGCCGGATACCTGAAGGACCTCGGCGGCACCGTCCACACCGACTACGAGGTGAAACGCCTCGACGACCTGCCGCCCGCCCGCGCCTACGTCTTCGACACCTCACCCACCGCCCTGGCCCGTATCGCGGGCCTCGGCAGCACCTATGCGGGGTACCGGTACGGTCCCGGCGTCTTCAAGATCGACTACGCGCTGGACGGCCCGGTGCCCTGGACCGCCGAGGAAGCCCGCCGTGCCGGAACCGTGCAGATCGGCGCGGACAGCGCGGAGATCGGCACGGCACTGCGCGCCGCGTCCAAGGAGGGCCGCGCCCCCGACCGGCCGTTCCTGATCACCGTGCAGCCCAGCGTTGTGGACCGCGACCGGGCCCCGGAGGGCAAGCACGTCTTCTGGGCGTACGGCCATGTCCCGCACGGCTGGACCGGCGACCTCACCGACGCCCTGGAGCGCCAACTGGAGCGCTTCGCACCGGGATTCCGCGACCGCGTCCTGGCCCGCGCCACCGCCGGACCGCCCGAGATCGCCGCCCGCAACGCCAACTACGTCGGCGGCGACATCGCCTCCGGCGCGGTCAGCGGCCTGCAGACGGTGCTGCGCCCCCGGCTGTCCCCGTTCCCCTACGCCACCCGGCACCCGGCCGTCTTCATCTGCTCCTCGGCCACCCCGCCAGGACCGGGCGTGCACGGCATGTCCGGCCACAACGCCGCGAAGGCGGTCTGGCGCAGACTTCGGCAGACCTGACCCACTCATCATCACGAGCGGCAGTGCTGACCCGTCGGACATCATGAACGGGCAGACCTGACCCACCGAACATCACGCGGGGGACACCATGACCACCATCACCCTCGTCCAGGGCGACATCACCCGCCAGAGCGCCGACGCGATCGTCAACGCGGCCAACTCCTCCCTGCTCGGCGGAGGCGGCGTCGACGGCGCCATCCACCGGCGCGGCGGTCCCGCCATCCTGGCGGAGTGCCGCAAGCTGCGCGCCTCGCGATACGGCAAGGGCCTGCCCACCGGCCACGCCGTCGCCACCACCGCCGGTGAGCTGGACGCCCGTTGGGTGATCCACACCGTCGGCCCGGTCCATGGGTCTTCCGCCAGCGATCCGTCCCTGCTCGCATCTTGCTACACCGAGTCCCTGCGCGTCGCCGACGAACTCGGAGCACGGACCGTCGCCTTCCCGGCGATCTCGGCCGGTGCGTACGGGTGGCCGATGGACGACGCGGCCCGTGTCGCTGTCGAGGCGGTGCGGGAGGCCGACACCGCTGTCGAAGAGGTCAGGTTCGTGCTCTTCGACGACGGAGCCTATGAGGCGTTCGCGGCACAGGTCGGCTGACTGCCAGCGGGCGGTGGAGGGCGCAGGGTCTGGTCAGTCGACCGCGCGCAGTACCAGCCGTACGACGGCCATGGCTCCTCGCCCGATCCATCCGAGCAGTCCTGTCTCCATGGCCAACTCGGCAGCGTCTCCGGCCGTGTCCCCTCGGTCCGACTGGGAAGGGCACCGGGAACAGGCACGGGGCCAACGGCGCTTGTCCGCGCCGCACTGCTTGCATCTCGCCATGGCCTCATTCTCTCTTCGCCTCCGCGTCGCCGATCAACCGGGCGTCCGCACGGTCGCGTTCCCGGCCATCGGTCAGCGGGGTCTTCCGCTGGCCCATGGCGGACGCCGCGCGGATTGCGGTGCGCGCGGTCCAGGAGAGGGTCACGGCCGTCGGAGAGGTCGGATTCGTCCTCTTCGACGAGCCCGCGTACGTCACCTTCGCCGCGCAACTGCCGTCAGCGGAGTCAGTCCCCGGTGATCCCGAGGTCCAGCAGGTCCGCCAGTCCGGCCGACGCGAAGGCGGCCACCAACTCCTCCCGGCCCTCGGTGAAGTGGGCCCAGCTGTCGTAGTGCACCGGGACGACGCGGCGGGCGCCGAGGAGCCGCGCCGCCTCGGCGGCCCGGGTGCTGTCGAGGACGAGCGGCTCGCCGTCGAAGAGGAACGGGAAGCGCGGGGCCCCGGCGAACAGGACGGCGGTGTCGACCGGGCCGAAGCGGTTCGCGATCTCGCGTACGGCGTCGAGGGAGGCGTTGTCGCCGCTCACGTAGACCGTGGGCAGACCCTCGCCGGTGAGGACGAAGCCGACGACCTCGCCGGTGAGCGGCTCGACCGCCTCGCGGGGGCCGGGGCCGTGCACTGCGGGCACGCCCGTCACCGTGACGGTGCCGCCGCCCGGCCGGTCGAGGACGACCGACTCCCAGTCGGCGAGCCCCCGGGCACCTTCCCCGAGGCGCCGTCCGCCACCGGGGGTGGTCAGGGTGAGCGGGACGTCGGCGAGCAGGGCGCGTCCGGAGTCGTCGAGGTTGTCGGGATGCTCGTCGTGCGAGAGCAGGACGACGTCGACGCGTCCGAGGCCGTCGGGCGTGCCGGAGGCGGCTGCCGTCTTGGTCAGGACCGCGCCGCTGGGTGTGGGGTGGTCGCCGGGGGCGTCGAAGGTCGGGTCGGTGAGGAAGCGCAGGCCGCCGTACTCGAAGAGGGCGGTGGGGCCGCCGTAGACGCGGACCGGGAAATGATCGCCGGGTGCGTGGGTGGAAGACGCGGAGGTCACGGACGTCATGACAGAACCCCTCACGGATAGGGAGTGGAGTAACCGTGAGGGACGGTAGTCGCTTCTCACGGATTGAGGCAACTCTTTCCGTGAGGAGCGGTGTGGAGCGGGCATGACGGCTCGGATCCGCGCCGAGTCCTGCGGGATCGTCGGGAACAGCGATGCCGGTTCCTGGTCCTGTACAGCCAGTCCTGCTACGGCTCCAAGGCCCCCTACCGCCTACGACCCGCCCTCATGGCGCCGGGCGTAAGCCCGCGCCGCCCGAACCCGGTCCCCGCACCGTGTCGAGCACCAGTGACGGCGGCCGTGGGTGCGCAGCAGGAAGCGGTCGCAGGGGGCGGCGCCGCAGGCGGTGAGGAGAGCGGCGTCCGGGCCGGTGAGCAGGTCCGCGGCGTCGGCGGCGAGGGTCGCCAGGGCGTGGTCGACGGCCTGGTCGGTGGGGTGCAGCTGCACCCGCCGCGGGCCGTGGTCCGTGTCCCAGGTGAGCAGCGGAGCGGTGGGTACGCGTGTCAGCGCGTCGTTCACCGCGCGCAATGACTCCGGGGGTGCCACACGCTCCTCGACCCGGGCCGTGAACAGGGCGCGCACGTGCTCGCGCAGGGTACGTGTCCGGAGCGCGCACACCTCGTACAGCCGGACCTCCGGCGAGATGAGGTCGTGCCCGAGGAGCCAGGCCTGGGCGGTGGCGGGAGCCGCCAGGAGGTCGTAGCCGTGCCCGCCCGGCAGGGTGGCGGCGCTGTCGGCGAAGTCCAGGGCGGGATGCCGGTCGGCGCCCGGCGCGGGCGGCAGTACCGGGTGGACGGCGTCGGCGGGCGGGGCCTCCTTCATGGCGTTCATGCTACTGCCGACGTTATTCCGTGAGCTGTGAGCTGTGAGCTGTGAGCTGTGAGCCGCTGTGAGCCGCTGTGAGCCGCTGTGAGCCGCTGTGAGCCGTAAGCCGTAAGCCGTAAGCCGCGATGCCCGTCCTGTGGGCCGTATGCGATATCCCGCCGTGAGTGGTGTGCCCTATCCCGCCGGGCGCGGCGCACGCCCGGCGGGACGGGGCTCAGCGGAAGTTCACATCACTGCACAGGAAGTACGTCTGGTCCATGTGCGACGCCTGCCAGATCGTGTACACGACGTGTCGGCCGGTCAGGCCCGCAGTGCTCACGTTGATCGAGTAGGTCTGGCCGGGTGCGTACCGTCCGGTGCGGGTGACCAGCTGGAGGTCGCTCCACCGCAGCGGCTGGGTGGTGGGGTCGTAGCCCTGGCGGCTGACGTAGACCAGGATGTAGTCCGCGCCATGGCTGGCCTGGTCGTGCAGTTGGACGGTGAAGTTGCTGCTGACGTCCGTGGTCTTCCAGGCGCCCGCCGTGTCCATCGAGTCGTACCGGCCGCTCTCGGTCCGGCCCCCGCTGCACAGCTGTCCGTCGGGGATGACCGCCTGGAAGTTGCCCCCGGAGCCGTTGCGGTAGAGGCCGTTCCAGTTCCACATGGCGTTGGGGTCGTCCTGCCAGGCCTGCCAGCACATGGGGTCCTGCTGGGCCATCGCCGGGTTCTGGAAGTCGCTGCCCCAGCGCTGCCAGCAGCCGTAGTTGCGGGACGCCGGGTCGATGACCGAGCCGTGCGCGACGGCGGTGCCGCTCCAGGGGATCAGGCAGAGCAGCATGGCCACGAGGCCGCTGAGCGCGAAGGTCAGCTTCGGCCGGGTGAGCCGGGGGGTGCGCACGGCACGTGGGGTTATGGTGGCGTGATCATGACAAGTGGCGGTCATGGTCTCCTTCTTCGCGTGTGGGGGTGTGGGGGTGTGGGGGTGTGGGGGTGTGGGGAGGGGTGCACTCTGAGGCTGTTGGGAGCGCTCCCATTTCTTCAATCTGCGCCCTGTGAAACAGCACCGCAACCTTCGATCGCGCCACTTTCGCGCCCCCGTGGCGCAATCACCACGGGGGCGCGAGGAGGAGTCGCCCTCGTCCGGCGGGGAGCAGGGCGGTCGCTGTCATCCTGCGCGGATCAGAACGGATAGTGCGCGTGCCGCGTGGCCACCGTCACCCACCGTGTGTTGGAGAACGCCTCCAACCCCCACCGCCCGCCGAACCGCCCGTACCCCGACGCCTTCGCGCCACCGAACGGCGCCTGCGGCTCGTCCCCGACGGACTGGTCACCGATGTGCACGATGCCGGTGTGGATCCGGCGCGCGACGCGCAGCCCATGGGTGCCGTTCTCGGTGATGATGCCGCAGGTCAGCCCGTTCTCGGTGTCGTTGGCCAGTGCCACCGCCTCGTCGTCGGTGGCGAAGCCGGTCACGACGCAGACCGGCCCGAACGCCTCGGCGTGGTACAGCTCCATGTCCGCCGTGACCCCGGTGAGCACGGTGGCCGGGTGCACCGCCCCCTCCGGCTCCCCGCCCCCCGTGAGCACCGTGGCCCCCTTCGCCACCGCGTCCCGCACCAGCGCCGCGACCCGCCCCGCCGCGTCGGCGCCGATCAGCGGGCCGACGACGGTCCGCGGGTCTGCGGGGTCCCCGGCCGGAAGGGAGGCGACCTTGGCCGCGAACTTCCGCGTGAACTCCGCCAGCAGCGAGTCGTGTACGAGGATCCGGTCGCCGGACATGCAGATCTGCCCGGCGTTCATGAAGACGCCGAAGGCGGCGGCGTCCACGGCGTGGTCCACGTCCGCGTCGTCGAGGACGACGATGGAGTTCTTGCCGCCCAACTCCAGGACGGCGGGCTTGAGGTGGCGGGCGGCGTGTTCGCCGATGACGCGGCCCACGCGTGTGGAGCCGGTGAAGTTGACGGCACGCACGCGCGGGTCGGCGATCAGCGCCTCGGCTATCGCGGCGGCGTCGGCGCGGTCGTTGGTGAGCACGTTGAGCACCCCGTCCGGCAGTCCCGCCTCACGCAGGACGTCGGCGACGAGCAGCCCGCACGCCAGCGGCGCGTCCTCGCTCGCCTTGAGCACGACGGTGTTCCCGGCGGCGAGCGGCGCGGCCACGGCCCGTACGCCGAGGATCACCGGTGCGTTCCACGGCGCGAACGCGGCGACCACGCCGAGCGGTTCGCGCACCGCCAGTCCCAGCGTGCCCTCCTCCTGCGCGCTGAGCACCTCCCCGCGCGGGGCGGTGACGGCGGCGGCTGCCTCCCGCAGCATGTTCGCCGCCAGCCCGACGTTGAAGTGCGCCCAGGGGTGGGTGCCGCCCACCTCGTGCGCCATCAGCTCCGCGACCTGTCCGGCCCGGTCCTCCAGCAGGTCAGCGGCCCCAAGGAGGATCGTCCGGCGGGCGAACGGGCTCACCGCCGCCCAGGACTCGAACGCCGCCGAGGCCGCCTCCACCGCGCGGGCGACATCCTCGACACCCGCCGCGGCGACCCGGGCGTAGGGGAGCCCGGTGTAGGGGTTGACGTCCTCGGTGGTGCGGCCCGACGCGGCGGGCACGTCCTTGCCGCCGATGTGCAGCTCGCGGGTGATGGTCATGGGTGCCTGCCGTCCGTCCGTCTTCCGTCCCTGCCCGGCGTCGGCTGTTCGCCAGGTGAATTAATCTTCAAGTATCTGTCGGTATGGAGTCTCCAAGCGGCGGAAGTCGATGTCAATGGGGTGGACGAGGGGCGGAATCAGGCCTTCATCGCTCCCTCTCCTCAGGACCACACAAAGTCCGACGGGGTAATTGATTCGTTTGTGTTCGGAGTCCTAGGGTGAGCCGTCTGTGAGCTGAGCCGCCCTCAGCCCGTGCAGCGCACTGTTCGTCCCTCAGGAAGGACACGGTCATGCCGCACCCGCACCCCTCGCGCCCTCACACCTCTCCGGACGACACTCCCGACCCCTTGCCGGGCGCCCGCGCCGAGCGTCCCGTCGTCAGCCGCCGCAGGCTCCTCGAAGGGGGAGCCGCCGTACTCGGCGCGCTCGCCCTGTCCGCACCGCCCGCCGTGGCCCGCCCCCTGGGGCTGCCCCGGGTGACGGACACCCCCGAGTGGAACGGCGACATCGCCCTCTTCCAGGTCGGCACCGAGCCCCCGCACACCACACTCATGCCGTACGCCGACCTCACCCAGGCCCTGGCAGCCGACCGCACCCGCTCCCCGTACCGGCAGAGCCTCGACGGCACCTGGAAGTTCGCCTACGCCGACCGCCCCGACGACCGCGACCCCGACTTCCACCGCACCGACGTCGACGACAGCGCCTGGGACACCATCCCCGTCCCCTCCGCCTGGCAACTGCACGGCTACGACTTCCCGATCTACGTCAACATCACCTACCCGTACTGGGGCCCCAACGGCCTCGGCGAGGAACCGCGCCCACCCGCCGCCCCGACCCGCTACAACCCCGTCGGCCAGTACCGGCGCACCTTCACCGTCCCCCGCGGCTGGGCGGGACGCCGTACGTTCCTGCACTTCGAGGGCGTCAAGTCCGCGCACTACGTGTGGATCAACGGCGAGTTGGTCGGCTACCACGAGGACTCCTTCACGCCCGCCGAGTACGACATCACCGACCACCTGAGACCCGGCACCAACCAGATCGCCGTCGAGGTGTACCGCTACTCCGACGGCGACTGGATGGAGGACCAGGACATGATCCGGCTGAGCGGCATCTTCCGCTCGGTCTACCTGTACTCGACGCCGCCCGTGCATCTGCGGGACTTCAAGCTGGACACCCCGCTGAGTGATGACTACAGGGCGGCGGAGTTGTCGGTTACGGCGACCGTGCGGGCGTATGGGGTTGGTGGATCCGGTGGCGGGTCTGGTGGATCTGGTGGCGGGCCTGATGGATCCAATGGACGGCATACAGTCGCCGATCGCCGGTATGCGGACGGCGATGGCTCGTACGTCGTAGCCGATGGCCGGTATGCAGTCGCCGGTAACCCGCACACGGTCGCCACCAACCCGCACACGCTCGTCGACGGCCCGTACACCGTCGACACCATGCTGTACGACGACCACGGCCACCCCGTCTGGTCCCGCCCCCTACGCCAGACCGTGGACGTCGACCCCACCGGCGCCGACACCACCGTCCAGGCCGCAAGGCCCGTCCCCGCCCCCCGCCTCTGGTCCGCCGAACACCCCACCCTCTACACCGCCGTGCTACGCCTGCGCGACCCCGCCGGAAAGGTGATCGAGACCCTCTCGCACCGGGTCGGACTGCGGGAGTTCGCACTCAGGGACGGGCTGATGCGCATCAACGGCAGACCCGTCTCCTTCCGCGGCACCAACCGCCACGAGATGCACCCGGACCGGGGCATCGCCCTCACCCGCGCCGACATGGTCGAGGACATCGAGATCATCAAGCGGATGAACATGAACTCCGTCCGCACCTCGCACTACCCCGACAACCCGCTGTGGCTGGAACTCGCCGACGAATACGGCCTCTACCTCGTCGACGAGACGAACCTGGAGACGCACGGCATCCGCGACGAGTACCCCGGCGACCACGCCGACTGGACCGAGGCGTGCGTGGCCCGCGCGCGGAACATGGTGCACCGCGACAAGAACCACGCCTCCGTGGTCATCTGGTCCCTCGGCAACGAGGCGGGCGGCGGCAGCACGTTCGTCGCCATGCACGACTGGATCCGCTCCTACGACCCCACCCGCGTCATCCAGTACGAGGGCGACGACCGGCCGGGCGTCAGCGACATCCGCTCGGAGATGTACGACAGCCCCTCCCGCGTCGAGCAGCGCGCGCGGGACACCTCCGACACCCGTCCGTACGTCATGATCGAGTACTCCCACGCGATGGGGAACTCCAACGGCAACTTCAAGAAGTACTGGGACGTCGTCCGCCGCCACGACGTCCTCCAGGGCGGCTGGATCTGGGACTTCATGGACCAGGCGCTCACCTGGCCCACCCCCGCCCGTACCCTGTTCACCGAGTCCGGCCCGCTCGGTCTGCGCGGTGAGATCCTCGCCCCGAGCGGCACCTTCGACCGCGACCGCGGTGTGTCCGGCGGCACGATCTTCGCCCGTGACCCCGGCCTCGACCTCACCGGCTCGCTCACCCTGGAGGCCTGGGTCACCCCGCAGGTGACGGGCTATCACCAGCCGATTCTGGCCAAGGGCGACACGCAGTACGCCCTCAAGCAGAGCAACAACAGCCTGGAGTTCTTCATCTACGACGGCGGCCAGTGGATCAGCGCGAACTGGGCGCTGCCGGACGGCTGGACCGGCACCGAGCACCACATCGCGGGCGTCTTCGACGCGGCGGCGGGCACTCTGACCATCTGGGCGGACGGCGAGACGCGGGCCACCCGGACCACCACCCGACGGCCCTCCGTGAACACCGCACCCCTCGGCCTCGGCACCGACGCCGACAACTGGAGCCGCGAGTTCAGCGGCACCATCCGGCGCGCCCGGGTGTACGCCCGCGCCCTGACCGCCGCCGAACTGGCCTCCGACCGACGCGGTCCCGGCGACGAGGGCGTGCGGTTCTGGTTCGACGCCGCCACCGTCGACCGCACCGAGCGGCGGCCACGGGAGAGGACCTTCCTCGCCTACGGCGGCGACTGGGGCGACAACCCCAACGACGGCAACTTCGTCGCCGACGGCATCGTCACCGCCGACCGCCGCCACACCGGCAAGGCGGCCGAGGTCAAGCGCATCTACCAGGCGATCAACGCCGCACTCGCCGAGGGAGGCGGCGCCCCGGGCGCGGTGACCGTCAGGCTCACCAACGAGTACCTGTTCACCAACCTCCGTACCTTCGAGAGCCGTTGGTCCCTCACCGCCGACGGCGAAGTGGTCCGGCGCGGCACACTCACCCGCGACCAGTTGGACCTCGCACCGCTGTCCAGCAAGGACATCACCCTCCCCGTACGACCGCCCGACGACCCGGCCCCCGGCACGGAGTACGCCCTCCGGCTCTCCTTCACCACCAGGGAACCCACCCGCTGGGCACCCACCGGATTCGAGGTCGCCGCCGCGCAACTGCCCCTCGACTTCCCGAGCCCGGCCGTCACCCCCGTCCCGCTGAGGAGCGTGCCGCCACTGACCCACGACGACGGCGACACGGCCGTCACCGTCAGTGGCCGGGACTTCTCCGTCACCCTCGACAAACGCAGCGGGGTCATCACCTCCTACGAGGTCAGGGGCACCCGGTTGATCACCTCCGGGCCCGCGCCGAACTTCTGGCGCGCCCCCACCGACAACGACCGGGGCAACGGCCAGCACACCCGCAACCAGACCTGGCGCGACGCCGGGGCCCGGCGCGAGGTGACGGACGTACGGGTGCGGGTCCTGGGGGAGGGGGCCGCCATCCAGATCACAGTCGACGGGATACTGCCGACCACCATTCAGTCGGTATACAGCACAACGTATACAGTCTTCGGCAACGCTGAGATCAAGGTCGACAACACCCTCCATCCCGGCGCCCCCACCCTCCCCTACATCCCGGAGATCGGCACCCTGCTCCTCCTCCCCGGCCGCCTGCACCGTCTGCACTACTACGGACGCGGCCCCGAGGAGAACCACTGGGACCGCAACAACGGCACCGACGTCGGCCGGTACTCCGGCACGGTCGCCGACCAGTGGACCCCCTACATCCGTCCCCAGGAGAACGGCAACAAGACCGACGTCCGCTGGGTTGCCCTCACCGGCCGCGACGGCATCGGCCTGCTCGCCTGCGCCCCGCCCGGCGGCCCCCTCCTCGAGGTCAACGCCTCGCACTTCACCCCGGAGGACCTCTCTCTCGGGGCCCGCCACGACTACCAGCTCACGCCGCGCGAGGAGATCGTCCTCCGGCTGAACCACCGGCAGATGGGGGTGGGTGGCGACAACAGCTGGGGCGCGCACACGCACGACGAGTACAAGCTGTTCGCCGACCGCGACTACGCCTACACCTACCGGCTCCGTCCGCTCGCCGACCCCGACGAGGCCATGGGGCTCGCCCGGCGGCCGACGGCGACGGAGTCCGCCGAGTGAGGTGAGCGGGTACTGGCCGACCCGAGTGAGGTGAGCGGATAACGGGGCTGGGCCGGTGTGCGGTGCGCCGTGTGCGGTACTCCGTATGCCGTAGCCCGGCCTTCGTATACCGCACGGCCTATACCGCACGGCCTATACCGCACGGCCTATACCGCACGGCCTATACCGCACGGCCTATACCGCACGGCCTATACCGCACGGCCTATACCGCACGGCCTATACCGCATGGCCTTCGTAACCCGCACGACCTTCGCATACCGTACACACCCGGGAGGCCCCCATGACCCGGCAGATCCGTGACCTGATGTCGTCCGGGGCAGCCGCCGTCGAACCCATGACCACGGTGGCGCGGGCCGCCCGGATGATGCGCGAGCAGGACATCGGAGAGGTACTGGTCGCCTACGACTGCGACCTCTTCGGTGTCCTCACCGACCGTGACATCGCCCTGCGGACCGTCGCCGAGGGCCGCGACCCGAACGGCACCACCGTCGGCTCGATCTGCACCCCACCGCCCGTGGTGACCCTCGCCCCCGAGGACACCACGGACCGGGCGATCGAACTGATGCGGCAGTATGCCGTCCGCAGGCTCCCGGTAGTCGAGCACGGCGGCTGCCCCGTCGGCATGGTCAGCCTCGGTGACCTCGCCACCACCGAGGACCCGCACTCCGCGCTGGCGGACATCAGCCGCGCAGCACCGAACCACTGACAGAGGCGGCGAGGCCCCTATGTCCCACCACCGTCACCGCCCCCACCGCCCGCCGGTGCCCCGCTCCCGCTCCGGCGTCGTCGGCCGCCGCCACCCGCGTACCGGAACCGAACCGATCACCGCGCAGAGCGCCCTGCGGCTGCGCCTGCTGCTCACGGCCGTCTTCCTGCCCCTCTTCGTCGCGGCGACGGTCGGCTTCGCCGTCTGGGCGGGGAACTCCGGCCCCGGCGACTCGCCCAGCCGCGGCGTGCTGACCGGCCTGGCCGTCGGCTGCGGGGTGCTCGCGCTGATCGCGGCCCTGGACGGTGCGGTCGTACTCCGCCGGATGCGCCGCGAGAGAGGCGCGCCCCCGGGCGGCTGACGGCAACCGTGCCGAGCACGGCTGACGAAGTGCGCAGCACGTCACAGTGACCGGTGTGGCGAGGAGCAGGCCGGGGCGAAAGAATTCCTGATGCGCGGTCGGGACGACGTGCGCGACGTGCACGACGCGCCCCACACGCAGGACATGCACGACTCCTGGCCAGACGCTCCCGCCGTACCGAAAGGGACCTCAACGCATGGATGAGCAGGACGAGCAGGACGAGCACTTCGACGTCGTGGTCCTCGGCGCGGGCCCCGGCGGCTATGTCGCCGCCATCCGCGCGGCCCAGTTGGGCAAGCGGGTGGCCGTCGTGGAGGAGAAGTACTGGGGCGGCGTCTGCCTGAACGTCGGCTGCATCCCGACCAAGGCCCTGCTGCGCAACGCCGAACTCGCGCACCTCGTCACCCGTGAGGCCAAGACCTTCGGCATCAGGTCGGACAGCCCCATCACCTTCGACTACGGCGAGGCCTTCCGGCGCAGCCGCAAGGTCGCCGACGGCCGGGTCAAGGGCGTCCACTTCCTGATGAAGAAGAACAAGATCGCGGAGTTCGACGGCCGCGGCACCTTCCTCGACCCGCACACCCTCCAGGTCGCCGGATACGACGGCTCGACGCGGACCATCGGCTTCGACCACTGCGTCATCGCCACCGGCGCCACCCCGAAGCTGCTGCCGGGCACCAAGCGCAGCGCGCGCGTGGTGACGTACGAGGAGCAGATCCTCGCCGAGGACCTGCCGGGGTCGATCGTCATCGCGGGGGCCGGGGCGATCGGCGTCGAGTTCGCGTACGTACTGCACAACTACGGTGTGAAGGTCACCATCGTCGAGTTCCTGGACCGCATGGCTCCGCTGGAGGACGCCGAGGTCTCGGCCGAGCTGGCCAAGCAGTACCGGCGTCTCGGCATCGACGTCCTCGCCTCCACCCGGGTCGACGCGATCGACGAGTCCGGCCCGCAGGTGCGGGTGACGGTCACCGCCAAGGACGGCTCCCAGCGGGTGCTGGAGGCCGACAAGGTGCTCCAGGCGATCGGCTTCGCGCCGAACGTCACCGACTACGGCCTGGAGAAGACCGGTGTACGGGTCACCGAGCGCGGCGCGATCGACGTGGACGGCCGGTGCCGCACCTCCGTGCCGCACATCTACGCCATCGGTGACGTCACCGCGAAGCTGATGCTGGCGCACGCGGCGGAGGCGATGGGCGTGGTGGCCGCGGAGACGATCGCGGACGCGGAGACGATGGAACTCGACTATGTGATGATCCCGCGCGCGAGCTACTGCCAGCCCCAGATCGCCAGCTTCGGCTACACCGAGGCGCAGGCGCGCGAACTCGGCTACGACGTGAAGGTGGCGAAGTTCCCCTTCACCGCGAACGGCAAGGCGCACGGCCTCGGCGACGCCACCGGCTTCGTGAAGCTGATCAGCGACGCCAAGTACGGCGAGCTGATCGGCGGCCACATGATCGGCCCCGACGTCACCGAACTGCTGCCCGAGCTGACCCTGGCCCAGATGTGGGACCTGACGGTCCACGAGGTGGCCCGCAACGTCCATGGCCACCCGACCCTCGGCGAGGCGATCCAGGAGGCGGTCCACGGACTGGCCGGACACATGATCAACTTCTAGCGCGCCGCGCGGGCCGGTCGGGGGTGTCAGGCCTGCCCCGGGGCGCGGCGCCCGCCCCGGGGCGCTACGCCTGCTCGGCCGCGTCGCTGATCCCCAGCCGCAGGTGCTCCACGTGGTAGACGGCCTGGTCGAGGAGTTCGGCGACGTGGTGGTCGTGCAGGGCGTAGACGACCGACCGGCCGTGCCGCTCGCCGACCACCAGGCCCAGGTTGCGCAGCAGCCGCAGCTGGTGGGAGCACGCCGACTGCTCCATGCCCACCTCGGCCGCCAACTCCGTGGCGGGCAGCGGTCCTTCGCGCAGGCGGGCGAGGATCAGCAGCCGGGAGGGGGTGGACAGGGCCTGGAGCGTGGTGGCCACCTTCGCGACGTTGGCCTCGTCGAGGCGTACGCGTTCGGCGGTGTCCTGTGCTGTGGTGACGGCTCCATGACCCATGACCGGTATCCTACCGGCCGCATATGAACGCATGAATGAGTCTTCAAGTGTTCCTGTATGGTGGGTGCCGTGTCAGCGACTCTCACTCCCCGTCCGGCCGCCGTACCCGGCGCCCCCGCGGCCCCGCGCCGCCGCACCCGGATCCTGGCCCTGCCCGAAGCCCGCTGGGCGCTTGCCGCGCTGCTGGCCTTCCTGTTCGGTCTCGCGGTGGATGTCGGCGGTGGACCGTTGTGGGTCTACGGGCTTCTGTATGCAGTCGCCTACGTCACCGGCGGCTGGGAGCCCGCCCTCGAAGGTCTGCGGGCCCTGCGCGAGAAGACCCTGGACGTCGATCTGCTGATGATCGTCGCCGCGCTCGGCGCCGCCTCGATCGGCCAGGTCCTCGACGGCGCGCTGCTGATCGTCATCTTCGCCACCTCCGGCGCCCTGGAGGCCCTGGCCACCGCCCGCACCGCAGACTCCGTCCGAGGCCTGCTCGACCTCGCCCCCGCCACCGCGACCCGGCTCACCGCGGACGGCGGCGAGGAGACCGTCCCCACGGCCCGCCTCGCCGTCGGCGACACCCTGCTGATCCGCCCCGGCGAACGCATCGGCGCCGACGGCACGGTCCTCGACGGCACCAGCGAGGCCGACCAGGCGACCATCACCGGCGAACCCCTCCCGGTCGTCAAGCAGCCCGGCGACGAGGTCTTCGCCGGGACCCTCAACGGCACCGGCGTCCTGCGCGTCCGCGTCGACCGCGACCCGGCCGACTCCGTCATCGCCCGCATCGTCACCCTGGTGGCGGAGGCCTCCCGCACCAAGGCCCCGACCCAGCTGTTCATCGAGAAGATCGAACAGCGCTACGCCGTCGGCATCGTGGTCGCCACCCTCGCGGTCTTCGGTATCCCGCTCGCCTTCGGCGAGAACCTCACCGACGCCCTGCTGCGCGCCATGACCTTCATGATCGTCGCCTCGCCGTGCGCGGTCGTCCTCGCCACCATGCCGCCGCTGCTGTCCGCCATCGCCAACGCGGGCCGCCACGGCGTCCTGGTCAAGTCGGCCGTCGCCATGGAACGCCTCGGCGAGATCGACACCGCCGCCCTGGACAAGACCGGCACCCTCACCGAGGGCGCCCCCGAGGTGACGGACGTACGGCCACTGCCCGGCTCCGGCCTGGACGAGGACGGCCTGCTCGCCCTGGCCGCCGCCGCGGAACACCCCAGCGAGCACCCGCTGGCCCGCGCCGTGGTGACCGCCGCCCGCGCCCGCGACCTGCCCCTGGCGCCCGCCGAGGACTTCACCGCCACCCCCGGCCGGGGCGTCACCGCCACCGTCGCCGGGCACGAGGTGACGGTCGGCCGGGCCGCACAGCCCGCGCCCGACGTCGCGACCGTCATCGAGGTCACCCGCGACGGCACCCCTGTCGGCACCCTCGCCCTCACCGACCGCCTCCGCCCCGACGCCGCCGCGACGACCGCTTCCCTGACCGCCCTCACCGGCACCGCCCCCGTCCTCCTCACCGGCGACAACGCCCGCACCGCCGCCCGGGTCGCCGAGGCCACCGGCATCACGGACGTCCGCGCCGACCTGCTGCCCGAGGACAAGGTGAACGCCGTACGGGAGTGGGAACGGTCCAACCGGAAGGTGCTGTTCGTCGGCGACGGCGTCAACGACGCGCCCGCCCTCGCCGCCGCGCACTCCGGGATCGCCATGGGCCGCGCGGGCAGCGACCTGGCGCTGGAGACGGCGGACGCCGTCGTCGTACGCGACGACCTCACCGCCGTCCCCGCGGTGGTCCGGCTCTCGCGCACCGCCCGCCGACTGGTGCTGCAGAACCTGGTCATCGCGGGCACCTTCATCACGGTGCTGGTCGTCTGGGACCTGGCCGGACATCTGCCGCTGCCGCTGGGTGTGGCGGGCCACGAGGGCTCGACGGTGCTGGTCGGCCTGAACGGACTGCGACTGCTGCGCGAGTCGGCATGGCGATGAGGTCACACGGGGTGTTCCAGGTCGGCGAAGGCTGATGTCGGATTCTCGCCAGCCCGGCCCCCGCGCATCCCCGATGCTGGACGTATGCACAAGGGGATGCACACCGATACCGAGCGCTGTGTGCGCGCCGTCCAGTCCAAGGACGCGCGCTTCGACGGCTGGTTCTACACGGCGGTCCTGACCACGGGCATCTACTGCAGGCCCAGCTGCCCGGTAGTGGCGCCGAAGCCGCGGAACATGGTGTTCCACCCGAGCGCGGCGGCCTGCCAGCAGGCCGGGTTCCGGGCCTGCAAGCGCTGCCGCCCGGACACCAGCCCCGGCTCACCCGAGTGGAACCACCGGGCCGACCTCGTGGCCCGCGCGATGCGGCTGATCGCCGACGGCGTCGTGGACCGCGAGGGCGTCCCCGGCCTCGCCGCCCGCCTCGGCTACAGCACCCGGCAGATCGAACGTCAGCTCCTCGCCGAACTGGGCGCGGGACCGCTCGCCCTGGCCCGCGCCCAGCGCGCCCAGACCGCCCGCCTGCTCATCGAGACGACGGCACTGCCCATGGCGGAGATCGCCTTCGCCGCCGGTTTCGCCTCGATCCGCACCTTCAACGACACGGTCCGCGAGGTCTTCGCCCTCACGCCGAGCGACCTGCGCACCCGAACCCCAAGGACCACCCCTCAGGGGACCACCCCAGGCACCCTGACCCTCCGCCTCCCCTTCCGCGCCCCCCTCAACCCCGACAACCTCTTCGGCCACCTGGCCGCCACCGCCGTACCCGGTGTGGAGGAGTGGCTCCCCCACGGCCCCGAAGGCATGGGGGGTACCCCCACCGGCGCCTACCGCCGAACCCTCCGCCTCCCCTACGGCCACGGCATCGCCGCCCTCACCCCGCGCCCGGACCACATCGCCTGCCGCCTCACCCTCACCGACCTGCGGGACCTCCCGGTCGCCATCAGCCGCTGCCGCCGCATGCTGGACCTGGACGCCGACCCGGAGGCGATCGACGACCAACTGCGCACGGACCCCCTACTGGCCCCCCTGATCGACAAGGCCCCCGGCCGCCGCGTCCCGCGCACGGTGGACGAGGCGGAGTTCGCGGTACGGGCGGTCCTGGGCCAGCAGGTCTCCACGGCCGCCGCCCGCACCCACGCGGCCCGCCTGGTCACCGCGCACGGCGACCGCGTCGACGACCCGGAGGGCGGCCTGACCCACCTCTTCCCGTCGACGGACGCACTCGCGGCGGTGGACCCGGACACCCTCGCGATGCCGAAGACCCGCCGCGCCACCCTCACCACCCTGATAGCCCAACTCTCCACCGGGGCCCTCCACTTGGGGGTGGAGAGCGACTGGCCCGAGACGCGCGCCCGGCTCCTCGCCCTCCCCGGCTTCGGCCCCTGGACCGCCGACGTCATCGCCATGCGCGCCCTCGGCGACCCCGACGCCTTCCTCCCCACCGACCTCGGCATCCGCCGCGCCGCGCAGGAACTGGGCCTGCCCGCCACCCCCGCGGCCCTCACCGCCCGCGCCGCGGCCTGGCGCCCCTGGAGGGCGTACGCCGTCCAGTACCTGTGGGCGACGGACGGCCACCCCATCAACTTCCTCCCCACCTAGGGAACACCGGGACGACATCACATGAAGCAGCACACCATCATCGACAGCCCCTACGGCCCCCTGACCCTCGTGGCCGACGACGGAGTCCTGTCGGGCCTCTACATGACGGACCAGCGCCACCGCCCCGCGGAGGAGACCTTCGGCCCCCGCGCCGCGAGCCCGTCCGAGACGCCGTTCGCGGCGGCCGAGGAACAACTGGAGGCGTACTTCGCGGGCGCCCTGAAGGAGTTCACCCTGGAACTCCGCCTGCACGGCACCCCGTTCCAGCGCGCGGTCTGGGCCGAGCTTCGCGACATCCCCTACGGCGAGACCCGCACCTACGGCGACCTGGCGGCCACCCTCGGCAACCCCAACTCCTCCCGCGCCGTGGGCCTCGCCAACGGCCGCAACCCCGTCGGCATCATCGTCCCCTGCCACCGGGTCGTCGGCGCGACGGGCAGCCTCACCGGCTACGGCGGCGGCCTGGACCGCAAGCGCCGCCTGCTGGACTTCGAACGGGGGGCGTCACTGTTCTGACCCCCCACCACCCCTAGGCATCCCTGCCCTCGTCCGGCTCGAGCGCGTCCAGGATCACCCCCAGCCCGAAGACGAACTCGTCGGCGTAGTCGTAGCCGGGCTTGAGGGCGTGTTCGGTGGCCAGTTCGGTGAGGTGGGGGTAGGCGTCGGGGGGCATGGCGTTCAGCATGGCGTCGGCGATCTCGTGCAGTTCCGTCTCGCCGGTGAAGGGCAGGCTCAGTTCCTGCAGCACGAAGCCGTAGAGGTAGCTGTCGATCAGTGAGAAGGCGTGCGCGGCCATCGGGACGGAGAAGCCCCCGGTGCGCAGGGCGCCGAGGACGGCGTCGTGGTGGCGCAGGGTCGCGGGGCCGGGCTGGGCGCGGGAGTCCATCAGGCCGATGGCCCAGGGGTGGCGGCGCAGGGCGGCGCGGGCCGAGTGGGCGCGCCCGCGCATGGCCGTCTTCCAGTCCGTGCCCGCCAGGTCGCGCGGGGGCAGCTCGATCTCGGCGAACACCGCGTCCACCATGCCGTCGAGGATGTCCTCCCGCCCCGCGACATGGTGGTAGAGCGACATCGCCTCCACGCCCAGCCGCTCGGCGATCGCCCGCATGGTGAGCGCGGACGCCGAGCCCTTCTCATCCGCCACCGCCACCGCCGTACGGATCACGCGCTCCCGGCTGAGCGGCGTGCGCGTCGACGTCCGGCGCCGCCCCTTGCCTTGCTCGGGCATACCGCCCTGCCCCTTCCTCCTCCGGCCTTCCGGCTCCCCTTGACCGCCTTACGGCATAAGGCTAGCTTGCCTTACAACATAAGGCTGCCAATCGGCGGAGGGGGATGCCGTGCAGAAGGTCTGCATCGTGGGGGCTTCGGGGAAGCTCGGGCAGTACATGGTCCGGCACGCGCTGGACCGTGGTTACGAGGTGGTCGGCGTGTGCCGGGAGCGCAGCGTGCCGAAGCTGGCCGCGTTCGAGGGGCGGATCACCGTCGTACCGGGGCAGACCGACGACCCCGAGGTGATACGGCGGGCAGTGGCCGGATGCGACGGGGTGCTGACCGTGCTGGTGCCCTGGGGGGTGCGGCAGTACGCGTCGGGCACGGCGCAGGCGGTGCTCGACCACGCGGCGCCGGACGCCCGGTTGGTGTTCTCCTGCGGCTGGCACATCACCCGCGACGGCAAGGACCGCTACTCGTGGTGGTTCACCACGGGCGTACGGCTCGCCGCCCTGCTGGGCAGACTGGTGCGCGCCGTGGAGATCGACGACCAGGTGGAGGCATGCCGCCGGGTGTTCGCCAGTGGCACCCGGTGGACCGTGGTGCGCGGCAGCAGCCTGGAGGAGGGCAAGAGCCAGGGCCTGCCCGTGTGGAGCAGGCGGGTGGGCGACGCGGTGCTGGCCAGCAACAGGACGCGCCGGGTGGACTTCGCGCTGTTCATGGTGGAGGCGCTCACGGACGACACGCTCGTCCGGGAGGCCCCGGCGATCGTCGGCCGCCTCACCCCGAGCGCCCTCGCCCACGCCTCCGCCTCGGGCGCCCCGCGCACCGATCCGTCCCCGCCGACCGGCTAGCGCTGTGGCGCGGTCGCGCGCATCTCGTCCACTCCGGCGGCGAAGGGCACGCCCGGCCGGTAGTCCAGGTCGGCGCGGGCCCGGCTGATGTCGTAGCTGCGGTCGCGCCCCATGATCGCGACCAGCCAGTCGAACAGCGGCGGCGGGGTGGGGCGGCGCAGCAGCCGCCAGGACCGGTCCAGGATCCTGGCGACCGGCGAGGCGACGGCCAGCGGCACACTCCGTACGTGGCTGAGGTCGGCGCCCATGGTCTCCAGGACCGGGGTGAAGAAGTCCCGGATCGGCATCGGGGTGCCGTCGGTGACGTAGTAGACCTTGCGGTCGTAGCCGCGGCTCAGCGCGGCGGCCGTCGCGGTCGCGAGGTTGTCGACGTGGACGAAGTCCATGATGTGCCGTCCGCCGTCGATCCAGGCGAAGCGCCCGGCGGCGGCAGCGGTG
Organism: Streptomyces sp. NPDC057877; assembly: GCF_042796855.1. NCBI lineage: Bacteria > Bacillati > Actinomycetota > Actinomycetes > Kitasatosporales > Streptomycetaceae > Streptomyces > Streptomyces sp. NPDC057877. The sequence continues at coordinate 275,610 of NZ_JBHVMS010000002.1, forward strand.
GCCGCGTCGCGCAGCGTCGTCATGCCCCGGCCCCAGATGAACGGGGGGCGCAGGGTGATCAGGGTCATCCCCGGGGTGGCCATGCGCGCCAGGGCCTGCTCGGTCGCCAGCTTGACCCGGCCGTACGCGATGATCGACCGACCGGTCGGGGTGGCCTCGTCGACCACCTCGGGGGTGCGGCGCCGGTCGGTCGACACCGCGGCGGCGCTGATGAGTACGAAGCGCTTGACGCCCGCGGAGGCCGCGGCGGTGAACAGGGCGACGGTCGGCCGGTGGTTGTCGCGCTCGAATCCGGCGTCCGGCCCCCAGAACTCCATGCGGGCGGCCGAGTGGATCACCGCTTCGCACCGGTCCAGTACGGCCGACCAGACCGCCGCCCGGGCGGGGTCCGGGCCGCACAGGTCGGCGAGATCGCCGAGGACGGGCGTCGCTCCGGCCTGCTCCACGTGTCGCGCGGCCCCGGCACTGCGGGCCAGTGCCCACACGCTGTGGCCGTCGGCGATCAGGCGGGTGATGAGGTGCTGTCCGACGAAACCGCTGCCGCCGGTGAGAAAGATGTCCATGTCCCGGCTCTCCCATTGCCCTCAAGGGCTGTCTCGTGAGTCGAAGTGGGCTTGAGCCTGATCGTGGGCCCGAGGACGGACCCCGTGGAAGCCACGGGTCTTCCTGGTACAGCCGGTACCACGCCACGACAGCCGGTCTGCGCAAGGATGGCCCCCATGAACGAACTCGGTGTCGCGCTACGGGCCTGGCGGGACCGGCTCGACCCCGGCGCCGTCGGTCTGCCGCGCCGTTCCCCGCGCCGGGTCGCCGGCCTGCGGCGGGGCGAGCTGGCGCAACTGGCCGGGATCTCGCCCGAGTACGTGGTCCGGCTCGAACAGGGCCGGGCGGCGAGGCCGTCGGCGCAGGTCTGCTCGGCACTCGCCCGCGCGCTGCACCTGTCCGACGACGAGCAGGCCCACCTCCTGCGCCTGGCCGGTCACGCCGCGGCCCCGGACCGGGTTCCGCGACTGGTCCCCGCCAGCGTGCACCGGATCGTCGAGCAGCTCGCCGACAGCCCGGTGGTGGTGTTCGACGCCGCCTGGCAGGCGCTGCACTGGAACCCGATGTTCGCGGCCGTCTTCGGCGACCCCACCAGGCTGGGCGACGACGAACGCAACGCCCTGATCGCCCAGTTCGAGAGCCAGCCCACCCGCATCCGGCAGACCGCCGAGGAGCGGACCGCGTTCGAGGAGTCCCTGGTCGCCGACCTGCGCGCCACGACCAGCCGGTACCCGAACGACCCCGACATCAAGGCGTTGCTCACCAGGCTGAACCGCGGTCACCGGTTCCGCGGACTCTGGGCCCTCCGGTCGGTGGGTGACCACCAGGGCACACACAAGGTCGTCGCACATCCGGCGGTGGGCGACATCGCGGTGGACTCCAACGTGCTCACCACACAGGCCACGGACCTCCGCCTCGTGGTGGACACCCCGCACGACGCGGACGCCAGGAGCAAGTTCGCTCTCCTGTCGGCCATCGGCATACAGGAAATGACGTCGAAGAAGTGATCTCGAACGGCTGACGGTCTTCGCGCTCCGAGGGGTCGAGCGCGCTGGCTACCCTGTGCAGGGTGACGACCCTTGACTACGCCGCCTACATCGCCTCCCTGCCCCGCATCCTCGCCGGTGCCGCCGCCCTGTTCCGCGACGCCGAGGGCCGGGTGCTGCTCGTCGAGCCCAACTACCGCGAGGGCTGGGCACTGCCGGGCGGCACCGTCGAGTCCGACGACGGTGAGACCCCCCGGCAGGGCGCGCGCCGGGAGACCGCCGAGGAGATCGGCCTCGACACCGAACCGGGCCGCCTGCTGGCGGTCGACTGGGTGCAGGGCCCGGGTCGGCCCCCGGTGGTGGCCTATGTCTACGACGGTGGGGTGCTCGGCGAGGACGACTTCAAGGCGATCCGCCTCCAGGAGGAGGAACTGCTGTCCTGGCGGCTCGTGCCCCGCGCCGACCTGCCCGCCCATCTGCCCGGTGCCCTGGGCCGCCGTGTGCTGGCCGCCCTCGATGTCGTCGACTCCGGCGCCGGGACGGTGGAGCTGGAGAACGGCCACCGCGTCGGCTGACGCTCAGCCCTCCACGTCGCGCGGCTTCATGTCCACCACGCGCAGCGCCTCGTCGCGTTCCGCGAGGCGGGCCTCCGTGCGGTGACCGCGCTCGATGTAGTCGCGCAGCACCAGTTCGACGGCGTCCTGCGGGCTGCCCACGCCGGACAGCACCATCGCTTCGACGACGAGATCGGCATTGAGGGATACGGAGACCTTGGCCATGGCCGGGACCCTAGCACCGGATCGCAAATCCGTTCGCCGCGCGTACCGGGCCGTCCTACCCTCGGTGCCATGAACAAGCCCCTGGTCGCGATCCTCAGCGGCGCCGGAATCTCCACCGACTCCGGAATCCCGGACTACCGCGGCCCGAACGGACTGTGGCGGCGCGACCCCGAGGCCGAGAAGCTCGTCACGTACGACTACTACATGGCCGACCCGGAGATCCGCCGCCGCTCCTGGCGGATGCGGCGCGCGACCCACACCCTCAACGCGGCACCCAACTCCGCACACCGGGCGGTCGCCGAACTGGAGCGCTCCGGCGTCCCGGTCCGGGTCATCACGCAGAACGTCGACGGTCTGCACCAGCTCGCCGGACTGCCCGCCCGCAAGGTCCTCGAACTGCACGGCAGCGCACGGAGCGTGGTGTGCACCGCCTGCCACACCCGGGGCCCGATGGAGGACGCGCTCGCCCGCGTCGATGCCGGGGAGGACGACCCGGCCTGCCTGGAGTGCGGCGGCGTCCTCAAGCCCGCGACGGTGATGTTCGGCGAGCGCCTCGACCCGGCCGTCCTCGGCGACGCCCTCGCCATCACCAAGGCCTGTCAGATCTTCATCGCCGTCGGCACCAGCCTCCAGGTCCAGCCCGCCGCGGGCCTCGCGGGCGTCGCCACGGACCACGGCGCGCGGCTGCTCATCGTCAACGCGGAGCCCACGCCGTACGACGAACTGGCCGACGAAGTGATCCGTGAACCCATCGGCACCGCGCTTCCGGCGCTGCTGCGCGGGCTGACCACGGCGGCCTGAGAGCGCGGGGCGACCTTCAGCGGGACCGCGCCAGCGCCGCCGTCCGGCGGGCCAGGTCGGTGATGCGTACCCCGTCGAAGCCGAAGACCGCGCTGCGGACCGTGTCCTGCAACGGGTCCTTCCAGCGGGGCGGGATGGCCGCCGCGCCGGTGAGGACGCCCGCCACCGAGCCCGCCGTCGCGCCGTTGGAGTCGGTGTCGAGGCCCGCGCGGACGGTGAGGGTGATGGTGCGGGTGAAGTCGTCGGCGCCGTAGAGGAGGCCCGCGGTGAGGACGGCGGCGTTGGGGATGGTGTGGATCCAGTTGAGGCCCGCTGTCTCCTCCTCGATCGTGGTGAGGGTGTCCTGCCAGGTCAGGCCCGTGCCGTGGAGGGAGATGACCCGGCGGACCGTGCGGGCCAGGCGGCTGCTCGGCGGGATGACCGTCAGGGACTCGTCGAGGGCGGGGCGGATCGAGGGTGCCGTGAAGGACGCGGCGATCAGGGCCGCCGCCCACATGGCCCCGTAGACGCCGTTGCCCGTATGGGAAAGGACCGCGTCCCGGCGGGCCAGCGACGCCGCCTCGTGGGGTGCGCCGGGGTTGGTCCAGCCGTGGATGTCGGCGCGGATGAGGGCGCCGATCCATTCCTGGTGGGGGTTGTCGTAGGTGGCTGTCAGGGGTGGCTTCAGGCCGTTGGTGAGGTTGCGGTAGGCGGCGCGTTCCGCGGTGAAGGTCTGGAGGTACGGCAGGCGCAGCAGCCACAGGTCGCCCACCTGTTCGGTGGTGAAGGCGAAGCCGTGGGTCTCCAGCAGGTGCAGGCCGAGGACGGCGTAGTCGATGTCGTCGTCGCGGCAGCTGCCGTGGATCCGGCCGCGGACGCAGGCCCGCCACTCCGGGCGCAGGTCGGCGGCGATGCCGTCCGGGGGTTCCGGCAGGTAGTCGGTCAGGGGCAGGGCGTCCGCCCGACGCAGGTAGTCGTCGATGCGGGGCCGGGTCCACAGGTCGCCCCGCTCGACCGGCTTGCCGAGCATGTTGCCCGCGATCCGGCCCAGCCAGCCGCCCAGGATCCGGTCGGCGAGCTGCCGCTCGGGCTCCTTAGGGGTCATGGGGTCGGTCTACCCAGTTCTGCCGGTTCGCCCCGCGTTCCGGGGGGCGGGCAGGGGCATGACGGCGAGGGCACGGTCCGGTTAAGGTCGCAGCGGCGCGACTGCCTTGACGTGCTGGACGTGCGCGGGGCTCGGAGAGCAAGGGGAATGCCAGGTGGCGGACGCAGTGGACGGGGCGCGCAGGGTGCTCATCGCCGCGGACAAGTTCAAGGGCTCGCTGACGGCCGTGGAGGTCGCCCAGCGGGTGACGGCCGGGCTGCGCCGGGTCGTGCCGGAGCTGGAGGTGGCCGCGCTGCCGGTGGCCGACGGTGGTGACGGGACCGTGGCCGCGGCGGTCGCGGCCGGGTTCGAGCGGCGGGAGGTGCGGGTCGCCGGGCCGCTCGGGGACGAGGTCGTCGCCGCGTTCGCGCTGCGCGACGGTACCGCCGTGGTGGAGATGGCCGAGGCCAGCGGGTTGCAGCGGCTGCCCGCCGGGGCCTTCGCCCCGCTGACCGCGTCCACCTACGGGTCCGGTGAGCTGCTGCGGGCCGCGCTGGACGCGGGCGCCCGGACCATCGTCTTCGGGGTCGGCGGGAGCGCGACGACCGACGGGGGCGCGGGCATGCTGTCCGCGCTCGGGGCGCGGTTCCTGAACGCCGACGGGTCGCCGGTGGCGCCGGGGGGCGGCGGGCTGGCCGAGCTGGCCTCCGTCGATCTGTCCGGGCTCGACGACCGGCTGGGCGGTGTCGACCTGGTGCTGGCCAGCGATGTCGACAATCCGCTGACCGGGGTGACCGGGGCGGCTGCCGTGTACGGGCCTCAGAAGGGGGCCTCGCCGGATGACGTGGTCGCGCTGGACGCCGCGCTCGCGCACTTCGCGAAGGTGCTGGAGGACTCCACGGGGCTTGGGGGGCGGGCCGCCGCGTACGCGCTCGCGCCCGGTGCCGGGGCGGCTGGGGGGATCGGGTACGGTGCCCTGCTGCTCGGTGCGCGGTTCCGGCCCGGTATCGAGGTGATGCTCGATGTGCTGGGCTTCGCGTCGGCGCTTGAGCGGGCCGATCTCGTGATCACCGGTGAGGGGTCGCTCGATGAGCAGACCCTGCATGGGAAGGCTCCGGCCGGGGTCGCCGCGGCGGCGCGGGCCGAGGGCAAGGAGGTCGTCGCCGTGTGTGGGAGGCTTGCGTTGGCGCCTCAGGCGTTGGGGCGGGCGGGGATTCGGCGGGCGTACCCGTTGACCGATGTGGAGCCGGATGTCGCTCGGTGCATCTCGGATGCCGGGCCGATCCTGGAGCGGGTTGCGGAGCGGATCGCGCGGGACTTCTTCGGCTGAGGCCGAGGGGTCCCGGCCCTGCAGGGGCCTCGTCCCCGAACGCCGGACGGGCTGGACACAACGGAAGAGGGCCCCGGACCCAACCCTGGGTCCGGGGCCCTCTCGGTGCGGCCGACGGCTACGGCAGCTGTGCCGCCCGTGCCTCGCGTCGGTTGTCGCGGAAGGTGTTCACCCGGCGGGCCGTGGCGACCAGGGGGATCACCGCGCCGGTGACCAGCTGGAGGGCGCAGCCCGTCTGGAGGAGGAGCTGGCCGCTGGGGGCGCCGAAGGCCCAGGCGGAGAGCAGGCCCATCGACAGGACGATCCAGGAGAGCATCGCCACGGCGAGGCGGCCCCGGGGCTTGGGGTACTCGACGCGGCTCACCATCAGCCAGGCGGTGCCCAGGATGGCCAGCAGGGTGGCGACGAACGGCAGCTCGAGGAGCACGATCGCGACGACCGTCAGCGCGCCGAAGGGGCTCGGCATGCCCTGGAACATGCCGTTCGTCGGGGTCACGCAGGAGAACCTGGCCAGCCGGAGTACGACGGCCAGGAGCACGACGATCGCGCCGACCGCCGCCACCCGCTGGTGGGCGTCGTCGGCGACCATGCCGTAGACCAGGACGAAGTAGGCCGGGGCCAGGCCGAAGCTGATCAGGTCGGAGAGGTTGTCCAGCTCCGCGCCCATGGGGGAGGAGCGCAGCTTGCGCGCCACCAGGCCGTCGAACAGGTCGAAGACCGCCGCGCAGAGCATGAGGATGACCGCCGTGGCCGCGCTGTGGCGGGCCATGCCGGTCTCCTGGCTGCCCGTGAGGTGCGGGATCAGGATGCCGGTGGTGGTGAAGTACACCGCCATGAAGCCGCAGGTGGCGTTGCCCAGGGTGAGGGTGTCCGCTATCGAGAGGCGCAGCGAGAGGGGCATCTCCTCTTCTTCGTCCTCGGCGACCTCCGGAACCCAGCCCGTCTGTGTCTCCGGGTCAGTCACGGTCAATGCGAGTCACCCCAGCCACGGTCTTCTGGCCGACCTCGACCGCGACCTCGACGCCCTCGGGGAGGTAGAGGTCGACGCGCGAGCCGAAGCGGATCAGGCCGATCCGGTCGCCCTGCTCGACCTTGGTGCCCTCGGGGATGTAGGGGACGATACGGCGGGCCACCGCGCCCGCGATCTGGATCATCTCGATGTCACCGAGTTCGGTGTCGAAGTGCCAGACGACGCGCTCGTTGTTCTCGCTCTCCTTGTTGAAAGCAGGAACGAATCCGCCCGGGACGTGCTCGACGGACGTCACGGTGCCGGACAGCGGCGCGCGGTTGACGTGCACATTGAGCGGGCTCATGAAGATCGCGACGCGGGTGCGTCCGTCCTTCCACGGCATGATGCTCTGCACCACGCCGTCGGCGGGGGAGATGACCCTGCCCTCGGCGATCTCGCGCTCGGGGTCGCGGAAGAACCACAGCATTCCCGCCGCGAGCGCGGTGGCGGGAACGGCGACGGCCTTGGCGGCGCCGGAGCGGCGCGCCCGGGCCAGGCTGAGGGCTGCGGTGGCGACGGTCGGGAGAAGCCACGGCGATGCTCCGCGCGCGAGGCGTACGCCGGCCCGGCTGTCGCGAGATGCAGAGGTTTGGCTGTGGGGCATGGATGACCTTCGTAGCGGATTATGCCGCGCTGCTTACGGGGGACGGCGGCTTTCCGGCGATCGTAGCGGCTAAGCGCCACAACTGGGTAAGCCAGGAAGCCGAGTCGACGGCCGAAGACTGCCTACGGGGTGTGATCTTCTTCTCGGAGATTACACCCCGTTTCCGGACATTCAGCCCTGGAACCGATACTCTTCGAGCAGTCGGCGCCCGATGATCATTTTCTGGATCTCGGCGGTACCCTCACCGATCAGCAGCATCGGGGCCTCGCGGTAGAGGCGCTCGATCTCGTACTCCTTGGAGAAGCCGTAGCCGCCGTGGATCCGGAAGGCGTCCTCCACGACTTCCTTGCAGTACTCGGAGGCGAGGTACTTCGCCATCCCCGCTTCGAGGTCGTTTCGCTCGCCGGAGTCCTTTTTGCGTGCCGCGTTCACCATCATCGCATGCGCGGCCTCGACCTTGGTGGCCATCTCCGCGAGTTTGAACTGAATCGCCTGGTGCTGGGCGATCGGCTTGCCGAAAGTGTGACGCTGCTGGGCGTACTGGACACCGAGTTCGAAAGCACGCTGAGCGACGCCACAGCCACGCGCCGCCACATTCACGCGGCCCACCTCGACGCCGTCCATCATTTGGTAAAAACCTCGGCCGGTGACCCCGCCGAGCACCCGGTCAGCGGGAATGCGCAGGCCGTCCATGATGAGTTCGGTGGTGTCCACCCCCTTGTACCCCATCTTGTCGATCTTGCCCGGGATGGTGAGGCCGGGGCGGACCTCGCCGAAGCCGGGCTCCTTCTCCACCAGGAAGGTGGTCATCGACTTGTGCGGGGCCGTGCCCTCGGGGTGTCCTTCGTCACTTCTGACCAGTACGGCCACCAGGGACGACGTACCGCCGTTCGTCAGCCACATCTTCTGGCCGTTGAGGACGTATGCGTCGCCCTCCTTGACCGCCTTCGACGTGATCGCCGACACATCGGAGCCCAGGCCCGGCTCCGACATCGAGAAGGCGCCGCGGATGTCGCCCGCCGCCATGCGCGGCAGGAAGTGGTCCTTCTGCTCCTGGGTGCCGTGCTGCTTGAGCATGTAGGCGACGATGAAGTGGGTGTTGATGATGCCGGAGACGGACATCCAGCCCCGGGCGATCTCCTCCACGCACAGCGCGTACGTCAGGAGCGACTCGCCCAGACCGCCGTACTCCTCCGGGATCATCAGGCCGAACAGGCCCAACTCCTTCAGGCCGTCGACGATGTCCTGCGGATACTCGTCGCGGTGCTCCAGCTCGGTCGCGACCGGGATGATCTCCTTGTCCACGAAGTCCCGGACGGTGGACAGGATCTCCTGCTGGATGTCGGTCAGACCGGCGGTCTGGGCGAGACGGGCCATCTCTACTTCCCCTGTTCCTTCAGCTCGGGGCGGCCCGGCTGCTCGCCGCCGCGCTCCTTGATGTACGTCTCGGTCGGCACCATCACCTTGCGGCGGAAGACGCAGACCAGGGTGCCGTCCTGCTTGTAGCCCTTGGTCTCGACGTGCACGATGCCGCGGTCGTTCTTCGACTTCGACGGCCACTTGTCGAGCACGGTCGTCTCGCCGTAGATGGTGTCGCCGTGGAAGGTCGGCGCCACGTGCCTGAGCGACTCGATCTCCAGGTTGGCGATCGCCTTGCCGGAGACGTCCGGGACGGACATGCCGAGCAGGAGGGAGTAGACGTAGTTCCCGACGACGACGTTCCTGCCGAAGTCCGTCGTGCTCTCCGCGTAGTTCGCGTCCATGTGGAGCGGGTGGTGGTTCATGGTGAGGAGGCAGAAGAGGTGGTCGTCGTACTCCGTGACCGTCTTCCCGGGCCAGTGCTTGTAGACCGCCCCGACCTCGAACTCCTCGTAGGTACGTCCGAACTGCATCGCGCTCAGGCCTCCGGGATCTCGAACTTCGACGTGCGCCGCATCCCGGCGGCGCGTCCCTTGCCCGCGATGACCAGGGCCATCTTGCGGCTGGCCTCGTCGATCATCTCGTCGCCGAGCATCGCGGAGCCCTTCTTGCCGCCCTGCTCGGACGTGTAGTAGTCATACGCGTCCAGGATCAGCTCGGCGTGGTCGTAGTCCTCCTGGGACGGCGAGAAGATCTCGTTGGACGCCTCGACCTGGCCCGGGTGCAGCACCCACTTGCCGTCGAAGCCGAGCGCGGCGGCGCGCTGGGCGACCTCGCGGTAGCCGTCGATGTTGCGGATCTGCAGGTAGGGGCCGTCGATCGCCTGGAGGTCGTTGGCGCGGGCGGCCATCAGGATCTTCATCAGGATGTAGTGGTAGGCGTCCGCCGGGTAGCCGGGCGGCTGCTCGCCCACGACCAGCGACTTCATGTTGATGGACGCCATGAAGTCGGCCGGGCCGAAGATGATCGTCTCGACGCGCTGGGAGGCCTGCGCGATCTCGTTGACGTTGTTCAGGCCCTGCGCGTTCTCGATCTGCGCCTCGATGCCGATCTTGCCGACCTCGAAGCCCATCGTCTTCTCGATCTGCGTCAGCAGCAGGTCGAGGGCGACGATCTGCTGGGCGTCCTGCACCTTCGGCAGCATGATGCAGTCGAGGTTCTGGCCCGCGCCCTCGACCACGGTCACGACATCGCGGTACGTCCACTCGGTCGTCCAGTCGTTGACGCGCACGACCCGCGTCTTGCCCGTCCAGTCGCCTTCGTTGAGGAACTTCACGATGGTGTGCCGCGCCTCCGGCTTGGCGAGCGGCGCGCACGCGTCCTCCAGGTCCAGGAAGACCTGGTCGGCGGGGAGGCCCTGGGCCTTCTCCAGGAAGCGCGGGTTCGAGCCCGGTACCGCCAGACAGGAACGCCGGGGGCGAAGGCGGTTGACCGTGGTCATGCGGGGACCTCCAGGGGGTCGAGCTTGTTGGCTGTGCGGATCTCGTCGACGATGCGGCCGATGATGCCGGTGATGTCGAAGTCCTTCGGGGTGAAGACGGCGGCCACACCGGCCTCCTTCAGCTGCTGGGCGTCACCGTTCGGGATGATGCCACCGGCGATCACCGGAATGTCTGTGGCACCTGCCACACGCAGCCGATCGAGTACGTCCGGCACCAGCTGGGCGTGCGACCCGGACAGGATCGACAGGCCCACCGCGTGCACGTCCTCGGCGAGGGCGGCGTCGACGATCTGCTCGGGGGTCAGCCGGATGCCCTGGTAGACCACCTCGAAGCCCGCGTCCCGCGCGCGTACGGCGATCTGCTCGGCGCCGTTGGAGTGCCCGTCCAGGCCCGGCTTGCCGACCAGGAAGCGCAGCTTGCCCACGCCGAGGTCCTTCGCCGTCAGGTCCACCTTGCGGCGTACGAGGGCCAGCCCCGTGCCCTCCTGAGCCGCCACCGCGACCGGCGCCGAGGAGACCCCGGTGGGGGCCCGGAACTCGCCGAACACCTCGCGCAGGGCGCCCGCCCACTCGCCGGTCGTGACGCCCGCGCGGGCGCACTCCAAGGTGGCCTCCATGAGGTTGCCGGTGCCCTTGGCGGCCTCCTTCAGCCGCTCCAGCGCCTTGCACGGCCGGGGGTGGTTGAAGGGCGGCTGGTAGCGGGTGTCCCGCCAGTGCTGGAGCGCGGCCACGACACGGGCCTCCACCGCCGGGTCGACCGTCTGGATCGCGGTGTCCAGGTCGGCCGTCAGCGGGTTCGGCTCGGTCGTCTCGAAGACGTTGACGCCGACGATCTTCTCCTGCCCCGACTCGATCCGGGCCCGGCGCTCCGCGTGCGAGGCGACGAGCTGCGACTTGAGGTAGCCGGACTCGACGGCGGCCATCGCGCCGCCCATCTCCTCGATGCGGTCCATCTCGGCGAACGCCGCCGCGACCAGCTCGTCCACCTTGGCCTCGATCACCTTCGAGCCCTCGAAGATGTCGTCGTACTCCAGCAGGTCGCTCTCGTGCGCCAGCACCTGCTGGATGCGCAGGCTCCACTGCTGGTCCCAGGGGCGGGGCAGGCCGAGGGCCTCGTTCCAGGCGGGGAGCTGCACGGCACGCGCGCGTGCGTCCTTCGACAGCGTCACCGCCAGCATCTCCAGGACGATCCGCTGGACGTTGTTCTCCGGCTGCGCCTCGGTCAGGCCGAGGGAGTTGACCTGGACGCCGTAGCGGAAGCGGCGGTGCTTGGGGTTCTGGATGCCGTACCGCTCATGGGTGACGCGGTCCCAGATGCGGCCGAAGGCGCGCATCTTGCACATCTCCTCGACGAAGCGGACGCCCGCGTTCACGAAGAAGGAGATACGGCCCACCACATCGCCCATGCGCTCCTGCGGCACCTGCCCGGAGTCCCGCACGGCGTCGAGCACGGCGATCGCCGTCGACATCGCGTACGCGATCTCCTGGACCGGGGTGGCCCCCGCCTCCTGGAGGTGGTAGCTGCAGATGTTGATCGGGTTCCACCTGGGGAGGTGGGAGACCGTGTACGCGATCATGTCGGTCGTCAGCCGGAGGGAGGGCCCCGGGGGGAAGACGTGCGTCCCCCGGGACAGGTACTCCTTGACGATGTCGTTCTGGGTGGTGCCCTGGAGCTGGGTGATGTCCGCGCCCTGCTCCTCCGCGACGACCTGGTAGAGCGCCAGCAGCCACATGGCGGTGGCGTTGATGGTCATCGAGGTGTTCATCTGCTCCAGGGGGATGTCCTGGAAGAGACGGCGCATGTCACCGAGGTGCGCGATCGGCACGCCGACCCGGCCGACCTCGCCGCGGGCGAGGATGTGGTCGGAGTCGTAGCCGGTCTGGGTCGGCAGGTCGAAGGCGACCGACAGACCCGTCTGCCCCTTGGCGAGGTTGCGCCGGTACAGCTCGTTGGACGCCTCGGCGGTCGAGTGACCGGCGTACGTCCGCATCAGCCACGGGCGATCCTTCTGACGCTCTGTCATCTACCGGCCCTCAGATGTTCCGGAAGCGGTTGATGGCGTCGATGTGCCGGGCGCGCATCTCCTGGTCGCGCACGCCCAGGCCCTCCTCGGGCGCGAGGCAGAGCACGCCGACCTTGCCCTGGTGGGCGTTGCGGTGCACGTCGTGCGCGGCCTGGCCGGTGTCCTCCAGGGAGTACACCTTCGACAGGGTCGGGTGGATCTTGCCCTTGGCGATCAGGCGGTTGGCCTCCCAGGCCTCGCGGTAGTTGGCGAAGTGGGAGCCGATGATGCGCTTCAGGGACATCCACAGGTAGCGGTTGTCGTACTCGTGCATGTAGCCCGAGGTGGAGGCGCAGGTGGTGATGGTGCCGCCCTTGCGGGTGACGAAGACGGACGCGCCGAAGGTCTCGCGGCCGGGGTGCTCGAAGACGATGTCGATGTCCTCGCCGCCGGTGAGTTCGCGGATGCGCTTGCCGAAGCGCTTCCACTCCTTGGGGTCCTGGGTCCGCTCGTCCTTCCAGAACCGGTAGCCCTCGGCGCTGCGGTCGATGATCGACTCCGCGCCCATGGACCGGCAGATCTCCGCCTTCTGCTCGCTGGAGACGACACAGATGGGGTGCGCGCCGCCCGCGAGCGCGAACTGGGTGGCGTACGAGCCCAGGCCGCCGCTCGCCCCCCAGATCAGCACGTTGTCGCCCTGCTTCATCGCCGCGCCGTTGGCGGAGACGAGCTGCCGGTAGGCGGTGGAGTTGACCAGGCCGGGGGCGGCGGCCTCCTCCCAGGAGAGGTGGCCCGGCTTCGGCATCAGCTGGTTGGACTTCACGAGCGCGATCTCGGCGAGGCCGCCGAAGTTGGTCTCGAAGCCCCAGATGCGCTGCTCCGGGTCGAGCATGGTGTCGTTGTGGCCGTCGGAGGACTCCAGTTCCACCGACAGGCAGTGCGCGACGACCTCGTCCCCGGGCTGCCAGGCGTTGACGCCGGGGCCGGTGCGCAGGACGACGCCCGCGAGGTCGGAGCCGATGATGTGGTACGGCAGGTCGTGGCGCTTGGCCAGGTCGTTGGTGCGGCCGTAGCGCTCCAGGAACCCGAAGGTGGACAGCGGCTCGAAGATCGAGGTCCACACCGAGTTGTAGTTGACCGAGGAGGCCATGACGGCCACCAGGGCCTCGCCCGGGCCCAGTTCGGGCAGCGGCACCTCGTCCAGGTGCAGCGACTTGCGGGGGTCCTTGTCGCGGGTCTCGAGGCCCGCGAACATCTCCGTCTCGTCCTTGTGCACGGTGATCGCGCGGTACGACTCGGGGAGCGGCAGAGCGGCGAAGTCGGCCGCTGTGGAGTCGGGCGACTGGATCGCGTCCAGGATGTCCTTCACGGTCACGGTGTTGCCTCCGGCGATGAGCGCCCTGAGGGAGGGGCGCTGAGGGTTACGTCGGTGCTGCTGAGGGTTTTCGAGGGGGTGCCGTCGGTTCGGCGGTGGTGCTGTTCGGCAGCGCTTTGTGGCGCGGGAGGGTGCCTGTGACGCAGGCGTCCGGGTCGCGGTGATGGCCCGCGGGGACAGCCCGGACTCCTTCAACGTATGGCACACCGTGTCATCCGGCAAGGCACTGAGTGCCAGAAATTGCGCTCAGACGGAATCTTTACGTAACAAATGAGCGATGATCGATCGAACGCCGGTGGAGGACCGGTGGAAAACGGCTCGTCGGATACCAAAACGGCCACCCCGAAGGGTGGCCGTCATCACAGCGGGTGCACGGGCGCTCAGCGGTCCCTGAGCGCCTCCTCGATGGTCCGCATGACCTCGTCCAGGGGGGCGTCGGTGCGGGCCACGGTGACCAGCACCTCGCCGCGCGCGGACACCGACGCCGGGGGCGAGGCGGGCCGCGGCGTGGCGGTGCGGCCGACGCCGATGCCCGCGCCGAACGTCTTGCGCACGATCGCGAAGGCGTGGTCCAGCTGGGTCTCCACATCGCCCTGGCCGTCCGCGCGCAGCCAGCGCCGCAGCACGTGGTTGTGGGCGGTGACCACGGCGGACGCGGCGACCTCCGCCAGCAGCGGGTCGTCGTTGGCGGCGTCGTCGTGCGCGTGCTCGTCGAAGTGGCCGAGCAGATAGCGGGTGAAGAGACGTTCGTAGCGGGCCACCGAGGCGATCTCCGCCTCGCGCAGGGTGGGCACCTCGCGGGTGAGCTTGTAGCGGGCCACCGAGATCTCCGGCCGGGCCGCGTACATCTTCATGACTTCCTTGATGCCACGGCACACCGTGTCGAGCGGGTGCTCGTGCGCGGGTGCCGCGTTCAGCACCGCCTCGGCCCGGACCAGGGTGTCGTCGTGGTCGGGGAAGATCGCCTCTTCCTTGGAGCGGAAGTGGCGGAAGAACGTGCGGCGGGCGACCCCGGCCTGGGCCGCGATCTCGTCGACGGTGGTCGCCTCGTAGCCCTTGGTCGCGAACAGCTCCATGGCCGCGGCCGCCAGCTCCCGGCGCATTTTCAGCCGCTGTGCGGCGGCGCGACCGCCTGCGGCACTTTCCGGAGTGTCGGGCGTGGCGGGGTTACGTGTGGACTTGGCGGGCTGGGACATGCCCCGAACGTACTGCATGTGCGCGGCCTGGTGCGCAGGTCCGGGGTTTCCCCCGCCCTCGGCGGGCGGGGGAACGCCGGGCCCGGCGGGGGCGGGACGGCTGCCCGGATCGAGCAGTCCGCCCCACTCCACACCCGCCCGGAACCAGTCGCCTGGCCGGTCACCGCCGGGCATATTCGCGGAAGCCGCGGCCCGTCTTGCGGCCGAGGCAGCCCGCGGCCACCAGATGCTCCAGGAGCGGCGCGGGGGCCAGCCCCGGGTCGCGGAACTCGCGGTGCAGGACCTTCTCGATCGCCAGCGAGACATCCAGGCCGACGACGTCCAGCAGCTCGAAGGGGCCCATCGGGTAGCCGCCGCCCAGCTTCATCGCCGCGTCGATGTCGTCGAGCGAGGCGTAGTGGTCCTGCACCATCTTGATCGCGTTGTTCAGGTACGGGAACAGCAGGGCGTTGACGATGAAACCGGCCCGGTCGCCGCAGTCCACGGCGTGCTTCCTGATCCGGGCGCAGACCTCGCGGACCGTGGCGTGCACGTCGTCGGCCGTGAGCACGGTCCGCACGACCTCGACCAGCTTCATCGCCGGGGCCGGGTTGAAGAAGTGCATGCCGATCACGTCCTGCGGACGCGAGGTGGCGCGGGCGCAGGCGACCACCGGCAGCGAGGAGGTGGTGGTCGCCAGCACCGCGCCGGGCTTGCACACCTTGTCCAGCGCCGCGAACAGCTGCCGCTTGACGTCCAGGTCCTCGGCGACCGCCTCCACCGCCAGGTCGACCTCGGCGAAGGCGTCGTAGGAGCCCGCCGGGGTGATCCGCTCCAGGGTCCGGGCGGCGGCCTCGCCGGTCATCCGGCCCTTGTCGACCGAGCGGGCCAGGGACTTGCCGATGCGGGCCTTGGCGGCCTGGGCCTTCTCCTCGCTGCGGGCGGCGAGGACCACGTCGAAACCGGCCTTGGCGAACACCTCGGCGATGCCCGACGCCATGGTGCCGGAACCGGCCACCCCGACCGAGGAGACCGGGCGGCCGGGGACGAGGCCGTCGCCCTCCAGCGGCGTCAGGGCGTCCCGCACCACCGTCGGGCTGCCGGGGGCGTCGTAGGTGTAGAAGCCGCGGCCCGACTTACGGCCCGTCAGGCCCGCCTCGCTGAGCTGCTTGAGGATCGGCGCGGGGGCGTGCAGCCGGTCCTGGGACTCGGTGTACATGGCGTCCAGGACGGTGCGCGCGGTGTCGATGCCGATCAGGTCGAGCAGCGCCAGCGGGCCCATCGGCAGACCGCAGCCCAGCCGCATCGCGGCGTCGATGTCCTCGCGGGAGGCGTAGTTGGCCTCGTACATCGCGGCGGCCTGGTTGAGATAGCCGAACAGCAGCCCGTCGGCGACGAACCCGGGCCGGTCGCCGACCGCCACCGGCTCCTTGCCCAGCTGGATCGCCAGGTCGGTGACGGCGGTGACGGCCTGCGGCGCGGTGAGCACCGAGGAGACCACCTCCACCAGCCGCATCGCCGGGGCCGGGTTGAAGAAGTGCAGCCCGAGCACGCGCTCGGGACGCGCCGACTCGGCCGCGAGCCGGGTCACGGACAGGGCGTTGGTGCCGGTCGCCAGGATGGTCTCCGGGCGCACCACGCCGTCCAGTTCGCGGAAGATCTGCTGCTTGATCTCGTACGACTCCGGCGCGACCTCGATGACCAGGTCCGCGTCGGCCGCGGCGGTCAGCTCGGTGGCGGTGCGGAAGCGGGCGAGGATGTCGGCGCGCTCCTGCTCGGTGAGGCGGTCGCGGGCCACGGCACGGGCGGTGGAGGCCTCCAGGGCGGCGACGCACGCGGCGGCCTGGGCCTCGCTGATGTCGATCCCGACGACCTCACGACCGGCCTTGGTGAGCACCTCGGCGATGCCGGTGCCCATGGTGCCGAGGCCGACGACGGCGATCTTCTCGAGGGGGGACAGCGGGGACTGCGTGTCGGACAGGGGAGAGGCCATCGCGGACTCCATGGATGAGGGTGACGACTGGGAACGCGCCCGGATGCGCCACGGGGGCGCACCGGGTGCGTGGAAGTGCTCCGGAATGCGGGTGTTGCCGGGCTGCTGAGCGCACACGCCCGGTGGGTCCGTCGCCACGGACGCGCACACGTCCGGGAACGGTGATGGCCGACCGGCCCTGTCCCGGGGCCTGGTCGTACTGCGGTACACACAGGTACCGAACCGACTGCTCTCACGGCGGCTGCGTCACCAGGCCGCTGTGAGGGTCCGCGAGTGGGTGACTCGCTCGTCTGAGCTTAACCGGCGAGTAACGAGCGCGCCAGTCCTTTGTCTCGGTGATGTGGGTCCCCGGTGCCGAGATCGTTTGTACCCTCGCGTCATGGACGAAGAGTCGCGAACGCTCACGGAGCGCTTACGGCGGGAGAGCGGGGCCGCGCCGGAGTTCGCCGAACTGCTCACCACCGAGGACCGCGACCGGCTCGTGGAGACGCTCACCGCCCCCGGGCGGCCCCTGTGGGCGAGGGAACTGGCCGCGTTCCGATTGGGCCTCGCGGGCGACCGCCGCGCCTTCGAGTCCCTCGTCCTCCTCCTCAACCACCGCGACCCCCAGCGCTGTGCCTCCGCCGCGTACGCCCTCGCCCGCCTCGGCGACCCGCGCACCGCCCGCGCGGCGGCGGCCCTCGCCACCAACGAACTGCGCGTCGCCTACGCCCTGCACCCCGTACGGCTGCTGACCACCCTGCGCGCACCCGAGTCGGTCCCCGCCCTGATCACCACCCTCCGGCGCCGCCTGCACCCCCACGACCCCTACCGCCGCGTCGCCCTCGCCTGCATCGAGGGCCTCGGCGCCCTGGGCGACCCCCGCGCGCGACCCGTCCTCGAGGACGCCCTCGCGCACCCGGCCCTGGCGGAGGCGGCGGTGCGGGCGCTGGCGAAGCTGCCCGGGACCTACAGGCCCTAAGCCATCAACGACTGGCTGTGACCAGCACTTTCACAACAGGCCCTAGGCGGATACCACCGCGAGCGCCTCGATCTCCATCAGGAACTCCGGGCGCACCAGCGCGGCGACCTGGACCGCCGAGGCGGCGGGCAGCCGGTCGTCGGGTATGTGCTCGGCGCGGGCCGCGCGGATGGCGGGCATATGGGCCATGTCCGTGACGAAATAGGTCAGTTTGATGACGTCGTCGAAGCCCGCGCCGGCCGCGGTGAGGCAGCGGCGCAGGTTCTCGAAGACCTGGCGGGCCTGCGCCCCGGGGTCGCCCTCGCCGACGATCCCGCCGCCCTCGTCCAGCGGGAGCTGGCCGGAGACGGCCACGAGGCGTCCGGTGCCCGTCACGACGTGGCTGTACTGGGCGGCGGGTGCGACCCCTTCGGGGGCGGGAATCCTGGTCGGCTCGATCATGCGTCCATGGTGGACCACGGGTCTGACAACGGCCCCCGGTTCAGCCCCGCGAGCCGAGCAGCCCGTGCAGGGTCGCGCCCCGGGAGGACGTGGCCTTCTCCGCGTCGGCCAGCGGCTTCGGCGGCGGCGGCGGAGCGCAGACCGCGTCCGGCTCGTCCGGCGCGTCGGGGCCGCTCGTGCCGCGGGGGACCGTGCCATGGGCCAGATACGCCGTCAGGTGGCCGTCCAGACAGGAGTTGCCGCTCAGGGTGATGCCGTGGTTGGGTCCGCCCTCCTCGACCACGAGGGCGGAGCCGCCCAGCAGACGGCGCATCCGCACGGCACCGGTGTACGGGGTGGCTGCGTCGCCGGTCGCCTGGAAGAGCAGCACCGGGGGCAGCGCGGTGTTCTCCAGGTCCACCGGGCGCAGCGAGCGGGTCGGCCAGAACGCGCACGGGGCGTTGTACCAGGCGTTGTTCCAGGTCATGAAGGGCGCCTTGTCGTGCGCCGCCCAGTTGTCGGCACGCCACCGGTGCCAGCTCCGCGGCCAGCGGGCGTCCCGGCACTCCACGGCGGTGTACACGCTGTAGCCGTTCTCCCCGGCCGCGTCCACCGCGCCGAAGTCCTCGTACGCCTCGACCAGCGGGTCCGGGTCCTTGTCGTTGACGTAGGCCGCGAACGCCTCGGCCAGGTAGGGCCAGTAGCCGTCGTAGTAGCCGCCGGGCACGAAGGTGTCCTCCAGCTCCGCGGCGCCGACCTTCCGCCCCGCCGGGTGCCTCGCGAGCGCCGCGCGCATCGCGTACCACGTGGTCTCGACGTGCTCCGGGTCGCTGCCGAGCCGGTAGGTCGCGTCGTGCCGGGCGACCCAGGCGAGGAACGCCCGGTGGCGGTCGTTGAAGGCGTGGTCCTGGGTGAGGTTGGCGTCGTACCAGACGCCGGTGGGGTCGACCACGGAGTCCAGCACCATCCGCCGCACCCGCTCCGGGAACAGCCTGCCGTAGACCGCGCCCAGGTAGGTGCCGTACGAGTAGCCGAAGTAGCTCAGCCGCGGGGCGCCGAGTGAGCGCCGGATCAGGTCCATGTCGCGGGCGGCGCTGACCGTGTCGATGTGGGGCAGCAGGTGCCCGTGCTTCTCGCCGCAGGCCTCGGCGAACGCGCGGGCGCGGTCCAGCCCTGCCCGCTCCAGGCCGGGTGTGCCGGGCACCGGGTCGTGGCGCACCGGGGCGAAGTGGCCCGGGCGGCAGTTCAGGGCGGGGCGGCTCGCGCCCGTCCCGCGCGGGTCGAAGCCGATGACGTCGTAGCGCGCGGCGACCTTCTTCGGCAGTGCGGAGGCGACGTATCCGGCCAGGGCCCGTCCGCTGCCGCCCGGGCCGCCGGGGTTGACCAGCAGCGGCCCCAGGAAGGTGCGCGCGGTGTGCGGGACGCGGGACAGCGCGAGGGTGATGTGCCGCCCGCGCGGGTCGGCGTGGTCGAGCGGGACCTTCAGGGAGGCGCACTGGAGCGTCGGGTACCGGGAGGTGCCGCACGCCTTCCAGGCGAGGTCCGTGGCGCGCGGGGCGCTCGCCTCGGCGGGGACGGCGGTGCAGGTTCCGGCCAGCAGCACGGCGGCGGCGCCGCACAGCAGGGCTGCGCGCTTTCCCATCGGGTCCTCCCCGGGACGCAGGGGCAGCGGACCGCGCGGGTCACGGTCCTTGCCGGATGGTCCCGGTCGGGGCGGGTGGGGGAACGTGTTCGGGTGGGACTTGACCCGATCGGGGCGCCGGATGCGCGCGAATGCTCTCTCGAGTGCGCCTCTGCTCTGTCCGGTGCTCCTCGACGACTGGAGAGCTTCCTCAGATGAGCGACAACTGAACGGGTTCGGTCGCGTCGGTCTCCCGCGGCGGCTCCGGTATGCGCCGCGGCATGCCCGCGCGGTCGGGCCCGATGCCGTACTCCCGGGCGAGGTCGTGCACCTGACGGGTGATCCGGCGCTGGTACCACTTCGGGGCGTACGCGCCGTCCGCGTACAGCCGCTCGTAGCGGCCCACCAGGTACGGGTGGTGCCGCGCCAGCCAGGCCATGAACCACTCCCGGGCGCCCGGCCGCAGATGCAGCACCAGCGGCGTGACCGACGTCGCCCCGCTGGCCGCGATCGCGCGCACGGTGGCCCGCAGCCGGTCCGGGTGGTCGCTCAGGAACGGGATCACCGGGGCCATCAGCACGCCGCAGCCGATGCCGCGCTCACCGAGGGCCCGTACGACGTCCAGCCGCCGCTCGGGGGAGGGGGTGCCCGGCTCGACGGTGCGCCACAGCTCGGGGTCGGTGAAGCCGACCGAGACGGAGATGCCGACGTCGGTCACCTCGGCGGCCTGGGTCAGCAGATCGAGGTCGCGCAGGATCAGGGTGCCCTTGGTGAGGATCGAGAACGGGTTGGCGTGGTCGCGCAGGGCGCTGATGATGCCCGGCATCAGGCGGTAGCGGCCCTCCGCGCGCTGGTAGCAGTCCACGTTGGTGCCCATCGCGATGTGCTCGCCCTGCCAGCGGCGCGAGCCCAGCTGGCGGCGCAGCAGCTCCGGGGCGTTCACCTTGACCACGATCTGGGAGTCGAAGCCGAGTCCGGTGTCGAGGTCCAGATAGCTGTGCGTCTTGCGGGCGAAGCAGTAGACGCACGCGTGCGTGCAGCCCCGGTAGGGGTTGACCGTCCATTCGAACGGCATCCGCGAGGCGCCCGGCACCCGGTTGAGGATCGAGCGGGCCCGCACCTCGTGGAAGGTGATCCCGCGGAACTCGGGCGTGTCGAAGGTACGGGTCACCACCGCGTCCGCGCCGAACAGCGCGGCGTCGGCCGCCCGGCTGTGTTCGCCGGACTCCCCGGTCCCGCCGGACCCCGTCGTGAGGTTCTCCCAGCGCATGGCACCTCCTCGGTAGCACTGGGCACAGAATAGAACATGTGTTCCCATGATCGTGTTTCGGCCACGCCGGGACGGTCATTCCCGGTCGCGTCCGGCACCTCGTTCGATCACTTCCGGGATCTCGATTTGGCGGCCGGGGACCGGGGTGGTTGGCTTGCCCCGACCCCGAGAACTCAGCTCCTGGAGGAAGTCGATGGCGCAGGTCGAGGCCAGCACGGAACGGGTCGTCGCGGCGGACCCGGAGACGGTGTTCGACACCCTCGCCGACTACAGCGGCACCCGCGCGAAGCTGCTGCCCGAGCACTTCAGCGAGTACGAGGTGCGCGAGGGCGGCGACGGCGAGGGCACCCTGGTCCACTGGAAGCTCCAGGCCACCAGCAAGCGGGTGCGCGACTGCCTGCTGGAGGTCACCGAGCCGTCCGACGGCGAGCTGGTCGAGAAGGACCGCAACTCCTCCATGGTCACCACCTGGCGGGTCACCCCCGCCGGGGAGGGCACGTCGCGGGTCGTGGTGACCAGCACCTGGCAGGGCGCGGGCGGCATCGGCGGCTTCTTCGAGAGGACCTTCGCGCCCAAGGGCCTCGGCCGGATCTACGACGCGGTGCTCGCCAAGCTCGCCGCCGAGGTCGAGAAGTAGCCGCAGCCGGTCAAAGGGCCAGCCCTCCAAGGAGGTTGGGGGCGGCTCCCCGGCTCACCGGTTCGAGTGGATCTCCCCGGACGACCGGAGCCGTGCCGTAACTCGCCGCGCCTGTGCGCAGTTTCCGCTTCACGCGGGAACCGTGCGGCAGGCGCGACGAGGGGAGCGGTACGTGGGCGGGACGACTCTGGTGCAGGACGAACCGGTCGCGGCGCCCCCGCGGCCACCCGCCGGGTCAGGCCCGGCCGTCGGCCTGAGCCCGCGCCGGGTGCGGCTGGTCTTCTTCGCGCTGATGCTGGCGCTGCTCCTCGCGGCCCTGGAGCAGATGATCGTCGCCACCGCGCTGCCGCGGATCGTCGGTGAGCTGCACGGCCTCGACAAGATGTCCTGGGCGATCACCGCCTACCTCCTCACCGCCACCGTCGGACTGCCGATCTACGGCAAGCTCGGCGACCTCCTCGGCCGCAAGGGCGTCTTCCAGTTCGCGATCGTCGTCTTCGTCATCGGCTCCGCGCTCGCCGGGCGGTCCCAGACCATGGACCAGCTGATCGCCTACCGCGCGGTGCAGGGCGTCGGCGCGGGCGGACTCATGATCGGCGTACAGGCGATCATCGCGGACATCGTGCCGCCCCGGCGGCGCGGCCGGTTCATGGGACTGATCGGGGCCGCCTTCGGACTCGCCTCCGTCGCCGGACCGCTGCTCGGCGGCTACTTCACCGACCACCACTCCTGGCGCTGGTGCTTCTACGTCAACGTGCCCTTCGGCCTGGTCACCATGGCCGTCGTCGCCGTCGTGCTCAAGCTCCCCAAGCCCACCCGCAGAGCACGCCTGGACATCCCCGGCGCGCTGCTGCTCACCGCCGCCTCCACCTGCCTGGTGCTGCTCACCAGCTGGGGCGGCACCGAGCACGCCTGGGGCTCGCGCGTCATCCTCGGCCTGGCCGCCGGGGCGCTCGCCGCCACCCTGCTCTTCCTGGTCGCCGAGCGGCACGCAGCCGAACCCCTCATCCCGCTGCGGCTGTTCCGCGACTCGGTGTTCAACGTCACCGGCCTGGTCGGCCTGGTGGTCGGCGTCGCCCTGTTCGGCGCCGCCAGCTATCTGCCGACCTTCCTCCAGATGGTCGACGGCGCCTCCGCCACCGAGTCCGGACTGCTGATGCTGCCGATGATGGCGGGCATCGTCGGCGCGTCGATCATCTCCGGGCAACTGGTCAGCCGTACCGGCCGCTACAAGATCCACCCGATCCTCGGCTGCGCCCTGTGCGTCGCCGGGATGTGGCTGCTGTCCCGGCTGGAGGCCGACACCCCCCGGCTGCACTACAGCGTCTGGATGGCCGTCCTGGGCGCGGGGATCGGCATGGTGATGCCGGTGCTCGTCCTCGCCGTGCAGAACTCCGTGAGCCCCGCCGACCTGGGCACCGCCACCAGCGCCAACAACTACTTCCGGCAGATCGGCGGCAGCGTCGGCGCCGCCGTCTTCGGCACGCTCTTCGCCGACCGGCTCACCGACGCCCTCGCCGACGAACTCCCCGCGCGGGCGGGCACCGCACCGCCCGACGCCGAGTCCCTCACCCCGGACCTGGTGCACGCACTGCCCCCCGAACTGCGCGAGGGCTACATCCAGGCCTACGCCGACGCCATGCCGAGGATCTTCCTCTACCTCGTGCCGGTGCTCGTGCTCGGTCTGCTCATCGCCTTCTTCCTCAAGGAGAAACCGCTGGTGTCCTACCACGCCCCCACCACCGAACCGGAGAGCGCGCCGGTACCCCAGGCACGTGCGCCGTACCCGGCCGGGATCGCCGTCTGCGGCACCGTGCAGCACCCCGACGGCACCGTCGTGCCCCGCGCCGCGCTCACTTTGATCGACATCACCGGACAGCAGATCGGGCGCGGCGCGAGCGGCGAGGACGGCCGGTACGCGCTGGCCACGCCCGGCGCCGGGGCGTACGTGCTGATCGCCGCGGCGGGCGGCCACCAGCCACAGGCGGTCTCCGTGACCGTCGGCGAGCGGCCCGTCGAACTCGACGTCGTCCTCGGCGGCGCCGGACGCCTGGCCGGGAGCGTGCTCACCGCCGACGGCACCCCCGTGCGGGATGCCACCGTCACCCTCACCAACGTGCACGGCGAGGTCGTCGCCACCACCCGCAGCGGACGCGAGGGCGGCTACGTCATCACCGAACTGGTCGCCGGTGAGTACACCCTCGCCGCCAGCGCCCCCGCCTTCCGCCCCGCCGCGCTCCCCGTCACCGTGCAGGCCGCGCGGGAGACCCGGCAGGACATCGAACTCGCGGGCGGCGCCGTGCTGCGCGGCACGGTCCGGGCGGGCGGCGGACGGGCCGTCGAGGACGCGCGCGTGACGCTCCTCGACGCGGCGGGCAACGTCGTCGACACCCTCACCACCGGCCCCGACGGCACCTTCCGGTTCATCGACCTGTCCTCCGGCGAGTACACCGTCATCGCCGCCGGATACCCGCCCGTCGCCACCGTCCTCCAGGTCGCGGGCGGCGGGCGCACCGAACGCGACCTGCAACTGGGGCACGAGGACTGATCCCCCGGCCCGCGGCGCCGCCAATTCCCGTATTGCCGCACATCGCGGGCGACCAGCGCCGTACGGTGGAGGACCGGGGGCAGATCATGCGGAGCCGTGGGGGAGAGAGGGCCTGGGGCATGGACCGTGGCACCGACCGGCAAGTGGGCACCCACCCCGAGGCCGGGCAGGCCGCGGTGCCGGGGCACGCCGCCGCCGGACGCATCCCGCTGGCCGTGGTCGTCGTCGACCGCGACGGCCTCGTCTCCCACTGGAGCGCCGGTGCCAGGCGGTTGTTCGGCACCCCCAAGGAGGCCGCGATCGGCCGCCCCGTGGTCGACCTGCTGCCCGTCTCCGGCGCCCTGCCGGACGACGACACCCTGTCCCCGTACGACGTGGACGACGGGCTCGGTCCCGACCTCGACGCCTCGCTCGGCGGGCGGCTGTCCTACCCGGCGGCGGGCTGCGCCCGGCTCACCGTGCCCGGCAGCGACCGGATCGACGTGCTGTGGTGGGCGTACCCGCTGGTCGGCCCCGGCCCGGAGCGGCTGCTCGTGCTCGCCGCCGACGCGGCGCCGCTCCACCTGCGCGACCCCGACGACGCGCTCGACGCCGCGGACGCCGTGGTCGAGCGGATCACGCCCGCGTTCGCCCTGCACACCGACTTCCCCGGCGCGGAGGGCCTCGCCCGGCGGCTCCCCGAGATCCTGCCCAGCATGAGCGTCGGGGAGAGCGCCCGGATCGTCGGGCAGATCCTGGAACTGGGCTATCCCGTCCTGGAGTTCAGCCAGAACGACCGGGTGCCCGTCACCCCCGACTGGGGCGTGCCCCGGCGCGCGGAGCGCAGGGCGCGCCGGGAGCGGCTCGCGCGGGCGGTGGCCGCGGGCGATCCCGTGCCCGAGGAACTCCGCGACGAGGGCGCGGAGGTCGAGGACCTCGAGTACGCCGCCGTCCGCGAGCGCCTGGAGTTCCTCAACGAGGTCAGCGGCCGGATCGGCACCTCCCTCGACCTCGCGGAGACCATCGTCGAGGTCAGCAAGGCCGTCGTACCGCGGTTCACCGATGTGGCGGGCACCTACCTGCGGGAACAGGTCGTCGCCGGTGAGGGGTTCCCGGACGGTGTGCCGGACACCACCACCATGTGGCACCGGGTCGCCCTGGAGCACACCGACGAACCCGGCCGCTGGGACGACGTCGTCCCCGTCGGCGAGGCGATGCCGTTCCCGGCGCACACCCCGTTCTTCCAGTGCATGACCAGCGGTGAGCCCGTGCTGGTGCCGCGCATCAGCGAGGAGATGGGGCACGCCATCGCCGCGCAGTTCGAGAAGCGCGACATCCGGCCGCTGATCACCGGGCGCTCGATGCTGGTCGTGCCGCTCAAGGCGCGCCATGTCGTCCTCGGCTTCATGATCCTGCTGCGCCATCCCGAGCGGCCCGTCTTCAACGACATGGACCGGGTCACCGGCGCCGAACTCGCCGCCCGCGCGGGCCTCGTGCTCGACAACGCGCGCATGTACACCTACCAGGAGTCGGTCGCCGAGACGCTCCAGGACAGCATGCTGCCGCACATCCCGGCGCGCATGGCGGGCTGCGACATCGCCACCCGCTACCTGCCCGGCACCCTGCTCGGCCGGGTCGGCGGCGACTGGTTCGACTCGGTGAAACTGCCCGGCGCCCGCACCGCGTTCGTCGTCGGCGACGTCATGGGCCACGGCCTGAACTCCGCCGCGATGATGGGCCAGTTGCGTACGGCCGTCCAGACCATGGCCGCCCTCGACCTGCCGCCCGCGCAGCTGCTGCGCAACCTCGACGACCTCGCCCAGCGGCTCGGCGAGACCTACCTCGCGACCTGTCTGTACGCCGTCTACGACCCCATCGCGGGCGAACTGCACCTCGCCAACGCCGGGCACATCCCGCCCGTGCTGGTCCGCGCCGAGGACGGCCGCAGCGAGCTGCTCGACCTGCCGACGGGCGCCCCGATCGGCATCGGCGGGGTGCCGTTCGAGGCGGTACGCGTGCGCGTGCGGCCCGGTGACCGGCTGGTGATGTGCACCGACGGGCTGGTCGAGGTGCGGGGCGAGGACATCGGCGTCGGGCTGGCCACGCTGTGCGAGTCGGCGGCGCATCCGGCCGCGTCCATGGACGACGCCTGCGACACCATCATCCGCGCCCTCAACCCGCGCGGCGGGCGCAAGGACGACGTGGCCCTGCTGATGGCCCGGCTCGGCGGCATCGAGCCGGACGACGTGGCCGAGTGGCGGCTGCCCCTCGCACCCGCCGAGGCGGGCCGGGCGCGGGCCGCGGTCCGTGAACAGCTCCACACCTGGGGCCTCGCCCGCACCGCCGACACCGCCGAACTCCTGGTCAGCGAACTCGTCACCAACGCCCTGCGGCACTCCCACCGCCGTCCCGTCGGACTGCGCCTGGTGCGCGGCGACACCCTCCTGTGCGAAGTGGACGACGACGACCACGACCTGCCCACCCTGCTCAGCGCCGGTGGCGCGGACGAGACCGGGCGCGGGCTGCGGGTGGTCAGCACCCTGGCGAGGGAGTGGGGCGCCAGCCGCACCGGCGCGGGAAAGACGGTCTGGTTCGAACTGACCCTGCCCCGCCGCTGAGCCCCGCGGGGGTGCAGGGGGTCGCCGTGCTGGTCGTGGCCCGCGGGGGTGGGCGTGCGCGGGACGGGTCGGTGCCGCTGCTGCCCGTACGGCGGTGATCCGGAGGCCCGGGGCGCACTCGGCCGCGTGCGGGGAGCGGGCGGGGCGTGAAGGAAGCGGGCCGTGTTCTTGTGGGCGTGAGCCGGGCGCGATAGACCGTACTGGCCCGTCACTCGCGGCGGGCCGCCTTCGCACCCTGGGGAGTTGGGCATGAGCGTGACGAGTCGGTACCGGGAGGCCTGGGAGGGGTTCTGGCGGGAGGCGCCGGACGACGCGGGGGCCGTCTTCTGGGACGCGGAGCCCGTGCTGACCGCGGGGCGGCACCTGGCGCTGTTCGAGCCGCACCTCGTCGATCCCGGGCTGCCGATGCTCGACGTCGGCTGCGGCAACGGCACCCAGACCCGGTTCCTCGCGGAGCGCTTCCCGCGGGTGATCGGCGTCGATCTGTCCGCGGCGGCCCTGGACCACGCCCGGCGCGCCGACCGGGCCGGACAGGCCGCGTACCGGCTGCTGGACGCGGCCGAGAAGGGTGAGGCGCAGACGCTGCACGCGGAGCTGGGCGACGGCAACGTCTATGTGCGGGGCGTGCTCCACCAGTGCGAGCCCGACGACCGGCAGCCGCTGGTCGACAGCATCGCGACGCTGGCCGGTGAGCGCGGCCGGGTCTTCCTCGTCGAACTGGCCGAGGCGGCGGGCACCGCACTGCGGGGCCTGGCGCAGGGCCCGTCCGGTCCGCCCGCCAAACTCGCGCCCGTCCTGCGGCACGGCATCGCCCCCGGCGAGGTCGCCGACGCGGCCGTCCCCGACTATCTGCGGGCGGCCGGGCTCACCGTGCTCGCCAGCGGTGAACTGCCGCTGTACACCACGGAGTACACCGAGGACGGGGCGCGCATCGAACTGCCGTCGAAGTGGCTGGTGGCAGGGCGCCCGGCGTGACGCGAGGGACGTGAGCGGCGCCGGAGCGGACCGCCGGGCGGACGGGAGCCGGGAACGGCTGTCGTGTGTCCTGGCCGGTTGCGGCTGCGGCGCGTAACGTTTCGCTGCATGAAGATCCTGATCAGCGCCGACATGGAGGGCGCCACGGGGGTGACCTGGCCCGCCGACGTGCTGCCGGGCACCCCGCAGTGGGAACGCTGCCGCTCCATGTTCACCTCGGACGTCAACGCCGCCGCCCTCGGCTTCTTCGACGGGGGCGCCGACGAGGTGCTCGTCAACGAGGCCCACTGGACCATGCGCAACCTGCTGCTGGAGCAACTGGACGAACGGGTGCAGATGCTCACCGGTCGGCACAAGTCGCTGTCCATGGTGGAGGGCGTGCAGCACGGCGACGTCGACGGCATCGCCTTCGTCGGCTACCACGCGGGCGCCGGTGCCGAGGGCGTCCTCGCGCACACCTACCTCGCCAACTCCATCACCGGCGTGTGGCTGAACGACGTACGCGCCAGCGAGGGTCTGCTGAACGCGCATGTGGTCGCCGAGTACGGGGTGCCGGTCATCCTGGTCACCGGGGACGACGTGGCCTGCGAGGACGCGCTCGGGTACGCGCCGGAGGCGCTGAAGGTCGCCGTGAAGGACCATGTGTCGCGGTACGCGGCCGTGTGCCGGACGCCCGCCCGGACCGCCGCCGACATCCGGGCCGCGGCCAAGGAGGCGGTGACGCTGGCCGGTCGGCGGGATCCGGTCGCCGGTGGATCGTATGCAGCTGGTGGAGCGTATACAGTCGCCGTCGAGTTCGACGCCGAGCATCTCGCCATGGCGGCGACCGTCGTACCGGGAGTGGAGCGGACCGGGGAGCGGAAGGTGGCCTACACCAGCGGGACCATGTTCGAGGGGATCCGCACCTTCAAGGCCGTCACCACCGTCGTCTCGGCCGCCGTGGAGGAGCAGTATGGCTGACCAGCGGGCAGACCAGCAGACCGACGAGCGGGCCGATCAGCGGGCCATGGACGAGGTCGTGACCTTCACGTCCGACCTCATCCGCATCGACACCACCAACCGCGGCGGCGGCGACTGCCGTGAGCGGCCCGCCGCCGAGTACGCCGCCGCCCGGCTCGCCGACGCCGGTCTGGAACCCGTGCTCCTGGAGCGCACCGAGGGCCGCACCAACGTCGTCGCCCGGATCGAGGGCACCGACCCGTCGGCGGACGCGCTGCTGGTCCACGGCCACCTGGACGTCGTACCCGCCGAGACCGCCGACTGGAGCGTGCACCCCTTCTCCGGGGAGGTCCGCGACGGGGTGGTCTGGGGCCGGGGCGCCGTCGACATGAAGAACATGGACGCGATGATCCTGGCCGTGGTGCGCGACTGGGCCCGGCGGGGGGTGCGCCCCCGGCGGGACATCGTCGTCGCGTTCACCGCCGACGAGGAGGCCAGCGCCGAGGACGGCTCCGGGTTCCTCGCCGACCGCCACCCGCACCTGTTCGAGGGCTGCACCGAGGGCATCAGCGAGTCCGGGGCGTTCACCTTCCACGACGGCTCCGGCCGGGAGATCTACCCGATCGCCGCCGGGGAGCGCGGCACCGCCTGGCTGAAGCTGACCGCGCGCGGGCGCGCCGGGCACGGCTCCAAGGTGAACCGGGAGAACGCGGTGACCCGGCTGGCCGCCGCGATCGCCCGGATCGGCGACCACGAGTGGCCGCTCCGGCTCACCCCGACCGTCAGCGCCGCCCTCACCGAACTCGCCGCCGTCTACGGCATCGACACCGACCTCAGCGACGTCGAGGCCCTGCTGGAGAAGCTGGGCCCGGCCGCCAAGCTGGTCGAGGCGACCGTCCGCAACAGCGCCAACCCGACCATGCTGGACGCCGGTTACAAGGTCAACGTCATCCCCGGCGAGGCGGTCGCGCATGTCGACGGGCGCTATCTGGCGGGCGGCGAGGAGGAGTTCCGCACCACGCTCGACCTGCTGACCGGGCCGGACGTCGACTGGGAGTTCGAGCACCACGAGGTGGCCCTGCAGGCACCGGTGGACTCGCCGACGTTCGCGGGGCTGCGCGCGGCCGTCCAGGAGTTCGCGCCGGAGGGGCACGTGGTGCCGTACTGCATGTCGGGCGGTACCGACGCCAAGCAGTTCTCGCGGCTCGGCATCACCGGCTACGGCTTCGCGCCGCTGAAGCTGCCGGAGGGGTTCGACTACCAGGCCCTCTTCCACGGGGTCGACGAACGGGTGCCCGTCGAGGCGCTGCACTTCGGTGTCCGCGTCCTCGACCGCTTCCTGCGGACGGCCTGAGCGGGGCCAGGAGAGGGATGGAAAAGGTGCAGACCCTGCCATACGGTTCATGGCCCTCGCCGATCGACGCGACCGTGGCCGCCGCGCACGACGGCCACCCCGAGTTCGTCGGCTTCGTCGGCGACGAGGTCTGGTGGACCGAGCCGCGCCCCACCGAGGGCGGCCGTCGCACACTGGTGCGACGGCACCGCGACGGCACGGAGGAGTCCGTGCTGCCCGCCCCGTGGAACGTCCGCAGCCGGGTCATCGAGTACGGCGGACAGCCCTGGGCCGGAGCCGTCGTCGACGGCGCGCCCCTGGTGGTGTTCGTGCACTTCGGTGACCAGCGGCTGTACCGCTACCGGCCCGGCGCCGAGCCGCAGCCCCTCACGCCCGTGTCGCCGGTCGGCGGCGGGCTGCGCTGGGCGGACCCGGTGATGCGGGTGGAGCGCGGCGAGGTGTGGTGCGTACTGGAGGAGTTCACCGGCGACGCGCCCACCGACGTGCGGCGGGTGCTCGCCGTCGTGCCGCTGGACGGCTCGGCCGCCGGGGACCGGGCCGCCGTGCGCGAACTCACCGGCGAACGGCACCGGTTCGTCACCGGCCCCCGGCTCTCCCCGGACGGGCGGCGGGCCGCCTGGCTGGGCTGGGACCACCCGCGGATGCCGTGGGACGGCACCGAACTGCTGGTCGCCGAGGTGGACGCGGACGGAACGTTCCGCGAGCCGCGCGTGGTGGCGGGCGGCCCCGAGGAGTCCATCGCCCAGGCCGACTGGTCGACCGACGGCGGTCTTCTGTATGCAAGCGACCGCACCGGCTGGTGGAACCTCTACCGCGACGGCCAGCCGCTCTGCCCCCGCGAGGCGGAGTTCGGCGGCCCGCTGTGGAAGATCGGCCTGAGCTGGTTCGCACCGCTGGACAGCGGCACCATCGCCGTCGTGCACGGCCGCGGCGCCACCGCCCTCGGCATACTTGACCCCGAGACCGGCGAGGTCGTCGACGCCGCCGGACCCTGGACCGAGTTCGCCCCCACCCTCGCGGTGCACGGCGAACGCGTCGTCGCCGTCGGCGCCAGCCCGCGCAGCGCCTACGAGGTCGTCGAACTCGACACCCGCACCGGCCACGCCCGCGTGATCGGCGCCCCCCACGACGACGCCGTGGACCCCGCCCTCTACCCCGAGCCGCAGATCCGCACCTTCACCGGACCCGACGGCCGCGACATCCACGCGCACATCTACCCGCCGCACAACCCCGGCTGCGTCGCGCCCGGCCCCGACCTGCCGCCGTACGTCGTCTGGGCGCACGGCGGCCCCACCGGCCGCTCCCCGCTCGTGCTGGACCTGGAGATCGCCTACTTCACCTCCCGCGGCATCGGCGTCGCCGAGGTCAACTACGGCGGCTCCACCGGCTACGGGCGCGCCTACCGCAACCGGCTGCGCGAGCAGTGGGGCGTCGTCGACGTCGAGGACTGCGCGGCCGTCGCGCTCGCCCTCGCCGACGAGGGCACCGCCGACCGGGCACGGCTGGCGATCCGCGGCGGCAGCGCGGGCGGCTGGACCTCCGCGGCCTCCCTCACCACCACCGACGTCTACGCCTGCGGCACGATCATCTACCCCATCCTCGACCTCGCGGGCTGGGCGACGGGGGAGACCCACGACTTCGAGTCGCAGTACCTGGAGAGCCTGGTCGGACCGCTCGCCGACGTGCCCGCCCGGTACGCCGAACGCTCCCCGGCCGAGCACGCCGAGCGCCTCACCGTGCCGTTCCTGCTGCTCCAGGGGCTGGACGACCCGATCTGCCCGCCCGCCCAGTGCGAGCGGTTCCTCGCCCGCGTCGAGGGCAGCCGGGTGCCGCACGCCTACATCGCCTTCGAGGGCGAGGGACACGGATTCCGGCGGGCCGAGACCATGGTGCGCGCGCTGGAGGCGGAACTCTCGCTGTACGCCCAGGTGTTCGGGCTGCACCCGGCGGGCATCCCGAGGCTGGAGCTGACCAAGTGAGGCAACTGACCAGACCCGCCCGGCTGGCTCCCGGCGCCAAGGTCGCCGTCGTCGCGCCCAGCGGGCCGGTCCCCGAGGAGCGGCTGCAGGCCGGGCTCGACCTGCTGCGCGGCTGGGACCTCGACCCGGTGGTGGCACCCCATGTACTGGACCGGCACGGCACCTTCGACTACCTCGCGGGCGCGGACGCCGACCGCGCCGCCGACCTCCAGAACGCCTGGTGCGACCCGTCCGTCGCCGCCGTGCTGTGCGCCCGCGGCGGCTACGGCGTCCAGCGCATGGTCGACCTGCTCGACTGGGACGCGATGCGCGCCGCGGGCCCCAAGGTGTTCGTCGGCTTCAGCGACATCACCGCGCTGCACGAGGCGTTCGCCACCCGGCTCGGCCTGGTCACCCTGCACGGGCCGATGGCGGCGGGCGTCGACTTCGTCAAGAACGCCCGCGCGCAGGACCATCTGCGGGCCACCCTCTTCGCGCCGGAGACCGTACGCACCATCGCCTCCCAGGGGCGCGCTCTCACATCCGGCCGGGCGCGCGGCGTCCTCCTCGGCGGCTGTCTGTGCCTGCTCGCCGCGGAACTCGGCGCCCCGCACGCCCGCCCCTCCGCGAGCGGCGGCCTGCTCTGCCTGGAGGACGTCGGCGAGGAGACGTACCGCCTCGACCGCTACCTCACCCAGTTGCTGCGCTCCGGCTGGCTGGACGGGGTGCGCGGGGTACTGCTCGGCTCCTGGGAGCAGTGCGAGCCCTACGACCGGGTGCGGGCGCTGCTCCTGGACCGGCTCGGCGGGCTCGGGGTGCCGATGGTGGAGGAGTTCGGGTTCGGGCACGGCGAGGGAGCCCTGACGGTGCCCTTCGGGGTGACGGCCGAACTGGACGCCGACCGGGCCACCCTGACCCTGGACGCACCGGCACTGCGCTGACCCGGCCCCGGCGCGCGCGTCACCCGGTGGGCCGCGCTCACCGTGCGGGCGCGCGGGCCGGGCCGCACCCTGGTGTCATGAGTCGGAAGACGTCCGGGAGCGGCACCACCGAGGAGGGCGCGCGCGACGGTGTGCGCGCCGCGATGACCCCGGCCCAGATCGCCGTGCTGGTGCTCGCCGTCCTCGCCCTGATCTTCATCTTCGAGAACACCCAGACC
The DNA here is from genome assembly GCF_042796855.1 of Streptomyces sp. NPDC057877. Lineage (NCBI taxonomy): Bacteria > Bacillati > Actinomycetota > Actinomycetes > Kitasatosporales > Streptomycetaceae > Streptomyces > Streptomyces sp. NPDC057877. The sequence continues at coordinate 308,570 of NZ_JBHVMS010000002.1, forward strand.
ACCGACATCCGGCTGCTGGTCCCCGTGGTGTCCATGCCGCTGTGGGCGGCGCTGCTGGCCATGTGGCTGATCGGGGCGGTGTGCGGGGCCTACTTCGTCTCGCGGCGCCGCCGCCGGAAGGCGACGTCGTAGAGTGGCGGGATGCCGCACCACACGTCCCGTCAGCTGGCCGAGGGCCCCCGGGTGGGCATCCGCCACTTCACCCGGGCCGACGGCGCCGAGTTCGTCGCGCGGGCCCGGGAGAGCACGGAACTGCACCGGCCGTGGCTGTTCCCGCCGCGGACCGGGGAGGCGTACGCCGCCTACGCGGGGCGGCTGATCGACGATCCCACGAAGGCCGGGTTCCTGGTCTGCGACCGGGGCGACGGCGGCGCCATCGCCGGGTTCATCAACATCAACAACATCGTCGGCGGCGCCTTCCAGAGCGGTGCGCTCGGCTACGGCGCCTTCGCGCACGCCGCCGGGCGGGGCCTGATGCGCGAGGGGCTCGACCTGGTGGTGCGGTACGCGTTCGGGCCGATGCGGCTGCACCGGCTGGAGATCAACGTGCAGCCCGGCAACGCCGCGTCGATCGCCCTGGCCCGCGCCTGCGGGTTCCGGTTGGAGGGCTACTCACCGGACATGCTGTACATCGACGGGGCCTGGCGGGACCACGAGCGCTGGGCCATCACGGCCGAGATGGTCAAGGAGACGGTGGACGAATGAGCCGGACGCGCACGCTGGTCGTGATCGACGCCCCCTCCAACCTGGGCCTGCGCCCGCCCGCCCCCGGCACCGTGCCCGGCTGCCACAAGCTCGCCGGGGCCCTGCGCGAACAGCGCATCGTGCAGCGGCTGAACGCGCTGGAGGGCGGCGTGGTCGTACCGCCGCGCTACGACCGGGGCGACTGGCAGGAGGGCGACGGGGTCTTCAACGCCGCCGCCCTCGCCGCCTACACCCGCAAGCTCGCCGACCGCGTCGAGCACCACGTGCGCGCCGGGGACTTCCCGGTCGTCCTCGGCGGCGACTGCTCCATCCAGCTCGGGGCGTCGCTGGCGCTGCGCCGCCTCGGGCGGTACGGGCTGGCCGCCGTCGACGCCTCCGCCGACTTCCGCCACCCCGGCAACTCCGACCGGATCGGCGCGGCGGGCGGCGAGGAACTGGCGCTGGGCACCGGGCGCGGCCAGGACGACCTCACCAACCTGGAGGGCCTGCGCCCCTACCTCCGCGACGAGGACGTACGCCTCTTCGGCATCCGCGACGCCTTCGAGGACGAGCGGGCCGAACTGGCCGCGCTGAAGATCCCCGTCGTCACCGTCGGCGACATCCGGGAGTGGGGCGCGCACGCCCTCGCGCGGGCCACCGCGGAGGCGTTCACCGTCACCGAACTCCAGGGGTTCTGGGTGCACCTGGACGCCGACGTCCTCGACCCGGCCGTGATGCCCGCCGTCGACAGCCCCGACCCCGACGGGCTGCTCCCCGACGAACTCATCGCCCTGCTGCGCCCGTTGCTCGCCTCCCCGCACTGCGTCGGCCTCAACGTCACCATCTACGACCCCGACCTGGACCCCGACGGCACGGCGGGCGCGCTGCTGACCGACATCGTGGTGGCCGCCTTCGCCGCCGGGTGAGCGCTGCACGTCGTTACCCGGGGGCGACCGAGGGTACCCGGCGGCCATGGAGCGCTTGGATCATCTGGAACACCTGGACAAGCACCTGGTCGACGAACTGGCGCAGGTGACGCGCGAGACCGTGCGGGACGAACTGCGCCGACAGGCGCGCCAGCAGCGTCGCAGGGCGACGCTCTACGCCGCGTCCGGCGCCGTCGCCCTGTACGCGGGCGCGGCCCTCGCCCTCGCCGTGGGGCTGGCCCTCGCCGCCGGACTGCCCGACTGGGCCGCGGCGCTGATCACCGCGGTCATCCTGGCCGCCATCGCCTACCTGCTGCGCGGCGCCGCCCGGCCCGCCGCGTCCCGGCCGACACCGGAGGGCCCGGCCGGGGAGGCCGCCGCCGGGACGGACCGGGTGCACGGCGGCACCCCGCCCCTCGGACGCCCCGGCGGCCTGGGCGGCGTACCGTACCCGCCGATGCCCCCCACCGCGCCGGGCGCGCCGCGGCCGGAGGAGACCGACCCGGAGAACCCGCACCACCGGGCGTGACCGCGTCCCCTGGCGCGGTCAGGCGACGCGGTACTCCGCGATCTCCTCCGCGCGCAGGGTCAGGCCGTGCCCGACGCCCGCCGCCGGGCGGACCGTGCCGCCGGTCGGGTCGAGGGCGCCGTCGAAGAACATCGACTCGACGCGGACGTGGTCGTGGAACCACTCGACGTGCCGCAGATTGGGCACGGCGGCGGCCACGGCGGCATGGGCGTGCGGGGCGCCGTGCGCGGACACCTCCAGGCCGTGCGCCTGGGCGACGGCCGCCGCGCGCAGGAACTCGGTGACGCCGCCGCAGCGGGTCGCGTCGATCTGGAGGCAGTCCACCGCCCCCGCCGCGATCATCCGGCCGAAGTAGGGCAGGTCGTAGCCGTACTCACCGGCCGTCACATCGCACACCAGCGCGTCCCGCACCAGCCGCAGCCCCGTCAGGTCGTCCGAGGACACCGGCTCCTCGAACCAGCCCACGCCGTACTCGGCGAGCGTACGGCCGACCCGGACCGCCTGCTTGCGGGTGTAGGCGCCGCCCGCGTCCACGTACAACTCGGCGTCGTCGCCGATCACCTGGCGCGCGGCGCGGATCCGGGCCAGATCGCGGGGGACCGCCCGGCCCCACGCCTCGCCGATCCTCATCTTCACGCGCGGGATGTGCTGACCGTGCACCCAGCCGCCCAGCTGGGCCGCCAGATGCGTGTCGTGGTACGTCGTGAAGCCGCCGCTGCCGTACACCGGCACGGCGTCCCGCGCGGCGCCCAGCAGCCGCGTCAGCGGCAGTTCCAGCAGGCGCGCCTTGAGGTCCCACAGGGCGATGTCCAGCGCGGAGATCGCGCACGCCGCGATGCCCGGGCGGCCCGCGTTGCGCACGGCCCGGCTCATCCTCGCGTGCACCGCCGGGATGTCCAGGGCGCTGCGGCCCTGCACCAGCGGCGCGAGGTGGTCGCTCAGGAAGTCGGCGACCGCCGCGGGGCCGTAGGTCCAGCCGGTGCCGGTCGCCTCCCGCGTCGTCACCTCGGCGATCACCACCGTCGTGGTGTCCCAGGCCAGCGTGCCATCGGCCTCGGGCGCGTCCGTCGGCACGGTGTACACCGACACGGCCGGGCGGTGCAGTTTCGGCATGGCTGTGTCCGGCCCCCCGTCAGACCTGCAACTGCGGCAGCACCTTGGTGCGGTAGAAGTCGAAGAACGCCCGCTGCTCGGGGCCGATCTGGTTGACGTAGACCCGGTCGAAGCCCGCCTCGGCGAAGGCGTTGAGGGCGCCGACGTGCTCGTCCACGTCGTCCCCGCACACCCGGCCCTCGCGCACCATCTCCTCGGTGACCAGCGGCTCCAACTGCTCGAAGTGGCGCGGTGAGGGCAGCACCTGGCCCATCTCGCCGGGCAGCAGCTCGTTGGCCCACAGCCGCCGCACGGTCCGTACGGCCTCGTCGCGGTCGGTGCCGTAGCAGACCTTGGTACCGCCGCTCACCGGCTTGGCGCCCCCGCCGCCCTTGCGGAACTGCTCCACCATCGACTCCTCGGGCATCATCGTGATGTAGCCGTCGCCGATGCGCGCCGCGAGCGCCGTCGCCTTCGGGCCGAAGCCGGAGACGTCGATGGGGACGGGCTCGTCGGGGACCGTGTACAGACGGGCGTTCTCCACCGTGTAGTGGGTGCCGCGGTGGCTGACCTCCTCGCCGGTGAACAGCTTGCGCATGACCGTGACGGCCTCTTCGAGCATCTCCATCCGGATGTGCGCGGGCGGCCAGGCGTCGCCGAGGATGTGCTCGTTCAGCGCCTCGCCGGTGCCCACCCCGAGCCGGAAGCGGCCCTGCGTCATGACCGCGCTGGTCGCGGCGGCCTGCGCCACCACCGCCGGGTGCGTCCGGACCGTCGGGCAGGTGACCGCCGTCTCGATCGGCAGCGACACCGCCTCGGAGATCGCACCGATCACCGACCACACGAACGGGCTCTGGCCCTGGGCGTCGTTCCACGGGTGGTAGTGGTCCGAAATCCACAGCGCCTGGAAACCGGCCTGCTCGGCCATCCGCGCCTGTTCGACCAGATCCGCGGGGCCGAACGACTCGGCGGACAGGAAGTAGCCGTACTCGGGCATGGGGGGTACCTCCGCGACGGGGCGGGACAGGTCACGCGTTCGAGTACCCGGCGGCCGGTGCGGAAACCCCGGGCACGTTTGGCGGCCCTGGCCAGGGGGACGCGGAAGGCTCCGACCAGACGCGTCATCGCCGGAGGAACCGTGAGTCGACCCCGCATCGTGATCGTCGGAGCCGGCTTCGCCGGGTACCGCACGGCCCGTGAGCTGTCGCGGATGTCCCGGGGCAAGGCCGAGATCACCCTGCTCAACCCGACCGACTACTTTCTGTACCTGCCCCTGCTGCCCCAGGTGGCCGCCGGGATCCTGGAGCCGCGCCGGGTCACCGTCTCCCTCTCCGGCACCCTGCCCCGGGTGCGCCTGGTGCTCGGTGAGGCGGACGGCCTCGACCTGGACGCGCGCACCGTGCGCTACGCCGACCCCGAGGGCGGCACCGGGACGCTGGAGTACGACCGGCTGGTGCTCGCCGCGGGCAGCGTCAACAAGCTGCTGCCGATCCCCGGCGTCGCCGAGCACGCGCACGGCTTCCGCGGCCTGCCCGAAGCGCTGTACCTACGCGACCACGTCACCCGGCAGGTGGAGCTGGCGGCTGGCACCGAGGACCCCAAGAGCTGCGCCGCACGCTGCACCTTCGTCGTGGTCGGCGCCGGGTACACCGGCACCGAGGTCGCCGCGCACGGGCAGTTGTTCACCGACTCGCAGGTCCGCAAGCACCCCCTGCGGGAGGGCATGCGGCCCCGCTGGATGCTGCTGGACATCGCCGAGCGCGTCATGCCGGAGATGGACGAACGGCTCTCCCGCACCGCCGACCGGGTGCTGCGCGAGCGGGGCGTCGACGTGCGGATGGGCACCTCGGTGAAGGAGGCCACGCCCAACGGGGTGCTGCTGACCGACGGCGAGTTCGTCGACACGCACACGCTGGTGTGGTGCGTGGGCGTACGGCCCGATCCGCTGGTGGAGGCCCTGGGGCTGCCGATGGAGCGCGGGCGGCTGCTCGTCGACCCGCATCTCGGGGTGCCGGGGCGGCCCGAGGTGTTCGCCTGCGGCGACGCGGCGGCCGTACCCGATCTGGAGAACCCCGGCCAGTACACGCCGATGACCGCGCAGCACGCCTGGCGGCAGGGCAAGACGTGCGCGCACAACGTCGCCGCGTCGCTGGGCGTGGGCGAGCGCCGGGCCTACCGCCACGGCGACCTGGGGTTCGTGGTGGACCTGGGCGGCACGAAGGCCGCCGCCAACCCGTTCGGGGTGCCGCTGTCCGGGCCGCTCGCCGGGGCCGTCACCCGCGGCTACCACCTCGCCGCGATGCCCGGCAACCGCGTCCGGGTCGCCGCCGACTGGCTGCTGGACGCCGTACTGCCCCGCCAGGCCGTCCAGTTGGGCCTCGTACGGTCCTGGTCGGTACCGCTGGACACGGCGTCACCGGAGCTGGTGCGGGTGCCGGGGGGACCTGAGACCAAGGCCGGGAGCGAGAGCCCGCAGAACCCGGAGGGCGAGATGAGGCAAGCACCGGAGCCCGCGAGGAACCAGCCGGGTGGTGAGCCCGCGAGGAACCAGCCAGGTGGTCAACCCGCCAGGAACCAGCCAGGTGGTCAACCCGCCAGGAACCAGCCCCAGGAACGCGGCGCCGAGCACCCCACCCCCGGCCCCGTCAAGCGCACCGACCCCGACATGAACCCCGAACACCCCTCGGAGGGAGAGGCATGAACAGCGGTGAACTCGTGGAGCTGGGACAGCAGTTGCGGGTGGACAGCGTACGGGCGTCCGACGCCGCGGGCTCCGGGCACCCGACGTCCTCGATGTCGGCGGCCGACCTGATGGCCGTCCTGCTCGCCCGCCACTTCCGCTACGACTTCGACCGCCCCGCCCACCCCGGCAACGACCGCCTCATCCTCTCCAAGGGCCACGCCTCACCCCTGCTGTACGCCGCGTACAAGGCCGCCGGTGCCATCGACGACGACGAACTGCTCACCTTCCGCGCACTGGGCAGCAGGCTGGAGGGCCACCCGACGCCCCGGCGGCTGCCCTGGGTGGAGACGGCCACCGGCTCGCTCGGGCAGGGCCTGCCCGTCGGCGTCGGCGTCGCCCTCGCGGGCGAGCGCCTGGACCGCGGCGACTACCGGGTGTGGGTGCTGTGCGGCGACAGCGAACTCGCCGAGGGCTCGGTGTGGGAGGCCGCCGAGCACGCCGCCCACGAGCACCTCGACAACCTCACCGCGATCGTCGACGTCAACCGGCTAGGCCAGCGCGGCCCCACCCGGCACGGCCACGACCTCGACGCCTACGCCCGCCGCTTCCAGGCCTTCGGCTGGCACACCGTCGAGATCGACGGGCACGACGTCGACGCGATCGACCGTGCCTACGGCGAGGCCCTCTCCACCAAGGGCCAGCCCACCGCGATCCTCGCCCGCACCCTGAAGGGCAAGGGCGTCGCGGCCGTCGAGGACCGCGAGGGACTGCACGGCAAGCCCCTGCCCGACGCCGACGGGGCGATCGCCGAACTCGGCGGCCCCCGGGACATCCGCGTCGAGGTCCACGAACCGCCCGCCACCCGCATGCTGCACGCCGTGCGCACCGGGCACGTCGAACTGCCCCGCTGGCAGCGCGGCGAGGAGGTCTCCACCCGCGACGCCTACGGCCGCGCGCTCGCCGCGCTCGGCAGCGGACGCGGTGACGTCGTCGCGCTGGACGGCGAGGTCAGCGACTCCACCCGGGCCGAGTTCTTCGCCAAGGAACACCCCGAGCGGTTCTTCGAGTGCTACATCGCCGAACAGCAGCTGGTCGCGGCGGCCGTGGGCATCGCGGCGCGCGGCTGGGTGCCGTACGCGTCGTCGTTCGCGGCGTTCCTGACCCGCGCCCACGACTTCGTCCGCATGGCCTCGGTCAGCGGGGCGGGCATCAACCTGGTCGGCTCGCACGCGGGCGTGGCGATCGGTCAGGACGGGCCCTCGCAGATGGGCCTGGAGGACCTGGCGATGTTCCGGGCCGTGCACGGCTCGACCGTGCTCTACCCGTGCGACGCCAACCAGACCGCCCACCTGGTCGGCGCCATGGCGGGCCTGGAAGGCGTCCGCTACCTGCGCACCTCGCGCGGCAAGTCCCCGGTGATCTACGGGCCCGAGGAGCAGTTCCCCGTCGGCGGCAGCAAGGTGTTGCGCTCCTCCGCCGAGGACCGGGTGACCATCGTCGCCGCGGGCGTGACCGTGCCCGAGGCGCTGGCCGCCGCCGACGCCCTCGACGCGAGCGGCATCCAGGTGCGCGTCATCGACCTGTACTCCGTCAAGCCCGTCGACCGGGCCACCCTGCGCCAGGCCGCCGAGGACACCGGCTGTCTGCTGACCGTGGAGGACCACCACGAGGAGGGCGGCCTCGGCGACGCCGTCGTCGACGCCTTCCTCGACGGCCGCCCCATGCCGCGCCTGGTGCGCCTCGCCGTCCGTACGATGCCGGGCTCGGCGAGCCCCACCGAGCAGCTGCACGCGGCGGGCATCGACGCCGAGTCCATCGCCGCGTCCGTGGAGCTGCTGGTGGAGCAGGCGGTCGTACGGTGAGCCGCGGCGCCGTGCGGACGGTACGGGCCGGGCGGCGCACGGTGGAGGTCCAGCGTGCCGACAAGGTGCTGTTCCCCGCCGACGAGGGCGGCGCGGCGGAGTACACCAAGGGCGACCTCGTCGACTACTACCGCTCCGTGGCGCCGTACCTGCTGCCCCACCTCAGGGGCCGCCCGCTGATGCTGGAGCGCCACCCGGACGGCGTCGACGGGCCCCGGTTCATGCAGAAGAACACCCCCGCGCACTACCCGGACTGGATCACCCGGGCCGAGGTCGCCAAGGAGGGCGGCACCGTCCGCCACACCGTGTGCGACGACACCGCCACCCTCGTCTACCTCGCCGACCAGGCCTGCCTCACCCTGCACCGCTGGCTGTCGCGCACCACACGGCCGTACGCGCCCGACCGGCTGGTCTTCGACCTCGATCCCTCGGCCGACGACTTCGCGCCGGTGCGGGAGGCCGCCCGGCTGCTGGGCGAGCTGCTCGACGCACTGCGGCTGCCCGCCGCGCTGATGACGACCGGTTCGCGCGGACTGCACGTCGTCGTGCCGCTGGACGGGCGCCAGGACTTCGACGAGGTACGCGACTTCGCCCGGGACGTCGCCGACACCCTCGCCGCCGCCCACCCCGACCGGTTCACCACCGCCGCCCGCAAGAAGGACCGCGGCGACCGCCTCTACCTCGACGTGCAGCGCAACGCCTACGCGCAGACCGCGGTCGCACCGTTCACCGTGCGTGCCCGGCCCGGCGCGCCCGTCGCCGTGCCCATCGCCTGGGACCAGCTCGACGACCCCCAACTCGGGCCCCGCCGCTGGACCATCGCCGACGCGGTTGACCAGGCACGCACCGACCCCTGGGCCGACGTGCCGGGCCGGGCCCGCGCGCTGGGCCCGGCCCGGCGGCGACTGGACGCGTTGCGTGACTGAGGTTTGGCCAAGGGAGCCGGGGCCACCCGGAATCGGAGGTGGCCATGACTGACAGACAGAAGACATCCGATTCCCAGCGATCACAGACCGAGGACTCCGCGGCGGACGACCGGCCGAACCCGATGCAGGTGCTGCGCCACGCGCGCGTGCAGCTCGGCGAGCTGACGGGGATGGCCGCCGAGACCGTGTCGTCCTTCGAACAGACGGAGGACGGCTGGTCCTTGGAGGTCGAGGTCCTCGAACTCGCCCGGGTGCCGGACACCATGAGCCTGATGGCGAGCTACCAGGTCGACCTCGACCCGGACGGACAGCTCACCGGCTACCGGCGACTCCGCCGCTACGAACGCGGGCGGGCCGACGCACACAGGCCCGGCGGCCGTTAGGCCGCCGACCCGCGCCACACACCACAGTTCGATTCCCGCACAACACGGACAACACGGACAAGGAGGTACGGTCGGTATGACCGTCGTCCCGGCACAACAGACCGGAGGAGGAGGCGGCTCCAGCGGCCTGTACGACGTCCTGGAGCTGGTCCTCGACCGAGGGCTCGTCATCGACGCCTTCGTACGGGTCTCCCTCGTCGGCATCGAGATCCTGAAGATCGACGTACGCGTCGTCGTCGCCAGCGTCGACACCTATCTGCGCTTCGCCGAGGCCTGCAACCGCCTCGACCTGGAGGCCGGACCGCGCAAGAGCCCCGGACTGCCCGACGTGGTCGGCCAGATCACCGAGTCCGGCGCGCGCGGCAAGTCCAAGGGCGCCCTGTCCGGCGCCGCCCAGACCGTCTCCGACGCCTTCAAGCAGGCGCGTGAGGAGGGCGAGGCCGAGCCGAAGCCCCGCACCCGCAAGACCACGGCCGCCCGCCGGAAGGAGGCGCAGGAGTGAGCACGTACGTCTACGGCATCACCGCCAGCTCCCACCCCGCGCTCCCCGAGGGCATGGGCGGCGTCGGCGACCCGGCCCGGCCCCTGCGGGTCCTCAAGCAGGGCGCCCTGGCGGCGATCGTCAGCGACGCGCCCGAGGGGCTGCGGCCCAAGCGCAAGGAGCTGATGGCCCATCAGAACGTGCTCGCGGAGGCCGGGTCGGCCGCCTGTGTGCTGCCCATGAGGTTCGGCAGCATCGCCCCGGACGACGACTCCGTCACCGGGGTGCTCGCCGAACGCGCCGACCACTACGAGGAGCGCCTGCGGGCGCTGGAGGGCAAGGTCGAGTACAACGTCAAGGCCTCCCACGTGGAGGAGGCGGTACTGCACCAGGTGATGGCCGAGAACGAGGAGATACGCGCCCTCGCCGAGGCCAACCGGCAGTCCGGCGGCGGCAGCTACGAGCAGCGGCTGCGCCTCGGCGAGCTGGTCGCCGCCGCGGTGCAGGCCCGGGAGGCGGAGGACGCCGCCGAGGTGCAACGCCTGCTGGAACCCGCCGCCGCGGCGGAGAGCGTGGGCCCGCAGTCCACCGGCTGGCTGGCCAACGTCTCCTTCCTGGTCGCCCGGGACGCCGCCGAGACCTTCCTGGCCGCCGTGGAACAGGCCCGCAAGGCCCACCCCCACCTCGAACTGCGGGTCAACGGCCCCCTGCCGCCGTACAGCTTCGTCGAGCCCGGCCCGGCCGAGCCCGCGGGCAGCATCGTCGGCGGCGCCGACACGGAGACCGAGTAGCCCATGGGACTTCTCGGAGAGGTCCTGCTGCTGCCGTTCGCCCCGGTGCGCGGCAGCGCATGGGTGATCGGCCAGTTGCTCAGCGAGGCCGAGCGCCAGTACTACGACCCAGCGGTGGTCCGCGCCGAACTCGCCCGCCTCGAGGAGCAGCTGGAGGCGGGCGAGATCGACGAGGAGGAGTTCGACCGCCGGGAGGACGAACTGCTGGACCGGCTGGAGACCGCCTCGCGCACGGGCGCGCGGACAGACGACGGGACGACACGATGAACCGAGTGGGACTGGGCCTCGCCGTAGGGGCCGGTTACGTTCTGGGACGGACCAGGAAACTGAAGCTGGCGGTCGCCGTCGGCGGCCTGGTCGCGGGGAAGCGGCTGCCGCTGAGCCCGCGGGCGCTCGCGGACCTGGTGGCCGGGCAGCTGCGGGACAACCCGCAGTTCAAGGAGATCGGGGACCAACTGCGCGAGGACCTGCGCGGGGTCGGCTCCGCCGCGTCGGGCGCGATGATCGAGCGGCAGCTCGACGCGCTGGCCGACCGGCTGCACGACCGCACCGGGGAGGTGCGCGGGCGGCTGGCGGGAGTGGTGCCGGGCGCCGGGGAGGAGGACGAGCCCTGGGACGACGAGGAGGCCCGGGAGGAGTCCGAGGAGGCCCACGAGCGGCCGGAGACGCCCGCGAAGAAGCCGAGGAAGGCCGCAGCGAAGAAGGTCACCGGCAAGGCCACGGGCGGGAGGGCGGCAACCGAGGCGGCTCCAGCCGGGAAGGCGGCCAAGAAGACGGCCGCGAAGACCACCGCCAAGAAGGCCCCGGCGAAGAGGGCCGCCCGCAAGACCGCCACCCGTAAGACCGCCTCCGCGGCCCGCGGTGCCCGGACCCGGCTGCCCAAGGGGGGTGACGAGTGATGGCCGAGCCCCTCACTCAGGTCGCCCGCAGCGAGGCCGCCGACCGGCTGAAGGCGGAGGCGCAGGAGTATCTCGCCGCCCAGGCCGAGCGCATGCTCGTCGGCCTCGGCCGCAGGCTCGGCGACACCACCGTCCGGCTGAACGACATAGCCGAGGGCCGCAGTCCGGGCTTCGCGAAGCTCGCCCTCGAAGGTGGCCGCAAGCTCGCCGAGGGCAAGAGCCCGCTGCGCACGGCTTTGGAGATCGGCGCCTCCCGCGCCAAGGACAGCGTGACCGGCGCGCTGAAGAATCTCACCGGCGGCAGGCAGGGCGGCGGCAAGAGCGGCGCCGGGCACCGGCCCACCGTCATCATCGAGCACATCGACGTGGGCGTGCCGCTGCGCACGGCGTACGACCAGTGGACCCGCTTCCAGGACTTCAGCACCTTCGCCAAGGGCGTCAAGAGCGCGCACCGCGCCGACGACACCGACTCCGACTGGCAGCTGAAGGTCTTCTGGTCCAACCGCAGCTGGAAGGCGCACACCACCGAGCAGGTGCCGGACGACCGGATCGCCTGGACCTCGGAGGGCGCGAAGGGCACCACGAAGGGTGTCGTCTCCTTCCATCGGCTGGCCGACAACCTCACCCGGGTCCTGCTGGTGATCGAGTACTACCCCAAGGGCCTGTTCGAGAAGACGGGCAACCTCTGGCGCGCCCAGGGCCGCCGGGCCCGCCTGGACCTGAAGAACTTCGCCCGGTTCATCACTCTCAAGGGAGAGGCGGGGGACGGGTGGCGCGGCGAGATCCGCGACGGCGAGGTGGTGGTCGGCCATGAGGAGGCGGTCGCGGCCGAGGAGGAGGCCGAGGGCGAAGAGGAGTACGACGAGGAGCCGCCCGAGGACTACGAGGAGAACCAGGACTACGAGGCGAACGACGAGTACTACGAGGAGCCCGAGGAGCCCGAGGAGCCCGAGGACAGCGAGGCGAACGAAGGCCGCGAGGAGACAGAGGGCAGCGAGGAGACAGAGGGCAGCGAGGAGTACGAGGAGTACGAGGACGACGAGGACGACAAGGACGACGAGGACGCCGACCGCAGGAGTCCCGCATGACGACCCCGAGCAGACTGCCCGACCCCTACGCCCGCGACGGCGGCGCCAATCTCGCCGACATCCTGGAGCGGGTACTGGACAAGGGCGTCGTGATCGCGGGCGACATCCGGATCAACCTCCTCGACATCGAACTGCTCACCATCAAGCTGAGGCTGATCGTCGCGTCCGTGGACAAGGCCAAGGAGATGGGCATCGACTGGTGGGAGGACGACCCCGCGCTGTCCTCCCGGGCCCGCCGCGACGAGCTGGCCCGGGAGAACGCCGAGCTGCGGGCCCGGCTGGCGCAACTGGAACCCGGCCGCGCACAGGAGGAGGCACCATGACCGGACTGCGGTACGTGTACGCCGTCTGCCGCCCCTTCGGCACCCCCCTGCAGACCCAGCTCGCGGGGGTGGCGGGTGATCCGCCCCGGCTGCTGGCCCACCACGGCCTGGTCGCCGTGGTCAGCCATGTGCCGGAGGCCGACTTCTCGGAGGAGTCGCTGCGGGCCCATCTGGAGGACCTGGACTGGCTCACGTCGGTGGCCCGGGCCCACCAGGGCGTGATCGACGCGCTCACCACCGTCACCACCCCGCTGCCGCTGCGGCTCGCCACCGTCTTCCGGGACGACAGCGGCGTCCGCACGATGATCGAGGCCCGCGAGGCCGACTTCCGGCACACCCTGGACCGGCTGCAGGGGCGGGTGGAGTGGGGAGTGAAGGTGTACCTCCCCGCCGAGTCCGCCGAGTCCGCGGAGTCCGCCGAGTCCGCAGTCGGGGCCCGGTCCGCTACGGCGTCACGGGAGCCGTCCGCCGCGTCCGGCCGGGACTACCTACGGCAGCGCAGCAGGCAGGTCCGCTCCCGCGACGACGCCTGGCAGCGCGCCGAGACCTTCGCGACCCGGCTGCACCGGACGCTCGCCGCCCACGCCGAGGACTCCCGGCTGCACGCGCCCCAGAGCCCGGCGCTCTCCGGTGCCGCCGGACGCAATGTGCTCAACGCCGCCTATCTGGTGCCGCGCGCCGACTCCGAGGAATTCGTGGAAATCGTGGACCGGACGAAAGACGAGACCGGCGACGGAGTATCCGGAATCCGGGTGGAACTCACCGGACCATGGGCGGCCTATTCCTTCGTGGAAGTCGGCGGGTCCGGGAACGAGTCAGGGGAGGGAAAGGCGTGACCGTCGTCGAACGCCGTGAGATCGCCCTGGTCGACCTGCTGGACCGGCTCCTCGCCGGAGGCGTCGTCATCACCGGCGACCTCACCCTGCGCATCGCGGACGTCGATCTCGTCCGCATCGATCTCAACGCGCTCATCAGCTCGGTGAACGCACAGGTGCCCGCACCCTGGGGGGAGCTGACATGACCGCCCGCCGAGGCCGCCTGGACCTCGAACCCGACACGGTCGAACGCGATCTCGTCAAACTCGTCCTCACCGTGGTGGAACTGCTGCGCCAGCTGATGGAGCGGCAGGCGCTGCGCCGCTTCGACGAGGGGGACCTCAGCGAGGAGCAGGAGGAGCGGATCGGGCTCACCCTGATGCTGCTCGACGACCGGATGACGGAGCTGCGGGAGCGGTACGGACTGCGGCCCGAGGACCTGAACCTGGACCTCGGGCCGCTCGGACCGCTGCTGCCCCGGGACTGAGACCCGACTACGGGGGCTCAGTCCCGGGGGCCGTTCACCACCTGTACCAGCGGCTGCGGCCTCCCGCCGCGCTGGTTCCCCGGAAGAGGAATCCCAGCAGCCATACGACGAGTACCGCCAGGGCTATCCACCAGAGCGCCTTCAACGCGAATCCGGCACCGAACAGAATGAGTGCCAGAAGGAGCACGATCAGGATGGGTACCATATTGTGTCAACCTCCTGTCGTGCGGGTTTCCAGAATTTCGCCTTTCAGGCCTCTTTCCTGCACAGGATTTCCCCGTGCAGGACGGTGAACCAGCCGTCCTCCCGCTCCCCCCATTCCCGCCACGCCCGTGACACCGCCCGCAGCCGCTCCCCGGTCGCGTGCCCGCCCCCGGTGGCCCGCTCGGCGTACGCCGACGCCAGGGTGCGGTCCGCCCACAGGCCGCTCCACCACGCGCGCTCGGCGGGGGTGGCGAAGGTCCAGGTGGCTGAGGTGGCCGTGATGTCGGCGGAGCCGAAGCCCGCCCGCAGCGCCCAGGCCTTCAGCCGCCGTCCGGCGTCCGGTTCGCCGCCGTTGGAGCGGGACACCCGGTGGTACAGGTCCAGCCAGTCGTCCAGCCCGGGTGACTCGGGATACCAGGTCATGGCCGCGTAGTCGGCGTCCCGTACGGCGATGAACCCGCCCGGCCTGGTCACCCGCCGCATCTCGCGCAGCGCCCGCACCGGGTCGCCGACGTGCTGGAGCACCTGGTGGGCGTGGACCACGCAGAAACTGTCGTCCGGGAAGTCCAGCGCGTGCACGTCGGCCACCGCGAAGTCGACGTTCGTCAGCCCTCGTTCGGCGGCGGTGGCCCGCGCCCGCTCCAGGATGCCCGGCGCGTGGTCCACGCCGGTGACGTGCCCGTCCGGGACCAGTTCCGCCAGGTCGGCGGTGATCGTGCCGGGGCCGCAGCCGATGTCCAGGACCCGCATGTGCGGCTTCAGCGAACCGAGCAGGTACGCCGCGGAGTTGGCGGCCGTCCGCCAGGTGTGCGAACGCAGCACGGACTCGTGGTGCCCGTGCGTGTAGACGGCGGTCTCCCGGGGTTTCGGCATGACGGTGCCCCTTCTCGTCGGCGGCGGAGGCAGGTACGGACACCGTACGCGTGCTGACCGAAGTATGAGACCCGCGTATCGCCATATGGACTGGCGGGTGATCGGCTAGTCAGTCGGCGAGACCGCTGCCGGGCAGTGGCCGGTACACCGTCAGCGCCTCCGACAGCTTCTCCAGCGTCACCTCGCCCTCCACCTCGATGACCTCGCCGTCGTGGGCGAGCGGCGTGCCGGGCGCCACCCCGGCCAGCCGCAGCCGGGGCACCCGGAGCGCGGCGTGGGCGGGCGAGCGGGTGAGCGGCCCGGCGAGGGCGGCGGCGAGCAGCCGCAGCGCGGGACGTCGGCCGCCGTGCACCACGCGCACGTCGAGCTGGCCGTCCGCCAGGTCGAGCCTGCGGCCCGGCACCAGACCCATCCGGTGATAGGTGCCGTTGCCCGCGAACAGCAGCCACAGCGGCCGGGCGCCACCCCCGAGCTGGACCTCCAGCGGATGCCGGTCGGTGCGCAGCACCCGCAGCACCGCGAGCACCCCGGCGGGCCAGTTGCCGATCCGCCCCGACCAGCGGTCGCGCTCACGCACCAGCTCCGGGTAGACACCGAGGCTGCAGGTGTTGAGGAACACGCCGTGCCGGGAGCCGCAGCTGAACCGGCCCACGTCGACGCGTACCGCCTCACCGTGCCGCACGGCCCGCGCGAGCGCGCCGACGTCCTCCACGCCGAGGTCCTGCGCGAAGTGGTTGAGGGTGCCGCCCGGCAGGACGGCCAGCGGCAGGGAGTGCCGCAGCGCGGTCGCCGCCGCCGCGTTCACCGTGCCGTCACCGCCGCACACCCCGAGCACCCGGGCGCGGGCGGCGGCCTTCTCCAGCTCGGCGGTCACGTCGCGGGGGTCGCACTCGACGACCTCGGCGCCGGGCAGCGTGGCCCGCAGCGCCCGCACCCGGTCCGCGGTGGCCGCCGCGGTGTTGGCGACCATGACCAGGCCTTCCCCGTCGGGCAGCGCCGGGACCTCGGCGCGGGGCCGGGCGGGCGGCACCAGTTGCGCGCGGGTGGGCGCCATCCCCCGTACGGCGAACGCGGCGCCCACCCCGAGCGCCGTGCCCGCCAGTACGTCGCTGGGGAAGTGCGCCCCGGTGTAGATGCGGGACATCGCCACCGAGAAGGCGACCGGCGCCACCGCCAGGCCCCACGCCGGGGACTCCATGGCGACGCCCGCCGCGAAGGCCGCCGCCGAGGCGGAGTGGCCGGACGGGAAGGAGGTGGTGATCGGCTGCCGTTTGAGGTGCCGCACGACGGGGACCGGGTCGAGCAGCGGCCGGGGGCGGCGCACCGAGCGCTTGCCGAGGGTGTTGATGGTGGCCGAGGCCAGCGTCAGCGAGGCCAGGCCGCGGACGGCGGCCCGGCGCCCGCGCGGGGTGCGGCTCGCGGCGATGGCGGCGGCCGTCGCGAACCACAGCACCCCGTGGTTGGCGCTGTGGCTCAGCCTCGGCAGCACCCGTTGCGCATACGGCCAGTGCCGGGCGGCGGCGAACTCGAACAGCCTGCTGTCCAGGCCCAGCAGCCGGGCGCGCACGGAGTGGCGGCCCGGCTCGGGGACGGTGAGATCGACATCGGGATTCATAGGGGAGTGGGTACCCGTTACCGGCCGGTTCGTGTCGCACACGCGGCGCCATGGCGGCGCCCGGAGATAACGGTTTGCCCGGCGGCCCGGGCCGCCCGCACAATCCGCCCCATGGGACATCTGGAAGCAGCGCACCTCGAGTACCACCTCCCCGACGGGAGGACCCTGCTCGGCGATGTGTCCTTCCGGGTGGGCGAGGGCGCCGTCGTGGCCCTCGTCGGTCCGAACGGCGCGGGCAAGACGACCTTGCTGCGGCTGATCTCCGGCGAGCTGAAACCGCACGGCGGGACCGTCACCGTCAGCGGCGGCCTCGGGGTGATGCGGCAGTTCGTGGGGTCCGTACGGGACGAGACGACCGTACGCGACCTGCTGGTGTCGGTCGCGCCGCCCCGGATCCGCGAGGCCGCGCGGGCCGTCGACGCCGCCGAGCACGGGATCATGACCGTCGACGACGAGGCCGCGCAGCTGCGGTACGCGCAGGCGCTCGCCGACTGGGCGGAGGCGCGCGGGTACGAAGCGGAGACGCTGTGGGACATGTGCACCATGGCGGCGCTCGGGGTGCCGTACGAGAAGGCGCAGTGGCGGCAGGTGCGCACGCTGTCCGGGGGTGAGCAGAAACGCCTCGTCCTGGAGGCGCTGCTGCGCGGCACGGACGAGGTGCTGCTGCTCGACGAGCCGGACAACTACCTCGACGTGCCCGGCAAGCGGTGGCTGGAGGAGCGGCTGGAGGAGACCCGCAAGACGGTGCTGTTCGTCTCCCACGACCGGGAACTCCTCGCCCGCGCCGCCCAGAAGATCGTCTCCGTGGAGCCCGGTCCGGCCGGGGCGGACGCCTGGGTGCACGGCGCGGGCTTCGCGACGTACCACGAGGCCCGGCGGGAGCGCTTCGCCCGGTTCGAGGAGCTGCGCAGGCGCTGGGACGAGAAGCACGCGCAGTTGAAGAAGCTGGTGCTGAACCTGCGCCAGGCCGCCGCCGTCAGCCACGAGATGGCGTCGCGCTACGCCGCCGCCCAGACCCGCCTGCGCAAGTTCGAGGAGGCCGGTCCGCCACCGGAGCCGCCGCGCGAGCAGGACATCCGGATGCGGCTGAAGGGCGGCCGTACCGGCGTACGCGCCGTGACCTGCGCGGGGCTGGAGCTTACGGGCCTGATGAATCCGTTCGACCTGGAGGTCTTCTACGGCGAGCGGGTCGCCGTCCTCGGCTCCAACGGCTCCGGGAAGTCGCACTTCCTGCGGTTGCTCGCGGGGGAGGAGGTGGCGCACACGGGGAGCTTCAAGCTGGGCGCGCGCGTGGTTCCCGGCCACTTCGCCCAGACGCACGCCCACCCTGAGCTGGCGGGCCGCCCCCTCCTCGACATCCTGTGGCGGGAGCACTCCCAGGACCAGGGCGCCGCCATGTCCCGGCTGCGCCGCTACGAGCTGACCCAGCAGGCCGAACAGAGCTTCGACCGCCTCTCCGGCGGCCAGCAGGCCCGCTTCCAGATCCTCCTCCTGGAACTCGCGGGCGCCACGGCACTCCTGCTCGACGAGCCCACCGACAACCTCGACCTGGAGTCCGCCGAGGCCCTCCAGGAGGGCCTGGAGGCCTTCGACGGCACCGTCCTCGCCGTCACCCACGACCGCTGGTTCGCCCGCTCCTTCGACCGCTACCTGGTCTTCGGCAGCGACGGCCGCGTCCGCGAGACCGACGAGCCGGTGTGGGACGAGCGGCGGGTGGAGCGGGTGCGGTAGGCCTGCGGCGCGTTGATCGGGGCCCCGGCGGGCCCTGGCGGTCCCCGGTGGCCCCAGCGGTCCGTCCGGTTCATCTGGTTCATCCGGCCCGTCCGGCCCGTCCGGTCCCCGCGGTCTGCGGTGTGGGTGGCCTCTGGGCCGCCTCGCGACCGCAGACGCGCTGCCGGGCCGCGTGCCGGGCCGCCGCCCGGCGGGGGTTCTTCCGGTCGCGGTCGCCGAGGGGCCGGGCCCCATGCCGGGGCGCGCGGCGCGTGGGGCCCGTCCGGCCGGTGGGTCCCGGCGTCACCTCCAGCGCAGCAGCGCGCCCAGGCCGCCCGAGGGCATCTCCCGGTCGTGCTCCGGCTGGGAGGGAGCCAGGGACACCGCCGGGGCGCCCGTCGTCACCGCCGAGCGGATCAGGGCGTCGTCCGCGCGGGCGGACCAGGAGTGCTGTTCGCCGAGGATCTTCAGTTCGGTGCGGCGCATCGCGAGCTGGTCGGGGTCCTCGCCGATCCAGACCTCGCGGTGGGTGTCGGGGCCCTCGGGGACCACCAGGAGTTCGTCGAGGCGGTGCTCGCGCGCCGCCTCGACCAGCGCGGGCACGCCCTCCACCGCCGCCGGGTGACCCTCCGCGTCCGGGGCGCGGGCCGCCAGGAACCGCTCCAGCTCCGCCTCCGCCCGCTGCCGTACGTGGGCGGTGCGGATCTCCTCCACCTCCGCGTCCAGCAGCCTGCTGCCGGGACCGCGGTCGGCCTCCACCGCCCGGTCCTCCAGCCGCCGCGGCAGCCGCTCGTGCACCGAGCGCCGCTCCCGATCGTCACCGACGAGGATCAGCAGATCGGCCCGCGTCTCCTCCTGGCAGACGGCGAGCGCGTCCGCGATCTCGGCCGCGTTGTGCTCCCAGGTGTTCTCCACCCGCAGCTGGAAGTGCCGCTCCGACCAGTCGACGCTGCTGGTGCGGTGCATCGGCCACTGCCGTCCGGTGACCGTGCCCGCCTCCTCCCGCGCCAGCGCGCTGCGCAGCTCGAAGTCCGCGCCCTTGCGGTCGAGGTACGCCACCACGCACACCGGGTCCTCACCGGCCAGGTCCAGCAGCGGCGCGACCCGGGGCAACGGCGCCCAGACGGCCCAGTCGCGCCCCGGCGGACGGGCCAGCGACGGATCCAGGACGACCTCACCCGCCCGGGCGAACAGGGCCCGCCCGTGGGGCTCGGGGGAGTGCCGCAACTCCTCGGCGGCGTCCCGCACGGCCCGGCAGGTCGCCTCGTCGGCGCCCTGGTCGGCGAGTGACCGCGCCATGGCCTGTGCCGTCAGATGGCGCTCGTGCGGGGTGTCCTCCGTATGCCGGGAGGTGTCGATGTAGACGGAGGCCCAGGGGCCGGAATGTTCGTAGAGTGGATGCAGGAAAGCGAGATCCATGGCTCCCTCCCGGATGCCGCTCGGGGTAGTGCAGTGCTTGCCGGGCGGGTACCCGAACCGCATGAACGAACACGACGAGCGGGGCACCACGATGACCGGAGTCGACCCGGACCAGCTGGACGACCAGCAGCTCATGCGGGAGCTGGAGACGATCCACCGCACCCGCCACGACACGCTGCTGTACGGCTCGAACGACGCGCTGCGCGCCCACAACGAGCGGATGGCGCAGTTGGAGGGCGAGTACCTGCGCCGCAACCCGGCCCGCTTCGTGGCAGCCTCCCGGACCCGCGACGGCGCTCGCGGACGCGACTAGGCGACCCAACGGCAAGTCCCCCACGCCCTGAGAGGAAGACCCTCAGGGGCGCGGGGAACTGCGCGACACGCCACGACGCACACGCGGACGGCGGACTACGGCTCACCCCCGTACCGGTGGCCGCTCCCAGTGCCGGTGCGCCGCGACCGCCGCCACGAACGCCCGTACGAATTCCTCGCTGGCCGCACCCGGCGACGTGTCCGTGACCACCCCCTGGTCCGCGACCACCCGCTGGAACTCGGTGGACACCCCGAGCCCTTCCGGCTCCAGCGCCGACAGCACGCCCACCCCCGACCCCAGGGCACCGATCGGCTTGCCGTGCCGGTACGCGTCCCGCACGAACCGCAGGACGTCCGGGTCGGAGACGGCGGACGGCGTCCCCGTCGGCCCGCCGGGCACCAGCACGGCGTCGTACAGCACGGACGCCACCGTCGGCAGCGCCCGGTCCACCGGGCACCGCTCGTCGCCGTCCGCGCCCGCCACGCTGCCGTCCACCGCCGCCAGCACCTCCACGATGGCGCCCTCGGCCGTGAGCGCCGCCCGCAGGGACGACACCTGCGCGGTGTCCACGCCGTCCGCGGCGAGGACCGCGATCTGCCGGGTGCGGATGGAGCCGTTGCCGCGCAGCGACTCGAAGCTCAGCGCGGGGGAGGCCAGCTTGGACGCGCTCCCGCCGTCACCGGACGGCGCCGCCACACCGATGCCGCCCGCCACCGCCGCCGCCAGCGCGGGATCCACCTTGGCGAGGTGTTCGACCGTGCGCTCGCGCACCTGCGTCGCCGACACCTTGCCCAGCTCGAACCGGAACGCCTCCACGATGTGCCGCTTCTCCCACTCCGCCATGCTGTTCCAGAACATCGCCGCCTGGCTGTAGTGGTCCTGGAAGCTGTCGCTGCGGCGCCGGATCTTCGCCCCGTCGACGCGTTCGGCGTAGTGCGTGAACGCCTTCCCGTCGACGCCCGCGTGGGCGGGGCAGCCGCCGCCGAGGGAGTTCGGAAAATAGTTGGTGCCCCGGTGGATCCGGCTCTGCGCATAGCCGTCGCGCTGGTTGGTGCGCACCGGCGCCACCGGCCGGTTCACCGGCAACTGGGCGAAGTTGGGGCCGCCGAGCCGGATCAGCTGGGTGTCCAGGTAGGAGAAGTTGCGGGCCTGGAGCAGCGGGTCGTTGGTGAAGTCGATGCCCGGGACCACGTTGGCCGTGTGGAAGGCCACCTGTTCGGTCTCGGCGAAGAAGTTCTCCGGGTTGCGGTCCAGGACCATCCGGCCCACCGGCCGCACCGGCACCTGCTCCTCCGGGATGATCTTCGTGGGGTCGAGCAGATCGAAGTCGAAGGCGAACTCGTCCTCCTCCGGCACCAGTTGCACACCGAGTTCGTACTCCGGGTACTCGCCCGCCTCGATCGCGTCCCACAGGTCACGCCGGTTGAAGTCGGGGTCTCGGCCCTGGCACTCCTGCGCCTCGTCCCACACCAGCGAGTGCGCGCCCAGCTTCGGCTTCCAGTGGAACTTCACGAACGTGCCGCGCCCCTCGGCGTTCACGAACCGGAAGGTGTGCACGCCGAACCCCTGCATCATGCGGTAGCTGCGCGGGATCGCCCGGTCCGACATCAGCCACATCATCATGTGCGTGGTCTCCGGCTGGAGCGACACGAAGTCCCACAGGGTGTCGTGCGCGGAGGCGCCGGTGGGGATGTCGTTGTGCGGCTCGGGCTTGAGCGCGTGCACGAAGTCCGGGAACTTGATGCCGTCCTGGATGAAGAAGACCGGCATGTTGTTGCCGACGAGGTCGTAGTTGCCCTCGGAGGTGTAGAACTTCGTCGCGAAGCCGCGCACGTCCCGCACCGTGTCCGCGGAGCCCTTCGGCCCCTGCACCGTGGAGAACCGCACGAACACCGGCGTCCGCACCGTGGGGTCCTGGAGGAAGGCCGCGCGGGTGAACTCCGCCAGCGACTCGTACGGTTCGAAGTAGCCGTACGCGCCCGCGCCCCGCGCGTGCACCACCCGCTCCGGGATCCGCTCGTGGTCGAAGTGGGTGAGCTTCTCCCGGAAGTGGAAGTCCTCCATCAGCGTCGGACCGCGCTCGCCCGCGGCGAGCGAGTCGTCGGTGTGGTCGACCTCCACCCCCTGGTCGGTGGTGAGCGGACCCGCCGTCGGATCGTCCGCCCGGAAGCTCTCCCGCTGGTCCCGCTTGCGGTCACCCGTCGCTCCCATCAGGCAGCCTCCTTCGCGAACACCTCGAGGAACGTCTCGCAGAACACCTTCAGGTCGTCTGGCTTACGGCTGGTGACCAGCGTGTTGGGGCCGTTGCCGCACACCGCCACCTGCTCGTCGACCCAGGTGGCGCCCGCGTTGCGCAGGTCCGTCCGCAGGCTCGGCCAGGACGTCAGCGTGCGGTCGCGGACCACGTCCGCCTCCACCAGCGTCCACGGGGCGTGACAGATCGCGGCCACGGGACGGCCCCGGGTGAAGAAGTCCCGTACGAACGCCACGGCCGTGCCGTCCAGCCGCAGGAAGTCCGGGTTGGCGACCCCGCCGGGCAGCACCAGGGCGCCGAAGGAGTCCGCGGACGTCTCGCCCACCACCTCGTCGACGGTGAACCTGTCCGCCTTGTCGAGGTGGTTGAAGGCCTGGATCGCACCGGACTTGGTCGACACCAGCACCGGCTCGTGGCCCGCGTCGGTCGCCGCCTGCCAGGGATCGGTCAGTTCGACCTGCTCCACGCCCTCGGGCGCGGTGAGAAACGCTATACGCACGGTGGTTCACCGCCCTTTCCTGCTTGCCTGTGGACCTTCCTCGCCCTGCCCGCGCGCACGCGGCGCGCACCGGCTCCTCGCCGTACGGCAGGACCACGCACGCCCCGATCGCCGCGGCCCCCGCGCAGCAGGGACTTCACCTGATCGGCGTGCAGACACGCCGGTGCATCGCCCAGTCCGCGAGACCGGGGACGTGCAGCAGCCCGTACAGCAGAAACCGGGCGGTCGCCGCACCGACGTCGTCGGTGACGCCGGTGGCGGCGATCCGCCGGGCCTGGCCTGCCCTCACGCGCCGCCCCGGGTGCCCCGCCCCAGCGGGCCGGTCTCGTCCGGCGCGGCCCGGCTGATGTCGGCCAGCACGCTCTCCGGGTCCTGTGCCTCCGCGAGGTCGCCGAGGCTGACCATCCCCACCGGCAGGCCGTCCTCGACGACCGGCAGCCGCCGTACCGCCTTCTCCCGCATCAGCGCCACCGCCGTGGACACCGGGTCCTCCGGGGCCACCAGATACGGATCCGGCGTGCACACCGACGCCACGCTCACGGTCAGCGGGTCGGCGCCCTCGGCGACCGCGCGCACCGCTATGTCACGGTCGGTGAGCATCCCGACGACATGCTGGCCGTCGGCCACCACCACGTCCCCGATGTCCTGGGCGCGCATCAGCTGCGCCGCCTCCACCACCGAGGCGTCCGGGCGCACCGCGACCACGCCCGGTGTCATCACCTCACGTACGTAGTCCGCCGTCATCGCGGCTCCTCCCGTGGGGTGTGTGCCGACCGTTCCGGTCCCGTCAGGGCCTCGGCCAGCTCCTGCACATTGCCGTAGCGGGCCTTGCGCGGCAGCCGCTCCAGCGGCTCGATCAGGGCGTCCGGGGCGTGGTTGCGGCGCAGTACGCCCATCAGCTCGACCGGGCCCGCCGGGAACGAGGTGCGGCCCAGTACCCGGGCCAGCTCCAGCCGGGCCTCCTCCAGCGAGCCCATCGCCGGGCCGCCCGCCAGCCGCGGGTCGTCGTCGGCGCCGGGCTCGGGGTCGTGCCACTCCTCCGTGCGGGTGGGGTGCCCCGACCTGAGCAGACCTTGGAGTTCGTGCTTCATCTCGTCGTCCCGATGGACGTTCAGCCGGTCACTGCCTCGCTGCATGTCTCCTCCAGACCTTCGGGAGTGCGCACCGCGTACCCGTCGACGGGGGGCCGACACAGGACTGCCGGGTTTGTGTTGCCGCCGGGTTTGTCCCGCCGTGACCAGGAGACCCGGACCGCGCCCCCCACACGGCATCCGGCAAGGACGGACACCATGGCGGTACTCGCTGTGCTCCTTCCGCTCCTGCTGCTCGGCGTCGTGCTGGCGCTGGGCCGCTACGAGGAGCTGGTACTGCCGGGAGAGCCCGGAGGACAGGACGAGCGGGGCACGCCCCGCCCGCCTACCGCTCCTCCCGCCGCTTCTCCCGGCCCGGCAGGAACTCCTGCATCTTCGCCTTGAAGCCCTGCTTGATCACCGAGCCGCGGTCGGCGTCGCCCTTGAGGAGCGACGCGGCCGTGGCCTCCATCTGCTCCCAGGTCGCGTGCGGCGGTACCGGCGGCACGGCGGGATCGGTGAGGAACTCGATCACCGCGGGCCCGTCCGCCTCCAGACCGGCGCGCCAGCCCGCCTCCACGTCCTGCGGCTTCTCCACCCGGATGCCGGTCAGACCCAGCGAGCGGGCGAACGCCGCGTACTGCACGTCCGGCAGCTCCTGCGACGGCAGGAACGACGGCGCCCCGCCCATGGCCCGCAGCTCCCATGTCACCTGGTTCAGGTCGTGGTTGTTCCACACCCCGACCACCAGCCGCCGGTCCTCCCAGCGGTCCTGGTACTTCGCCGCGGTGATCAGCTCCGCCAGCCCGTTCATCTGCATCGCGCCATCCCCGACCAGCGCGATCACGGGCCGGTCCGGATGGGCGAACTTCGCCCCGATCGCGTACGGCACCCCGCAGCCCATCGTCGCCAGCGTGCCGGACAGCGACCCGCGCATGCCCGTGCGCATCGTCAGGTGCCGGGCGTACCAGTTCGCCGTGGACCCGGAGTCGGAGGTGACGATCGCGTCGCCCGGCAGCAGCGGGTCGAGCGCCCGCGCCACGTACTCGGGGTTGATCGGATCGGCCGACAGCTCCGCCCGCCGCTCCAAGACGTCCCGCCAGCGCGCCGTGTTCGCGCACACCGTGTCGAACCACTCGCGCCCACGGTCGGTGTCCAGGAGCGGCATCAGCCGCTGCAACGTCTCCTTCGCGTCGCCGACCAGATTCACCTCGTACGGGTAGCGCATCCCGATCATGTGCGGGTCGATGTCGATCTGCACCCCGCGCGCCTTGCCGAACTCCGGCAGGAACTGCGCGTACGGGAAGGACGAACCGATGGTCAGCAGCGTGTCGCAGTCCCGCATCAGCTCGTACGACGGACGCGTGCCGAGCAGCCCGATCGAGCCGGTGACATACGGCAGTTCGTCGCTGAGGGCGTCCTTGCCGAGCAGCGCCTTCGCCACCCCGGCGCCCAGCAGTTCGGCGATCCGCTCCACCTCGTGCCGTGCGCCGGACGCGCCCTGGCCGACCAGGATCGCCACCTTGTCACCGGCGTTGAGGACCTCCGCCGCCCGCCGGAGCGCGTCGTCGGAGGGGAGCGCCGTATAGGCACTGGTGTCCAGGCTGGAGGGCACCATCTTGAACTCGTGCGTCGGCGGCGAGTAGTCCAGCTCCTGCACGTCGCCGGGGATGATCACGGCCGTCGGGCAGCGGCGCGCGTACGCCGTGCGCATCGCCCGGTCCAGCACGTTCGGCAACTGCTCGGGCACCGTCACCGTCTCCACGAACTCCGAGGCGACGTCCTTGAACAGGGTGTGCAGATCGACCTCCTGCTGGTAGGAGCCGCCCATCGCGGTGCGGTGCGTCTGGCCGACGATCGCCACCACCGGCACATGGTCCAGCTTGGCGTCGTACAGGCCGTTCAGCAGGTGGATCGCCCCCGGCCCCGACGTCGCCGCGCACACCCCGACCCGGCCGCTGAACTTGGCGTAGCCGACCGCCTGGAACGCGGACATCTCCTCGTGCCGGGACTGGATGAAGCGCGGGTGGTCGTCGGCGCGGCCCCAGGCCGCGAGCAGACCGTTGATGCCGTCGCCCGGGTAGCCGAAGACTTGCTCCACACCCCACTCGCGCAGCCGCTGCAGAACGTGGTCGGAGACCTTGGTGCTCATGGAGGAACCTCCAGGGAGAACGGCACGGGAAGCACGTGACGAGTCACCCTCCGGGCACGGACGGAAACCTTGAGGTGTTTGCCCGGCAGGGCGTCGGGCAGGCGCTTCCCAGTGCTTCGGACAGCAGGCACGTCCGTGGGAGCGGCCCGTCATGGCCCCACGTGCGCCCGGTCCGGCCCGCGCGCTCCCGCGGTGACCGTCCCATTCCCGAGCACGGTCCAAGGGAGTTGCCCGCACCATGCGAAGCCCAGCGAAGACGCGGAACCACCCGCACGACGACGCCCCCGACACCACCGAATCCTTCCGCCGCCTCGCCGGACTGCCCCCCGGCGCCGAACGCGACGCCCTGCGCGGCCGTATCGTCGAGGCCTGGCTGCCCATGGCCGAACGCATCGCCGGACGCTTCCGCAGCCGCGGCGAGCCCTACGAGGACCTGCGCCAGGTGGCCGCCCTCGGCCTGGTCAAGGCCGTCGACCGCTACGACCCCGGGCGTGGCAACGCGTTCGAGAGCTACGCCGTGCCCACCGTCACCGGTGAGATCAAGCGGCACTTCCGCGACCACATGTGGACCCTGCACGTGCCCCGCCGGGTGCAGGAGCTGCGCAACCGGGTGCGGTTCGCCTCCCAGGAACTGGCTCAGACCGCCATCGGGCGGCAGCCGACCGTCGCCGAGATCGCCGCGCGGGCCGACCTCAGCGAGGACGACGTACGCACCGGCCTGGAGGCGCTGGAGAGCTTCAGCACGCTGTCCCTGGACGCGGAGCTGCCGGGCAGCGACGACGGGTACTCGCTGAGCGACGCCCTCGGGTCGCCCGATCCCGCGCTGGACACGGTGGTCGACCGTGAGGCGGTGAAGCCGCGGCTGGCGGCGCTGCCGGAGCGGGAGCGGGAGATTCTCTACATGCGGTTCTTCGGGGACATGACGCAGAGCCGGATCGCGGAGCGGATGGGGATCTCGCAGATGCATGTGTCGCGGCTGATCAGCCGGTGCTGCGACCGGGTGCGGGAGGAGGTTCTGCGGGGGGTCGCGTAGGGGGTGGTTGCCCATTCGTCGCCGGGTCCACCTGGATCTCCAGCCAGCCCGCGCCCACGCGGCGGAGCCGCATATCGATGTCGGGGGCGGGTCACGCCCACGCGGCGGCTGCATATCGATGGCGAGGGCTGGGCACGCCCACCGCGGCGGAGCCGCATATCGACACAGCCCCGCGCCCCTCTGGGGCGGCTGTCACTCCGTTGGCTGTGCTGTCGCTGCCGACTTCCCTTGGGCGGGTTGTGATGGCTCTGTCATCGCGCACCGGTCTAAGGAGTCCCTCCCATGCGCCGTACCGCCCGTGTCATGTCCGTCGTCGCACTCTCCGGTACGGCGTTGACCTGCGGCATATCCGCCGTGTCCGCGGAGCCGACCGCGGAGGTGAGTCCCGCGGCGGTCCGGCCGGGCGGGACGCTCACCATCTCCGTGTCCTGCGATCCGCTCGGCGGGCCCGCGCCCGCGACCATCGAGGCGACCTCCCAGGCGTTCGAGGAGGGCACCGTCGAACTGGAACAGGTGCCCACCACCCTCGACACCAGGACCGGGCCCGCCTACCGGGGCACCGCCAAGATCGCGCCCCCCGGGAACTTCGAGGGCGGCCCCAACGCGGTCGGCCCCGACTCCGCGTGGTCCGTCGACGGGACCTGCCCGGCGCCGCCCGGCGGTCGGGGCAAGCAGTGGAGCGCGACCTTCACGGTGACCCACGCGGGCGGCGGCGGGGGCACGCACACCCCCAAGCCCTGCCCGTCGCCGCACCACACCCCCTGCCACGGCACGGGCCCCAAGCACGGGGTGCACGCCGGTGAGGGCGGCACGTTCACCGACTCGCTGCCCGCGCTGGCCACCGGAGGTCTACTGGTCGCGGGAGCCCTCGGCGCCGCGGTCTACCGGGTGCGGCGCAAGGAGCCGACCGCGGGCGCCTGACGGGGCACCGTCCTGGGTACTCACAGCGCGAGAGCACGTCCCGCACCGTACGGCCCACCGGTCCCACGGCGGCCGGTGGCGTGCCGGTGACACGACCACAGCGAGCGCGGAGGTGCGCATGCGGGCGGAACCGGAAGGCCACGGCCCCGTCCGCTTCGGGCCACCGCCCCCCGGGGACGGCCTGCCCGTGGTCCCCGACCTCGCCGCCGCCCTGGCCGCCGCGGCGCACCGCTCCGACGGGGAACCGGCCGGGGGCGGGCCCGCCCTGCTGGAGGCGGCCTGCGGCTACTGGGAACGGCGCGGACTGCCCACCGTGCCCGCCGCCGCGGTGGCCGGACCCGGCGCCCCCTCCCTGCTGCTCGCGCTGACCGCCGCGCTCGGCGGCGACGTCCTGGTGCCCCGGCCCTGCGCCGCCTGGTGGGCGCCGTACGCGCGCCTGCTCGGCAGACCCGTCTTCCATGTGGCGACCCCCGCCGAGTGCGGCGGCGTCCCCGACCCGTACGCCCTGCTGGAGACCGTGCGCCGGGTGCGCGCCGAGGGTGGCGACCCCCGGCTGCTCGTGCTGTCGGTCGCCGACGACCCGACGGGCACGGTCGCCCCGCCCGAGCTGCTGCACGAGACCGTCGAGGCCGCCACCGGCGAGGGACTGCACCTGGTCAGCGACGAGACCTGGCGCGACACCCTGCACGACCCGCACGACACGGTGCTGCTGAGCCCCGCCGAGATGCTGCCCGACCGGGTCACCGTCGTCACCGACCTGGCCGGTGCGCTGCTGCCGCCCGGCTGGCCCGCCGCCGTCGCCCGCTTCCCCGCCGGTGACACCGGGGACGGCCTCCACGCGCGCGTGCTGGACGTCCTCACCGCGCTCGACGGCCGCGTGGCCGCACCGGTCGCCGCCGCGGCCACGCTCGCGCTGACCGAGCCGCCCCAGGTCACCGGCCGCGTCACCGCCGCCGTACGACTGCACGCGCGCGTGGCCGCCGCCGCGCACCACGCCGTCGTCGCCGCGGGCGCCCTCGCCCTGCCCCCGCGGGCGGGCCGCCACCTCTACGCCGACCTCGCCCCGCTGCGGCCCGCGCTCGCCGCGCACGGCGTCGGCGACGCCCAGGAACTCGAGGACTTCCTCACCGCCCGGCTCGGCATGCCCGCCCCCGGCGGCCACCGCTTCGGCGACGCCCTCGCCGGGCTGCGCGTACGGCTGTCCACCGGCCCGCTGCTGGGCCGTACCGACGCCGAGCGCGCCGCATGCCTCGGCTCTCCCGAGCCACTGGAAATGCCCCATGTGCAACGCGCGTTGACCCATGTGAAGGCGGTCTTCGACGACCTCAGCGACGACGCTCAGCGACGGGAGTCTCCTCGATGACGCAGCAGTCCGAGTCGGCCAGCACCACCAGCACCCAGGACACCGAGCACCCGCCGCGCACCGACGACCCGGCACCGTCCCTCCCCGCACCCCTGACGCCGTTCCCGCCGCTCGCCGAACCCCGCCCGCTGGGCGAAGTCCGGGTCTGGCCGCGCACCTTCCACGACCGGCTGACCGCCCCGCTGCCCGGCCTGAAGGCCTTCGCCCGCTTCGCCCGCGAGGGCGCCGTACGCCCCGGCCGCGCGGGCCTCGCCGACATCCCCCGGCTGCCCTACCAGCCCGGCCGCGTCCCCCACGTCGACGCCCGCACCGTCGCCGTCACCTGGGCCGGACACGCCAGCTGGGTGCTGGGCATCGGCGGGCTCACCATCCTCACCGACCCCGTCTGGTCCCGCCGCATCCTCGGCACCCCGGCCCGCATCACCCCCGTGGGCGTCCCCTGGGACGAACTCCCGCGCGTCGACGCGGTCGTCATCAGCCACAACCACTACGACCACCTGGACGCCCCCACCCTGCGCCGCCTCCCGCGCGACACCCCCGTCTTCGTCCCGGCCGGGCTCGGCGTCTGGTTCCGCCGCCGCCGCTTCACCCAGGTCACCGAGCTGGACTGGTGGGAGGGGGCCGCCCTGCGCGGCGTCCGCCTCGACTTCGTGCCCTCCCACCACTGGTCCAAGCGCACCCTCACCGACACCTGCCGCAGCCTGTGGGGCGGCTGGGTCCTCACCGCCCCCGACGGCCGCCGCGTCTACTTCGCGGGCGACACCGGCTACGGCCACTGGTTCACCCGCATCGGCCAGCGCTACCCCGGCATCGACCTCGCCCTGCTTCCCATCGGCGCCTACAACCCCCGCTGGTGGCTCAGCGACGTCCACTGCGACCCCGAGGAGGCGGTCCAGGCCACCCAGGACCTCGGCGCCCACCGCATGGCCCCCATGCACTGGGCGACGTTCGTCCTGTCGGCGGAACCGGTTCTGGAGCCCTTGACCAGGGTGCGCAGGGCATGGAAGGAAGCAGGCCTCAGCCGGGCCGACCTGTGGGACCTCCCGGTAGGAGGCTCCCGCACCCTGTCCGACGGAGGCGCGTTGGCCTGAGGGGCGCGGGGAACCGTGCGAGCAACCACAACGCACCGGCCCCGGCACTCAGCCCGCGCCAGCTCCTCGCAGCCGCCGCCAGACCCCCGGCGCCGCGCTGATGAGCACGGTCAGCACCACCGCGGCCACCACCCCCTCCCACGGCTCCGGAAACAACGACCCCCCGAGCACCCCGATCAACTGATACGTCAACGCCCACGCCAGGCAGGCCGGAAAGTTCCCCCGCACGAACCTCCGCAGCGGCCACCGCGCCAACAGACACGCCAGCATCACCGGAATCCGCCCGGCAGGAACGAGACGCGACAGCACCAACACCGCCACCTCGTGCTCGGACAGCTTCGCCTGCGCCTGCGACAGCCGGTCCTCCGGCGCCCGCGACCGGATCGCCTCCAGCCACCGCGACCCGTTCCTCGACCGCATGCCACGCCGCCCCAGCCAGTACAGCGTGACGTCGCCGAGGAACGCGGCCAGCGCCGCCGTGGCGAACACCAGCGCCATCGACACCGGCGCCGCCCGGTGGAACGCCACCACCGCCGCCGAACTGACCAGCGCCCCCGTCGGCACCACCGGCACCAGCGCCCCGATGAGCACCAGCAGGAACAGCGACGGATACCCGATCACCTGGGCGGAGTCCGGGGTCGTCGTCGCCGGGGCCACCGCGAGCCAGCTCACCGCGCGACCTCCAGCCGTAGTCGCTCCCCGTGCCCCAGCCGGTGCACCGCGACCCCCGGCGCCCGCTCGGCCGCCAGCCGCGCGAACTCGTCGCCCGGCGCGTGGAACTCGTGCGGGCGTATCGCGTCCAGCCCGATCGGCCAGTACGTGCCGTAGTGCACCGGCACCGCGACCCCCGGCGCGAGCCGGGCCAGCGCCTCGGCCGCCCGCCCGGGGTCCAGATGGCCGTCGCCGAGGTACGGTCCCCAGCCGCCCACCGGCAGCAGCGCCACGTCGACCCGCCCGACCTCCTCGGCCATCGAGTCGAACAGCCCGGTGTCCCCGGCGAAGTACGTCCGCGCCTCGCCCTGCACCACGAACCCGAGGGCGGGGGAGCGGTGCCGCCCGACCGGCAGCCGCCGCCCGTCGTGCAGCGCGGGCACCGCCCGTATCGTCAGCGCCCCGACCGTCGTCTCGTCGCCCGGCGCCATCTCGGTCAGGCGCAGATGGGTGAGGCGGCGCAGTCCCGGCACGGCACGGGGGGCGCCCCGGGGCACGAGCAGGCGCGTGCCGGGCGCGAGCCGGGACAGCGACGGCACATGAAGGTGGTCGGCGTGCAGGTGGGAGACCAGGGCGACGTCCGCGCGCCGGGCGGCGGGCGGCGGCAGCGCGCCGCGGCGGCGCCGCAGGTGTGCCAGCCGCCGCGCGAACAGGGGGTCGGTCAGCAGGCGCACGTTCGAGTCCTCCACCGCGCAGGTGGCATGGCCCCACCAGGTGATCTCCACCGGCACCTCTTTGCCTCCTTCGCGCGACTCCCCGAAGCCTACGGGCAGGAGTAGGGTCAGCGGCGAAAGCCGGAGGTGAGGGGGACGCCATGGGACATTCCGCGGGTCGGGTCCGCGTCACGGCCATCGCCAGCCTGACCCCGCTCCAGGAACTGGACGCCGATCCCTTCCTGGTGGACTCCCGCAGCCAGCACGCGATGTGCGCCCGCTGGGCCGCCGAGCACGGCTATGTGGTCGTCCGTGAGCTGCTGGTGCGCGGCCTGCGGCCGGACCACGGCGTCCTGTGGGACGGGGTACGGCCGGGCACCGACGTGTTCGTGGCGCCCAGCGACCGGGTGCTGGCCAACGCCCTGTCGGACGTGGCGGCGTTCACCGCCGAGTGCGCCCGGCGCGGGGTCCGCGTGGAGACCGTCGGGTCGGCCGAACCGTCCTACGACGCCCGGATGAAGGCCTGTGTGCACCGGCGGCTGTCGATGCCGACGGCCGGGTACGACGGCCGCTGACGATCGGGCCCCCGCACCGGCCGCGCGCCCTGTTTCGCCGGGCGGTGTGACACGCTGGGTACGGGCCCGCGCCGATGACGGGCCGGGACGTGAGGTGTACGGGGCGTGCTGGGCGGGCGTTGGCGGCGGGTGGCCAGTCAGGTCGGGCGGAGCGTCACGGTGTGGGCCGTCTCCACGGTCACCATGCTCGTCCTCGCCGGGATCCTGCCCGACTTCCGGCTGCGCTCGGCCGACGGCGACAGCGCCACCGACATCGCCGTCACGGCCGCGTTCGGCGCCGGGGCGTTCGGTCTGCTGTCGGCCCTGGTCTGGCCGCTGATGGTACGGCTGCTGCTGCTGGTGCCCGCCCTGGTGCTCGGCCTGCTGGTGTTCTTCCTCAACGGCGCGCTGCTGCTGCTCGCGCTGCGCCTCAACCCCAACCCCGGCGAACACGGCGCCGCCGCCCCCGAGACCGCCGTGGTCGTCGCCGCCGTGATGTCCGCCGTCGCCTCCGCCACCGGCGCCGCCCTGGCCGTGCGCGACGACGACGCCTACCGGCGCCGCCTGTACCGCCTCTCCGACCGCCGCCGCCGCTCCCTGCCGCCGGGCCCCGCCAGCCCCGGCACCGTCTTCCTCCAGTTCGACGGCGTCGGCCACGACGTCCTGCTGGACGCGGTCGGCAAGAACCTGATGCCGACCGTCGCCCGCTGGCTCGGCGGCCCCGGCCAGCACGCCTCCCACCGCCTCACCCCCTGGCGCACCGACTGGTCCAGCCAGACCGGCGCCAGCCAGCTCGGCATCCTGCACGGCTCCAGCTACGACGTCCCCGCCTTCCGCTGGTACGAGAAGGACACCCGCGAGGTGATGGTCTGCAACCGCCCCACCAGCGCCGCCGAACTCCAGCGCCGCGCGGTCGCGCGCACCGGTGACGGCGGACTGCTCGGCGCCGACGGCGCCTCCCGCGGCAACCTCTTCAGCGGCGGCGCCGACGAGCAGGCCCTGGTGCTGTCCATCGCCACCCGGCGGCGCAGCCGCGAGACCCGCTCCCGCGCGGGCTACTTCGCCTACTTCTCCGACCCCGCCAACGCGGTGCGCACCGCCCTGTCCTTCGTCGCCGAGGTCGGCCGCGAGATCGGCCAGTCCACCCGGGCCCGCCTGCGCAAGCAGCGCCCCCGGGTCTCCCGCGGCGGCCTCTACCCCTTCGTGCGGGCCTTCGCCACCGTCGTCGAACGGGACGTCGTCGTCGCCGCGGTGATGGGCGACATGCTCGCCGGGCGCACCTCCGTCTACGCCGACCTGGTGGCGTACGACGAGGTGGCGCACCACTCCGGGCCGATGAGCCGGGACGCCGAGAAGGTCCTGCAGCGCCTGGACCGGGCGCTCGCACTGATCGAGAAGGTCGCCGAGCACGCGCCCCGCCCGTACCGGATCGTCGTCCTGTCCGACCACGGCCAGAGCCCCGGCGAGACCTTCCGCGCCCGCTACGGCCTCACCCTGGGCGACCTGGTGCGGGCGGGCTGCGGGCTGCCCGTGCCGCGCCGGGCCCGGCGCACCCACAGCGGCGCCGAGGCACGGGCCGCGGTGCGGGCCGCGCTGCGCATCCGGGTCGACCGGGGCGACGAGGAGTACCGGCCCGCCCGCCGCTCCGAACCGATCGTGCTCGCTTCCGGCAACCTCGGCCTGGTCTCCTTCCCGGACGTCTCCCACCGGATGACCAAGGAGGAGATCGACGCCCGCCACCCCGCGCTGCTGACCACCCTCGCCAACCACCCCGGCATCGGCTTCCTGCTGGTGCGCAGCGAGACCCACGGCGGGGTCGTCCTGGGCGCGTACGGCGCCGAGATCCCGGTCGCCGACCTCGACCACCGCCCCGGGCCGCTCGCCCCGTTCGGGCCGGGCGCCGCCGACGCCGTGCGCCGCACCCACGCCTTCCCGCACACCGCCGACATCATGGTCAACTCCTTCCACGACCCGGCCGACGGCGAAGTCCTCGCCTTCGAGGAGCAGATCGGCTCGCACGGCGGCCTCGGCGGCGCCCAGGGCAGACCGTTCCTGCTGTCCCCGCTGGTGTTCTCCGACCCGGCCGACGACGGCGCCGAGCTGGCCGGGGCCGAGCAGGTCCACCACGTACTGCGCCGCTGGCTCACGGAGGCATGCGGCCCCCAGGCGCCCGTCGACGAGGCCGAGCCGGACCGTCGCGCCGCCTGAGCCCCGTACCACACGGAACCCGCGCCCGCTCCACCGGTGTTGTGCGTGGGATGCGCTGGAATGTGATCGGATGGTTCCCGGACCCCGGGCACCGGGGTCGCCTCACGGCTTGTGAACGTCTCACCGGCTTGCGAAATCTCACCGGCTTGCGAAAGGAAGAACCGTGGCCACCACGCGCTCCGCACACACCGTCTGGGAAGGCAATCTCCTCGAGGGCAACGGAGTCGTCACCTTCGACTCCTCCGGCGCCATCGGCGACCAGCCCGTCACGTGGGCGTCGCGCGCCCAGGACGCCAACGGCAAGACCAGCCCCGAGGAACTGATCGCCGCCGCCCACTCCAGCTGCTTCTCCATGGCGTTCTCCAACATCCTCACCAAGGGCGGCAACCCGCCCACCAAGCTGGTCACCTCGGCCGACGTCGACTTCCAGCCGGGCGAGGGCATCACCGGCATCCACCTCACCGTCGAGGGCACGGTGCCCGGCATGGAGAGCGAGGCGTTCCTCGCCGCCGCCGAGGACGCCAAGGTCAACTGCCCGGTCAGCCAGGCCCTGAAGGCCGTACCGATCACGCTCTCCGCGAAGCTGGTCTGACCTCCCCGCCGAACCCCGCCCCGCGCGAGGGCGGGGTTCGGCCGGAGCAGGGGCCGGGTATCCAAGCCGGGTGAGCGACCGGTGGGGAAGGGATGGTGCGATGCTGCCGGACGCGGTCGGCGACGCGGCGCTGCTCGACTCCGCCACCCGCGCGCACACCAGGATCGTGCTGCTGTTCAGCCTCGCGGGCCGGATCGACCCCGGGCACGGCACGCGGACCCGCCCGGACAGCCTCGTCGACGGCTACGACTTCGGCCGGTTCGCGCCGCACCTGCTGACCAGCGAGGCGGTGCTGCCCGTACCGGTGCTGTCCGAGCACCCGGCGCCCGCCGCCCTGGCACTGCCGGGCGGTGACGCGCACCCGGCCCTCGCCGCCGTGCGGATCCTCCTCGTCACCACCCCGCGCGGGGACGCCACCCTCCTGCTGGACTGCGAGTTCACCGACCGCACCGAGCCCGCCGCGCTCGCCGCGTGGCTCGCGGCCACCTGCTTCGACCGGGAGCGGATCACCCTGCACGACCGGCCGCTGCTGACCGTGCTGGGCGAACGGCTCGCCCTGCCCGAGCCCCTGGCCTTCGGCCAGAACGTCCACCAGCTCGTCTTCCCCGGTGGCCCGCTCCTCGACGGCCTGCTCACGGCCGCCCGCGGCGGCGACCCGCAGCGGCTGGCCGGACCCCTGGGCGAGATCATCTACCGCGGCAGACTGCGCGCCGCCACGGCCCCGCCGCCCAACCTGCACCACCACGGCGTGACCCTGTCCGCGCACGGCCGCGGCGTCTCCGTCCAGGCGGGCTGGGCCCCGCACGTCGAGAACGGTCTGATGCTGGTCGCCCTCGGCCTGGTCTCCGCGCTGGCCGCCCTGCAGCGCACCCGGCTGGCCGCCTTCGCCATGATGCGGGCCAACGAACAGGCACCGGTCGACTCACCCACCGAGGTCCGCGCCCTCATCTCCCGGCTGTCGGCCGGGGTCAACGAACTCCAGCTCGACCTCGCCTTCGGCGTGGAGGCCTACGTCGACAGCCTCCTCGTACCGGAGATGCTCATGGAGGGCTTCCAGACCTCCCTGGGCGACGCCCTCGGCATCCGCGCCTGCCTGGACAACTCCGCCCGCATGGTGGAGCGGCTGACCTCCGTCATCAACGCCCGCTCCGCCGCCCTCGACGCCGCCCTCGCCGAACGCGACGAACGCCGCGACCGCACCGTCTCCGCGCTGGTCGCCGCGGCCACCTTGATCGCCCTGCCGCCGACGCTGCTGCTGGCGTTCTTCGGCGTCAACGGCACCGACGTCGACGAGGGGCGCTCCATCCTCGACCTGGAGGCCTACGGACCGGCCTACGCGCTCGCCTGGCTGCCCTTCGTGGCGCTGGCGGCCGTCGGCTATGCGCTGCTGCGCCGCGCGGGCCGCCGCTCCGGCGCCCTGCTCACCCCGCCCGACGAGGCCCGCCTGCCGGTGCCCGGGCCCCGCCCGCCCTCCGGGAGCTGACCGCCGTGCCGCCCGGCCCCGCCGTCTCCGCCCACCGCGGCGGCTCCGAGCGCTTCGGCGCCGCCACCTGGCAGGCGTACGAGGACGCGGTCGCCTCCGGCGCGGAGTACGTCGAGTTCGACATCCGCCGGACCTCCGACGGCGTCCTCGTCGTCCACCACGACCCCCGGGTACGGCACACCGGGCCGCTCCTGTCCGAGATCACCCACGCCGAGCTGAGCGCCCGCGCGGGATACCCGGTGCCGGTCGTCGACGAGGTCATGTCGCTGATCGCCGGGAAGCTGGCCGGGCACCTCGACCTGAAGGAGACCGGCTACGAGCGGGAGGTGATCGACCGCGCGGTCACCCTGCTCGGCGCCGACGGCTTGGTGGCCACCACCCTGGAGGACCGCTCCGTCGCCGAGATCACCCGGGCCTTCCCCGAGGTGCGCACCGTCCTGTCCCTGGGCCGCGACCGCAAGGAGATCGCCGCCTCCCGGCTGACCGCGACCCGGCTGAGCGAACTGTTCCCGCTGCGCCGGGTGCGCGCCTGCGGCGCCCACGGGGTCGCCGTGCACCAGCGCCTGGCCCGCGCCAACGTGCTGCGCGAGGCCGCCCGGCACCGCCTGTACACCATGGTGTGGACCGTCAACGACGACACCGCCCTGCGCACCTTCCTCGCCGACCCCCGCGTGGACGTCCTGGTCACCGACCGCCCCCGGCACGCCGTCGCCCTGCGCCGCGACACCCGCGCCGACCGGGGTACTCCGCTGTAGAGGACGTGGCCCCCGGGTAGCCCATACGCGCCATTGACAAGAGGCCACTCAAGTTTTGTGCTGGAGGGAGTGGCGGACACTCCCTGACGCGGAAGGGGACTGCGATGGGACGCGCGGTCGGTATCGATCTGGGGACCACCAACTCGGTGGTCGCCGTCCTGGAGGGCGGCGAGCCCACCGTCGTCGCCAACGCGGAGGGCGCGAGGACCACACCCTCGGTCGTGGCCTTCGCCAAGAACGGCGAGGTCCTGGTCGGCGAGGTCGCCAAGCGGCAGGCCGTGACCAACGTCGAACGCACCGCCCGCTCCGTGAAGCGGTACATGGGCGACGCGCACTGGCGCTTCCCCGACCAGGGCTCCGTCGACGGGACCCGCTTCCGCGCCCAGGAACTGTCCGCGCGGGTCCTGCAGAAGCTCAAGCGGGACGCCGAGTCCTATCTCGGCGAGGACGTCACCGACGCGGTGATCACCGTCCCCGCCTACTTCGACGACGCCCAGCGCCAGGCCACCAAGGAGGCCGGGGAGATCGCGGGCCTGAAGGTGCTGCGGATCATCAACGAACCGACCGCCGCCGCCCTCGCCTACGGCCTCGACCGCGGCGAGGAGCAGACCGTCCTCGTCTTCGACCTCGGCGGCGGCACCTTCGACGTCTCCCTCCTGGAGATCGGCGAGGGCGTCATCGAGGTCAAGGCCACCAACGGCGACACCCACCTCGGCGGCGACGACTGGGACCAGCGGATCGTCGACCACCTCGTGAAGAAGTTCAAGGGGCAGTACGGCATCGACCTCGCGGGCGACAAGATGGCGGTGCAGCGGCTGCGCGAGGGCGCCGAGAAGGCCAAGATCGAGCTGTCCTCGTCCTCGGAGTCCTCGATCAACCTGCCCTACATCACCGCCTCCGCCGAGGGCCCCCTCCACCTGGAGGAGAAGCTCACCCGCGCCCAGTTCCAGGAACTCACCGCCGACCTCCTCGACCGCTGCAAGACCCCCTTCCACCAGGCCGTCAAGGACGCCGGGATCAAGCTCGCCGCGATCGACCACGTCATCCTCGTCGGCGGCTCCACCCGGATGCCCGCGGTCACCGAACTGGTCCGCGAGCTGACCGGCAAGGACCCGCACAAGGGCGTCAACCCCGACGAGGTCGTGGCGGTCGGCGCGGCGCTCCAGGCCGGTGTCATCCGCGGCGACGTGAAGGACGTACTCCTCCTCGACGTCACCCCGCTGTCCCTCGGCATCGAGACCAAGGGCGGCATCATGACCAAGCTCATCGAGCGCAACACCACGATCCCGACCCGGCGTTCGGAGATCTTCACCACCGCCGCCGACAACCAGCCCTCCGTCGGCATCCAGGTCTACCAGGGCGAACGCGAGATCGCCGCGTACAACAAGAAGCTCGGCACCTTCGACCTCACCGGCCTGCCGCCCGCGCCGCGCGGCATCCCGCAGATCGAGGTCGCGTTCGACATCGACGCCAACGGGATCATGCACGTCTCCGCCAAGGACCTGGCCACCGGCCGCGAACAGAAGATGACCGTCACCGGCGGCTCCGCCCTCCCCAAGGACGACATCGACCGCATGATGCGGGAGGCGGAGCAGTACGCCGAGGAGGACCGCAGGCGCCGGGAGTCCGCCGAGACCCGCAACCAGGCCGAGCAACTCGTCTACCAGACCGAACGGTTCGTCACCGAGAACGGCGACCGCATCCCCGCGGAGACCCGCACCGAGGTCGACTCCGCCGTCACGGAACTGAAGGGACTGCTCGAGCAGAACGCCGAGACCGCCGCCCTGCGCACCGGCGTCGAGAAACTCGCCGCCGTCAGCCAGAAGATGGGCCAGGCCATGTACGCCCAGGCGGAGCAGCCGACGGCGGGCTCCGCCCAGGAGCAGGGCACGCCGCAGGACGAGGAGGGCGTGGTGGACGCGGAGATCGTCGACGAGGAACGCGACCAGAAGGGCGGCGCGGCCTGAGGCGCGGGCGGGCGCGGCCCACCCGGGGGCGCGGGGAACCGCGTGACCAGCCACCACGCACCCGCGGACGGAAGGCTCAGCGTGGCTGCGGCACCGGGTCCGTCAGGTCGCCCGGATGGGCGGGCGGCAGTGTCGCGCACACGGCGTCCAGGACACAGGCGTACGGCGTCCCGAACCCGGCCAGGCGCGCCCGCAGTTCCTCCAGCGCGTCCCGGTGCCCGGTCAGCGGATCGGTGTTGCCCGTGCGCGCGGCGAACTCCAGCACCGCGGGCAGGAAGTCCGGCCGCTCCTCACCGGTGCACTCAAGACCGTGCGCCCGGTACAGGTCGGACAGCCGCGCCGGAGCGGCCCCGCCCCGCCCGAGGTAGAGGCCCTGCGCCCCGAACACCCGCACGTACTCCTCCGCCAGCTCACCCGGCGGCGTGACCGCCGCGTGGTCGGCGAACTCCCGCACCTGCGGAGCGGCCTCCCGCAGCAGCGGCAGCCGGGCCAGGAAGTCGTCGTCCGGGTAGGTCAGACAGAGCGCCGCCGCCTGGTACAGCACCTCGAATCCGGGCATCAGGCTCGCCTCCTGCCGGTCGGTCCCGCGCACTCCCTCGCCCGCCCGTCCCTTAGAACCTAGGCGGCGACGCGCCGACGCACCCGCCGACCGCACCCGTACGGGTCACACGCTCCCGCGGTACTCCCGCAGCAGCTGCTTGGTGCGCGCCACCGACGCCGCGTGCGCCGACATGTGGTCCAGCACCTCCAGGTGCCCGGACACCTCGGCACGCGAGTCGAGGTACAGCGCGCCGGTCAGGTACTCGGTGAAGACCATGTCCGGCAGCTCCGGCTGGCCGAACCTGAACAGCGAGAACGGCGCGTACGTCCCCGGATGCGGGCCGTGCCGGAACTCCGCGATCTGCAAGGTCACCAGGTCGCTCTCGGTGGCCTCCAGCAGCCGGTCCACCTGGTCGCGCATCACCTCGGGCTTGGTGCTCACCGGACGCCGCAGCACCGTCTCGTCCATGATCACCCACAGGTGGGGCGGATCCGGGCGCTTCCACAGCTCCTGCCGGGTCAGCCGCAGCTTCACATGCCGTTCGATGGTGTCCGGCCCGGACTGCCCTATCGTCCCCGCCTCCAGCACCGCCCGCGCGTACGCCTCCGTCTGGAGCAGCCCGGGCACGAAGTGCGGCTCGTAGCTGCGGATGATCCGCGCCGCGCCCTCCAGGCTGACGTACATGCTGAACCACTCCGGCAGCACATCGTGGAACCGCTGCCACCAGCCCGGCTGGTTCGCCTCCTCGGCCAGCGACACGAAGGCCGCCACCTCCTCCTCGGCCACACCGTACGTGGTCAGCAGCACCTGGACGTACGGGATCTTCAGCGCGACCTCGGCCGTCTCCATGCGCCGCACGGTGGCCGGGGCGACCCGGAGCACCCGCGCGGCCTCCTCACGGCTCAGCCGGGCCGCCTCCCGCAGTTCCTGCAGACGTCTGCCGAGTACCACCTGGCCCACCGTGGGCGCGGGTCGCCGCTCACTCACGCCACGCCTCCCCTACGCGCCGAAAGCATGGGTGCAGTGTGTCATGTTCCCGCGGCGGTCTCACGTGGCGGGAGGTGAGGTTCTCACCACTCCTGGTCACCAAATCGGGGCGGAGGGACGGATTCTGACCACTGATCACGCATTACCTCGCAGGTAATGGACCACGCCCCCGGCCCGCGGGATCGTGAGGGCAC
The DNA here is from genome assembly GCF_042796855.1 of Streptomyces sp. NPDC057877. NCBI lineage: Bacteria > Bacillati > Actinomycetota > Actinomycetes > Kitasatosporales > Streptomycetaceae > Streptomyces > Streptomyces sp. NPDC057877. The sequence goes on from NZ_JBHVMS010000002.1 coordinate 349,701, forward strand.
CGGATTCCGGGTCGGCGCACTCCGACCCGGGAGCCGGGTCCCCGCGCACCACCACGACCCCGACGGAGGGTGTTCCGCCATGTCCGCAACCCACCTCGCCGCTCTCGCCCGCACCACCGAGCCGCAGCTGATGCTGCGCCGCTTCCTCGCGCTGGACGCCGTGGTCACCGGGACGAACGGCATCGCCTACCTCGTCGCCTCCGGACCGCTCGGCCGCCTCTTCGACGTCGACTCCGGCCTGCTGCTCGTCCTCGGGGTGTTCCTCGTCGTGTACGCGGCGGCCGTCGGCCTGCTCGGTTCCCGCCCCAGCCCGGCCGCCCTCGGCGTGCGGGCCGTGGTCGAGGCCAACCTCGCCTGGGCGGCGGTGAGTTTCGTCGCCCTCGGGGTGTGGCTGTCACCGAGCACCACCGGGGTGGTCTGGATCGTCCTCCAGGCGCTCACCGTGGCCGGTTTCGCCGCCCTCCAGTACGGCTCCCTCAAGGCACGTCAGGGCAGCAGCGACTGAAGGTACTTGACCGTCGCCGGGTCGCCCGGGAGCAGCGTCTCGATGGCCAGCTCGGCGACGGTCACGTCCATCGGCGTGTTGAACGTGGAGATGGACGAGATGAACGACAGCGTCCGGCCCTCGTGCTCGATCAGCAGCGGCAGCGCGAAGTACGGGACCGGCCCGGCCGGTTCGGCCTCCACCGCCGACTCCGGCACCGGATACGCCGCCACCTCCTCGTACAGCGCCCGCAGCGCCGCCGACCGGTGCAGCGCGATCTGCCGCTCCATCTGCGCCAGCAGATGCCCGCGCCACTCCCGCAGGTTGCGGATGCGCGGCGCGAGCCCCTCCGGGTGCAGGGTCAGCCGCATCGCGTTCAGCGGCGGCCCGAGCAGCGCCTCCGGCACCCCGTCGAGGAGCATCGTGATGCCCCGGTTGGCCGCCAGCACGTTGTAGGTGGCGTCGACCACCAGCGCCGGATACGGCTCGTAGCCCTGTATCAGGCGCTCCATACCGGCCCGCAGCGCGTCCAGCGCCGGGTCGTCCAGCGGGGTCTCCGGGAAGCGGGGGGCGTAACCGGCCGCCAGCAGCAGCGCGTTGCGCTCCCGTACCGGCACGTCGAGGTGCTCCGCGAGCCGCAGCACCATCTCCTCGCTCGGCCGGGAGCGGCCCGTCTCGATGAAGCTGATGTGCCGGGAGGAGGAGTCGGCGCGCAGCGCCAGCTCCAGCTGGCTGATCCGCCGCCGCTCCCGCCAGGCCCGCAGCAGCGGGCCGACCCCCTGGTCGGCGGGCGCGGCGCCGGGCGCGGTACGGGCGGGTGTCGCAGTGCTCATGCCTACGACGGTATCGGCAGACGGCACGCCGGAACGAGCCACCCGGACGGTCCCGGTTCGGTCCTGCCCTCCTGTGGCACGCTGAGAAGGTACCCGTACCCAGGCCCGCGCCCGCGGTGTCCGAGAGCGCCCGTACCCGAAGGGGAGCGACCCCATGCCCGTCCAACCGCTGTCGCCCGGGGAGATCGAGGAGCACCTCGCCGAACTGCCCGGCTGGTCCCTCGACGGGAACCGGCTCACCCGCTCCTACCGGCTCGGCTCGCACATCGCGGCGGCGGCCCTGGTCGTGCACATCGCCCAGGTCCAGGACGAACTGGACCACCACTCCGACCTCACCCTCGGCTACCACGGCGTCGACCTCTCCGTGAACACCCACAGCGTGGGCGGCGCCGTCACCGAACTGGACGTCGAACTCGCCCGCCGCGTCGAGGCGCTGGCCCCCGCGCACGGGGCGAGCTGAGCGGACGCCGCGCCGCGGACGTAGGAGACGTAGGAGACGTAGAAGACGGAGAAGCGGATCAGGTCCGGAGGGGGGTCGGCGATGCTCGACTACGACAAGGAAGCCGAGGGCTACGACGCCTGGCGGGGCGGTGAGCCGAGGGCGGCCGAGGCCGCCGACGCCGTACGGGGACTGATCCCGCGGCAGACCCGCGCCCTGCTCGACCTCGCCTGCGGCACCGGCATCGTCACCCGGCGGCTCGCCACCGCGCGGGAGGGCATGCGGGTCACCGGCGTCGACCGGTCGGTGGCCATGGCCCGGCAGGCCGCCGCCCGGCTGCCGGGCACGATCGTGCTCGCGGACGCCCGCCGACTGCCGTTCCGTGACGGCGAGTTCGACGCCGTCACCAGCGTGTGGCTGCTGCACCTCCCGCCGACGGACGACGACGTGCGGGCCATCGTCGCCGAGTGCGCCCGGGTGCTGCGGCCCGGCGGGGTGTTCGTCACCACCGTCGACAAGGCCGCCTCGCACAACGTGGGCAGTGACATCGACGCCGTGATGGCCGCGCGGCCCCGCCGCCCCGCCAGGGACACCCCGCACCTGGTGGAGTCGTACGCCGCCGAGTGCGGTCTGCGCGCCGCGGGGCAGGCCCGTTTCCGGGGCCGGGGACAGGGCCGCAGCCCCCGCCGTACGATCGCCGACCTGCGCCGCGGCTGGTTCGTCACCGTGCCGCCGGGCAGCCCGCTGGCCGAGGAGTTCATCGGCCGCCTGGCCGCCCTGCCCGACCAGGAACGCGACCGTCCCGACCCGGTGTTCACCCTGCGGGCCTTCCGCAAGGACTGAGGCGGGGGCCGCGAGGACCGAGGCGGGCCGAGGGGGGCCGAGGGGGCCGAGGGGGCCGAGGGGGGGCCGCGCGGGGGGCAACCAATCCGGGCCCGGTGGCGACTGGGAGACGGAATCCATCCGTCCTCCCGGGAGGTACGTCCCGTGCAGCACCCCCACAGGCACCGCAGACGCCGCACGCCCATCCTCGCGGTGGCCGTCGCCGCGACCGCCCTGACCGGCGCCGGACTGACCGCGCTCACCACCGACACCGCCGAGGCCGCGACGGCCCGGCAGGTCGAGAGGCTCGACCGGGGCGTGGCCAGCGTCCACACCGGCACCGGCAACCTGGTCAGCTGGCGCTGGCTGGCGACGGACCCCACCGACGTCGCCTTCAACGTCTACCGGGCCGGTACGAAGGTCAACCCCGCGCCGATCACCGGCTCCACCAACTTCTTCCACTCCGGCGCGCCCAACTCGGCCGACTACACCGTCCGCGCCGTCGTGGGCGGCGTGGAGCAGGGCGACTCGGTGCACGCGGTGCAGTTCCGCGCCGGATACAAGGACGTGCCCATCGCCCCGCCCGCCGGAGGCACGACCCCGGACGGCGTCGCCTACACCTACGAGGCCAACGACGCCTCGGTGGCCGACCTGGACGGCGACGGCGCCCTGGACTTCGTCCTGAAGTGGCAGCCCACCAACGCCAAGGACAACTCCCAGTCCGGCTACACCGGCAACACCGTCGTCGACGGCATCAAGCTCGACGGCACCCGGCTGTGGCGCATCGACCTGGGCCGCAACATCCGCTCCGGCGCGCACTACACCCAGTTCCAGGCCTACGACTACGACGGCGACGGCAAGGCCGAGGTCGCCATGAAGACCGCGGACGGCACGGTCGACGGCACCGGCGCGGTGATCGGCAGCGCGTCGGCCGACCACCGCAACTCGTCCGGCTACGTCCTGTCCGGCCCCGAGTACCTCACGATGTTCAACGGCCAGACCGGCAGGGCGATGGGCACGGTCGACTACGTCCCCGCCCGTGGGACCGTCTCCTCCTGGGGCGACTCCTACGGCAACCGCGTCGACCGCTTCCTCGCGGGCACGGCGTACCTGGACGGCGCCCGCCCCTCCCTGATCATGGCCCGCGGCTACTACACGCGCTCCGTCATCGCCGCCTGGGACTGGCGGGGCGGCGCCTTCACCCGCCGCTGGACCTTCGACACCAACTCCTCCACCAACAGCGGCCGGGGCTACGACGGCCAGGGCTCGCACAGCCTCTCCGTCGGCGACGTCGACAACGACGGCCGCGACGAGATCGTCTACGGCTCGATGGCCGTCGACGACAACGGCAACGGCCTGTGGACCGCCCGCACCGGCCACGGCGACGCCCAGCACCTGGGCGACCTCGACCCGTCGGCCTCGGGCCTCGAGTACTTCAAGGTCTCCGAGTCCACCTCACAGCCCGCCGAGCTGTACCTCAACCCCGCCAACGGCTCGATCCGCTGGCAGCTCTCCGCCTGCTGCGACAACGGCCGCGGTGTCGCCGCCGACATCCACGCGGGCAACGACGGCGCCGAGATGTGGTCGGCCTCCGACACCTCCATCCGCGACGAGGCCGGTGCCGCCAAGGGCCGTGAGCCGTCCTCGGTGAACTTCCTGTCCTGGTGGGACGGCGACACCGTCCGCGAACTCCTCGACGGCACCCGGATCGACAAGTACGGCACCTCCGCCGAGACCCGTCTGCTGACCGGCTCCGGCGTCTCCTCCAACAACGGCACCAAGTCCACCCCCGCCCTCGCCGGGGACATCATCGGCGACTGGCGCGAGGAGGTCGTCTGGCGCACCAGCGACAACCGCAACCTGCGCATCTACTCCACCCCCCACGAGACCACCACCAAGATCACCACCCTCCTCCACGACACCATGTACCGCACGGGCCTGGCCTGGCAGAACACCGCCTACAACCAGCCCCCGCACCCCAGCTTCTTCATCGGCAACAAGATGCCCACGGCGCCTCGGCCGACGGTGTACACGCCGTAGTCCGCCCACATGCCGTGGTGCGTACGGCGCACAGGGGGCGCGTGCCGGGCACGCGCCCCCTGTCCTTGTGCCCGTTCCGGTCAGCCGACCGTGCAGTTCTGGTCGCCCAGCTTGAACGCGGCCGGTTTCGGGTTCGACTGGTTCCAGTTGCCCGTGAAGCCGAAGCTCACGGAGGAGCCCGCCGCCACGCCCGCGTTCCAGCCGACGTTCCTCGCCGTCACCGTCGTGCCCGTCTGGGTGTGGTCGGCGTTCCACATCTGCGAGACCGTCTGGCCCTGGGGGAACGTCCAGCTCAGGGACCAGCCGGACCATGCCGTGGTGCCGGTGTTGGTGAGGCGTACGTCCGCCTGGAAGCCGCCCGACCACTGGTTGGTGACGGCGTACGTGACCGCGCAGGCGCCGGTCGGGTCGGGATCGGGGTCCGGGCCCGGGCCGCCGGAGTCGGACGTGTCGCCGTAGATGATGCCGCGGCCGTTCGTCGACACGTACACCCGGCCGTAGACGCGCGGGTCGCCGGTGATGGCGGCGCCGGTCCAGCCCCACTGGTGGGCGTCGTCGTTGATGCGGGTCCAGCTCGTGCCCTGGTCGGTGGAGCGGAAGACGCCGCGTACGCCGCCGATCTCGGCGCTGGTGTAGAGGGTCTGGTAGGAGGCGCCGGGGGCCGCCTTGCCGAAGCCGATGGTGTCGGCCTCGGCGACGTTCGCCAGCTTGGTGAAGCTGGTGCCGCCGTTGGTGGAGTGCCACAGCCCGTAGGTGCCGCCCTCCTCGCCGCCCGCCAGCCAGATGTCGCCCTTGGTGCCGGGCAGCGCCTTGAAGCGGACGCTGTCCCCGCCGGGCAGCCCGGTCGCGGCGGACGCGGTGAAGGTCGCGCCGCCGTCCGTGCTGACGTAGAACGTCCCCGACTTGAAGCCGTAGAAGGTGCGCGGGTCGACCCGGTCGGACTCGACGATCGCGCCCGCCGGGATGCCGCTGGACGCCGACCAGGACGAGCCGAAGCCGGTGGTGTGGTGGACGCCCGCGCCCTCGGGGCTCCACACGAACCGGCTCCCGTCGGCCGCCGCCGCGACCGTGCCGCCGCCGCTGACGCCCGAAGGGTCGCTGCCCGCGAACCAGTTGGCGCCGTTGTCGGTGGAGAAGGCGACATGCGGTCCGGAGTCGAGGTTGCCGACGCGGACGACGGTGTTCGGGTCGGACTCCGCGAAGTCCAGGCTGGTGGTGGAGGTGAAGTTGGGCTGGGTGTACATCATCGGCGGGACCTTGGTGAGATCCGTGTGCCGGAAGCCGCCGACGTCGCCCAGCGCGCTGAGCAGCGGGGCGCCGGAGGGGGGCGAGGCGAGGTCGAGGACCGCCGTCTCCTCCAGGCCCCGCACCATGGGCGTGATGGTGAACTGGCTTCCGCTGTCCCAGTCGGTGAGGTCCTCGGTGCCGTAGATCGTCGCGCCCGTGCCGTACATCATGCGGTCGGAGTCGAACGGGTCGATCTCCATCGCCTCGGTCATCCAGCCGAGCTTGGGTGTCTGCTCGGGCGGCGACGGGTTCGCGCCCCAGGTCAGCCAGGGGGAGGACGAGACGTCCATGGTGTAGCGGTTGGAGCGGTTGGGGTAGGACGTGTACTCCCACGCCTGGGTCCAGGTGGCGCCGCTGTCGGTGGAGCGGAAGATCTGGGTGTCCGGCCACCAGGAACTGTAGGCCGTGGCCATGACCGTGCCGGGGTTCTGACGGTCGACGGTCAGCCCGCTGAAGCCGTAGTAGGTGTCGGCCTCCGCGACCGGGCTGATGTCGGTCCAGGTGCCGGTCGCGGTGGAGTAGCGCCAGAGCTGGCCCTTGCCGCCGTCGTAGGGACCGCCCTTGTCGCTGTATGCGATGTACAGATGACCGTTCACGGTGTCCAGTACGCCCTTGTGCGGTAGGTAACCGGTCGGTTGACCCGCAACTCGTGACCAGGTCGCGCCCGCGTCCGTGGACCGGTACACCGCGTTCTCCTTGTCGGCCACGCCGACGTAGATCGTCCGCGTGGCGCTGCCCGCCGCGCCCGTCGACTCGTCGAAGGTCACCCAGGCGATGCCCTGGTTGTCGGAGGCGTAGCCGCTGGTGTCGCCGGGATCCTGTATGTAGTTGCCGGGATTCGGGAAACTGGCGACCTTCGACCAGGTCGCGCCCGAATCCGTCGACCGCCACAGCCCGTTGCCGCTGGGCGCGCCCAGATACAGCACGCTGTTGCGGTTCGGGTCGATCGCCAGGCGCTCGCCCATGCCGCGGCCCGGCATGTTGCCGCCCAGCTTGAACGGCAGCGCGGCCTTCTGCCAGCTCGCGCCCCGGTCGGCGGAGCGCAGCACGGCCCCGTTCCCCGGATCCCAGCTGTTGGTGTACGTGCCGACGGCCGCGTACACCCGATCCGGGTCGACGGAGTCGGTGGCGAGGCTCACCACACCGGTGTGGCCCCAGTCGTCCCAGCCGACCGAGTCCAGCAGCGGTGTCCAGGATTTTGTCGACTGCTGCCAGCGGTAGGCGCCGCCGATGTCGGTACGGGCGTAGGCGAGGTTCGCTTCCTTGCGGTTGAAGACGATGCCGGGGACGAAGCCGCCGCCGTCGACGCGGGCGTTCTGCCAGGTGTAGGTGTCCGCGGCGAGTGCCGCCGTCGGCCGCGGCGCCTCGGCCGCCAGCGCGGGCGGGGTGCCCGCGAGCAGCCCGGCCGCGAGCGCCAGCACGGCCGTGAGGATACGGGTTCTTCGCACGGTGGGGAGTCCTTCCTGTCCGGTCGGTCCGGTCCGTTCAGGTAGTTCCGTCGCGGTGGTTCCGCAGGGGATTCTGTTGCGGTCGTTCCGTCGGGGAGCGCGCGACGGCCGGACGGTCCCCAGTGCGGGTGGGGACCGCCCGGCCGCGAGGGGGCCCGCCGTCAGGTGGCGGGCCCCATGTACACGGAGCGTTCAGCGGGGGCTATTCGAGCAGCTCCGCGTACGTGCCCATGGCCAGGGCGATGTCCGCCTGGGCCCAGAACCGGTGGTACGTGAAGGTGGGCGCGGCACCGCCCGCCAGATAGCTCTCGATCTTCGACCAGGCCGGGTCGTCCTCGTAGAAGGTGCGGATCGACTCGAACGTCGACGAGGAGTTGATCGGGTCGCCGTTCGGCATGGTGCCGGTCCAGCCGCTCGGCACGTACACCGCGTCGTCGAAGCGGCTGTAGTCGGTGCGGGTCTCCGGGACGGCGATGCCGAGCGCGTCCTGGTTGTGCTCCCACATGCCGTCGAGCAGCGCCTTCGCCACCCGGGCCGCCTCGGTGTCACCGGAGCGGTCCGCGTAGTGGATCAGGGTGTTGGCGTAGCTGCCCGCCACACCGACGTCGCTGCTGTAGTCGGTGACGGAGACGTGCAGGCCGTTGTTGGCACCCGGGTTCGCGGCGTTCCAGGTGTCGGGCGCACCCGACCACTGGAGCGTGGCGGGGATACGGAAGGTGCCGTCCGGGTTGATCGTGGTCTCGGACAGCGCCCAGTCGACCCACTTGTCCAGGACCGACTTGGCCGTGGCGTTGCCGGTCTGCTGGTACAGCTCCGCGACCCGCTGCATGGACCAGGCCTGGAAGCCGAACCACTGGTTGGACGGCGGGTCGTGGTAGACCGGCTTCTCGTCGTAGTACATGCCGTAGAAGGTCGGTGTCCCGGACGGGGGAGTGGCGTAGCGGCCCGCCCAGCTGTTGGTCGCGCCGCCCGCGATGGCGCCCTCCGCCGACTGCAGCCAGCGGTAGAACTCCACCTGGCGGTCCAGGGACTTGGCCCAGTCCGCCTGACCCGTCGCCGACTTCGGCTTCAGGTCCGGGTAGTTGGCGAGCGCGTAGGCGGCCATGGGGTTCTGGTAGCCGCCGTGCGCGTGGCTGGAACCGATCCGCCAGGCCCAGCCCGCCGAGGAGTCGGTGGCGCCGCCCCAGGCGTAGTACCAGGACAGCAGGTAGTGCGAGGAGTCCTTGCCGGTACCGGCCGGGCAGGTGGACGGCCCCACACAGTTGCCGATCTTCTTGAAGTACTTGTCGTAGGTGGCGTAGCGCAGGTAGTCGCCCATCTTCGCCGCCTTGGCGACGGTCCCGGCGACCTCGCCGCCCTTGCCCTGCTCCTCGGCCCACAGGTCCGCCCAGTACGCGGCCTGCACGGCGCGCGCGTCGGCGTCGGGGGCGTTGGTGAACTTCCACTGCTTGGCGTAGGACGCGTCCTTGGTGAACAGGTCCAGATAGCCGTTCGTGCCGCCGTACTTGAAGGCGTCGCAGGTCGGCTGCGGGATCGTCTCCCAGACCGACTCCTGCGGGCCGCGCTGGAAGGTGTTGATGTACGACGGTCCGGTGTCCGTCGGGCCCGCCTCGCACTTGCCGGGCGCGTTGCCGTAGCCGTAGACGTTGTCGACGTCCTGGAGCCAGTGCATACCGTAGACGTCGTCCGTACCGTATGCGGTCTTCAGTTCACCGGCGATCGGATCCGGCCCCACCGACACACCGGTGTCCAGCGCGGACGGGTACTGGCTGGGCTGGTCGTGCTCCGGTGCGTAGGTCGCGGGCTTGGACGGCGTGTAGAAGGAACTCGTCGCCTGGTCCGCGTGCGTCGGGATCATGTACTTCTCCATGATCTCCCAGGCACTGTTGAACTTGGTCCAGTCGCCGGTCACCTTGCCGTACATGGCCTGCAGCCAGATCAGATAGCTGTACGCCTCCGAGGTGGTCTCATGGCCGTGGTCCGGCGCCTCGACGATCAGCGTCTCGACCGAGTGGTACGGGATGCCCTCCGGCGAGAAGTAGCCGCTCGCCGGGTCGGTGATCTTCCCGTACAGCTCCAGGAACCGGGCGTCGTACTCCTTCGACGCCGCGATCTGGGTGACCGTGACGCTTGCCTTGCCATGGCCGGGCGCCGTCGACTCGAAGGTGGCCGCGCCGGTGCCGGAGGAGTCCGCGCTGATGGTCACGCGCTGCGCGGTGTTCCAGTTCGACGGGGTGAAGGTGAGCGAGGCGCCACCCGTCACGGACAGTCCGGTGTTGCCGCCGGTGCGGGCGGTCGTCACCGTCACATTGCCGGACGGCTGTGTCGACAGCTTGACGTCGAACGTGCCCGACTGGCCCTGGCGTACCGGCAGCTGGGCCGGGGTGGCCACCACGGCCGGTCCCGAGGCGACGGTGATGCCGACCGGAGTCGAGTCACCGGTGGCGCCCAGGCTGTCGTACGCCTTCGCCACCAGCGAATGACTGCCCACGGTCAAATTCGAGACCGAGAGCGAGTACGGCGCGCTGGTGTCGGTGCCGAGCAGGGTGGTGTCGTCGTAGAACTCCACCTTGGTGATGGTGGCGTTGTCGGCCGCGGCGGCCGTGGCCGCGAGCGGGACGGCGGTGCCCTGCGAGTACACCGCGCCCGGTGCCGGGCTGGTCAGCACCGTGATCGGCGGCTGGTGGGCGCCGACGCAGTTGACGCCGTTGACCGCGAACGAGGCCGGGGCGGTGTTGCTGCCGCTGTAGGTGAACTGGGCGCCGGTCGAGACCGCGGCCCCGGCGGCGATCCTGCCGTTGTAGGACGCGTTCCGCACGGTGACCGACTGGCCGGACTGGGACCAGGTTCCGTTCCAGCCGTTGGAGAGGCGCTGGTTGCCGGAGTAGGCGTAGGTCAGGGTCCAGCCGTCGATCAGGTCCGTACCCCGGTTGGTGATCGTCAGGTCCGCGGTGAAACCGGAACCCCAGTCATTGGTCTTGTAGTCGACGCTGCACTGAACCGCCGCCGCCTGCGCGGGCGTCGGATTCGCGGCCAGCAGCGACAACGGCACCGCGAAAGCGGCCACGAGGGCCGTCCATAACCGCCGCGCGGTGCGGCGTCTGCTTCTGGGGGGCATGGTGCTGGTTCCTCCTTGCGGCTCGACGAAGTCAAGGCTTGAACCAGTGGGAGCGCTCCCATAGTGGAGACGGGGCGTTGACGGGTCAAGATGCTTGAAGAGTCGAAAAAGTTCGACGGGTTCAACTCCAAAAAGTCAAGTCAACCCTCTGTTCTTTACCGTCACTTGGCGCTACCTTCGCCGTCACCAGTGGGAGCGGTTCCAACAGTCGACGCGTCCGTCACGTCGTGCCCGTACTGCCAGGAGTCGCTCATGTGGCACCCCCCGCGTTCAGGTCTTTTACTCGCGTAGCGGCACCGGGCTGCGCGCCGTTCGGCGCGCCCTCGACGGACTCACCCCCACGAGAGGAAACCCGCACCGATGAGCCGTACCACCAGCACCAGAACAGCGTTGCTCGCTGCGCTGACCCTGGTCGTCGGCAGCGCGGGGACCGCCCTTGCGGCCGTCCCCGGCGATGTCGGCACCGCCGCCGTCCCCTGCACCGTCGACTACCAGATCCAGAACCAGTGGGGCTCCGGCTTCACCGCCTCTGTCAAGGTCACCAACAACGGCGCCGCCAAGAACAGCTGGTCCGTGAAGTGGTCGTACGCGGGCAACCAGCGTGTCACCAGCGCCTGGAACGCCCGCGTCACCCAGAGCGGCGCCGAGGTCACCGCGGCGAACGAGTCGTACAACGCCTCGCTGGCCACCGGTGGTTCGGCCACCTTCGGCTTCCAGGGCAGCTACAGCGGCACCAACGCACTCCCCACCACCTTCACGCTCGACGGTGTGACCTGCAATGTCGACGACGGCGGCGGTGGCGGTCCCGACCCGGACCCGGGTGGCCCCGGCAACCGGGTCGACAACCCGTACGCCGGTGCCAAGGTGTACGTGAACCCCGAGTGGTCCGCGAACGCCGCCGCCGAGCCGGGCGGCAGCCGGATCGCCAACCAGCCGACGGGTGTGTGGCTGGATCGCATCGCCGCCATCAACGGCGTCAACGGCGGCATGGGGCTGCGCGACCACCTCGACGAGGCGCTGGTGCAGAAGGGCTCCGGCGAACTCGTCATCCAGCTGGTCATCTACAACCTGCCCGGCCGGGACTGCTCCGCCCTCGCCTCCAACGGCGAACTCGGCCCGACCCAGATCGACCGGTACAAGACCGAGTACATCGACCCGATCGCCGCGATCCTCGCCGACCCGAAGTACGCGGGCCTCAGGATCGTCACCACGGTCGAGATCGACTCCCTGCCCAACCTCGTCACCAACACCGGCAGCCGTCCGACGGCCACCCCCGAGTGCGACGTGATGAAGGCCAACGGCAACTACGTCAAGGGCGTCGGCTACGCCCTCAACAAGCTCGCCGACGCGGGCAACGTCTACAACTACGTCGACGCCGGGCACCACGGCTGGATCGGCTGGGACGACAACTTCGCCCCGTCCGCGCAGCTGTTCAAGGAGGCCGCGACCGCCGAGGGCGCGACCGTCAACGACGTGCACGGCTTCATCACCAACACGGCCAACTACAGCGCCCTGAAGGAGAACAACTTCACCATCGACTCCACGGTGAACGGCACCTCCGTCCGCCAGTCCAAGTGGGTCGACTGGAACCGCTACGTGGACGAGCTGTCCTTCGCCCAGGGCTTCCGCAACCAGCTGGTCTCGGTCGGCTTCAACAGCAACATCGGGATGCTGATCGACACCTCCCGCAACGGCTGGGGCGGCAGCGCCCGGCCCGCGGGCCCGGGCGCCACGACCAGCGTGGACACCTACGTCGACGGCGGCCGCTACGACCGCCGCATCCACATCGGCAACTGGTGCAACCAGTCCGGAGCGGGCCTGGGCGAGCGCCCGCAGGCCAGCCCCGCGACCGGGATCGACGCCTACGTCTGGATGAAGCCGCCGGGTGAGTCCGACGGTTCCAGCAAGGCGATCCCGAACGACGAGGGCAAGGGCTTCGACCAGATGTGCGACCCGGCCTTCACCGGCACCCCGCGCAACGGCTACAACCTGACCGGCGCCCTCCCGGACGCGCCGATCTCCGGGCACTGGTTCTCGGCCCAGTTCCAGCAGCTGATGCAGAACGCCTACCCGCCGCTGCCGTAACACGGTGACGGCACCCGTCGCCGCGGTGCGGTGACGGTCCCGGTCCGCCGGGCGGGGCCCGCCCGGCGGACCACCTCTCTTTGCTGCCTTGGCAACCTGACTTGCCTCCTCGCGGTGTGCCGTCGCACGCTGACGCCATCCGGAGGAGAGGCTGAGACCATGGCGCACGACCACCACGACCACGACCACCACCAGCGGCAGCGGCACGACCACGCCCACGGTCACCACCACGACCACGACCACGGCGACATCGACTGGACCGCCATGGCCCCACACCTGGAGGCCGAGGCGGAGCTGTACACGCCCTTGTACGAGCGGGCCATGGCCTGGCTCGGCAAGAAGCAGACCGAACCCGGCCTGATCGTCGACGCGGGCAGCGGGCCCGGCGTCATCTCGGCCCTGCTCGCCGAGGCCTTCCCCGGCGCCCGAGTCGTCGCCGTCGACGCCGCCGGACCGCTCCTCGAACGCGCCCGCGAACGGGCCGAGCGGCGTGGCGTGGCCGACCGCTTCAGCACGCTCACCGGCGAACTGCCCGACGTCCTGGGCGACTTGGACTACCCGGCCGATCTGATCTGGGCCAGCAACAGCCTGCACCACCTCGGCGACCAGCGCGCCGGGCTCGCCGCCTTCGCCGAACGCCTCGCGCCCGGCGGCACGCTCGCGCTGCTGGAGGGCGGACTGCCGGTACGGTTCCTGCCGCGTGACATCGGCATCGGCCGCCCCGGCCTCCAGGCCCGGCTCGACGCGGCGCAGGCCGACTGGTTCGCCGAGATGCGGGCTGCCCTGCCCGGCACCGTGGACGTGCCCGAGGACTGGCCGGACCTGCTCGCCTCGGCCGGGCTACGGCCCACCGGTACCCGCAGCTTCCTGCTCGACGTCCCGCCCCCGGCCACCGACCGGGCCCGCGCCTGTCTGGTCACCACCCTCTCCCGGATCCGGGAGGCCTGCGCCGACCGCCTCGACGCGACCGACGTCGCCACGCTCGACCGGCTCATCGATCCCGAGGACAAGGCGGGCCTGCACCATCGCAGGGATGTCTTCTTCCTGACGGCGCGGACGGTGCACACGGCTGCCCGGCTGGAGAGGGGCTGACCTCTGGACCGGGCATGACCTCTGGGGAGGGCTTGACCTCGAGAGCGCTCCAAGTGATGGACTCCCGGCATTCACCGGACAAGAGGGGGACATCATGAGCGACTCTTCGAACACTCCGGACTCTCCGGAGTCTCCGGTCGCGCTCATCACCGGGGGTGGCAGCGGCATCGGGGCTGCCGTGGCGCGGCAGTTGCTGGCTGCCGGGTGGCGGGTGGCCGTCACCGGGCGGGGCGAGGAGCGGCTGCGCGGCTTCGCCAAGGAACTCGGCGAGCAGGGACTTGGTGAGCAGGGACTTGGCGAGCAGGGACTCGGTGAGCAGGGACTCGGTGAGCCGGACCGTCTGCTGACGATGGTCGGCAGTGCGGCCGAGTACGACGATGTACGGTCGGCGGTCGACACGACGCTGACCGCATACGGCCGACTGGATACAGTCGTCGCCAACGCCGGTTTCGCCACCCATGACTCGGTCGCGGACGGCGACCCCGCCGGATGGACCGAGATGGTGCTGACCAATGTGCTCGGCCCCGCCCTGCTCATCCGCGCGTCGGTGGACGCGCTGAAGGAGACCCGCGGCCGGATCGTGCTGGTCGGCAGCGTCGCCGGGTTCGTGCACACGCCCGGCAACATCTACGGCGCCACCAAGTGGGCGGTCACCGGATTGGCCGAGAACACCCGGCGCCAGGTCACCGAGTGGGGCATCGGGGTGACCCTGATCGCGCCGGGCCGGGTCGAGACCCCCTTCTGGGACGGCTACGGCAGCCTGCCGCCCGGGCAGTTGCTGACCGCCGACCAGATCGCCGACTCGGTGGTCTGGGCGATTCGGCAGCCCGCGGGCGTCGACGTCAACACGGTGGTCGTACGGCCGGTCGGGCAGCCCAACTGAGATACGCCGGTGCCCCCGTCACCGCGGCGGTCACGGGGGCACGCGGGCGCGGGGCTCGGTCAGCCGAAGGTGGCCGGGTCCGGGCCCAGCCGCCGGTCCTCGTTGAGGGCGCTGATCGCCGCCAGGTCCTCGTCGTCCAGGCTGAAGTCGAAGACGTCGATGTTCTCGCTGATCCGGGACGGGGTCACGGACTTCGGGATCACGATGTTGCCCAGCTGGAGGTGCCAGCGCAGCACGATCTGGGCCGGGGTGCGGTCGTGCTTCCGCGCGATGGCGACGATCGCCGGGACCTCCAGGAGGCCCTTGCCCGAGCCCAGCGGCGACCAGGCCTCGGTGGCGATGCCCTGTTCCGCGTGGTACTCACGGGCGGCGCGCTGCTGGAGGTGCGGGTGCAGCTCGATCTGGTTGACCGCCGGGATGACCGACGTCGCCTCGATCAGCCGCTCAAGGTGCTCCGGCAGGAAGTTGGAGACGCCGATGGCGCGGATGCGGCCGTCGGCGAGCAGCTTCTCGAACGCCTTGTAGGTGTCGGTGTACTTCCCCTGCGACGGCATGGGCCAGTGGATGAGGTACAGATCCAGATAGTCCAGGCCCAGCTTGCCGAGGGAGGTGTCGAAGGCACGCAGGGTGGTGTCGTACCCCTGGTCGCTGTTCCAGAGCTTGGTCGTGACGAAGAGGTCCTCGCGGGGGATGCCGGACCCGGCGATGGCCTTGCCGGTGCCCTCTTCATTGCCGTAGGCCGCCGCCGTGTCGATGCTGCGGTACCCGGCCTCCAGCGCCGTGGCCACCGCCTGCTCCGCCTCGGTGTCCGGCACCTGCCAGACGCCGAAACCCAGCTGGGGCATCGCGACGCCGTTGTTGAGGATGATCGGGGGGACCTTGCTGCTCACGAGCTTCTGATCCTTACGGTTGTCGTCAGGTGGTACTCCCATCGTCAACGATCAGCGGCCCGTTTGCATTCCTGACGGTGGAATTCAGGTCCGGTACAGCGCCTCGACCACATCCGCGTACGCGTTCTCGATGGCCTTGCGCTTCAGCTTCAACGACGGGGTGAGCAGACCGTGCTCCTCGGTGAAGGGCTGGGTGAGGATGCGGAAGGTGCGGATCTGCTCGGCCTGCGAGACCAGGGTGTTGGCGGCGACCACCGCGCGCCGCACCTCCATCTCCAGGTCCGCGTCCCGCACCAGTTCGGCGTCCGGCGGCCGGGGCTTGGCGCGCATCTGGAGCCAGTGGTCGACGGCCTCCTGGTCGAGGGTGACCAGGGCGGCGACGTACGGGCGGTCGTTGCCGACGAGGATGCACTGGTGGACGAGCGGATGGTCCCGTACCCGCTCCTCCAGCGGGCCGGGGGAGACGCTCTTGCCGCCGGAGGTCACCAGGATCTCCTTCTTGCGGCCGGTGAGGGTGAGGTAGCCGTCGTCGTCGAGGAAGCCCAGGTCGCCGGTTGCCAGCCAGCCGTCGTGCAGGGTCTCGTCGGTGGCCTTGGGGTGGTTGAGGTAGCCCTGGAAGACGTTGGCGCCCCTGAGCCAGATCTCGTTGTCGTCGGCGATGTGCACGCTCACGCCCGGCACGGGCTGCCCGACGGTGCCGTAGCGGGTGCGTTCGGGCGGGTTGGCGGTGGCGGCGGCCGTGGACTCGGTGAGGCCGTACCCCTCGTAGACCTGCACGCCCGCGCCCGCGAAGAACAGCCCGAGCCGCCGGTCCATGGCGGAGCCGCCGGACATCGCGTTGCGGATCCGGCCGCCCATCGCGGCGCGCACCCTGGCGTAGACGAGCTTGTCGAACAGCTGGTGCTGGAGCCGCAGCGCCGTCGACGGTCCCGGCCCGGTGCCCCAGGCCTTCGCCTCCACGGCGTCCGCGTACTTCACGGCCACGTCGACGGCCTTCTCGAACGGCCCGGCGCGCCCTTCCTTCTCGGCCTTGCGGCGGGCGGCGGCGAGGACCTTCTCGAAGATGTACGGCACCGCCAGGATGAACGTCGGCCGGAACGCGGCCAGATCCGGCAGCAGCGCGGCGGCGTTCAGCTGCGGCTGGTGCCCGAAGCGGACCCGGCCGCGGATCGCCGCCACCTCCACCATCCGGCCGAACACATGGGCGAGCGGCAGAAAGAGCAGGGTGGCCGCCTCGTCACCCTTGCGGGAGTGGAACACCGGCTCCCAGCGCTCGATGACGGTGTCCGCCTCCCACATGAAGTTGCCGTGCGAGATGACACAGCCCTTGGGGCGGCCGGTGGTGCCGGAGGTGTAGATGACGGTGGCGATGGAGTCGGGGGTGACCGCCCTGCGGTGCCGGTGCACCACCTCGTCGTCCAGATGGGCGCCCGCGTCGTACAGCTCCCGCACCGCGCCCGAGTCCAGCTGCCACAGCTCGCGCAGCAGCGGCAGCCGGTCGATGACGGTGGCGATCGTCATCGCGTGGTCCTCGTGCTCCACCACCGCCGCGGTCACCTCGGCGTCGTACAGCATCCAGAAGCACTGCTCCGCCGACGACGTCGGATACACCGGCACCACCTGCGCGCCGATCGTCCACAGGGCGAAGTCGAACAGCGTCCACTCGTAGCGGGTACGGGACATGATCGCGACGCGGTCACCGAACCGTACGCCGCGCGCGAGCAGCCCCTTGGCGAGCGCGAGCACCTCGTCGCGGAACTCGGCGGAGGTCACGTCCCGCCACTGACCGGCCTGGTCCTTGCGGCCGAGGGCGATGGCCTGCGGGTCCGTGCGGGCGTGCTCGAAGACGACGTCGGCCAGGCCGCCCACCGGCGGCGGCAGCTCCACCGGAGGACTGGTGAACTCGCGCAACCCGCATCGCTCCTTGTGACGGCTCCTTGTGACGCTCCGCACAGTGCGCTGCAAGTTACCCCACCGTTTTCTGGGCGGGGAGGGGCTCAGGGGCCCGGCAACGGTCCGATTCGTGCGGTTCGTCGACAGAGAATGCACCCACATGGGGCAGGAGCGGACACAAATCTGACCGCGGAGTAAGTTTTCGCTCCGTAATCTGCACGGAATCTGTACGACCCGATTACGGCCGTCGTGGCGGTGTCGTCGTGCTGCGGTGCCGTCTCGTTACGGTGCCGTCGCGTTGCGGTGCCAGCGCGCTACGGCCGTTGCAGGCGGTCGCCCGCCGCCAGGATCGCCGTGGACAGCGCGTCCGCGGCGCTCGCCGTGTCAGGGGCGGTGGGGCGGCGGGGGCCCGGCGCGAGGGCGAAGTCGACCTGCCCGAGTTCGGGCAGGCCGAAGCGGTCCGGGACGCGGACCAGGCCCGGGGGGATGAACCCGCGCGAGTGGGCCATCACCCCGAGGCCCGCGCGGGCGGCGGCGATCAGACCGTTGAGGCTGCCGCTGGTACAGGCGATCCGCCACGAACGGCCCTGCCGCTGCAGGGCCTCCAGCGCCAGGGCGCGGGTGATGCCGGGCGGCGGATAGACGATCAGCGGGACCGGACGGTCCGCGTCCAGACGCAGACGCTGGGCGCCGATCCACACCAGCCGGTCGTGCCAGACCAGCTCGCCCAGCGGATCCTGCGGTCGCCGCTTGGCCAGCACCAGGTCCAGCTTCCCGGCCGCGAGCATCTCGTGCAGCGTGCCGGACAGCTCGACCGTCAGCTCCAGGTCCACCTCGGGATGATCGTGCCGGAAGCCCTCCAGGATCTCCGGCAGCCGGGTCAGTACGAAGTCCTCCGAGGCGCCGAAGCGCAGTCTGCCGCGCAGCCGGGTGCCGGTGAAGAACGCGGAGGCCTGCTCGTGCACCGCCAGGATCCGGCGCGCGAACCCGAGCATCGCCTCGCCGTCCTCGGTCAGCTCCACCGAGTGCGTGTCCCGGCTGAACAGCTGCCGCCCGGTGGCGTCCTCCAGCCGCCGTACGTGCTGGCTCACCGTCGACTGGCGCAGGCCGAGCCGCCGGGCGGCCTGGGTGAAGCTCAGCGTCTGCGCCACCGCCAGGAAGGTCCGCAGATGGGAGGGGTCGTACACGCCGCCAGGTTATCGCGGAACGCGATGACAGTCAGAGTGGTGTGCGGGATTCCCGATCGAAGCGCGGAGGAGCAAGATGGACCGGGGACCCCTTGTCCCCGTGTACCAGCGAGAAACCGTCAGTGGAGCACCGTGAGACGCCTGCGCTGGCCGGCCCGGATGCCGGTCGACCCCTACATCCTGCTGCTGCTCGGGACGGTGGGCCTGGCGGCGCTGCTCCCCGCCCGCGGCATGGGCGCCGAGGTGGCGTCCGGGGCTTCCACGGCCGCGATCGCCATCCTGTTCTTCCTCTACGGCATCCGGCTGTCCACCCGGGAGGCGCTGGACGGCCTCAAACACTGGCGGCTCCACCTCACGGTCCTGGCCTGCACCTTCCTGGTCTTCCCGGTGCTCGGCCTGGCCACCCGGGGACTGGTCCCGGTACTGCTGACCGACCCCCTCTACCAGGGCCTGCTCTTCCTCACCCTCGTCCCCTCGACCATCCAGTCGTCGATCGCCTTCACCTCCATCGCCCGCGGCAACGTGCCCGCCGCGATCTGCGCGGGCTCCTTCTCCTCCCTGGCCGGAATCGTCCTCACCCCGCTGCTCGCGGCCTCGCTGCTGGGCAGCGCGGCGGGCGGGTTCGCCGCCGACTCGGTGCTGGAGATCGTGCTGCACCTGCTGGTGCCGTTCGTCGCGGGGCAGTCGCTGCGCCGCTGGCTCGGCGGCTTCGTCGCCCGGCACAAGCGGGTCCTCGGGCTCGTCGACCGCGGTTCCATCCTGCTGGTCGTCTACACCGCGTTCAGCGAGGGCATGGTCGAGGGCATCTGGCACCAGGTGAGCCCCGCCCGGCTGGCCGGGCTGCTCGGCGTGGAGGCCGTACTGCTCGCCGTGATGCTCGCCCTGACCTGGTACGGCGCCAAGGCGCTGCGCTTCGACCGGGAGGACCGCATCGTCGTCCAGTTCGCCGGGTCGAAGAAGTCCCTGGCCGCCGGACTGCCCATGGCCAGTGTCCTGTTCGGCCCGCAGGCCTCGCTCGCCGTGCTGCCGCTGATGCTCTTCCACCAGATGCAGCTGATGGTGTGCGCGGTGATCGCCAAGCGCCGCTCCCGCGACCCGGTCGAGGAGGACCCGGTCAGCGCGCCGGGGTCAGACGCAGGGTCACGAACCGCGGTCGGTACAGGGACACGTTCCCGTTGATGTGCGCCGAGGCGCCGACCGTGTGCAGGGAGTTGACGTCGTAACTGAGGACCAGCCGCCCGTCACCGCCCAGTTCGGGGTGCGTCTGCGGGTTGTAGGCGGCGACGACCTCGGCACCCGTCGGCCCACCGCCTGGCAGCGGCGGCCGGAAGTCCCTGGCGGGGCCGTGCCAGGGGCCGGTGGGGGAGCAGGCCCAGTACGACGTCACCGCGGTCAGCCCGGCGCCACCCGCCGCCATCGTGAACAGCACGTACGTGCCTCCCCTACGGACCACCGAGAACGCGCTGCCCACACCGGTGCGCCGCTCGTCGCCGAGGACCGGGGCGGCCCGCTCGGCGGCGCGGGTCCAGGCGCCGCCGTCCCAGTACCGCCAGGCGGCGGGATCCGCCAGCCGTCCCTTCGGCACCCGTGCCACATACGCCGACGAGGTCGCCCGCGAGGCCGCCTGACCGTCGTCGCCGCCGAAGACGTACGTCCACCCGTCGCGCTCGATCAGCGTGGTGCCGTAGAGGACGCGCCGGGAGGGGTCGGGGAGCAGGCGCTGGCCGAGGACCTCGGTGACGGACTCCACGCGCAGGTCCGGCAGGGAGAGCGTGGCGACCTCGGTGGCGGTCGGCACGCCGTAGATCCACGGGGCCTGGCCTTCGGCGCGCACCCACAGCAGCACCCGCACGACCTGCTCCGTCGAGCCGGGGGAGCGCGGCTCGACGCGGGCGGCGACCGGCCAGCGCCACTGGCTCGGGGCCGGGTCGGGGAAGAGGGGCGCGGGCAGGGTCCGGGTGAGCCGTCCGTCCCGCATCACCACCGCCGAGTTGCGCACCAGGGGCGCGGTCGTGTCACGCCAGGCGGCGGACTCGCCGGACGGATTGGGCGGGGGGTGCACCCGGCCGAGGTAGGTGTCGGAGAACAGCCACAGCACCCTGCCGTCGGGCAGGGCGAGGGAGTGGGTGCCGTCGCCGCCGGTCCAGTCGTCGGTGCGGGTGGCGTCGTCGCCGTAGCGGGCGAACTCGGTGGTGAGGCGGTCGGCGGTCGACCACTCGGCGACGGTGTGCGGTATACAGTCGCCGCCATTTTGTCGACTGTCGTCCCGGTGTCGACGGTCGTCGGTATCCGGTAGCGCCGTGAGCAGCACGGCCGCGAGAACCAGGGTCAGCAGCAGGCCGACCCCGGCTCCCGTTCGCTGTCGTGCTCGTACGTCGTCGGGCACGCTCCCGGACGTTAGCCGCTGGTGCTCACCTGGTCCATGGGCAGCCATGTCAGGGTGCCGAGGGCCGGGCCGGTGCCGGTGCCGCGCATGGTGCCGATCTCGCCGTCGCTCAGCGCCCGGTTCCAGACCCGTACGTCGTCGATGGCGCCGGTGAAGAAGGCGCGGCTGTCCATCCGCTGGCCGATGTGCACCCCGAACGGCGAGTTGCGGCTGACCGAACCGGCCACGTCGGCGGTGCTGCCGACCGCCTCGCCGTCCAGGAACAGCGTCAGCTTGCCGCCGCCCCGGCGCAGCACCACGTGGTGCCACCGGCCGTCGTTGTAGGCGCCGTTCGCGTCGACGTAGGCGGTGCGGACGGTCCGCGCGCCCTCGCGGGTCGTGATCAGTCCGCGCAGGAGGCCGTTCGCGGGGTCGCCGCGCAGCCACACCTGCGGCTGGCTGACACCGATGCCGCCGATCCACAGCAGCGGCTGCTCACCCCTGTCCGCCGTGTGACGGAACCACAGCGAGGTGGTGAAGTCGCCGCTTCCCAGGGCGAGTTCGGAGCGGTAGGGGAGGCGTACGGCGTCGTCCTTGCCGTCGAAGGACAGCGCCTCGCCGACCACCCCGGGCGTCGGAGCGGCGCCGCCGAGCACCGTGGCCCGGGGGGCGAGCAGGCCGTGGTCGGCGGTGGTCGGGTCCGGGTCGCGGCGCGGGGCGAGCTGGCTCTCGGTGACCCGGACGAAGCGGATCTCGTCGCGTGCGTCGACCGTGCCGCCCTCGTACATCAGGCCCACGGTCTCGCTGTCGACGTCCACCAGATCGGAGTAACCGGCCCAGTCGTGGCCGATGACCGTGCCCCGGTCCACGCTGTCCCAGGTGCGGCCGCCGTCGTAGGAGGAGCGCAGCATCATGGTGCGGCGGCGGTCGGGGTCGCCGGGGGCCGCCAGCAGGACCCGGTCGTCCAGGCTGAGCAGCGCCCCCTGGACCTCCGGCGTGTAGAGGTCGGGCAGTCCCTGGAACGGGGTGGTGAAGCTCTCGCCGCCGTCCCGGCTCAGCGTCTGGGAACGGTGGCCGAGGTCGGTGCCCTCCTCGTCGCGACTGCTGACCAGGAGCGAGCCGTCGGCCAGTTCGGTCGGGGTGACCTCGGAGGGCTTCTGCCGGAAGGAACCGTCGGAGGCGACCGGGTAGGAGTCCGTGGCGCCGATCCGCCAGTGCTCGCCGCCGTCGTCGCTGATCACCAGCGCGGCGTGGTTGGTGGTGACCCGGCCGTCGCTGAACGTCTCGGCGTTGACGCCGAGGACGAGCCGTCCGGCGTGGGCGCCGCGGGTGAGCTGGATGCCGTGTACGGGGCCGGTGGCGAACCAGGAGTTCCAGTTCGCCGGGAGCAGTTCGGCGCTCAGGTCGCGCGGCTTGGACCAGGTGCGGCCGTCGTCGTCGCTGTACTGGAGCCACGGGGCGCGGTCACAGGGGATGGTGCAGTGCGCGCTGTCCGGACGGCCCGTGTTGTAGGTCTGGGCCAGGATGATCCGGCCGGTCTCCCGGTCGACGACCGGCGCCGGGTTGCCGTGGGTGTCGCCGTTGCCGTCGTTGACCACCTGGAGCGGGCTCCAGGTGCGGCCTCCGTCGGTGGAGCGCTTCAGGACGATGTCGATGTCCGTCGCGTCGCCGCAGTTGAGGACCCGTCCCTCGGCGAACGCCAGGAGCGTGTTGTCGTTGGTGCGCACGATCGCGGGGATCCGGAAACAGGCGTAGCCGCCGGGGTCGCGGTCGGCGCGGAAGAGGACCTGGTGGTCGAACGGGGCCGCCGGGGCGGCGGGGCGGGCGTGTGCGGCGAGGTCGGCCTGTGCGGTAGGGCGGGCCTGCGCGGCGCTCGGCAGGAAGGCCGCGGCGGCGGTGACGGCGGCCGCGGTGAGGGTCGCCGTGGTGAGGGTGGCTCTGGGACGGACGCGACGGCTTGACGGCCGGTGTGACCTGCCCTTCAGGGCTGGGCGACGCATCGACCGCACCTCCAGGGGTTCGTTGGGGATCCCAACGATTAGCAGGTAATCGTAGGGAAGTCCAACGAATCTGACCTAGAGTGTTGGCATGTCAGAAGCCCCACCGCCCGCGATACGCGCCCTGCCCAGTTGGCTGCTCGCCCGGGCCGCGGCCCGCGGTCGCACCCTGATGGCCGACGCGCTGGCCGCGGAGGGCCTGAAGGTGTGGCACCACGTGGTGCTGCTCGCCGTGCGCGATCTCGCCCCCGTCGCCCAGGCGGACCTCGGCCGACGGGTCCGGCTCGACCCCAAGGACCTGGTCGGCGTACTGGACGACCTCCAGTCGGCGGAGCTGGTCGTCCGCGCCCCCGACCCACACGATCGGCGCAAGAACGCCGTCTCGCTCACGGAGCAGGGGGTCCGGCTGCTGGAGCGGTGCGAGCGGGCGGCTGGGGAGGCGAATGATGCGCTGCTCGGGCCGCTTACGGAGGCGGAGAGGGAGCGGTTCACCGGGATGCTGGTGCGGATTGCTGGGGCGGATGAGGGGGTGGCGTAGGGCGTAGGGCGTAGGGCGTAGGTGTGGGGCCGTGGGCTGTATGTCGGCGGCGGTGGGCCGGATGCCGGTGCCGGTGGACTGTATGCAGGCGGCGGTAGGTTGCATGTCGGTGTCGGTGTCGGTGTCGGTGTCGGTGTCGGTGGAGCGTCTGCGGGTGGCGGTGGGCCGTAGGCGGGCGCCGGTGGACCGTATACCGAATTCCGGGGATCGCGGACTGTATACCGCAGCCCGCAGCCCGCAGCCCGCAGCCCGGATCCTGGATCCTGGCCCAGTGGCCCGCCCGCGGACGCGGCGGGTGAGGCGGGGCCCCTGCGGCGCAGGGGGCGCTCCCCGCCGGTCGGGGCCCCGCCGCCGTGCCGCGGGGGACCGTCAGCCCTGGGTGGCCGCGGCCCGCAGAGCGATCCGGTCCTCGCCCGCGTACACGTTCATGGAGCTGCCCCGCAGAAAGCCCACCAGGGTCAGCCCGGTCTCCATGGCCAGGTCCACCGCGAGCGACGAAGGCGCCGACACCGCCGCAAGGACCGGGATCCCGGCCATGACCGCCTTCTGCGCCAGCTCGAAGGAGGCCCGGCCGGAGACCAGCAGGACCGTCCGGGACAGCGGCAGGCCGCCGCTCCGCACCGCGCGCCCGACCAGCTTGTCCACCGCGTTGTGGCGGCCCACGTCCTCGCGCACGTCGAGCAGTTCGCCGTCCTCGGTGAACAGGGCCGCCGCGTGCAGGCCCCCGGTGCGGTCGAAGACCCGCTGGGCGGCGCGGAGCCGGTCGGGGAGGCTCGCGAGCAGCTCGGGTTCGAGCCGCACCGGGGGAGTGTCGGCGATGGGCCAGCGGGCCGTCGTACGCACCGCGTCCAGGCTGGCCTTGCCGCACAGGCCGCAGGAGGAGGTGGTGTAGACGTTGCGTTCGAGGGTGATGTCGGGGATCACCACGCCGGGGGACGTTCGGACGTCGACCACGTTGTAGGTGTTCGAGCCGTCGGCGGTCGCCCCGGCGCAGTAGACGATGTTCTGCAGATCAGATGCGGTCGCCAGTACGCCCTCGCTCACCAGGAACCCGGCGGCGAGCGCGAAGTCGTCGCCAGGGGTGCGCATCGTGATGGCGAGGGGTTTGCCGTTCAGCCGGATCTCCAGGGGTTCCTCGGCGACGAGGGTGTCCGGGCGCGCGGAGACCGTGCCGCCCCGGATGCGGATCACCTTGCGTCGTTCCGTGACTCGTCCCATGTCCCCATCAGCCCCGATCAGTTTCGGTTCTGCACGTGCTGGTAGCCGAAGCGGCCCTTGATGCAGAGATTGCCATGGGTCACAGGATTGTCGTGCGGCGAGGTGACCTTGACGATCTCGTTCTCCTGGACGTGCAACGTAAGGTTGCAGCCCACGCCGCAGTACGCGCACACCGTGGTCGTCTCCGTCTGCTTCGACTCGTCCCATGTACCCGCCGCCCGCATGTCGAACTCCGACTTGAACGACAGCGCCCCCGTCGGACACACCTCGATGCAGTTGCCGCAGTACACACACGCCGAGTCGGTCAGCGGGGCGTCGTGCTCCACCGCGATCCGGGCGTCGAAGCCGCGGCCCGCGACCGAGATGGCGAAGGTGTTCTGCCACTGGTCGCCGCAGGCGTCCACGCACTTGTAGCAGAGGATGCACTTGTCGTAGTCGCGGACGTAGAGGTCGTTGTCGATCTTCGGGCCCTCGTTGAGGCGGGCCGCGTCCGGGCCGAAGCGATCCGGTTTCGCCTCGTACTCCTTCAGCCATCCGGCGACCTCGGGCGTCGTCGACAGGTCGACGGAGGAGGCGAGGAGTTCGAGGACGATCTTGCGGCTGTGGCGGGCGCGTTCGGTGTCGGTGCGCACGACCATGCCGGGCTCCGCCTTGCGGGAGCAGGCCGGGACCAGGGTGCGGGAGCCCTCGACCTCGACGACGCAGACCCGGCAGGCGTTCTTCGGGGTGAGTGTGTCGCCCTGGCAGAGCGTCGGCACGTCCTTCCCGACGGCCCGGCAGGCGTCCAGGATCGTCGCGCCCTCGGGCACCCGGGCGGCCTCCCCGTCGATGGTGAACTCCAGCAGACGGCGGGGAATCCCCAGCGGTGTCACGGTCATTCGTACGCCCCCAGACGGTCGATGGCGGATTCCACGGCGTTCCACGCGGTCTGCCCGAGACCGCAGATGGAGGCGTCCCGCATCGCGCGGCCGACCTCCCTGAGCAGGGCGATGTCATCGGCGGCAGCCGCTCCGGTGCGGTCCGCGATCCGGTGCAGCGCCTCCTCCTGGCGTACGGTGCCGACCCGGCAGGGCACGCACTGCCCGCACGACTCGTCGCGGAAGAACTCCGCGATCCGCAGCAGCAGCCGGGGCAGCGGCACGGTGCCGTCGAAGGCCATCACGACCCCGGAGCCGAGCGTCGTGCCCGCCTCCCGGGTGCCTTCGAAGGTGAGCGGGATGTCCAGCTCGTCGGCGCGTACGAAGCCGCCCGCCGCGCCGCCGAGCAGTACCGCGCGCAGCCCGTCCCGCACCCCGGCGAGGGTGAGCAGCTCGCCGAGCGTGGCGCCGAACGGCAGCTCGTAGATGCCGGGCCGCGCCACGCTGCCGGAGACGCAGAACAGCTTGGGGCCGGTGGACTTGGGGGTGCCGATCGCCGCGTAGGCCTCGGCGCCCATGGTCAGGATCGGCAGGACGTTGACGAGCGTCTCGACGTTGTTCTCCGCCGTCGGCTTGCCGAACAGGCCCTTCTCCACGGGGAACGGCGGCTTGGAGCGCGGCTCGCCCCGGTAGCCCTCGAGGGAGTTGAACAGCGCGGTCTCCTCGCCGCAGATGTAGGCGCCCGCGCCGCGCCGGATCTCGATGTCGAAGGCGTAGCCCTGGCCGAGGATGTCGTCGCCGAGCAGTCCACGGGCTCGCGCCTGGTCGACGGCATATTGCATACGGTGTATCGCCCGCGGATATTCGCCGCGCAGATACAGGAAACCCTTCCGCGCGCCGACCGCGTACCCCGCGATCGTCATCGACTCCACCAGGGCGTACGGATCGCCCTCCATGATCACGCGGTCCTTGAAGGTGCCCGGCTCCGATTCGTCCGCGTTGCACACCAGGTAGTGCGGATGGTCCGGCTGGGACGCCGTCGCCTGCCACTTGCGGCCGGTGGGGAAGGCCGCGCCGCCCCGCCCGACCAGGCCGGAGTCGGTGACCTCCCGGATCACCCCGGCCGGACCCAGCTCGAAGGCCCGCCGCAGCGCCGCGTAGCCGCCGTGCGCCCGGTAGTCGTCCAGCGACGCCGGGTCCACCGTGCCGACCCGGCCCAGCAGCGTCAGCGAAGGGTCACCGGCCTGCGGTACCGCCATCGCCGCCGAGGGTTCCTCCGGCGCCGAGTCGGGCGCGCTCGCGGCGAGTACGGCGCCCTCCACGGTCGCCGGTGCCGCCACCGCCGTACGCACCGGATCGCCCGCCCGGATCGCCAGCGCGGCCGGGGCCCGTTCGCACAGTCCCAGGCAGGGGCTGCGCTCCACCTGCACCCCGCTGCCGAGGCCGAGCCGCGCCTCGACACCCGCGCACAGCTCCTGCGCGCCCGCCGCCGCGCACGCCAGGTCCGCGCACACATGGAGCACGGTCGCGGGCCGGGGCCGTACCGAGAACATCGCGTAGAAGGTGGCGACGCCGTACGCCTCCGCCGGGGGCACGGTCAGCCTCCGGCACAGATAGTCCAGCGCGCCCTCGCTGATCCAGCCGATCCGGTCGTTGATCGCGTGCAGCCCCGGCAACAGCAGCTCGCGGCGGTCCCGTGCGGCCCGCCCGCCGCGCGCCCACCTCAGATCGTCCGTCCGCATCTCGTCGCGGGCGGCGCCCTCCCAGGAGGACTCGGGCGGGCCGAGCAGGGCGTCGACGGCCGCCCGTTCCTCGTCCGTCGGCTTGCTGTCGCCGAAGTGCAGGTCCACTTACGTCACCTCACGATGGTCGCGACGGGGAGCTTCTCGATCCGGATCGCCGACGCCTTGAACTCCGCCGTGCCCGCGATCGGGCAGTTGGCCTCGATCGTCAGCGCGTTGGTGTCCACCTCGTCGGGAAAGTGCATGGTCATGAAGGCGAGCCCGGGCCGCAGCGCGGGGTCGACCCACACCGGCGCCTCCACCGACCCGCGCCGCGAGGTCACCCGCACCCGCTCGCCGACGACGACGCCGTACCGCTCGGCGTCCTCCGGGCACAGCTCGACGTACTCCCCGCGCCTGAGCGGCGAGGCGAAACTCCCGCTCTGCACACCGGTGTTGTACGAGTCGAGGCGCCGCCCCGTGGTCAGGCGGATCGGGTACTCCTCGTCGGTGAGGTCGACCGGCGGATCGTGCCGGACGATGCCGAACGGCGCGAGCCTGCCGCGCCGCCCCGGGTCCGGATCCCACAACCGGGCGTGCAGATACGTCGGTTCGAGCTGCTCGGTGCTCGGGCACGGCCACTGGATGCCCTGGTGCTCCTCCAGGCGCTCGTACGTCATGCCGTAGTGGTCGGGGGAGACCGAGCGCAGCTCGTTCCAGACCGTTTCGGCGTCGGTGTACTTCCAGTCGTGGCCGAGGCGGGTGGCGAGGTCGCAGATGATGTCGATGTCCTCGCGGGCCTGGCCGGGCGGGGTCACCGCGCGGCGCACCCGCTGCACCCGCCGTTCGCTGTTGGTGGTGGTGCCCTCGGTCTCCGCCCAGCCCGCGGTGGCGGGCAGGACGACGTCGGCGAGCTGGGCGGTCTTCGTCAGGAAGATGTCCTGGACGACGAGGAAGTCCAGCGCGCCGAGGCGGCGTACCGCCTGTTCGCTGTCGGCTTCGGACTGCGCGGGGTTCTCGCCGATGCAGTAGACCGCCCGCAGTGAACCGTCTTCCATCGCCTCGAACATGTCGGTCAGGTTCAGCCCGTAGTGCGGTTGGATGACCGTGTCCCAGGCGGACTCGAACTTGAGCCGGATGTCCGGGTCGAGGATGTCCTGGAAGCCGGGCAACCGGTTGGGGATGGCGCCCATGTCGCCGCCGCCCTGGACGTTGTTCTGGCCGCGCAGGGGCTGTAGGCCGGAACCGTAGCGGCCCACGTGGCCGGTGAGCAGGGAGAGGTTGATCAGGGCGCGGACGTTGTCGGTGCCGTTGTGGTGCTCGGTGATGCCGAGGGTCCAGCACAGCTGGGCGCGTTCGGCGCGGGCGTAGGCGTGCGCCAGTTCGCGGATCGCGGCGGCGGGGACGCCGGTGACCTTCTCGGCGAGGGAGAGGGTCCAGGGCTCCACGAGTTCCCTGTACTCGTCGAAGCCGCTGGTCGCCCGCTCGAGGAACGCCTCGTTGGCCAGGCCCGCGTGGATGATCTCGCGGCCGATGGCGTGCGCCATCGGGATGTCGGTGCCGACGTTCAGCCCGAGCCAGCTCTCCGCCCACTCGGCGGTGGACGTCCGTCGCGGGTCGACCGCATACAGTCGTCCGCCGTTGTGTACACCCTTCAGTACATGCTGGAAGAAGATCGGATGCGCGAACCGGGCGTTGGAGCCCCACATGACGATCACATCGGTGTGCTCGATCTCCTCGTACGACGACGTCCCGCCGCCGGAGCCGAACGCGGCGCTCAGCCCCGCGACGCTCGGGGCGTGGC
Source organism: Streptomyces sp. NPDC057877 (assembly GCF_042796855.1). NCBI lineage: Bacteria > Bacillati > Actinomycetota > Actinomycetes > Kitasatosporales > Streptomycetaceae > Streptomyces > Streptomyces sp. NPDC057877. The sequence goes on from NZ_JBHVMS010000002.1 coordinate 378,702, forward strand.
AGGTGCGGTTGCAGGAGTCGACGTTGTTCGTGCCCATGACCACGCGGGCGAACTTCTGCGCCACGTAGTTCATCTCGTTGGTGGCGCGGGCGCAGGAGAACATCCCGAACGCGCCGCGGTTGCGCTCGAGACCCCGGGCCGCCCGGTCGAGCGCCTCGTCCCAGCTCGCCTCCCGGAAGGGTTCGTCGCGGGAGTCGCGGACCAAGGGGTGAGTGAGCCGGGTGTAGTTCGTCGGCCTTCGGCGTTTGCTCATACGGCGCTCCTCGTGTTGGCGCTGTTCGCGCGCGTCGTGCGCCTCATGCGCGTCGTGCGCGTCGTGTGACCCAGGTGCGTCATGCGGCTCATGCGGCGGTCCTCAGCGCGAGCAGGTCCGAGATGGCGTGCACGGTGCGCAGGGTGGGCACGTCCACGCCGGTGATCTCCGCCAGTTCGACGACCGCGGCGAGCAGCACGTCGAGTTCGAGCGGCTTGCCGCGCTCCAGGTCCTGGAGCGTGGAGGTGCGGTGGTCGCCGACCCGTTCGGCCCCCGCGAGGCGGCGTTCGATGGAGACGCCGACCTCACAGCCGAGCGCCTCGGCGACGGCGAGGGTCTCGGTCATCATGATCTCGATGACCTTGCGGGTGCCGCCGTGCAGACACATCTGCCGCATGGTGGCGCGGGCGAGCGCGCTGATCGGGTTGAAGGAGATGTTGCCGAGCAGCTTCAGCCAGATGTCGTTGCGCAGGTCCGGTTCCACCGGGCACTTCAGCCCGCCCGCCGTCATGGCCTCGCTGAACGCCAGACAGCGCTTGGAGACACTGCGGTCGGGCTCGCCGATGGAGAACCGTGTGCCCTCCAAGTGCCTGACGACGCCCGGGCCTTCGAGTTCGGTGGCGGCGTAGACGACACAGCCGATGGCCCGCTCGGGGGCGAGCACGGCGCTGACGGCGCCGCCGGGGTCCACGCTCTCGATGCGGTGGCCGTCGTGGGGGCCGCCGTGCCGGTGGAAGTACCACCAGGGGATGCCGTTCTGCGCGGCGATCACCGCGGTGGAGTCGTGCAGCAGGGGCTCGATCAGCGGCCCGCACGCCGCGTACGAGTTGGCCTTCAGGCCGAGGAGGACGTAGTCGACCGGGCCGATTTCGGCCGGGTCGTCGGTGGCGCTGGGGTGCGCGGTGAAGTCGCCGCGAGGGCTGAGCACCCGTACCCCGTGCTGCCTCATGGCCGCCAGATGCGGTCCACGGGCGATGAGGTGCACATCGGCACCGGCGCGTTCCAGCGCGGCACCGACGTAGGCGCCGATCGCACCGGCGCCGAGGACTGCGACTTTCACGGAAACGCTCCGTTCGGTTTGAGGGATACCGCGGAGGTGGTCGTGGCCGAGACCGTCAGAATGATGTCGACGAAATATTGTCTACAGTATGGAAGTGGGCGCAGCAAGGCTTCGGACAACCGTCGATTGCATACCGGGTGCTGTCGCCTGGCTGCGGGCTACTGCCGTCTGCCTATCGGCTGCGGGTTACGGGGCTCGCGCTGCCGTGCGCTTGCACACCGGCTACCGGCTACCGGCTACCGACCGCCGTGCGCGAGCTACCGGCTACCGACCACCGTGCACGGGCTACCGACCACCGTGCACGGGCTACCGGCTACCGGCTACCGGCTACCGCACATTGGATACCGCGTCCCGCCTACCGCGCCCCGCCAACCGGCAGCCACAACCGCCCGCCCCCACACCGCCAATCGCCTACCGCCTACCGCCTACCGCCTACCGCCAACCACCCTTAACAGATCCGCGGCAACAACTCCCCCAGCGGCATGTCCACCACCCGCCGAGCACCCACCAACGTGCGCAGCACGACCCGCCCCTCCGGACCACCCGCCACGACCTCACCGATCCGCACGGCGTCCCGCCCCTCGGGCCGCCCCCGCAGCGCGGCCAGCGCTCCCTCCGCCGCCGACGGTGCGACAAACGCCACCAGACACCCCTCGTTGGCGACGACCAGCGGATCCAGCCCCAGCAGATCGCAGGCGGAACGCACCGCCTCAGGCACCGGCACCGCACTCTCCTCGATCTCGACCGCCACCCCCGAGTCCCGCGCGATCTCGTTCAGGGCGGCGGCCAGCCCGCCGCGCGTCGGGTCGCGCAGGACGTGCACCCGCTCCCCGAACGGCGCCAGCCCGGCCACGAGCCGGTGCAGCGGACGGCTGTCCGAGACGACGTCGCTCTCGAAGCCGAGGCCCTCGCGGGTGGCCAGCACCGTGGTGCCGTGCAGCCCGATCGGCCCCGACAACAGCACCGCGTCACCCGGCCGGGCCAGCGCCGCGGACGGCCGCAGCCCCGCCAGCCGCTGCCCGACCCCGGTCGTGTTGACGAACACCCGGTCCGCCGCACCGCGCCCCACCACCTTGGTGTCACCGGTGACCACGGGCACCCCCGCCGCCCGCGCCGCCTCACCCAACGACACGGCCACCCGGCGCAGTTCGGCCAGCGGCAGCCCCTCCTCCACGATCAACGCCACCGACAGGGCGACCGGCCGCGCCCCGCGCATCGCCACGTCGTTGACCGTGCCGTGCACCGCGAGGCTGCCGATATCACCGCCAGGGAAGAACAGCGGGCTGACGACGAAACTGTCCGTGCTCACCACCAGGTCCGGATGGCCGGGCAGCAGCGCGGCGTCCTCCAACGGCCCGCTCTGCCCGTCGAACGCGGGCAGCACCACACTGTCCAGGAGTTCCGTGGTCAGCCGCCCGCCCGCCCCGTGGCCGAGCAGGACGACGTCGTCCTCGTGATGGGGACTGGGGCATACGACGGTCATGGCGACGCCACTCCCTTCGTGCGGCCGGCCGCGTGGAAGGCGGCGCAGGTGCCCTCGGCGGAGACCATCGGCGCGCCCAGCGGATGACGGGGCGTGCAGCGGGTGCCGTAGGCGGGACAGTCGGTCGGCAGCCGGGCGCCGGTCAGCACGGCCCCGGCGATGCACTCCGGATCCTCGACCGGGCGCAGCCCGTCCACGGCGAACCGCCGGGCCGCGTCGAACCGGGCATAGGGCGGGCGGAGTTCGAGACCGCTGCCGGGCAGCTCCCCGAGGCCGCGCCAGGCCCGCCCGGTGACGCGGAAGACGCTGCGGACGGCGTCCTGCGCCGCGGTGTTGCCGGACCGGCGCACGGCCCGTACGTACTGGTTCTCCACCTCGGCCCGGCCCGCCTCCAGTTGCCGGACGGCCATCAGGATGCCCTCCAGCAGATCCAGCGGCTCGAACCCGGTGACCACGATCGGCACCCGGTACTCGGCGGCGATCGGCTCGTACTCGCGCCAGCCCATCACCGCGCACACATGCCCCGCCGCCAGGAACGCCTGCACCTCGCAGGCGGGGTCGCCGAGCAGCGCCGTCATCGCGGGCGGCACCAGCACATGGCTGACCAGCATCGAGAAGTTCGCCAGCCCGAGGCGTGCGGCGTGCAGCACCGCCATGGCGTTGGCGGGCGCCGTGGTCTCGAACCCGACCGCGAGGAACACCACCTCACGGTCCGGGAGGCCGACGGCCAGCCGGACGGCGTCCATCGGCGTGTACACCACCCGGACGTCGGCGCCGCGCGCCCGCGACGACAGCAGGTCGGTGTCCGTGCCGGGCACCCGCAGCATGTCGCCGAAGCTGGTGAGGACGACCCCGGGCCGCGCCGCGATGGCCATCGCCCGGTCCAGGGTCTCCAACGGAGTGACGCACACCGGGCAGCCGGGGCCGTGGATCATCCGCATACCCGCGGGCAGCAGCTCGTCGATGCCCTGCCGGACCAGCGTGTGGGTCTGGCCCCCGCACACCTCCATGATCCGCCACGGCCGCGTCGCGGTCCGGCGCAGTTCGTCCAGCAACCGCCGGGCGACGGCTGGATCACGGTACTCGTCGAGGTACTTCATGACGGCCCACCAACGGTCAGGCGCGTACGACGGTCAGGTCGAGGAAGTGGGTGGCGCAGGAGATGCACGGGTCGTGGTTGCGGACCGCCCGCTCGCACAGCCGCGCCAGCTCCTCGTCGGTCGTCCCCTCCCGGGCGACGGCCGCCTGCGCGACCCGGACCAGGTCGTCCTCGATGGTGCCCTGGTTCTGCGCCGTCGGCGGCACGATACGGGCGTCCGTGACGGTGCCGTCGGCAGCCAGCTCGTAGCGGTGGTACAGCAGCCCGCGCGGCGCCTCCGTCGCCCCGTGCCCAAGGCCGGCGACCGGCGGCACGTCGACGTACGGGCGGGCCGGGGGCTCGTACCCGGCGATGAGCCGCAACGCCTCGTCCACGGCGTACACCACCTCCACGGCCCGGACCAGGACCGACCGGTACGGGTTACGGCACACCGGCCGCCGCCGCGGATCACCGAGCCCGGCCTCGCGGGCCGCCTCCCGCGCGGCCTCCGACAGCAGGTGCCCGCTGACCGCGTACCGCGCGAGCGGGCCGGTGAGATGCCGCCGCCCGTCGAGCCGGGAGTGCAGCGCCGTGGAACGCGGCACCTGCTCCTCACGGACACGGTCGAGGAAGGCGGAGAGGGGGAACGCGCCGCGCACCCCGTCCGTACGCACCACCGTCGGCATGCCCTCCTCGATCGCGTACGTGTCCGGCGCGGCCAGCGCCAGGAGGTCGGCGTCGACCTCGCCTTCCGGGAAGTCGAAGCCCGCCACCCAGCGCACGGTCTCCCGCGCGTCGTCGGCGGCCCGGCGCAACCGCTCGGCCAGCGGGCGCAGTTCGGACCGCGTCGGGACCCGGTAGAAGCCGCCCAGCCGGACGTTGACCGGGTGGACCGCACGCCCACCGAGGAGTTCGAGGAGGGCGTTGCCCGCCTGCTTCAGCCGCAGCCCCCGCTCCACCGCGGCCCGTTCGGTGCGGGCCAGCTCGACGGCGCTGTCACAGCCGAGGAAGTCCGGGGCGTGCAGCAGATGGATGTGCAGGGCGTGGCTCTCGATCCACTCGCCGCAGTACAGCAGCCGCCGCAATTCCCTCACCGACCGCTCGACCGTGACACCGCAGGCGCCCTCGATCGCCTGGCAGGCGCTCATCTGGTAGGCCACCGGGCAGATACCGCACACCCGGGCGGTGATGTCGGGCGGCTCGGTGTGGGCCCGGCCGCGCAGGAACGCCTCGAAGAAGCGCGGCGGTTCGTAGATCCGCAGCGACGCCTCCTCGATACGGCCGTCCGCCACCCGCAGCAGCAGGGTGCCCTCACCCTCGACCCGGGCGAGCGAGCCGACGCGCAGGACACGGGAGCCTCGGTGTGTCATGTCCGGACCTCCTCCGCGTTCCGGGCGGACTCCGACTGCTCCGCGGAGTGGGCGAGCCGGTCGAAGGCGGGCGCGTTGAAGGTGCGAAGGACGCGTTCCACGTCGCGGTCGTCGAGCCCGTCGCGGTGCAACAGCTCGACCAGCGCGGGCAGGTTCGCCGAACCCGACGGGCCGAAGCAGCCGTAGCAGCCGCGCCCGTACGCCGGGCAGATCGCCCCGCACCCGGCGTGGGTGACCGGCCCCAGGCAGGGCGTGCCCCGGGCGACCGTGACACAGACCGCGCCGCGCCGCTTGCACGCGAAGCACACGCTGTGGTTCGGCACGTCCGGCTTGCGCCCGGCCAGGAACGCGGTGATGACCTCCAGCAGCTGGCCGCGGTCGATCGGGCAGCCGCGCAGTTCGAAGTCGACGTCGACATGGGCGGAGACGGGCGTCGAGGTGGCGAGGGTGTCGATGTAGTCGGGCCGCGCGTACACCGCGCGCGTGAACTCCTCGACATCGGCGAAGTTCCGCAGCGCCTGGATGCCCCCGGCGGTCGCGCACGCCCCGACCGTCACCAGCACCCGGCACCGCGCGCGGATCTCCCGGACCCGCTCGGCGTCCGCGGCGGTGGTCACGGAACCCTCGACCAGCCCGAGGTCGTACGGGCCGGGCGCCACCGCCCCGGAGGCCTCCAGGAAGTGCGCGATCCGCACCCGGCCCGCCAGGGCGAGCAACTCGTCCTCGCAGTCCAGCAGCGTCAGCTGGCAGCCGTCGCAGGACGCGAGCTTGAACACGGCTAGGGTGGGCGCTGACCTGGTCGACATCACAACTCCCTCACCGACAGCGGGCTCTCGGCCCGGTCCCAGCCGATCACGGGGCCGTCCCGGCACAGCAGCACGCCGCCGAGCTGGCAGTGGCCGCACAACCCGGTGGCGCAGCGCATGTTCCGCTCCAGCGAGACCCGGATCCGCTCCGCGGGCACGCCCAGGCGACACAGCGCGCGGGCGGTGACGCGGATCATCACCTCCGGGCCGCACACGAAGGCCGTGGCGTTCCCCGCCGTGAACCGGGCGTCGTCCAGCAGCGCGGTGACGACACCGACGCGGCCGTGCCAGCCGGGGGAGGGGCGGTCCACCGTGACCGCGCAGTGCGGCGGGCCGTGCGCCGCGGACCAGGCGCGCACCTGACGGCCGTAGAGCAGGTCCTCGGGGGTCCGGGCGCCGACGAGCAGGTTCAGACGGCCGTAGGCGTGCGGGGCGGCGAGCGCGGCGTCCAGCAGCGGACGCAGCGGGGCGAGGCCGATGCCGCCCGCGACGGCCAGGACGTCCCCGCCCGCCGCCCGGCCGAGGTCCCAGCCGGTGCCGAAGGGGCCGCGCAGGCCCACCCGGTCGCCGGGCCGCAGCGCGCACAGCGCCGCCGAGACCGCGCCGACCGAGCGGATCGTGTGCGTCAGCGCGTGGCCGTCGATACGGGACACCGAGACCGGGATCTCCCCGACCCCGAAGGCGTACACCATCGCGAACTGCCCCGGCGTGAAGGGCGCGAGGACGGCCGTGCCCGCGGGGGCCAGCGTGAGGCTGACCGTGTCGGCCGTCTCGGACCGTACGGCGGTCACCCGGTAGGGCAGCGGTACGGCGGTCATGTCCGGCTCCCGCCGCCGTGCGGGGCGTAGAGGTCGAGCAGCCGGACACGGGAGGCCTGCAGTCGGTCGGCGACCACCCGGCCGACCCAAACGGCCACCGCACGCCCGAACTCGGGATCCTGCGCGCACATCTCCCGTACCGACGCCGCGTCGAACTCCCAGGCCCGCACCGGGCTGAGCGCCTCGGCGCCCAACTGCCACCAGTACGGCGGGAAGTGCCAGGACCAGCCGACCAGCTCGCCGTGCCCCAACGACTCGATCACGGCCGGGCGGCGGTCGGGCACCTGCAGGTCCAGGACGACGGTGCCGGTACGGATGATCCAGAACCGGTCCGCGCGCTGCCCCTCCTCGAACAGCCGGGCGCCCGACGCGAAGGAGACCTCGCGGGCGATCCGCATCAGCCGTGCGCGGGGCTCGGCTGGCAGGGCCGTGGCCAGGGTGGTGGTGGAGGTCATCGTCGGGTCTCCTCATGCTGCTCGGGCGGTGGCAGTGCGGCGTGTTCGTCGTACGAGGCCGTGTCCGGGTCGGTGTCGTACGAGGCCGTGTCCAGGGCGGTGTCGTAGGAGGCCGTGTCCAGGGCGGCGTACCGGGCCGTGTACAGGGCCGTGGCCTCTTCGGTGATGTCGATGCCGACCGGGCACCAGGTGACGCAGCGCCCGCAGCCCACACAGCCGGAGCTGCCGAACTGCTCGTACCAGGTGGAGAGTTTGTGGGTGAGCCACTGCCGGTAGCGGCTGCTGGCCGAGGACCGCACCGGGCCGTCGTGCAGACGACTGAAGTCCAGGTCGAAGCAGGAGTCCCAGCGTTGCCACCGCTCGGCGTGGTCGCCGGTGAGGTCGGTGACCTCCTCGGTGGTGACGCAGAAGCAGGTGGGGCACACCATGGTGCAGTTGCCGCAGGTCAGACAGCGGGCGGCGACCTCGTCCCAGCGGTCCGCCGTGCGGCTTACGCCGAGCAGCGTCCGCAGGTCCACGGGCGGCATGGCCCGGCCCATCCGGTGCCGCGCCGTGTCCACCGCGTCCCGGGCGGCGCTGCGGGCCGCGGGGTCGGCCGGGCGGTGCGGGACCGCGGCGAGGACCTCTTCTCCGGCGTCGGTGCCCGCCCGGACCAGGAAGCGGTGACCGGCCGCGTCCACGAGTTCGGTCAGCGCGAGGTCGAAGCCGTCGTCGGCGCCGGGCCCGCCGCCCATCGACACGCAGAAGCAGGTGGCTCCCGGCTCCGTGCACTCCACGGCCACCAGGAAGGCACCCTCGCGCCGTGCCGCGTAGCCGTCGTCCTCGTAGTGGCCGCCGGTCAGCACCCGGTCCTGGATCGCGATGGCCCGCAGATCGCAGGGCCGCACGCCGAGGAAGGCGTACGACGGCCGTACGGGGGGTGCGGCGGTCAGCGACAGCTCGCCGTCCGGCGTACGGTCGGCGTCCCACAGCTTCTCCCGCTCGGGGTGCAGGAACGCCTTCCACGACTGCGGACCCGTGGTGTGCGCGAAGGCCGCGCCGTCCGCCCGCGGAACCAGCCGGTAGCGGCCCGCCTCGACCTCGGTGCCCCAGCCGAAGGGCAGTTCGTCGGCCGACTCGATCTCGCCGAGCACGACGGCGGCGTCCCGCACGGTGGGCCCCACGACCGTGCGGCCCCGCGCACGCAGCACCTGGACGAGGGCGTCGAGCCCGGTCCGGTCCAGTACGGCGGTGCTTCGCTGCTCGGACATCGGGGTCCCCTCCGGAGGCCGTGGGGGTGCTCGTACGAGCTGATACCAGCCTCCGCCCGATCCCGGTGGGGCACTACGGGCCGCCTGGCCCGAAGCGGGGTCGTTCGGCCCTAACGACCGCTTTCGCGGGGACGACAGGGAGGGGCGTGGGCGTGCCGCGGAGGGAGGGGAGGGGAGGGCTTGGGATGGCGAGGGCAGGGCAGGGGATGGCGAGGGCCGTGTGGCGACACGGCGGGACGGGAAGGACCTCACCCGCTTCTCGCGGATCCGAATTGCGCGGTGCGCGGCCGGGGGAAACCGCTTCTCCGCGTCTGTGCCGGGTCCTTCCCGTCACCACCAGTAGAGCGCGTTGGACGGAGGGCCACCAGGGCCGATCGGCCCTTTCTGGGGAAGGTTGGCGGTTCGTGGATGACGGGTGGCGGGTGATACTCGGTGGTCGGTGGTCGGTGGTCGGTGGTCGGTGGTCGGTGGTCGGTGGTCGGTGGTCGGCGGTTTGCGGTCGACCGTTTGGGGTCGGCCGTTTGCGGGTGACTGGCGATCGTAGACAATCGACCGGCGACCGGATGGCGGTCGGCAGGCGACAGCCGCCTGTGGCCTACCGCCAGCCCTGTGCTACCTGTCGCCGGTCACGTGTCGACAGTCGACAGTCAGACGACGGACGGCAAACGTCCGGCGACAGACGACCGGCGGCAGACGACCGGCGACTCGCGACCACCGCCCAGTCAGCCCACATCCCCCCGCCGAGACGGCAGCGGCTCCCCCAACTCACCCGTCACTGCGTCCGCCATGGCCCGCAGCACCTCCAGCGTCCGCTCCGCCTCGGCCTCGTCGACCTGGGCGATGGCGAAGCCGACATGGACGATGACATACGTGCCGACCTCGGCCTGCGGGGTGTAGGCGAGGCACACCTCACGGCGTACGCCGCCGAAGTCGACCGTTCCCGTGCGCAGGCCCGCCTCCTCGCGGACGTCGATGATCCGGCCGGGGATGCCCAGGCACATCGCGCTCACTCCTCCCGTGCCAGCAGGGCGGCGGCCACCGCCGCCTGTCCGTAGCTGATGCCGCCGTCGTTGACCGGCACGGCCCGCCCGGTGAGCACCCGCATGCCCCGCGCGCGCAGCAGCCGGGACACCTCGCCCAGCAGCCGCAGGTTCTGGAAGCACCCACCGCCCAGACACACGGTGCGCGGGCCCCCGTCCGCCACGGCACGCTCGACCAGCGCCGCGGTGACCTCGGCGACGGCCGTGTGGAAGGCGGCGGCGAGCCGGGGCACCGGCACCCCGTCGGCGAGCCCTTCGAGGAGGGCGGTGAGCGTCGGCGCGGGGTCGTACACCCACAGCCCGTCCGCCCGCGCCAGCCGCCACGGTAGCGCACCCGCCCGCAGTCCGCCCGCCACGCTCTGCAGCGCGACGGCCGCCTGTCCCTCGTACGACACCGTGTCCCCGAGGCCGAGCAGACTCGCCGCCGCGTCGAACAGTCGTCCGGCGCTGGAGGCGGGTGGGCAGTTGACGCCGCGTTCCACCATGGCCCGTACGACCCCCGCCGCACGGGCGTCGAGCCGGTCCGTGAAGGGCCGGGTGAGGCCGGGGCCGGGCCGGGGCGCCCCGAGTGGTTCGAGGCCGTGCAGGTAGCCCAGTGCCATCCGCCACGGATGCCGGACCGCGGCCTCCCCGCCGGGCAGCGGTGCCCGCGCGAAGCGGCCCACGCGGCGGTAGCCCGCCAGGTCGGCGACGAGGATCTCGCCGCCCCACAGCGTGCCGTCGTCGCCGAGCCCGAGCCCGTCGTAGGCGACGCCGACGAACGGCCCGGTCACCGCGTGCTCCGCGGCGACGGCGGCCACGTGCGCGTGGTGGTGCTGCACGGCGATACACCGTTCGAAGCGCCCCGCGCGGGCCCACTGCGTGGACAGATAGCCGGGGTGCGGATCGTGGGCGACGGTGCGTGGCGCGAGGCCGGTGAGGCGGGTCAGGTCGGCGTACGACGTCTCGAAGGCGTCGAGGGTCGCCGCGTCCGCCAGGTCCCCGGTGTGGGCGCCCAGGTGGACCCGGTCCCCCTCGGCCAGCGCGAAGGTGTGCTTGAGCTGGGCACCGGCGCCCACCAGGGGCTCGGCGGCCGGGACCGGCGACGCGAGCGGCTCGGGGGCGTATCCGCGCGCCCGCCGCAGCAGCAGTACGGCGCCCCGTCCGACCTGGACCACCGAGTCGTCGTAGCGGGCCCGGATCGGCCGGTCATGGGTCAGGAACCCGTCCGCGACCGCGCCGAGCGCCCGGCGGGCCGCGTCGTCGTCGGTGGCTATGGGCTCGTCGGCGAGGTTGCCACTGGTGACGACGAGCGGCCGGTCCAACGCACGCAGGAGGAGGTGGTGCAGCCCGGTGGTGGGCAGGAAGAGGCCCACGCGTACGGTGCCGGGACGCACCAGCGGCGCGAGGGGGCCGCCCCGGCGCCGGGCGCGGAGCAGGACGACCGGACGCTGCGGGGACGCGAGCACCGCCTCCGCCGCGCGGCCGGTGTGCGCGAGCCGCCGGGCCAGGGGCAGGTCGGCCACCATGACGGCGAACGGCTTGGCGGGCCTGCGCTTGCGCTCCCTGAGCACGGCCACCGCCGAGGCGTCGGTGGCGTCGCACACCAGCTGGTACCCGCCGAGCCCCTTCACCGCGACGATGCCCCCGCCGTCGACCGCCCGTACCGCCGCCTGCAGCGCGTCCTCGCCGGTCAGCCGCCCCCACGCCAGCCGCGGGCCGCACACCGGGCAGGCGAGCGGCTCGGCGTGGAAGCGCCGGTCGGCCGGATCGGCGTACTCGGCGGCACAGTCGGGACACAGCGGGAACCGGCGCATCGTCGTGCGCTCACGGTCGTACGGCAGGTCTTCGATGACCGTGGCCCGCGGCCCGCAGTCGGTGCAGTTGATGAACGGGTAGCGGTACCGCCGGTCGGCCGGGTCGAACAACTCGGCCAGACACGCGCCGCAGATCGCCGCGTCCGGTGGGATCTCGCGCGGCGCGGGGGAGGAGACGGCGTCGGCCTGGCTCGCGACCACGGTGAAGCCCCTACCGGGCGGGCGGTCACCGGGCGCGTCCGTTACGTCGATGCGGCGTACGGCGGCCAGTGGCGGCGGTTGTTCGCGCAGCCGTGCGACCAGCTCGCGCAGGCGGTCCGGATGGCCGGAGACGGTGAGTCGCACATGGCCGTCGACGTTGCAGACCCAGCCGTCCAGGCCGAGCGCGGTCGCCGTCCGGTGCACGTACGGACGGAAGCCGACGCCCTGGACCCGGCCGAAGACCTCGATGTGCCGGGTGCGTCGCTCGCTCGTCACGGCTCCTGCCTCCGGTCCGAATCCGGGTCCGAATCCAGGTCCGAATCCGGGCCCGCGTCCCGCTCCGGGTCCCGCAGCGGGTCCCGCTCCGGGTCCCGCTCCGCATACCGTCGTACGTCGTCCTCGACCGCGCGTACCAGCGCGTCCACCCCGGCCTCGACCTGGGCGGACAGGCCCCGGCCCATCGACCGGTCGGCGCCCTCGACGGCGTACACCACGAGCCGTCGCGGCAGCCGGTCCAGGGCGCGGGACAGTTCGACGGCCTCACCCAGGCCGAGCCCGTGGGAGCTGGCCGTGGAGGTCCGGGGCGGGTGCACGTCGTCCAGCGTGAGCCGGTGGACGCGGCCGGGGTGGGGTGGTTCGGCGTCGGCGGCGTCGACGACGACGGCGAGGGCGGCGTTCTCCCACAGGCCGAGCAGCCTGGCGGGGTCGCCGTCGCAGTTCTCCAGGACGGTGCCCGGCGGCAGCGTGCCGCCGGGGGCGCGCTCCGCGAGCCGCGCTGTCACGGCCCAGCCGACACCGTCGTCATGACGGAACTCGTTCCCGATGCCGATGACGACGATCCGGCCGACGGACATCTTCCGCTCCCTCACTCCGGTCCCCCCGCCATCGTCCGGCCCTCGCCCGACGCCGGGGCAGGGGCCGAACGGCCCCCGCCGGGACCGAACCGCCCCTGCTGCCCGCCCGGCGCGGCTGCCACGGTGGGCATGGACCGCGCACCCTGCCCGACGACGAGGTGGTGGGAACGATGACGACTGTGCAACTGCCCCTGGTGGTGGGGGTGGACGGCTCGGACGGCAGCCTCACGGCGGTGGACTGGGCCGTCGACGAGGCCGCCCGTCGCGGCCTGCCGCTGCTCCTGGTGTACGCCTCCCTCTGGGAGCGCTACGAGGGCGTCACCCTGTCGGACGACGTCAGGCGCCCGTCGGAGCAGGTGCTGGCGGAACACATCGTCACCGCCGCGGCCGAACGCGCCCGCCGACGCGATCCCGACGTGAAGGTCTTCACGGCCGTCCACGCGTCCGACCCGGTGGACGCGCTGCTGCGCGCCGCCAACGACGCCACCGCCCTGGTCACCGGGTCCCGGGGGCGCGGTGAGCTGGCCGGACTGCTGCTCGGCTCCGTGAGCCTCGCCGTCGCCGCCCGCGCACACTGCCCGGTGATCGTGGTCCGAGGCGACCGGGCCGGTCTCGCGGGTACCCACGGGCGCGTCCTGCTCGGCGCCGGAGACCCGGCCACCGGCGGGGCCGCGGCACGCTTCGCCGTCCACGAGGCCGAGATCCGCGACTGCACCCTCGACGCGGTCCGCGCCTGGCGCTGCCCCGCCCACGAGAGCGCCGACCTGGACGCGCTCGCCCGGGAACCGGCCCACGAGCACGAGGAACGCGCCACCGCCCAGCTCGACGAGCTGCTCAGCGGGCCGCTGGCCGACCACCCCGGCGTACGGGTCCGCCGTACGACGGTGGAGGGATCGGCGCGCAAGGTGCTGGTGCGGCACTCGGCCGCCGCCGACCTCGTGGTCGTCGGGGCGCGGCACCGCCGCCAGGGACACCTCGGTCTCCAGCTCGGCAGGGTCGCCCACACGCTGCTGCACCATGCCGAGTGTCCTGTCGCCGTGGTGCCGCAGCAGGGCTGAGCACCGCCGAGTACGGGCGAGTACGGCCGCAGACGACCACTGTGGGCGTGGGGGCGGGCGGTCGCAGGTCGGGCCGCATGGCCCTTCCTGCGACCGCCCGGGATGACGGACCCTGGTGGTTGGAGGCCTGACGCGTCTCCGGCCCGCGCGGTCGTATCCGGCCGCCCCGCACACACGGCATGACCAGGAGGTGACGGTCATGATCAGGCCAGTAGTCGCCGGTGTGGACGGTTCGCGTGAGGGCTTCGCCGCCGCCGACTGGGCGGCGCGGGAGGCACTGCGCCGTGGACTGCCGCTACGGCTCGTGCACGCCTGGGAGGCGGGCCTGCCGGAGGGCGCCGCGGAGGGCGCCGCGGAGGCCGGAATCCTCCCCGAGCTGCGGGCTCCCCAGCACCACGCCCGGCATGTGCTGCGCAGCGCCCTGGACCGGCTGGACGAGCGGTACCCGCAGCTGACCATCACCGCCGAGCAGGTGGCCAGGCCGCCCGTGCCCGCCCTGCTCCAGGAGGCGGAGGGCGCCGAACTGCTGGTCATCGGCAGCCAGGGGCCCACCGGGCTGGGCGGGTTCCTCTCAGGGTCGGTCGCCATGGCCGCCGTCGCCCACAGCGAGCGGCCGATCGTCCTGGTGTGCGAGGGCGCGTCCGCCGAGGACGAGCACCTGCCGGACGGCGGCGGCAGGGCGTCGGTGCGCACACCCTGCCGGGAGGTTGCGGTCGCCGTGGACGTCGACGAACCGAACGACGACGTCCTGGCCTTCGCCTTCCGGGCCGCCGAGCTGCGCCGGGCGCCGCTGCGCGCCGTGCACGCCTGGCATCTGCCGTTCGCCCACGGCCTCACGGACGCCGCCGAGCGGCAGGCCCGGATGCGCGGGTCGGCGGAGCGTGAACTGGCCCAACTGCTGCTGCCATGGCGCGAGAAGTTCCCGACCGTGCCCATCTCGGAGGTCTGCCACGAGGGGCGCCCCGCCCATGTGGTGATACGGGCCGCGAACGGCTCCGGTCTGCTGGTGGTGGGGCTGCGGCGGCGTCGTACGGCGGTGGCGCCGCAGACGGGGCCGGTGGCGCACGCACTGATCCATCGGGTGAAGGGGCCGGTGGCGTTGGTGCCGCACGACTGAGGGCGGCGTACGGTACGGGGCACGTTGTACAGCGCTCACTGGCTGCTGCCCACTGACCACCGTCGACCGCACGACGTTTGCGGCATGGTGCATGGCGCATGGTGTATGCCGCATGGCGGGTGGCGCATGGGGCATGGCGGGTGGTGTATGCCGCGCGTCGCCCGCCGGTTGACACCCGCACACCGCATACAACTCGCTGCATACAGATCACCGCACACGGTCGGCGCGCAGCACACGGCTCACTGTATGCACGTCACCGCATACGGCCGCCACATCGCATCCCACTCACCGCGCACTGCATACCGCTCATCGCATACGGTCGACGCAAAGGGCTTCTCAACTCCCCGACGCCTTCCTATCGTTCGGGATCATGAGTCCCCCCATAGCTCCCCCCGGCTGGAGCCGCTGGCTCGTGCCCCCCGCCGCGCTCTCCGTACACCTCTCCATCGGCCAGGCCTACGCCTGGAGCGTGTTCAAACCTCCCCTCGAATCCGCCCTCGACCTCAGCGGCACCCAGAGCGCGCTGCCCTTCCAGCTCGGCATCGTGATGCTCGGCCTGTCCGCCGCGTTCGGCGGCACCCTCGTGGAGCGCAACGGCCCGCGCTGGGCGATGACCGTGGCGCTGGTGTGCTTCTCGTCCGGCTTCCTGCTCTCCGCGCTCGGCGCGGCGACCGAGCAGTACTGGCTGATCGTCCTGGGCTACGGCTTCGTCGGCGGTATCGGCCTCGGCATCGGGTACATCTCGCCGGTCTCCACGCTGATCAAGTGGTTCCCGGACCGGCCCGGCATGGCCACCGGCATCGCCATCATGGGCTTCGGCGGCGGGGCGCTGATCGCCTCGCCGTGGTCGGCGCAGATGCTGGAGTCGTTCGGTGCCGACAACACCGGGATCGCCCTCGCGTTCCTCGTCCACGGAATGTCGTATGCAGTCTTCATGCTGCTCGGCGTCCTCCTCGTCCGGGTCCCTCGCGCCGAGCGGCCGACGGCGTCCGGCCCGGTCGCGGTGGAGGGCGTGCAGGTCTCGGCCCGCGGAGCGGTACGCACCCCGCAGTTCTGGTGTCTGTGGGTCGTGCTCTGCATGAACGTCACCGCGGGCATCGGCATCCTGGAGAAGGCCGCCCCCATGATCACGGACTTCTTCGCCAACACCGCGACCCCCGTGACCGCCACGGCCGCCGCCGGTTTCGTCGCCCTGCTGTCCGCCGCCAACATGGCCGGGCGCATCGTCTGGTCGTCCACCTCCGACCTGGTCGGCCGCAAGAACATCTACCGTCTCTACCTCGGCGCCGGAGCGCTGATGTACCTCCTCATCGCGCTGTTCGGTGACTCGAGCAAACCGCTGTTCATCCTGTGCGCGCTGGTGATCCTCTCCTTCTACGGCGGCGGGTTCGCCACGATCCCGGCCTATCTGAAGGACCTCTTCGGCACCTACCAGGTCGGCGCCATCCACGGACGGCTGCTCACCGCCTGGTCCACGGCGGGCGTCCTCGGCCCGCTGATCGTGAACTGGATCGCCGACCGGCAGGAGGAGGCGGGCAAGGACGGCTCGGCCCTCTACGGAACGTCGTTCATCATCATGATCGGGCTGCTCGTCGTCGGCTTCGTCGCCAACGAACTCGTCCGCCCCGTCCACCCCCGGCACCACGTCACCACGCAGAAGGAGGCCACCGATGTCCGACGACAGCAGCCAGAGTCCGCCTGACCGGCGTCCGTTGATCGCCCTGGCGTGGGTGTGGGTGGGCGCGCCGCTCGGTTACGGACTGTACGAGCTGGTGCGGAAGGCCACGCAACTGTTCACCGGGTAGCCGGACGCGCGGCAGCGGAAAAGGACCACCGGAAACGGGACCCGCGCGACGCGGCCTACGTGTTCGAGAGCTGTTCGGCCGTCCGACGGTCTGAGGGAAGCCGACAACTCGGGCGGCCGTTTCCTGTTGCCTTGCCTGCCGCCGTACCCGTGAGTCACTGATCAGACTGGTGAATCCCGCTACCCACGGCAACGAGGGGGATCCACCCATGACCGGCTCACGCATTGCCTCGCTCGGCCACTACCAGCCCGCGAAGGTGCTCACCAACGAGGACCTCGCGGGCCTGGTCGACACCAGTGACGAGTGGATCACGAGCCGGGTGGGCATCCGCACGCGCCACATCGCCGGTCCGGACGAACCGGTCGACGAACTCGCCGCGCACGCCGCCGCCAAGGCGCTGGCCGCGGCGGGCCTCGCCCCCAGCGACATCGACCTGGTCCTGGTCGCCACCTCCACGGCCGTCGACCGCTCCCCGAACATGGCCGCCCGCGTCGCCGCCCGGCTCGGCGTGCCCTCGCCCGCCGCCATGGACGTCAACGTCGTGTGCGCCGGTTTCACCCACGCCCTGGCCACCGCCGACCACGCCGTGCGGGCGGGCGCCGCGACCCGGGCGCTGGTGATCGGCGCGGACAAGATGTCCGACGTCACCGACTGGACGGACCGTACGACGTGTGTGCTGGTCGGGGACGGGGCGGGCGCCGCCGTCGTCGAGGCGTCCGGTTCCGGCGAGGCGGGCATCGGTCCGGTGCTGTGGGGCTCGGTGCCGGAGATGGGGCACGCGGTGCGCATCGAAGGCGTACCGGCGCGGTTCGCGCAGGAGGGGCAGAGCGTCTACCGCTGGGCCACCACCCAGCTGCCGCCGATCGCCCGGCGAGCCTGCGAGCGGGCCGGGCTGACGCCCGCCGACCTCGCCGCGGTGGTGCTGCACCAGGCCAACCTGCGCATCATCGAACCCCTCGCCGAGAAGATCGGCGCCGTCAACGCCGTGGTCGCCCGCGATGTCACCGAATCGGGCAACACCTCGGCCGCCAGTATTCCGCTCGCCTTCTCCAAGCTGGTCGAGCAGGGCGCGGTCTCCAGCGGGGATCCAGTGCTGCTGTTCGGCTTCGGCGGCAATCTGTCGTACGCCGGACAGGTCGTACGGTGCCCGTGAGCGGCTGCTGATCATCACCCGATCATCACCTGACCACCGGCTGGTCTCCGGCTGATCGCCGACAGGCCTCCGGCTGATCGCCGACAGACCTCCGGCTGACCGGCGGCTGCTCACCGGCCCCGGTCGACGGTGTGACGCGCTCAACTCCCCCGTGGGCTGGTCTTGGTGCACCGTAGACTGTAGACGAAAGACAATCGATACTGGCTACCAGTGCCGTCGGCCTTTCGCCCGCCGCACTGGCCCGCCGAGGAGGGGGACCGATGTTGTCGACAGGACTGCCGCAGGGGGCGGTACCCAAGCTCGAACGTCCCGGGCCACTGCGCGACCGCGTCTACGAAGCGCTGCTGGAACTCATCACCACCCGCGCCCTCCAGCCGGGCCAGCACCTCGTCGAGAGCGAACTCGCGGGCCACCTCGGCGTGTCACGTCAGCCGGTGCGCGAGGCACTGCAACGCCTCAACACCGAGGGCTGGGTCGATCTGCGGCCCGCCCAGGGCGCCTTCGTGCACGAGCCCACCGAGGAGGAGGCCGACCAGCTGCTGACGGTCCGTACGCTCCTGGAGGCCGAGGCCGCCCGGCTCGCCGCCGCGAACGCCACCAAGGAGGGCATCGACGCCCTCTACGACCTGCTGCACCAGGGCATGCGGGCCGTCGCCGCCGACGACGTGGACGCCGCCGTCGTCCTCAACGCCCGTTTCCACGCCAAGGTCATGGAGCTGGCAGGGAACGCCGTCCTCGCCGAGCTCGCCGCGCAGGTCGACCGCCGGGTGCGCTGGTACTACACCCCGGTCGCCCGCCAGCGGGGCCATCAGTCCTGGATCGAGCACAAGGACATGATCGGGGCGATCGAGGACGGTGACGAGCAGCTGGCCACCCGGCTGATGCGGGAACACACCGAGCACACCCGCCGCTCGTACCACGCCCGTCAACAGCCCTGACGCACCCGCACCCGGGTACCCGTACCGGTACCCGGCCAGGACCTGCCCCGCACCCGGCCAGGTCCCGTCTAGAACTCGGCCGCGTGCGCCCGCGCCCACTCCTCGAAGGTGCGCGGCGCCCGGCCGGTGACCTCCTCGACGGTCGGCAGGACCTCCGACTCGTCCAGCGTGCCGTCCACGAAGAAGCTGAAGAAGGCGTCCACGTACGGCACCGGCATCCGGGCCTCCAGCTCCGCCCGCGCCTCCTCGTTCGTGAGCCCCACCGTCCGCAGCTCCCGCCCCAGCACCTTGCCCAGGATCCGCACCCGGTCGGCGGGCAACAGCGCCTCGGGACCGCTGACTTCCAGGACGCGCCCGGCGAACTCGGCCGACCGCAGGGCGTGCAGGGCGGTCCGCGCGATGTCGTGTGGGTCGATGTCGGCGGTCGGCGCGTCCGGGAACGGCACCCGCACGGTGTCGCCCGCGCGGATCTGGTCCGCCAGTTGCAGCGCGTTCGACATGAAGCTGGTCGGCCGTACGAAGGTCCACGCCAGCCCGGACTCCCGTACCGACGTCTCGGCCTCGATCATGTACCCGGCGACCGCGTTACCGGTGTCGCCGGTCCCCGCCGACCGGCCCGACAGCATCACGACCCGCTCCACGCCCGCGTCCCGCGCGTCCGCCAGGATCTCCCGCTGGGCGCCGTAACCGGGCATCAGGAACATCGCCCGTACGCCGTCCAGGGCGTCCCGCACCGTCTCGGCCCGGTTCAGATCGCCCGCCACGGCCTGCACACCCGGCGGCAGCCCGTCCGTGCGCCCGGCCCTGCTCATGGCCCGCACCGGCTCACCCGCCTCGGCCAGGCCCCGCACCAGTTCGGCGCCGACGTTCCCGGTGGCGCCCGTCACTAAGAACATGTGCTCGTCCTCTCCCCTGTCCGGGCCGTGCGGCCCTGCGTCGCGACCATCCTCGGATGCCGTGCCGGGGGATACCAGCGCGCCACGCGGCCTGCGTTAGGTAGAGAAATGCGGGTCTGCTCCCGATATGCCCCCCAGCTTTGTCCTGCGAGTGGAAAAAGTCGTCGTCAATTCGTGCACGACTTCTTCCCAGTGGTGGCAGCCGCTGCTACGTTCCCGTACCGAAGCAAGCCACACAGGTGGCACAGTGGCCGGAAACCGGCGCGCACTGGCCGAACGAGGCGGGGAGGGGCTCGTGAGACGCATGACGGCACGACCCGCGAACGCCCACCAGGCCAAGCTGCTGAGGCTGCTGCGCGACGGCGGTCCCAACTCCCGGGCCCAGCTGGGCGACCAGGTCGACTTGTCCCGGTCCAAGCTGGCGGTGGAGGTGGACCGGCTGCTGGAAACCGGTCTGGTGGTGGCCGACGGACTCGCCGCCTCGCGCGGTGGCCGCCGTTCCCACAACATCCGGCTCGCCCCGAATCTGCGGTTCCTCGGCGTCGACATCGGCGCGACCTCCATCGACGTCGCGGTCACCAACGCCGAGCTGGAGATCCTGGGGCACATCACCCAGCCCATGGAAGTGCGCGAGGGTCCGGTCGCGGTCTTCGAGCAAGTCCTCGCCATGGCCGCGAAGTTGCGGGCATCGGGACTCGCGGAGGGCTTCGACGGCGCCGGCATCGGCGTCCCGGGCCCGGTGCGCTTCCCCGAGGGCGTCCCCGTGGCACCCCCGATCATGCCCGGCTGGGACGGCTTCCCCGTACGGGAGGCGCTCAGCCAGGAACTCGGCTGCCCGGTCATGGTCGACAACGACGTGAACCTCATGGCGATGGGGGAACAGCACGCCGGAGTCGCCCGGACCGTGGGCGACTTCCTCTGCGTCAAGATCGGTACCGGTATCGGCTGCGGCATCGTCGTCGGCGGTGAGGTCTACCGCGGTACGACGGGCAGTGCGGGCGACATCGGGCACATCCAGGCCGTGCCCGACGGACGTCCGTGCGCCTGTGGCAACCGGGGCTGCCTGGAAGCCCACTTCAGCGGCGCCGCGCTCGCCCGCGACGCACTGGAGGCGGCCCAACAGGGCCACTCGGCCGAACTCGCCACACGGCTGGAGGCGAACGGCGGTCTCAGCGCCGCCGACGTCGCCGCGGCCGCCGCCGCGGGCGACGCCACCGCCCTCGACCTGATCCGCCTGGGCGGCAACCGCACCGGCCAGGTGATCGCGGGTCTGGTCAGCTTCTTCAACCCCGGCCTCGTGGTGATCGGCGGTGGGGTGACCGGCCTCGGCCACACCCTGCTCGCCGCGATCCGCACCCAGGTCTACCGCCAGTCGCTGCCGCTGGCGACCGGCAACCTCCCCATCGTCCTGGGTGAGTTGGGCCCCACCGCCGGAGTCATCGGCGCGGCCCGGCTCATCAGCGACCATCTGTTCTCACCCGCGTAGCACCAGCACACCGCACCGCACCACACCGCATCGCATCGCATCGCACGGCACGGCACGGCACCGCACGGCACCGCACCACACCGCATCGCACGGCACCGCACCCAGGTCACACCTGTACCTCGGCTCGTTCAGCGCCACACCCCGCACAGCCCTGCCCTGCCCCGCTCCACGCCCATAGCACCCCTGCCTAGCTCCGCCCTGCCCTGAACCGGCCCGTACGCCCGCCAAGGGGAACCCACATGGCACCAGAACCACCGCTGCTCAGCATGTCCGGCATCACCAAGTCGTTCCCCGGAGTCCGCGCCCTGGACGGAGTAGACCTCGACGTCCAGGCGGGTGAAGTGCACTGCCTGCTCGGCCAGAACGGCGCCGGCAAGTCCACCCTGATCAAGGTCCTCGCGGGCGCCCACCAGCCCGACGGCGGCACCATCAACTGGCGCGGCGAGCCGGTCACCCTGCGCTCGCCGATCGCCGCCATGCGCCTCGGCATCGCCACCATCTACCAGGAACTCGACCTGGTGGAACACCTGTCCGTCGCCGAGAACGTCCACCTCGGTCATGAGCCGACGGCCGCCGGTTTCGTCGTACGGCGGGGCGCCGCCCGCGCGTCGACGGCCGCGCTGCTCAAGCGGCTCGGCCATCCGGAGATCGATCCGGCGCGGCTGGTGGGGGAGTTGTCGGCGGCGCAGCAGCAGATCGTGTCGATGGCACGGGCGCTCTCCCACGACGTACGGCTGATCGTGATGGACGAGCCGTCCGCGGCCCTCGACCCGGACGAGGTCGCCAACCTCTTCCGGATCGTCGGCGACCTCACCGCCGACGGGGTCGCGGTCGTCTACATCTCGCACCGGCTGGAGGAGATCCGGCGGATCGGCGACCGGGTGACCGTGCTGAAGGACGGCCGGGCGGTGGCGGGCGGGCTGCCCGCGAAGTCCACCCCGACGCGCGAGGTCGTGGCGATGATGACCGGCCGCAACGTCGAGTACGTCTTCCCCGACCGGCCCACCGAGCCGCCCACCCGGGAGCCGCTGCTCCAGGTGCGGGGGCTGGCCCGGGAGGGTGAGTTCGAGCCGCTGGACCTGGAGGTGCGGCCGGGGGAGATCGTCGGCCTGGCCGGGCTGGTCGGGTCGGGGCGATCCGAAATACTGGAGACTGTATACGGTGCACGGAAGCCGACATCCGGTGAAGTGCTGGTCGACGGTCGACCGTTGCGGCCCGGCAGTGTACGGGCGGCCGTACGCGCCGGACTCGGACTCGCCCCCGAGGAGCGCAAGGCCCAGGCCCTGCTGATGCTGGAGTCGGTCACCCGCAACGTCTCCGTCTCCTCCATGTCCCGCTTCTCCCGCGGCGGCTGGATCGACCGGGGCGCCGAACTGGGCGCCGCGCGGGCCGCCACCCGCCAGCTGTCCCTGCGGCCCGACAACCCGTCCGTGCCGGTACGCACCCTCTCCGGCGGCAACCAGCAGAAGGCGGTCCTGGCCCGCTGGCTGCTGCGCGGCTGCCGGGTGCTGCTGCTCGACGAACCGACCCGCGGTGTCGACGTGGGCGCCCGCGCCGAACTGTATGCGGTCGTCCGTCGACTGGCGGACGAAGGCCTCGGTGTGCTGCTCGTATCCAGCGAAGTGCCCGAGGTGCTCGGCCTCGCCGACCGTGTCCTGGTGCTCCGCGAGGGCCGCGTCGTGCACACCGCGCCCGCCCGCGAACTCGACGAACACCGCGTACTCGACCTCGTGATGGAAGGAAGCCCGGCGTCATGACGCAGCACGTCTCCCCACCGCGGGACAGCGCCGACAAGGTGCCGTCGGCGCCCTCGACCCCCGCCTGGCGCGGCATCCTGTTCCGCGCCGACGTCCGTACCCTGAGCCTGCTGGGCGTGCTCGCCGTACTGATCCTCATCGGCGGTGTCACCAAGCCCGACGAGTTCCTGGACACCCGTAACCTCCAGCTCGTCCTCACCCAGGCCTCGGTCATCGGCGTCGTCACCGTCGGCATGACCTTCGTCATCATCTCCGGCGGCATCGACCTCTCCGTGGGCGCGATCGTCGCGCTGGCCTCGGTGTGGGCGACCACCGTCGCCACCCAGGAGTACGGATTCGGCGGCATCCTGTTCACCGCCGTACTCGTCGGCGTAGGGTGCGGGCTGGTCAACGGGCTGCTCATCGCCTACGGCGGGATGGTGCCCTTCATCGCCACCCTCGCCATGCTCGCCTCCGCCCGCGGCCTCGCCCTGCAGATCACCGACGGACGCACCCAGATCGTCACCGTCGACAGCATCCTCGACCTCGGCGAACGCGACGCCTACGTGCTCGGCATCCCGCCGCTCGTGCTCGTCTTCGCCTTCGTCACCATCGTCGGCTGGCTGGTGCTCAACCGCACCACCTTCGGCCGCCGCTCCGTCGCCGTCGGCGGCAACGCCGAGGCCGCCCGCCTCGCCGGGATCGACGTCCGCCGCCAGCGCCTGTACCTCTACCTGCTGTCCGGACTGTGCTGCGGCATCGCCGCATTCCTGCTGATCATCCTGTCCGGCTCCGGCCAGAACACCAACGGAAACCTCTACGAACTCGACGCCATCGCCGCCGCGATCATCGGCGGCACCCTGCTCAGCGGGGGCCGCGGCACCATCGTCGGCTCCGTGCTCGGCGTCCTGATCTTCACCACGATCACCAACATCTTCGCCCTGAACAACCTGCAGAGCGACGTTCAGCAGATCGCCAAGGGCGCGATCATCGTCGCCGCCGTGCTGGTCCAGCGCCGTACCGCGAGCACGACTTGAGGAAAGGGTTCACCGACATGACACAGCTCCCCACACGCAGAGGACTCCTCTTCGGGACCGCAGCCGTCTCGGCCGGTGCCCTCCTCGCAGGTTGCACGAGTAATGAGTCCAGCGACAACGACAACGACAAGGCGGACAACAACCAGCCCGCCGCCGACGACAAGCCCGGCAAGCAGGTCACCATCGGCTTCGCCGGTCCGCAGGCCGACCACGGCTGGCTCAACGCGATCAACGACAACGCCAAGAGCCGCGCCGAGAAGTACTCGGACGTCACCCTGGAGATCACCGAGGGCTCCAACGACACCGCCCAGCAGATCGGCCAGATCGAGACCCTGATCAACAAGAAGGTCGACGTCCTGGTGGTGCTGCCCGCCGACGGCAAGGCGCTCACCCAGGTCGGCCTCAAGGCGATGCGCGCGGGGATACCCGTGGTCAACCTCGACCGCATCTTCAACAGCCCGCAGGCCTACCGCTGCTGGATCGGCGGCGACAACTACGGCATGGGTCTCAACGCCGGGCACTACATCGGCGAGAAGCTCAAGGACAAGCCGAACGCCCGCGTCATCGAACTCGCCGGGCTCGACAACCTCGAACTCACCCAGCAGCGCACCCAGGGCTTCGACGACGCGCTGAAGAACTACCCCAACATCAAGAAGGTCGCCCGTCAGGCGGCCGAGTTCACGGTGGAGTCCGGGCAGGCCAAGATGGCCCAGCTGCTCCAGGCGCAGTCCAACTTCGACGCCCTGTGGAACCACGACGACGACCAGGGCGTGGGCGCCCTGCGCGCCATCGAACAGGCCGGACGCGACGACTTCCTGATGGTCGGCGGCGCGGGCGCGCTCTCCGCCTTCCAGGCCATCGAGGCCGACAACAGCGTCCTGAAGGCCACCGTCCTCTACCCGCCGACCATGGCCGCCTCCGCGATCGACCTCGCCCGCGCGCTGGGCCAGGGCAAGGGCGTCAGCGGCATGGCCGAGTTCGAGATCCCCGCGTCGATCACGCTCTACTCGGCCGTCGTCGACAAGGAGAACGTCGGTCAGTACATGTCCACCGGCTTCGAGTGAGGCGTTCCCCTAAACGGGCCCGGCCCGGCACGGACGGGCCGGGCCCCACCCCCCACCGCGCCACGACGACGAGGAGGAGTCATCCAATGGGACAGCCGCAGCAGCCCGAAGGGCCCGACGACCAGGGCGAGGCCCCAGCGCCGCCCCTGCGCATCGGCATGGTCGGCTACGCCTTCATGGGCGCCGCCCACTCCCAGGGCTGGCGCACCGTGGGCCATGTCTTCGACCTGCCACGGCGGCCGGAGCTGACCGCGATCTGCGGACGGGACGCCACGGCCGTGCGCGCCGCGGCCGACCGGCACGGCTGGGCGGCGACCGAGACCGACTGGCGGGCCCTGGTCGCCCGCGACGACATCGACCTCGTCGACATCTGCACCCCCGGCGACAGCCACGCCGAGATCGCGCTGGCCGCCCTGGCCGCGGGCAAGCACGTGCTGTGCGAGAAGCCCCTCGCCAACACCGTCGAGGAGGCCGAGGCCATGTCGGCGGCGGCCGAGACGGCATACGAACGCGGCCAGTTGGCGATGGTCGGCTTCAACTACCGCCGGGTGCCCGCCACTTCGCTGGCCCGGCGCATGGTCGCCGAGGGCCGCCTCGGCACGCTGCGGCACGTGCGGGTGACGTACCTCCAGGACTGGCTGACCGACCCGCGGTTCCCGCTCACCTGGCGGCTGCGCAAGGAGCACGCCGGATCCGGCTCACTGGGCGACCTGGGCGCGCATATTGTCGACCTCGCACAGTATCTGGTCGGCGAACCACTGGCTGGGGTATCCGCGCTGACCGAGACCTTCGTACGACACCGGCCCCTGCCCGGCGGACCCAGCAGCGGGCTTGCGGCGGTGTCGGCCGACGGCACCGGTGAGGTCACCGTCGACGACGCCGCCCTGTTCACCGGCCGCTTCGCCTCCGGCGCCCTCGCCTCCTTCGAGGCCACCCGCTACGCCACCGGCCGCAAGAACGCCCTGCGCCTGGAACTCAACGGCGAGCGCGGCTCCCTCGCCTTCGACCTGGAACGCCTCAACGAACTCTGGTACCACGACGGCACCGAACCGGACACCTACTCCGGCTTCCGCCGCATCCTCGTCACCGAACCCGACCACCCGTACCTGGAGGCCTGGTGGCCGCCGGGCCACGGCCTCGGCTACGAGCACACCTTCGTCCACCAGGCCCGCGACCTGATCCACGCCGTCGCGGAGGGCCTCCGCCCCGAACCGTCCTTCGCCGACGGTCTCCAGGTGCAGCGGGTGCTCGCCGCGGTGGAGGAGAGCGCCGAGAAGAACAGTGTCTACACGCCCATCGCCGCCTGACAGCAGCCCGAGGAGGACCGGACAGATGCCCCGCGACTTCACGCTCTTCACCGGCCAGTGGGCCGACCTGCCGCTGGAAGAGGTCTGCCGCCTCGCCCGCGACTTCGGCTACGACGGACTCGAACTCGCCTGCTGGGGCGACCACTTCGAGGTCGACAAGGCCCTCACCGACCCCGGCTACCTGGACACCAGGCGCGCCCTGCTCGACAAGTACGGCCTGAAGTGCTGGGCCATCTCCAACCACCTCGTCGGCCAGGCCGTCTGCGACGCCATCATCGACGAACGCCACCAGGCGATCCTGCCCGCCCGGATCTGGGGCGACGGCGAGGCCGAGGGCGTACGCCGACGGGCCGCCGCCGAGATCGCCGACACCGCCCGCGCCGCCGCCGCGTTCGGCGTGAACACCGTCATCGGGTTCACGGGATCGGCGATCTGGCACCTGGTCGCGATGTTCCCGCCCGCGCCGGAGTCGATGATCGAGCGCGGGTACGAGGACTTCGCCGAGCGGTGGAACCCGATCCTGGACGTCTTCGACGCGGAGGGCGTGCGGTTCGCGCACGAGGTCCACCCGAGCGAGATCGCATACGACTACTGGACGACCGTACGCACGCTGGACGCGGTCGACCGCCGCCCGGCCTTCGGCCTCAACTTCGACCCCTCCCACTTCGTGTGGCAGGACCTCGACCCGGTCGGCTTCCTGTGGGACTTCCGCGACCGGATCTACCACGTGGACTGCAAGGAGGCCCGCAAACGCCTCGACGGCCGCAACGGCCGCCTCGGCTCCCACCTGCCCTGGGGCGACCCGCGCCGCGGCTGGGACTTCGTCTCCGCCGGACACGGCGACGTCCCCTGGGAAGACGTCTTCCGGATGCTGCGCTCCATCGACTACCAGGGACCCATCTCCGTGGAGTGGGAGGACGCGGGCATGGACCGCCTGCAAGGCGCCCCGGAAGCACTGCGACGGCTGAAGGCCTACGACTTCGAACCGCCCACCGCTTCCTTCGACGCGGCGTTCGGCAACTGACGTGACGTCCGCGGGCCCGGCGCGTGAGTGCCGGGCCCGGCAACGGATCGGCCGGGCTCGGCGACTGACGTTCGTCGATGGTCGACCGGCGCCCGTCAATCGGCGATGGTCGACCGAGGATTGTCGACCGGCGATTGTTGACCGGCGATTGTCGACCGACGGTCGCGGGTCGTAGACCGGCGCCCGCCTGTTGTCGACCGACAGCCGTGGGGCGTCGACCTTCGGCAGAAGGCCGTCGACCGGCGTCAGTGGGTCGTCGACCGCTACCAGCAGGTCGCCGACTGACACCAGTAAGCCGACGACCACCGACAGTAAGCCGACGACCGCCGACAGTGGGCCGTCGACTGTAGACGACCAACCGAGGTCCCCCAGACCTCCGCACCAGGCTCACCGGGGTGACGGCGCACCCCGGCGTTCGCACCCGCCCGTACAACCGGCCCCTTCCTGGAGGCACTCGTGCACGGGAACGACCGCACCACCCACACCGCCACCACCCCCAAAAACGCCACCCACAACAGACGCCCCTTCCTCCGAAAAGCGATCGCCCTGCTCAGCGGCGCCCTGCTGGCAGGCGCGTCCCTCACCCTCGCCGCCCCCCAGGCGGGCGCGGCCTCCCCCGCGGACGTCTCCGCCGCCGCCGAGGGCTTCCAGCAGGTCACCCTCGCCAAGGGCGAGGCGGAGGTCGGTGAGCCGATGTCGCTCGCCGTCCTCCCGGACCGCTCGGTCCTGCACACCTCCCGTGACGGCGAACTCCGCCTCACCGACGCCGCGGGCAACACCAAGCTCGCCGGAAAGCTGGACGTCTACTCCCACGACGAGGAGGGCCTCCAGGGCATCGGCGTCGACCCGAACTTCGAGAGCAACCGCTTCATCTACCTCTACTACGCGCCCCCGCTGAACACCCCCGCGGGCGACGCCCCCGAGACCGGCACCGCCGCCGACTTCGCCCCCTTCGACGGCGTCAACCGCCTCTCCCGCTTCACCCTCAACGCGGACGGCACCCTGAACAACGCCTCCGAGACCAAGATCCTCGACGTTCCCGCCACCCGCGGCATCTGCTGCCACGTCGGCGGCGACATCGACTTCGACGCGGCGGGCAACCTGTACCTGTCGACCGGCGACGACAGCAACCCCTTCCAGTCGGACGGCTACACGCCCATCGACGAGCGGTCCAACCGCAACCCCGCCTTCGACGCCCAGCGGACCTCCGGCAACACCAACGACCTGCGCGGCAAGATCCTGCGCATCAAGGTCAACGCGGACGGCTCGTACGCCATCCCGGAGGGCAACCTCTTCGCCCCCGGCACGGACAAGACCCGCCCCGAGATCTACGCGATGGGCTTCCGCAACCCCTTCCGCTTCAGCGTCGACAAGGAAACCGGCATCCTCTACGTCGGTGACTACGGCCCCGACGCGGGCACCGCCAACCCCAACCGCGGCCCCGCGGGCCAGGTCGAGTTCGCCCGCGTCACCGCACCGGGCAACTTCGGCTGGCCGTACTGCACCGGCGACAACGACGCCTACGTCGACTACGACTTCGCCACCGGCACCTCCGGCGCGTCCTTCGACTGCGCCGCCCCGGTCAACAACTCGCCGCACAACACCGGCCTGACCGAGCTGCCCCCGGCGCAGGCCGCCTGGATCCCGTACGACGGCGGATCGCTGCCCGAGTTCGGCACCGGCTCCGAGTCCCCGATGGGCGGCCCGGTCTACCACTACGACCCCGCGCTCGACTCGCCGGTGAAGTTCCCCGAGGCCTACGACGGTGACTTCTTCGCCGGTGAGTTCGGCCGCCGCTGGATCAAGCGGATCAGCAGCGATGCCGACGGTACGGTGCAGACAATCAGCGACATACCGTGGACCGGCACCCAGGTGATGGACATGGCCTTCGGTCCCGACGGCGCCCTCTACGTCCTCGACTACGGCCTCGCCTGGTTCGGCGGCGACGAGAACTCCGCCCTGTACCGCATCGAGAACGCCACCGACGGCCACTCCCCGGTCGCCCAGGCCGCCGCCGACCGCACGTCGGGACAGGCGCCGCTGCGGGTGAGCTTCTCCTCCGCGGGCACCACCGACCAGGACGGCGACGCCCTCACCTACCGCTGGGACTTCGGCGACGGCTCCACCTCCACCGCCGCCAACCCCACGCACCGCTACCGCAAGAACGGCACCTACACCGCCACCGTCACCGCCGAGGACCCCTCGGGCCGCACCGGCAGCGCCAGCGTCCAGATCGTCGTCGGCAACACCGCGCCCACCGTGGTGCTGGAGACCCCGAAGGACGGTCAGCTGTTCAGCTTCGGTGACGCCATCCCGTTCAAGGTGAGGGTCACCGACCCCGAGGACGGCAAGACCATCGACTGCTCCAAGGTCACCGTCAACTTCATCCTCGGCCACGACACCCACGGCCACCCGCTCACCTCCGCCAAGGGCTGCACCGGCACCCTCCAGACCAGCGCCGACGGCGGCCACGACGAGGACGCCAACATCTTCGGTGTCGTCGACGCCGAGTACACCGACGGCGGAGGCGGCGGCCAGGCCCCGCTGACCACCCACGACCAGCACGTCACCCAGCCCAAGCACCGCCAGGCCGAGCACTTCGGCAACAGCTCCGGCGTCTCGGTGATCACCAAGGACACCGCGCACGGCGGCCGCACGGTCGGTGACATCAACAACGGCGACTGGATCTCCTTCACGCCGTACGCCCTCAGCAACGCCAAGAGCGTCACCGCACGCGTCTCCTCCGGCGGCGCGGGCGGCACCCTGGAGATCCGCGCGGGCTCCGCCACTGGCACCCTGCTCGGCAAGGCGACCGTGCCCGTGACCGGCGGCTGGGAGACCTTCCAGGACGTCCAGGCCGACCTGTCCCGCGCACCGCGCGGCACCACCACGCTCTACCTGGTGTTCAAGGGCAGCGGCACCGGCGCCCTGTTCGACGTGGACGACTTCACCTTCACCACGGGCTGAGGGAGGCGACGATGACACGATCCAACGGCAGACTGCTCACCACCGCCGTGGGCACGGCCATGCTGCTCGGCTGCGTGGTCTCCACCCCGGCCGTCTCGCAGTCGGAGCAGACCTCCGGCGACGACTCCCGCGTGCTGGTCTTCTCCAAGACGGCGGGCTTCCGCCACGACTCCATCCCCGAGGGCATCGCGGCCGTCCGTGAACTCGGTGAGAGCGGCGGCTTCACGGTCGACGCCACCGAGAACGCGGGCGCGTTCACGGCGCGCAACCTGCGCAAGTACGACGCCGTCGTCTTCCTGTCGACGACGGGCGACGTCCTCAACCCCACCCAGCAGCGCGCCTTCGAGAGCTACATCCGCAAGGGCGGCGGCTACGTCGGCATCCACGCCGCCGCCGACACCGAGTACGACTGGGCGTTCTACGGCGGCCTCGCGGGCGCCTACTTCCAGTCGCACCCGCAGATCCAGCCCGCCACGGTCGAGGTCGAGGACCGCGCCCACCCCGCCACGGCGGGTCTGGAGAGGGCCTGGAACCGCACCGACGAGTGGTACAACTACCGCTCCAACCCCCGCGAGCACGCCCATGTGCTCGCCTCCCTCGACGAGTCCTCCTACACCGGCGGCACCATGCAGGGCGACCACCCGATCGCCTGGTGCAAGGACTACCAGGGCGGTCGCGCCTTCTACACCGGCGGCGGCCACACCAAGGAGTCCTTCGCCGAACCCGCCTTCCGGCAGCACCTGCTGGGCGGCATCCAATGGGCCACCGGTGCCGCCCAGGCCGACTGCCGCCCCGAGACCGGCTACCGTCCGCTCTTCGACGGCACCGCCGCCTCGCTGGACGACTGGCGGCAGGCGGGCCCCGGCTCCTTCGAGCTGAGCGCCGACGGCACGCTCACGTCGTCGGGCGGCATGGGCATGCTCTGGTACGCCGCCTCGGGCTTCGGGGCCTACTCCCTGAAGCTCGACTGGAGGATGGCCAGCGAGTTGGGCGACGACAACTCGGGTGTGTTCGTGGGCTTCCCGCCCTCGGACGACCCGTGGTCGGCGGTCAACAACGGCTACGAGATCCAGATCGACGCCACCGACGCACCGGCGAAGACCACCGGCGCCGTCTACGACTTCCAGTCCGCCGACATCAGCCAGCGCGACCGTGCGCTGAACCCGCCGGGGGAGTGGAACACGTACGAGATCAGGGTGGAGGGCGAGCGCCTCCGCGTCTGGCTCAACGGCGTGCTGATCAACGACTTCGCCAACACCGACCCGGCCCGCAGCCTCACGGACGGACACATCGGCATCCAGAACCACGGTGCCGAGGACAAGGTGTCCATCCGCGATGTGCGGATCAAGGAACTGCCCGCGGGGGCCTCGACAGCCCCGCCGGGCGACTGAGCGGCGGCGGGCGGGAGACGCCGGACTCCCGCCCGCCGTCATCCACCCCACCCTTTTCCCCCTCCGGCTCCTTCGCAGGTCACTGAACTGCCGTCGGGGCCGTCCGGCTCCTTCCAGGGTTCGCGCACGACAAGGAGGCTGCCCATGTCCGCGTCCCTTCCCCGACCGCGCGTCGGCGTCTGGCTGATCGGAGCCCGCGGCTCCGTCGCCACCACCGTCGTCGCGGGCTGCGCCGCCATGACGGCAGGACTGCACCCGCCCACCGGCCTGGTCACCGAGACCCCGCCCTTCACCGACACCGGTCTGCCACCCCTGTCCGCCCTCGTCTTCGGCGGACACGACACCATCGACTGCCCCCTTCCCAAACGCGCCGAGGCACTGGCCGCGGGCGGGGTACTCCCCGGTGGTCTGCCCTCCGCCGTCGCCGCCGAACTCGCCGCCGCCGACCGCGAGATCAAACCCGGCGGCCCCGCCCCCGGCGACACCCGCTCCCCCCAGGACCTGATCGCCGCCTTCGCCGACGACATCCTGGACTTCGTACGACGCCATGAACTGACCCGGGCCGTGGTGGTCAACGTCGCCTCCACCGAGCCCGCCCCCACCGACGGCACCCTGCCGCCCAGCTCCCTCTACGCGGCGGCCGCCCTGCGCGCGGGCTGCCCCTACGTCAACTTCACCCCCTCCACCGGCCTGCACCACCCGGCGCTCGCCGACGAGGCCGCCGCCAGCGGACTGCCGTACGCGGGCCGCGACGGCAAGACCGGGCAGACCCTGCTGCGCGCGGCACTCGGCCCGATGTTCACCCAGCGGGCGCTCGACGTACGGGCCTGGTCCGGCACCAACCTGCTCGGCGGCGGCGACGGCGCCGCCCTGGCCGACCCGGCCGCCGCGGCGGCGAAGAACGCGGGCAAGGAACGCGTCCTCGCCGACACCCTCGGCAGCACACCGCAGGGCGAGGTCCACATCGACGACGTCCCCGCGCTCGGCGACTGGAAGACCGCCTGGGACCACATCGCCTTCGACGGCTTCCTCGGCACCCGCATGATCCTCCAGACCATCTGGCAGGGCTGCGACTCCGCCCTCGCCGCCCCGCTGGTCCTCGACCTGGCCCGCCTCACCCTGCGCGCCCACGAGGCGGGCCTGTCCGGACCGCTCGGTGAACTGGGCTTCTACTTCAAGGACCCGGTGGGGGACGGGCCGTCGGCCCTGGCCGACCAGTACACGGCACTGATCGGCCTCGCCGCCCGTCTGCGCGACACCGAGCCCACCGCTCCCCGATCCGAGGGGGCGCGGTGACGGCGACCGTGACGGTGCAACCGCCCGGGGCCCACACCGGCCCCCGGCGCGACACCAGGCCCACCAGGAACGCCCACAGCGCGCGCCGCACCCGCCGAGCCTGGGCCG
The DNA here is from genome assembly GCF_042796855.1 of Streptomyces sp. NPDC057877. Classification (NCBI taxonomy): domain Bacteria; kingdom Bacillati; phylum Actinomycetota; class Actinomycetes; order Kitasatosporales; family Streptomycetaceae; genus Streptomyces; species Streptomyces sp. NPDC057877. Next base: position 411,549 of record NZ_JBHVMS010000002.1, read on the forward strand.
AACTCCTGCGCCTCCCCGCCCTGTTCACCGTCCCCGGCGACGCGCTCGCCGGAGCCGCCGCGACCACCTCGCGCCCCACCTCCCGCACCCTGCTCGCCATCGGCTCCTCCCTCTGCCTGTACTCCGCCGGAATGGCCCTCAACGACTGGGCGGACCGCGAGGAGGACGCCGCCGAACGCCCCCACCGCCCCCTCCCGTCCGGCAGGGTGCGCCCCGCCGCCGCCCTCACCGCGGCCTGCGCCCTCACCGGCGCCGGACTCGCCCTGGCGGCCCGCGCCGGACGCCCCGCCCTCACCGTCGCCGCACCCCTCGCGGCCACCGTCTGGGCCTACGACCTGGCCCTGAAGCACACCCCCGCCGGGCCGTTCGCCATGGCCACCGCCCGTGGCCTGGACCTGCTGCTGGGCGCGGCGGCCACCACCGGCCGCACCCGCGACGCCCTCCCCTCCGCCGCCCTCCTCGGCACCCACACCCTCGCCGTCACCGCCGTCTCCCGCCGCGAGACCCAGGGCGGCTCCACCCTGGCCCCCTTGGCGGCCCTCGCGGCCACGACCGCCGTCACCCGGCTCCTGACCCTCGGGTCACCCAGGCCCCCGGCAGGCCGGAGGAACGCAGCCACCTCCGACCTGCCGGGCACCACCTCCCCGCCCGGCACCCTGCGCACCGGCCTCGGCGCCCTCTACGCCGCCACCGCGGCCCGCCCCTACGCCCATGCCGTCCTCAACCCCTCACCCCCGCTCACCCAACGGGCCGTCAGCGGCGGCATCCGCGCCACCATCCCTCTCCAGGCCGCCCTCGCCGCCCGCTCCGGTGCGCCGGTCACCGCCCTGTGCGTCGCGGCACTCGCCCCCCTGGGCCGGAAGTACGCCAGGAAGGTGAGCGTCACATGAGCCCGCTGCCCCTCCGCTTCGGCTACGGCACCAACGGCCTCGCCGACCTCCGCCTCGACGACGCCCTGGCCCTGCTCGCCGACCTCGGCTACGACGGCGTCGGGCTCACCCTCGACCACATGCACCTCGACCCCCTCGCCCCGGACGCCGCGACCCGCACCCGCCAGGTCGCCCACCGGCTGGCCGACCTCGGACTCGGCGTCACCGTCGAGACCGGCGCCCGCTATGTGCTCGACCCACGCCGCAAGCACGGCCCCTCCCTGCTGGACCCGGACCCCGACGCCCGCGCCCGGCGCGTCGACCTGCTGGTCCGCGCCGTCCGGATCGCCGCTGACCTCGGTGCCCACGCCGTCCACTGCTTCAGCGGGATCACCCCTTCCGGTACGGACGAGGACACCGCCTGGAAACGCCTCGCCGAGACCCTCACCCCCGTCCTGGACGCCGCCACCACCGAGGGCATCCCCCTCGCCGTCGAACCCGAGCCCGGGCATCTCCTGGCCACCCTCGCCGACTTCCACCGACTGCGTGACGCCCTCGGCGACCCCGGCCACCTCGGCCTCACCCTGGACATCGGCCACTGCCAGTGCCTCGAACCCCTCTCTCCCGTCGACTGCGTGCGGGCCGCCGCGCCCTGGCTGCGGCACGTCCAGATCGAGGACATGCGCCGCGGCGTCCATGAGCACCTTCCCTTCGGCGAGGGGGAGATCGACTTCCCGCCCGTCCTGGCGGCCCTCGCCGCCACCGGCTACCAGGGCCTGACCGTCGTGGAACTGCCCCGCCACTCCCACGCGGGCCCCCACTACGCCGAGCTGTCCCTCCCCTTCCTGCACCGCGCGGCAGCCTCCGCCACCGCGGACACCCCGCCCGTCGCACCATCCCCAGGCGAGCCCTCCGCCACCCCAGAAGGGAGCACCCCATGACCCACCCGCACACCGCCCCGGACACCCCGGCGAGCGCCGTGGGCGCGGACACCACCACGACCACCGCCCCCAAGAGCACCACCGGCACCACCAGCACCAGCCCCACAGCGCACCCACCCCTCGCTCACACCCCACCGCAACACCTCCGCACCGACCTCGGCACCCGCCTCGGCGGCGCCGCCCGCGCCTGGCTCGACCAGGCCCTCGACGAGGCCGCCGCCCACCCCGGAACCCATGGGCCGATCTCCGTGTGGGAGCTGCGCCTCGCCGAGGCCGGACGCCGCTGCGGTACCGAACACGCCGACGCCGCCCGCGTCCTGATCCTGCACGCGGCCCGCGCCGACACCACCGCGCTCAGCCGCGTCTACTACCAGGGCACCGCCGCCGAACGCCGCGCGGTCCTGCACGCCCTGCCCCACCTCGTCACCGGCCCCGACGCCCTCCCGCTCATCGAGGACGCCCTGCGCACCAACGACACCCGGCTGGTCGCCGCCGCCGTCGGCCCCTACGCCGCCCGGTACCTCGACGCGCACAACTGGCGGCACGCCGTCCTGAAGTGCCTGTTCACCGGTGTGCCCGTGGACCAGGTGGCCGACCTGGAGCGCCGCGCCCACGCCGACGCCGAACTCGCCCGCATGCTCGGCGACTACGCCGCCGAACGCACCGCCGCGGGCCGCCCGGTCCCCGAGGACCTGCACCGCGTCCTGGCCCTGACCGAGTCCGCGCCCGCACCCCACGGAACGGACACCCCCCACGGCAAGGAGTCCTGATGCGCATCTTCGACCCCCACATCCACATGACCTCCCGGACCACCGACGACTACGAGGCCATGTACGCCGCGGGCGTCCGCGCCGTCGTCGAACCCTCCTTCTGGCTCGGCCAGCCCCGCACCTCCCCGGCCACCTTCCTCGACTACTTCGACTCCCTCCTCGGCTGGGAGCCCTTCCGCGCCGCCCAGTACGGCATAGCCCACCACTGCACGCTCGCCCTCAACCCCAAAGAGGCCAACGACCCGCGCTGCGCGCCCGTCCTCGACGAACTGCCCCGCTATCTCGTCAAGGACCAGGTCGTCGCCGTCGGTGAGATCGGCTACGACTCGATGACCCCCGCCGAGGACGCCGCCCTCGCCGCCCAGCTCCAGCTCGCCGCCGACCACGGACTGCCCGCACTGGTGCACACCCCGCACCGCGACAAGCTCGCCGGTCTGCGCCGCACCCTGGACGTCGTCCGGGAATCCGCCCTGCCCCTGGACCGCGTCCTGGTCGACCACCTCAACGAGACCACCGTCAAGGAGGCCAAGGACAGCGGCTGCTGGCTCGGCTTCTCCGTCTATCCGGACACCAAGATGGACGAGGAGCGGATGGTCGCGATCCTGCGTGCCTACGGGCCCGAACAGGTCCTGGTGAACTCCGCCGCCGACTGGGGCCGCAGCGACCCCCTCAAGACCCGCAAGGTCGGCGACCTGATGCTCGCCGAAGGCTTCAGCGAGGACGACGTGGACCGGGTGCTGTGGCGCAACCCGGTGGCCTTCTACGGGCTCAGTGGCCGCCTCCACCTCGACGTCACCCCCACCGACGCCACCCACGAGGGCAACTCCATCCTGCGCGGCGGGGAGTGAGCGATGCGCTTCCGCCACCCGGACGGCTCCACCATCCACCTCGCCTACTGCACCAACGTCCACCCCGCGGAGACTCTCGACGGCGTCCTCGCCCAGCTCCGCGACCACTGCGAACCGGTGCGCCGCAGGCTCGGCCGGGACCGGCTCGGCATCGGCCTGTGGCTGGCCAGGGACGCCGCCCACGCCCTGGTCACCGACCCCTCCGCACTGCGCGGCCTGCGCTGCGAACTCGAACGGCGCGGCCTGGAGGTCGTTACCCTCAACGGCTTCCCCTATGAGGGCTTCGGCGCCGAAGAGGTCAAGTACCGCGTGTACAAGCCGGACTGGACCGACCCCGAGCGCCTCGAGCACACCACCGCCCTGGCCCGGGTCCTCGCCGCACTCCTGCCCGACGACGTCACCGAGGGCAGCATCTCCACCCTCCCCCTCGCCTGGCGCACCGCGCTCCCACAGCCGAACGCAGACGGTCCCGCCGACGAGCCCACCCGGCCCGCCCGCATCGCCCTGCTCGCGCTCGCCCAGCGCCTGGACGCGCTCAGGGAGCTGACCGGCCGCTCCATCCGCCTCGGCCTGGAACCGGAACCCGGCTGCGTCGTCGAGACCACCGGCGACGCCATCGCCCCGCTCACCGCGATCGCCCACGACCGCATCGGCATCTGCGTCGACACCTGCCACCTCGCCACCTCCTTCGAAGACCCCGACACCGCCCTGGACACCCTCACCCGCGCCGGTGTCCCCATCGTCAAGTCCCAGCTCTCGGCCGCCCTGCACGCCGAACACCCCCATCTCCCCGAGGTCCGCGCCGCCCTCGCCGCCTTCGACGAACCCCGCTTCCTGCACCAGACCCGCACCGCCACCGCCGCCGGGCTGCGCGGCACCGACGACCTCGGCGAGGCCCTGAACGGCGACGCCCTGCCCGACGCCGCCCCCTGGCGCGCCCACTTCCACGTCCCCCTGCACGCGGCCCCCGCCGCGCCCCTCACCTCCACGCTTGACGTCCTGAGCACCGCACTGGCCCGCCTCGTCGGCGGCCCGCACCCGCTCACCCACCACCTCGAGGTCGAGACCTACACCTGGCAGGCCCTCCCGCCCGAGCTGCGCCCCCGCGGACGCACCCAGCTCGCCGACGGCATCGCCGCCGAACTCACCCTCGCCCGCGACCTGCTGACCGACCTCGGCCTGAAGGAGCTGCCATGACCGCGCCCACCCCGCTCCTGGTCCTCGACGTCGTCGGTCTCACCCCCCGTCTCCTCGACCACATGCCCCACCTCAAGTCCCTCGCCCAGTCGGGCTCCCAGGCACCGCTGGGCACCGTCCTGCCCGCGGTGACCTGCGCCGCCCAGTCGACCTTCCTCACCGGCACGCTCCCCTCCGAGCACGGCATCGTCGGCAACGGCTGGTACTTCCGCGAACTCGGCGACGTACTGCTGTGGCGCCAGCACAACGGCCTCGTCGCCGGAGACAAGCTCTGGGACGCCGCCCGCCGCGCCCACCCCGGCTACACCGTCGCCAACATCTGCTGGTGGTACGCCATGGGCGCCGACACCGACATCACCGTCACGCCCCGTCCCGTCTACTACGCCGACGGCCGCAAGGAACCCGACTGCTACACCCGGCCACCGGCCCTGCACGACGAACTCACCGAGAAGTTCGGCACCTTCCCCCTCTTCCACTTCTGGGGACCCGGCGCGGACCTGGTCTCCAGCCAGTGGATCATCGACGCCACCCGTCACATCCTGCGCACCCGCCACCCCGACCTGGCACTCTGCTACCTCCCGCACCTCGACTACGATCTCCAGCGCTTCGGCCCCGACGACCCGCGCTCCCTGAAGGCCGCCGCCGATCTCGACACGGCCATGGCACCCCTGCTCGACGACGCCCGCGCCGAGGGCCGTACCGTCGTCGCGCTCTCCGAGTACGGCATCACCCGGGTGAGCCGCACCGTCGACATCAACCGCGCCCTGCGCCGGGCGGGGCTGCTGGAGGTGCACACACAGGACGGCATGGAGTACCTCGACCCGATGGCGTCCAGGGCCTTCGCCGTTGCCGACCACCAGCTGGCCCACGTCTACGTCCGCAGGCCCGAGGACCTCGACCCGGCCCGCGCCGCGCTCGAAGGACTGCCCGGTATCGACCAACTCCTCGACGACGAGGGCAAGAAGACCCACCACCTCGACCATCCGCGCTCCGGCGACCTCGTCGCCGTGGCGGAGCCGGACGCCTGGTTCACGTACTACTACTGGCTCGACGACGCCCGCGCGCCCGACTTCGCACAGCTCGTCGAGATCCACCGCAAACCCGGCTACGACCCGGTCGAACTCTTCATGGACCCACTCGACCCCTACGTCAAGGTCAAGGCCGCGACCGCGCTGGCCCGTAAGAAGCTCGGCATGCGCTACCGCATGGCGGTCGTGCCCCTGGATCCCTCACCTATTCGCGGGAGCCACGGCCGCCTCCCCGCGAGCGATGACGAAGGTCCGCTCCTCATCTGCTCCACCCCCCGTTCGGTCGGCGACCGCGTCGCGGCCACCGACGTGAAAGCACTGCTGCTCCACCTCGCCGGTCTCAGCACCTGACCGACGGTTCCTACTGGTCACAAGTGAAGCACTCACCACTGACAACGCACCGTCACCCGGAGGAGTTCCGCATGAGCCGCACCCCCCGCGACAACCGCTGGAGCAAGGCCGAAGACCCCGAACTGAGCCATCGCCTGAGCAGACGAGGCATGCTCGGCGTGGCCGCGGGCGCCACCGCCGCCGCACTGCTCGGTGCCGCCGCCCCCGCCCAGGCCGCCACCACCGCCGGACGCGGCCGTCCCGTCCTGCCCCCCGGCCGCCTCGGCATCCAGCTCTACAGCCTGCGCGACAAGGTCTCCACGCTCGGCTTCGCCCCCGTCTTCGCGGAACTGCAGAAGTACGGGTACGACGAGGTCGAGTTCGCCGGATACACCCAGGGCTCGGCCGGACCCATCACCCTCGCCCAGCTCAAGCGGCTGGCGCGGAACCACGGCCTGAACCCCATCGGCAGCCACGTCGGTTACTACTCCAGTGACCCCAACGCCTACACCTTCGCCCAGAACCTCGAGAAGGTCCTCGACGACGCCCAGGCCCTCGGCCTGAAGCACGTCGGCACCGCCTCCGGGCCCTTCCGCTACGGCTCCACCGTCGACGCCTGGAAGCGGGCCGCCGAGGAGTTCAACACCTACGGCGCCGCCGCCAAGGCCCGCGGCATGAAGTTCTACCAGCACAACCACTCCGAGGAGTTCTCCTTCGCCACCGACCAGCCGAACGTCCGCCTCTACGACGTGCTGCTCGCGGAGACCGACCCCGACCTCGTCTACCTCGAGATGGACATCTACTGGGCGTACGTCGGCCAGTTCCGCTTCTCCCAGCGGCCGGACGGCACCCCCGCGCCGTTCGAACCGCTCGACTACGTCCTCGACCAGCCCGACCGCTACCCGCTGTTCCACGTCAAGGACGGCGAGAGCGACCCGTCCGTCCCGCACGGCTACCGCATGGTCGACGTCGGTGACGGCGACATCGACTACCAGCGCTTCATCTCCGGTGTGACCAGGCTGCGCGGTCACCGGCTGGCCCACCACTGGCAGGCCGAGCACGACAACCCGGCCGAGTCCTTCGCCTTCGCCCGTAAGTCCAGCGCGCACCTGCACTCACTGCGCGAGAAGTGCTGACGGCCGTACACACGTGAGGAGGCCCTCCCCGAGAGCGGGGAGGGCCTCCTCACTCATGGGCCGGTCAGCCCACGTACACCTGTGATGAGTTGCTGACGGCCATGACGGCCATGACGGCCATGACGGCACGGTGGGGACGGTACGCGGCGGAGGGCTGGGTCACGCCGTCTCGTCGCCGAGCGGCTGGGGATTGGGGGTGATGTGGCGCTTGCTCCTGTTGCCTCCCGGTGGGGTGAGGAACAGGGCCATGAAGCCCGCGAAGATCGAGATGCAGCCCGCCAGGGTGAAGGCGCCGTTGTAGCCCCAGGCGCCCACGACCACGGAACCCATGCCCGCGCCCAGGCCGGAGACGAGCTTGGAGCTGTAGACCATTCCGTAGTTGGTCGCGTTGTTGTTCTCGCCGAAGTAGTCCGCCGTCATCGCCGCGAACATCGGGAAGATGGCGCCGCCGCCGAAGCCGGAGATGGCGGAGAAGATCAGGAACAGCGGCAGGTTCTTGATCTCGGCCGACCAGATGATGCCGAACTGGGCGAAGCCCAGGATGGCGCACACATAGAGCAGGCACTGCTTGCGGCCGTAGAGGTCGGACAGCCAGCCGATGACACCGCGGCCGGTGCCGTTGACGATCGCCTTCAGTGACATCGCGGTGGCCACGATCCCGGCCGCGAAGCCCGCGTCCTCCCCGATGTCGACCTGGAAGGCGATACCGAAGATGTTCACGCCGGAGGTGCAGGCGAGACAGAACCACATCAGCGCCACCCGGCCGGTCCGCCAGGCCTCCAACGGGGAGTACTGCTTGTCCGCCGGGGGGTTCTTCTCCAGCGAACGCCGGGCCCGCGGGTCCTCCGGCGGGTTCAGCGGGTCGATCTCGGTCGGCCACCAGTTCTTCGGCGGGTCCCGGAAGTAGAAGCCCGCGACCGCCACCACCGTGGCGAGGAAGAAGCCGACCGAGACCAGCACCCAGCGGAAGTTGGAGCCGTCCATGAATCCGGTGAAGATGAAGACGAACGGCACCGAGCCGTAGGCGAAACCGCCGTTGACGAAGCCGGTCTTGCCGCCCTTGCGCTCCGGATACCACTTGCCGACCATGTTGACGCAGGTGGCGTACACCATGCCCGCGCCCATACCGCTGAACATGCCGAAACCGAAGAAGGCCACCATGACGTGCGGCGCGTACGCCAGCGACAGATAGCCCAGCAGGGTGCCGAGCGCGCCCAGCATCATCGCCCAGCGTGCGGGCAGCTTGCCGCTCTCACGCAGCCGTCCCGCCGGAAAGGCGACCGCGGCCTGGCAGAACACCCAGACGGTCATCATCCAGTAGATGCTGCCGCTGGACCAGTGGTGCGCCTCGTGGAGGGTGTCCTCGGCGGACGCGAACGCGTACTCGGCCGAGGAGATGCCCATCATGCCGATCCAGGGAAGGATCACCATCCACTTGCGCTTGCGGCCCATGATGTCGATGTCGGACTCACCGACGCGGTAGACGCGTCCGTTCCTGTCCGTCACCTCCCGATAGGTGGCGACCCGGGTAACGTCGGTAGTTGTCACGTTGATTGCACCCCTTGCGTCGAAAGTTCTGGCCAGCGCCCCCTGTCCATTGCCTTTCGTGCGCGCGCGGGTCCCGGGGCTGGCCGACGCGCACCGTCGGCCAGCCCCCCGCTGCGTCACCTCATGAACCGCCCCCCAACAACCCCGCCGCCCGCGCCCACCGGTACTTGGCGCCCAGCACGGCCACCGGCTTCTCGGTCGTGTACGGATACGCCACGACACCCCGCTCGAAGAGGTACTGGCACGCCTCCTCGACCTCGACGTCACCCGCGAGGGAGGCGACGACGGGCTTCTCGATCCCGCGCTCGCGGAACTCGGCGACCACCCGCGCGGTCAGCTCGGCGAAGACCATCGGCGGAGTGACGATGGTGTGCCAGTAGCCGAGGACGAGCGCGTGGACGCGCGGATCCTCCAGGCCGAGCCGGATCGTCGCCTCATACGTCGACGGGGGTTCGCCCCCGGTGATGTCGACCGGGTTTCCCGCGGCCCCGAAGGGCGGGATGAACTCCCGGAAGGAGGCGTCCAGGTCCGGCGGGATCTCCATCAGCGTCAGGCCGTTGTCCGTCACGGCGTCGGACAGCAGCACGCCGCTCCCGCCCGCCCCGGTGATGATCACGACGTTGTCGCCCTGGGGAGCGGGCAGCACCGGCAACGCGCGCGCGTACTCCAGCATGTCGTTCAGGCCCGGCGCCCGGATGACACCCGCCTGCCGCAGGATGTCGTCGTACACGGCGTCGTCGCCCGCGAGGGCCCCGGTGTGCGAACCGGCGGCCCGCGCACCCGCCGCGGTGCGGCCCGCCTTCAGCACGACGACGGGTTTCCTCGGCACGGTCGCGCGCGCGGCCTCCACGAACGCCCGCCCGTCCTTGAGGTCCTCCAGGTGCATGGCGATGCACTCGGTGTGCGGGTCCTCACCGAACCAGGTGAGCAGATCGTCCTCGTCCAGGTCCGACTTGTTGCCGAGCCCGACGATCGCCGACACGCCGGTCTTCGTCGTCCGGGCGAATCCCAGGATGGCCATCCCGATGCCGCCGGACTGCGAGGTCAGCGCGACCCCGCCCTTGACGTCGTACGGCGTGCAGAACGTGGCGCACAGGTCCTGCCAGGTGGAGTAGTAGCCGTAGATGTTCGGGCCGAGCAGCCGGACGCCGTACCGCTCGGCGATGGTGACGATCTCGGCCTGGAGTTCGTGCTCACCGGTCTCGGCGAACCCGGAGGGGATCAGGACGGCGTTGGGGATCCCCTTGCGTCCCACCTCCTCCAGAGCCCTGGCCACGAACTTGGCGGGAATGGCGAAGACGGCCACATCCACCTCACCGGGAACGTCCGTGACACTCTTGTACGCCTTGCGGCCCAGAATGTCATCGGCCTTGGGGTTCACCGGATGGATCTCCCCGGAGAAGCCCCCGTCGACGAGGTTGCGCATCACCGAGTTGCCGATCTTCCCCGCCTCGTTGGAGCCGCCGATCACGGCGACCGACGACGGCTGCATCAGCCGCCGCATGGAGGTGAGGATCTCCTCGCGCGAGTACTTCCGCCGCGGCGTGGGCTGGGATTCTGCGAGGATGATCCGGATGTCGGCGGCGACCGCGCCCCCGGCGGTCGCGATCACCGGGTTGAGGTCCACTTCGGCGATCTCCGGGAAGTCCGCGACGAGCTGGGACACCCGGCGGATCTGCTCGGCGACCGCCCACCGGTCCACGCCCGCCTGTCCCCGCACCCCGCGCAGGATCTCCGCCGACCGGATCGAGTCCAGCATGGACAGCGCCTCGTCGGCGTCGACGGGCGCGAGCCGGAAGGTGACGTCCTTCAGCACCTCGACCAGCACCCCGCCGAGCCCGAACGCCACCACCTTGCCGAACGTCGGGTCCTTCACCGCCCCGACGATGACCTCCTGCCCCTGCGGCAGGAGTTCCTGCACCTGGACGCCGTCGATCCGGGCGGTGGCGTCGTACGCGCGCGCACTCTCGATGATCTTGTGGAAGGCCGCGCGGACCTCGGCTGCGCCCTCGACCCCGACGATCACCCCGCCCGCGTCGGTCTTGTGCAGGATGTCCGGGGAGACGATCTTCAGTACGACGGGCCCGCCGAAGCGCGCCGCACAGGCCACGGCCTCGTCGACGTCGGTCGCCAACTCCTCCCCGGGTACGGCGATCCCGTACGCGTCGGCCACCACCTTGCCCTCGGGCGCGGTGAGCGCGGTACGTCCCTCGGCCCGCACGGAGTCGAGGAGCGCGCGCACCCGCAGCACCCGGTCTTCGGCCATCACGTCAGATCACTCCGTTCGACTTGAGCAGGCGCAGCTCCTCGTCGCCGAGGCCCAGCTCGCCGACGAACACCTCTTCGTTGTGCTCGCCCAGCAGCGGTGAACTGGTCACGTCCACGGGGGAGTCGGAGAGCTTGAGCGGGCTGCCCACGGTCACGAACTCGCCGCGCTCGGGGTGCGGGACGCGCACCACCATCTCGTTGGCGACCAGCGAGGAGTCCTCGATGATCTCCTTGGTGGACAGGATCGGCCCGCACGGGATGTTGTGCGCGTTCAGCCGCTCCAGCACCTCCCACTTGGGCAGCGTCGAGGACCACTCCTCGATCAGCTGGAACATCTTGTTCAGCTTCGGCAGCCGGGCCTGCGGCGTCGCCCACTCCGGGTCCTCGGCCAGCTCCGGCCGCCCGATCAGCTCGCTGATCGGCTGCCAGCCGACGGGCTGCACGATGACGTACACGTAGTCGTTGGGACCACCCGGCGCGCACTTCACCGCCCAGCCGGGCTGACCTCCGCCGGACGCGTTCCCGGACCGGGGAACCTCGTCGCCGAAGTCCTCGTTGGGATATTCAGCGAGTGGGCCATGGGCCAGGCGCTGCTGGTCGCGCAGCTTCACCCGACAGAGGTTGAGCACCGCGTGCTGCATGGCCACGTTCACCCGCTGCCCGCGCCCGGTGCGCTCCCGCTGGTACAGCGCCGCGAGGATGCCCGCCACGGCGTGGACGCCCGTGCCCGAGTCCCCGATCTGGGCGCCCGTCGCCAGCGGCGGTCCGTCCTCGAACCCGGTGGTCGACATCGACCCGCCCATGGCCTGAGCGACGACCTCGTACGCCTTGAAGTTGGTGTACGGGCCCTCGCCGAACCCCTTGATGGAGGCATAGACGATCCGAGGATTGATCTCCTGGATGCGGTCCCAGGTGAAGCCCATGCGGTCGACCGCGCCCGGTCCGAAGTTCTCGACCATGACGTCCGAGCGCCGGATCAGCTCGGTGAGGAGTTCCTTGCCGCGGTCGGTCTTGGTGTTGAGGGTGATGCTCCGCTTGTTGCAGTTGAGCATCGTGAAGTAGAGGGAGTCGACGTCCGGGAGGTCACGCAACTGCTTGCGCGTGATGTCACCGGTCGGCGCCTCCAGCTTGACGACGTCCGCGCCGAGCCAGGCCAGCAGCTGGGTCGCGGAGGGACCGGACTGGACATGGGTCATGTCCAGGACGCGGATGCCGTCGAGTGCCTTGGTGGGCGTGCCAGTCATCGGGGCCACCTCACTTGTACATCGTCTGGTTCATGGTTCCGGGGGCGTACGCGTCCGGGTCGACCCAGACGTTGATCAGCGACGGCTTGCCCGACTCGCGGGCGCGCCGCAGCGCGGGGCCGATCTCGGCGGGGTCGCGGACCTCCTCGCCGTAACCGCCCAGCATCTGGGCGAACTTGTCGTAGTGGACGTCGCCGAGGGTGTTGCCGATGCGCTCGCGCTCCTTGCCGTACTTGGCGGCCTGGCCGTAGCGGATCTGGTTCATGGAGGAGTTGTTGCCGACGATGCCGACGAAGGGGAGGTCGTAGCGGACGAGGGTCTCGAAGTCCCAGCCGGTGAGGGAGAAGGCGCCGTCGCCGAAGAGGGCCACGACCTCCTTGTCGGGCCGCGCCTGCTTGGCGGCCAGCACGAAGGGGATGCCGACGCCGAGCGTGCCCAGCGGACCGGGGTCCATCCAGTGGCCCGGCGACTTGGGCTGCACGACCTGTCCGGAGAAGGTGACGATGTCGCCGCCGTCGCCGATGTAGAGGGAGTCCTGGGTGAGGAAGTCGTTGATCTCGCTGACCAGCCGGTACGGGTGGATGGGGGAGGAGTCCGACCTGAGCTGCGGCAGCCGCTTGTCCAGCGCGGTCTGCTCGGCGGCGCGCAGTTCGTCGAGCCACTCCTTGCGCTTCGACGCGCCCCCGTTGACCCGGCCGGAGGCGGCTTCCGTCACCGACTTCAGCACCAGTCCCGCGTCGCCGACGATGCCGAGGTCGATGTCACGGTTCTTGCCGACGGTGCGGTAGTCGAGGTCGATCTGCACGACGGTCGCCTCCGGCGACAGCCGCTTGCCGTAGCCCATGCGGAAGTCGAAGGGGGTGCCGACGATGACGATGACATCGGCGTTGGAGAAGGCGTACCGGCGGGAGAGCTGGAAGTGGTGCGGGTCGCCGGGCGGCAGCGTGCCGCGGCCCGCGCCGTTCATGTAGGCGGGGATGTTCAGCGTGCGCACCATCTCGATGGCCGCCTCGGTGCCACGGGTCGTCCACACCTGGCTGCCCAGCAGGATCGCGGGCTTCTCGGCGTGCACCAGCAGATCGGCGAGCTTCTCGATCGCCTCGGGGTCCCCGGCCGAGCGGGTGGAGGCCCGGTAGGCGCCGGACCTGGGCACCCGCGCCTTCTCCACCGGCACCTTGGCGTCGAGCACGTCGCGGGGGATCTCCAGGAAGGAGGGGCCGGGCGCGCCGTGGTAGCACTCGCGGAACGCCATCGACACCATGTCCGCCGCGCGCGCCGTGTCCGGCACGGTCGCCGCGAACTTGGTGATCGGCGCCATCATGTCGACGTGCGGCAGGTCCTGGAGGGACCCCATCTTGTGCTGGGTGAGCGCGCCCTGACCGCCGATCAGCAGCATCGGGGACTCCGCGCGGAAGGCGTTGGCGACCCCGGTGACGGCGTCGGTGGTCCCGGGACCGGCGGTGACGACCGCGCAGCCCGGCTTGCCGGTGATGCGCGCGTAGCCGTCGGCGGCGTGCGCGGCGACCTGCTCGTGACGGACGTCGACGACCTCGATGCCCTCGTCGACGCAGCCGTCGTAGATGTCGATGATGTGCCCGCCGCACAAGGTGTAGATGACCTCCACACCTTCCGCTTTGAGCGCCTTGGCGACGAGATGCCCACCCGAGATGAGCTGTTCGTTCTGGTCGCGGCTGTCGTCAGGCATGGCGAAGTCCTGTCCCTTCGTAGGGGTTTGGAAGGCTCTCGCGGTAGATTGCATACAGTCGACGAATACTGTATGAAGCTTGTTATCCCGCATCCGGTGGGTGGTGTCCAGGGGGCGTGCGGCACTTTTAAGTCAGGAGCCGAGATGGACCTGTACGAGCACCAGGCAAGGCAACTCTTCGAAGAACACGGCATCGTGGTGCCCAGGGCCGAGGTCACCGACTCGCCCAAGGAGGCCCGCGAGATCGCCCGCGGGCTCGGCGGCCGGGTCGTCGTCAAAGCGCAGGTCAAGACGGGCGGACGCGGCAAAGCGGGCGGGGTCAAACTCGCCGCCGACCCGGCCGCCGCCGAACTGACAACACGTCAGATCCTCGGAATGGACATCAAGGGCCACACCGTCGGCAAGGTCATGCTGGCCCAGCCCGTCGACATCGACACCGAGTTCTACGTCTCCTACGTCCTCGACCGCGCCGCGGGCACCTTCCTCGCCATCGCCTCCGCCGAGGGCGGCATGGACATCGAGGAGGTCGCCGCGACCCGGCCCGAGGCCGTCGCCCGCATCCCCGTCGACCCCGCCGAGGGCGTCACCGCGGCCAAGGCGGGCCAGATCGCCGAAGCGGCCGGACTGCCACCGCAGACCGTCGACACCCTCGTCCGGCTCTGGGAGGTACTCGTCCGCGAGGACGCCCTCCTGGTCGAGGTCAATCCGCTCGTGCGCACCCGGCAGGGCCAGATCCTCGCCCTTGACGGCAAGGTCACCCTGGACGACAACGCGTCCTTCCGGCAGACCCGTTGGGGCGCCGGCGACGAGGACCGCGAGGACCCGCTGGAGGCTGCCGCCGCCGCCAAGGGCCTCAACTACGTCAAGCTCGACGGCGCGGTGGGCATCATCGGCAACGGCGCCGGACTGGTGATGTCGACCCTCGACGTGGTCGCCGGATGCGGCGCCCGACCCGCCAACTTCCTCGACATCGGCGGCGGCGCCTCCGCCCGCGTCATGGCGGACGGCCTGTCGGTCATCCTCTCCGACCCCGCCGTGAAGTCGGTCTTCGTCAACGTCTTCGGCGGGATCACCGCCTGCGACGCCGTCGCCGACGGCATCGTGCAGGCCCTGGACACCGTACGACTGACCAAACCCCTCGTCGTCCGGCTCGACGGCAACAACGCCGCCCGGGGCCGCACCATCCTCGACGAACGCGCCCACCCACTGGTCGAGCAGGCCCCCACCATGGACGGCGCCGCCGCCCGTGCCGCCCAACTCGCCACCACCGCCTGAGGAGTCCGGACGCCATGGCCATCTACCTCACCAAGGAGAGCAAGGTCCTCGTCCAGGGCATGACCGGCGGCGAGGGCATGAAGCACACCCGCCGGATGCTCGCGGCGGGCACCGACGTCGTCGGCGGCGTCAACCCGCGCAAGGCGGGCCGCACCGTCGACTTCGACGACCGCGCCGTCCCCGTCTTCGGATCCGTGGCCGAGGGCATGGCGGAGACCGGCGCGGACGTCACCGTCGTCTTCGTGCCGCCCGCCTTCGCCAAGGCCGCCGTCACCGAGGCCGCCGACGCGGGCATCGACCTCGCGGTCGTCATCACCGAGGGCATCCCCGTCCACGACTCCGTCGCCTTCACCGCCTACGCCGGTCAGCGCGGCACCCGCATCATCGGCCCCAACTGCCCCGGCCTCATCACCCCCGGCCAGTCCAACGCGGGCATCATCCCCGCCGACATCACCAAGCCCGGCCGCATCGGCCTGGTCTCCAAGTCCGGCACACTGACCTACCAACTCATGTACGAACTACGCGACACCGGCTTCTCCACCTGCGTCGGCATCGGCGGCGACCCGGTCGTGGGCACCACCCACATCGACTGCCTGGCCGCCTTCCAGGACGACCCCGACACCGAACTCATCGTCCTCATCGGCGAGATCGGCGGCGACGCGGAGGAGCGCGCCGCGGCCTACATCCGCGACCACGTCACCAAGCCCGTCGTCGGCTACATCGCCGGTTTCACCGCACCCGAGGGCAAGACCATGGGCCACGCGGGCGCCATCGTGTCCGGTTCGTCGGGTACGGCGCAGGCGAAGAAGGAGGCGCTGGAGGCGGTCGGCGTACGGGTGGGGAACACGCCGACGCAGACGGCCCGGCTGGCGCAGTCGGTGCTGGAGGCGGCTCAGTGACCTCACTCATAGTCGCCTGACGCGGGTGTCGCATACCGTGTCGGGTCGCTAGCGTTCCGTGTACGGCATCCCGTATCGCGTCCACTGGGCATCCCATGCGGCATCCCGCATGCGCCATTTCGCATACAGAATCCTGCGCCCATTGTGCATACGGCCGTACGACTGCGGGCGGTCGACGGGTGACTGCATACAGTCGCCCGTCCGCCGCCCACCGCCCCCTGCATACAGGCGTCGGCATTCCCCCTTCGCCATCCACTACGCCGTATCGCGCCATACCCCCCGCCCCGACTGTGCACCGAGAGCGGAGCAGACAATGGCACCCACCCTCACCCCCACCGTCACCCCCACCCTCACCCTCACCCTCAAATCCGGCACCTCCTGGACCGAGGCCTGGCAACGCTGCCGCGCCGTCGCCCCCGAGGCCTTCCGGGACGACCGCGTCCTCAACCTCTGGGACTCCAGCTGGCACGCGGACGGCCGGGCGCTGCCCGCCACCACCCCCGTCGACGGCAGCCCCATCGCGGGCCCGCCCCGCCTGGACCGGTCCACCGCCCAGCAGGCGGTACGCGCCTCACTGGACCAGCACCGGGCCTGGCGGCACGTGCCCCTCACGGAGCGCCGCGCCCGTGTCGCCGCCACCCTCGACGCGCTCACCGAACACCGCGAACTGCTCGCCCTGCTGCTCGTCTGGGAGATCGGCAAGCCCTGGCGGCTCGCCCAGGCGGACGTGGACCGGGCCATCGACGGGGTGCGCTGGTACGTCGACGGCATCGAGCCGATGCTGGACGGGCGAGCGCCGCTGGACGGCCCGGTGTCGAACATCGCGAGCTGGAACTACCCGATGAGCGTGCTCGTTCACGCCATGCTGGTACAGGCACTTGCGGGCAACGCGGTCATCGCCAAGACCCCGACCGACGGCGGCGTGGCCTGCCTGACCCTCGCCGCCGCGCTCGCCGCCCGCGAGGGGATCCCCGTCACCCTTGTCAGCGGCAGCGGGGGCGAGCTGTCCGAGGCGCTGGTGCGGGCGCCGGAGATCGGCTGCGTCTCCTTCGTCGGCGGTCGCGACACCGGCGCCGCGGTGGCCACCGCCGTCGCCGACCTCGGCAAGCGGCACATCCTCGAACAGGAGGGACTCAACACCTGGGGCATCTGGAACCACTCCGACTGGGACACGCTGACGGCCGTGATCCCCAAACTCTTCGACTACGGCAAGCAGCGCTGCACGGCGTACCCGCGCTTCGTCGTCCAGCGGACGCTGTTCGACGAGTTCCTGGCGGCGTACCTCCCGGCGGTCCGCACCCTCAAGGTCGGCCACCCGCTGGCGGTCGAGCAGGAGACCGACCCGTATCCGGTGCTGGACTTCGGGCCGGTGATCAACGCGGCCAAGGCCAAGGAACTGCACGACCAGGTCGCCGAGGCCGTCGACCGGGGCGCCGTCCCGCTGCACCGCGGACAGCTCTCCGACGCCCGCTTCCTGCCCGGTCAGGACACCTCGGCATACGTCCAGCCCGTCACCCTCCTCAATCCACCGCCGTCCTCCCCGCTGCACCACGCGGAACCCTTCGGCCCGGTCGACACCATCGTCCTGGTCGACACCGAGGCCGAGCTGCTGGCCGCCATGAACGCCTCCAACGGCGCCCTGGTCGCCACCCTCTCCACGGACGACCCCGCGACCTACGACCGGCTGGCCCCCCAGATCCGCGCCTTCAAGACCGGCCACGGCAAGCCACGCTCCCGAGGCGACCGTGACGAGCTGTTCGGCGGCTTCGGCGCGTCCTGGCGCGGCGCGTTCGTCGGCGGCGACCTGCTCGTGCGCGCCGTGACCCGGGGCCCGGCGGGGGAGCGGCTGCCCGGGAACTTCCCCGACTACCACCTGATGCCGTAACCCCGGCGCGGGCCGGGCGGCACCGGCGCGGCCCCAGGGGCGACTCTCCCTGGGGCACGGCTCTCCCGGGTGACCGTCGTGCACACACCGTGACGACGTCACAGCGTGCCGTCCACGCCGCCTGCCCCGCCCCCAGGGAAGGAAAACGCAGGTGAAGGGCGCTCCGAACTCTTGGTATTGTTGTCCCTGTCGCCGCGGGGAGCACCCCGCCAAGGCGGCACACACCTAGTCCGGGTGGCGGAATGGCAGACGCGCTAGCTTGAGGTGCTAGTGCCCTTTATCGGGCGTGGGGGTTCAAGTCCCCCCTCGGACACTGACTGATCACCGTCCGTGCGGGTCGAGCTGAGTCTCGGCCCGCACGAACTGTTTCGCGGGCCTGACCCCACCTACTGCTCCGCCATCGCCAACTTCGGCGCGACCGCTCCCGACGATGGCCACCGCCGCGACATGGCACGGGCTCGCTCCCGCGTGCGCGGTGTTGTCCGGCACCGCGCCCGCCCCCGTCGATGGCATCCGACCGTGCGTTGACCTTCCGGGCGGCAGCCACGCGCAGCCGCGGACACTCCAGGGCGCCTCCCGCACCGGGGGCCGCCTCAGCAGGCGTACCCGTCGGCGCGTGGGTCGTTCACCGGGCAGGCCACGGACATCTCCTACGCGCTCATGGCGCCCGGTCACGAACGCGACGACATACGCGTCCGTATCGTCAGCGCACCGGACGGAGGCTGGGGGACGGGCGGCCACGCCCGCACGGGCGAAAGCCTGGCCGACGCCATCCAGGCGGGTGGCGGCCGTGTCGGTCGACACCTGACGTTCACCTCTTGGACGTACTTGCGCCACGAAGGGATAACGATGGGCAACCCTTGCGCGGCCCATGAGGTCTAGTCCGCCATGAAGATCTCTTTCTTGATCCACAACGCCTATGGGATCGGAGGGACGATCACCACCACGTTCAACCTGGCGCAGGCGCTGGCCGAGCGGCACGAGGTGGAGATCGTCTCCGTACTGCGGCACCGGGAACGCCCGAACTTCACCCTGGACCCGAAAGTCACCCTGCGGCCGTTGGTGGACCTGCGGCAAGAGAAGGAGCATCCCCTGCATCTGCGACCGGCGCGGGTCTTCCCCCGTGCCGAGTACCGCTACCAGCAGTACAGCGCGCTGACGGACCAGCGGATCGCCGAGTGCCTGGCGGCCATCGACGCGGACGTGGTCATCGGCACCCGCCCCGGCCTCAACGTGCACCTCGCACTCCAGACGCCGCGCCACATCGCCCGTATCGGCCAGGAGCACCTCACCCTGGACAACCACCCGCCCGCTCTGCGCACCACCCTGCGCAGGGCCTACCGCGGCCTCGACGTGCTCACCACGGTCACTGAGGCGGACGCCGCCGCCTACCGGCGCAAGATGCTGCTGCCCGGGGTCCGCGTCGAGGCCCTCCCCAACAGCGTCCCCGACCCGGTACTGCCCGCCGCCGACGGCACCGCGAAGGTGGTCGTCGCGGCCGGGCGACTCGTCCCCGTCAAGCGCTACGACCTCCTCATACGGGCCTTCGCCCTGGTCGCCGCCGAGCACCCGGACTGGCAACTGCGCATCTACGGCAAGGGCGAGGAACACGACCGGCTCCGACAGCTCATCGAGAGCCTCGGCCTGTGGAACAACGTCTTCCTGATGGGCGCGGCGGCCCCCATGGAGGCCGAGTGGGTCAAGGGCTCCATCGGCGCGGCGGCGTCCAACTTCGAACCGTTCGGCATGACCATCGTCGAGGCGATGCGCTGCGGACTGCCCGTCGTGAGCACCGACTGCCCGTACGGCCCCGGCGAGATCATCGACGACGGAGCCGACGGCCGCCTGGTACCCGTCGGCGACCACCACGCGTTCGGCGCTGCCCTCCTGGACCTCGTCCGCGACGACGAACTGCGCCGACGGATGGGACGTACGGCCATCCAGAACGCGCGACGCTTCGCGCCCGGCCCCGTCGTCGAGCAGGCCGAGCGGCTGATGGACGCCGCGATCGAGGCGAGAGCGAGCGGATCGCGGCCCGCTCCACCGGCCCGGGGGCGAGTCCAACGCGCCCTGGTCAGCCAGACGTTCGCCGCCCGCGACGTCGCCTATGCCGCGGCCAGCAGCGCGCTGCGCACCGTACGGAGGGGACAGCGATGAGCGACGCCACGGACACCACAACGACGGAGCACACCGCACCTGACACGACGGTGACAACCGACATGCAACCACGTACCAACTGCACGGTGGACACGGACGGCCGGATCAGCTTCGTCCTGCCGCCGGGTCTCGCCGCCGACGTCCCCTCGCCCCGTCTGCTCCTGCGGCTGCGACCCAAGAAGGGGCAGCCCGAGAAGACCCTGCGCGTGCTCGGACTCGAGCCCGCGGACGACGGCCGACTGCGCGGCGTACTGGAACCGGACCCCGCGCTCGCCGAGGGGCGGTGGGACCTGTACCTGCTGACCGGCGGGACCGAACCGGACGCCCCTCGGCACCGGTTGCGGCCGGGGCTGCGGGATCTGCGGGCGCTGGTCGACGGGTACACCCGTGACCGGCCGTCACCGGTCGCCGTACGCGTGCCGTACGCCACCAAGGACGGCTTCCTCGCCCTGCGGACCTGGCTGCGCCCCGCCCACGCGGAGGTCGCGAGCATGGCACCGTCGGACCGGTCGTTGACGATCCGGGCCCGGCTGCACGGCACCCCGCTCTCCGACGAGGCCACCGTACGGCTTCGCCTGCGGGGCGGCGACGGGGTGGTCAAGACCGTGCCCGCACACGCCGAAGGCGACGAGTGGGGCTTCTCCTTCACCGTGCACTACGAGGATCTGGTGGCCGACGGCGGCGGCGGTACGGCCCGCGTCTGGGACGTTTTCGTGCAGGCGCAGGCGCAGGCGCAGGCGCAGGCGCAGGCGCAGGACGCCGGTGCCGCGGCGGGCGCGCCGGTGCGGCTCGGCCGTCTCCTGGACGACGTGGCCGACCGTAAGAAGGTCTTCGTCTTTCCGGCGGCCGTGGTCGGGGGCGCCACCGTGCGTCCCTACTACACGGTCGACAACGACCTCGCGATAGTGGTGACGCCCGAGGTCTGACAAAGGAGGTCAGTGCCCTTGCGGCACTGACCTCCTCATGCGCTGTCAGTACCTATCCCTTACGGCTTTCCCACGACTCTCCTACGGCAGGGTCCATTTCTGGTTGGGGCCGGTGTGGCAGGTCCACAGGTGGACGGGGGTGCCGTCGTTCCAGGTGGAGCCGGACGCGTCCAGGCATTTGGCGGACTGGGGGTTGCGCAGGGTGCCGTCGGGTTGTGGGGTCCATCGCTGGGCGCCGGTGCCGTTGCAGGTCCACAACTGGATTTTGGTGCCGTCGGCGGTGGCGCCGCCTGAGATGTCGAGGCATTTGCCGAGGGCTCGGATGGTGTTGTCGCCTGGAACGGTCCAAGTCTGGGCTGTGCTGTTGTTGCAGGTCCAGATCTGGATCTGGGTGCCGTCGGCGGTGGCGCCGCCGGAGACGTCCAGGCACTTGCCGTTCACGCCCTTCACCGGGCCCGAGCGCGGTCCGGTGGGGCCACCCGACTCCTTGATCCGGATGTTGCGGAACGCCACCTCGTCGCCGTCGCCGTGGTTCTGCAGTCCGATGTGACCCTGCGCGAGACTGCGCACCGGGTCGGTGTTGGTGAAGTCGTTGACCTTGCGGCCGTTGAGGAAGATCTCCAGCCGCTCACCCGTGACCCGCAGTTCGTACGTGTTCCACTCACCCGGAGGGTTGAGCGCGGCATCGCGGGCCGCGAGGTCGGCGGACTTGAAGCCGTAGACGGAACCGGTGGTGCGGTCGGGGGTGTCCGTGGCGTCGATCTGGATCTCGTAACCGTTGTTCACCGCCGACCAGGGGTCGCTGGAGGCCGGGAAGCCGATGAGGACACCGGAGTTGTCGTCGCCGCTCGCCTTCCAGTCGAGCTTGAGGGAGTAGTCGCCGGTGAACTCCTTGCCCGAGTACCACAGCATGCCCATGCCGCCCTGGGACGTGAGCGTGCCGTCGGCCAGGGTGAAGCCGCCCGGGCCCGCCTGGCTCCAGCCCGCGGTGCCCGAGCCGTCGAAGAGCGGACGGTAGCCGGTCTCCGGTCGACAGTCGGCACGGGTCATGCCCGCCGCCCAGCGGACGCCGCCCAGCAGATGGCGGCGGAAGGCGGGCTCGCTGTAGGACTCGTCGGTGTGGCCGCCGCCCGTGTAGAAGGCCCGGCCGCCCTGGTAGTCCTTGCACCAGCTGATCGGGTGGTCGCCGGACATGTTGCCGCCGCTGTAGCTGGACTCGTCGAGGGAGGCCAGGACATGGGCGGTGGTGCGGGGGTTGGAGCGGTAGTTGTACCACTCGTCGGTCCGCTGCCAGGCGCTGCCGAGGTGGGCGGTGGCGTCATGGGCGCGGTCCTCGACCTTGACGGTCGCGGACTGGATCGCGGGGTGCGAGTGGAACAGGGCTCCGGCCAGGCCTTCGTAGAACGGCCAGTCGTACTCGGTGTCGGCCGCCGCGTGCACGCCGACATAGCCTCCGCCGCCCTGGATGTACTGCTCGAAGGCCGTCTGCTGGGTGCCGTTGAGTACATCGCCGGTGGTGGAGAGGAAGACCACCGCCCGGTACTGGGCGAGGTTGCCGGTGGTGAAGGCGGTCGCGTCCTCGGTGGCGTCCACGGTGAAGTTGTTGGCGGTGCCGAGGGCGCGGAGGGCGGCTATGCCGTCGTCGATGGAGGAGTGGCGGAATCCTGCCGTCTTGGAGAAGACCAGGATTCTGTATGCCGGATCCGCGGCGGCTGCGGTGTATGCGATGTCCTGGATGCCGCGTGCGGCGTCTTGGCTTGTGTATGCCATGTCCCGGCTGGTGTATGCGGTGTTCCTACCACCGTCCGCGGGATCCGCCGCGGACACGCCCGGAGTCATGGCCAGCAGGGCCCCGGCGAGCAGGGTCACTGCGGTGCGTAGTTGCTTGCGCATGGGGTGACTCACCTCCTTGTGGTCCTTGTGCTCCTCGTGCGTGCTTACGGCAGGGTCCATTTCTGGTTGGCGCCGGTGTGGCAGGTCCACAGGTGGACGGGGGTGCCGTCGTTCCAGGTGGAGCCGGACGCGTCCAGGCATTTGGCGGACTGGGGGTTGCGCAGGGTGCCGTCAGCCTGGGGGGTCCACTGCTGGGCGCCGGTGCCGTTGCAGGTCCACAGCTGGATCTTGGTGCCGTCGGCGGTGGCGCCGCCTGAGATGTCGAGGCATTTGCCGAGGGCTCGGATGGTGTTGTCGCCTGGAACGGTCCAAGTCTGGGCTGTGCTGTTGTTGCAGGTCCACAGCTGGATCTGGGTGCCGTCGGCGGTGGCGCCGCCGGAGACGTCCAGGCACTTGCCGTTCACGCCCTTCACCGGGCCCGAGCGCGGTCCGGTGGGACCGCCCGAGGTGGCGAAGGAGAACTCGTCCACGTCGAACAGGGAGCCCGCTGCGCCCTTGAACACCAGGTACAGGGTGGTCGTGCTGCTGGGCCGGTTGGCGAGGGAGGCGTTCACGTCCACGAAGGTCTCCCAGCCACCGGTCACCGGCACCGTGGCCGTGCCCATCAGCGTGCCGGTCGCGGAACCGGCGCGCACCTCGATGGTGCCGCCCGCGCCCGCCGAGGAGACCCGGGCGGTGAACTGGGTCGCGTTGTCCAGCGCGTAGGGCTTGAACGAGATCCAGTCGCCGTTCTCGATATGGCCGACGGTCCTGCCGCCGTGCGCCGGGGCGTGGTTGACGACCTGGACGCCCGCGGAGTCGCCGTAGTGCTCGGCCTGCCGGTGGGACGGCTGGGTGATGTGCTGGTCGTGGGTGGTGAGGGCGGGCTGGCCGTTCGCGCCGTTGTCGGTGTACTCGGCGTCGATCACCCCGAAGATGTTGGCGTTCGGGTCGTGCTCACCGTCCGCCAGGGTCTGGAGGGTGCCGGTGCAGCCGGTGGCGGAGGTCTGCGGATGGCCGTGGCTGTCGTGCCCGACGATAAAGCTCACCTTGACCTTGGAGCAGTCGATCGTGCCGTCCTCGGGGTCGGTGACGGTGACCTTGAAGGGGATCGCCGCGCCGAAGTCGTAGACACGGCCGTCCAGCGGTGTGTCCAGGGTGACCGTCGGAGCGGTGTTGCCGACCGTGATCTGCACGGAGGCCGTCGCCGACTGGCCGGTGGAGTCCGTCACCGTCAGGGTCGCGGTGTAGCGGCCGTTGGCGGTGTAGGAGTGGGTCGGGTTCGCGGACGTCGACGTGGCGCCGTCGCCGAAGGTCCAGCGGTAGCTGATGCTGTCGCCGTCCGGGTCGGAGCTGCCCGCCGAGGAGAACGACACGCTCAGCGGTGCCCTGCCCGACGTCACGTTCGCCGCGGCCTGGGCCAAGGGTGCCCGGCCGCCGGTGACGTGTTCGATCCGGTAGAGGGCGGAGTTCTCGTCGCCGTTGAAGTAGCCGGTGCCGTAGTCGAGGACGTAGAGCGCCCCGTCCGGGCCGAAGGCCATGTCCATGACCTGGGTGCCGGTCCAGGGGAAGGCGTTGATGGATTGGACCGTTCCATCCCCGCCGCTCTCGATGCGCTTGATCCAGCGGCGCCCGAACTCCCCGGCGAAATAGTCACCGTCGTACTCCTGCGGGAACTTCACCGCCGACGTCGACGAGGCGTCGTAACGGTAGACCGGTCCGCCCATGGGCGACTCCGAGCCACCGCCGAACTCCGGTACGGAGGTGCCGTTGTACGGAATCCAGGCGGGCTGGGCCGGGGGCAGGTCGGTGAGTCCGGTGTTGTTGGGGGAGGTGTTCCTCGGCGCCGAGCAGTTGAAGGCGGAGCCCGAGGCGCCGGTGGCGAAGTTGTAGTCCACGTAGGCGTTGTTGGCGCCGGTGCAGTACGGCCAGCCGAAGTTGCCCGCCCTGGTGATCCGGTTGAACTCGACCTGGCCCTCGGGCCCACGGGTGGGGCTCGACGTACCGGAGTCGGGGCCGTAGTCGCCGAGGTAGACGATGCCGGTGGCCTTGTCGACGCTCATCCGGAAGGGGTTGCGGAAGCCCATCGCGTAGATCTCGGGGCGGGTACCCGCGGTGCCCTGCGGGAACAGGTTGCCCGCCGGGATGGAGTACGAGCCGTTCGCGTTGACCTTGATCCGCAGGACCTTGCCGCGCAGGTCGTTGGTGTTGCCGGAGGAGCGCTGGGCGTCGAAGGCCGGGTTGCGGTCGGCGCGTTCGTCGATGGGGGTGAAGCCGTCCGAGGCGAACGGGTTGGTGTCGTCGCCGGTGGACAGGTACAGGTTGCCCGCCGCGTCGAAGTCGATGTCGCCGCCGACGTGGCAGCAGGTGCCGCGGGACGCCGGGACGTCGAGAATCCTCGTCTCCGAGGCGAGGTCCAGGGTGCCGTCGGTCCTCAGCACGAAGCGGGAGAGGCGGTTGACGCCGTTGAAGGGCGCGAAGTCCGACGCCGTGCCGTTGGCCGGGGCGTCACCGGCCGGGGTGCTGAGCTTGGGGGCGTAGTACAGGTAGACGTGGCGGTTGCTGGCGAAGGCCGGGTCGGCCGCGACGCCCTGGAGGCCCTCCTCGTCGTGGCTGTACACGTCGAGCTTCCCGGCCACCTTGGTGGTGCCCGCCGCGTCGGTCAGCCGGAGCGTGCCGTCGCGCGAGGTGTGCAGCACCGAACGGTCGGGCAGCACCGCCAGCGTCATCGGCTCCCCCGTCTCGGCCACGCCCTTGGCCAGCGTGACCTGCTGGAACACCGGGTCGGCGGCGGCCGCGGGGGCAGCTTCGGGGACGGATGCCGCAGGGGTGGCGGGCAGGGTCAGACCGACGGCGCACACCACCGCCGGTACCAGCAACTGCGTCAGTCTGCGCATCACTCTGCGCCTGAACGGTCTCTTGCGCACAGATGTCTCCCATGGGTGGGGGTGGAGGGCAGGCCGGAACCGGTCCGCCGGGGGGAGTACAGGCGCGCGCCGTCGCGCCGTGGAACACCGGTCATGAGGTCATGTCCCGGTCATTTCAAGGAAGTTAGTGGTCTTCGTACGGAGACGTAACCCCTTTCGCTCAAGATCTCGTCGCTTCTTCCATCGCGCGGACAAAGTCGCGGCACGCCCTGCCCGGCGAAAACCGCGTGCCGCCCGGCCGCCCCGTTCCCTACACTCGCCACACCATCGCGCGCCGCCCACCACGGGGCGGCGCGGCGTCGTGACGAGTCGAGGGGAGCCGGGCCGTGCGTGATCGCGCCGTCGCCGTCGCTCCCCGCTCCCGCTACGAGGTGATCCTGGTGTCCTCCTCCGCCCGGTGCCCGCTGCGCGCCCGGCACCGGACACCCGTGGCACACCACGCCTGACACCCCTGTACGGCCGTCTCGCAGACGGTGGCTGACGGGGTGCCAGTACGCCCGTGTCGTCGCCCGGGAATCGCGCTGCCCGAACACCTCTGACTCACCGAAAGGCCACCACGGGCCATGCGCACCACCACGAGCCGTCAGCTCGCCAACCCGCTCGCCGTCGTCCGCAACCTGGGCATCCTCGCCCATGTCGACGCCGGGAAGACCACCGTCACCGAGCGGATCCTGTATGCGACCGGCAGTACACACAAGCGCGGCGAGGTCCATGACGGCACCACCGTCACCGACTTCGACCCCCAGGAGCGCGACCGCGGCATCACCATCTTCGCCGCCGCCGTCAGCTGCGACTGGGACGGTCACCGCGTCAACCTCATCGACACACCGGGCCACGTCGACTTCGCCGACGAGGTGGAGCGTTCGCTGCGGGTGCTGGACGGGGCGGTCGCGGTGTTCGACGCCGTCGCCGGGGTGGAACCGCAGAGCGAGAGCGTGTGGCGGCAGGCCGAGCGGCACGGCGTACCGAGGATCGCCTTCGTCAACAAGCTCGACCGCGCGGGCGCCGACCTGGACACCGCCGTCGCCTCCATCCGCGACCGGCTGCACCCCGCCCCGCTCGTCGTCCAACTGCCGATCGGCACGGAGGACGGCTTCACCGGCGTGGTGGACCTGGTGCGCATGCGGGCACTGGTCTGGACGGACGGCACACCCACGGCCACGGAGGGCCCGGTGCCGCCCGACCTCCTGGCGGAGGCCGGGCGGCGGCGCAGGCTGCTGGAGGAGGCGGTGGCCGAACTGCATCCGGTGGCGCTGGAGGAGTTCTGCGCCACCTCGGCGCTCGCTGCCGAGACGCTGACCGGCGCGCTGCGGGACCTCACCCGCGACGGTGGCGGCGTGGTCGTGCTGTGCGGCTCGGCCTACCGCAACCGCGGTATCGAGCCCCTGCTCGACGCCGTCGTGGACTACCTGCCGTCGCCGCTGGACGTGCCCGCCGTACGCGGCACCCACGACGGTGCCGAGCAGCGGCGGCCCGCCGACCCGGCGGCACCGTTCGCGGCACTGGCGTTCAAGGTGAACGCCACGCCCACGGGGCGGCTGACGTTCCTGCGGGTGTACTCGGGGACCATTGAGAAGGGAGACACGGTGTGGGAGTCCAACACGGGCCGCACCGAGCGGATCGGACGCGTCCTGCGCGTCCAGGCCGACCGGCACGCCCAGGTCGACCGTGCGTCGGCCGGTGACATCGTCGCCGTCGTCGGGCTGAAGTCGGCCCGCGCGGGTTCGACGCTGTGCGCGCCCGGCGCCCCGCTCGTCCTCGAACCGCCCGGCGTGGCCGAACCGGTCGTCTCCGCGGCGGTCGAGGCCCGCGCCTCCACCGGCACCGACCGGCTGGCCGCGGCACTGGCCCGGCTGACCGAGGAGGACCCGTCGCTGGTCGCGCGGACCGACCCCGAGACCGGCCAGACGGTGCTCTCCGGCATGGGCGAACTCCATCTCGAGGTCGCGGTGGAGAAGCTCCGCCGCGCCCACGGCCTGGAGGTCAACGTCGGTCGGCCACGGGTGGCGTACCGGGAGACGGTGGTGCGGGGGGTGTCCGGACTGGTCTTCCGGCACGTCAAGCAGGACGGTGGGGCGGGGCAGTTCGCCCATGTCGTGCTGGACGTGGAGCCGCTCGACGCGGGCGAGGCCGGTGCCACCGGGTTCGAGTTCCGGTCGGTGGTCGTCGGTGGGCGGGTACCGCAGGAGTACGTCCGGGCGGTCGAGGCCGGGTGCCGGGACGCGCTGGCCGACGGGCCGCTCGGCGGCCACCCGGTGACCGGGCTGCGCGTCACGCTGACCGATGGGGCGACTCATGTGAAGGACTCCTCCGAGATGGCCTTCCGCACCGCCGGGCGGCTGGCGTTGCGCGGTGCCCTGCGGGACTGTGCGATGGCGGTGCTCGAGCCGGTCGCCGAGGTCACCGTCACCGTGCCCGAGGACGCGGTGGGCGGGGTGCTCGGTGACCTGGCGGCGCGGCGGGGTCGGGTGACGGGGTCCGCTACCCGGGCGGGCGCGGCGGTGGTGACCGCTACGGTGCCGCTGGCCGAGTTGTTTGGCTACGCGACGCGGTTGCGTAGTCGTACGCAGGGGCGGGGGACGTTCACGGCGCGGCCGACGGGGTATGCGGTGGCGCCTGTGGGGGTGGCTGTGGGGGAGGGGCGGTAGGCGGGCGGCAGTTGGCTGTATACAGCCGACTGTTGTTACGCGCTGTGCGGTCGACTGCATACCGGCGACTAGCCCTATGCGGTCGACCGCATACAGCCGACAGCCGACTGTTGTCGTGCGGTTGGCTGTATGCGGCCGACGGCCGACAGTCGACAGCCGACTGCGTCGTCGTGGTGGTCGATCGCATACAGCCCACCCCACCCGATCCACGGCCACCCGATCCACGGCCACCCGACCCACCGCCCTGCCGACCCACCCCCTACCGATCCACCCTCTACGGATACGCCACCACAGTCGAAGGCACCGTAGACGTCCCCGAAGTAGGCGCCCCCACATTGTTGATCACATGCGCGTACTGCCCATTACCGCCAAGCGAGACGACCAGCAGGTTGTGGAACCTCACCCCAGACCGCACCGGCGCCGCGAACCCGTGCTCCTGCACGATCGTCGGGTCGACGTTGTAGTAGCAGTAGCTGCCCAGCCCCCACCCCTCGTGCGTGGTGACCCGGTCGTCGACGCGGTAGGCGGCGTACCCCCGCAGCGACCCGTTCTGGATGGCGGCCTGGTTCGAGGCGTCGTAGGCCTTCTCGTTCTGGAAGAAGATCGTGCGGCCGCGCTGCCCGAACCACTGGACGTCGTACTTGTTGAAGTGCTCCACGAACAGGCCGGTGGCGAGTACGTCGTCGCCGTTGACGACCAGGCCGTAGTCGGCGCGGTTGGTCTCCCAGCCGACGCCGTCGCCGTGGTCGGCGCGCCAGATCCAGGTGTGGTCGATGATGGTGTGGCGGCTGTTGACGACGAGGCTGGTGGTGGCCTTGCCGGGCCCGGCTCCGCCGATGCGGATGAACACGTCCTGGACGGTGGTCGGGTTGGCGGAGTGGTCCCGGGAGGCGCCGCGCGGGCCGATCTCCACCAGCGTCGCGGAGTTGACGGTCCCGGCGTCAACGAGGAACCCGGCAAGCCGCACGCCGTCGACGTCGGCGACGGTCAGGGCGGTGACGCCGTTGTCGGGGATGAGGGTGGCGTACCCGAGGCCCAGGACGACGGTGTTGGGGCGGTTCACCCGGACCGGCTGGTCGAGGTGGTAGATCCCCGGCGTCAGCAGCAGGTGCAGCCCCTGCTCCAGGGCCTGGTTGAGGGTGGCGGCGGAGACGCCGGGCCGGGCGACGTAGAACTGGGTCAGCGGCAGTGAGGTGCCGCGCGGGGTGCCGTTGCCCCAGGTGACGCCGCGGGAGTTGGTCCGCTTCTCCGGCAGGAAGACGCGGTAGTCGTTCCCGCTCAGGTACAGGAAGGGCTTCTCGCGGGAGATGGGGGTGGTGTCGAGCGTGGTGTACGGCGGATTGGGGAAGCTGGTCGCGGGGGCGCCCTGGACGCCGGAGAACACCATGTTCCACACGGCGTTGATCCAGCCGCCGACGGAGCTGTCCCGGGTGTACCACTGCTGTTGCGAGTACGGGCCGACCTGCCCGTCTATCCGGCTGTCGGCGATGTAGCCGCCGCTGGCCCAGCCGTAGCCGTCGGGGGCGAGGTTGAGGCCGCCGCGCACGTGCATACGGCGGAAGGGCGCCGCCTGGGCGACGGCCCAGCGGTTGGTGCCGTTGACCGGCACGAGGGCGAGGTTCTCCGCGGAGCGCCAGAAGTTCTGGGTGGCGTTGCCGTTGAACCAGCCCGCGTCGACGGTCACGTCACCGTTGATGGTGGTGTCGTCGGGGGACAGGCCGAGCCCGGCGATGGAGGTGTAGAAGCCGAGCTGGGCGTTGAGGCCGTGGTAGGTGCCGGGCCTGAACAGCAGGGCCCAGCGGCCGGTGCCGAACTGGGCCGATTCCTGCTGGCGGAAGATGTCGTCCAGTCGGCCCTGGATGTTCGGCGTGGACGGGTCGAAGACCACCACGTTGGGACCGAGGTCCCCGCCGCCGGGCAGGGCGTGGGGCCGCTTGCGCCTCGGGACCGGGTCCGCGGCAGCCGCCGCGGGGGCGGCGGCCAGCCCGGCGAGCACGGGCGCGACAGCGGCGGCGACACCGAGCACGGCGCGACGCGGGACGCCGGTCGGCTCCGCCGGTTCTACGACGTGGGTCGCCTCCGCCGGTTCCACGGCGCCGGTCGCCTCCGCCGGTTCCACGACGCCGGTCGACTCGACCGGTCTCACGGCCGAAGCAGGCCCACCAGACGGCCCACCTGACGGCTCGACAGACGGCCCGACAGACAGCCCAGCAGAGGGCGCAGCAGACGCCTCAGCAGACGCCTCAACAGGCGCCGCGACGAACGGCTCAACAGACGGCTCAACAAACGACTCAGCAGACGACTCAGCAGACGGACGCGAGCGGGGAAGTGGAAGTGGGGGCATGGCGCGGCTCTCTCCTGGTTCAGGGTTGTTCAGGAAATGAACGTTGGGGGGTACAGGGAGCGCTCTCTCGCCGGGGAATGCTTCAGGCGTCCAACGTACGCGTCAAGAGCTGCGGCAGAGTTCGGCGAATGGTGTCCAAACCCTTGACGGACCCCGCGTTCACGGTTTAACTCACGTCCTAAATTAAGCCATGAGGGGATCCCTTGAGCGTGCTTGAGCGCGAGGGCGGCTCCCCTGAAGGGACACCAGGAGCCATGCGCAGAGTCCGAGCCGCGGCCGTAGGCGCCGTCACCCTGTCTCTCGCCCTCGCCGCCTCGGCCTGCGGAGGCGGTTCTTCGACGGGCGGCGGGTCGAACGACTCGCCCAAGACGCTCACGTACTGGGCGTCGAACCAGGGCGCCAGCATCGAGATCGACAAGAAGGTCCTCCAGCCGGAACTCGACAAGTTCGAGAAGGAGACCGGCATCAAGGTGAAGCTGGAGGTCGTGCCCTGGTCCGACCTGCTGAACCGGATCCTGACCGCCACCACCTCCGGCCAGGGCCCGGACGTGCTGAACATCGGCAACACCTGGTCGGCGTCCCTCCAGGCGACGGGCGCGCTGCTGCCCTGGGACGAGGAGAAGTTCGCCGCCATCGGCGGCCGGGACCGCTTCGTCGACTCGGCGCTCGGCTCCACCGGCGCGCAGGACCAGGACCCGGCCGCGGTGCCGCTGTACTCGATGGCGTACGCCCTCTACTACAACAAGAAGATCTTCGCCGAGGCCGGTATCGACGAACCGCCCGCCACCTGGGACGAGTTGGTCGCCGACGGCAGGAAGATCAGCGCGGCGGGCAAGCAGGTGCTGGGCGCGGAGGGCGCCAACCCGGCGGAGAACATCCACCACGTCTACGTCTTCGCCAAGCAGCACGGCGCCGACTTCTTCACCCCCGACGGCAAGGCCGACTTCACCTCGGACAACGCCGTCGCCGCGGTCAAGCAGTACGTCGACCTGATGGCCAAGGACAAGGCCATCCCGCCGGGCAACGCCGAGTACGCGCAGAACCAGTCCGTCAGCGACTTCGCCAAGGGCAACACCGCGATGCTGCTGTGGCAGTCCGCGTCCGCCAACCTCAAGTCGCAGGGCATGAGCGAGGACGACTACGGCGTGGCGCCCGTCCCCGTCCAGTCCGGCACCCCGGGCTCCGGCGCGCAGGTCAACTCGATGGTCGCGGGCATCAACCTGGCCGTCTTCAAGAACTCCGACAACCTCGACGGCGCCACCGAGTTCGTGGAGTTCATGACCAGCGACGAGGAACAGAAGATCCTCAACAAGGCCTACAGCTCCATACCGCCGGTCAAGGCCGCGCAGGAGGACCCGGCGTTCAACACCCCCGCCAACGCGGTCCTGAAGAACACCCTCGCGACCAGTGCGGTGGCGCTGCCGCAGGTCGCCGACGAGTCACAGTTCGAGACGACGGTCGGTACGGCGGTCAAGGGACTGTTCGCCGAGGCCGCCGCCGGACGCCCGGTCACCACCGAGTCGGTGAAGGCGGCGCTGGAGAAGGCCCAGCAGCAGATGCCCAAGAAGTGACCCCGATGGCGACCACTGTCCCGGTGCAGACCGACGCCACCGACGATGGCGGGACCAGTGGCGGGAAGACCCCCGGTGTGGCGCGCGGCCCGCGTCGCACCGGGCGGCTCCGCCGCGTCTCACTGCCGTATCTGCTCCTCCTGCCCGCCCTGCTCCTCGAACTCCTGGTCCACCTGGTGCCGATGGTCACCGGTGTGGTGATGAGCTTCAAGGAACTCACGCAGTTCTACATCCGCGACTGGAGCACCGCGCCCTGGTCCGGCTTCGACAACTACGACCTGGCGGTGGACTTCAACGCCCCCGTCGGCGAGGCGCTGCTGCGTTCGTTCCTGATCACCTGTGTCTTCACGGTGCTGTCGGTCGGCCTGTGCTGGCTGATCGGCACGGCTGCCGCCATCTGTATGCAGGATTCGTTCTACGGTCGAGGGTTGCTCCGCGCCCTGTTCCTGGTGCCGTACGCCCTGCCCGTCTACGCGGCCGTGATCACCTGGGTGTTCATGTTCCAGCACGACAACGGCCTGGTGAACCACGTCCTGCACGACCAGCTCGGCCTCACCGACAAGCCCTCCTTCTGGCTCATCGGCGACAACAGCTTCTTCGCGCTGCTCACCGTCTCGGTGTGGAAGGGCTGGCCGTTCGCCT
Organism: Streptomyces sp. NPDC057877; assembly: GCF_042796855.1. Classification (NCBI taxonomy): domain Bacteria; kingdom Bacillati; phylum Actinomycetota; class Actinomycetes; order Kitasatosporales; family Streptomycetaceae; genus Streptomyces; species Streptomyces sp. NPDC057877. The sequence goes on from NZ_JBHVMS010000002.1 coordinate 444,579, forward strand.
TCCTCATCGTCATGGCCGGACTCCAGAACATCCCCAAGGAGCTGTACGAGGCGGCGGCCCTGGACGGCGCGGGGATTTGGCAGCAGATCCGCCGTATCACCCTCCCCTCCCTCCGCCCCGTCAACCAGGTGCTGGTCCTGGTCCTCTTCCTGTGGACGTTCAACGACTTCAACACGCCGTACGTGATGTTCGGCCGGGCCGCTCCCGAGGCCGCCGACCTGATCTCCGTCCACATCTACCAGGCGTCCTTCGTGAGCTGGAACTTCGGCACCGGCTCCGCCATGTCCGTCCTGCTGCTGCTTTTCCTGCTCGTCGTGACGGGCGTGTACCTGGCCCTGACCTCCCGCGGAAGGAAGACGGCCGATGTCTGACAGCTCACCCCTGGCCCCGCCGCGCTCCTTCCTGTGGACCCGCCGGATCTTCCTCACCCTGCTCACCGGCTTCGTGATGCTGCCGGTGTACGTCATGGTCTCCAGCTCCCTGAAGCCGCTCGCGGACGTCACGGGAAAGTTCCGCTGGCTGCCCAGCGAGCTGACCATCCGCCCGTACATCGACATCTGGTCGACGGTTCCGCTGGCCCGCTACTTCGTCAACTCGCTCATCGTGGCGGGCGCGGCCACGGTCTGCTCGGTGATCATCGCGGTCTTCTCGGCGTACGCGGTCAGCCGCTACCGCTTCCGCGGCAAGCGGATCTTCACCGTCACCGTCCTGTCCACCCAGATGTTCCCCGGCATCCTCTTCCTCCTCCCCCTCTTCCTCATCTACGTCAACATCGGCAACGCCACCGGAATCGCCCTGTTCGGCTCCCGCGGCGGCCTGATCCTCACGTATCTCACCTTCTCCCTGCCCTTCTCCATCTGGATGCTGATCGGGTACTTCGAGTCGGTGCCCCGTGACCTCGACGAGGCCGCGATGGTCGACGGCTGTGGTCCCCTCGGCGCCCTCTTCCGCGTCGTCGTCCCGGCGGCGGTGCCCGGCATCGTCGCGGTGGCCGTCTACGCCTTCATGACCGCCTGGGGAGAGGTGCTGTTCGCGTCGGTGATGACGAACGAGACCACCCGCACCCTCGCGGTCGGCCTCCAGGGCTACTCCACCCTCAACGACGTGTACTGGAACCAGATCATGGCGGCCTCACTGGTCGTCAGCCTCCCCGTCGTCGCGGGCTTCCTCCTCCTGCAGCGCTACCTGGTCGCCGGGCTGACGGCAGGAGCCGTCAAGTGACCACCGCCTCCCCCCGTTCCGAAAGGACCTTCGTGACCATCGACCTCGCCGCACTCCCGCACGACTTCCTGTGGGGCACGGCCACCTCGGCGTACCAGATCGAGGGAGCCGTGACGGAGGACGGCCGGGCGCCGTCGATCTGGGACACCTTCTCGCACACCCCCGGCAAGATCGCGGGCGACGACCACGGCGACACCGCCTGCGACCACTACCACCGCTGGCGTGAGGACATCGCGCTGATGCGCAGACTCGGCACGAACGCCTACCGCCTGTCGATCGCCTGGCCCCGCGTCCTGCCCGGCGGCGACGGCCCGGTGAACCCGAAGGGCCTGGCCTTCTACGACGCCCTGATCGACGGCCTCCTGGAGGCGGGCATCACCCCCTCCGTCACCCTCTACCACTGGGACCTGCCGCAGGCCCTCCAGGACCGCGGCGGCTGGCCGGAACGCGAAACGGCCGAACACTTCGCCGCGTACGCCGAGGTGGTGGCCGCCCGCCTCGGCGACCGCGTGACCCACTGGACCACCCTCAACGAACCACTGTGCTCGGCCTGGATCGGCCACCTCGAAGGCCTCATGGCCCCCGGCTTGACCGACCTCACGGCCGCCGTCCGCGCCTCCTACCACCTGCTCCTCGGCCATGGCCTGGCCACCCAGGCCATCCGCGCGGCGGCCCCGCACGCCGAGGTCGGCATCGTCAACAACCTCTCCACCATCCACCCCGCCACCGACACCCCCGAGGACATCGCCGCCGCCCGCCGCATGGACGGCCACACCAACCGCTGGTGGCTGGACCCCGTACACGGCCGCGGCTTCCCGTCCGACATGCGCGAGGTCTACGGCGTCGACCTCCCGGAACGCCCCGGCGACGCGGCGACGATCGCCGCCCCCCTGGACTGGCTGGGCCTGAACTACTACTTCCCCCAGACCATCGCCGCCGACCCGACCGCCCCCGCCCCCTACATCCGCACCGTCGACCGCCCCGGCGTCCCCCGCACCGGCATGAACTGGGAGGTCGACGCCACCGGCATCGAAACCCTCCTGCTCCGCCTCACGGAGGAGTACGGCCCCCGCAAGCTCTACGTCACGGAGAACGGCTCCTCCTACCCGGACGTCGTCCGCCCCGACGGCACGATCGACGACCCGGAACGCCGCGACTACCTCGACCGCCACCTCGCCGCCTGCGCCTCCGCCGCCCGCAAGGGCGCCCCGCTGGCGGGGTACTTCGCCTGGTCCCTCCTCGACAACTTCGAGTGGGCGTACGGCTACGACAAGCGCTTCGGCCTCGTCCACGTCGACTACCGCACCCAGGTCCGCACGATCAAGGGCAGCGGCCACCACTACGCGAACATCATCCGCGACCATCGGGGGATGGTGCGCCGGGCGGCGTGACGCCCCGGTCCCGGCGGTCGCGCCAGCACGCGACCGCCGGGACACCGGCGCGCCGGGTCAGTTGACCAACGACCTGCGCTCCACGTGAGCAACCTCCACCGAATCGATGTCGGACGCGTCGCGCCCGTCCTCGAAGGTGTCGTACTCGCCGAACTCGCCCTCGTCGGAGTCGGTCTTCCCGGCGGCCAGGTGGGTGGCGCCGATGTAGGTCTGGCCGATGAAGTCGCCGTCCTCGTCGAAGGCGTTGACGATGACGGAGTAGTTGGCGTAGCCGCTGCCCTTGTTGGTGATCTCGTACTCGAACTCGTAGGTCGCGTCCGTGTCCGAACTGCCGTACGTGTCGCAGTCGTTGTACGAGAACGCGTCGGTGTCGTCGCAGTCCTCGCCGTAGGCGCTGTCGTCGTTGACGAGCTTGCCGCCGGAGAGTTCGACGTGGTCGATCGCGCCGCCGCCGTCGCCCCCGTCGTCGCGGGCGAGGGCCCACCAGGCGGTGCCGCCACCGGCGAGGAGCAGCACGACGACCACGGTGACTACCAGGGCGCGTATGCCGGTTCGGGACGGCGGTGCGGGCGGCGGGGGGACGGTGACGGTGGCCGGGTAGGCGTAGGGGGGTGCGGCGGGGGGCGGGGGTGATGACAGGTGCTGGGTGGTGGTGTCCGGTCTCTCCGGCGTGCTGTCGGTCATGGGACGGGCTCCTTCTCGGGGCGGTGCCCGCCGTGCGCGATCGGTCGGGTCGTCGCACGGTCGGGGCGCGGTGGCGGCGAGGCCAGGCGGGTGCGGTGAACATACCCGCGAGGGCTGGCGCACAGAACACGCCGGAAGCCCGGTGAATGGTTCCCAGGCCTGGTCGTGCCCGTCCGTCCCGTTCAAGCAAGGGCCGTCAGCCAGCCAGTGGCTCCAGGACCCGGTCCTTCTCCTCGGCGGTCTTCGGGGCAGCCGACCTCTCGGTGACCCGCGACCGCCGCCACAGCCACACCACGTCCCGTCCGAACGACCACACCAGCAGGCCCAGGGCCAGCGCCACGACCCCCGTCGTCACCGGGTGGGGCAGTACGTCCGCGCCCGCCACCAACAGCAGCACGCCCTGCAAGGCCGCGACCGTCTTGCGCGCCGTACTCGGCGGCAGGGGTGCATTCAGCCAACGGTATACACGCGACGCCGCGACGAACGCATACCGCATACCGCCGATCAGCAACGCCCACGGCCCCACCGAGACAGTGACCGACACATACACACTCAGGACGAGGATCAGGAACGCGTCCACCTCCATGTCGAACCGCGCCCCCAGCGCGGACGACGTCCCCGTGCGTCGGGCCACCTTGCCGTCGACGCCGTCCAGCAGGAGGGCCACCGCCGTCAGGCCGACCAGCAGGGTCACCGGCGGAGGGCTGGCGAAGGAGTCCGCGACCAGGGCCGTCACACCGCCGACCAGGGTGGCGCGGCCGAGGGTGACCCGGTTCGCCGGGCCGAAGGAGCGCAGCCGGGAGCGGTGCACGGCCCGGGAGAGTACGGCCCAGGTGCCGACCGCGAAGCCGAGGCCGGTCAGCCAGCCCGCCGGGCCCATGCCGATCGCCGGGCCGAGCAGTGCGAGCAACAGGATCTGTACGCCCGCGCCGACCGCGGGTTCCTGTAGCACCGGGCTCGCTCCATAGGGGTTGTTCAGGGCCACCGCACATCCTCCGGCCGTGTGACAGAGTCGATCACCGCCGCGTACTGTGCGCGGCCTGTGCACACCTCGGTACGTGGACAACTTCCCGATCGTTCAGGAGGATGCCGATGACTCGCACCGCACGTGCGTTCTGGCTCAGCTCACCCGGGCGGGCCGAGATCCGGGAGGAGGCCCTTCCGGAACCCGCCGACGGTGAGGTCCTCGTGCGGGCCCGTTACTCCGGCGTCAGCAGGGGCACCGAGACGCTCGTCTTCCGTGGCGGGGTGCCGCGCAGCCAGTGGACCGCCATGCGGGCGCCGTTCCAGGAGGGCGACTTCCCGGGCCCGGTGAAGTACGGCTACCTCAGCGTCGGGGAGGTGGAGGCGGGACCGGCGGACCTGCTCGGCCGTACGGTCTTCTGTCTGCATCCGCACCAGACCCGCTACGTCGTTCCCGCGACCGCCGTCACGCCGGTGCCGGAGCACGTACCCGCCGAACGCGCCGTCCTCGCGGGGACGGTGGAGACCGCCGTCAACGCGCTGTGGGACGCCGCCCCGCTGGTGGGCGACCGGATCGCGGTCGTCGGCGGCGGCATGGTCGGCTGTTCCGTGGCCGCCCTGCTGGCCCGCTTCCCGGGGGTGCGGGTGCAGCTCGTCGACGCCGATCCGGCCCGGGCCGAGACCGCCGCGGCCCTCGGTGTCGACTTCGCGCTGCCCGCCGACGCCCGCGGTGACCGCGACCTCGTCGTGCACGCCAGCGCCACCGAGCGGGGCCTCGCCCGCTCCCTGGAACTCCTCACCACCGAGGGCACCGTCATCGAACTGAGCTGGTACGGCGACCGGCAGGTCAGCCTTCCGCTCGGCGAGGCATTCCACTCCCGCCGCCTGACCATCCGCGGCAGCCAGGTCGGCACCGTCTCCCCGGCCCGCCCCGGCCGCACCTACGCCGACCGCCTCGCCCTCGCCCTCGACCTCCTCGCCGACCCGGCGCTGGACGCGCTCGTCACCGGTGAGTGCGCCTTCGAGGAGCTGCCGGAGGTGATGCCCGCGCTCGCCTCGGGCGAGATCCCGGCGCTCTGCCACCGGGTGCGGTACGACGAGGACCTCTGACAGCCACCCGACTGCCGCCGGACTGCCGCCCGACTGCTGTCCGACTGCTGTCCGACCATCGCCTGACCTGAGAGAAGAACGTACGACCGGCTGAACAAGGGAAGGACTCCGGCCGTACTACTCGGCATCCATGCGCCGCACCTGGAGGGTCGTTTCGTTGTTCAGTGTCACCGTCCGCGATCACATCATGATCGCCCACAGCTTCCGCGGCGAGGTGTTCGGACCCGCGCAGCGTCTGCACGGGGCCACGTTCCTGGTGGACGCCACCTTCCGGCGCGAGCAGCTGGACGACGACAACATCGTCGTCGACATCGGCCTCGCCACCCGTGAACTGGGCGCCGTGGTCAGCGAGTTGAACTACCGCAACCTCGACAACGAGCCCGACTTCGCCGGGATCAACACCTCCACCGAGTTCCTGGCGAAGGTGATCGCCGACCGGCTCGCCGAGCGGATCCACCAGGGCGCGCTCGGCGAGGGCGCCCGGGGCATCGAGGCCCTCTCGGTCACCCTGCACGAGTCGCACATCGCCTGGGCGAGTTACGAGCGTGCCCTGTGACCGACGTGAGCCTGGAGCACACCCCCCTCGCCTACGTGCCCGCGCAGGCGGCCCCGAGCAACGGCGAGATCATCCCCATGTCCCTGCGCACCGTGCACTTCCTGATGCCGGGCGGCGTCGACGACCCGGCGGCCCCGAGCGGCGGCAACGCCTACGACCGCCGCGTCTGCCTCGACCTCCCCGGCTTCGGCTGGCAGGTGCACAGACACCTGGTCGACGGCGCCTGGCCCAGCCCGGACGCGACGGCCCGCGCCGAACTCGGCCGCGAGCTACGGGAGTTGCCGGACGGGTCCGTCGTACTCCTCGACGGGCTGGTGGCCTGCGGCGTCCCGGAGACCGTCGTACCCGAGGCGGAGCGGCTGCGGCTCGCCGTGCTCGTCCATCTGCCGCTCGGTGACGAGACCGGTCTCGCGCCCGGGCGCGCCGCCGAACTCGACGCCAGGGAGCGGACCGTGCTGCGCGCCGCGTCCGCGGTCATCGCCACCAGCGACTGGGCGGCCCGCCGCCTCGTCGCCCACCACGGACTCGCCCCCGACCGCGTCCACGTCGCCGCCCCCGGCGCCGACATCGCACCCCTCGCCCCCGGCACCGACGGCGTCTCCGCGCTGCTGTGCGTCGCCTCGGTCACCCCGCGCAAGGGCCAGCACCGCCTGATCGAGGCCCTCGCCACGGTCACCGACCTGCCCTGGACCTGCACCTTCGTCGGCGGACTCACCCAGGACCCGCAGTACGTGGCCCGACTGCGCGGCCGTATCGAGGACTACGGCCTCCAGGACCGCGTCCGCCTCACGGGACCCCGCGCCGGTGCCGCGCTCGACGCCAGTTACGCCGCCGCCGACCTGATGGTCCTCGCCTCCTACGCCGAGACCTACGGCATGGCGGTCACCGAGGCCCTCGCGCGCGGCATCCCGGTGCTGGCCACGGACGTCGGCGGGCTCCCCGAGGCCGTCGGCCGGGCCCCCGACGGCGGCGTGCCCGGCATCCTCGTACCGCCGGAGGACCCGGCCGCGCTCGCCGCCGAACTGCGCGGCTGGTTCGGCGAGGCCGACGTCCGGCGCCGCCTGAAGGCCGCCGCCCGTGGCCGCCGCGCCGCCCTGGACGGCTGGGCGACGACCGCCAAGAACCTGGCCGGGGTACTGACCCGGCTCCCGACCGAACCCCGGAGGGCGGCATGAACGAGCCGACGGCCACACGACAGGGCGCCCCGACCCTCCCCGCCCAGCCGGGACCCGCCGTGATGCCCGGCGCCGGGCCCGCCGCCAGGCCGGGGGAGCGGCCGACCCTGCGGCTGCGGGACTCCGGCTCCGAGGACGGTGACGGGGAGCCGCCCCGGTACGCTCCCGAGTGGCTGGAGTTGCGCGAAGGCACCGACGCCGCCGCGCGGGCGCCGGAGCTGCTCGACCCGCTGCGGATCCGGCTGGCGAACCTGCCGGGCCGCTCGGGCGGGCTGGTCGTCCACGACCTGGGGTGCGGCACCGGGTCCATGGGCCGTTGGCTGGCCCCCCGCCTCGACGGTGCCCAGCACTGGATCCTGCACGACCGCGACCCCTACCTCCTCCACTTCGCCGCCGTGTCGTCGCCGCGCTCGGCCGCCGACGGCAGCCGGGTCACCGTGGAGACCCGGCGCGGTGACGTGGCCCGGCTGACCGTGGACGCGCTGGCCGGGGCCCGTCTGGTGACGGCCTCCGCACTGCTCGACGTACTCACCCGCGAGGAAGTCGACACGCTCGCCGCCACCTGCGCCGCAGCCGGGTGCCCGGCCCTGCTGACACTGACGGTGGCGGGGCGCGTCGAACTGAGTCCCGGCGATCCGCTGGACGCCGAGATCACCGAGGCGTTCAACGAGCACCAGCGCCGCGGTGGCCTGCTCGGACCGGACGCGGTCACCGTGGCCTGCGAGGCGTTCGCCGCGCACGGCGCCACCGTACGGGTGCGGCCGAGCCCTTGGCGGCTCGGTCCCGACGAGGCCGAGCTGACCGCGCAGTGGCTGCGCGGCTGGGTCCAAGCGGCGGTGGAGCAGCGTCCCGAACTGGCGGCCCGCGCCGAGAAGTACCTGGCGGCCCGGCTGGCCGCCTGTGGCGCGGGGGAGTTGCGCGTCACCGTCCACCACAGCGACCTGCTGGCGCTGGCCCGTCCGACGGGCGGGGCATCATGAGCGGCGGGCGGGCGGCCACGGCCGGGAAGCCGCCCGCGGCGGCCACGGCCGGGAAGCCGCCCGCGGCGCGCGCCCTGCGCACCCACCTGGGCACGCTCGCCGGCGTCGCCATCCTCGCCGTACTGCTGTGGCGGCTCGGCACCGGCGTCCTGCTGGACGGGCTGCGGCGGATCGACGCGGCGGCGTTGCTGGCGGCGGTCGCGATCGGGCTGGTGACCACGGTGTTCAGCGCGTGGCGCTGGCAGTTGGTGGCGCGCGGGCTGCGCATCCGGCTGCCGCTCGCCGGGGCCGTCGCCGACTACTACCGCGCCCTCTTCCTGAACGCCGCCCTGCCCGGCGGTGTCCTCGGCGACGTGCACCGGGCCGTGCGGCACGGACGCGGCGCCGGGGACCTGGGCCGGGGGGTGCGCTCGGTGGTGCTGGAGCGGACGGCCGGGCAACTCGTGCTCGCCGTCGTGGGCGTGGCCGTGCTGCTGACCATGCCGTCGCCGGTGCGGACCGCGACCCGGCACGCCGCGCTGCCGGTGCTGATCGCCGGGGTGGGCGCGCTCGCCGTGGTCCTCGCCCTGCGCATGAACCGCTCGCCCGCCGCCCGCAGGCGCCGTGCCCTCCTCGGCGAGGTGCGCGAGGCCCTGCTGTCCCGGCGCAACGGTCCGGGCGTCGTCGGCTCCTCCGTCGTCGTCCTGGCGGGCCATGTCGCTACGTTCGTGCTGGCCGCGCGGGTCGCCGGGACCGGTGCGCCGGTGACCGTGCTGCTGCCGCTGGCGGTACTGGCGCTGCTCGCCATGAGCGTGCCGCTGAACGTCGGCGGCTGGGGGCCGCGCGAGGGGGTCACCGCCTGGGCGTTCGGCGCGGCGGGGCTCGGGGCGGGCAGTGGTCTGTCGGTGGCGGTCGTGTACGGGGTGCTGACCTTCGCGGCCAGTCTGCCGGGGGTGGTCGTGCTGGCCGTGCGGTGGTACGGCGGTTCGCGGGCCCCCGGCGATCCGCGGGCCCGCGCCTACGGCAGCTCGCCGCCCGCCGAAGTCAGCACCGCGACATACGCCCCGAAGGATTCCGTCAGGCTCGCCAGCAATGCCTTCCCCTTTTCCGCGTCGCCCAGGGAGGGACGCCCGATGACCCCCGAGTCGGTATAGGCGGACATTCCGACGGTGAGCAGATGCCGCCGGTCGTCGGCGACGAAATCGGCGGTCTCGTAGCCGGGCCGGACCAATTCCGGATGAGTGTGCAGAAGGACGGAGGTCTCGATTTCCCCCGCGTGCATATCGGTGAGCAGTGAGGTCCGCACCCCGGCCCGCTCCCGCGCCGTCTCCCAGTCCTCGGTGGCCGGGAACAGCGCCATCCGCTCACCGCGCGCGGTGGACTCCTGAACGACATTGCCCAGGACGTAGTTCCCGCCGTGCCCGTTGACCAGCACCAGGGCGTCGACGCCCGACCGGCGGAGCGACGCCGCTATGTCCCGTATCACCGCGTGAAGGGTCACGGAGGAGATGCTGACGGTTCCCGGCCAGGCCGCGTGCTCGTGCGAGCAGGAGATCGTCACCGGAGGAAGGAGGTGCACCGGGTGTACGGCGGCGATCTCCCGGGCGATGGCGCAGGCCACGAGCGTGTCGGTGGTCAGCGGGAGGTACGGGCCGTGCTGCTCGAGGCTCCCCACCGGCAGGACGGCGACCTGCCGCGCGGCGCCCGCGCCCCGGGTGCGTACGTCCTCTGTGGTGTCCGTCGGCAGTACACCGCCCGTCGGCAATGCACCGCCCGTCGGCAGTACATCGTATGCGGTCGGCAGGCCGTGCGCGGTCGACGAACCATCGTATGCGGTCGACCGTATCTGAGAACCACTCATTTCTTCCCGGCCCTTCATCTCTGCATTAGGAACGCGAGAATCATGACAGAAAACCTCGGCATAATCGGCACCAAGTCACCACAGCGCACCGGCGTGGAACGCGTCGTGAATGCCCCGCTCCCCACCGTGTACGGCGAATTCCGCGCCATCGGCTATCTCGACCACGACCGGGGTGACGAACAAGTCGCCCTGGTGCACGGCGACATCGGTGCCGAGGACGTGCTGACCCGGCTGCACTCCGAATGCCTGACCGGCGACGCCTTCGGATCCCAGCACTGCGAGTGCGGTGACCAGTTGGCCTCCGCGCTGCGTGCCGTCGCGGCCGAGGGGCGCGGCGTGGTCGTCTACCTGCGGGGCCACGAGGGCCGCGGCATCGGACTGCTCGCCAAGCTGCGCGCGATGGCGCTCCAGGCGGAGGGCCTGGACACGGTCGAGGCGAACCTCGCGCTCGGTCTGCCGGTGGACGCCCGGGACTACGGTGTGGCCGCCCAGATCCTGCACGACCTGGGTGTGAACTCGGTCCGGCTGATGTCCAACAACCCCCGCAAGCGGGAGGCGTTGGTCCGGCACGGCATCCAGGTCACCGAGCAGGTACCGCTGTTGATCCCGCCCTGCGAGAGCAACATCACCTATCTGCGGACCAAGCGGGAGCGGCTGGACCACCACCTGCCCCACCTGGACGCGACGGCGCCCCGAGCCGCGGGCGTCACTCCGTAGGGGCTTCGCGGGTCACCCCGTAACCGCCTGGTGCACCAGCCGCTTCAGGTCCGAGAACACCGTGTGCGACGTCCGGGGCCGCACCTGCGTCATGAACTGCACGGTCAGATCGCGGCTCGGATCGACCCAGAACGTCGTGGTCGCCACCCCGGTCCAGCCGTAGGTGCCGAGGCCCGCCGGTGCCTTGGTGCGGTCGGGGTCGATCACCACCGAGACGCCGAGGCCGAAGCCGACGCCCTCGTTGCCGGGTTCGTCATGGGCCGGGCGGCTGCCGAACGCGCGCAGATCTGCGCCGCCGGGCAGCTGGTTGGCGGTCATCAGGTCCACCGTCCGCGGGTCGAGCAGGCGTACGCCGTCGAGTTCGCCGCGGCGGCGCAGCACCTCCGTGAAGCGGTGGACGTCGTAGGCGCTCGCGACCATGCCGCCGCTGCCGGACAGGAAGCGGGGCCGCCCGTGCAACGGCAGCCCGGGGACGGGCTTGACGCCGCCGTCCTCGGTCTCCCCGTACAGCTCGGCGAGCCGCCCGGACTGCTCGCCGTCGACCTCGAAACCGGCGTCCGGCATGCCCAGCGGGCCGAAGATCCGCTCGGCGAAGAAGGTGTCCAGCGGTTGCCCGGACACCACCTCGATGACACGGCCCAGCACGTTGCTGGCGACGGAGTAGTTCCACTGGGTGCCCGGTTCGAACTGGAGCGGCAGTCCGGCGTACACCTCGATCGTCTCGGCGAGGTCGGCGCCCGGCGGCACCGACGACTCCAGTCCGGCGTCGCGGTAGAGGGCGTCGACGGGGTGCGTGTGGTAGAAGCCGAAGGTCAGGCCCGCGGTGTGGGTCATCAGATGGCGGATCAGGATCGGCCCGGCGGCGGGCCGGGTCCGTACGTCGTCCCCGGAACCGCCGTCGTACACCCGCGCGTCGGCGAACGCGGGCAGGTGCCGGGCCACCGGGTCGTCGAGCCCCAGCCTGCCCTCCTCCACCAGCAGCAGCGCGGCGACGGCGGTGACCGGCTTGGTCATGGAGTAGATCCGCCACAGCGTGTCGGACTCGACGGGGAGCGCGGCGGCGAGGTCACGGTGGCCGTAGGCGGTCAGGTGGGCCACGCGCCCGCCGCGGGCGACGGCGACCAGGAAGCCTGGCAGCCGTCCCTCGTCGACGCAGCGGGCGAAGTGCCCGTCGAGGCGGTCCAGTGCCCTCGGGTCCAGTCCGGCCCCGGCCGGGTCGACCTCTTGCCGCAGTCGTGCCATCACGTGCCTCCGGTGCGCTCTGCTCCGCCGTCGTCGCCTCTGACCTCAATCGTCGCCCGGCGACCAGCCGACCGGGCCCTTTTGACGTCCTTGATCGCTGATGGTCAAGTGCCCGTGCCGGTCGGCACCGACACCTCCGGCGAGAGGGGCCGGGCCGGTGCGCCCGGCGTCAGCCCGCGGCTTCCGGCTGCCACGGGCCGACGCCCAGCTTCCCCGTCGTCCCGAGGTCCAGTTCCGGTGTCACGGTCACCGGGTCGGCGCCGGGCTTGGCGCGCACTCTGGCGTACGGCGCGTTCACCGGCGTACCGGCCTGGACGGTGTTGCGCCACACCAGGGAGGAACGGGCGCTTTCGCCGGGTGCCAGGTCCAGCGGGCGCGGCGGGCCGTCGGTGCCGGGGCTCATGGCGATGTCGTCGCTGCCGTCCAGGACCTTCACGTCGGTCACGACGTCGTGGTCCTCGCCGAGCACGTCCACCTCCGGGTAGCCGTCGAGGCGGTACGGGGTGGTGCCGCAGTTCTCCAGCAGCAGCCCGACGACCCGCAGCCCCATCGCGGCGTCCCCCTGGTCCGCCGTCAGCCGGATCCCGGACTCCGGGCACGGGCCGCCCGGCGCGGGTGCCTCGTCGGTGGGGACGCTGCGGACCTTGAGGATCCGCACCAGCGCCTGGCCCTGCGGGGTGACCAGGGGCTGGTGCGCGTCGAGGGTGTGCCGCACGGTCCCGCCCGGCGGAACGGAGGCGACCGTCTCCGTCAGACTGTCCTGCGCCTCTCCGTACTCCGACGTCACGGACAGGGTGACGGTGTAGGTGTGGGCCTTCGCCTCGTCGTTGGTGACGCTGAGCGCGGCGCAGCCGTCGTAGCCGACGCCGCCGAGGGCGTCGACGCGTACGCCGTCCAGCTCCAGGCCCGTGGTGTCGACGGGCTGGGCGGTCGCGCACGCCGTGGACGACGGGGTGCCGCCGTCGGCGGTGCCGTCGCCGTCGCCCTCCGCCGTGCCGCAGGCGGTGAGCAGGAGGACGCCGACGAGCGCGGCCGGTGGGGTGAGGGAGGCGGGACGCATCCGGTCACCCCACCAGGGCCGCGCCCGGCGGGTCCGTGGCGGAGGCCACAATTCCTGTTACAGGGGTGTCACAAGGCGCAGGTGGGAGGGGGCGGCACGGCCGTCAGACCGAGACCGTCTCGCGCCGCTCCACCGTGGCGGCCGTCCGCTCCCCGAGCCGCTCGGTCGGCACCTTGTGCGTCTCCCGGGCGGAGAGCGCGGCGACCACCGGCGGCACGCACAGCGCGGCGGTGAACAGGGCCACCGCGAACCAGTCGTCGCCGTCCGGGCCCGCGATCCGCGCCGCGAACGTGACCGCGAAACCGGCCACGGCGAAACCGATCTGGGTGCCGATCGCCATCCCGGACAGCCGGACCCGGGTGGAGAACATCTCGCCGTAGAAGGCGGGCCACACGCCGTTCGCGGCGCTGTAGACGACACCGAAGGCGACGATGCCGAGGACCAGGACCAGCGGGTAGGAGCCGGTGGAGATCGCCCACAGGTAGAGGAACATCGTCACCGCGCTGCCGACGGCGCCGACCAGGAACACCGGGCGGCGGCCGATCCGGTCCGACAGCGAGGCCCACAGCGGAATCGCGGCGAGCGCGACGACATTGGCGAGGGCGCCCACCCACAGCATCGACGACCGGCTCATGCCGACCGAGTCGCTGGTGGCGTACGCCAGCGCCCAGACGGTGAAGATGGTGCTGACCGAGGCGATCAGCGCGGCGGCGACCACCCGCAGCACGTCCGCCCAGTGCTCGCGCGTCAGCACCGCCAGCGGCAGCTTCACCACGCCCGCGCTGCTCGCCTGCCGCTCGAAGGCCGGGGTCTCGTCCAGCTTGCGGCGGATGACGTACCCGACGACGGCCACCCCGACGCTCAGCCAGAACGGCAGGCGCCAGCCCCAGGACATCAGGTGCTCCTCGGGGAGCGCGGCGACGGGGATGAAGACCAGCGTGGCCAGCAGTTGCCCGCCCTGGGTGCCGCTGAGGGTGAAGCTGGTGAAGAAGCCGCGCCGGTGCGGTGGCGCGTGTTCCAGGGTCATGGAGTTGGCGCTGGCCTGCTCACCAGCGGCCGAGATGCCCTGGAGCACCCGGCACAGCACCAGCAGCACCGGGGCGAGGGTGCCCACCTGGTCGCGGGTCGGCAGACAGCCGATGAGGAACGTCGAGACGCCCATCAGCATCAGCGTGAACACCATGATCTTCTTACGGCCGACCCGGTCGCCGTAGTGGCCGAGGAACAGCGCGCCGATCGGACGGGCGGCATAGGCGACGCCGAAGGTGGCCAGGGACAGCAGGGTCGCGGTGGCCGGGTCGGACTCGTCGAAGAAGACCTCGGGGAAGATCAGCGCGGCGGCGCTGCCGTAGATGAAGAAGTCGTAGTACTCCAGGGCGCTGCCGATCCAGGCGGCCGTCGCGGCCTTCTTCGGCTGACCGGGCGGCTGACCGGGCGGCTGACCGGGCGGCTGGCCGGGCGGCTGGCCGGGCGGGGCGGGGCTGCTGGGGGATGCGGGGACGGACACGCGGCGGCTCCTTCGGGCGCTCCACCATAGGCGGAGGGGTGCGGGGAGGGGGAGAAGTGCCGATCTGTTGAGCGGCTAATTAACCCACTAGATAGTTAGTCGCGGTGGGTAGGGATGTTGCGCCGAGGTGTCCCACGTGTCAAGGGGTCGGGCGGCACCGGGCCGCCCCCGGCTCACTCCGCCGCGCGGTCCGCCGTCAGATAGGCGATCACCATGTCGCCCAGCATGTTCCGGTAGTGCTCGCGCTGCTCCGGATCGACCAGGTCGCGGCCGAACAGGGCCCCGAAGGTGTGCCGGTTGGAGACCCGGAAGAAGCAGAACGAGCTGATCATCGCGTGCAGGTCGACGGCGTCCACGTCCGCGGTGAACAGCCCCGACCTCCGCCCCGAGGCGAGGATCCGGTGGATCACGTCCAGCGCCGGGGAGCCGATCCGGCCGAGCTTCTCGGAGGCGGCGATGTGCTCGGCCCCGTGGATGTTCTCGATGCTGACCAGGCGGATGAAGTCGGGATGCTGTTCATGGTGGTCGAAGGTGACCTCGGCGAGGCGCCGGATGGCGGCGACCGGGTCGAGGTGGTCGACGTCGAGCTGCTGCTCGGCCTCGCGGATCACCCCGTACGCCCGTTCCAGCACGGCCGTGAACAGCTGCTCCTTGCCGCCGAAGTAGTAGTAGATCATCCGCTTCGTGGTGCGGGTGCGGGCGGCGATCTCGTCGACGCGGGCGCCGTCGTAACCGGCCCGCGCGAACTCCTGGGTCGCCACGTCGAGGATCTCGGCCTTCGTGCGGACGGCGTCCCGGATCCGCCCGTTCGGTCGTGCCGGTTCGTCGACGCTGGTCATCGGGTTCCTTCGGGCGTAGGGCCAGTGCCGGTGATTGTAGAAGGAGCGGCACGGCGGATGCCGTGAGGGCTTTGCAAGGATCCGCGCTTGGGGTATGACAGGGGGACTAACTCACCAGTTCGTACATTGGCATCCCCCTGTAAGGGCTGCCCCGCCCAGGAGGTCCGCGTGGCCAAGGACTCGTTTCTCGTCGGGCTGATCGGTTCCGGCATCGGACCCTCGCTCAGCCCCGCCCTCCACGAGCGGGAGGCCGACCGCCAGGGCCTGCGCTATCTGTACCGGCTGATCGACATCGACACGCTCGGGGTGCCTCCCGAGGCGGTGGGCGAGCTGCTGCGCGCCGCCCGTGACCTGGGGTTCGACGGGCTGAACATCACGCACCCCTGCAAGCAGCTCGTGATCGGGCACCTCGACGCGCTCGCCCCGCAGGCCCGGGCGCTGGGCGCGGTCAACACCGTCGTCTTCGAGGACGGCCGTGCCACCGGCCACAACACCGACGTCACCGGCTTCGCCGCGTCCTTCGCCCGTGGACTGCCCGACGCCCCGCTGGAGCGCGTGGTGCAGCTCGGCGCGGGCGGCGCGGGGGCGGCCGTCGCGCATGCCATCCTCACCCTCGGCGCCGGTCGGGTCACCGTCGTGGACGCGCTGCCGGAGCGGGCCGCCGCCCTCGCCGACTCGCTGGGCCAGCACTTCGGACCGGACCGCGCCACCGCCGCCACCCTGGACCGGCTGCCACGGCTGCTCCGCGAGGCCGACGGTCTGGGCGGCCTCGTGCACGCCACGCCCACCGGCATGGCCGCCCACCCCGGCCTGCCGCTGCCCGCCGGGCTGCTCCACCCCGGGCTGTGGGTCGCCGAGGTCGTCTACCGCCCCCTGGACACCGAGCTGCTCACCACCGCCCGCGCCCTGGGCTGCGCCACCCTCGACGGCGCCGGGATGGCCGCCTTCCAGGCGGTGGACGCCTTCCGGCTGTTCACCGGGCGGGAGCCGGACAGCGCCCGGATGCTCGCGGACATCGCGGAACTGGCCGGGCCGGTCACCGCACCCAAGTAAGCCATCCCGAACGGCAGCCCCCAAGCGGTGGCTCCCGTAGGGCAGTCCCCAGAAGGTGGCTCCCGCAGGGCAGTCCCCTAAGCGGTGGCTCCCGCAGGGCAGTCCCCTAAGCGGTGGCTCCCGCAGGGCAGTCCCCAGAAGGAGGCTCCCGCAGGGCAGCCCCCAAAAGCAGCTCCCCCAGCGCGGTCCCCACAAGGCAGCTCCCCGAAAGGCAGCTTCCGACAAGGCGGCTTCCGGCAAGGCAGCTGCCGACAAGGCCGTCCCCGTCGAGGCACCCCCCGACAAGGCACCTCCGACCGGCAGCCCTCCAACGGCAGCCCCCGAAAGGCAGGCCCCCGTGCGCACCTCCATCGCCACCGTCTCCCTCAGCGGATCCCTCACCGAGAAGCTCACGGCCGCCTCCCGGGCGGGCTTCGACGGCGTCGAGATCTTCGAGAACGACCTGCTCGCCAGCCCCCTCACCCCCGAGGAGATCCGCGCCCGGTGCGCCGATCTGGGCCTGAGCATCGACCTCTACCAGCCGATGCGGGACATCGAGGCCGTGCCGCGGGAGGAGTTCGCCCGCAATCTGCGCCGGGCCCGGCACAAGTTCGAGCTGATGCGCAGGCTCGGCGCGGACACCGTACTGGTCTGCTCCAGCGTCTCCCCGCTCGCCGTGGACGACGACGATCTCGCCGCCCGCCAGCTCGCCGAACTCGCCGCTCTCGCCCAGGACTTCGGCATCCGTGTCGCCTACGAGGCGCTCGCCTGGGGACGGCACGTCAGCACCTACGACCACGCCTGGCGGATCGTGGCCGCCGCCGACCACCCCGCGCTCGGCACCTGCCTGGACAGCTTCCACATCCTGTCGCGCGGCTCGGACCCGAAGGGCATCGAGGACATCCCCGGCGAGAAGATCTTCTTCCTCCAGCTCGCCGACGCGCCCCGGCTCGCCATGGACGTGCTCCAGTGGAGCCGCCACTACCGGTGCTTCCCCGGGCAGGGTGGATTCGATGTGCCGGGGCTCGTCGGCCATGTACTGCATACGGGATACCGCGGACCGTTGTCCCTGGAGGTCTTCAACGACGTCTTCCGTCAGGCCGAGGCCGCTCCGACCGCCGTCGACGCCCACCGCTCCCTGCTGGCCCTGATGGAGACCGTGGGCGCGGCCCAACTGCCCCCGCCCGTGGTCCCCACCGGCGTCGCCTTCGCCGAGCTGGTCACCCCGGACTCCGCCCCGGTCACCGCACAGCTCGCCGCCCTGGGCTTCGCCCGCACCGCCCGGCACCGCAGCAAACCGGTCGACCTGTGGCAGCAGGGCGACGCCCGCGTCCTGGTCAACACCGGTCCAGGGGCCCGCCGCGACGGCACCCAACTCGCCGCCGTGGGGCTGGAGTCACCCGACCCCGCAGCCGCCGCCCGCCGAGCCGAGGCCCTGCTTGCCCCGGTGCTGCCCCGCCGCCGCGCCCGCGAGGACGTGCCCCTGGACGCGGTGGCCGCCCCCGACGGCACCGAACTCTTCTTCTGCGCCACGGGAGACCCCGAACTCCCCGACTGGCGCACGGACTTCGTACAGGTCGAGGACGCCTCCGCCAGCCCCGGCGTGACCCGTGTCGACCACCTCGCCCTCACCCAGCCCTGGCACCACTTCGACGAGGCGGCCCTCTTCCACCGCACCGTCCTCGGCCTGCGCGCCCAGGAGAGCGTCGACGTCGCCGACCCCTACGGCCTGCTGCGCAGCCGCGCCGTCACCAACGCCGACGGCAGCGTCCGGATCGCGCTCACCGTCGGCGCGGCGCCCACCGACGACACCGTGCGCGCCCAGCACATCGCGCTGGCCACGGACGACGTCATCGCCGTGGCCCGCCGCTTCCGGGACGCGGGCGGCCGTCTCCTGCCGGTGCCCGCCAACTACTACGACGACCTCGCCGCCCGCCACGACCTGCCCGACGACGAGCTGGCCACCTATCGCGAGCTGGACATCCTCTACGACCGCGACGCGCACGGCGTCTTCCGGCACTGCTACACCACGACCGTCGGCCGGGTCTTCTTCGAACTGGTCCAGCGCGACGGCGGCTACCGCGGCTACGGCGCCCCCAACGCCCCGGTCCGCCTGGCCGCGCAGCACGCCGCGCGCTGAACCCCGTACGGCAGCCGCCTACTTGGCCGACTCGACCGCGTGGCCGCCGAACTGGTTGCGCAGCGCGGCGACCATCTTCATCTGCGGGGAGTCCTCCTGCCGGGAGGCGAACCGCGCGAACAGCGAGGCGGTGATCGCCGGGAGCGGTACGGCGTTGTCGATCGCCGCCTCCACCGTCCAGCGGCCCTCGCCGGAGTCCTGGGCGTAGCCGCGCAGCTTCTCCAGGTGCTCGTCCTCGTCGAGGGCGTTGACGGCCAGGTCGAGCAGCCAGGAGCGGATGACCGTGCCCTCCTGCCAGGAGCGGAAGACCTCGCGGACGTCGGTCACCGAGTCCACGGCCTCCAGCAGCTCCCAGCCCTCGGCGTAGGCCTGCATCATGGCGTACTCGATGCCGTTGTGGACCATCTTGGAGAAGTGCCCGGCGCCGACCTTGCCCGCGTGGACATAGCCGTACGGGCCTTCCGGCTTGAGGGCGTCGAAGACCGGCTGGAGCCGGTCGACGTGCTCCTTGTCGCCGCCGACCATCAGGGCGTAGCCGTTCTCCAGGCCCCACACGCCGCCGGAGACACCGGCGTCGACGAAGCCGATGCCCTTGGCGCCCAGTTCGGTGGCGTGCTTCTCGTCGTCGGTCCAGCGGGAGTTGCCGCCGTCGACGACGACGTCACCGGCCTGGAGGAGACCGGACAGCTCGTCGACGACGGACTGGGTGGCGGCGCCCGCGGGGACCATCACCCAGATCGTGCGCGGCGCGTCGAGGCGCTCGACGAGTGCGGCGAGGGAGTCCACGTCGGAGACGTCGGGGTTGCGGTCGTAGCCGAGGACGGTGTGGCCAGCGCGGCGGATCCGCTCGCGCATGTTGCCGCCCATCTTGCCGAGACCGATGAGACCGAGCTGCATGATCACTTCACTTCCTTGAGGTCACGGTAGGCGGCCACGAGGGCGGCGGTGGAGGCGTCGAGGCCGGGTACCTCGGCGCCCTCGGTGAGGGCGGGTTCGACGCGCCTGGCGAGGACCTTGCCGAGTTCCACGCCCCACTGGTCGAAGGAGTCGATGTTCCAGACCGCGCCCTGTACGAACACCTTGTGCTCGTACAGCGCGATCAGCTGGCCGAGCACCGACGGGGTCAGCTCGGCGGCGAGGATGGTGGTCGTGGGGTGGTTGCCACGGAAGGTGCGGTGCGCCACCTGCTCCTCGGGCACGCCCTCCGCGCGCACCTCGTCGGCGGTCTTGCCGAAGGCGAGCGCCTGGCCCTGCGCGAACAGGTTGGCCATCAGCAGGTCGTGCTGCGCCCTGAGGTCGTCGCTCAGCTCGGCGACCGGCCGGGCGAAGCCGATGAGGTCCGCGGGGATGAGCTTCGTCCCCTGGTGGATCAGCTGGTAGTAGGCGTGCTGACCGTTGGTGCCGGGCGTGCCCCACACCACCGGCCCGGTCTGCCACTCCACGGCGCGCCCCTCGCGGTCCACGGACTTGCCGTTGGACTCCATGTCGAGCTGCTGGAGGTAGGCGGTGAACTTCGACAGGTAGTGGCTGTACGGCAGTACGGCGTGCGACTGCGCGTCCAGGAAGTTGCCGTACCAGACGCCCAGCAGGCCGAGCAGCAGCGGGGCGTTGGCCTCGGGGGGAGCGGTGCGGAAGTGCTCGTCCACGGTCCGGAAGCCGTCGAGCATCTCCCGGAACGCCTCCGGGCCGATGGCGATCATCAGGGAGAGGCCGATCGCGGAGTCGTAGGAGTAGCGGCCGCCGACCCAGTCCCAGAACTCGAACATGTTGTCCGGGTCGATGCCGAACTCCGTGACCTTCTCGCCGTTCGTCGACAGGGCGACGAAGTGCCGGGCGACGGCCTTCTCGTCGCCGCCGAGCCCCTGCAGCAGCCAGGAGCGGGCCGAGGTGGCGTTGGTGATCGTCTCGATGGTGGTGAAGGTCTTGGAGGCGACGATGAACAGGGTCTCGGTCGGGTCCAGGTCGCGGACCGCCTCGTGCAGATCGGCGCCGTCGACGTTGGAGACGAAACGGAACGTCAGCTCGCGCGCGGTGTACGCCCGCAGCGCCTCGTACGCCATCGCCGGGCCGAGGTCGGAGCCGCCGATGCCGATGTTGACGACGTTGCGGATGCGCTTGCCGGTGTGGCCGGTCCACTCACCGGAGCGGACGCGTCCGGCGAAGTCGGCCATCTTGTCGAGCACGGCGTGCACCTGGGGGACGACGTTCTCGCCGTCGACCTCGATCACCGCCTCGCGCGGGGCGCGCAGCGCGGTGTGCAGCACCGCCCGCCCCTCGGTGACGTTGATCTTCTCGCCACGGAACATGGCGTCCCGCAGCCCGAAGACGTCGGTGGCGGCGGCCAGTTCCTGGAGCAGGGCGAGGGTCTCGTCGGTGACCAGGTTCTTGGCGTAGTCGATGCGCAGGTCACCGACGCGTACGAGGTACCGCTCGGCGCGGTCGGGGTCGGCCGCGAACAGCTCACGCAGGCCCGGGACGCCCTGCGCCCGGTGGTCCTCCAGGGCGGCCCACTGCGGGCGCCGCGTCAGCAGGGGGGTGTCAGACATGGGAGGCGGTCTCCTTGGTGGCCTCGCCGCGCAGGGCGACGGCGTACATCTCGTCGGCGTCGAGGCGCCGCAGCTCCTCGGCGATGAGTTCGGAGGTGGGGCGCACCTTCAGGGCGAGGGTGCGCGAGGGCTGGTCGGGCAGGGCCAGCGTGGCGAGCGGGCCCTCGGGGCGGTCGATGACGATCTCGCCCTTCTCGGTGCCGAGGCGTACGCCGGTGACGACCGGACCCGCGGTCTCGACCCGGTCGACGGTGACGCCGAGGCGGGCCTGGAGCCAGCGGGCGAGCAGCTCGGCGCTGGGGTTGTCGGCCTCGCTCTCCACGGCCGCGGAGGTGACGGTGAGGCGGGCCTGGTCCAGGGCCGCGGCCAGCATCGAACGCCACGGGGTGAGCCGGGTCCAGGCCAGGTCGGTGTCGCCGGGCGCGTAGGACTTCACGCGGGTCTCCAGGGCGGCCAGCGGGTGCTCGACGGCGTACATGTCGGTGATCCGGCGCTGGGCCAGCGCGCCGAGGGGGTCCTTCGACGGGTTGTCCGGCGCGTCCACCGGCCACCACACCACCACCGGCGCGTCCGGCAGCAGCAGCGGCAGCACGACGGAGTCGGCGTGGTCGGACACCTCGCCGTAGGTGCGCAGGACGACCGTCTCACCGGTCCCGGCCTCGGAGCCGACCCGCACCTCCGCGTCCAGCCGGGAGCGGTGGCGCTCGCGGGGGGTGCGGGCGTGCCGCTTGATGACGACCAGGGTGCGCGAGGGGTGCTCGTGGGAGGCCTCCTCGGCGGCCTTGATCGAGTCGTAGGCGTTCTCCTCGTCCGTGACGATCACCATCGTGAGGACCATGCCCACGGCGGGGGTGCCCAGGGCACGGCGGCCCTGCACCAACGCCTTGTTGATCTTGCTTGCCGTGGTGTCGGTCAGGTCGATCTTCATGGCCTGCGCCAGCTCCGTCCGTCTTGTGCGAGCATCTCGTCTGCTTCCTTCGGACCCCAGCTGCCCGACGCGTAGCGCGCGGGCCTGCCGTGCGTGGCCCAGTACTCCTCGATCGGGTCGAGGATCTTCCAGGACTCTTCCACTTCCTGGTGACGGGGGAACAGGTTGGCGTCGCCCAGGAGGACGTCCAGGATCAGCCGTTCGTACGCCTCCGGGCTGGACTCCGTGAACGACTCGCCGTACGCGAAGTCCATCGTCACGTCCCGGATCTCCATGGAGGTGCCCGGCACCTTGGAGCCGAACCGGACCGTCATGCCCTCGTCGGGCTGGACGCGGATGACGACCGCGTTCTCGCCGAGTTCCTCGGTGGCCGTGGTGTCGAAGGGCGAGTGCGGAGCCCGCTGGAACACCACCGCGATCTCGGTGACCCGGCGGCCGAGCCGCTTGCCGGTGCGCAGGTAGAAGGGGACGCCCGCCCAGCGGCGGTTGTCGACCTGCAGCTTGATCGCGGCGTAGGTGTCGGTGGTGGAGGCCGGGTCGATGCCAGCCTCCTCCAGATAGCCGCGCACCTGCGCGCCGCCCTGCCAGCCCGGCGCGTACTGGGCGCGCACGGTGTGCCGGGCCAGGTCCTGGGGCACCTTCACCGCCCTGAGGACCTTCAGCTTCTCGGTGAGCAGCGACGCCGCGTCGAACGCGGCGGGCTCCTCCATCGCGGTGAGCGCCATCAGCTGCAGGAGGTGGTTCTGGATGACGTCACGGGCCGAGCCGATGCCGTCGTAGTAGCCCGCCCGGCCGCCGATGCCGATGTCCTCCGCCATGGTGATCTGTACGTGGTCGACGTACGACCTGTTCCAGATCGGCTCGAACAACTGGTTGGCGAAGCGCAGCGCCAGGATGTTCTGGACGGTCTCCTTGCCCAGGTAGTGGTCGATGCGGAACACCTGCTCCGGGTCGAACACCTCGTGCACGATCGCGTTCAGCCGCTCGGCGGACCTCAGGTCGTGCCCGAACGGCTTCTCGATGACGGCCCGCCGCCAGGAGCCCTCGGGCGCGTCGGCCAGCCCGTGCTTCTTCAGCTGCTTGACGACCTTCGGGAAGAACTTCGGCGGTACGGAGAGATAGAAGGCGTAGTTGCCGCTGGTGCCGCGCGAGGCGTCCAACTCCTCGATGGCGGACCGCAGTTGCTTGAACGCGGTGTCGTCGTCGAAGTCGCCGGGGATGAACCGCATGCCCTCGGCGAGCTGCTGCCAGACCTCCTCGCGGAACTCGGTGCGGGCGTGCTCGCGCACCGCGTCGTGCACCACCTGCGCGAAGTCCTGGTCCTCCCAGTCCCGGCGGGCGAAGCCGACCAGGGAGAAGCCCGGGGGCAGCAGGCCACGGTTGGCGAG
Organism: Streptomyces sp. NPDC057877; assembly: GCF_042796855.1. NCBI lineage: Bacteria > Bacillati > Actinomycetota > Actinomycetes > Kitasatosporales > Streptomycetaceae > Streptomyces > Streptomyces sp. NPDC057877. The sequence continues at coordinate 467,898 of NZ_JBHVMS010000002.1, forward strand.
GTCGTAGACCGCGGGCATCAGCTTCTTGCGGGACAGGTCGCCGGTGACCCCGAAGATGACCAGCCCGGACGGGCCCGCGATGCGCGGCAGTCGGCGGTCGCGGGGGTCGCGCAGCGGGTTGTTCCAGTCGGCGGTCGCCTGGTCCGGCGGGCTTTCGGCGCGCGTGTCGGTCGCGGTGGGCGCGGGCTTCGTCGTGCTGCCCGTGGCCGCGGTGTCCGCGGTGGCCGCGGTGTCCGCGGTGTCCGTGGTGTCCGTACGCTGCTCAGCGGGCGCGGTGTTCGTGGTGCTCTGTGCGGCCCCGGTGCTCGTGGTGTTCCCTGCGGGCGCGGCCTTCGCGGAGGTCACTGCTCCTCAACTCCCTTGCTGTCCATCGACTTCGTCACGGCGTCCAGCAGGTCCTGCCAGGCCGTCGCGAACTTGGCCACGCCCTCGTCCTCCAGCTGGGTGACGACCTCGTCGTAGGAGATGCCGAGGCGTTCCACGGCGGCCAGGTCGGCGCGGGCCTGGGCGTAGCCGCCGGTGACCGTGTCGCCGGTGACGCGGCCGTGGTCGGCGGTGGCGTCCAGGGTGGCCTCGGGCATGGTGTTGACCGTGCCGGGGGCGACCAGGTCCTCGACGTACAGGGTGTCCTTGTAGGCGGGGTCCTTCACGCCGGTCGACGCCCACAGCGGGCGCTGCTTGTTGGCGCGGGCCCCGGACAGGGCCAGCCAGCGGTCACCGGCGAAGACCTCCTCGTACGCCTCGTAGGCGAGGCGCGCGTTGGCGAGGGCCGCCCGGCCCTTGAGGGCGAGCGCCTCGTCGGTGCCGAGCAGGGTGAGCCGCTTGTCGATCTCGGTGTCCACGCGGGAGACGAAGAAGGACGCCACCGAGTGGATGGCCGACAGGTCCAGGCCCGCCTCCCGCGCCCGCTCCAGACCGGCGAGATAGGCGGCCATGACCTCGCGGTAGCGCTCCAGGGAGAAGATCAGCGTGACGTTGACGCTGATGCCCTGGGCGATCACCTCGGTGATGGCGGGCAGGCCCGCCCTGGTCGCCGGGATCTTGATCATCACATTGGGGCGGTCGACCAGCCAGGCGAGCTGCCGGGCCTCGGCGACGGTCGCCGCCGTGTCATGGGCGAGGCGTGGGTCGACCTCGATGGAGACCCGGCCGTCCCGGCCGCCCGACGCCTCGTACACGGGATGCAGTATGTCGGCGGCGGTCCGCACATCGGCGGTCGTCATCATCCGTACGGCCTCGTCCACGGTGACGCCGCGTACCGCGAGGTCGGCGAGCTGCTCCTCGTAGCCCTCGCCGGAACCGATGGCGGCCTGGAAGATGGAGGGGTTGGTGGTGACGCCGACCACGTGCCGGGTGGTCAGGAGTTCGGCGAGATTGCCGGACGTGATCCGCTTGCGGGACAGGTCGTCCAGCCAGACGGAGACGCCCTCGTCGGACAGGCGCCGCAGGGGCTCCGGGGTGGCGGTCGCTTCGGTCATTGTGATCATCTTCTTTCTGGCGGTCGGATCAACCACGCGCGGCGGCGAGGGATTCCCGGGCCGCGGCGACGACGTTCTCGGGGGTGAAGCCGTAGGCGGCGAACAGGGTCGCGGCGTCGGCGGAGGCACCGAAGTGCTCGAGCGAAACGATCCGTCCTGCGTCACCTGTGAACCGGTACCACGTCAGACCCACCCCGGCCTCGACCGCAACGCGGGCCTTCACGGACGGCGGCAGCACGCTCTCGCGGTAGGCGCGCGGCTGCTCCTCGAACCACTCCACGGACGGCATCGACACCACCCGGGCGCCGATCCCCGCCGCCTCCAGCTCCTCCCGCGCGGCGACCGCGAGCCGCACCTCCGAGCCGGTGGCGATCAGGATGACCTCCGGCGTGGCGGTGGAGGACTCCCGCAGGACGTAACCGCCCTTCGCCGCGTCCTCGTTGCGCTCGTAGACGGGCACGCCCTGCCGGGTGAGCGCGAGGCCGTGCGGGGCCGGTGCGGTGGTGTGGCGGCGGAGGATCTCCGCCCAGACGACGGCGGTCTCGTTGGCGTCGGCCGGGCGGACCACGTTCAGGCCCGGGATGGCGCGCAGCGACGCCAGGTGCTCGACGGGCTGGTGCGTCGGGCCGTCCTCGCCGAGGCCGATGGAGTCGTGCGTCCACACGTACGTCACCGGCAGCTGCATCAGCGCGGACATGCGGACGGCGTTGCGCATGTAGTCGGAGAACACCAGGAAGGTGCCGCCGTAGATGCGGGTGTTGCCGTGCAGGGCGATGCCGTTCATCCCGGCCGCCATCGAGAACTCGCGGATGCCGAAGTGGACGGTGCGGCCGTAGGGGTCGGCCTCGGGGAGGGGGTTGTCCGTGGGGAGGAAGGACGACGTCTTGTCGATCGTGGTGTTGTTGGAGCCCGCCAGGTCGGCCGAGCCGCCCCACAGCTCCGGGACGACCGCGCCGAGCGCCTGGAGGACCTTGCCGGAGGCGGCCCGGGTGGCGAGGGACCTGCCCGCCTCGAAGACGGGGATGTGCTCCTCCCAGCCCTCGGGCAGCTCGCCGCGGCTGACGCGGTCGAAGGTGGCGGCGCGCTCGGGGTGGGCGCCGCGCCATTCGTCGAGCCGCTTGTCCCAGGCGGCGTGCGCCTGGGCGCCCCGGTCCAGGGCCTCGCGGGTGTGGGCGAGGACGGCGTCGGGGACCTCGAAGGTGCGCTCCGGGTCGAAGCCGAGGACGCGCTTGGTGGCGGCGATCTCCGCCTCGCCGAGCGCGGAACCGTGGGAGGCCTCGGTGTTCTGGGCGTTCGGGGCGGGCCAGGCGATGACCGTGCGCATCGCGATGATCGAGGGGCGCGCGGTCTCGGCCCGCGCCGCCTTGAGCGCCGCGTACAGCGCGTGCACGTCGACATCGCCGTTCTCGGCGGGCGTGATCCGCTGCACGTGCCAGCCGTAGGCCTCGTACCGCTTCAGCACGTCCTCGGAGAAGGCGGTCGCGGTGTCGCCCTCGATGGAGATGTGGTTGTCGTCGTAGAGGAAGACCAGGTTGCCGAGCCTCTGGTGGCCCGCGAGGGAGGAGGCCTCGGCGGAGACGCCCTCCTGGAGGTCGCCGTCGGAGACGATCGCCCAGATGGTGTGGTCGAAGGGCGAGGCGCCCTCGGGCGCCTCGGGGTCGAACAGCCCGCGTTCGTAGCGGGCCGCCATCGCCATGCCGACGGCGTTGGCGACGCCCTGCCCGAGCGGACCCGTGGTGGTCTCCACGCCCGCCGTGTGGCCGTACTCCGGGTGGCCGGGCGTCCGGGAGCCCTGGGTGCGGAACGCCTTCAGGTCGTCGAGGTCCAGCTCGTACCCGGCGAGGTAGAGCTGGGTGTAGAGGGTCAGCGAGGTGTGGCCGGGGGAGAGGACGAAGCGGTCGCGGCCGGTCCACTCCGGGTCCGCCGGGTCGTGCCGCATCACCTTCTGAAAGATCGTGTACGCGGCAGGGGCCAGACTCATCGCCGTGCCCGGATGCCCGTTCCCGACCCGCTGTACGGCGTCGGCCGCCAGCAGACGGGCCGTGTCGACGGCCTGCCGGTCGAGGTCCGTCCAGTCGAGGCCCTCGGGTGTCTGCGCGCTCATCTGTAGCCAGTCCTCTTCAAGAGTTCATGAAAAGCTGCATCGTCCCTGGTGAGACGCGTTCGACTGTAAAAGTCTGACTTTTCAAAGGACAGGTCGGGGTGTGTCAGCCTGTGGTGAAAGTGGGACACCCTGACGGCCACGAAGACCCTCAAGGCGGCGCGAGAAGGACATGGCGGACACAACCATCGCGGAGCACGACGGCACGGGCAGCGGCAGCGGCAGGGGCAGCGGCATCGACACGTTCGCCTTCCCGGTCGAGGAGAGCATCTGCGGCGTCGGCATCCAGATCGGCCCGATGGGCACCGACGGCGGCTGGCAGGGCGGCGCACCCCTGGAACGCGTCCACCGCATCGACTTCCACGTGGTGATGTTCTTCACCGACGGCCCCGTACGCCACATGATCGACTTCGCCGAGTACGAGGCCACCGCGGGCGATGTGCTGTGGATCCGCCCCGGACAGGTGCACCGCTTCACGACCACCGGCGAGTACCGCGGAACCGTCCTCGCCATGCAGCCCGGCTTCCTGCCCCGCGCCACCGTCGAGGCCACCGGCCTCTACCGCTACGACCTGCCCCCGCTGCTGCGCCCCGACCCCGCCCAGCTCGACGGCCTGCGCGCGGCCCTCGCCCAGCTCCGCCGCGAGTACGAGGACACCGTCACCCTGCCGCTGAGCCTGCACACCTCGGTACTGCGGCACTCGCTCAGCGCCTTCCTGCTGCGCCTGGCCTACCTCGCGGCCAGCTCGGCCGAGGGCGCGCGGCAGCGGTCGGACACCACCTTCACCCTCTTCCGGGACGCCGTCGAGCGGGGCTTCGCCACCAACCACAGCGTCAGCGCCTACGCCGACGCGCTCGGCTACTCCCGCCGCACCCTCGTCCGCGCGGTGCGCGCCGCCACCGGCGACACCCCGAAGGCCTTCATCGACAAGCGGGTCGTCCTGGAGGCCAAGCGCCTGCTCGCCCACACCGACCTGCCCATCGGCCGCGTCGGCGCGGCGGTCGGCTTCCCCGACGCCGCGAACTTCTCCAAGTTCTTCCACCAGCACACCGACGCGACCCCGGCGGCGTTCCGGGCCGAGCTGCGCTGACACGGCGAAGAGGGCCGCCACGCGCGCGGGGCGGCCCACTAGGCAAACCCGGGAGGGAGGAGTCAGCGGCCGAAGTGGAACCAGTTCACATTCACGAATTCAGCCGGCATACCGCTGGGTGATGTGCTATTAAAATAGTGCGTGCCGGTGACGGAACTGATGTTCGCCGGGATGGTCCGCCAGGACTGCCACCCGCCGGTGTTGCCCACCGCGAAGCTCCCGATCGGCGCGTTGCCACGGCTGTCCAGGCGCACCTCGACCAGACCGCTCACGCCGGACCCGGCGCCGCTCGCGACCCGGGCGACGAACTGCCTGGCGGCGCTGGAGCCGAAGTTGACGCCCCGGTAGAGCGCCCAGTCGCCGTTGGCCAGCGCGCCGATGTTCTGCCCGCCGCCCGAGTCGGACGTCGACTCGGTGATCAGACCGGACTGACCGTCGTAGGACTCGGCCTGGATGGCGCTGTAGGCGTCGCGGTTGCCGGTCGGCGGGGGCGTGGTACCGCTCCCACTGGCCGACAGGACCTGGACGTAGTCGACGACCATCGGGTGCCCCGGCACGGTGGCCGCGTCCGGGCCGCCGCCGAAGGCGTCCACGAAGCCGCCGCCCATCGCCACGTTGAGGATGATGAAGTAGCCGTGGTTCGTGGCGTTGGCCCAGGTGGTGGCGTCCACCTGGTTGGCCCGTACGGTGTGGTAGTTGATGCCGTCGACGTAGAAGCGGATCTCCTCGGGGCTCGTCGAGCGGTCCCACTCCATGCCGTAGGTGTGGAAGCCCGCCTGGCAGGTGGTGCCGGGGCAGGCGCGGGAGCCGCCGATGCCGGTGGTCTCGTTGCAGGGGCCGCCCGGTGAGGTGCCGCAGTGCATCGTGGACCACACCGTGTTCAGGCCCTGGACGTTCTCCAGGATGTCCAGCTCGCCCACCGACGGCCAGTTCCAGTAGTTGCCGCGGTAGGGGGAGCCGAGCATCCAGAAGGCGGGCCAGTAGCCGCGGGCGGCGGCGCCGGTGACGTTCGGCATCTGGATGCGGGACTCCACCCGCAGCTTGCCGCCCGCCGGGGGCTCGAAGTCGGTGCGGTTGGTCTCGATACGGCCCGAGGTCCAGTTGCCCGCGGCGTCCCGGCGCGGGGTGATGCGCAGGTTGCCGTTGCCGTCGAGGGAGACGTTGTTGGTGCTCGACGTCATGGTCTCGATCTCGCCGGTGCCCCAGTTGGCGGGGCCGCCCGGGTAGCCGGTGCCGGTCGAGTAGCGCCAGTTGGCGGTGTTGACGCCGGTGCCCGCGGCGCCGTTGAAGTCGTCGACGAAGACCTGCGTCCAGCCGGACGGCGGCGGGGGTGCCGCCGCGGTCGCGGACGGGACGGCGGCCGTGGCGACGAGCCCCGCCAGGCCGAGGCTGCCGAGGACGGCGAGGAGCGCCCGCCTGAGGGGGCGCCGCCGTCTGTGGGATGTGCCGGAGGTTTCACTCATGGGGGGTGCCTCTCGGTACGGATCAGTACGGATCGGGGCGGGTGGGATCGGTAGGGGTGCGGGTGGGATCGGTGCGGTGAAGGGGGGGGGTGGGTTCGGTGGGGGAGGGTGCGTGCGGTGGGGGTGCGTGCGGAGGTGCGTGTGGTGGGGGTGCGTGTGGTGGAGGTGCGAGCGGTGGAGGTGCGAGCGGTGGAGGTGCGAGCGCACCGAGCCCTGGGGTGAGAGCGCTCTCAGAACTCGGTGCGCCCGCCAATGTGCTCCGCGGCACTGCGGTCGTCAAGAGGTGCAACGAGGAAAGTACTTGCCGGGCAAGGGAGTTCATTTCGTGAAGACGGCACAAAGACGACACCGCGCGGTCCGTTCCCCCGAGGCGGGAACGGACCGCGCGGGCGCGGCGGCTCAGCGCTGGGCGGCCAGCTCCCGCTCGGGCTCGACCTCCTCGCGCAGCCCGTACCGGTCGTGCGCCCGGCGCAGTGGCCGCGGCGCCCACCAGGCATGGCGGCCCAGGAGCGACATGGTCGCCGGGACCAGGAGCATCCGCACCACCGTGGCGTCGATCAGCACCGCGAGGGTCAGGCCCAGGCCGATCTGCAGGATCGGGGAGAAGCCGCCCGTCATGAAGGCGCCGAAGACCACCGCGAGCAGTAGCGCGGCGCACGTCACCACGCGGCCGGAGCGGCGCAGCCCGGTCACCACGGCCTCCTGGTCGTCCCCGGACACCTGCCGGGCCTCGCGCATCCGGGCCAGGATGAACAGCTCGTAGTCCATGGCCAGTCCGAACGCGATGGCGATGATCAACGGCGGCGCGGTGAGGCTGAGCGCGCCCAGCCCCTCGGCGCCCAGCAGGCCCGCCAGATGGCCGTCCTGGAACACCCACACCACCGCGCCGAGCGCCGCGCCCAGACTGAGCAGCGTCGTCAGGATGGTCCGCAGCGGGATCAGCACCGACCCGGTGAACGCGAACAGCAGCGCGAAGATCCCGGCCAGCACGGTCACGGCCGCCCAGGGCGCCCGCTCGGCGAGCATCTCGCGGAAGTCGACCAGCCGCGCGGCGGTGCCGGTGACCTCGACCGGGGCGTCCCCGCGGATCTCCCGTACCGACTCGACCAGTTCGGTGGCCTCCTTGCCGTCGACGCTGCCCGAGGGCGGCAGGGAGACGACGGTGGTGCCGTCAGGCAGCTCACGGGACTGCGCGGCGGGGGAGAGCGCGAGGATGCGGTCGGCCGTCGCCGGGTCGGTGTCCGCCCCGACGACGACGGTCACGGCGTCCACGCCGCTGCCCGCAGGGAAGTGCTCCCCGACCGTGTCGTACAACCGCCGTGCCTCGCTGCTCGTGGGCAGCTGCCGGGCGTCGCCGATGTTGACGGTCATGCCGGTGACGGGCAGCGCGAGCACCAGCAGCGCCGGTACGACGGTGGCCAGGACGGCGACCCGGCGGCGGACCGAGAAGCGGGCGAGCCGGGCGAAGAGGCGGCCCTCCGCGCCGTCCGGGCGTTCCTTGGCCGGGTCGATCCTCCCGCCGAACCGGGCCAGCAGCGCGGGCAGCAGGGTGAGGGCGGCCAGCATGTCGACCACCACCACCGCGGCCACGGCCAGGCCCATGCTGCGCAGGAAGGTGCTGGGGAAGACCAGCAGCCCGGTCAGGCTGACCGCCACCGTCAGCCCGGAGAACAGCACCGTGCGCCCGGCCGCCGCGACCGTGCGGTGCACGGCCTCGACGACGTCCGCGGTGTGCCGCCGTTCCTCCCGGAAGCGGACCAGCATCAGCAGCGCGTAGTCGACGGCGAGCCCGAGCCCCAGCATCGTGGTGACCTGGATGGCGTACACCGAGATGTCGGTGACCTGGCTGAACGCGAACAGCGCGAGGAAGGCGCCCGCGATGCCGCTGACCGCGATCACCAGCGGCAGCCCGGCCGCGCGCAGCCCGCCGAAGATCACCAGCAGCAGGACGAGCACGACGGGCAGCGAGATCAGCTCGGCGTTGGCCACGTCCTCCTGGGCGCGCTCGCCGAGCTGCTTGCCCAGCAAGGGGCCGCCGCTGACGTGTACTTCGGGCGCGTCGATCCGCTGGAGCCGCTCGGCCGCGGCGTCCACCGCGCGTTCCTCGGCGTCGTCGTCGAGGCCGCCCTCGAGGGTGACCGGGATGAGCACGGCCCGCCCGTCCTCGGAGGTCAGGCCCGGGGTGGCGTACGGGTCGGGCACGGCGGCGATCCCGTCGACGGCCCGCACCTCGGTGACGGCCCGCTCGACCTCGCCGCGCAGGGCGGGGTCGGTGACCGCGGGGGCCTCGACGATGCCGGTGAGGGACTCGCCGATCGGGTCGGCGCGGTCCAGGTACTGGGCGGCGCGCTCCGACTCGGTGCCGGGGACTTCCGGCACGTTGTCCGAGAGCCGCGCGAAGACGCCCGTCCCGAGCCCGAAGCCGAGCAGCAGGAAGAGCACCCACAAGAGGATGACGGTCAGTGGGCGGCGGGTCGCCGCCCGGGCGAGGCTGGACAGCACGGTCCCTCCCGGCGTGTTGTCGGCTGGTGTCGTCCCACAGACTCCTGCCGGAGGGGGTGCCGCCGGATCGCCGGAGGGAGCGGTTTCCGGCACTCCGTCGCACGGGGGAGGCGGGGTCGTTAGCTCGGTCGCACGGGGGAGGCGGGGTCGTTGGCTCGGTCGCACGGGGGAGGCGGGGTCGTTGGCTCGGTCGCACGGGGGAGGCGGGGTCGTTGGCTCGGTCGTGCGGGGGAGGCGGGGGTGGTGTCCTGGCCGTGCGGGGGAGGCGGGGGTGGTGTCCTGGCCGTGCGGGGAGGCGCGGGTGGCGCCTTGGTCGTGCGGGGGAGGCGCGGGTGGTGTCCTAATCGTGCGGGGGAGGGGCCGACCGGGGACTGAGGCCGGAGCGCTACGGCGCCCCCGGTGACACCAGCCCCGTCTCATAGGCGCAGATCACCGCCTGCACCCGGTCCCGCAGCCCGAGCTTGCCCAGCACATTGCTGACGTGGGTCTTGACGGTGTGCTCGCTGACGAACAGCGTCGTGGCGATCTCGGCGTTGGTCAGCCCGCGGGCCAGCATCCGCAAAGTCTCCACCTCGCGCGCGGTGAGCACGTCGAGGCGCTGCGGGGTGACGTCGGCGGCCGTCGACTCCTCCCGGCGGCGCCGCACGATGTCCGCGACCAGCCGCCGGGTCACCGCGGGCGCCAGCAGCGAGTCCCCGGCCGCGACCACCCGCACCGCGTGCACCAGGTCGTCCCGCCGCACGTCCTTCAGCAGGAACCCGCTGGCACCCGCGTACAGCGCCTCGTACACGTACTCGTCCACGTCGAACGTGGTCAGCATGACCACCTTGCACCCCGACCCCGCGCACACCCGCCGGGCCGCCTCCAGACCGTCCATGACCGGCATCCGGATGTCGAGCAGCAGCACGTCCGGGCCATGCGCCTCGACAGCGGCGACCGCCTGGGCGCCGTCCCCCGCCTCGGCGACGACCTCGATGTCCGGCTGCGCCTCCAGGATCATGGAGAAGCCGCTGCGGACCAGTTCCTGGTCGTCGGCGACGACCACCCGGATGCTCACCCGAGCGCCGCCTGCCGCCGCTCGGCCGCGGGCAGGCGTACGACGACCCGGAAGCCGCCGCCCGGCCCGTGCCCGGCCTCCGCACTGCCCCCGCAGGCCGCGGCCCGCTCCCGGATGCCGATCAGTCCGTGCCCGCCGGTCGGTCCGCCCCCACGGATCCGTTGGCGCGCGCCGGGCGCCGGAGTCCCGCCCGGCCCCTTGCCGTCGTCGGTCACCGTCAGGGTCAACTCGTCCTCCGTCCAGTCGAGGTCGACGGCCGCGGAGGAAGCGTACGCGTGCTTGACGGTGTTGGTGAGCGCCTCCTGCACCACGCGGTAGACGGCGACCTCGGTGTCCGGCGGCAGCGGGCGCGGTTCACCGCGGGTGCGCAGGGTGACCCGCAGGTCGGTGGAGTCGCCGACCTGGCGGACCAGGTCGGCCAGCGCGGCGACGCCCGGCTGCGGCAGCCGGGCCGGGACCTGGCCCCGGTCCTCCGCGAGCACCCCGAGGATGCGGCGCAGTTGGGCCATCGCGTCCCGGCCGGTCCCCGCGATCGCCTCGAACGCGGCCTGCGCGCGGGCCGGGTCGCTGCGCACGACGACCGGCCCGGCCTCGGCCTGTACGACCATCAGGCTGACCGCGTGGGCGAGGATGTCGTGCATGTCCCGGGCGATCCGGGACCGTTCCTGCGCCCGGGCCCGCGCGGTGTCGGCGGCGCGCTCCCGCTCCAGTCGCCGGGCGCGTTCCTCCAGGGCGGCGGTGTAGGCGCGCTGGAGGCGGGCGAGGACGCCGAACGCGTACGCGGAGACCACGCTCATCACCTGGAAGGCGTACTCGTAGGGACGGGCGTCCTCCTTGTGGATCATCGTGAGGGCGACCCCGAGCAGCCAGCCGACCAGCATGAAGCGCCGCTGCCAGGGCGGGCAGAGCGCGGCCACGGTGTAGAGGACGACCAGACCGCCGTAGATCACGTCGGGTGCGGGGGCGTGGTGGACCGCCATCGCCGAAGTGGCCGTCGACACGGCGCAGGCGGTGAGGAAGGGCGCGCGCCGCCGCCAGATCAGCGGCAGCGCGGTCGCGGCGCCGAGCAGGTAGCCCGGCCAGGTCAGCCGGTCGTCCGGCTGGCCGGGGAAGATCCAGGGGAGGGAGGTGGCGAACAGCACCGCGGCGGCGAACGCGGCGTCGACGGCGTACGGGTTCGCCGTGCGCAGCCGGGCGACGGCAGCGGAGAACCAGGACCGGGTGGGCATGAGCGGCTCCTCGGGGCAAGGGCCGTTCCAGTATTGCGAGCGCCTTGGTCCCGGGCCTCACCGGTGCGAGGGATATTGGCGCCCGGTGACCGTGAGCCGACATGATCGCCGGGCGGGCGACAGGCATGCAGGCGACACGGCGGATGCGGAAGGCGGAGAACAGTATGCGGTTGACCATTCTGGGCGGCGGAGGATTCCGCGTGCCGCTGGTGTACGGGGCACTCCTCAGGGACCGGGGAGCGGGCCGGGTGACGGACGTCGTTCTACAGGATCTGGACGCCAGGCGACTGTATGCAGTCTCCCGTGTACTGGCTGAACAATCCGCGAACATCCCCGACGCCCCCCGCGTCACCGTCACCACCGACCTCGACGACGCCCTCCGCGGCGCCGACTTCGTCTTCTCCGCGATCCGCGTCGGCGGCCTCCAGGGACGCGCCGACGACGAGCGGGTGGCGCTGGCCGAGGGCGTGCTCGGGCAGGAGACGGTCGGCGCGGGCGGTATCGCCTACGGGCTGCGGACGGTCCCCGTCGCCCTGGACATCGCCCGGCGGGTGGCCCGGCTGGCCCCCGACGCCTGGGTCATCAACTTCACCAACCCGGCCGGACTCGTCACCGAGGCCATGTCCCACCACCTCGGCGACCGCGTCATCGGCATCTGCGACTCGCCGGTGGGCCTCGGCCGCCGTATCGCCCGGGTGCTCGGGGTGCGCGACCCCGCCGCGGCCTGGATCGACTACGTCGGCCTCAACCACCTCGGCTGGGTCCGCGCCCTGCGCGTCGGGGGCCGCGACGAACTGCCGCGCCTGCTGGCCGACCCCGACCTGCTCGGCTCCTTCGAGGAGGGCAGGATCTTCGGCGCCGACTGGCTCCGCTCGCTGGGCGCCGTACCCAACGAGTACCTGCACTACTACTACTTCAACCGGGAGACCGTACGCGCCTACCGCGAGGCCGACCGCACCCGCGGCGCCTTCCTGCGCGACCAGCAGGCGGGCTTCTACACGACGGCCACGGACCCCGAGGCCTCCGCCCTGGACGCCTGGCAACGCACCCGCGCCGAACGCGAGGCCACCTACATGTCCGAGAACCGGCAGTCGGCCGGAGCGGGCGAGCGCGAGGCCGAGGACCTCGCGGGCGGCTACGAGAACGTCGCCCTCGCCCTGATGCGGGCCATCGCCCGCGACGAGCGCGCCACCCTGATCCTCAACGTCCGCAACCGCTCCGCCCTCTCCGTCCTGGACCGGGACGCCGTCATCGAGGTCCCCTGCCTGGTCGGCGCCAGCGGCGCCCACCCCGTTGCCGTGGACCCGCTGCCCGGCCACGCGACCGGGCTGGTCTGCGCGGTGAAGGCGGTCGAGCGGGAGATCCTCGCCGCCGCCGCGTCCGGCTCCCGCGCCACGGCCGTGAAGGCCTTCGCCCTGCACCCGCTCGTCGACTCGGTGAACGTCGCCCGCCGCCTCGTCGACGGCTACACCGCCGTCCACCCCGGACTCGCCTATCTCAGCAAGGACTGAACTCGGGGGGAGGGCCGAGCCGACTCCTCCGGACAGCAAGCTCAGCAAGAATTAAGAGAGCGGTAAAGCGCCTGGTCATAAGCGGTATGTGAAGCTCCACAGCCATCCCGGTTCGCCTGCCGTACACCGGGAGTTCGCCTGTCGCCTCTGTGATGCGGCGTAAGGAGAGAGAAAGGTGTCACCGTGCGAGACCCGCGTATGTCCGCCATCGGTAAGGGCCTCAGGCGCCGCGGCCGGTTGATGGTGCAGGCGGTGAGCCCGCCGCGCCGGGTGAGTCCGCAGCGCCGCACCCTGAACGCGGTACCGGCCCAGCGGGAGCGGCAGGACACCGTGGGCGGCTACGTCGCCCCGCTCGCGCCCCGGCTGGTGGACTCGCCGGTGTTCGTGCTGTCCTCGGTGCGCTCCGGCTCGACCCTGCTGCGGGTGCTGCTGAACAGCCACAGCCGGATCCGCGCCCCGCACGAGATGCATCTGCGCACGGTGCACGTGCAGTTCTCCCGGGACTTCACGGCGGACGCCATGAAGGAACTGCGGCTGGACCGGCAGGAACTGGAGCACGTGCTGTGGGACCGCGTCCTGCACCTGGAGCTGACCCACAGCGGCAAGGACGTCATCGTCGATAAGACCCCGGCGAACACCCTCATCTTCCGCCGCCTGGAGCGATGTTGGCCGAACGCCCGCTACATCGTGCTGCTGCGCCACCCCGGCGCGGTGATCACCTCGCTGACCAACCGCCGCGACAACCCCGACCACGCGGCGATCCGCGAGGAGGTCCTGCAGTACGCCGAGAAGCTGGACGAGGCCCGCCAGTACCTCCGCAACGCGCACGTCATCAAGTACGAGGACCTCACCGCCGACCCCGAGGGCATGACCCGCGGCCTGTGCGACCACCTCGGCGTCGCGTGGGAGAGCGGCATGCTCGACTACGGCAGCCATGACCACGGCCGCTTCCGCCCCAAGCTCGGCGACTGGAGCAGCACCATCAAGTCGGGCCGCATCCAGGCCGCCCGCGCCGCCGACCCGGCGACCGACCTCCCGCCCAGACTGGCGGAGCTGGCGAAGGCCTGGGGCTACCCGAGCTGACGTACCGTCAGTTCCCGCTCGCCACCGGAACCGGACCGCGCCGCACGCCCCCGCCCGCGTCGAGACCCGCCTCCTCCGCCCATCCCTCCAGCACGTCCGCGAACTCCGCCCCCCGCTCCGCCCAGTCGAGTTCGGCCAGCGCCGCCGCCCGGCCGCGTCCCGCGGTGCCCCGCCGCAGACCCGCGTCCGCGCGCAGCCGCCGTACCGCCTCCGCTGCCGCCACCGGATCCCCGTAGGGGACGACGAGGCCGCAGCGGTGCCGGTTCACCAGGGCGGCGGCCAGGGGGTTGGGCGTGGTCACCACGGGGACGCCGTGGGCCATGTACTCGACGACCTTGGTGGGCCGTGAGTGGCGGTAGTTGGGCTGGTCGTGCAGCAGGGACAGCCCCGCGAGGGCGCCCCGCAGCAGCGCCAGCGCACGGTCGTTGGGCAGATAGCCGTGCCAGTGCAGCACGCCCGCCCGGTCGGCCTCGGTGAGCGCGCCGCGCACCTCCGGGTCGGCGGCGCCGATCGCCTCGACGCGCACCTCCGGGCCGAGCGCGCGGGCCGCCTCGATCAGGTCGAACGCGCCGCGCGCCCGGGACAGGTGGCCGAGGTAGACGATCCGGTCCGTGCCGGGCGGTGGCGGCGGGGAGGGCGGGACGAGGGGCAGGTTCGGTACGACGGGATGGGGCCCGCGGAACCGCTCCCGGTAGGCGTCCTCGGCGAGCAACAGCCGCACATGACGCTCGGCGAGGCGCTCGGCGGCCCGTACCGCCACCCTCAGCGGCGGTCGCAGCGCCGCGGGCAGCCAGCGTTTCATCGTCAGCGCCGCCGCCGTGTCCTCGTGCACGTCCCATACGGTCACCGGGGCCCGGCCGCCCTGCCGCCAGCGGCGCAGGGTGCCGGGCAGGGCGAGCAGCAGTTCGGGGTCGTGCAGCAGCACGACGTCCGCCTCGGGACCCCGCGCGGTCAGCAGGGCCCGCGCCGCGCGCAGCGCCGCCCGGCGGTCGCGGCCGACGGCGCGGGGCAGGTCCACGCCCTCGACACCGGGACGCGGCGCCACCCGGCGCGCGGCGAACGGGGCGGCGTACACGACCCGGTGGCCGCGCCGGGTGAGGGTGGCGATCTCCCGGTGCAGTATCCGCGCGTCCTCGGGATGGTGGACGACGGTCACGACGAGTATGCGCATCGGTGCGAGCCCTTTCGGTTCCGTCCCGGCGGTGGGCCGCTCACAGCACCTCGACGCCGGGCCGGAAGATCCGCCCCCGGGTGTCGAACAGCAGGCGGGCGGTGTCGGCGAGGGCGGGCAGGTCGTAGGAGGAGTGGTCCTGGAGCAGGATCGTCAGGTCGTGGTCGCGCGCGGCGGACCGCGGGTCGTCGACGCGGGGGACCGGCACGTCGTCGACCGTCCAGGCGGCGACGTACGGGTCGTGGAAGGAGACCTCGGCCTCCCGCCGCCGCAGCAGCCGGGCCACCGGGACCGCCGGGCTCTCGCGCTGGTCGGCGACGTCGGGCTTGTAGGTGACCCCGAGCAGCAGCACCCGGGAGCCGTGCAGCGGCCGGTCGGCGGTGTTGAGGAGGTCCTGGGCGCGGCGCACGACGTACTCGGGCATGCGCCGGTTGATCTCCTGGGCGAGACCGACGAACCGGAAGTCGTAGCCGAGCGAGGAACGCACCTTGTACGACAGGTAGTTGGGGTCGATGGGGATGCAGTGGCCGCCGACCCCGGCGCCCGGCCGGAACGCCTGGAAGCCGAACGGCTTGCTGTCGGCGCAGCGGATGGCGTCCCACAGGTCGATGCCCAGCTCATGGCTGATGACGGCGAGTTCGTTGACGAGGGCGATGTTGACGTGGCGGTAGGTGTTCTCCAGCAGCTTGGCCATCTCGGCCTCGCGGGTGCCCTTCGCCTGGACGACCGTGTCGACGAGCTTGCCGTAGAAGGCGACCGCGCGGGCGGCGCAGGAGGGGGTGCAGCCGCCGACCACCTTGGGCGTGTCGCGCAGCCCGTGCCCGGTGTTGCCGGGGTCGATGCGCTCCGGCGAGAAGGCGAGGGCGAAGTCCGCCCCGGCCTTCAGCCCGGACTCCCGCTCCAGCAGCGGCCGTACGACCTCCTCGGTGGTGCCGGGATAGGTGGTGGACTCCAGTACGACGAGCTGTCCGGGGCGCAGCCGGGCCGCGACCGCGTGGGTGGCGGCGGTGACCGCGCTCAGGTCGGGGCCGCCGTCGCCGTTGAGCGGGGTGGGCACACAGATCACCACCGTCTGGGCGCGGGCGAGGCAGTCCTCGTCGGTGGTGGCGGTGAACCCGGCCGCCAGCATGCGGCGCAGGTCGTCGTCCGAGACGTCGTCGACGTGGGAGCGGGCGGAGTTGAGCCCCGCGGCGACCTTGGGGTCCCGGTCCAGGCCGATGACCTTCAGGCCGACCGCCGCCGCCTCGCGCGCGAGCGGCAGGCCGACGTAGCCGAGCCCGATCACGGCGAGTTCCACGGAGGGGGTGTGTGCTGCCGCGCCGTCCCTGAGCGGTTCGGACCGTTCGACCTGCATGGGGCTGCTCCCGTCACCGGATGTGATGTTGTCCGGCGTGGCCCGACCCTCACAGACAGCCAAGGGCGCGGTACGCCTCCCGGGTCGTCGAGGCGACCCGGGACCAGGTGCGGTCGCGCGCCACGCTCTCGCGAGCGGCGGCACCCCATTCGCACCGGTCTCGACTGTAAAGAAGAGTTTCGAGGGCATCCGCCCAGGAGTGCGGCGACGCGGGGGGAACGAGTTGCCCGGTCGCTCCCGGCTTGACGAGTTCCGCGAGCGCGGGGAGGTCGCTGGCGGCCACCGGCAGCCCGCTCGCCATCGCCTCCACCGGCTTCAGCGGCGTCACCAGGCGGCACACCCGCTCATCCGTCCGCGGCACCGCGAACACGTCCAACACGGCGTGGCAGGCGCGCACTTGGGCGTACGGCACCCGGCCCGTGAACACCGCCGTCCCGTCCGCCAGACCCAGCCGCCCGGCCAGCCCGCGCAGCGCCGCGCGCTCCGGGCCGTCCCCCACGATCAGCAGCCGCAGCGGCACCCCGCGGCGCCTCAGCTCGGCACCCGCATGGAGCAATGTGCCGATTCCCTCGTGTGGAGTAAGGCTGCTGACCGTGCCGACCACGAACTCCTCCGGCGCGATGCCGAGCCGGGCCCGCAGCGGGGCCCCGTCGGGCGGCGGGCCGAGGAACTCCTCGTCGACCGCGTTCGGCACGATCAGCACCCGCTCCTCGGGCACCCCCCGCGCCACGATCTCCGCCTTCATCGCCGCGCCCAGCGTCAGCACCAGGTCCGCCTCGCGCATGCAGTGCGTCTCCAGCTCGCGCCGGGCACGGTAGCTCGGGTCGGCGGGGGAGCGGCCCGGGGACTGGGTCAGCCAGGTGTCCTCCAGGAAGCCACGCACCTCGTAGACCACCGGCAGCCCGTAGGCGGCGCGCAGGGCCAGTGCCACCCGTCCGTTGCCGTGGTCGGTGGCCGGGTGCAGTACGGCGGGCCGCAGCCGCTCCACCAGCCGCCCGGCCAGCTCGGCGTTCCGGGCCAGCAAAGCCGCCTGCCCGTACGGCAGCCAGGGCGGCAGCAGCCGGTGCTGCGGCACACCGCCGACCGTATGCAGTGGACTGGCGTCAAGAACCCCCTGCGCCACCGGAAACCCGATCCGCGTCACCACATGCGGATCGAGCCCGGCCGCCCGCTGCGCCTCGGCGATCTTCTGCGTGCGCACGGTGTACCCGGCCTGCTTGAACGGCAGCCCGTTGGTGACCAGATGCAGCACCCGGCCCGGCACCGGGCGGACCGGCCGCGCCCCGCGCGGGGCCGGGGCGGGCACCCGTACCCCGGACGGAGCAGCGGCCGGGCCCGCCGTCCGGGCCCGCCCGGCGAGCCGCCGCTCCAGCGGACGCACCCGGCGCCGCACGGCCGACGGCAGCAGCCGCACCCCCAGCAACACCGCACGGGCCGGGTCATGACGCAGCTCGCCCCAGGCCACGGATGCGGCCAGACTGAACACACGAGGGATATGGCGCGACATGCCGCCACATTAGGTGGCAGAAGCGGAGAAGGATGGACATGAACGGCCGCGTACTCCACGTCGTCGGCACCCGGCCGAACTTCGTCAAGGCCGCCCCGGTCGTCGCCGCCCTGCGCGCCGCGGGCTGCGGCCAGGACCTGGTGCACACCGGCCAGCACTACGACGAACGGATGTCGGACGTCTTCTTCCGGCAACTGGGCCTGCCCGAACCGGACACCGACCTCGGCGTGGGCTCCGGCAGCCACGCCCGGCAGACGGCCGAGCTGCTGATCGCGCTGGAGGGTGAGCTGACGGCCCGGGACCCCGCCCTCGTGATGGTGTACGGGGACGTCAACTCCACGCTGGCCGCCGCCCTCGCCGCCGCCAAGCTCGGGATGCCCGTCGCCCATGTGGAGGCGGGCCTGCGCAGCTTCGACATGACGATGCCGGAGGAGGTCAACCGGCGACTGGTCGACCAGCTGGCCGAGCTGCTGTTCGCCACCAGCCCCGAGGCGGTGGGCCATCTCGCCCGGGAGGGCGTCGACCCCGGCCGCGTCCATCTCGTCGGCAACCCCATGATCGACACCCTGCTCACCCATCTGGACCACTTCGACCCGGCCGCCGCCCGCACCGCCCACGGACTGCCCGAGCGCTACGGCGTCGTCACCCTGCACCGCCCCGCCAACGTCGACGACCCCGAGGCGGCCCGCGCCGCCGCCGACGCCCTCACCGCGGCGGCCCGCCTCCTCGACCTCGTCGTGCCCCTGCACCCGCGCGGCCGGGCGGCACTCGGCGCGGCGGGCCTCGACGGAGCCCCGGGCGTCCACGTCCTCGACCCGCTGGGCTACGTCGAGTTCATGAGCCTGGTGCGCGGGGCCACCGCCGTGATCACCGACTCCGGAGGCGTCCAGGAGGAGACCACCGTCCTCGGCGTGCCCTGTCTGACGCTGCGCACCACCACCGAACGCCCGGTCACCGTCACCCACGGCACCAACCGGCTCATCGGCCACGGTGAACTCGTACCCGAACTGCGCAAGGTGCTCGACGGCGCACCCCCGGCGCCGGACGAGGGCCCACCCCTGTGGGACGGACGCGCCGGGGCCCGGATCGCCGCCGAGGTCACCCGCTGGCTGGACCACCATGCCTGAGGCCACCCGCGACGCCTTCGCCACCCACGGCACCCACGACTCGTCCCCTCGCGGCTCCCGCGCCGCCCGCGACCCCTCGTCCACCCGCGCGTACTGGGACACCCGCCACCGCGACCACGACGACCTCGCCTCCGGTGGCCACATCGGGCTGGACCGGCCGGGCAACGAGATCTTCTACGCGCTGCGGCTCGGCGCCCTCCTCCCGCTGCTCGGCGACCTGGCCGACGCGTCCGCCCCGCTGTTCGTGCTCGACGCGGGCTGCGGCAAGGGGCACTTCGCCCGCGCCCTGGCCCGCTGCGGCCACCGCGTCGACGCCTTCGACGCCAGCGAGGAGGCCCTCGCCCAGGCCCGCGCCCGCGGCGGCGGCCCCCGCTACGCCCGCGCCGGACTGGACGAGTGGCGCAGCCCCTGGCCGTACGACGCCGTGCTCTGCGTCGACGTCCTCTTCCACGTCCTCGACGACCGGGAGTGGGAGGCCGGTCTGCGCAACCTCGCCTCCCTGACGAGGATCACCGGACGGCTGATCCTCACCGACGAGGACACCGCCACCCGCCGACCGCGCGCCGACTACATCCTGCACCGGCCCGCCGCCGACTACCGCGCGCTGCTCGAACCCCTCGGCCTGCGGCACACGGGGTTCACCCCGTACGGCTTCCGCGAGAACGAGGTCGGCTTCCACGTCTTCACGAGGATCCGCTGATGCGCCTGACCGATCTGCTCCACCCCCACCTCGACGGCGTCACCACGGTCGTGGACGCCACCGCGGGCGGGATCGGCCTGGAGCCCTATCTGCACCTGCCCGACGGCATCGCCCTGGACCACGGCGAACGCGACATCGGCGCGGGCGAACTGGTGCTCGTCTCCTACGGCCCCGAACCCGCCCTGCACGGCAGCGAGGCCGACTGCCTCGCCGTCCTGGACCGCATGCGCCCCGGCGCGCGCGGACTGCTCCTCTTCGGCCACCACGGGCCCGAACTGCCCTACCACCGCCTCCTCGACGCCCTCGTGGCCCACCACTGCCAGGTGCTGCGCGCCGCCCCGCTCGACTACGTGCACCTGCACGCGGGCGCGGTGTTCGCCCGCACCGACGAACTCCTGCCCCCGCACGACTGGTCCGGGCGGCCCGTCCCCGGTGAGGGCCTCGCCACCGCGCTGCGGATCGCCGACGAGTACGTGCTCGCCGACCTGGTCTCCCGCTCCCTGCGCGCCCGCCTGCTGGACCTGGAACGCGACGCCGAGGACGCCGAACGCGCCCGGGGCCCCGCCCACCCGGACGGCCTCGCCGAACGGCTCGCCGCCGCCGTACGGGAGAAGGACCAGCTCGCGGCGGCGCTGCACGGCGCCCGGGAGCGGATCGCCCTGCTCCAGGACCGGGTGGCCATGCTGGAGGGGTCCACCTCGCTGCGGGTGGGGCGGGCCCTGGTGTCGGCGGCACGCTCGCCCCGCCGCGCGGCGCCCCGGCTGCCACGGGAGTTGTACGGGCTGTGGCGGGGGCGGGCGAGACAGGGCCCGGAGCCGCGGACCCGCCCCGCCGCCACCCCGACGGAGACGGGGACGGAGGCGGCCGTCGCGGACGGGCGTCTCCACCTGGCCCACCGCGCGTTCACCTCGACCCCCCGCGACCGCATGGTGATCGTCGGGGTGCTCGCCGACGCCACCGCCGCCGACCTCGCCGCGGACGCCGCCGTCAACCGGGCGCTCCCGCACGACGGCCGGGTGATCGTACGGCGCACCGAACCGGACGCCCTCGTCGTCCAGCTCAGCGCCTGCACCGGCGACGGCCCCTGGTCCCTCACCGGCACCGGTCTCGCCCCCGACCTCGACCGCCACCTGGCCGAACTGCTCACCGAGACCCGGGCGCTGGGCGGCTCCTGCGTGCTGTGGCGGGACGGCCCGGCCGCGGCGGCCCCCGGACTCACCCGGTTCGCCTGGGACGCCGTCCTCGACGCGGACGCCGGGGTCCGGCTGGCGAGCCTGGACCCGGCGGCGGACGGACGGCGGCGACTGCGCGAGGCGTTCCGCGCGGACAGCACCCGGGTCCGCCTGTCGCAGCTCGCCCGCCGGGTCGGTGCCCCCGATCCCCTCGACCAACGCCGCGTCTGCGTGCTGGCCGCCCCTCGGGACCGCGTCGGCATCGCCCGGCTCACCGCCCAGGTACTGGGCCAGCGGCACCGGCCAGCCGAGGTCGTCGTGCCCGACCCCGCCGGACTCGACGAACTCACCGCCGCCGGGGTGCCCGTACGCACCGGTGCGCCGGAAGCCCCCTGGGTGGCCGACTGGACGGACCTCACCGAGGACCGCCCCGACACCCTGCTGCTCGACCTGATGTGCGCGCAGGAGTACTCCGGCGCCGACGCGGTGGGCAGCACGCCCACCGCCGACGACTACGTCTTCGTCCCCGACCTGACCCCGCTCCTCGTACGCCGCGCACTGCTCGAGTCCGGCGCACCGCCCGCGACCTGGGCGCGCGGGGGACACCGCCTGTTCGCCTGGTCCGGAAAGGAGCCGACGGCATGAGCCGGACCCTGAACGCCCTCGTCTACGGCGACGTCGACCTCAACCTCATCGACGGCTCCGCCGTCTGGGCCCAGTCCACCGTGCAGGCGCTGTCGCGGGCGGGCTGCCGGACCCGGCTCGTCCTGAAGGCCCCGGTGCACACCGGGCGGCTGATCGACCCGCTGGCCGGACTGCCCGGGGTCACCGTGGTCCGCCCCTACGAGGAACGGCTGCTGCCCGGGCAGGGCGACCGTCCGCTGTCGCCCGTGCAGGCCTCCCGGGTACTCGCCGGGCTCGACGAGGAGGAGCCCTGCGACCTGCTGGTGCTGCGCGGACGGCGACTGGTCGCGCGGATGGTCGCCGACGGTGACTTCGAGGGCCGGATCTGGGCCTACCTCACCGACATCCCGCAGTCGGCCGCCGACATGACCGAGGAGGCCCGCGCCGACCTCACCCGCATCGCCGAGTCCTGCGGGCGTCTGCTGTGCCAGACGGAGGAACTGCGCGGTCTGCTGGAGACCTGGGTGCCCGAGGCGGTCGGCAAGTGCCTGCTCAGCCCGCCCGCCGTGCCCGAGCCGGACTTCGACGTCCCCGGCCACGCCCGTCCGCACGACCCGTTCCGGCTCGTCTACACCGGCAAGTTCGCACCCCTGTGGAACACCCTGCCCATGACCCGCCTGCCCGCCCTGCTCGCCGAACGGGGCGTCCGGGCGGAGCTGCACACCGTAGGGGACAAGGTCCACGACGACCCCGCCCGCCCCGAGTTCCACGCCGCCATGACCCGGGCCCTGGCCACCACACCCGGCGTCCAGCACCACGGCGGGCAGCCCCGCGAGGAGGCCATGCGGCTCGCCGCCGACTGCGACCTCGGCCTCGGCTGGCGCGAGCCCGCGCTCGACGCCAGCCTCGAACTCTCCACCAAGGTCCTGGAGTTCGGCGCCCTCGGACTGCCCGTCGTGCTCAACCGCACCCCCGCCCACGAGGCCCTGCTCGGCGCCGACTACCCCCTCTACGTCCCCGGACGCGCCGGACTCGACGACGCCGTGGACGCGGTCGCCCGGGCCGTGCACGACCCCAAGGCCCGCCAACTCGCCGCCGGACGCTGCCGCGACGCCGCCGCCCGGTACACCCTCCAGGTGGCCGCCGACCGCTGGCGCGCCCAGCTCGACCAGGCCTTCCCCTCGGCACCGGCCGCCGTGACCGCCCGCCCCCGCCCCCTGCGGGTCGGAGTCGCGGGCCACGACCTGAAGTTCCTCACCCGCATCCTCGACCACTTCCGTACGCTGCCCGGCCTGGACGTCCGCGTCGACGCCTGGGCCGCGCTCGCCCGCCACGATCCGGCGGTCAGCCGCGAACTCGCCGACTGGGCGGACGTCGTGATCGTCGAATGGTGCGGCCCCGCGGCCGTCTGGTACAGCCGCCACAAACGGCCCGGCAGCCGTCTCATCGTCCGGCTGCACCGCTTCGAACTGGACGCCGACTGGCCCGGCCAGGTGGACATCGACGCCGTGGACCGGGTGATCTGCGTCAGCCCCTCCTACGCCCGCCGCACCGTCGAGCGCACCGGCTGGCCGGAGGCCAAGGTCACGGTCGTCCCCAACTGGGTGGACACCGACCAGCTCGACCGCCCCAAGGCGCCCGGCGCCCGCTTCCGGCTCGGCATGATCGGCATCGCGCCCAGCCGCAAGCGCCTCGACCTGGGCCTCGACGTCCTGGAGACCCTGCGCGCCCACGACCGCCGCTGGCACCTGTCGGTGAAGTCCAAGCCGCCGTGGGAGTACTGGTGGATCTGGAACAAGCCCGAGGAACGCGCCCACTACGACGCCGTCCTGCGCCGCCTGCAGACCTCCCCCCTCCTGGCGGGAGCGGTCGTCTTCGACGACTTCGGCGCGGACGTGGCCGCCTGGCTGCGCCGCATCGGCCACGTCCTGTCCACCAGCGACGACGAGAGCTTCCACCTGGCCCCCGCCGAGGGCATGGCCTCCGCCGCCGTGCCCGCCCTGCTGCCCTGGCCCGGCGCCGACGAGATCTACGACCGCCGCTGGATCCACCAGGACCCGCACACCGTGGCGGCCTCCCTCGCCGACCTGACCGAGGAGACCTGGCGGGAGGCGGGCACCCTGGCCCGCACCCAGGTGCGCGAGCGGTACTCCCTCACCCGGGTGGCCAGGGACTGGACCGAACTCCTGCTCCCCGCCTGACCCACGGCCCTACAGCGGCAACGCCTGCGCCGCCCCGGACACGGTGTCCACCGGCGTCGGCGCGGGCGCCCGCACCGGCTCGGGCTCCTCCACCCGCTGCTGCGGCAGCGACACCGCCCGCAGCGGACGCGGCCCCGACACCACCGTGTAGTCCTGGCCCAGGAACGGCGGCGCGATCTCGCCGGGGTCGTCGCCCAGGGCCAGCCGCACCGCCGCCCAGGGGGCGTTGACCCCGCACAGGGACAGCTGGTGCAGCCCGCCCGCCGGGCGGGTGTTGACGTCCATCAGGACCGGACGGTCGCCGAACATCCGGAACTGGATGTTGGACAGGTAGTGCAGTCCGAAGCCCTCGGCGATACGGCGGGCGGGCTCCAGCCACTGGTCGCTGAGGGTGAAGCCGCGGCGGCGGCCGTTCTTGGTGCGGCCCACCGCCAGCCGGACCCGGTTGTCCGGGCCGGTCAGACAGTCGACGGACACCTCCGGCTGCTCCAGCCGCGGCATCACCAGCCAGTCCACCGGCTCCTCGGCCGCCCGCACCGCGTCCAGCACCAGGTCCAGGGGCACGTACGGGCTCGGGAATCCGTTGAGGTGCACGAGTGAGAAGGGGGCGCGCGTGATCACGCGGAAGCCCACCCCGCCCGCGCCGGACGCAGGCTTGAAGCACGCCTTGTGCCCGGCCGTCTCCAGCTCCTCCACGGCGGCGACGAGTTCGTCCGCCGACCGCACCCGCCACCAGGGCGGCACGGGCGCGCCGATCGCCTGGACCGCCTCGTAGGCGATCACCTTGTCCTGGAAGACGGCCACCGCCTCGGGCGGCGGCGCGAGCAGCGCCGTACCGGCCGCCTGGAAGTCCGCGCGGTGCGCCACCACCGCCGCCTGGTGCAGCCGGGGCACGAACACGTCGATGCCGCGCCGGACGCACTGGTCGAGGGCGAACTCGACGTACGCAGCCGGGGAGAGGCCCTCCGGCTCCAGCTCGGCGGTGTCGGCGGCGGCCAGGACGGGGGAGTCGGGATCGCCGTGGGTGGCATGGATCTCCACCGCCCGGTCGCTGGGATTTCGGCGCAGCTGATCCATGAAGAACACGTTCTCCGCGTACGTGCGGTTGAGCCAGACGCGTACGCGAGAGACCATGCAGGCCGCCTTTCACGGTTCGCGGGCACGGCGGAGCGGGCCGTGCCCGGCCAGGATGGTGGGAGGGTCACCAAGCCGCCCTCAGGGAAGGGAGTTCGGGGGCGTCGGTGTTGGGGCGATCATACGGCTTCCCGGGACCCCCGCGTGCAACGCGCGTGTTACGGATTCCCGGCACGGACCCGGCACGGACCCGGCACGGACCCGGCACGGACCGGCACGGACCCCGCACGGACCCGGCACGGACCCCGCACGGTCCTGGCACGGTTCTGCGTAGGGTGCCGTCCCGGGGCGCCCTTGCCCGGTGCGGTGCGCGTGTGCTGTCGTGTTCGGGTCCGAACTGATCGTGAGGGGGCGACAGGTGACATCGACGGCCGGTGGTGCCGGGCAGCTGCTGGCCATCAGTGACCTGCACATCGGGTACCCGGAGAACCGCGCGCTGGTCGAGGAGATGCGCCCCGGCTCGGACGAGGACTGGCTGCTCGTCGCCGGGGACGTCGCCGAGACCGTCTCCGCCGTCCGCTGGGCGCTGGGGACCCTCGCGGGCCGCTTCCGCCAGGTGGTCTGGGCACCCGGCAACCACGAACTGTGGACCCACCCCAGCGACCCGGTCACCCTGCGCGGCGCCGCCCGCTACGACCACCTCGTGGCGGTCTGCCGCGAACTCGGCGTGCTCACGCCCGAGGACCCCTACCCGCTGTGGGAGGGCCCGGAGGGACCCGTGGCCATCGCGCCCCTCTTCCTCCTGTACGACTACTCCTTCCTCCCGGCGGGCTGCGCCACCAAGGAGGAGGGGCTGGCGTACGCGCACTCGACCGGCGTGGTGTGCAACGACGAGTACCTGCTGCACCCCGACCCCTATCCCACCCGCGAGGACTGGTGCCGGGCCCGGGTCGCCCTGACCGAACGCCGACTCGCCGCGCTCCCCGAGGATGTGCCCACGGTCCTCGTCAACCACTACCCGCTGGACCGGCACCCGACGGACGTGCTGTGGTACCCGGAGTTCGCCATGTGGTGCGGCACCCGGCTGACCGCCGACTGGCACCGCCGCTTCCGGGTCCGGACCATGGTCTACGGCCATCTGCACATCCCGCGCACCACCCACCTCGACGGCGTCCCCTTCGAGGAGGTCTCGGTGGGCTACCCCCGCGAATGGCGCCGCAGGGAACGGCCACCGGGACAACTGCGCCGCATCCTGCCGAGGGAGGTCGCGGCCCGGTGATGGGGGAACTGCTGCCCGGCACGGTGGTCGCCGTGGAGGCGTACGGCGACGACGGCACCGAGGCGGCGCCGCTGTACCCCGAGGAGGCGGCGCTGGTGGCGCAGGCGGTGGCCAAACGGCGCCGGGAGTTCACCGTCGTACGGGCCTGCGCCCGCCGCGCCATGGAGAAGCTCGGGGTGCCCCCGCAGCCCGTGCTGCCCGGCGAGCGGGGCGCCCCGCGCTGGCCCGCCGGACTGACCGGCAGCATGACCCACTGCGACGGCTACTGTGCCGCCGCCCTGGTCCGCGCCGCCGACCTCGCCTCCCTCGGCATCGACGCCGAACCCCAGGGGCCGCTGCCCGACGGGGTGCTGGAGGCGGTGGCGCTGCCCTCGGAGCGGGAACGGCTGCGCACCCTCGCCGCGGCGCACCCCGCGGTCCACTGGGACCGGCTGCTGTTCAGCGCGAAGGAGTCCGTCTACAAGGCGTGGTTCCCCCTCACCGGGCAGTGGCTGGAGTTCACCGAGGCCGACATAGACCTCCGGGTCGGCCCCGGCGAACCGCTGGGCGGTACCTTCCGCGCCGAACTCCTCGTCCCCGGACCCGTGGTGGCCGAGCGCCGTCTGACCCGCTTCGACGGCCGCTGGACGGTCCAGCGCGGCCTGACGGCGACGGCGGTCGCGGTCCCGCACGGCTGAGGGGGGCTCAGGGCTCCGGGCACCAGCTGTGCAGCAGCCGGAAGAACTCCGCCTCATTGCCCGTCAGACCCGCCTCGGCGAGCGCCTGTTCCGCCTCGGCCAGCGCCGACGGCGGCACGACCGGCGGGCGTGGGGTGCCGGGCGGGCCGGAGGCGGTGTCGAGGGCGGCTCGTACGGTGTGCAGCAGCCGCAGATAGGCCTGGACGGCGGTGCGCTCACGGTCGGTCAGTACGGCGGTCGGCATCGGTCGGCTCTCCCCGCGTCGTCGGTCTCGGTCGTCGGTCGCACGCCCCGCACGGCGGGGGCGTGTCTCCAGCTTGCCGTCCACCACTGACAATCCGGCCGGACTCGGTCCCGATTCGCCCGGTTAGGCCCATTGACCCCCATAGCGCCCCGGGGTTGCATGGTGGTAGTTCTCCGGTGGAGATCCGGAGGAGAGACCGTGTCTGATCCGGGGTCTCGTCCGGAGTCCGATCCGGGGCCTTCCGATCTTCCGGGCCTTTCTCCGGGTCTCGTCCGGGCCTGATCCGGGGTCTGATCTGGGGGGAAAATGAGGGGAACCAAGAACCGGGGCACGACCAGACGCGTGCGGGCCGCCCTGAGCGCGGCGGTCGCGGTCTGCGCCGTCACGGCGGCGCTGCCCGCCGTCGCCTCGGCACGGCCCACGGCCGTCGCGGGCACCAGCGGAGCCGGTGTCGAGCTGATCAGTCTCGCGACCGACGGCACGCAGGCCGACGGCGACTCCGACGGGGCATCGATCACGGCCGACGGGCGCCGCGTCGCCTTCCTGTCGTTGGCGACGAACCTGGGGGGATCCAGCAGTTCGGGCACACACAAACAGGTGTACGTCCGTGACCGGCGGACGAGCCAGACCGCGCCGATGTCGTCCATCACCTCCGCGATCCGGCCCCCGGTGATCAGCGGCGACGGGCAGTACGCCGCCCACTGGGGGCAGTTGCTCAGGGACACGAAGGTCTTCCTGTCCCAGGTGGGCACGGGAAGGACGATCGGCATCAACTGCTCGGGCCTCAGCTGCGGGCAGCCGTCGCTCAGTGCGGACGGCCGCTACATCGCCAACGTCGCCACGCACGGCCGACCGGCCACCCGGCAGACCGTCGAGGTGGCCGACTGGCAGGCCAACACCACGGAGCTGGTCGCCGAGTTCTTCCACACGTCCCCGGCCCGGCCGTCCATCAGCGCCGACGGCGAGTACGTCGCCTATCAGGACGGTGCGGCGCAGGACGTCTGGCTGTGGAACCGGACCGACGGCACCACCTCCGACCCGATCGAGGGCCCGGCCACGGCGGCGACCCTCGTCCAGCTCAGCCAGGACGGCCGCAAGGTCGTCTACCTCGCGGGCTCCGACACCCACGTCTACGACGTGGCCTCCGACACCGACCAACTGGTGCCGGACGTACGGGGCGTGGCCATCGACCCGACCGGCACCTATCTGCTGTACGCCCCGTCCGGCACGAGCGGCCCGTCGCCACTCACGCTGCGGGACCTGCGGACGGGTACGGACGAGGTCGTCTCGGCCCAGCCCGCCACGGCCGAGACCGGCTCGGTCACCGCCGGTGGCCGTGACGTGGTCTTCCAGTCCACGGCCGACGACATCGTGCCCGGCGACACCAACGGCAGGTCGGACGCTTTCGTCCGCAGCCTCTACTGACCGACGGCCGCGACCTCCACCGGCCCGGCCCGGCAGGTGCGCCCACCTGCCGGGCTTCTCGCCGTCGCCCTAGTCGCCCTAGCCCTGCGGCCCCAGATACCCCAGCGACGTCTCGATCCGCCCCGCCAGATGGTTGCGCCGCACCGGCCCCCGTGCCGTCGCACCCGGCAGCCACGTACGGCACTTGCTGGCCAGCAGCAGGCCGAAGCTCTCGGCGTCCCGCTCGTCGGCGAGGTCGAAGCGGGTGCGGGCGGCGACCTTCAGGACGGTGGCCCGCAGGTCCGCGTCGTCGTGCAGGAGACGGGCGGCCACGGCGGCGCCGTCGACATGGTGGCCGCAGTGCCCGGCCTTCATGTGCCACAGCTCGTGCCCGAGGATGACCAGCTGGTGGTCCGGCGCGGTGCGCTCCTCGACGACGACGAGGTCCTGCTCGGCCAGGTCGAGCCAGAGCCCGCTGGCGGTGCCGGGCGGGAAGGCCGCCGTACGGAAGCGGACGGGGCGGCCACGGCGTCGGCTCATGGCGTCGCACAGCGCGGCGTACAGGTCGGCGGGTGGGGCGGGGGCGGGCAGATCCAGCTCGGCGACCAGCTCCCGGCACAGGCGGCGCATGTCCCTACCGATGCCCACGGACTCTCCCCGGCTCACGACTCGGGCCGCTGGACGCTCTCCAGGAGCATGTCCAGCCACTCCGCGACCTTGTCGCGGTGCTGGTCGGTGGGCAGCTGGGCCGCCCGCCAGGCGATCCCGCGCACGCCGTGGTCCTGCAGGAGCCGCTCCAGCGGGTCGTCGGCGGCCTCGGCGGCCTGCCGCTCACGGTCGGCGAGCTTCTGCAGCAATTCCTGCTCGGTGCGCTGCAGCGCGCCCGCCAGCGCCTCCGGGTCCTCGGCCGTGAGGAACCCGGCGTGCACGCGGAAGAAGCGCTGGATGGCGTCGCAGTGCTCCATGGTGGGCCGCCGGTCGCCGTTGATCAGCGCGCCCGCCTGCTGCCGGGACATGCCCGCGCCGTCGGCGATCTCCTGCTGGGTGTACTTGCGGCCGTTGGGCTTGAGCCGGGTCCGGCGCAGCAGGTCCAGGCGTTGCAGAAAGCGGGCCTGTACATCGGGCTCGCCCGCCGGGCGGCCGCTCAGCAGCTCCCTGACCACGGGCTCCGGCACACCGCAGGCGGTGGACAGGCGGGTGATGTCGAAGACCTCGGGGTGCGGTACGCCGAGCCGGTCGGCGAGCGCGGTGACGCGGGAGACGACGGCCGGCAGCGCGGCCGTCACCGTGGCGCCCGGAACCTCGTAGCCATCCGTCACCGACAGGTCTCCTACGTCTCTCACAGGCTTCTCACAGATGGTTGCCGTGAACTTCCCGGAGAGTAGCCGGTCGTTCGAACTTACATCCAGGTCTCGCCACAACTGTGGCCAATTTCAGCCGTCAACAGGCATGAAATGCCACGATAGTTGACACGCCTCGCTCGGGGGCACCAGGATCAAGGCGCCGCGTGAAGGGCCGCAGAGGCATAAGGGGTGACCTCCCGATGGCGTATCAGGCAGGTGGGCAGCGGTCCGCGCCGCGGCCCCGCCCCGAGAATCCGACGGCCGAGGCCTATCTGCGGGACTACGCGGCCTTCCTGGACGCTGTGCCCTTCCCGTCCCTCGTCGTCGACCACCGCTGGGACGTGGTGCTCGACAACAGCGCGTTCCGGACACTCTTCGGCGGCGTCGGACCGCATCCGACGGCCATGCCCGGCGACAACTTCCTCAGGTTCGTCCTCTTCCACCCGGACGCGTGCACGGTCCTCGGCGAGCACGAGTCCAGCTGGTGCCTGCCGATGCTGGCGCACTTCGCCGCCGCCGTGGAGCGGCACGGCCACGACGTGCAACTGCAGACCATCCTGCGGGACATCGTCCAGGACCCGATCATGGAGGCGGCCTACCGCCAGGGCCTGCCGCACTGGATCCGGGCGGTGGGCGCGGCGGCCGTGGAGCACGACGGCGCCGTCCGTCCGCTGCTGCACCCCGACCCGCGCTGGGGCGCCACCGACTGCCGGATCGTCTGCGAGACCCCGAGGGTCCTGGAGGAACTGGGCTACACACGGCTGACGATGATCCTGCGCGAACCGCGCAGGCCGACGCATACTCCGCACCAGCGGGCCCGCGCCCGGCGCGCGGTGAGCCACCTGAGAGTGGTGCCCGCCCCCGAGGCCTGACCGGGCACCGTCGGCGTTCAGGTCGCCGACGGCGCCTCGGTCGGGCCGGGGGCATCCCACGGCCCCCCGCGCCTGGCCGCCTGGATCTGCTCGTACACATGGGTCCGCAGCTCCGCGAAGCGCGGCGCCACGCGCGTGTGCAACTGGTCCCGCTCCACCGGCAGATCGACCTTCAGCTGCTCCTGTACGACGGTGGGGGAGGCGGACAGCACGATCACCCGTTCCCCCAGGTACACGGCCTCGTCGATGTCATGGGTGACGAACAGGATCGTCATCGCGCGCTCCCGCCACAGCCCCCGTACCAGGTCCTCCAGATCGGCCCGGGTCTGCGCGTCGACCGCCGCGAACGGCTCGTCCATCAGCAGCACCTCGGGCTCGTACGCCAGCGCCCGGGCGATGGCGACGCGCTGCTGCATCCCGCCCGACAGCTGCCAGGGGTACGCCCCGGCGGCCTCCGCGAGCCCCACCGACTCCAGCGCGTCGGCGACCAGCTCCCGTCGCCGCGCCTTGCTCAGCCTCTTCTGCTTCAGCGGCAGTTCGACGTTCTCGCCGACCCGCATCCACGGGAAGAGGCTGCGCCCGTACTCCTGGAAGACGATCGCCATCCCGGGCGGCGGCCCGCCGACCGGGCGGCCCGCCAGCAGCACCTGACCGCCGGTCGGGCTCAGCAGCCCGCCGACGCACTTCAGCAGGGTCGTCTTGCCGCACCCCGATGGGCCGACCAGACAGACCAGTTCGCCCGCCTCGACGGTGAAGGTGAGATCGCGCAGCGCCTCCACCCGCCGCCCGGCGCCGTCGTAGACCTTGCGCAGGCCGCGTACGTCGAGCATGGACCGCCCTTTCTCGAACGCCACGGGGGTCATGGTGACCGCCTGGCCGAGGCCCGCAGCCCGTGGTACCAGCCGAGCACCCGCCGCTCGACCAGCTGGAAGACGACGGAGAGGACAAAGCCGAGCAGGCCGAGCAGGAGGATCCCGGTCCACATGTCGGGGAGGGCGAAGCCGCGCTGGAACTGCACGATGGCGAAGCCCAGCCCGTTGCTGGGGGCGAACAGCTCGCTGATGACCATCAGGATGATGCCGATGGACAGGGCCTGGCGCAGCCCCGCGAAGATCTGCGGGCTCGCCGCGCGCAGCACCACGTGCCGCAGCCGGGCGGCGCCCGTGACGCCGTAGGAGCGGGCCGTCTCCGTCAGGACCGAGTCCACCGCCCGCACCCCCTCGACGGTGTTGAGCAGCACCGGCCAGACGCACCCGGTCGCGATCACGGTCACCTTCATGGTGTCGCCGATCCCCGCGAACAGCATGATCACCGGCACCAGCACCGGCGGCGGCACCGCCCGCAGGAACTCCAGGACCGGCTCGCACACCGCCCGCACCCACGGGTACGAGCCGATGACCGTGCCGAGCCCCACCCCCACGACCGCGGCCAGCGCGTAGCCGCCCATCAGCCGCAGCACGCTGGGCAGCACGTCGGCGCGCAGCCGCTGCCCGGTCCACACCTCGGGGAAGGCCCGCAGGATCGTCTCCAGCGGTGGCCAGTACACCTGCGTACTGCCCGCCGAGGCCACCCACCAGACGGCGACCAGCACGGCGGGCAGCGCGCCCACCAGCACCAGCCGCAGCAGGACCCGGCTCACACCGCCACCTCCCCGCGCACCGACTGGTGCCAGGCCAGTGCCCGCCGCTCCACCGTCCTTGCGCCCACGTTGATCAGCAGCCCGAGCACTCCGGTGACCACGATCAGCGCGTACATGTCCGGCACCGCCTGCGAGGTCTGGGCGACCGCGATCCGGGCGCCGAGACCGGGCGCGCCGATGACGAGTTCGGCGGTCACCGCGAGGATCAGCGCCACGGCCGCGGCCAGCCGGACCCCGGTCATGATGTACGGCAGCGCGGTCGGCCACAGCACGTGCCGCACCCGCGCGAAGGTGCCGAGGCCGTAGGAGCGGGCCGTCTCCTCGGCGACCGGGTCGACGTCCTGGACGCCGTACATGGTCTGGATCAGCACCTGCCAGAACGCGGCGTACACCACCAGCAGCAGCACCGAGCGCAGTTCGGTGCCGTAGAGGAGGACGGCGAGGGGGATGAGGGCGACGGACGGGATGGGGCGCAGGAACTCGATGGTGGAGGCCGTGGCCTCGCGCAGGTACGGCACCACCGACAGGACCACCCCCGCCACGATGCCCGCGCCGACCGCGAGCGCGAGGCCCAGCGCCCAGCCGGTGAGGGTGTCGCCGAGCGCCGTCCAGAAGGCGCCGTCGCCCAGCTCCCGGCCGAGCGCGTCGGCGATCTCGCTGGTCGGCGGGAAGTACTCCCTCTTGACCAGGCCGAGCCGCGGCACCGCCTCGCCCAGGGCGAGGAAGCCCGCGAGCCCGGCCGCGCCGAGCGCGGCGCCCGCGCCCCTCACGGGAGCAGCGCGTCCAGGTCGGGCGCGGTCTTGAACAGGCCGTCCCGCTGGCCGAGCCGGGCCAGTTCCTCGATCCCCGCGCGGTTGGGCTCGGCGGGCCACTTCGGCAGGGTCACCTCGGCCAGCACCTCGGCGGGGATCTTGGTGTACGAGGTGACGACGGCGCGCGCCTCCTCCGGGTGGGCGTCGGCGTAGGCGAGGGACTCGGCGGTGGCCTCCTGGAACCTCCGCACCACGTCCGGGTTCTTCTCGGCGTACTGGGCGGAGGTGAAGTACAGCGCCACGGTGAGGTCGTCGGCGACGTCGACGAGGGCGGAAGTGACCTCGCGGGCGCCCTGGCTCTTGACGGTGGCGAGCGCGGGCTCGACGACCATCGCGGCGTCGATCTGGCCGCTGTCGAGGGCGGCGGGCATCTGGTCGAAGGCGAGTTCGACGAAGTCCACCCGGTCCGGGTCGCCGCCCGCCTTGCTCACGGCGGCGCGTACGGCGGTCTCGTTGATGTTCTTCAGCGTGTTGACGGCGACCTTCCTGCCCTCCAGGTCCTTGGCCGTCTTCACCGGGCTGTCGCCCTTGACGGTGATGGCGCCGAAGTCCGCGCCCTGCTCGCCGGTCGAGGCGATGCCGTTGGAGACCGCCTTCACGGGCACGTGGGTGGACTGGGCGATCAGCAGCGAGGTCACGTTCGAGAACCCGAACTGGAACTGCCCGCTGACCACCCCGGGCACGATCGCCGCGCCGCCCTGCGCGGTCGACAGGGACAGCTTCAGGCCGCGCTCGGCGTAGAAGCCCTTCCGCTCGCCCAGGTAGAGGGGGGCCACGTCCACGATCGGGATGATGCCGACCTTCACGGTCGTCGTGCCGTCGGACGCGGTGCCGGAGTCGTCGGACGATCCACAGGCCGCCGCGGACAGGAGCAGGAAGCCGGTGGTGACACCGGCGAGCAGACGACGCATGGCTCCTCCTGTGCAGACAACGTGCGACGGTGTTCCGACAGGCTGTGCGCAGACCGCACAGTGGTACGCGTTTGGTGCTCAGCGGGACCGTAGAACCGGCTCGGACAGCGGTCAATGCCCCTGCCGGGCAATGTTGTTGACAATCCACCCGGTCCGGAGCGGGTCACACCGGGCCCGGACCGCTGCACCGCTGGAGGCGAGATGAGCCCCGCAGACCGCGCACCGCACTTCGTGAGGTCCTTCGAACGCGGCCTCGCGGTCATCCGCTCCTTCGACGCCGAGCACCCCGCCCGCACCCTCAGCGAGGTCGCCCGCGCCTGCGACCTGACCCGCGCGGCGGCCCGCCGACTGCTGCTCACCCTCGCCGACCTCGGCTACGTCCACACCGACGGACGGCTGTTCCGCCTCACCCCGCGCGTCCTCGAACTCGGCTACGCCTATCTCGCGGGCCTGACCCTGCCGCAGCTCGCCGAGCCGCACCTGGACGAACTGGTCGCGGAGGTACGGGAGTCGTCCTCGCTGTGCGTCCTGGACGGCGACGACATCGTCTACGTCGCCCGGGTGCCCACCCGCCGCATCATGAGCGCCGCCATCACCGTCGGCACCCGCTTCCCGGCGCACGCCACCTCCGTCGGCCGGGTCATCCTCGCCCACCTCCCCGAGGCGGAGCGCGAGGACCACCTCACCCGCGCGGAGCTGCGGCCCCTCACCGCCCGCACGCTCACCTCGCCCGACGCCCTGCGCGCCGAACTCGTCCGGGTCCGCCGCCAGGGGTACGCCCTCGTCGACCAGGAGCTGGAGGAGGGCCTGCGCTCGGTCGCCGCCCCGGTGCGCGACCGGGACGGCACGGTGGTCGCCGCGGTCAACATCGCGGTCCACGCGGGCCGTACGTCGCTGGCCTCGGTCCGCCGCGAACTGCTGCCGCCGCTGCTGGCGGCCGTGGCGCGGATCGAGGCGGACCTGGGGGTCACCGAGCCCGGCGCGCGCCCGCCGTACCGACGACCTTCACCCTCGGTCCACCGGACCCTTCCGTGACGTTCGGCGGTCTTGGAACACTCCCTTCCGCACGTCACGTCACATCACACGCATGCGTACCACGACGTATGACGACGTATTCGAGGCGAGAGGCTCACCCATGCCCGAAGTCAACCGGCGCAGATTCCTCCAGCTCGCGGGCGCCACGACGGCCTTCAGCGCGCTCTCGGCCAGCATCGAGCGGGCCGCCGCGATCCCGGCCGACCACCGCTCGGGGACGATCGAGGACGTCGAGCACATCGTCGTCCTGATGCAGGAGAACCGCTCCTTCGACCACTACTTCGGCACGCTGAAGGGCGTGCGCGGCTTCGGCGACCCACGGCCCGTGACGCTGGACAGCGGCAGGCCGGTCTGGCACCAGTCCGACGGCACGCGGGAGCTGCTGCCCTTCCACCCCACCGCCGACGACCTCGGCATGCAGTTCCTGCAGGGCCTGCCGCACTCCTGGCCCGACGGCCAGCAGGCCTACCACGGCGGCAAGTACGACCGGTGGGTCCCCGCGAAGGGGCCGGTGACGATGGCGTACCTGACCCGCGAGGACATCCCCTTCCACTTCGCGCTCGCGGACGCCTTCACGGTCTGCGACGCCTACCACTGCTCGTTCATCGGCGGCACCGACCCCAACCGCTACTACATGTGGTCGGGCCACACCGGAAACGACGGCACCGGCGGCGGCCCCGTCCTCGGCAACGACGAACTGGGCTACGACTGGACGACGTACCCCGAGCGGCTGGAGCGGGCCGGGGTCTCCTGGAAGATCTACCAGGACATCGGCGACGGCCTGGACGCCAAGGGCTCCTGGGGCTGGATATCCGACGCCTACCGCGGCAACTACGGCGACAACTCGCTGCTGTACTTCAACCAGTACCGCAACGCCACCCCGGGGAACCCCCTCTACGACAAGGCCCGCACCGGCACCGACGTCAAGAACGGCGACGGCTACTTCGACCACCTGCGGGCCGACGTCAAGGCGGGCAAGCTGCCGCAGATCTCCTGGATCGTCGCCCCCGAGGCGTTCACCGAGCACTCCAACTGGCCCTCGAACTACGGCGCCTGGTACATCGCGCAGGTCCTCGACGCCCTGACCTCCAACCCGGCGGTGTGGGCGCGGACGGCCCTGTTCATCACCTACGACGAGAACGACGGCTTCTTCGACCACGTGGTGCCGCCGCTCGCGCCGAGGTCGGCGGCGCAGGGCAAGTCCACCGCGGACGCCTCCCTGGAGTTCTTCGCGGGCAGCGGCACGCACGTGCCCGGCCACTACGGGCTCGGCCCGCGCGTGCCGACGCTGGTCGTCTCGCCGTGGAGCAAGGGCGGCTACGTCTGCTCCGAGACCTTCGACCACACCTCGCTGGTGCGGTTCATGGAGGCCCGCTTCGGCGTGCACGAGCCGCAGATCTCCCCCTGGCGGCGGGCCATCTGCGGCGACCTGACCTCGGCCTTCGACTTCTCCCGCCCGGACGCCCGCCCGGCCGCCCTGCCGGACACCGACGCCTACGAGCCCCCGGACCGCGACCGCCACCCCGACTACCGGCCGTCGCCGCCCGCCGACCCGGCGATGCCCGTCCAGGAGCCCGGCCTGCGCCCCGCCCGCCCGCTGCGGTACGCCCCGCGCGTGGACGGCTCCGCGCACCCGGAGACCGGCCGCTTCACCCTCACCTTCGCCTCCGGCCCGAAGGCGGGCGCCGCCTTCCACGTCACCTCCGGCAACCGCGCCGACGGCCCCTGGACGTACA
The DNA here is from genome assembly GCF_042796855.1 of Streptomyces sp. NPDC057877. Taxonomy (NCBI): domain Bacteria; kingdom Bacillati; phylum Actinomycetota; class Actinomycetes; order Kitasatosporales; family Streptomycetaceae; genus Streptomyces; species Streptomyces sp. NPDC057877. Next base: position 504,294 of record NZ_JBHVMS010000002.1, read on the forward strand.
CCACCGAGGCGGGCAAGTCCCTCTCCGACACCTGGAACTCGGCCTACTCCGACGGCGCGTACGACCTGACCGTGCACGGCCCGGCCGGTTTCCTCCGCGTCTTCCAGGGCGACAACACCACCCCCGGCCCCGAGGCGACCGCCCGCCACCGCGGCGACGACCTCGAACTGACCCTCACCCACCACGGCCCCCGCACGGCCCGTCTGACCCTCACCAACGCCTACGACGGCCGCTCCCGCACCCTGACGGTCCGCCCCGGCACCACCGTCCGCCACACGGTCGACCTCACCCGCAGCCGCCGCTGGTACGACCTCACCCTCACCGACACCGCCGACCCGGCCTTCCTGCGCCGCTTCGCGGGCCATGTGGAGAACGGGCGGCCGGGGGTGAGCGACCCGGCGATCATCACGGGGTAGCGCGCCCGGTGCTCACAGCGGCGTGAGCCGCCCGGGTCCGGGCTGCTGGGGCACCGAGGCCTCGTCGGGCAGCGGCTGCCCTGCGACGGGCGGCCCTCCGGAGCGGACCACGGTGGCGGATGCCGGGCGGTCCGGTTCCGGGGCCGCCCGGGAGAGCAGGACCACGCCCCAGGACGCCAGGGCCGCGCCGGTGAGGGCGAGGAGGGCGCCCGCAGGGCCGCCGCGGAGGCGTTCGCCGAGGAGGGTGAGGCCGATCAGCGCGGCGGCGACCGGGTTGGCCAGGGTCACCACGGCCAGGGGCGCGCCCAGGCCGCCCCGGTAGGCGGTCTGGGCCAGCAGCAGCCCGGCCGTGGCGAAGGCCGCCACCAGCAGGGCGACACCGACGACCTGCACGCTGAGCAGCGGGCCGGAGCGGTCGGTCGCGGCCACCGTCACCGTCTGGGTGAGCGCGGAGGCCACCCCGGAGGCGACGCCCGACGCCGTGGCGTGGCGCAGCCCGGGGCGGCCACCCGGCCAGGCGAGCGCGCCGATCAGCGCCGCCGTGGTCCCGGCGACGGCCAGCGCCTCCGGCACGCTCAGCACGTCGTCGGGGGCGGGCCCGGACGCCGTGAGCAGCAGGGCGCCCAGACCCAGCAGGGTCAGGCCGGTGCCCCGCCACTCGACCGCGCTGACCCGCCGCCCCGCGACCCGGGCGCCCAGCGGCACCGCCGCCACCAGGGTGAGCGCGCCGAGCGGCTGGACGACGGTCAGCGGGCCGTACCTCAGCGCCACGACGTGCAGCAGCGCCCCGGCCCCGTTCAGCAGCACCGACCACCACCAGGCCCGGTTGCCGAACAGCCGCAGCACACCGGTGCCCGCGGACCGGAAGGCCAGCCGTTCCTGGGCGACGGCCGCGGTGGCGTAGGCGACGGCGGAGAGCAGGGAGAGGACCACGGCGATCAGGGCGGCGTTCATCGGTTCGCCCCGACCAGTCCGCGCTCCCCGGACCGGGCCAGGTGCCGCCTGCCGCGGCTGACCGCGAGGCCCGTCCGGTGCGGGACGTGGATCGTGAGCAGGGCGAGGCCGAGCAGGACCGCCGCGACCAGCGCGTCCAGCCAGTAGTGGTTGGCCGTGCCCACTATCACCAGCAGGGTGACCAGCGGGTGGAGCAGCCACAGCCACCGCCAGCGCGACCTCGTCGCGACGATCAGGCCGACCGCCACCATCACCGCCCAGCCGAAGTGCAGCGACGGCATCGCCGCGAACTGGTTCGCCAGACGGTCGGTCTCCGGCGGGCCGTAGACCGACGGACCGAAGACCCGGGCCGTGTCCACCAGCCCGGTCGCCGTCAGCATCCGCGGCGGGGCCAGCGGGAACGCCAGATGGACCACCAGCGCGGCGGCCGTGACCGTCGCCAGCACGCGGCGCGCCCACACGTAGTGCGCGGGGCGGCGCAGATACAGCCAGACCAGGAAGGCGGCGGTGGCCGGGAAGTGGACGGCGGCGTAGTACGTGTTCGCGAGGTGCGCCAGGGACTCCGCGTGCAGCAGCACCGACTGCACCGCGCCCTCGCCGGGCAGCCGCACCGCGCGCTCCAGGTCCCACACCCGGTGCGCGTTGCGGATCGCCTCGGCGGTGTGGTCCGGGGCCAGCAGCCGCCCGAACTTGTACACCAGGAAAAGCCCCACGACCAGCAGGAACTCCCTCAGCAGCGGTGGTCGCGCGGTCCTCGCAGTCATCCCCCGGCCCCTTCACTGACGGTGATGCTGTCGGCCCCGCCGGACACGGGGACGCATGCATATGACATCGATACGTTTGCGTACCGATACGGGAGTGTACCGATACGGTCCGGTACCGGTACACTCGCGTATCGATAGACGTACGACACACTGGAAATACGCGCCCCGCCGTGCCGTCCCCCTGAGTCAGGAGCAGAGCCGATGACGTCGCCCCAGGCCGCGGACCGACCGGAACCGGTCGTCGCCTCGCGCCGCTCCAAGCTCACGCCGGAGCGTGAGCAGGAGTTCTTCGACGCCGTCCTGGAACAGATCCGCGCGTGCGGCTACGACGCCGTCAGCATGGAGGGCATCGCCAGCAGCACCCGGTGCAGCAAGTCCACGCTCTACCGGCAGTGGAAGACCAAGCCCCAGTTCGTCGCGGCGGCCCTGCGCTCCCGTCGACGGGTCCGCTTCGCCGGTATCGACACCGGCTCCCTCGCCGAGGACCTGCGCCAGGTCGCGCGGGTCGCGGGGGACTGGTCGAACAAGGACAGCCGCCTGCTCCAGGCCCTCGGGCACGCCGTGATGGAGGACCGCGAACTCGCGCGGGCGCTGCGCGAGGCCCTGGTGGACCCCGAGATCCACGCCCTCGCGGAGATCCTCCGGCGCGGCGTCGAGCGCGGTGAGATCGCCGCGGACCATCCCGCGCTGGACTACGTACCGGCGCAGATGTTCGGCGTCCTGCGGGTGCGGCCCCTGCTGGAGGGCGCGGACGCCGACCCCGACTACCTGCTCCGCTTCGTGGAGGCCGCCGTGCTCCCGGCACTCGGCCTCACCTGATGCTCAGGCCGCCGTCCACGGGATGACTGGACGGTGACCTGACCGCGCCGCACCGTGGGGACGGGGGCGGCGCGCACCACCGGCCGGGTGGGGTTCCCCTGGAGCGGAGGGGCACCCCACCCGGCCGAATCGTTCCGTCAGACGTCCTGGCCCCGGCCGCCGCCGGACGACTTCTCGATGCTCTTGGTGATCTCGTCGAGCAGCGACTCCTTCTGGTCGGTGTCCAGCCCGACCCGGACCACGACCAGTTGCTCCGGGTTCACCGGCGAGGGGAACACCAGCGACTGGACGTAGCCGTCCGAGCCCTTGGCCGTGACCGCCTTCCAGCGGACCTGGTAGCCCTTCTGCCCGGCCACGGTCACCGCCTCGGAGGCCAGCACCTCGTGGGAGGTGATCTCGCCGTAGGACTTGCCGCCGTAGGACTCCTTGGCGTTCTCGCCGATATCCGCCTTGGCGACCTCCTCCGGGGTGTCGCCCTCGGTGCCCAGCGCCACGGCGGGCGCCGAGTACGCGCCGCCCTTGGTGCAGGACGCGGAGGTGTCGCCGGGGCACTTGTAGGTGGTGTCCGAGGTCATCTGCGCGCCCACGGTCATCTGCTGACCGGTCCAGCCGTCCGGCACCCGCATGCTGATGCCGTTCACCGGGTCGGCCAGGGTGTCTCCGCCCCCGACCTCCGGGGCCTCCGACTCACCGGGGCCGGGCGGCTCGTCGCCGTCCCCGCCGCCGCCGTCCGAGCCGCCGTCGGAGCCGTCCTCGTCCGGACTGCCGAAGGGACCGCCCGGGTTCCCCTCCTGCCCCTGCTGCGACCCGGCCCGGTCGCCGTCGCCGCCGTCGTCCTTGCTCAGCGCCCACACGCCGACGCCTATGCTCGCCAGCACCACCGTGGCGACCGCGACCGCTATCCCGGTGCGCAGCCCGCGCCGCGCACCGGCGGGCGGCTGACCGGGATAGCCCGGATGGCCGCCGAAGGCCGGATAGGCGGGATGCGCCGGATACCCGGGCGGCGCGGGAAACCCGCCCGGCGCGGGCGGCGCGGCGCCCGCCGGGGACTGCGCCGGGGCGCTCCACGCGGCGCCCGACCCCACGGGACGGACCTGGTCCGTCCAAGCCTTGCCGTCCCACCAGCGCTCGGTGGGCGGCCCCTCATTCGTCTGCCCGGGGTCGGGATACCACCCGGGAGGAGTCACCTGCGTCATGACCCCACCGTATGAGGCGTCGGTGAAAGACGGATGAGAGGGTGGGCGGCCATCTCGCGGCAACCACCGTCACCCGTCCCGGGAACAGTCACCGGACCACCCTCCAACGCGACTTGAGGAGGACTACGCTCGCCCCTGTACGTCGTTCGGGCGACTCGGGGAGGTAGCGGGATGACGGAGGCACGGCCCACGGCGGTCGCCTCGGCTTCCCTGTGGGAGCGCGACCGGGAGGTCACCGCGATCGGACGGGCGGTGGACGCCCTGTGCGCGGACCGCTCGTCGTCGGGCAGCCTGCTGATGTTCTGCGGCGAGGCCGGACTCGGCAAGACCGCGCTGCTGGCCGAGGCCCGCCGGATCGCCGAACTGCGCGGCTGCACCGTCTGGTCGGCCCGCGGCGGCGAGACCCTCAGATCCGTCCCCTTCAACGTCGTCCGGCAACTGCTCCAGCCCGCCCTCGTCTCCATGCTGCCGGAGGAGGCCCGCGAGTACCTCGGCGACTGGTACGACATCGCGGGCCCCGCCCTCGGGATAGCCGACCCCGGCGGGCCGCAGGCGGACCCGCAGGGCGTGTGCGACGGCCTGGTGGCCGCGGTGGGGCGGCTCGCGGACCGCGACTGGCCGCTGGTACTGCTCATCGACGACGCCCACTGGGCCGACCAGGAGACCCTGCGCTGGCTCGCCGCGCTGGCCGAACGGCTGCGGGAACTGTCCGTCCTGGTCGTGGTGGCCCGCAGGCCCGGCGAGGTCAGCGGCGACAGCGCCCGCCACCTCGACGCGGTCGCCGCCGCCGTCGGCAGCCCCGTCAGCACCCTCAGCGCGCTCACCCCGGACGCCTCCGCCGGGATCACCCGCGCCACCCTGGGCGAACACGCCGACGCCCCGTTCTGCCGCGAGGTGTGGGCCGTCACCGGCGGCAACCCCTACGAGACCGTCGAACTCCTCGCCAAGGTGCAGGACAGCGAACTGATCCCCACCGAGTCCTCGGCCGGTGAACTGCGCGCCCTGAACCGCTCCGCCCGAGGCCGCGGCCTCGTCGCCCGCCTGGAGGGACTCGGCGTCGACGCCACCCGGTTCGCCTGGGCCGCCGCCATCCTCGGCAACGGCATCTCCGTCGACCTGGTCGCCCGGCTCACCACCATGGACCGCGACGAGGCCGCCCGCTGCGCCGCCCTGCTGCGCACCGCCCGCATCCTCACCGCACCCGACCCGGCCGAACCTCGCGCGGGCGACGGCGACCTGGAGTTCGTCCACCCGCTCATCGCCACCGCCGTCTACAACTCCATCCCCGAGGGCCTGCGCACCGCCATGCACGGCATCGCCGCCCAGGTCGTCACCGACTCCGGGCTCGGCGCCGCCGCGGCCTCCCGCCATCTGCTCCAGGTCCACCCGGACGACGACGCCGAACTCGTCGACCAACTGCGCGAGGCCGCCCGCGAACACCTCGCCGTCGGCGCCCCCGACGCCGCCCGCCGCTGCCTGGAACGCGCCCTGAAGGAGCCACCGCGCCCCGAGGCGCACGCGCGCGTGCTCTACGAACTGGGCTGCGCCACCCTGCTCACCGCGCCCGCCACCACCATCGGCCACCTCCAGACCGCGCTCGCCATGCCCGGCCTCGACGGCGACGCGCGCGTGGACGCCGTCTTCCGCCTCTCCCAGGCGCTGCTCCACAACGACCAGCTGGAGCAGGCCGTCCGCACCGTCGAGGCGGAGGCCGCCCGCCACCACGACGACCCCGCGCGACTGCGGCTCCAGGCCGTCCAGTACATGTGGGAGGGCATCTACGCGGGCGAGGCGGCCACCCCGGGCCGCTCCGAACGCCTCGCCCGGCTCGCCCGCACCTGCACCGGCCGCGACAACTCCGAACGCGCCCTGCTCATCCTGCGCGCCTTCGACGCCATGACCCACGGCGAGAACGCCGAGGAGGTCGTCGAACTCGCCGACCGCGCCCTCGTCAACGGCCGCCTCGCGCCCGGCCTCGGCTGGACCGACACCGAGTGGGGCATCGAACTGCTGATGATGCTCGGCAGCTGCTACGCCCACGCCGACCGGCTCGACCGCGCCGAGAGCCTCTTCGCGGAGGCCCTGCGCGCCTACACCACCGCGGGCTGGAGCGGCGGCCACCTCGCCCTGGCCAACGCCTTCCTCGGCCTCGCCTACCGCAGGCAGGGCCGCCTGAGGGACGCCGAGGAGGTACTGCGCGCGTCCCTGCGGCTGGCCGAACGCGTCGGCCGCGGACTGCCGCTGTACTGGTCGGCGACCTGCGGTCTGATCGACACCCTGCTCGCCCGCGGCCATGTCGACCAGGCCTGGTCCATCGCCGAGCGCTACGGCTTCGCGCCGCCCTACCCGTCCACCATCGTGCTGCCCGACACCCGCTCGGTGCGCGGCAGGCTGCTGCTCGCCGTCGGCCGCACCAAGGAGGGCGTCAACGAACTGGAGGCCGCCGAGAAGGCCGCCGCGGCGCGTGGCGGGCACAACCCCGTCCTCGCCCCGTGGACCGTCGACCTCGCCCGCGCCCTCGCCGTGGAGGACCCGGCCCGCGCCGCCCGGCTCGCCACCGACGCCCGCCGCCAGGCCGAGCGGTTCGGCACGGACACCGCCATCGGCGAGGCCCTGCGCTGCGCCGCCGCCCTGGAGACCGGCCAGCGCAAGGTCCGCCTCGCCCACCAGGCCGTGACCTATCTGGAGGCCTCACCCTGCCTGTACGAACACGCCGTCGCCCGCGTCGAGTACGGCATGGCCGCCCGCTCCGCCGCCGAACTGAACCGCGGTCTGGCCCTGGCCCGCTCCTGCGGCGCCGACGGACTGGCCCAGCAGGCGCTGACGGCCCGCCGCACCCTGGAGACCGGCAGCGCCCTGCCGTGACGGCACGTCAGCTGCCGGGGTCGTCCTCGGCCAGCACCCGCTGCGCCACCGAGAACGCCGAGTTCGCCGCCGGAACCCCGCAGTACACCGCCGTCTGCAGCAGCACCGCGCCGATCTCCTCGGGCGTGAGCCCGTTGCGGCGCGCCGCGCGGACGTGCATCGCCAGCTCGTCGTAGTGCCCGTGCGCGACCAGCGCGGTCAGCGTGACCATGCTGCGCTCGCGGCGGCTGAGCGTCGGGTCGGTCCAGATCTCGCCCCAGGCGTAGCGGGAGATGAAGTCCTGGAAGCGTGCGGTGAAGGGCGTCTGCCGTTCCTGCGCCCGGTCCACGTGCGCGTCGCCCAGCACCTCGCGCCGTACCGCCATGCCCCGTAGCGCGCCCCCGCCGAAGTGCGCCCGCAACGCGGTCAGCACGGCCTCGGGGCGCTCGGCGGGCGCCAGATGCGAGGCACCGGGGATCTCCACCAGCGCGGCGCCCGGCACCGCGTCCGCGATCTCCCGCAGGTGCGCGGGCGGGGTCGCCGGGTCCTCGCGCCCCGCCACCAGCAGCGTCGGCACCGTGATCCCGGCAAGCGCGTCGCGCAGATCGAACCCGGCGAGCGCGTCACAACAGGCCGCGTACGCCTGTGGATCGGCGTCCCGGTGGTCCCGCACCAGCTCCGGCACGCTGAACCCGGGCGTGAACCAGCGGTCGGGCGCCCCGTCGGCCAGCGCGCCCAGCCCTTCCCGCCGCACCAGCGCCGCCCGCTCCCGCCAGGGCCGCTCCCCGTCGAAGTGGGCGGAGGAACAGAGCACGGCGAGGGACGTCAGCCGCTCGGGATGGTGGACGGCGAGGTACAGCCCGACCGCGCCGCCCAGCGACACACCCGCGTAGGCGAACCGCTCGACGCCGAGCGCGTCCGCGAGCGCCAGCACCAACGCGGCCAGATCGCCGACGGTGGCCCCCGGCCCGACCAGCTCCGCCGCCGAACCCCCGTGCCCCGGCAGGTCCCAGCGCACCACCCGGTGCGTGCTCGACAGCTCGGGCGCCACCTTGTCCCACAGCGCGTACGACGTCCCGAGCGACGGTCCGAGCAGCAGCGGGGGAGCCGAGGGGGGCCCTTCGGCACGGTGGTTGAGGAGTTTCCCGGTCAACGTCGCTCCAGCGCACGGTCGGTGAGGGCTCCGGCGGAGCCGGTGTAACGGGCGGGGTCGGTGAGGTCGCCGAGGTCGACACCTCGCAACTCCGGCTGTTCGGAGAGGAGTTCGGCGAGCGTGCGGCCCTCGGCGTGGGTGCGCCGGGCCAGCTCGGTGAGCAGTTCCCTGGCGCGGGCGCGCCCGAGGACCGGCGCCAGCTCGGCGGACAGCCGCTCGGAGACGATCAGCCCCTGGGTGAGGCCGAGGTGGTCGCGCATCCGCTCCGGGAACACCCTTAGCCCCCCGGCCAGTTCGGCGGCGTCCCGCGCGGCGCCGCCGACCAGCCGCAGCAGGTCCCGCAGCGGCTCCCACTCGGCGTGCCAGGCCCCGGCCGGACGCTCGTCCTCCGCCGCCAGCGCGCCGTACAGGACCGCCGCGAGCTGCGGCGCCCGCCGGGCCGCGGCGGCGATCAGCGTGGCCCGTACCGGGTTGGCCTTGTGCGGCATCGCCGACGAACCCCCGCCGCCGCCCTCGGCGTCCTCGGCGATCTCCGCGATCTCGGTGCGGGACAGCACCAGCACATCGGCGGCGAGCTTGCCCAGCGCGCCCGCCGTGAACGCCAGACACCCGGCGAGATCGGCGACGGGCGTCCGCAGGGTGTGCCAGGGCAGTACGGGTTCCCGGAGCCCGAGTTCCCGCGCGTACGCGCCGGGAAGCGACAGCGGCTCCTGGACGCCGTACGCCCCGAAGGCGGCCAGCGTCCCGGCGGCGCCGCCGAGCTGGGCGGGCAGGGAGCCTCGTACCGCCGTCACCCGGTCGCGGGCGTCCAGCACCAGGGAGCGCCATCCGGCCGCCTTCAGCCCGAACGTCGTCGGTACGGCGTGCTGCGTGAGCGTCCGGCCGGGCAGTGCCGTGTCCCGGTGGTCGGCGGCGAGCCGGGCCAGCGCCCGTTCGGTGCGGGCCAGGTCGGCGAGGACCGGTTCCAGGGCGCGCACGGCGACCAGCATCGTCGCCGTGTCCATGATGTCCTGGCTGGTCGCGCCCTGGTGCACATACGGCCCGTACTCCGCGCCGACCGCCTTGGTCAGCTCGGCGACCAGCGGAATGACCGGGTTGCCGCCCGCTCGGGCCCGACCGGCCAGTTCGCGTACGTCGAACCGCCCGGCGTCGGCCGCCCCGGTCACCGCCGTCGCCGCCCCGGCCGGGGCCTGCCCGAGCGCGGCCTGCGCGCGCGTGAGGGCGGCCTCCGCGTCGAGCAGCGCCCGCAGGAAGGCGGTGTCGCTGGTCGCGGAGGCGGTGGCGGAGCCCGCCCAGCCGGGGGCGAGCAGGCCGGTGCCGTCGTCGTCAGCTGTCACTGGTACTCCAGGAAGACCGTTTCGCCTTCGCCCTGAAGGCGGATGTCGAAACGGTAGGTGCCCCTGCCGTCATCGGCGGCGACCAGCGTGGCGCGTCGCTCCGGGTCCAGCCGGGCGAGCAGCGGATCTGCGGCGTGCGCGGCCTCGTCGCCCGGCAGGTAGATCCGGGTGAACAGATGGACCAGCAGGCCGCGCGCGAACACGCACACACTCACGTACGGCGCACTGGTGCCGCGCGCTCCGGGCCGCAGCGTCCGCGCGTACCAGTGGCCGTTGGCGTCGGTCTGGACGCGGCCCCAGCCGGTGAACTCCACGCCGTTGCGGCCGAGGTAGCCGCCGGTCGCCGGGTCGCGCCGGATGGAGCCGTCCACCTGCGGAACCTGCCCGTCCGGGTCGGCGCCCCACAGCTCCACGAAGGCGTCGGGCAGCGGTGCGCCCTCGCCGTCCAGGACGTGACCCTGGAGGGTGATGGTGTCCGGGTGGCCCACCGGGGCGATGTCGCCGCCACCGGGGAACGGCAGCGCGTAGCCGTAGAAGGGGCCGACCGTGTGCGAGGGGGTGGGCAGCACGTTCTCCGGGCCGCTCGTGTCGGTCTTCGTCATCTCGGGGTCAGCGTCCTTCTTCGATCCAGGTGGCGTTCGGGCCGTCGAGCACGATGTCCCAGTGGTAGCCCAGCGAGAACTCCGGCACCGAGAGGCCGTGGTCGTAGGTGGCCACCAGCCGCTGCCGGGCGGCGTCGTCCGTCACGGACTGGAGGATCGGGTCGTAGGGGAAGAGGGGGTCGTTCGGGAAGTACATCTGGGTGACCAGGCGCTGGGTGAACGCCGTCCCGAAGAGGGAGAAGTGGATGTGCGCCGGACGCCAGGCGCCCACGTGGTTGCGCCAGGGGTAGGGGCCGGGCTGGATGGTGGTGAACCGGTAGAACCCGCTGTCGTCGGTGAGGGTGCGGCCGACGCCGGTGAAGTTCGGGTCCAGCGGGGCGTCGTGCTGCTCGCGTTGGTGGGCGTAGCGCCCGGCCGAGTTCGCCTGCCAGATCTCGACGAGCTGGCCGCGGATCGGCTTGCCGTCGCGGTCCAGCAGCCTGCCGGAGACGGTGATGCGCTCCCCGATCGGCTCGCCGTGGTGCTGGCGGGTCAGGTCGTTGTCGATCTCCGTGATGTCGCGCTCCCCGAAGGCGGGGGAGGACAGCTCCACCAGCTCCGGGTCCTTGGTGACGTCGATGGTGACCGGTGGCTGGTGGGGGTGGCGCAGCAGCGAGGAGCGGTAGGGGGCGTAGTCGCGGCGCGGGTGGTGTTCCACGGGGCCGCCGTCGGCGACCCGCTTGCCGTACGCCGCGTGCTCGGCCGCGATCTCGGCGTCGATGTCGTGCTGGGTGAGTGTCATGGGGGTTCCCGTGGGGTGACTGGCGGCGGGGGCGGTCTTCTCGGTGCTCGCGGCTTTCCGGGCGCTCTCAGCGTTCGAGGACGAGGGCGAGGCCCTGGCCGACGCCGATGCAGAGGGTGGCGACACCGGTTCCGGTGCCCTTGCGGGCGAGCTGGTGGGCGACCGTACCGGCGAGCCGGGCACCGGAGGCGCCGAGGGGGTGGCCGAGGGCGATGGCGCCGCCCTGGGGGTTGAGGACGGCCGGGTCGAACTCGGGCCACTCGGCGACACAGCCCAGCACCTGCGCGGCGAACGCCTCGTTCAGTTCGAGGACGTCCAGGTCGGCGAAGGTGCGGCCCGCCTTGGCGAGCGCCCGGTTGACGGCTTCGACGGGGGCGAGGCCGAAGTAGTCGGGGTCCAGGGCGTGCACGCCGGTGGCGGAGATCCGGGCGAGGGGCTCGCGGCCGGTGGCCTTCAGGCCCTCCTCGTCGGTGAGGAGCAGGGCGGCGGCGCCGTCGTTGAGCGGGGAGGCGTTGCCTGCTGTGACGGTGCCGCCGTGCTCGCGGAAGGACGGCCTGAGCCGGGCCATCGCGGCGAGGGAGGCGTCGGGGCGGACGCATTCGTCGGCGGCGCAGGGGACGGGGTCGCCCTTGCGCTGGGGGACGGGGACGGGGGTGAGTTCGGCGTCGAAGAGGCCGTCCGCCTGGGCCCGGGCGGCCTTGCGGTGGGAGGCGAGGGCGTACTCGTCCTGCTGCTCGCGGGTGATCTTGTGCCTGTCGGCGATGAGTTCGGCCGACTCGCCGAGCGGGATGGTCCACTGCGGGTCCATGGCCGGGTTGACCATGCGCCAGCCCAGGGTGGTGGAGTACAGCTCGGTGTGCCCGGCGGGGAAGGGGCGGTCGTTCTTGGGCAGGACGTAGGGGGCGCGGGTCATGGACTCGACGCCTCCGGCCACGGCGACGGAGGCGTCCCCGACGGCGATGGCACGGGCGGCCTGGACGACGGCCTCGAGGCCGGAGGCGCACAGCCGGTTGACGGTGACGCCGGGGACGGAGGTGGGGAGCCCGGCGAGGAGGGCGGCCATGCGGGCGACGTTGCGGTTCTCCTCGCCCGCGCCGTTGGCGTTGCCGAAGTAGACGTCCTCGATCCTTGCCGGGTCGAGGGCGGGGGTGCGGGCGAGGAGCGCGCGCAGGGTGTGGGCGGCGAGGTCGTCGGGGCGGACGGACGCCAGGCCGCCGTTGTACCTGCCGAACGGGGTGCGTACGGCGTCGACGAGGTAAACCGGGTTCACAGCAGGTTCTCCGCGATGGTCAGTTTGGCGTCGGTCCTGGTGGTGATCTCGTCAACGGACACCCCGGGGGCGGTCTCGACGAGCCGCAGCCCGTCGGGTGTCACGTCGATCACCCCGAGGTCGGTGATGACTCGGTTCACACATGCCCGGCCGGTCAACGGCAGCGCGCAGTCCTCCAGGATCTTCGGGGAGCCGTCCTTGGCGGTGTGCGTCATGACGACGATGACGGTACGGGCGCCGTGCACCAGGTCCATCGCCCCGCCGATCCCGGTGATCATCTTCCCGGGGACGGCCCAGTTGGCGAGGTCACCACGGGCGGAGACCTGCATCGCGCCCAGCACCGCCACGTCGATGTGGCCGCCGCGGATCATCCCGAAGGACAGCGCGGAGTCGAAGAAGGAGGCGCCGGGCAGAACGGTGACCGTCTCCTTGCCCGCGTTGATCAGATCCGGGTCGACGGCGTCCTCGGTGGGGTAGGGGCCGGTGCCGAGGATGCCGTTCTCCGACTCCAGGACCACCTCCACGCCCTCGGGCAGGTGGTTCGGGATCAGCGTCGGCAGCCCGATGCCGAGGTTGACGTACTGCCCGTCGCGCAGCTCGCGCGCGGCACGGGCCGCCATCTGCTCGCGTGTCCAGGCCATCAGGCGCTCACCGTCCGCTGCTCGATCCGCTTGTCCGCCGCCTGCTCGGCGGTCAGGGCGATGACCCGCTGCACGAAGACGCCGGGCAGGTGCACCGCGTCCGGGTCGATCCCGCCGGGCTCGACCAGCTCCTCCACCTCGGCGATCGTCACGCGTCCGGCCATGGCGGCGAGGGGGTTGAAGTTCCGGCTGGACTTGTTGAAGACGAGGTTGCCGTGCCGGTCCCCGCGGGCCGCGCGGACCAGCGCGAAGTCGGTGCGGATGCCGTGTTCGAGGACGTACTCGGTGCCGTCGAACTCCCGTACCTCCTTCGGCGGGGAGGCGAGGGCGACGCCGCCGGAGCCGTCGTAGCGCCAGGGCAGCCCGCCGTCGGCGACCTGGGTGCCGACCCCGGCCGGGGTGTAGAAGGCGGGGATGCCCGCGCCACCGGCGCGCAGCCGCTCGGCCAGCGTGCCCTGCGGGATCATCTCGACCTCGATCTCCCCGCCCAGGTACTGCCGGGCGAACTCCTTGTTGCCCCCGATGTAGGAGCCGGTCACCCGGGCGATCCGTCCGGCCGCCAGCAGGACCGCGAGGCCGGAGTCCAGCGCCCCGCAGTTGTTGGAGACGACGCTCAGCCCGCCGACGCCCCGCTCGTGGAGCGCCTGGATCAGTACGTTCGGCACCCCGCTCAGCCCGAACCCGCCGACGGCCAGCGACGCGCCGTCCGGCACATCGGCCACGGCCTCCGCGGCCGTGGCGACCACCTTGTCCATGCGTGCAGTCCCATCTCTCCCGAGCGTCCGGACCCCGATCAGTCAGGGCTGATCAGTCAGGGCACTGACTATTTCAGTGAAGTTTTCTTCACGCTGCCATCAGCGCGTCTTGGCGTCAAGGGCCGGGTATTGTTCAGTGCACCGATCGACATCGCTTAGCTCACTGACGACATTGCTCAGGGCACTGACGACATTGCTCAGGGCACGGACGACATCATGACCAGGGGGCGCGCATGGCCGCGGTGGACCTCTCCAACCACCCCGGGCACCTGGCCCGGCGGCTCCAGCAGGCGCACCACCTGCTGTGGACCACGATGGTCTCCGAGAAGACCACCTCGCCGCAGTTCGGCGTCCTCAACGTGCTCGTCTTGGAGCCGGGCCTCGACCAGCGCACGGTGGGGGAGCGGGTGGGCCTGGACCGGTCCACCATCGCCGAGGTGATCAGCAGGCTGAGCCGCCGGGGGCTGCTCGACAAGGTCCGCGACCCCCAGGACGGCCGCCGCTTCCTGCTGCGCCTGACCGAGGACGGCGTCCGCGTCCACCGCAAGCTGGCCGTGCGCACGGCCCGGATGAACCAGGTCCTCCTGGCCCCGCTCTCCCCGGCGGAACAGGCCGTCTTCCTCGATCTCATCCGCCGGGTCGCGGACGCGGCCGAGGGGCTCCGCAACCCCGCGGAACCCCTCGTCACCCAGTCCTGAACGACGGCCCCTCAGGCCTTCACGAACACCACCCACACCTGTCCGTCGGCGAAGTTCATCGGCGTACCGTCCTCGGTCGTGAACCGGGTGCCGTCCGTGGCGACCTCGCGCTTCCAGTGGGCGTCGTAGGCCTTCCCGTCGCGCAGCACCTCGGCCCGCCCGGAGCCCACCGTCTCGATGAACGGCGTGTAGTTGCCGTTGGAGTCGTGGAAGTCGGACGGGCGGATGTGCACGTGCTGGACGACGACCGTCGCGGGGGCCAGCTGGAGCCCGTCCGTGGGCTTCGCGTCCGCCCCGTCCATCGCGACCAGCCAGCCGTCGCGGCGGTCGGACCAGGTGAAGGTGAAGGAGGCCGCGGGGAAGCGGACGGTGCGCGCGTTCTCGGGTGTGCCGCCCGTGGGCGCGGGGCCGTAGCGGAAGCCGGTGCTCAGGGCGTACGGGCCGGGCGCGGAGTCCAGCAGCCGGGTGGGCCGCAGGAAGAGGTTGTGCGGGGCGGGGCGGTCGGTACCGCGGAAGTAGGCCTCGCGGGTGCGGCCGGGCGGCTCGGCCTGCAGGGGCGCCTCGTCGATCAGCGGCAGCAGCTTGCGCTGTGCCCCCGAGAAGGCGAGCGTGGGCCGGTGGAACTGGCGCAGCAGCTCCAGGTCGGACTCCCGGGCGCTGCGCACCGGCCCCACGACCTTCGGCAACCGGGTGGCGTAGACCGCCATCAGTCGGCTGAGTCCGCCCTCGACCTGCTCGGCGTAGACGATGTCGGCGGCGTCGAGCCCGGTGTGGGGCCGTGCCTTGCGGGCGTTGTCGATCTTCACGGCCAGCACCGGGCCCGCGTCGGGCGGGGTGCCCTCGGCGGCCCGGGAGCTGGATGCGGAACCCCGCTCCGGCGCCCGGCCGTCGTCGCGGTCGTCACCGCCCGGGGAGCAGCCCGCCGTCAGGGACGCCGTCAGCGCGACGGCCAGCGTGGCCGCGGTCATGGCGGCGCGCGCCCCGCGCCCATGTCGTCTCGAACCCTGTCTGGAACCCCGCCGTGTACCCACCGCTGCCACCCGCCCTGCCTGTGCCATTAATTGTGCGCTTATAGATGCATCGATGGCCATACCCGAATGGATATGACTACTTCTGCCACTCCATGGCGAATCCACCGTCGGACAGCAGCCGCTACGCCGAACGGCGCACGGCCCGCGCCCACCCCATGCTTCGGCTCCGGACGGCGGGGGTACCCGGGCGGCCCACGTCAAGGAGGGAGCGGGACGCGATGAAGGCAGTGACCTGGCAGGGCAAGCGCGACGTGCGCGTGGAGGACGTGCCCGATCCGCGCATCGAGGAACCGACCGACGCCGTCATCCGCGTGACCTCCACCGGGTTGTGCGGTTCCGACCTGCACCTCTACGAGGTGCTCACCCCGTTCATGACCCCGGGCGACATCCTCGGCCATGAGCCCATGGGCATCGTCGAGGAGGTCGGCGCCGCGGTGCCGGACCTCCAGGTCGGCGACCGGGTGGTGGTGCCGTTCCAGATCGCCTGCGGCAACTGCTGGATGTGCCTGACCGGGCTGCCCACCCAGTGCGAGACCACCCAGGTCACCAGCGAGGGCATGGGCGCCGCCCTGTTCGGCTACACCCGGCTGTACGGCGCGGTGCCCGGCGGCCAGGCCGAGTACCTGCGGGTGCCCCAGGCCCAGTTCGGGCCGATCAAGGTGCCCGAGGGCCCGCCCGACGACCGCTTCGTCTACCTCTCCGACGTCCTGCCCACCGCCTGGCAGGCCGTCGCCTACGCCGACGTCCCGCAGGGCGGCAGCATCGCCGTCCTCGGCCTCGGCCCCATCGGCGACATGGCCTGCAGGATCGCCCAGCTCCGGGGCGCCGGGCGGGTGTTCGGCGTCGACCTGGTGCCCGAGCGGCTGGAACGGGCGAGGTCGCGCGGCGTGCAGACGTACGACCTCAGGTCCTTCGACAAGGAAAAGGACCTCGTCGCCGCCATCCAGGACGAGACCGACGGCCGGGGCCCGGACGCCGTGATCGACGCCGTCGGCACCGAGGCGCACGGCAGCGCCGCCGCCCGGCTGGCGCAGCAGGCCACGTCCGTGCTGCCCCGCGCGGTCAGCGGCCGTCTCGCCGAGCGCATCAGCATCGACCGGCTGGCCGCCCTGTACCTCGCCATCGACCTGGTGCGGCGCGGCGGCACCATCTCGCTGTCCGGGGTCTACGGCGGCACCGCGGACCCGCTGCCGATGCTCACCCTCTTCGACAAGCAGATCCAGCTGCGGATGGGGCAGGCCAACGTGCGGCGCTGGAGCGACGACATCCTGCCGTACCTGACGGACGAGGACCCGATCGGTGTCGAGGACTTCGCCACCCACCACGTCCCGCTCACCGACGCGCCGCACGCGTACGAGATGTTCCAGCGCAAGCAGGAGGGCGCGGTGAAGGTGCTGATGCGGCCCTAACGCCCGGGCGCGCCGAAGATCTCCCCGAGGTCGTAGCGGACCGGCTCCTCCAACTGGCCGTAGGTGCAGCTCCGCGGGGTGCGGTCCGGGCGCCAGCGGCGGAAGCGGGCCGTGTGGCGGAAGCGCTGGCCGTTCTCCATGTGGTCGTAGGCCACCTCGGCCACCCGCTCCGGTCGCAGCGGTACCCAGGACAGGTCCTTCTTGCCCGACCAGCGGCTCGGCGCGCCCGGCAGCCGGGCCGACTCGTGCGCCGCCTCGTCCGCCCAGGCCGCCCACGGATGCCCGGCCACGTCGTCCATCCGCAGCGGCTCCAGCTCGTCGACCAGCTCACGGCGCCGCTGCATGGAGAAGGCGGCCGACACGCCCACGTGCTGGAGGGCGCCCTGGTCGTCGTAGAGGCCGAGCAGCAGTGAGCCGACCACGGGGCCGGACTTGTGCAGCCGGTAGCCCGCGACGACCACGTCCGCCGTGCGCTCGTGCTTGATCTTGAACATGGCGCGTTCGTCCGGCCGGTAGCGCAGCGTCGGCGGCTTGGCGATCACGCCGTCCAGCCCTGCCCCCTCGTACCGCTCGAACCACTCCCGCGCCACCTCGATGTCCGTCGTCGCGGGCGCCACGTGCACCGGCGCCGTCACCTGGCCGAGCGCGGTGAGCAGCAGCGCGCGCCGCTCGCTCAGCGGTACGTCCATCAGCGACTCGTCACCGAGGGCCAGCAGGTCGAACACCACGAACGACGCCGGGGTGCGCTCGGCCAGCGTCCGCACCCGGGAGTCGGCCGGATGGATCCGCTCGGTGAGCGCGTCGAAGTCGAGGTGCCCCTCCCGCGCGATCACGATCTCCCCGTCCAGCACACACCGCTGCGGCACCCGCTCCCGGAGCGCCGCCACCAGCTCCGGGAAGTACCTGGTCAGCGGCTTCCCGGTACGGCTGCCCAGCTCCACCTCGTCGCCGTCGCGGAACACGATCGCCCGGAAACCGTCCCACTTCGCCTCGTACTGCATGCCCGGGGGGATCCTCGCCACCGACTTGGCGAGCATCGGCTTGACCGGGGGCATCACGGGGAGGTCCATGATGCAACTCTGTGCGGACGCCGAGAGCCCCGCAAACGGTCGGGGCGGGTGACACGGCAGGGGGCCCGTGGCTCCATGGAGAGATGAACGCCCCCGGCACCGGCCCGGAACTCCGCGTGTTCAGCAAGCCCTACGCCGCCCTGCTGACCACCTGCAGAAGGGATGGCACGGGCGTCGGCACCCCCGTGAACCTGGCCGTCGACGGCGACCACGCCTACTTCCGTACCCCGGGCACCGCCTGGAAGGTCGAACGCCTCCGCGACAACCCGGAGATCACCCTCGCCCCCTGCACCGTCCGGGGACGGCCCACGGGACCGACGATCCAGGCCCGGGCCGGCGACCCGGAGGACCGGCGCGCGGCCCGGCTGCCGCGCCGCAGGCACCCCGTCCTCCAGGGGCCGGTGGTGCCGCTGATCCACAGACTGTGGCGGACGGGCACCCTGCACTACGAAGTGCGCTCGGTGGGCGGACCCGAGGCCTGACGCCGGGGCGGAGCGCTCGACCGCGACCGCCGGTCGGTGTGCGCGGTTTGTCCCTTGCGCCTACCGTGGCTCGCATGGGTGAAGCGGTGGAGCTGGAGGTCGACGGGCGGACCGTACGGCTGTCCAACCCGGGGAAGGTCTTCTTCCCGGAGCGGGGCTACACCAAGCTGGACCTCGCCCGGTACTACCTCGCCGTCGGCCCCGGCATCCTGCGCGCCCTGCGCGACCGGCCCACCACCCTGGAGCGCTACCCGGACGGGGTGGGCGGGGAGTGGTTCTACCAGAAGCGGGCGCCCAAGGGCATGCCCGAGTGGATCCCGACCGCGCACATCACCTTCCCCAGCGGGCGCAGCGCCGACGAGATGTGCCCGACCGAGGTGGGCGCGGTGGTGTGGGCGGCCCAGTACGGGACGCTGACCTTCCATCCGTGGCCGGTGCGCCGGGCGGATGTCGACCGGCCCGACGAACTCCGCATCGACCTCGATCCGCAGCCCGGCACCGACTTCGCGGACGCCGTGCGCGCCGCGCAGGAACTGCGCGCCGTCCTCGACGAGTTCGGTGGACTGCGCGGCTGGCCCAAGACCTCCGGCGGACGCGGGTTGCACGTCTTCGTGCCCATCGAGCCGCGCTGGACCTTCACCCAGGTGCGGCGGGCCGCCATCGCCGTGGGGCGGGAGCTGGAGCGGCGGATGCCCGAGAGGGTCACCACCAAGTGGTGGAAGGAGGAGCGGGGGCGGAAGATCTTCGTCGACTACAACCAGACCGCCCGGGACCGCACCATCGCCTCCGCCTATTCCGTACGGCCCAGGCCGCACGCCCCCGTCTCCGCCCCGCTGCGCTGGGAGGAGGTCGACGACGCCCGACCGGAGGACTTCGACCTCACGACCATGCCCGCGCGCTACGCCGAGGTCGGCGATGTGCACGCGGGCATGGACGACCACCGTCACTCGCTGGACGCGCTGCTGGAGCTGGCGACGCGCGACGAGCGGGAGCACGGGCTCGGCGACCTGCCGTACCCGCCCGAGTACCCCAAGATGCCGGGGGAGCCCAAGCGGGTACAGCCGAGCCGGGCCCGCAAGCCCTGACGGGGCCTGCGGTTCTGTTCCGCGCCGTTCCTTCGAGCGGTCTCTCGCAGCGGGTACTACAGGTCCCTGATCCGGATGTCGCGGAACGAGACCACATCCGTCGTGCCGTGGACCTGGAGCCCGATGTAACCGGACGCGAACCGCCGTCCGTCGGTGCCGGGGTCGTCCGCGCGGGGCGGGGTGAACTCCTGGCCGCCGATGTTGTCGAACTCGTTGATCAGCACGCCGTTGCGGTAGATCGCGTAGTGCTGGTCGACCACACGGATCTCGTAGTCGTTCCAGGTGCCCTTCTGGGTGACCCCGGCTCCGGCGAGGCCCACCCGGTCGAAGCCGTACACCGACCCCGTCTTGTACATGTCGCCGTCGGGCCGGTCGAACACCTGCACCTCGTGCCCGTACTTGATGGCCGCCCACTCGGGACGTGACTCCTCGGGGTGGTCATGGACCCACGGGAAGCGCACGAACACACCGGAGTTGGCGTTGCCGGTGCCCGGTGCGTCGTCACGCCACTGCAGGCGCAGCGAGAAGTCGCCGTACTTGCGCTGCGGGAACCAGAGCATGCCGAGGCCGGACTTCGTGGTGCCGCTGGTCATGGACCCGTCGGCGTTCAGTCCGAAGGAACCGCCGCCCACGTGCTGCCACTGCGCGAAGGTCTCCGCGCTGCCGTCGAAGATCTTCCGGTAGCCCTCGGTCTGCCCGGGCTTGCCGATGCCGGACTGCCGGGCGGCCTTGGTGACCGCGTTGTACTCGCGCTGGTCGACGACGCCCTGCCGGAGCAGCCCGTCGAGGACCGACTTCACATGCTTGAGGAACAGCGCGTGGGACGTCCAGTCCTTCTCGTCCTCGATCAGCTCGCCGATCCGGCACCGGTTGCCGGTGACCCGGTTGGGCACCCCCGAGTCGACCGTGCCGACGAAGACCGTCAGCCGCTCGTCGTACTCCGGGCAGTTGGGCGGCGGGACCGGGCTCGACACCACGGTGAAGCTGACGGTGCGGGCGGCGGCGGTGTTGCCCGCCTTGTCGGTGGCGCGGTAGGCGAGGGTGTGGGCTCCGGCGCGGTCGACAATGACCGGGTTGCTGTATGCGATGTACGGTCCACCGTCGAGTGAGTACTCGATCCGGTCGACACCCGACCCGCCCGCGTCGGTCGCCGTCACCGTCACCTCGGCCCGGCCGATGTACGCCCCGTCCGAGTTCCGGTCACCGGCCACGGCCACCCCGGTCACCGGCGGAGTGGTGTCCGTCGGCGGCGCGCCGACGACCGTGAACTGCACGCTCCGCTCGGCCGCGACGTTGCCCGCCTTGTCGGTGGCGCGGTAGCGGACGGTGTGCGTGCCGACCTGATGGACCATCACCGGAGCGGTGTACGGCTGCCACGCGCCGGACGCGCCGATCGCGTACTCGACGGTGTTCACCCCCGACCCGGTGTCGGAGGCGCTGACGGTGACCGTCGCC
Source organism: Streptomyces sp. NPDC057877 (assembly GCF_042796855.1). Taxonomy (NCBI): domain Bacteria; kingdom Bacillati; phylum Actinomycetota; class Actinomycetes; order Kitasatosporales; family Streptomycetaceae; genus Streptomyces; species Streptomyces sp. NPDC057877. Next base: position 525,056 of record NZ_JBHVMS010000002.1, read on the forward strand.
ATGTCGATGTACGTACCGTCCGGATTCCGTTCACCGGCGACCGTCGCCGAGGTCTCCGGCGGGGTCGTGTCCTCCGACTGCGGGGCGACGACCGTGAAGCCGACGCTCCGCTCGGCGGAGACGTTGCCCGCCTTGTCGAAGGCGCGGTAGCGGACCGTGTGCTCGCCCACCTGGTCGACGACGACCGGTGCGGTGTACGGCTGCCAGGCGGTCGAGTCGTCGACGGCGTACTCGATACGGTCGACACCCGACCCGCCGTCGTTGTCGGTCGCCTCGACGGTGACGGTCGCCGATCCCACGTAGGCGCCGTCCGTGTTCTGCGTGCCGCTCACCCGCGCCGTGGCCCCGGGCGCGGTGGTGTCCTCGCCGCCGCCCTCGGTCACCACGAGGATGCCCTGCATCTGGCCGTGGCCGGGGATGGTGCAGTGGTAGAAGTAGCGGCCCGGGGTCAGGGTGACCTCGGCGGTGTGCTTGCCGCCCTGGGCGTCGTTGGGACTGGCCAGGATGTTCAGCTGGACATCGCTGTTGAACTCCGGGTCGCTGGTGACGAACGTCAGCGTGTGCGGCATGCCCGTGGTGTTGCCGGTCGCCGCGCTGTTCTCGAAGACGATCGTCGCCGGACCCGCCACCGCCGTGGCCGGAGCGGAGGTGTACTTGGTGATGTCGTCGTTCGCCGTCCAGGTCAGCACCTGGGCCGCGGCGGCCCCGGCACTGTCCGACGGCTCGCTCCCGACGGCGGGAGCCGACTGCAGACCCAGGATCACCAGGACGGCCGCCAGCAGGGCCGTCCACACTCTTCGTCGGCCCGTCACTGCGCCGCCCCTCTCGCCAACTGGTCGGCGGCCGGGGTCGCCCCGCCACCGGTGTACGTGACCCGCCACAGCGCGGACTTGGCGTCCGAGGTGAAGAAGCCACGGCCGTAGTCGAGGACGTACAGCGCCCCGTCCGGGCCGAACTTCCAGTCCATGAGGTTCTTGATGCCGTCGTTGCCGATCGGCACGATCCTCTTCAGCGACTCGGAGTGCACCGGCAACCCGCCGTCGCCCTGGTTCCTCGGATCCATCAGCACCGCGTTGCGCGGCTGGTCGGAGTCGTAGAAGTCGCCGACGAACCACTTGCCGTCCCAGTACGCGGGCCACTTGACCGCGCTGTCGCCCTGGACGTCGTCGTACCGGTAGACCGGCCCGTTCATCGCGGCCTGCCCGCCGCCCTTGAGCCACGGCAGCCGGTACGTCGCCTCGTCCTGCTGGTACGACGGCACACCGGCCGCGTCGCGCGGGAAGTCGGGGGCGCCGCCCTGGGGCGAGTACCAGATGTTGTTGCCGGTGACCGGCGGGAGGTTGACGAGGCCGTCGTTGTTCGGGGACTCGTTCTTCGGGTGGTCGCAGTCGTACCAGCCCAGCGGCTGCGTCGGGTCCGGCAGATTGCGGTCGCGGTAGGGCTGCTTGTTGCCCATGCAGTACGGCCAGCCCCGGTTGCCCGCCTCGGTGATGGCGGCGAAGGTGTCGTACTTGGCCGGGCCCCACACCGGCGACGGCGCCGAGGCGTCCGGGCCGACCCAGCCCGCGTACAGGACGTCGGTGCGTTGGTCGACGAAGATGCGCGCCGGGTTGCGCACGCCCATCACATAGATCTCGCCGCGCGTCTTGCCACCGCCCTCGTCGGTCTCGCGGCCGGTGAAGAGGTTGCCCTCCGGCAGGGTGTAGGTCCCGTCGGGCTCGGGGTGGATGCGCAGGATCTTGCCGTTGAGGTTGTTGGTGTTGCCGGCGGTGCGGCGCGCGTCCGCGAAGGAGACGCCCTGGTAGTGGGGCTGCGGGTTGTTGCCGGAGTAACCGTCGCTGAAGCGGCTGGAGTTGTTGTCGCCGGTGGCGATGTACAGGTTGCCCTTGGAGTCCCAGGCCATCCCGCCGCCCGCGTGGCAGCAGCTGTGGATCTGCACCGGCCACTCCAGCAGCACCTTCTCGCTGCTCAGGTCGAGCCGGTCGGTGGCCGGGTCGAGGGTGAAGCGGGAGACGCGCCGCTGCGCCATGCGGGTGTCGCGGTCGATCTCCGAGTGGGGTGTGTAGTGCAGGTACACCCAGCCGTTGCGCTCGAAGTCCGGGTCCAGCTCGATGCCGAGCAGGCCCTCCTCGACCTTGACCAGCTCGTCGCCGCCGCCCTTGTTGCCGAACACCGTCAGCTCGCCCGCGAGGGTGACCTGCTTGGTCTTCGGGTCATAGACGTGGATCTGGCCCTTGCCCTTGCCGATGTCCGGGTTGTTCCAGTCGGTCACCACGGGCTGGGTGGAGTCGCCGCCGCCGCGGCCGATGTAGAGGACGCGCCCGTCGGGGGCGGTGACCAGGCCGTGCGGCTCGCCGATCTGGTCGCTTTGGCCCGGCTGGTTGGGCCGGGTGAGGCGCTCGGCCTTGTAGTTGCCGGTGATGGTCGCCTTGCAGTCCGCCTGGGCGATCCGCGTGGTCCACAGCAGCGCGCCGCGCAGATGGGTGCGGAAGTCCGTCTCGTCGTAGGACGAGACCGTGCCGCCCATGCCGGTGTAGAAGGACCGGCCGCCGTCGTAGTCCCGGCACCAGCTGATCGGATGGTCCCAGCCGTTGGCGGTCGACCCCGGCTGGTAGGTCGTCTCCCGTACGCGGGCGACTGTATGCACGTCACCCGAGGGATTCCGTGTCCAGTTCAGCCACCGGTCGGGCCGCTTCCACTCCACCGGCAGGTCCTTGGTGGCCGGATGACGCCGGTCGCCCACCTCGACGGTGGCCCGCTGTACGGCAGTTGGTGAGGACGCCGCCGGGCGGGCGCCGATCAGCCCGGTGAACCAGTCCGAGTACGGTTCGGCGCGGGCCGCGTCATGGAGGCCGACGAAACCGCCGCCCGCCTCCATGTAGGCCTCGAGACCGGCCTCCTGCTCCGGGTCGAGGACGTCCCCGCCCCCGGTCAGGAACACGATCGCGTTGAACCGGCCCAGCTTCGTCTCGTTGGTGAAGACCGAGGCGTCGTTGGTGGCCTCGACCTTGAAGCGCTCGTTCGCCGGTCCGGACAGGCCGATCCGTTCGATCGCCTCGATCCCGGCATTGACCAAGGGGGACTCGTCGCCGGGCGCGGCGGAGCCGTGGAAGAGCAGCACTCGTACGTTCGCGCCGCCCGGGGGCGACTTCACGGACATCGTTGTCAGCGTGGGCTCGGGCGCCGGACGCGCGTTCGCGGCGGTGCCGGTGAGCAGCCCCGCGGTGACGAATCCGGCGGTCAGTACGGCCGCCAGCATCCGTCTCCGGCGGGTCAGTCGTCGGGATTTGTCGGGCCGTTGGTGCGAAGTGGACCGCATGTGGTCACCCACCCCTCGTCGGTCACAGCAACAGCGCCAAGGAAGCTAGACCTCTTTGCGTGGTTCGCCAAGGGGTATGACCGGAACAGAACAAACTTTGTCCTGAGTGTGGATAAACGGGCCGAGCCCGGCTACGGTCTCAAGGCCCGTACCGGAGTGGGGAGTTCGACCGGAGTGGGGAGTTCCGTATGGATGGACGTGAGTTCGACAGACGTGGGTTCAACCGTCGGGTGCTGCTGGGTGGCGCGGTCGTCGCGACATCGTTGTCCCTGGGCCCGGAGGCGGGTACCGCAGAGGCCCTGCCCGCCCGGTCCGCACCGGCGGGCGGCGAGGTCAGACACCTCAGGCTCTACATGGAACGGCTCTCGGACGGCCGTATGGGCTACGGCCTGGAGAAGGGCAAGGCGACCATCCCCGGCCCGTTGATCGAACTCAACGAGGGCGACACCCTGCACCTCGAGGTCGAGAACACCATGGACGTGGCGGCCAGCCTCCATGTCCACGGCCTGGACTACGAGATCTCCAGCGACGGCACCCGGCAGAACAAGAGCCACGTCGAACCCGGCGACACCCGCACCTACACCTGGCGCACCCACGCCCCCGGCCGCCGCAAGGACGGCACCTGGCGGCCCGGCAGCGCGGGCTACTGGCACTACCACGACCATGTCGTCGGCACCGTGCACGGCACGGGCGGCATCCGCAACGGCCTCTACGGCCCCGTGATCGTCCGGCGCAAGGGCGACCTCCTGCCGGACCGGACCCACACGATCGTCTTCAACGACATGTCGATCAACAACCGTGCCCCGCACACCGGCCCCGACTTCGAGGCCACGGTGGGCGACCGGGTGGAGTTCGTGGTGATCACGCACGGCGAGTTCTACCACACCTTCCATATGCACGGTCACCGCTGGGCGGACAACCGCACCGGCCTGCTGACCGGCCCCGAGGACCCCAGCGCGGTCATCGACAACAAGATCGTGGGCCCGGCGGACTCCTTCGGCTTCCAGGTGATCGCGGGGGAGGGGGTCGGCGCGGGGGCGTGGATGTACCACTGCCATGTGCAGAGCCACTCCGACATGGGGATGGTGGGGCTGTTCCTGGTGAAGAAGACGGACGGCACGATTCCCGGGTATGAGCCGCATGATCCCCACGAGGGCCACGAGGGCCATGAGGAGCACTAGGCCTACGGCATGCACCCCACCCGGGCCGCACGAGAAGTACTAGGCGCGCCCACTGGGCGCGCCTGGCGGGGCGAGAGCGCTCTCACCTCCCCTCCCGCCCGCGGCTATCCTGATCCGCAGCCGCGCAGGAGGGTGCTCGAAGTGACCGAGGCAGTGTCGCGTCCCACGCTGGAGGCAGTCGCCGAGCGGGCGGGCGTGTCGCGGGCCACCGTCTCCCGGGTGGTCAACGGCGGCACCGGCGTGCGCAAGGCCCTCGCCGAGCGGGTCCGGCGGGCCGTGGAGGAACTCGGCTACGTCCCCAACCAGGCCGCCCGCACCCTGGTGACCCGGCGCCACGACGCGATCGCCGTCGTCATCGCCGAACCGGAGACCCGGGTCTTCGCCGACCCCTTCTTCGCCCGGCAACTGCGCGGCATCAGCAAGGAGCTGACGGCCCACGACAACCAGCTTGTGCTGCTGCTCACCGAGGGCCGCGACGACCACGCCCGCGTCGCCCGCTATCTCGCCGGTGGCCATGTCGACGGCGCGCTGGTGTTCTCGCTGCACCTCGACGACCCGCTGCCCGGCCTGATCCGGGGCGCCGGGGTGCCGACGGTGTTCGGCGGGCGGCCCGGCTGGGGCGAGGGCACGCATCCCGAGGCCCCCGCTGCGGTCTTCGTCGACAGCGACAACCGCGGCGGCGCCCGGGACGCCGTACGCCATCTCGTCGACCTCGGCCGCACCCGCGTCGCGCACATCGCCGGGGCGCTCGACCAGACCTCCGCGGTGGACCGGCTCGACGGCTACCGGGACGTCATGGGGGACGCCGACCCCCGGCTGGTCGTCGAGGGCGACTTCACCCCGTCCGGCGGTGAGCGGGCGATGCGGGAACTCCTCGACCGCCGTCCCGACCTGGACGCCGTCTTCGCCGCCAACGACCTCACCGCCTCCGGCGCCCTGCGGGTGCTGCGCGAGCGCGGGCGCCGGGTGCCCGAGGACGTCGCCGTGGTCGGCTTCGACGACATGTCACCGATCGCCGAGCAGACCGACCCACCGCTCACCACCATCCGCCAGGACATCGAGGAGATGGGCCGCCTGATGGCCCGCCTCCTGCTCCACCGCCTCGACCGCCGCGCCACCGGCGGCCCGGCGGAACTCCCCCCGACGAGCGTGGTCCTGCCGACCACCCTGGTGCGCAGGGCCTCCGCCTAGCCCCGCCGTTCCCGCCTTCTCCGCCCTCTCACGGGAGGTTAGGCTCAACGCATGGTGAGGTGGCGGTGGCAGGGCCCGGTGGCGGAGACGGCGCTGGTGCTGGTGGTCGGTCTGGTGGCCCTCCTCGGCCTGGCCGTGCAGTCGCGTGGCCTCGACACCACCGCCGAATGGGCCGCGCTCTGGGTGGTGTTGGTCTCCTCCGGCGCGCTCGTCCTGCGGCGCCGCCATCCGGTCGCGGTGGGCGCGGTCGCGCTGGCCGCCGTGTCCGCGTACGGGGCGCTGCTGCACCAGCCCGGCCCGATCATGCTGGTGTTCGTGCTGGCGCTCTACACCGTCGTCGACGAGGGGCACCTCGCGGTCGCCATCGGCTTCGGCGCCGCCTCGGTGGTCGCCTTCGCCCTCGCGGACGGCTACGACAGCGAGTCCGGCGGCGGCAACGGCGCGACGCTGCTGCACGCGGGCTGGCTGGTCGCGGTCATCGTCGGCGTGACCCGCAACCGCCGTGCCTACGTCGCCGAGGCGCGGGCCCGTGAACGCGCCGCGGAGCAGCGCAAGGAGGAGGAGGCCCGGCGCCGGACCACCGAGGAACGGCTGCGCATCGCCCGCGAACTGCACGACGCCCTCGGCCACCATCTCTCCCTGATCAACGTGCAGGCCAGCGCCGCACTGCACCGCCCCGACCCGGCCCGCTCCACCCAGGCGCTCACCGCGATCAAGCAGGCCAGCAAGGAGACGTTGCACGAGTTGCGCACGACCCTCGGGATCCTGCGGAGGGAGGACGACGCCGCCCCGGCCGAGTCGGCCCCCGGCCTGGCCCGCCTCTACGAACTGGTCACCACGGCCGGGCGTTCCGGCCTCGCGATCCGCACCGAACTGGCCGAGACGCGCCCCCTGCCGCCGGAGGTCGACCTGGCGGCGTACCGGATCGTGCAGGAGGCGCTCACCAACGTGACCCGGCACGCCCACGCCACCGCCGTGGTGATCCGGGTCCGGCCCGACCACGACGACGTACTCGTGGAGGTCGACGACGACGGCACCGGCACCCCCGGCCCCGGCGGCTACGGGATCCGCGGCATGGACGAGCGGGCCCGGGCGCTGGGCGGCTCGCTGACCACCGGCTCCGCACCGGGCGGCGGCTTCCGGGTGCGCGCCCGCCTCCCGCTGCGGCCCGCCCCGGTGCCCGTGGGCGCGGCGGCGCCGGGCGCGGAACCGGGGGGTGCCGCGTGATCCGCCTGCTGCTCGCCGACGACCAGACCCTGGTGCGTGCCGGGTTCCGGTCCATCCTGGAGGGCGAGGACGGCATCGAGGTGGTCGGCGAGGCCGCCGACGGCGCCGAGGCGGTCCGGCTCGCCCGGAGCCTGCGGCCGGATGTCGTCCTGATGGACATCCGGATGCCCGGCCTCGACGGGCTCGCCGCCACCGAGGAGATCGCCGCCGCCACCGACGTCCGCGTGATCATCCTGTCCACCTTCGACCTGGACGACTACGTCTACGGCGCCCTGCGGGCCGGTGCGAGCGGCTTCCTCGTCAAGGACACCGAACCGGCGGAACTGATCCACGGGGTGCGGGTGGTGGCGCGCGGCGACGCGCTCATCGCGCCCTCGATCACCCGGCGGCTGATCTCCGAGTTCACCGCCCGGGCCCCGCACCCCGACCCCGGGCCCCGGCTGAGCGCCCTCACCGAGCGGGAGCGCGAGGTGATGGCGCTGGTCGCCGAGGGCCTGTCCAACGACGAGATCGCGGCCCGCCTGGTACTGAGCCCGGCCACCGCCAAGACCCACGTCAGCCGGATCATGACCAAGACCGACGTCCGGGACCGGGCCCAACTGGTGATCCTGGCCTACGAGTCCGGCCTGACCGTGCCCGGCTGGATCGCCCGCTCCTGAGGACGAGGCGGCTCCCGGAGACGGTTCAGGGCGTGGGCACCGGCCCCGTGCCCCGGCCCGACCCGGTGGTACGGCGGGAGCGGGCCAGGGCCAGTCCGCCGAGGGCGACGCCGGTCAGCGCGAACAGCAGGCCGAGGACGGCCCCGGCGCGCCCCTGGCCGTTGCCGAAGCCGCCGGTGGTCTGGGCGAGGTGCAGCGCGCTGAGGACCAGGCTGACCGGTCCCGCCGCCAGCGCCGTCAGGGCGCCCGTGCGGGCGTTGCCGCCGCGGAGCCTGCCGAGCGCGCGGGCCAGCGCCAGCCCGCCGACGATCGCGCTGAACAGCCCCAGCAGGGCGAACGCGGACGCCCCGGCGCGCCCGGAACCGCCCACGCCGTCGGCGGCGACCGAGACGTGCGCGGCCACCGGTACGGCGTCGGCGAGCATGAGGTGGACGGACATGGAAGGTCCCTTCGATCGCATCAGCGGATACGTCTCGAAGCCTAGGAAAAGGGCCGGTGACCTGGCGTCATGCCGGAGTTGCCAAGGGGCGTACCACCCGGGTCGCGGGTGCCCGGGGCGCCGTACCACCGGAGTTGTGTCACCCCGGGACACGAACGAGGCCGGGACCTGTTGGCGGTCCCGGCCCGCGAGAGGTCGCCGCGAAGGTTCGGGTGTCGACGGGCTGTTCTTCTGGTGGGTCGAGGGCGAGCCGTGACGCGCTGGCCGGGTCAGCCCGTCGGGGGTGCGGGGGGTGCGCTCTTGAGGACGGCGAAACGGGCGCCGTAGGGGTCGGCGAGCTTGGCGATGCGGCCGACGTCCGGCAGGTCCATGGGCTCCATCCGCACCGTGCCGCCCAGTTCCCGGGCGCGGGCGACCGTGGCGTCCGTGTCGGTGACCTCGAAATACGGCAGCCAGTACGGGTCCGACCCCGCCTCCGTGGGGTCGTCGGCCAGCGGAACGAGTCCCCCGAACATGGCGCCCTCCCCGGCTCCGGCGGGGTTGACGCAGGTGTAGATGCCGTCCGGGTAGGTGACGGACGAGGTCTCCCAGCCCAGCACGGCGTTGAAGAAACCGGCCGCCGCCGCGATGTCCGGGGAGTACAGCTCCAGCCAGCACAGCGATCCGGGGACCTCGAACACGTCCAGGCCCGCGAGCTGCCCCGGCTGCCAGATGCCGAACGGTACGCCCGCGCGGTCGGCGAGGATCGCCGTGTGCCCTTGGCCCAGCACGTCCACGGGGGGCGTCAGCACGGTGCCGTGCGCCTCCTCGACGGCCTTGGCGGTGGCCTGGGCGTCACCGCTGTGGAAGTACGCCGTCCAGGACGGCGGGCCCTGGTCCGGGGCGGTTCGCGTCCCGGCGGCGACGGTGCGGCCGTCGAGCTGGAAGAAGCCGTACCCTCCGGCCTCCGGCCCCGCCGACCGGAACCCCCAGCCGAACAGTCCGCGGTAGAAGTCGACGGCACCCTCGAGGTCCGGACTCCCGACCTCGAGCCAGTTCGGAGCGCCGCCTACGAAACGGGTGGTGAGCATCCTCGGCCTCCTCGCGCAGAACCCGCTGCCTGCACTGCCGAGTCTCGCACCGCCCACTGACAATCGCCGCCGCGACACCGACGACGGCCCGCGGGTCCTGCCCGCACGCGCCCGTGCCCTGGCCGGGCGTTGTGCCGCGCCGTGACCGTGCCCGGCGCCGCGGGACCGTGGACCCGGCTCGGCACGCTGATGCCGGACGTGCCCCGTGTCCTGGCCGGGTGTCGGGCGCCGCCTTGGGGCCGCGCCCGACACCCAGAGGCATCCGGCGCCCCCGACCGCCCCAGGGCCCCCGTCCAGTGCCGTTGCCGCGTCCGAACCCCCGCCGCCCGCTCCCGCGCGCCGCCGTGCCTTCCCTCCTCCCGACCGTCATCATCAGGTCGGCCGGAGGCCACGGGCTGCCGCGTTGAGCGGGCGTTGATCGAACGTTTTTCGCCGTTAGGCACGCTCTCGGCCATGCACTCCGAAACAATCGGCCCGGCCGGTACCACCTGGGAGCAGGCGCTGTGTGCGCAGACCGGGGCGGAATTCTTCTTTCCCGAGCCGGGCAGCTCGGTGCGGGAGGCCAAGCGCATCTGCGGGATGTGCGAGATGCGCGAGGCCTGCCTCGAGTACGCGCTGGCCAACGACGAACGCTTCGGCGTCTGGGGCGGTCTCTCCGAGAAGGAACGCCTCAACCTCAGGCGTACGCCCCGGTGAGGGGTCAGGCGCCCGCGCGGGCCGCCATCCGTGCCTTGCGCGCCGCCAGCTTCGCGTCGAACTTGGCGGCCTCGGCGTCCAGGCCGCCCATGTACAGACCCAGCTCCTCCTGCGCCTGCTGGCCCTCCGGGCCGAGGCCGTCGATCTCCATGACCCTCAGGAAGCGCAGCACGGGCTGCAGCACGTCGTCGTGGTGGATGCGCAGGTTGTAGACCTCGCCGATGGCCATCTGCGCGGCGGCGCGCTCGAAGCCGGGCATGCCGTGGCCGGGCATGCGGAAGTCGACGACGACATCGCGGACGGCCTGCATGGTGAGGTCGGGGGCCAGTTCGAACGCGGCCTTCAGCAGGTTGCGGTAGAAGACCATGTGCAGGTTCTCGTCGGTCGCGATGCGGGCCAGCATGCGGTCGCAGACCGGGTCGCCCGACTGGTGGCCGGTGTTGCGGTGGGAGATCCGGGTGGCCAGCTCCTGGAAGGCGACGTAGGCGACCGAGTGCAGCATCGAGTGCCGGTGGTCGTGCTCGAAGCCCTCGCTCATGTGGGCCATCCGGAACTGCTCCAGCTTGTCCGGGTCCACCGCGCGCGAGGCGAGGAGGTAGTCACGCATGACGATGCCGTGCCTGCCCTCCTCGGCGGTCCAGCGGTGCACCCAGGTGCCCCAGGCGCCGTCGCGGCCGAACAGGGTGGCGATCTCGTGGTGGTAGCTGGGGAGGTTGTCCTCCGTCAGGAGGTTCACGACCAGCGCGATCCGGCCGATCTCGGTGACCTTGGACTGCTCCTTGCCCCAGGCCTCGCCGTCCTCGAAGAAGCCGGGGAAGTTCCGGGCGTCGCTCCAGGGGACGTACTCGTGCGGCATCCAGTCCTTGGCGATTTTCAGATGCCGGTTCAACTCTGTCTCGACCACTTCCTCCAAGGCGTACAGCAGCTTGGCGTCGGTCCAGACGGACGGGCTGCCAAGATGGGGGGAAGTGATCGTCACGAGTACTCCAGGGGGACGTGGCGCAAAGCGGTAACGTTCCGGCTGACCGATGCCGGGAACCTACGGGATCGTAGGCTACGAAGCCGTAGGTTACGAAGCCGTAGGTTAAGAGTGCTGTAAAGAGTGCTGATCAGGCCACGGGCCGGGCATGTCGAAAAGCCCCGGGACGCGCAGGTCCCGGGGCTCCTGGGGGAGTCGATCGCCCCTCAGACGTACAGCTCACGCAGCCTGACTGAGAGGCACGTCACACAGCCCTCGAGTTTCTCGAACTCGCTGATGTCCACGACGACCGGCTCATAGCCCAGATCGGTGAACAGCTCCGCGGTCTTCGGCGCGCTCGCCGCCATCAGCAGCTTGGCGCCGCCGAGCAGCACCACATGGGAGCCGGACTCCTCCGGAACCGGCAGGAAACGGCCGAACAGGGACGGCATGTCCATCCGCGGGATATGGCCGATGACCGTCCCGTCCGGCAGCGCCGTGACCGCCGACTTCAGATGCAGCACCTTGCTCACCGGCACACTCACGACCCGCGCCCCCAGTGGCGCGAACGCCGCGCGCAACTGCTGCACCCCGGCCGCGTTGGTCCGGCCGCCGCGCCCCACGTAGACGGTGTCGCCGATCTTCAGCACGTCGCCGCCGTCCAGGGTGCCCGGCTCCCAGATCCAGTTGACCGAGCAGCCCAGACCGGCGACGGCCTCCTCCACCGCGGCGGTCTCGCCCCGCCGGGACTCGGCGCCGGAGCGGGCGATCAGGGCCACGTTCCTGTACATGACCACCGTGTCCTCCACGAACACGGAGTCCGGGCAGTCGTCCGCCGGGCCGACCTCGATCGTCTCCCAGCCGTGGGCGCGCAGCGCCTCCCCGTACGCCTCCCACTGCCGCACGGCCAGCTCGGCGTCGACGTCCGCCCGTTCGACATGCGTCACCAGTCCCTCGGCGAGACGCGGGCTGGGGCGGCGGACGAGGGCCTTCTTGCTGGGCACGGGCGGGTCTCCGTATCGGATGGGCGGTGCAGGTGGTTCGAGATGTGGCCGAAACCCAGAGGGGCGCGTCGGCGCACATCGTGCAACCCATTGTGGGAGACGGCCGCCCTCCGCTTCACATCACCTGCCCCGCCCCCACCCATCACCCATCACCCATCACCTGTCACCCGTCGCCCACCGCCCGCCGCAGATGCTCACCGGTGAAGGACCCGGCCGCGGTGAGCAGCCGGGCGGGCGGTCCCTCGAAGACGACCCGCCCGCCGTCGCGTCCGCCGTCCGGCCCCAGGTCGATGACCCAGTCCGCGTGCGCCACGACGTCGAGGTTGTGCTCGACGACCACCACCGTGTTGCCCGTGTCGACGAGCCGGTCGAGCAGGGCGAGCAACCCGTCGACGTCCGACATGTGCAGCCCGGTCGTCGGTTCGTCGAGGACGTACACCGCACCCGACCGGTGCAGTCGGGTGGCCAGTTTCAGCCGCTGCCGCTCGCCGCCGGAGAGCGTGGACAGCGGCTGGCCGAGCGTGAGGTAGGTCAGGCCCACATCGCGCAGGGCGGCGAGCCGTCGTCGTACGCCCGGGTCGTCGAAGAAGTCGAGCGCCTGCCCCGCCGTCATCGCCAGCACATCGGCGATGGAGCGGCCGTCGACGGTGAGCCGCAGCACCTCCTCCTTGAAGCGGCGGCCCTCGCAGTCGTGGCAGACGGTGGTGACCGGGTCCATGAAGGCCAGGTCGGTGTAGATGACGCCACGGCCCTCGCAGGTGGCGCAGGCGCCGTCGGAGTTGAAGCTGAACAGGCCCGCCCGCGCGCCCGTCGCCCGGGCGAACAGCCTGCGGACCGGGTCCATCAGCCCGAGGTACGTCGCCGGGGTGGACCGCGCGGAGATCCCGACGGCCGACTGGTCGACCACCACCACGTCGTCGTGCGCCTCGGTGAACTCCGCGACCAGGGTGCTCTTCCCGGACCCGGCGACCCCGGTGACCGCGGTCAGCACCCCGGTCGGGAACCGCACCGTCACCTCCCGCAGGTTGTGCCGGTCGGCGCCCTTCACCCACAGCCCCCCGGTGGCCTCCCGGGGCCGTTCCCGCACGACGGTACGGCGGCCCAGGCACCGCCCGGTGAGCGTCCCGGAGTCGGCCAGCTCGCGCGGTGTGCCCTCGAAGACGACCCGCCCGCCCCCGGTGCCCGCGCCCGGCCCCATGTCCACGACGTGATCGGCGAGCGCGATGACGTCCGGGTCGTGCTCGACGACCAGCACGGTGTTGCCCTTGTCGCGCAGCCGCAGCAGCAGATCGCCGAGACGGCTGACGTCGCGAGGGTGCAGCCCGACGGTGGGTTCGTCGAAGATGTACGTCATCCCGGTCAGGCTGGAGCCCAGGTGCCGCACGGTTTTGAGCCGCTGCCCCTCACCGCCGGACAGCGTCGCGGTCTCCCGGCCCAGGCTGAGATAGCCGAGGCCGATCGCCGCGATGCGCTCCAGGGCGGCCACGGCGGCCCCCGCGATCGGGCGCGCCACCGGGTCGTCGATCTCCTTCAGTACGGGGATCAGATCGGTGACCTGCATCCGGGCGCAGTCGGCGATCGACCGGCCGCCGATCCGCGTCGCCAGCGCCGCCGCGTTCAGCCGGTCGCCGTGGCAGTCGGGGCAGACGCCCTCGGCCAGGAACTGCCGCACCAGGTCCCGGGTCTTCTGGCTCATCGCCGACAGGTCCCGCTTCAGGTACAGCCGTTCGAACCGATCGGCCAGGCCCTCGTACTCCGTGGTCCAGGTGCCGCCCGCGCCGCTGACGGTGACCTTGCTGCCGGGCCGCCCGCGCATCAGGAACTCCCGCTCGGCGGCGGTGAAGTCGCCCACCGGCTTGTGCGGGTCCAGGTCGTCGCTGTTGGTGTACGCCTGCCCCTGCCAGGTCCCCGCGGCGAACGGCGGGAAGCGGACCGCGCCGTCCGCGAGGGTCCGGGCCGGGTCCAGGATGCGGTCCCAGTCGGGCTGGACGGTCCGGCCCAGCCCGTCGCAGCGCGGGCACATCCCCGAGGGGTCGTTGAACGAGTACGCCGTCGCCGGACCGGCGCTCGGGGTGCCGTGCCGGGAGAACAGCACGCGCAGCACCGACCAGACGTCCGTCATGGTGCCGACCGTGGACCGGGAGTGGCCCCCGACCGGCCGCTGGTCGACGACGATCGCGGGCGTCAGGTGCTCCAGCGACTCCGCGTGCGGCCGCTCGTACTTGGGCAGCCGGTTGCGGACGAACCACGTGAACGTCTCGTTCAGCTGGCGCTGCGACTCCACCGCGATCGTGTCGAAGACGACCGAGGACTTCCCCGATCCCGAAACGCCGGTGAACACGGTCAGCCGGCCTTTCGGGATGCGGAGCGTGACGTCCCTGAGGTTGTTCTCCCGGGCTCCGGTGAGGGTGATGAAAGCGGACATGCGGACGAAGCTAGGCGATAATCCCGACAGCTTCTGGCGTGATTTCCGTGAGCTTCCCGTCCAGCAGCAGCCAGCGGGTGATGCCGATCGACTCCAGGAACGGCAGATCGTGACTGGCCACGACCAGCGCCCCCTCGTACGACTCCAGGGCGGTGGTGAGCTGTCGTACGCTCGCCATGTCCAGGTTGTTCGTCGGCTCGTCCAGCATCAGCAACTGCGGTGCGGGTTCCGCCAGCATCAGCGCGGCCAGGGCCGCCCGGAAGCGTTCGCCGCCCGACAGCGTCGCCGCCCGCTGGTCGGCGCGGGCGCCCCGGAACAGGAAGCGGGCCAGCCGCGCCCGGATCCGGTTGTTGGTGGCGCCCGGCGCGAACCGGGCCACGTTCTCGGCGACGCTCAGCCCGTCGTCGAGGACGTCAAGGCGCTGCGGCAGGAACCGCAGCGGGACGTGCGCCGTCGCCTCGCCCGCCAGCGGCGCCAGCTCCCCGGCGATCGTCCGCAGCAGCGTGGTCTTGCCCGCGCCGTTGCGCCCGATCAGCGCGATCCGCTCCGGGCCGTGCAGATCCAGGCCGCCCTCGACCCGTGCGCCGTACGCCAGTTCCAGCTCCCGCAGGCTCAGCACGGCCCGCCCCGGCGGTACGGCCGTGTACGGCAGGTCGACGCGGATCTCGTCGTCGTCCCGTACCGCCTCCGCGGCCTCGTCCAGCCTCTCCTTCGCCTCGGCGAGCTTCTCCTCGTGCATGATGCGGTGCTTGCCCGCGGAGACCTGTGCCGCGCGCTTGCGTGCCCCCATGACGATCTTCGGCTCGCGTTTCTGCTCGAACATCTTCTGCCCGTAGCGCTTGCGCCGGGCCAGCTTGACCTGGGCGTCGACCAGCTCGCGCTTCTGCTTGCGCAGATCGGCCTCGGCGACCCGCACCATCCGCTCGGCCGCCTCCTGCTCGGTGGCGAGCGCCTCCTCGTACGCCGAGAAGTTGCCGCCGTACCAGGAGATCTCCCCGGAGCGCAGGTCCGCGATCTGGTCGACCAGGTCGAGCAGCTCACGGTCGTGGCTGACGACGACCAGCACGCCGGGCCAGGACGCCACGGCCGCGTACAGCCGCCCGCGGGCGTACAGGTCCAGGTTGTTGGTCGGCTCGTCCAGCAGGAGGACGTCCGGGCGGCGCAGCAGCAGCGCGGCCAGGCGCAGCAGCACCGACTCGCCGCCGGAGACCTCGCCGACGGTGCGGTCCAGGTCGATGTGGCCGAGCCCGAGTTCGCCGAGGGTGGCGAGGGCGCGTTCCTCCACGTCCCAGTCGTCGCCGAGCGTCTCGAAGTGCTCCTCCGCCGCGTCACCCGCCTCGATGGCGTGCAGCGCGGTCCGCCGCGCGGCGATGCCGAGCGCCTCGTCGACCCGTGCGGTGGTGTCGAGCGTGACGTTCTGCGGGAGGTAACCGACCTCGCCCGCGACGCGCACGGACCCGTCGACGGGAGTGAGTTCACCGGCGACGAGCTTCAACAGGGTGGACTTGCCGGACCCGTTGACACCGATCAGGCCGGTGCGGCCGGGGCCGAAGGAGGTGTCCAGGTCCTCGAAGACGGGGGTGCCGTCGGGCCAGGTGAAGGCGAGGGACGTAACGGTGATGGAAGGGGTAGCCATGTGGCCTCCGCGTTGCTCGAAACGATCAGGGGCGAACGCGTATGGAGACACCTGCGACCTGCGGGAGGGGACGAGGAGGCCGTGGGCATGAGAAGGCCCTGTGCCCGGGGGACGGGTCGGACGGCTCGTACGCCGAGGTCGCACGCAGCGCACACCACAGGAACGGGTGATACGCGGTGTCTCAGGACCTCAGACGAGCAACGTCCTTCTCCAATCGACGGCAACAGGACTTCACAGACGGTACGGACGGCTTCCGGGAGCTGTCAACGGATTAACGTCCCTGTCGGATTCCTGCCAGCCAGGCCCCGGACCCGGCTGGTTCAGTGGCCGCATGACCGACGAGAACACCACCACCCTGCACGACCGCGCCCTGGCCTTCCGCGCCCTGCACGTCCCGGGACGGCCCCTCGTCCTGCCCAACGCCTGGGACCTCGCCAGCGCCCGGATCGTCGCGGACGCGGGTGCCGCGGCCGTGGCCACCACCAGCGCCGGGCTCGCCTGGGGCCTGGGCGCGGCGGACGGCGACCGGCTGGGGCGGGACGCGGCGCTCGGCGTCGTCGCGGACATCGCCGCCGCGGTACGGGTCCCGGTGACCGCCGACGTCGAGAGCGGCTACGCGACCGGACCCGAGGGCGTCGCCGAAACCGTCCGCGCGGTGCTCGCGGCGGGCGCCGTGGGCGTCAACCTCGAGGACGCGCTGTACGAGCCGGGCCAGGGGCCGCTGCGGCCGGTCGGGGAGCAGGCCGAGCGGATCGCCGCCGCCCGGGAGGCGGCCGACGCGGCGGGTGTGCCGCTGTTCGTCAACGCCCGGATCGACACGTTCCTGCGCGGGGCCGGGGGAGTGGACCTCACCCTGGAGCGGGCCGCCGCCTTCCGGGCAGCGGGCGCCGACGGGATCTTCGTCCCCGGGGCCGTCGAGCCGGGGACGGTCAAGCTGCTCGCCGACGGGGTGGACGCCCCGCTGAACGTGATGGCGGGGCCGGGCGCGCCCGCCGTCGCCGAACTGGCGGCGCTCGGCGTCGCCCGCGTCAGCACCGGCGCGCAACTCGCGCAGGCCGCGCACGCCCTGGTCCGCCGCGCCGCACGGGAGCTGCTGGGCGCGGGGAGGTACGACGCCCTGGCCGGTGGCCTGGACTACGGCGAGCTGAACGCGCTCCTTGGCGGGGCGCGCTAGCAGGCGTCCCGCATCAGCTCCGCGAGGTCGTGGTCCAGGTCGAGCTGGAGGTGCTCCAGGCCCTCGGGCACCAGCTCCCCGGTGGCCTCCAGGAAGCGGCGTACGTCGCCGGAGCGCAGATGCACCACGGCGGTGCCCTCGGGGGCGTGGAACTCCAGGACGGTGCGGTCGTAGCCGTAGGGCCGCACCCGGACGTCGCCGTGGCCCACGGTGTCGTGCAGACCGGCCGCCAGCAGCTCGCGGGCGAAGGTCCAGCACACCTCCACGCCCTCCAGGGTGGCCTGGGCCGGGAAGGTCATGCGGACGGCGAACGGATCATGGCGCTCGTAGCGCAGCACGGCGGGGATGTTCGGCATCCGTGGCGCCGCGGCCACGAGGCGGGCCTCGACGGGCTGCTCGATGACGGTGGTCAACGCCTTGCTCCCTTGTGACGGCGGGACGACTGGACGACTGGACGGCCTGGGGACATGGACCGGCATGGGAAGAGACGACGGAATCCGTCAATCCGTGCACCTTCGGCGAGTGACCTCCGTCACCGTCCTCAATCGTGGTGGTGGCGGGCGGTTCCCCTGGGTCCGGCAGGGCCCGTGTGGCGTTCGGCGGCGACGCGGGTACCCGGTCACCGCACCCGAGAGGAAGTGAGTGGACATGCCACGCGGTTCCAGCTCCAAGCGGGAACGCCAGTACGAGCACATCAAGGAGAGCGCGCGGGACCGGGGCGAGAGCCCGGGACGCGCCAAGGAGATCGCGGCGCGCACCGTGAACAAGGAACGCGCCCGCTCCGGTGAGTCGAAGACCGCGAGCCGCACCTCGACCCAGGACATGTCGTCCGGCAAGCGCGGCGGCCAGCGGTCGGGGCAGGGCTCCCAGGGGCCCACCCGCGACCAGTTGTACGAGGAGGCCAAGCGGCGCAACATCCAGGGCCGTTCGGACATGAACAAGGACCAGCTGCGGCGGGCCCTCGGCAAGTGACCCCCCAGGGGTGAGCGGGGCCGCCCGCCGCGGTCCCCGTACGCTCGTCACCACCATGACGACCGTACGCGTTCCCGCGGGCTGGCCCGCGACCGAGGAGCAGGCGCTCGCCGTCCAGGACGAGCTGCGGCGGCGGGTGGTCCGCGACGAACCGGGGCCGCCGCCCGGCACGGGGTACGTCACCGGGGTCGACGTCGCCTACGACGACGAGCGCGATGTCGTCGCCGCGGCGGCCGTCGTGCTGGACGCGGCGAGCCTCGACACCGTCGCCGAGGCCACCGCGGTGGGGCGGATCTCCTTCCCGTACGTGCCGGGGCTGCTGGCCTTCCGGGAGATCCCGACCGTGCTGGCCGCCCTGGACGCCCTGCCCTGCCCGCCGGGCCTCGTCGTCTGCGACGGCTACGGTCTCGCCCACCCCCGCCGGTTCGGCCTCGCCAGCCATCTCGGCGTGCTCACCGGCCTGCCCACGATCGGTGTCGCCAAGAACCCCTTCGCCTTCACCCACGACGAACCGGGCCACCCGCGCGGGTCGTCGTCCCCGCTGCTCGCGGGCGACGAGGAGGTGGGCCGCGCCCTGCGCACGAGGGACGGCGTGAAGCCGGTCTTCGTCTCCGTCGGCCACCGGGTCCGGCTGGACACGGCCTGCGCGCACGTGCTGCGGCTCACCCCGAGCTACCGCCTCCCGGAGTCCACCCGCCGCGCCGACGCGCTGTGCCGCCGGGCGCTGCGGGAGACGGCCGGTGCCTGAGTACCTCCAGGGTGCCTGAGCAGCTCTACGGTCCCTGAGTACCTACCGGGCCGACTGAGGACGAGTGCCGACTGAGGACGAGTGCCGACTGAATACGAGTGCCGACTGAATACGAGTGCCGACTGAATACGAGTACTGAGTACGAGTACTGAGTACGCGTACGGATGTCCGGGGCCCGGCCCGCGCGGCAGGCTGGGCCCCATGACGACGCACCGAGCCCCGAAGCCCCTGTCCGACCCGGACCGTCCCGTCGAGCGCGCGGTGGTGCTCGGGCTGGCGCTGGCCGTGCTGGCGGGCGTCGGCTGGATCGGCGGGATGATCTACACGCTGGTGAGCTGGCCGATGTGAGCGCCGCGCGCCGGGAAGGCCGCGGCGGCTAGCGGCTCGCCGCCACCCGGAAGACGACGCCCGCGCGGCGCAGCCGTTCGGTGAGGGCGTCGCCCATGGCCACCGCCGTGGTGACCTGCCCGGCGGTCGGCGGCAGGTCGTCGCAGGCCAGGGAGAGCGCCGCCTCGGCGAACATCTTCGCCGTCTCGTCGTACCCGGGGTCACCGCCCGCGACCTCGGTGTAGACACGCCGTCCGCCGCCCTCGCCGACGAAGCGGGCGGAGAACCAGCTCCGGGCCCGCTTCTCCGCGCTCGGCCCGTCGCCGGGCTGGAGCCGCCCCGACAGCCAGCGCCGCACGGGCGGCACCTGCGCCGCCGCGACGACCGCGCCGACGGCCGCCATCCCGCCCACGGCGACGGGCAGACGGCGTACGGCCGCGTAGTGGCGGTAGCGGAAGTCGGGGCCGTAGCGCCGCAGGGAGCGGGCGGACCGGCGCACGATCTGCGGGTCGACGGTCGGCAGCGGCAGCGCCCACGCGCCGACCTCCCCGGCGAACCGCGGCGCCCCCGGCGTCGCGACCGCCCGGCGCCCCATCAGCCGCGGCTCGTGCCGTCGCCGGTCCCGTGCCGCCGCGGTCAGTTGCCGCCCGCGCGCGAACTGGTCCAGCGCGGAGGCGAACGTGCCGCCCGAGAAGGTGGCGTCGGCGGTCACATAGCCGTCCACGGTCAGCGGCACGTCCTCGGGCAGTTGCCGGACGGTGAAGTAGACGCCCAGATCGTGCGGGACGGATTCGAAGCCGCAGGCGTGCAGCAGCCGTGCGCCCGTCTCACGCGCGCGTGCGTCATGGCGGACGTAGGTCAGGTCCACGAACTCCGGCTCACCGGTGAGATCGAGGTAGTCGGTGCCGTGGTCGGCGCAGGCGGCGACCAGGTCCTCGCCGTAGCGCACATAGGGGCCGACCGTGGTGGCCACCACGCGCGCGCGTGTGGCGAGTTCGCGCAGTGACGCGGGGTCGGACACCTCCGCCCGCAGGACGCCGACGTCCGCCCCGCCGGGCAGCCGCTCCCGCAGCTCCTCCAGCCTGCGCGCGTCCCGGCCCGCGATCGCCCAGCGCAGTCCGCCGGGCGCGTGCGCGGCGAGGTACTCGGCGGTGAGTGTCCCCACGAAGCCGGTGGCCCCGAAGAGCACGATGTCGTACGGACGGTCCGCCCTGTTCAGCCTGTTCATGACACCCCTCGGATTCGCGTCGCGCGCCGTTGTCGGTGGCTGAGGCTAGCGTGGGACGTGCGGGACCCTGCGCCGAGCCCGCCGGTCGCGGGGGTCCTGTCCCCCGTAGAGTGGCCAAGCGCTTGCTTTCCGGGGCTTGTGCCGACTGGGACGCGTTCTTAGCATCATTGGTGTTACATCAATTGTGTCACGACCCTGGGGGCGGACCATGACAGCGGCCACCACACCACCGCACGGCCCGCTCACCGGCGTGCGCGTCGTCGAACTGGCGGGGATCGGCCCGGGCCCGTTCGCCGCGATGCTCCTCGCCGACCTGGGCGCCGACGTGGTGCGCGTCGACCGCCCCGGCGGCCAGGCCCTCGGCGTCGACCCGGCACACGACATCACCAACCGCGGCAAGCGCTCGGTGATCGTCGACCTGAAGGACCCGGACGGCCCGGCCCGCGTCCTGGACCTGGCCGAGCGCGCGGACATCCTCGTCGAGGGCTACCGCCCCGGCGTCGCCGAACGCCTCGGCGTCGGCCCCGGGGACTGCCACGCCCGCAACCCCGCCCTCGTCTACGGCCGGATGACCGGCTGGGGCCAGCAGGGCCCCCTCGCCCAGCGCGCCGGGCACGACATCGCCTACATCGCCGTCACCGGCGCCCTCGGCCTGATCGGCGACCCGGACCGGCCCCCGGCCGCCCCCGCCAACCTCCTCGGCGACTACGCGGGCGGCTCCCTGTACCTCGTCGTCGGCGTCCTCGCCGCCCTCCAGCACGCGCGGGCCACCGGCACCGGACAGGTCGTCGACGCCGCGATCGTCGACGGCACCGCGCACCTCTCCGCGATGATCCACGGCATGCTCGCGGCGGGAGCCTGGCAGGACCGGCGCGCCGCCAACCTCCTCGACGGCGGCTGCCCGTTCTACGGCACCTACGAGACCGCCGACGGCCGCCATGTCGCCGTGGGCGCCCTGGAGCAGCAGTTCTACGACGAGTTCATGACCCTGCTCGGCCTCACCGAGCTGGCGCCCGCGCGCCGCGACCCGGCCCGCTGGGGCGAGCTGCGCGAGGCGGTCGCCGCCCGCCTGAAGTCCCGTACCCGCGACGAGTGGACGGCCGTCTTCGAGGACTCCGACGCCTGCGTGGCGCCCGTACTGTCGCTGCGCGAGGCGCCGCACCACCCGCACCTCGCCGCCCGCTCCACCTTCACCGACCACGGCGGCCTCACCCAGCCCGCCCCCGCGCCCCGCTTCTCCGCGACCCCCACCGCCGTCCGCGGCGGTCCCGCGCTGCCCGGCGCCGACACCGCCGAGGTGGCCCGCGACTGGGCCGTCCCGCGACTCACCGACCCGCGAACCGGCACCGATCCGCAACCCCGCACCCCTGAGGGAAAGGCCTCCCCGTGACCACCGAAGCGTACGTATACGACGCGATCCGCACCCCGCGCGGACGCGGCAAGGCCAACGGCGCCCTGCACGGCACCAAGCCGGTGGACCTGGTCGTCGGACTCATCCACGAGATCCGCGCCCGCTTCCCCGGCCTGGACCCGGCCGCCGTCGACGACATCGTGCTCGGCGTCGTCGGCCCCGTCGGCGACCAGGGCTCCGACATCGCGCGGATCGCCGCCATCGCCGCCGGACTGCCGGACACGGTCGCGGGCGTCCAGGAGAACCGCTTCTGTGCCTCCGGTCTTGAGGCCGTCAACATGGCGGCGATGAAGGTCCGTTCGGGCTGGGAGGACCTCGTCCTCGCGGGCGGCGTGGAGTCGATGTCCCGGGTGCCGATGGCCTCGGACGGCGGCGCCTGGTTCAACGACCCGATGACCAACCTCGCCACCAGCTTCGTGCCGCAGGGCATCGGCGCCGACCTGATCGCCACCCTGGAGGGCTTCTCCCGCCGCGACGTCGACGAGTACGCGGCCCTGTCGCAGGAGCGGGCGGCCACCGCCTGGAAGGAGAGCCGCTTCGAGCGCTCCGTCGTGCCGGTGAAGGACCGCAACGGGCTCGTCGTCCTCGACCACGACGAGCACCTGCGCCCCGGCACCACCGCCGACTCCCTCGCCGGGCTGAAGCCGTCCTTCGCCGACATCGGCGACCTCGGCGGCTTCGACGCCGTGGCGCTCCAGAAGTACCACTGGGTGGAGAGGATCGACCACGTCCACCACGCGGGCAACTCCTCCGGCATCGTCGACGGCGCCGCCCTCGTCGCCATCGGCTCGAAGGAGACCGGCGAGCGCTACGGCCTCACCCCGCGCGCGCGGATCGTCTCCGCCGCCGTCTCCGGCTCCGAACCGACGGTCATGCTCACCGGGCCCGCCCCGGCCACCCGCAAGGCGCTCGCCCGCGCGGGCATGACCATCGACGACATCGACCTCGTGGAGATCAACGAGGCGTTCGCGGCGGTCGTGCTGCGCTTCGTGAAGGACATGGGCCTGTCCCTGGACAAGGTCAACGTCAACGGCGGCGCCATCGCCCTCGGCCACCCCCTCGGCGCCACCGGCGCGATGATCCTCGGCACCCTCGTCGACGAACTGGAGCGCCAGGACAAGCGGTACGGCCTCGCCACCCTGTGCGTGGGCGGCGGCATGGGCATCGCCACGATCGTCGAGCGCGTCTGACCCCCTCCCGACGGATTCCCTGGAGCACACCTGATGACCACCGAACGCACCACCATCCGCTGGGAACAGGACGACACCGGCGTCGTCACCCTCGTCCTCGACGACCCCGCGCAGTCCGCGAACACCATGAACCAGGCGTTCCGCGAGTCGATCGCCGCGATCGCCGACCGGCTCGAGGCCGAGAAGGACGCCATCCGGGGCGTCATCGTCACCTCCGCCAAGAAGACCTTCTTCGCGGGCGGCGACCTGCGCGACCTCATCCGGGTCACCCCGGAGACGGCGCAGGACGTCTTCGAGGCGGGCCTGGCCATCAAGCGCCAGCTGCGCCGCATCGAGACCCTCGGCAAGCCCGTCGTCGCGGCGCTCAACGGCGCGGCCCTGGGCGGCGGCTACGAGATCGCGCTCGCCTGCCACCACCGCGTCGCCCTCGACGCCCCCGGCTCGAAGATCGGCTGCCCCGAGGTCACCCTCGGCCTGCTCCCCGGAGGCGGCGGCGTGGTCCGCACCGTCCGGCTCCTCGGCATCGCCGACGCCCTGCTGAAGGTCCTCCTCCAGGGCCAGCAGTACAGCCCCCGGCGCGCCCTGGACAACGGACTCGTCGACGAGGTGGTGGACACCCCGGAGGAGATGATCGCCAGGGCCCGCGCCTTCATCGACGCCCACCCGGAGTCCCAGCAGCCCTGGGACCGGCCCGGCTACCGCGTCCCCGGCGGCACCCCGGCCCACCCGAAGTTCGCGGCGAACCTGCCCGCCTTCCCGGCCAACCTGCGCAAGCAGACCAATGGCGCCCCCTACCCGGCGCCCCGCAACATCCTCGCCGCCGCCGTCGAGGGCGCCCAGGTCGACTTCGAGAACGCCCAGGTCATCGAGGCCCGCTACTTCGTCGAGCTGGCCGCCGGGCAGATCTCGAAGAACATGATCCAGGCGTTCTTCTTCGACCTCCAGGCCGTCAACTCCGGCGCCAACCGCCCGCAGGGCATCGAGCCCCGCCCGGTGCGCAAGGTCGCCGTGCTCGGCGCCGGGATGATGGGCGCCGGAATCGCCTACTCGTGCGCCCGCGCGGGCATCGACGTGGTCCTGAAGGACGTCTCCCTGGAGGCGGCCGTCAAGGGCAGGGGCTACTCCGAGAAACTGTGCGCCAAGGCGGTCTCCCGGGGCCGTACGACGCGGGAGAAGGCCGACGCGCTGCTCGCCCGCATCACGCCCACCGCGGAGGCGGCCGACCTCGCGGGCTGTGACGCGGTGATCGAGGCGGTGTTCGAGGACACGGCGCTCAAGCACAAGGTGTTCCAGGAGATCCAGCACGTCGTCGAGCCCGACGCGCTGCTGTGCTCCAACACCTCCACCCTCCCCATCACCACCCTCGCCGAGGGCGTGGAGCGCCAGGAGGACTTCATCGGGCTGCACTTCTTCTCGCCCGTCGACAAGATGCCGCTGGTGGAGATCATCAAGGGTGAGCGGACCGGGGACGAGGCCCTCGCGCGCGCCTTCGACCTGGTCCGGCAGATCAAGAAGACACCGATCGTCGTCAACGACTCGCGCGGGTTCTTCACCTCCCGCGTGATCGGGCACTTCATCAACGAGGGCGTGGCCATGGTCGGAGAGGGCGTCGAGCCCGCGTCGGTCGAACAGGCGGCGGCCCAGGCGGGCTACCCCGCGAAGGTCCTCTCCCTGATGGACGAGCTGACCCTCACCCTGCCCCGGAAGATCCGCAACGAGAGCAGGCGGGCCGTGCAGGAGGCGGGCGGCACCTGGCAGGAGCACCCCGCCGAGGCCGTCATCGACCGCATGGTGGACGAGTTCGAGCGCCCCGGCCGCAGCGGGGGAGCGGGCTTCTACGACTACGGCGACGACGGCAGGCGGACGGGCCTGTGGCCGGGCCTGCGGGAGCACTTCACCAAGCCGGGCTACGAGATCCCGTTCGCGGACATGCAGGAGCGCATGCTGTTCTCCGAGGCCCTGGACACCGTCCGCCTGCTGGAGGAGGGCGTCCTGACCTCGGTCGCGGACGCCAACATCGGCTCGATCTTCGGCATCGGCTTCCCCGGCTGGACCGGCGGCGTGCTGCAGTACATCAACGGCTACGACGGCGGCCTGCCCGGCTTCGTGGCACGCGCGCGTGAACTCGCCGAGCGCTACGGGGAGCGGTTCGCGCCGCCCGTGCTGCTGGTGGAGAAGGCGGAGAAGGGGGAGGCGTTCAGCGACTCACCCCGCGTCTGACCGGGTGAGCACCTCGCCCAGCTCCTCCCGCAGCGACCGCTGGAACGTCGTCAGCAGCGCCTGCACCACCAGCGGGTGCATGTGCGCCGACAGGGACCGCACGTCGCGGGTGTCGCGCTCCGACACCTCGTCGAGGAACAGCCGGGCCAGCTCCTGAGCCGCGGCGCGCGAGTGTTCGGTGAGAACCTCGCGCGCCGCGAGGATCGCCTCCTGGGACAGCGGTACGTCCAGCAGCCGCACCCCGAGCCGCAGCACACCGAGGTCGACGTGGTAGCCGTCCGGTCCGGACCGCACCACGTCCATGGCCACCAGCCGCTCCACCTCGTCGTCGTCGAGCGCCCGCCCGGCCCGCCGGTCCAGCTCCTCGCGCGTCACCAGTTCCTCGGAGTCCGGCGCCCAGGAGGCGACCACGGCCCGCTGGATGGCCAGGCCGTGCGCGCTGAGGTCCGGCGGCAGTTGCTGGAGGTACCGCTCGATCCCGGCCAGGGTCATGCCCTGCCGCTGCAACTCCTCGATGAGTTCCAGCCGCGCCAGATGCGCACGCCCGTACTGCCCGACCCTGCGCGGCCCGATCACCGGGGGTGGCAGCAGCCCCCTGGTGCCGTAGAACCGCACCGTACGCACCGTGACCCCGGCCCGCGCGGCCAACTCGTCCACGGTCAGCGTCAGCTCCTCGGCGTGCGTGTCCATGTGCAGCAGTATCGCTGTCTCACCAGAAGTGTGAAACCCGGCCGTTGTCAGTGGGGGCGCCTACGGTGGTGTCATGACGGGGATCACTTACCTCCGAGGCGACGCCACGGCGCCCTCGGTGAAGGGCGTGAAGATCATCGCCCATGTCTGCAACGACATCGGCGGCTGGGGCAAGGGCTTCGTCGTCGCCCTCTCCCGGCGCTGGCCCCAGCCCGAGGCCGCGTACCGCGCCTGGCACCGCGACCGTGCCGCGGGCGACTTCGCCCTGGGCGCGGTCCAGCTCGTCCAGGTGGAGCCGTACATCTGGGTGGCCAACATGATTGGCCAGCGCGGGACACGCACCGGCAGCAAGGGCGTCCCCGTGCGCTACGAGGCGATCGGCACCGCCCTCGGCCACCTCGCCGGACACGCGGCCCGCCTCGACGCCTCCGTCCACATGCCCCGCATAGGCTGCGGCCTCGCGGGCGGCAAGTGGTCCCGGGTCGAACCCCTCGTCACCGACCGGCTGACAGCACGCGGTATCAGCGTCACCGTCTACGACCACGGCGACTGAACGGCCGCATCGGGGGATGGCTTCGGAGGGCCAGCGGGTAGGGGAGCGGCATGGAGCTGCTGCCCGTCGACATCGGACCGTTGAATCCGCTGGTCCCGGACCTGGTGGTCGGGCTGGTGCTGTTCGCCCTCTGCTATGCCGCGCTGGTGCGGCTGCTCAAGCGGGCGCGGGCCGTGCTGGAGCTGCGTGAGCGGATGACGCAGGGGACCGCCGACCAGGCCGAGGAGGTGCGGGCCCGCGCCGAGGAGAAGCGGGACGAGGCACGTGCCGTGCTCGCCCAGGCCCGGCACGAAGCGGCCCGCATCCGGCGGCGCGCCGAGCAGGAGGGTGCCGCCCTCATCGCCTCCGCCCGCGCCGACGGCGTCCGCGAACGGGACGGCATGCTCGCCCAGGCCGCCGCCCGCCTCGAGTCCGAGCGGGCCGCGGCCGAGGCGGAACTACGGGTGTACGTCTCCGAGTTGGCGTCGGAACTGGCCGGACGCCTGGTCGGCGAACCGCTCGGCCAGAGCGAGCCGACGTCCCCCGCGACCGACGGCCGGTGAACCGGCCCGCGTGACAGGCTCCGCCGGACCGGCCCCGGGCCCCGCCGTCGTGCCAGCGCCGCCCGGTACGCGCGCTGTGCCGCCGATCCGCCCCAGCGGACGTTCCGCACGCGCCCTCACGCCGCCGCGCCGCGGACCCGGCCCCTCACTCGGCAGCCCCAGCCCTCACCGACCCGCCCCCGCCAGCCCCGCCGCCTCCTCCGCACACCCCCACGCCACCGTCACGCCCCCGCCCCCGTGACCGTAGTTGTGCACCAGCACGCGCCCGTCGGGCAGCCGCAGCCGTTCGAGTCGTACGGAGTCACGTGCCGGACGCAGTCCCACCCGGTGCTCCAGGACCCGGGCCCCGGCGATCTCCGGCCGCAGGGCCGCGCAGCGACGTACGATCGCGTCCGCCACCGCCGGGTCCGGGGTGCGGGACCAGGCGTCCTCCTCGGCCGTGCCGCCCAGGACCAGGCCGCCCGGCTGGGGGAAGAAGTAGGCCATCGCGCCCGAGGCGGCCGTGGAGACCAGCCAGGTGTGGATGCCGGGGTTGGTCACCACGACCAACTGCCCGCGCACCGGCCGCACCGACCCGTCCGGCACGAGGGCGCGGGCGCCCAGGCCCGTGCAGTTGACGACCACCGCCGCGTCGGCGTCGGGGAGGGCGGAGACCGTACGGTCCTCGACCGTGCCGCCCGCCGCCCGCAACCGCTCCCGCAGCCACGGCAGATGAGTCGACATGTCGATGAGAGGCAGGCGCGCCCACAGGCCCGTCCCGGCGTACTCGGCGGGCGTCGAGGCCCGCAGCCCCGGCAACCGCGCCGTCGCCCAGCCGTCGACCTCGTCCAGCCCCGTCTCGCCCAGTACCCCTTCGACCATCCGTACGCCGGTCACCCCCGGCCGCCCGGCCAGCTCCTCGTACACGTCCAGCGACCGCAGCGCCCAGGCCCGCGCCCGCGCCACCGGCTCGATCCGGTACGGCCACCACAGGGCCCCGGCAACCGCCGAGGTGGTCCGCTCGACCGGGTCCCGGGTCCACAGCCGCACCCGCCGCCCGCGCTCGGCCAGCACCACCGCCGTCGTCAGCCCGATGACCCCGCCGCCGACGACGATCACCTCGTCCCCGCTGTCACTCACCACGCCTGGACCGTAGCGGAATGTGTCATGCCGCGCTCAGGGCGGGTCCGCTCCGGGAATACTCACAGCATGTCTGCCGTGTACGCGACCTTCGGCCTGGCCCCGGCGATACGCGCCGGTGGCGTCCTCGCGGACGGCGGCTACCAGGTCCACCGGGACTTCCTGGACTTCATCGTCGACGGACGCCCGCTGCTGTACCAGCTCTCCGACCTGGACGCCGTCTCCCCGCTCGCCTCCGACGTCCCGCCCGCCATCTTCACCGCCCAGGTCCGCGGCCTGCTGCTGGAGGCCGACGCCCCCCTGCCCGGCGGCCGTTACCTCATCTACGGCTGCCCCGAATGCGCCGACCTGGCGTGCGGCGCGGTCACCGCCGTCATCGAACGGGCCGACGACGACTACATCTGGCGGGACTTCGCCTGGCAGACCGGCGACGAGGTCGACCTCCAGCTCAACGGCTACCACGGCATAGGCCCGTTCCGGTTCGCGGGCGTCGCCTACCGCACGGCGCTCGGCGCACTGCTCGACCCCGCGGACACCGACCCCGCGGCCCGCCGCCGCGTCCTGCTCATCGGCGCCCGCGTCGCCGTCCTCGCCAAGCTCGCCGCCGCCCTGCGCACCATCGGCATCGGCGCCGACATCACCCGCGACGCCGAACACGTCCCCGCCGACGAACTGCGCGGCTACGGCGCCGTCGCCTTCGGCCGCGCCGTCGGCGAGCGGGAACGCACCGCCGTACGTGGTGCTTTCGAACGCGCCGGAATCGAGGTGTCCTACGTCGACGGACTCGCCCCGATCGTCCCCCTGCTCGTCGCCCAGATCGAACACGCCCTCGACCGCAGCCCCCGCGAGCGGCGCCGACTGACCCGCCTGGTCGCCGCCGACGGCGAGGCGGGCGTCGAGGTCACCTCACCGTGCCGGGTCCGCCTGACCGCGTACCGTCTCGACCGCCTCTACCGCACCCACACCCGGGAACTCTTCGACGACGTCCTCGAACCGGGCGGCCACCGCATCCCGCTGGACGCCAGGGCCGTGAAGGGGGAGTCCTACGTGGTCGCGCGGACGGCGGGCGGCGTGCTGGTGGCGGCGGTGGCCCACTGAGGACCGTCACCCGCGCCCACTAGAATTCCCCGCCTGATGACTGCCACCCTCGTCGCCAAGAACCTCGCCGCCGGACACGGCGACCGCTCCCTGTTCGCCGGGCTCGACCTGGTCGTCGCGCCCGGCGACGTCATCGGGCTGGTCGGCGCCAACGGCGCGGGCAAGTCCACGCTGCTGCGGATGCTCGCCGGACTGACCGCCCCCGAACAGGGCGACCTGCGGCTCTCCCCGCCGACCGCGACGGTCGGGCACCTGCCGCAGGAGCCGGAGCGGCGGGAGGGGAAGACCGTACGCCAGTTCCTCGGCCGCCGCACCGGCGTCACCGCGGCCCAGCGGGCCATGGACGAGGCCACCCAGGCCCTGGTCGACGGGGCACCGGGCGCCGACGACGCGTACGCCACCAGCCTGGAGCGCTGGCTCGGCCTCGGCGGCGCCGACCTCGACGAGCGCGCCGAGGAGGTCGCCGACTCCCTCGGCCTCGCCGTCGACCTCGACCAGCCGATGACCTCCCTCTCCGGCGGCCAGGCCGCCCGCGCCTCACTCGCCTCCCTGCTGCTCTCCCGCTACGACGTCTTCCTGCTCGACGAGCCCACCAACGACCTCGACCTCGACGGCCTCGAACGCCTGGAACGCTTCGTCACCTCGCTGCGCGCGGGCACCGTCGTCGTCAGCCACGACCGCGAGTTCCTCACCCGCACCGTCACCAAGATCCTCGAACTCGACCTCGCCCAGCAGCGCGTCACCCTCTACGGCGGCGGCTACGCGGCCTATCTGGAGGAGCGCGAGGTGGCCCGCAGGCACGCCCGCGAGGACTACGAGGAGTACGCCGACAAGAGGTCCGCCCTCCAGGAGCGGGCGCAGACCCAGCGCGCCTGGACGGACAAGGGCGTCAAGAACGCCCGGCGCAAGGCGGGCTCCGACAACGACAAGATCGGCCGCAAGTTCCGCAGCGAGGCCAGCGAGAAGCAGGCCGCCAAGGCCCGGCAGACCCAGCGCATGATCGAACGCCTCGAGGTCGTCGAGGAGCCCCGCAAGGAGTGGGAGCTGCGGATGGAGATCGCCGGCGCACCGCGCTCCGGCGCCGTCGTCGCCTCCCTGCGCGACGCCGAGGTCCGCCGCGACGGCTTCGTCCTCGGCCCGGTCTCCCTGCAGATCGACTGGGCCGACCGGGTCGCGGTGACCGGCGCCAACGGCGCGGGCAAGTCCACCCTGCTGGGCGCCCTGCTCGGCCGCGTCCCGCTGGACGCGGGGCACGCGGCGCTCGGCTCCGGGGTGCTGCTCGGCGAGGTCGACCAGGCACGCGGGCTGTTCCTCGGCCCGGAGCCGCTGCTGGACGCCTTCCACGCCGCGGTCCCGGACACCGAACCGGCCGAGGTCCGCACCCTGCTGGCCAAGTTCGGCCTCAGGGCGGACCACGTCCTGCGCCCGGCCGCGACCCTCTCCCCGGGCGAACGCACCCGCGCCGCCCTCGCCCTCCTCCAGGGCCGTGGCGTCAACCTCCTCGTCCTCGACGAGCCGACGAACCACCTCGACCTGCCCGCCATCGAACAACTGGAGTCGGCCCTCGACGCCTACACCGGCACCCTGCTCCTGGTCACCCACGACCGCCGCATGCTGGACGCCGTGCACGTCACCCGGCGCCTGGAGGTCGCGGACGGCAAGGTGACCGAGCGGTAACGCTAACGCTTGCCGCGCAGCAGCGCGCACACGAAGTCCTCCTGCACCGCCCGCATCCTGCTCAGCAGCTCGGGCTTCAGGCCCTCGTTGATCTGGGTGGTCGAGGAGAAGGTCAGCGAGCGGCGGCCGTCCGGGGTGGCCGCGATCAACTGGGTGTAGCCGGGGAGGTTGCCGGTGTGGCCCAGCACCGTGCCGCACCGGGTGGTGTAGCGGAAGATGCCCAGCCCGGCCTCGTTGCGGCCCGGACCGGCGGGCTGGGAGGCGCCGTTCACCCAGCGGCGCTGCTCGCGCACGACCCGGTCGCCGTACAGCGCGCCCCCGGCGTAGCCGCGGACGAAGCGGGTCAGGTCGGCGGGCGTGGACACGATGCCGCCCGACGCCCACACGCCCGACATGCTCAGCGCCTCACTGACGTCCTCCGTGCCGTCGTAGCCGTGCAGGTACGGCTCCGGCATCTCGTACCCCTGCGGCAGGCTGGTCCGGCGCAGTCCCAGGTGGCGGTAGACCAGTTCGTCCAGCAGGCGTTCGTACGGGGTGCGGGTGACCGCCTCCGCCATCAGGGCCACGGCGATGTTGTCGGAGTTGGAGTACGCGTAGCGGGCGCCCGGCCGGAAGCGCAGGGGCTCGTCGGCGCCGTAGTCGAGCAGGCGGCGGGAGTCGAAGCGCCGCCGGGGGTCCTCCCGCACCTCCGCGAGGAACTCGGGGCTCTCGATGTAGTCCGGCAGTCCGCTGGTGTGGTTGAGGAGCTGGCGCAGCGTCACCGCGTGCCAGGCGCGCGGCAGTCGGGGCAGCCGGGAGCCGATGGTGTCGTCCAGGCGCAGGTCACCCATATTGACGAGGGAGAGCGCGACCGCGCCGCTGAACGCCTTCGCCGTACTGGCGATCCGCATGTGGTCGTCGATGTCCGGCGCCCGGTCGGTGCCCAGCTCCGCGACGCCCGTGCGGACGACCCGGGTGCGCTCGCCGTCGCGCAGTACGGCGATGACGCCGGGCGGACCGCCCGGCGCCCGGACCAGCGTTTCGAGCTGCCGCCGTAGATCGGACGGGGTGGCCGAGGGGTCGGCGACGGCCGGGGTGACCGGCGCGAGACAGGCCGCCACCAGCGCGATCACCCCGAGCCGGGGGCCGAGCGGAACACGGTGACGGGAGGTCGTGGTACGGATGTGCATCGGCTCTCCGGGAGCGGGAGGTGGACGGGCGTCCAGCTTCGCCCGCCCTCCCGCGCCCCGGC
The DNA here is from genome assembly GCF_042796855.1 of Streptomyces sp. NPDC057877. Classification (NCBI taxonomy): domain Bacteria; kingdom Bacillati; phylum Actinomycetota; class Actinomycetes; order Kitasatosporales; family Streptomycetaceae; genus Streptomyces; species Streptomyces sp. NPDC057877. The sequence goes on from NZ_JBHVMS010000002.1 coordinate 557,041, forward strand.
CGCCGGTGCTGCTGCATCCGGCGCAACCCCCGTCCCCGGCTCACGCCAGACGTCAGCGGCGGCCGTTCTTCGGGTCGACCAGACCCGCCCGCCGCAGGGCGTCCGCCATCGCGCTGTTCGCCGGGGCCGGTGCCTGACGGCCGCCACCGCCACCGCCGCCTCCGCCACGCCCCTGCCGCTGCTGCGGCGGACGCCCACCGCGCTGCTGACGGCCGCCACCGCCACCGGCCTGCCGGTCCTGCGGGGCGGCCTCGTCGTCCAGCCGCAGCGTCAGCGAGATGCGCTTGCGCGGGATGTCGACGTCGAGGACCTTCACCTTGACGATGTCGCCCGGCTTGACCACATCGCGCGGGTCCTTGACGAAGGTCCTGGACATCGCGGAGACATGCACCAGACCGTCCTGGTGGACGCCGATGTCGACGAAGGCCCCGAACGCGGCGACGTTCGTGACGACGCCCTCCAGGACCATCCCGGACTCCAGGTCCGCGATCTTCTCGACGCCCTCCTTGAACACGGCCGTCTTGAAGGCGGGCCGCGGGTCGCGCCCAGGCTTCTCCAGCTCCTTGAGGATGTCGCTCACCGTCGGCAGACCGAACGTCTCGTCCACGAAGTCCTGGGGCCGCAGCGAGCGCAGCACACCGGTGTTGCCGATCAGCGCGGCGACCTCCTGCCCGGCGGTCTTCACCATGCGCCGCACCACGGGGTACGCCTCGGGGTGCACGCTGGAGGCGTCCAGCGGGTCGTCGCCGCCGCGGATGCGCAGGAAGCCCGCGCACTGCTCGTACGCCTTCGGGCCCAGCCGGGCCACCTTTTTCAGCTCCGAGCGGGACGTGAACGGCCCGTTGGTGTCGCGGTGGGCGACGATGTTCTCGGCGAGGCCGGAGGAGATGCCGGACACCCGCGCGAGCAGTGGCGCGGAAGCGGTGTTGACGTCGACTCCGACGCCGTTCACACAGTCCTCCACCACCGCGTCCAGCGAACGCGACAGCTTCACCTCGGACAGGTCGTGCTGGTACTGGCCGACGCCGATCGACTTCGGGTCGATCTTCACCAGCTCGGCCAGCGGGTCCTGCAGCCGCCGGGCGATGGACACCGCGCCGCGCAGCGACACGTCCAGGCCGGGCAGTTCCTGCGAGGCGAAGGCGGAGGCGGAGTACACCGAGGCACCCGCCTCGGACACCATCACCTTGGTGAGCTTCAGCTCCGGGTGCTTGGTGATCAGCTCGGCGGCGAGCTTGTCGGTCTCGCGGGACGCGGTGCCGTTGCCGATCGCGACCAGCTCGACCGCGTGCTCCTTCGCCAGCCGGGCCAGCCTGGCGATCGCCTCGTCCCAGCGGTTCTGCGGGACGTGCGGGTAGATCGTGTCGGTGGCGACGACCTTGCCGGTGGCGTCGACGACGGCGACCTTCACCCCCGTACGGAAACCGGGGTCCAGGCCCAGCGTCGCGCGGGTCCCGGCCGGGGCGGCCAGCAGCAGGTCCCGCAGGTTCGCCGCGAACACCCGCACCGCCTCGTCCTCCGCGGCCGTCCGCAGCCGCAGCCGGAGGTCGATGCCGAGGTGGACCAGCACACGGGTGCGCCACGCCCAGCGGACGGTGTCGAGCAGCCACTTGTCGGCGGGCCGCCCGCGGTCGGCGATCTGGAAGCGGTGGGCGATCATCCCCTCGAACGACGACGGGCCCTCGGTCGGCTCCTCCGGCTCCAGGACGAGGTCGAGGACCTCCTCCTTCTCGCCGCGCAGCATCGCCAGGACGCGGTGCGAGGGCAGCGCCGTGAACGGCTCGGCGAAGTCGAAGTAGTCGGCGAACTTGGCGCCCTCCTCCTCCTTGCCCGCACGGACCTTGGCGGCCAGCCGCCCCCGCACCCACATCCGCTCACGCAGCTCGCCGATCAGGTCGGCGTCCTCCCCGAACCGCTCGGTGAGGATCGCCCGGGCGCCGTCCAGCGCCGCCTGCGGATCGGCCACGCCCTTGTCGGCGTCGACGAACGAGGCCGCCGCGGACAGGGGTTCGACCGTCGGATCCCCGAGCAGGCCGTCGGCCAGCGGCTCGAGCCCCGCCTCACGGGCGATCTGCGCCTTCGTACGCCGCTTGGGCTTGAACGGCAGGTAGATGTCCTCCAGGCGCGCCTTCGTCTCGGCGCCCCGGATCCGGGCCTGAAGCTCCTCGGTGAGCTTGCCCTGCTCGCGCACCGACTCCAGGATCGCGGTCCGCCGCTCCTCCAGCTCCCGCAGATAGCGCAGCCGCTCCTCGATCGTGCGCAGTTGCGCGTCGTCGAGGGTCTCGGTCGCTTCCTTTCGGTAGCGGGCGATGAAGGGCACCGTCGAACCGCCGTCCAGCAGCTCCACGGCAGCCCTGACCTGCCGCTCCCGTACGCCGAGTTCCTCGGCGATCCTGCCTTCGATGGACCCTGTGAGGGGTGTCGTCACGATCCCGTACCGCCTTCTCCACTTCGGGTTGCGCGGCAATTGTGGCAGGTCGCACCGACAGCCGGGGATCAGGGCGGGTCAGACCCGGCGCGCCCCGCGCCGGGACGAGCCGGAGGCGCCGCCGAACAGCCGGGCCAGTGCCCGGAACGGCAGCGTCACCACAGTCGCCACGGCGCCTCCGATCTGGCGGAGCACATCCGCGATGGCACGAAGCACGTGAGTCCCCTTTCGTTGCCCCCGTCCGATGAGTGGCGTCCGGGTACCCGTCTGTCACCGATCATGCCTGCCACCGCGCGACCGCAGGGCGGAGAAGCACATTCCGGGCAGCTACCGCGTCCGCTCCGCCAGCCCGGACGGCGGCACCGTACGCGCCACCAGCGGCCGACCCCCGTACCGGACCACTCCCTGGGCGGGACTGCTCGAGGGGCGCCGCGTGACCTCCCACTGGCTGGCCCTGGACGTCCTGGAGCGGTTCGGGGCGGAGCCCACCGGGGAGCGGGTGGTCACCGACGGCACGTACGTCGCCGCCGCCGGGGTCTCCTCCGGCATCGACAGGGGGCTCGCCCCGCTCGGCCGGATCGCGGGCGACGAACACGCCCGGTCCGTCCAGTGGCTGACCGAGTACGACCCCCGGCCGCCCTACGACGCGGGATCCCCCGACAAGGCCCCGGCCCACCTCGTGGAGCGGTTCCGCGCACGCAGCGGGCTCAAACTGACGTAGCCCAGGTGAAGCGCGGCTGCCTGCGCTCCAGGAACGCGGCGACACCTTCCGCGGTGTCGTCTCCGGCGCGCGCCTGCTTCGCCCAGTGGGCCTCCCGGTCCGCGCGGCCGTCGGCGAACTCCTTCGCCGCCGCCTGCGTCAGCAGCGAACGCGAGGCGAGAGTGCGGGTGAACTCCGCCACCCGCTGGTCGAGTTCGCCCTCGGGCAGTACCTCGTCCACCAGGCCCGTGCGCAGCGCCCGGTCGGTGCCGATCAACTCGCCCGAGAACAGCAGGTACTTGGCGGCAGCCGGTCCCACCAGGGACACCAGCCGCCGGGTCGCGGACGCCGGGTAGACGATCCCCAGCTTCGCCGGGGTCACCCCGAACAGCGCGCCGTCCTCGGCGAACCGCAGATCGCAGGCCGCCGCCAGCTGCGCCCCGCCGCCCACACAGTGCCCGCGCACCGCTGCCAGCGTCGGCTTCGGAAACGCGGCGAGGGCCTCCTCGGCGGCCACCGCCGCCTCCTGCGCCTCCTGCGGCGACCCCTGGAGCGTCGAGATGTCGGCCCCCGCGCAGAAGGTGCCGCCCGCGCCGGTCAGCACCAGCACCCGTACGGCCGGGTCGGCGGCCAGGGCGTCCAGCAGGGGCGGCAGCGCCCGCCACATCGCGGCGGTCATGGCGTTGCGCTTGGCCGGGTACTCGATGACGACCGTGGCCACGGAATCGGCGACGGTGTGCGACAGCTGGGGCTCCATGCGCGGGATGCTAGCCGTGACCGTCCCGCACACGATCATCGAGGGGCCCCTGGAAGGAGGGCACCGATGGCCGGACACACGCGGGACGGGACGCGGGAGGACCAGACGCGCAAGCTGAGCCGGGACTTCGGATGGCTCGCGGCGCTCGGGGTGATCCTGGTGATCGCGGGGCTCGTCGGACTCGTCTACACCGCCGTCGCCACCCTCACCACCATGCTCCTGTTCGGCTGGCTGCTGCTGGTCGGCGGCGCCGTCGGCCTGCTGCACGCCGTCCAGGCACGCGGCAGCAACTTCTTCTGGCTGGGCGTGGTCGTGGCCGCCCTGAACATCGCGGCCGGTGTGGTGATCCTCAGCGAGCCGGAGGCCGCCGCCGAGGCGCTGACCATGTTCGCCGCGCTGCTGTTCCTCACCGGCGGGGTGTTCCGCCTGGTCGGCAGCCTGGTGGTGCGCGGCCCGCAGTTCGGCTGGACCCTGGTGCAGGGCGCCTTCGGTCTGCTCCTGGGCGTCCTGGTGCTGGGGTCCTGGCCGAGCAGCAGCAAGTACGTCATCGGTACGTTCTTCTCACTGGCGCTGCTTTTCGACGGGCTCGGGCTGGTCGCGACGGGGTTCGGCGGGCGCCGGGTCATCGGCATGGTGTCGGAGGCGAGCGCGCCGGACGCCACCAAACCCGTACAACCCGAATAGTTCGCCAAGTCGGCACGAGTGGTGCAGGAGCAGTCCCTCAACTGACCGCGTCATACGCAGGCGGTCAGATGTGCTCATTAGTCGCTGACTTGCGTTCAGCTTGGCGGCGCGGAGCGGCTCGTTACCAACACTCGACGTGTGGCGACAATCGAGCACATCGAGCACAAGGGTGGCGACCGGACCATGGACGACCACGGGCGCGGGCCCGACCCACGCCCCGCGGGCGGCACGGACGCTGCCCCCGAACCGCCGACGCCCGCACCGCTGCCGTACGAAGGCGTGTGGCGGTTCACCGCGCCCGCTGTGGACGCCTCGGTCCCGCAGGCGCGGCACGCCGTGCGGGACCTGCTGCTGCGGCAGGGCGTACCGGCCTCGGACGACCTGGTGCAGGGTCTGCTGCTGATCGTCTCGGAGCTGGTCACGAACGCCGTCCGGCACGCGGCGCTGCTGTCGCCGATGCTGGCCGTCGAGGTCGCCGTCGGCGCCGAGTGGGTGCGGGTGTCGGTGGAGGACAACCACCCCTACCGCCCCACCGCCCTGGAGGCCGACCACGCCCAGACCGGTGGCCGTGGCCTGCTGCTGGTGCGCGAGGTGACCAGGGAGGCGGGCGGCGCGTGCGACGTCGAGCACACGACGACCGGCGGCAAGGTCATCTGGGCCGCACTGCCGCTCAAGCCCACGAGACCCTTCTAGACCGGCCCGTCGGGTCCGTCAGGTTTTCGCGGACCGGCCCGTCACCAGCCCGCCGACGGACCCGTCAGCTCCCGGACCGCGGGGCGGGCCGCGTCCAGGACGGTCATGAACCACGCCGAGAAGGGGTCCTTCGCATGCCGCTCCGCCAGCTCCGCGGGCGTCACGAAAGCCGTGGCGCCGACCTCCTCGGGGTCCGGCCGCAGCGGCGACTGCACCATGCCGACGAAGAGGTGGTTGTACTCCTGCTCCACCAGGCCGGAGGCCGGGTCCGGGTGGTTGTAGCGCACCGTGCCCGCCTCGGCGAGCAGCGACGGCGAGACACCCAGCTCCTCGTACGTCCGCCGGGCCGCCGCCGCGAAGGGGGACTCGGCGGGGTACGGGTGGCCGCAGCAGGTGTTGGACCACACACCGGGGGAGTGGTACTTGCCCGGGGCCCGCTGCTGGAGCAGCAGACGGCCGTGTTCGTCGAAGAGGAAGACCGAGAACGCCCGGTGCAGTTGTCCGGGCGGCTGGTGGGCGGTGAGCTTCTCCGCGGTGCCGATGGTCACGCCGTTCTCGTCGACCAGTTCCAGCAAGATCGCTTCCGCGGTGCCGTCCGTCGAGCCGGGCGTCGCGGTGGCAGGTGTGATCGGCATACCCATCCTTAACATCGGTCCTCGCGCCCCCAGTCTGCCGTACGAATCCGGCACTCCCGGCACTTCCCGGCGCGTCCGCATGTCCCGCGCGCGACGCGGTCGGCGACCACGCCGTTCGGCTGCCGGAAGCGGGGCCCGGTAGGTGATCGTTCCCGCCCGGGTGGGCCCGGAACCGTCCGGAAAGGGGCGCACGCCGGGCTCCTCAGCGCACGACCGCACCACCGGCCCCGTCAGTGGCACAGCCGTGCCTCGTGCGCCGCGTGCCCGCCCGGCTCCAACTGGAACGTGCAGTGCTCCACGTCGAAGTGGTCGCCCAGGCAGCCCTGGAGTTCATGGAGCATCTTCTCGTGCCCTATGGCGCTCAGCACCTCCGAGCGCACCACCACATGCGCGGAGAGCACCGGCATCCCCGAGGTGATGGTCCAGGCGTGCAGGTCATGGACGTCCTCGACGCCGTCGAGGGCCAGTATGTGCGTCCTGACCTCCGCCACGTCGACGCCCTTGGGCGCGGACTCCAGCAGCACGTCGAGGGTCTCGCGCAGCAGCCGCGCCGTCCGCGGCACGATCATCAGGCCGATCAGCAGCGACGCGATCGGGTCGGCGTACAGCCAGCCGGTGGCGAGGATCACCACCGCCGACACCAGCACCGCCACCGAGCCCAGCGCGTCCGCCGCCACCTCCAGGAACGCCCCGCGCACGTTCAGGCTCTCCCGCTGCCCGCGCATCAGCAGCGACAGCGAGACCATGTTGGCGGCCAGACCGATCAGGGCGAAGACGACGGTCAGACCGCCGTCCGTCGGGGCCGGGGTGATGAAGCGGTCGATCGCCTCGTACAGGACGTAGCCGCCGACGCCGAGCAGCAGCAGGCAGTTGGCGAGCGCGGCGAGGATCTCGGCGCGGGCGTAGCCGAAGGTGCGCTTCCCGCTCGGCGGCAAATTGGCGAAGTGGATGGCGAGCAGCGCCATGCCGAGGCCCAGCGCGTCGGTGGCCATGTGCGCCGCGTCCGCGACCAGGGCGAGCGAGTCGGCGAGGACGCCGCCGACGATCTCGACGACCATCACGGTGAGCGTGATCGACAGGGCGACCCGCAGCCTGCCGCGGTAGGCAGCCGCCGCCGTGCCCCGGGGCGGCCCGGCGTGCCCGTGCGCATGCCCGTGGTCGTGCCCAGCCCCCATGAAAGCCGCCTCCTGTGAACGTGCCGGGATCGGTCCGGGAGCCCAGTGAACTACGGGCGGGGGGTATCGGGCAACGCGACGCTGAACACCGTTGTCATATGCTCTGACCTGCGTAAACGAAGGATGGATGAAGCGCAGGTCAGAGCGCCCGGCGGATCAGCCGCCGTGCCGGAGCCGCCAGCCCGACCACGCCGACTCGACCATCTCGCCTACCCCGCGGCGGGCCGTCCAGCCCAGCTCCCGGGCCGCCAGTTCCGCCGAGGCGACCGAGACCGGCGCGTCCCCGGCGCGGCGCGCCTCGACCACCGGCGGGGTGCGGTCGCCGGTCACCTCGCCGATGGCGTCGATCATCTGCCGTACCGAGACGCCCTCCCCGCGACCGATGTTCAGCGTGAGATCGCCCGCCGCCCCGGGCGCGGCCAGCCGCCCGGCCGCCGCGAGGTGCGCCTCGGCCAGGTCCGCGACATGGATGTAGTCCCGGATGCAGGTGCCGTCCGGGGTCGGATAGTCGTCCCCGAAGATCCGCGGGGCCTCGTCACGGGTGAGCCGGTCGAAGACCATGGGGACCAGGTTGAACACGCCCGTGTCGGCCAGCTCGGGCGCCGCCGCGCCCGCCACGTTGAAGTAGCGCAGGCACACCGTCGCGATCCCGTGCGCCCGCCCGGCCGCCCGCACCAGCCACTCGCCGGTGAGCTTGGTCTCGCCGTACGGGTTCACCGGGGCGCACGGGGTGTCCTCCGTGATCAACTCCACATCGGGGTTGCCGTAGACGGCCGCCGAGGAGGAGAAGAGGAAGCGTCCGATCCCGGCGTCCGCGACCGCGTCCAGCAGGGTGCCGAGCCCGCCCACGTTCTCCCGGTAGTAGCGGGTCGGCTGGGCCACCGACTCCGCGACCTGCTTGCGCGCCGCGAGATGCACCACACCCGTGACCGCGTGCTCGGCAAAGACCTTGCGCAGCAGCTCGCCGTCCAGTGACGAGCCCCGGACCAGCGGCACGTTGGCCGGAAGCCGCGCGGGCACCCCGGCGGACAGGTCGTCCAGCGCCACGACGCGCTCCCCGGCCCCGGCCATCGCCCGCGCCACATGAGCCCCGATGTATCCGGCACCGCCGGTGATCAGCCAAGTCATGGTCGCACCCTAAGCCGACCGCGCGGGCGACGCCCGCTCCGAGCCGGGTGCGCCATGCGGCGAAGGGGACCTTCCGTCCGCGCGGTGCCCGTGCCCCGCCGCCGCGATATGCGCCGTTTCGCCGGTGCGATTTTGTACGCCGGGCCCCGCATCCCCGATGATGATCGACGCGGAGGTCCCAGCAGACCGTGTCGTCCGGATCATGAACGGCCGGTGAACACAGTCCCATCATCATCCGATAGCCTCTGCCGACATGCCGCCCGCCTGGTGCAGCCAAGGGGCGCCCCCACCATGCACACGCCCGGCGCCACGGCGTCGGCACCCAGGGAGTGAGTTCGGTTGCCGACCGCCATCCTCACCGGTCAGCCGGTCCCGGGATCGTCGCTCGAGGGCGATCTGCGGTCCCTCGGGTACGACGTGCGCACCGCCGAAGGCGCCGCCGAGGCCGAGACGCTGCTCGCCCAGGTCCCCCGGGACCAGCGGGTCGCCCTCGTCGACGCCCGCTTCGTCGGCCACCCGCACGCCCTGCGCCTCGGTCTGACCGACCCCCGCTTCCCGCTGGCCGCCGTCCCCGGCGCCGTCACGGCCCAGCCCGCCGGACGCCAGGCGCTGACCCGGGCGCTGGCCCGCGAGAGCGCCTCCGGCACCAGCGCCACCCTGGTCGCCAGCGACAGCCTCGCCGACCGGATCGTCACCGCCCTGGACGCCGACGGCAGCGCCCCGCACCGCCCCGAGCTGGGCAGCCTCGTCGCCACCGTCCCGGCCGACCCGCAGGCCCGCAACGAGGCACGGCAGGCCGTCGCCGCCGTCGACGACGAGGCCGTACGCCTGAAGTCGGCCGTGAAGGCCCGCGACGGCTTCTTCACCACCTTCTGCGTCAGCCCCTACTCGCGCTATCTCGCCCGCTGGTGCGCGCGCCGGGGCCTGACCCCCAACCAGGTCACCACCGCCTCCCTGCTCACCGCGCTGATCGCGGCGGGCTGCGCGGCCACCGGCACCCGCGGCGGCTTCGTCGCGGCGGGCCTGCTGCTGATCTTCTCCTTCGTGCTGGACTGCACCGACGGCCAGCTCGCCCGCTACTCCCTGCAGTACTCCACCCTCGGCGCCTGGCTGGACGCCACCTTCGACCGGGCCAAGGAGTACGCCTACTACGCCGGACTCGCGCTGGGAGCGGCCCGCGGCGGCGACGACGTCTGGGCCCTCGCCCTCGGCGCGATGGTCCTCCAGACCTGCCGTCATGTGGTCGACTTCTCGTTCAACGAGGCCAACCACGACGCCACCGCCAACACCAGCCCCACCGCCGCCCTCTCCGACAAGCTCGACAGCGTCGGCTGGACGGTCTGGGTACGGCGGATGATCGTCCTGCCGATCGGTGAGCGCTGGGCGATGATCGCCGTCCTCACCGCCGTCGCCACGCCCCGCATCACCTTCTACGCGCTGCTCATCGGCTGCGCCTTCGCGGCGACGTACACGACGGCGGGCCGGGTGCTGCGCTCGCTGACCCGCCGGGCCGAGCGCACCGACCGGGCGGCCCGGGCGCTGGCCGACCTCGCCGACAACGGCCCGCTCGCCGAGGGGCTGAGCCGGGTCGCCTGGCCGCTGAAGGCCCCGTTCGCCGCGGCGCTGACCGGCACCGCCGCGCTGCTGCTCACCGCCGCCCTGGCCCCGTACGGCAGCTGGCTGCCCGCCCTCGCCGCCGTCTTCTCCGTGGCCTTCGCCGCTCTCGCCCTGGCCCGCCCGCTCACGGGCGCCCTGGACTGGCTGGTTCCGCCCCTTTTCCGGGTGGCCGAATACGGCACCGTCCTGATCCTCGCCGCCACCTCCGAGGTGAACGGAGCACTTCCTGCGGCTTTCGGCCTGGTGGCCGCTGTCGCCTACCATCACTACGACACGGTGTACCGCATCCGCGGCAACGCCGGAGCGCCCCCGGCCTGGCTGGTGCGCACGGTCGGGGGGCACGAGGGGCGGACCCTGCTCGTCACCGTGCTGGCCGCGCTGCTCACCGCATCGCAGTTCACGGTCGCGCTCACGGCCCTCGCCGTGGCCGTGGCCGTGGTGGTGGTCGTGGAGAGCATCCGCTTCTGGGTCTCCGCGGGGGCGCCCGCCGTACACGACGAAGGAGAAACCGCATGATCGGCCTCGTGCTGGCGGCCGGCGCCGGCCGGCGTCTGCGCCCTTACACGGACACCCTGCCCAAGGCGCTGGTGCCGGTCGGGCCCGAGGGCGTCGAGGGCGAGCCGACGGTCCTGGACCTGACCCTCGGCAACTTCGCCGAGGTCGGGCTGACCGAGGCGGCGATCATCGTGGGCTACCGCAAGGAGGCCGTGTACGAGCGCAAGGCCGCCCTGGAGAAGACGTACGGCCTGCGGCTCACCCTCATCGACAACGACAAGGCCGAGGAGTGGAACAACGCCTACTCCCTGTGGTGCGGCCGTGACGCCCTCAAGGACGGCGTCATCCTCGCCAACGGCGACACCGTCCACCCGGTCTCCGTCGAGCGGACGCTGCTCGCCGCCCGCGGCGACGGCAAGAAGATCATCCTCGCCCTGGACACGGTGAAGTCGCTGGCCGACGAGGAGATGAAGGTCGTCGTCGACCCCGGACAGGGTGTCCGGAAGATCACCAAGCTGATGGACCCCGCCGAGGCCACCGGCGAGTACATCGGCGTCACCCTCATCGAGGGCGACGCCGCCCCGGAGCTGGCCGACGCCCTGCGCACCGTCTGGGAGACCGAGCCGCAGCAGTTCTACGAGCACGGCTACCAGGAGCTGGTCAACCGCGGCTTCCGCATCGACGTGGCACCGATCGGCGACGTGCCGTGGGTCGAGATCGACAACCACGACGATCTCGCCCGGGGACGGGAGATCGCGTGCCGGTACTGACCCGACTCATCCCCTCCCCGGTCGTCGTCGACATCCGCCCCGGCGCCCTCGACGACCTGGGCTGCGTCCTCGACGACGAGCGGATCTCGCACTCCGGCAAGCTCGCCGTCGCGGTCAGCGGCGGCTCGGGCGCCAGGCTGCGCGAGCGGCTGGGCCCGTCGCTGCCCGGCGCCTCCTGGTACGAGGTCGGCGGCGGCACCCTCGACGACGCGGTCCGGCTGGCCGCCGACATGCGGGCCGGGCACTACGACGCCCTGGTGGGCCTCGGCGGCGGCAAGATCATCGACTGTGCCAAGTTCGCGGCGGCCCGCGTCGGCCTGCCGCTGGTCGCCGTCCCCACGAACCTCGCGCACGACGGACTGTGCTCCCCGGTCGCCACCCTCGACAACGACGCCGGGCGCGGCTCCTACGGCGTGCCCAACCCGATCGCGGTCGTCATCGACCTGGACGTGGTCCGCGAGGCCCCGGTGCGCTTCGTCCGGGCCGGGATCGGCGACGCCGTCTCCAACATCTCCGCCATCCGCGACTGGGAGCTGGCGGGCCGGGTCAAGGGCGAGAAGATCGACGGCCTGGCCGCCGCCATGGCCCGGCAGGCGGGCGAGGCGGTGCTGCGCCACCCCGGCACCATCGGCGACAACGACTTCCTCCAGGTGCTCGCCGAGGCCCTCGTCCTCTCCGGCATCGCCATGTCCGTGTCCGGCGACTCCCGCCCCTCCTCCGGCGCCTGCCACGAGATCAACCACGCCTTCGACCTGCTGTACCCCAAGCGCGCCGCCGCCCACGGCGAGCAGTGCGGGCTCGGCGCCGCCTTCGCGATGTGGCTGCGCGGCGCCCACGAGGAGTCCGTGTACATGGCCGGGGTGCTGCGCCGCCACGGGCTCCCGGTGCTGCCGGAGGAGATCGGCTTCACACCGGAGGAGTTCTTCCGCGTCGTGGAGTACGCCCCGCGGACCCGCCCCGGCCGCTACACGATCCTCGAACACCTCGACCTGAACACCCACCAGATCAAGGACACTTACGCCGACTATGTCAAGGCCATCGGTAGCTGAACTCCGTCCGGTCGTCCACCCCGCGGGGGTCAAGGACCGGCGCAGCGGTGAGCACTGGGGCGGACGCCTCTACATGCGCGAGGTGTCGCTCAGGATCACCCGCCTGCTGGTGAACACCCGGGTCACGCCCAACCAGCTGACGTACCTGATGACCCTCTTCGGCGTCCTCGCCGCCCCCGCCCTGCTGGTGCCGGGCATACCCGGCGCGGTCCTCGGGGTGCTGATGGTCCAGCTCTACCTGCTGCTCGACTGCGTCGACGGCGAGGTGGCCCGCTGGAAGAAGCAGTTCTCCCTCGGCGGGGTCTACCTCGACCGGGTCGGCGCCTACCTGTGCGACGCCGCCGTGCTCGTCGGCTTCGGGCTGCGCGCCGCCGACCTGTGGGGCGGCGGACGGATCGACTGGCTGTGGGCCTTCCTCGGCACCCTCGCCGCGCTCGGCGCGATCCTGATCAAGGCCGAGACCGACCTGGTCGGTGTCGCCCGGCACCAGGGCGGGCTGCCGCCGGTGCAGGAGTCGGCGTCCGAGCCGCGCTCCTCCGGCATGGCGCTGGCCCGCCGCGCCGCCGCCGCGCTGAAGTTCCACCGGCTGGTGCTCGGCATCGAGGCGTCCCTGCTGATCCTGGTCCTCGCGGTCCTCGACACGGTCCGCGACGACCTGTTCTTCTCCCGGCTCGGGGTCGCCGTACTGGCGGGCATCGCGCTGCTCCAGACCCTGCTGCACCTGGTGTCCATCCTCGCCTCCAGCAGGCTGCGGTGAGCGCCGCGGACGCGTCCGCGCTGAAGGTCGGCGCGGTCGTCATCACCATGGGCAACCGCCCCGACGAACTGCGCGCCCTGCTGGAGTCGGTCGCCAAGCAGGACGGCGACCGGGTCGAGGTGGTCGTCGTCGGCAACGGCTCGCCCGTGCCCGACGTCCCCGCCGGGGTACGCACCATAGAGCTGCCCGAGAACCTCGGCATCCCCGGCGGCCGCAACGTCGGCATCGAGGCCTTCGGCCCCGGCGGCCGGGACGTCGACATACTCCTCTTCCTCGACGACGACGGCCTGCTCGCCCGCACCGACACCGCCGAGCTGTGCCGCGAGGCCTTCGCCGCCGACGCCCGCCTCGGCATCGTCAGCTTCCGCATCGCCGACCCCGACACCGGCGTCACCCAGCGCCGCCACGTCCCCCGGCTGCGCGCCTCCGACCCGATGCGCTCCTCCCGGGTCACCACCTTCCTGGGCGGCGCCAACGCCGTCCGCACCGCGGTGATAGCCGAGGTCGGCGGGCTCCCGGACGAGTTCTTCTACGCCCATGAGGAGACCGACCTGGCCTGGCGGGCGCTGGACGCGGGCTGGATGATCGACTACCGCGCCGACATGGTGCTGTACCACCCCACGACCGCCCCCTCCCGGCACGCGGTCTACCACCGGATGGTCGCCCGCAACCGCGTCTGGCTCGCCCGGCGCAACCTGCCCGCCCTCCTCGTCCCCGTCTACCTGGGCGTCTGGCTGCTGCTCACCCTGGCCCGCCGCCCCTCGCGGCCCGCACTGAAGGCGTGGTTCGGCGGCTTCCGGGAGGGCTGGGCCACCCCCTGCGGTCCCCGCAGGCCCATGAAGTGGCGTACGGTGTGGCGGCTGACCAGACTGGGCCGACCCCCGGTCATCTGACAAGCTCGTCCCTGAGAGCATCGACCGGTGCCGGGCCCGCGCGGGCCGCTCGGATCGAAGACGAAAGTTTCCACTTGTGAGTGAGACAACGCACGACGGAGGAGTCGCGGTGACGACCACGCTCCCGTCGCCCGACGAGTCCCTGACCGCGGCGCAGCTCGCCGCGAAGTACGGCCTGTCCGTGAGCGGCGCCCGGCCCTCGCTCGCCAGTTACGTCCGCCAGCTCTGGGACCGGCGCCACTTCATCCTCGCCTTCTCCCGGGCGAAGCTGACCGCCCAGTACAGCCAGGCCAAGCTGGGCCAGCTGTGGCAGGTGGCGACGCCGCTGCTGAACGCCGCGGTGTACTTCTTCATCTTCGGCCTGCTGCTGGGCGCCCGCCGCGGCATCCCGCACGACATCTACGTGCCGTTCCTGGTGACCGGCGTGTTCGTGTTCACCTTCACCCAGAGTTCGGTGCTGGCCGGGGTGCGGGCCATCTCCGGCAACCTCGGGCTGGTGCGGGCGCTGCACTTCCCCCGGGCCTCGCTGCCGATCTCCTTCGCGCTCCAGCAGCTCCAGCAACTGCTGTACTCGCTGATCGTGCTGGTCGCGGTCATGATCGGCTTCGGCAGCTACCCGAGCCCGGCGTGGCTGCTGGTGATCCCGGCGCTGGTGCTCCAGTTCGTGTTCAACACCGGCCTCGCGCTGACGTTCGCCCGGATGGGCAGCAAGACGCCCGACCTGGCCCAGCTGATGCCGTTCGTGCTGCGCACCTGGATGTACGCCTCGGGCGTGATGTTCAGCATCCCGGCGATGCTCGCCGACAAGGACGTCCCCGGCTGGGTCAGCGACATCCTCCAGTGGAACCCCGCCGCGATCTACATGGACCTGGTCCGCTTCGCGCTCATCGACGGATACGGCTCCTCGTACCTGCCGCCGCACGTGTGGGCCTTCGCACTGGGCTGGGCGGTGCTCGCGGGCGCGTTCGGCTTCGTGTACTTCTGGAAGGCTGAGGAGCAGTACGGCCGTGGCTGACCTCGACAAGACCGACCACGTCAGCGCCTACGACGACGGCGCCCGCGTCCCCACCGTCATCGCCGACGACCTGCACATCGTCTACCGCGTCAACGGCGCCAGGACCGGCCGGGGCAGCGCCACCGCCGCCCTCAGCCGCATCCTCAAGCGCGGCTCCGACGACAGCGCGAGGGGCGTGCGCAAGGTGCACGCCGTACGCGGTGTCTCCTTCGTCGCCTACCGGGGCGAGGCCATCGGCCTGATCGGCTCCAACGGCTCCGGCAAGTCCACCCTGCTGCGCGCCATCGCCGGGCTGCTGCCCGCCGAGCAGGGCAGGGTCTACACCGACGGGCAGCCCTCGCTGCTCGGCGTGAACGCGGCCCTGATGAACGACCTGACCGGCGAGCGCAACGTCATCCTGGGCGGCCTGGCGATGGGCATGTCCCGGGAGCAGATCAGGGAGCGCTACCAGGACATCGTCGACTTCTCCGGCATCAACGAGAAGGGCGACTTCATCACCCTGCCGATGCGCACGTACTCCTCCGGCATGGCGGCCCGGCTGCGGTTCTCCATCGCCGCCGCCAAGGACCACGACGTCCTGATGATCGACGAGGCGCTGGCCACGGGCGACGGCCGCTTCCGCAAGCGCTCCGAGGCCCGCATCCGCGAGCTGCGCAAGGAGGCCGGGACCGTCTTCCTGGTCAGCCACAACAACAAGTCGATCCGCGACACCTGCAACCGCGTCCTGTGGCTGGAGCGCGGCGAGCTGCGCATGGACGGCCCGACCGACGAGGTGCTCAAGGAGTACGAGAAGTTCTCCGGCAAGTGACACGTCCCAAGGCCGTGACGGCCCCGCCGGAACTGCTCCGGCGGGGCCCGCGTCTGCAAAGGAAACGTCAACTCTGCGCGGCCTTAGGAATCTTGGGGCCAATCGGTGTGTTGTTGTGATGTGCAGGACACCCCCGGGCACCCTGCTCCGCTGTACAACGTAAGCTGTACCGGTGCCGAATCACGGCAATCAGGGCCATACTGCTCGACACTCTGCTCCGGGACCGCCGCACCGGGCGCCGGGCGGCGTGTCCGAAATAGTGTGTATTGGGTCCGCAGTGTAGAACGGGAGATGTGACGGCAATGGCTACGGAAACTCCCCGGCTCCGCGCAGCATGTGCCGTCCCCGCCCCGGGCAGCGAACGGTGACGGGAACAGCGACGACGCGCCCGGGGGACCCGGAGCGCGTGACGCTCGACAAGGCCACGACGGAGAACTTCCCCGTGGCCCCCTTCTTCCTGCCCCGCGCCTGGCGCACCGACCTCATGGCCGTCTACGGCTTCGCCCGTCTGGTCGATGACATCGGCGACGGCGATCTGGCCCCCGGCGGCGCCGACGCGGCCCTGCTCGGCGTGGCACCCGACGAGGCCGACGACCGGCTGGTCCTGCTCGACGCCTTCGAGGCCGACCTGCGCCGCGTCTTCGACGGCACCCCGCGCCACCCGCTGCTGCGCCGCCTCCAGCCCACGGTGCGCGCCCGCGCGCTGACCCCCGAGCCGTTCCTCGGACTGATCGCCGCCAACCGCCAGGACCAGCACGTCAAGCGGTACGAGACCTACGACGACCTGCTCGCCTACTGCGAGCTGTCCGCCAACCCGGTGGGCCGTCTCGTCCTCGCCGTCACCGGCACCGCCACCCCCGAGCGGATCCGCCGCTCCGACGCCGTCTGCACCGCCCTCCAGATCGTCGAGCACCTCCAGGACGTGGCCGAGGACCTCGGCCGCGACCGGATCTATCTGCCCGCCGCGGACATGAGGCGCTTCCATGTCCAGGAGGCGGACCTCGCCCCACGGAGCGCGGGCGCGTCGGTGCGCGCCCTGGTCGCATACGAAGCACAACGCGCTCGCGAACTCCTGAATGAAGGCGCCCCCCTCGTGGGTAGCGTCCACGGCAGGCTGAGGCTGTTGCTCGCAGGGTTCGTGGCGGGAGGAAGGGCGGCGCTCGACGCGATCGTCGCCGCCGATTACGACGTACTTCCCGGCCCGCCCAAGCCCGGCAGGATCCGGCTGCTGCGTGAGGTGGGCGTGACTCTGCGAGGAGAGGGGTGATCCGGACCGTGGAGTCTCCACCACACGCGTCCGCGCCGGTACTCGCCGCCTACAGCTACTGCGAGACCGTCACCGCACAGCAGGCGCGCAACTTCGCCTACGGCATCAGGCTGCTGCCGACGCCCAAGCGGCGCGCGATGTCGGCGCTGTACGCGTTCTCCCGCCGGGTCGACGACATCGGCGACGGCAAGCTGGACGACGACGTGAAGGCGGCCAGACTCGAGGACACCCGGGCGCTGCTCACCCGGATCCGCGAGGCGGGCATCGACGAGGACGACACCGACCCGGTCGCCGTCGCCCTCGCGCATGCCGCGCGCGCCTTCCCGATCCCGCTGGACGGCCTGGACGAGCTGATCGACGGCGTGCTGATGGACGTCGGCGGCGAGACCTATGAGACCTGGGACGACCTGAAGGCGTACTGCCGCTGTGTGGCGGGCGCCATCGGGCGGCTCTCGCTCGGCGTCTTCGGCACCGAGCCGGGCGCGCGCGGCGCCGAGCGGGCTCCTGAGTACGCCGACACCCTCGGCCTCGCGCTCCAGCTCACCAACATCCTCAGGGACATCCGCGAGGACGCCGAGGACGGCCGCACCTATCTGCCCGCCGACGACCTCGCCAAGTTCGGGTGCTCGGCCGGGCTCAGCGGGCCGACCCCACCGGAGGGCTCCGACTTCGCGGGCCTCGTGCACTTCGAAGTGCGTCGGGCCCGCGCCCTTTTCGCCGAGGGCTACCGGCTGCTCCCGATGCTCGACCGCCGCAGCGGCGCCTGTGTCGCCGCGATGGCGGGGATCTACCGCAGGCTCCTGGACCGCATCGAACGCGACCCCGAGGCGGTGCTGCGCGGCCGGGTCTCGCTGCCCGGGCGCGAGAAGGCCTATGTCGCCGTGCGCGGGCTGTCCGGTCTTGACGCCCGCCATGTGTCCCGGCGGACCGTCAGGAGGCGCGCCTGATGGACCACCTCGACCCGGGCCCGGACACCGGCCCGAAGCGGCGGGCAACCCTCCGCCTCGGCGGGGCGTCCCTGACTGCAACGGCCCGCCGTTCATGCCGCACACGGCACCACGCCGGGTGCGCGGGGGAGGGGGCGCGATGACCGACCGTACCGACCTGGACGGGCCGCGCGCACACGCCACCGCGGGCTCCGCACGGGACGCCGTGGTGATCGGCGGTGGGCTCGCCGGGATCACCGCCGCGCTCGCGCTCGCCGACGCGGGAGTCAAGGTCACCCTGCTGGAGGGCCGACCGCGCCTGGGCGGGCTCGCCTTCTCCTTCCAGCGCGGTGAGCTGACCGTCGACAACGGCCAGCACGTCTATCTGCGCTGCTGCACGGCCTACCGCTGGTTCCTCGACCGGATCGACGGCACCCGCCTCGCCCCGCTCCAGGACCGCCTCGACGTACCCGTCGTCGATGTCACCCGACCCGAGGGACGACGCCTCGGCAGGCTGCGGCGCGACGCGCTGCCCGTGCCCCTGCACCTGGGGCGCAGCCTCGCCACCTATCCGCACCTTCCGCTCGCCGACCGCGCCCGGGTGGGGCGTGCCGCGCTCGCGCTCAAGGGGCTCGACCTCGCCGATCCGAGCCTGGACAGCCAGGACTTCGGCAGCTGGCTGACCGCACGCGGTCAGTCGGCGCGTGCCATCGAGGCCCTGTGGGACCTGGTCGGGGTCGCCACCCTGAACGCGGTCGCGGGCGACACCTCGCTGGGGCTCGCCGCGATGGTGTTCAAGACCGGTCTGCTCTCCGACCCGGGCGCGGCCGACATCGGCTGGGCACATGTCCCGCTGGGCGAACTGCACGACCGGCTGGCGCGCAGGGCGCTCGACTCCGCGGGCGTACGCATCGGACTCCGGACACGCGTCACCTCCATCTCCCAACAGGACAACGGACGTTGGAGCGTCTCGGTTCCCGGCGAGCGCGTCGAGACCGACGCGGTCGTCCTCGCCGTACCCCAGCGCGAGACCCACTCCCTGCTGCCCGACGGCGCCCTGGACGACCCCGGACGGCTGCTGCGCATCGGCACCGCGCCGATCCTCAACGTCCACGTCGTCTACAACCGCGAGGTGCTCGACGCCCCCTTCCTCGCCGCGCTCGGCACCCCGGTGCAGTGGGTCTTCGACCGCACCGCCGCCTCCGGCCTGGAATCCGGCCAGTACCTGGCCCTGTCCCAGTCGGCCGCGCACGACGACATCGACGCGCCCGTGGCCGACCTGCGCGACCGCTATCTGCCCGAACTGGAGCGGCTGCTGCCGCGCACCCGGGGAGCCGAGGTGCGCGACTTCTTCGTCACCCGCGAGCGCACCGCCACCTTCGCCCCCGCCCCCGGCGTCGCACGGCTGCGGCCCGGCGCCCGTACCCGAGCCCCCGGCCTGTACCTGGCCGGTGCGTGGACCGCCACTGGGTGGCCCGCGACCATGGAGAGTGCGGTCCGCAGCGGCATCAGCGCGGCGGACGCCGCGCTGGCGGCCCTCGGACGCCCCCGCCCCGCCCATCTCTTCGACGTCGAGGAGGCGGCGTGACGCTCGATCAGCAGCGCGCGGCAGGCACCCGCACCCCCCGCACAGCAACAAGAGGAGAGAACGTGTCCCCTGTGCCCCCGGCCTCGACGGCCGCTCGAGAGACCGCGGTCGACGTGACCGCGCTCCTGGAGCGTGGCCGGACCCTGGCCACGCCGGTGCTGCGGGCGGCCGTCGACCGCCTGGCGCCGCCCATGGACACGGTCGCCGCCTACCACTTCGGCTGGATCGACGCACACGGCAACCCCACCGCGGGCGACGGCGGCAAGGCCGTGCGCCCCGCCCTCGCCGTGCTCTCCGCCGAGGTCACCGGTGCCGCGCCGGAGACCGGCGTCCCGGGCGCCGTGGCCGTCGAACTGGTCCACAACTTCTCCCTGTTGCACGACGACCTGATGGACGGCGACGAACAGCGCCGCCACCGCGACACCGTCTGGAAGGTGCACGGCCCCGCCCAGGCCATCCTCGTCGGCGACGCCCTGTTCGCGCTGGCCAGCGAGGTGCTGCTGGAACTCGGCAGCGTCGAGGCGGGCCGCGCCGCCCGTCGGCTGACCACCGCGACCCGCGCGCTGATCGACGGCCAGGCCCAGGACATCTCCTACGAGCACCGCGACCGCGTCAGCGTCGAGGAGTGCCTGGAGATGGAGGGCAACAAGACCGGCGCCCTGCTCGCCTGCGCCAGCTCCATCGGAGCCGTCCTCGGCGGTGCCGACGACCGCACCGCCGACGCCCTGGAGCGCTACGGCTACCACCTCGGCCTCGCCTTCCAGGCCATCGACGACCTGCTCGGCATCTGGGGCGACCCGGAGGCCACCGGCAAGCAGACCTGGAGCGATCTGCGACAGCGCAAGAAGTCCCTGCCGGTGGTGGCCGCGCTCGCCGCGGGCGGCCCCGCCTCCGACCGGCTCGCCGAACTGCTCGCCGCCGACGCCAAGGCAACCGACTTCGCGAACTTCTCCGAGGAGGAGTTCGCGGTCCGCGCCGCCCTCATCGAGGAGGCGGGCGGACGCGGGTGGACCGCCGAGGAGGCGCGCCGCCAGCACACCATCGCCATCGAAGCCCTCGACGCCGTCGGCATGCCCGACCGGGTACGCGACCGGTTCACGGCGCTCGCCGACTTCGTCGTCGTACGAAAGAGATGATCATTATTGGCCGAATAGATCTCGCGTAGTCGCCGGCCGGGGCAGCGCGCAGGCGCGCTCCGGCCGACGGCGGACCCACAGCAGACGCACCATTTGCAGCACTGCACGAAGGGGAAGCCATGACAGCGACGACCGACGGAAGCACCGGGGCCACACTGCCGCCCCGCGCTGCCGCGGCCAGCGAAACCCACATCACCACCCCCGAGGCGGCCGGGGTCAAGGAAGCCGCCGTGCGCGCGGTGCAGCGCGCCACGGAGCACCTGCTGGCCCGGCAGGACGCCGAGGGCTGGTGGAAGGGCGACCTCGAGACCAACGTCTCCATGGACGCCGAGGACCTGCTGCTCCGTCAGTTCCTCGGCATCCTGGAGGAGCCGACCGCCCACGCCGCCGCCCTGTTCATCCGCGGCGAGCAGCGCGAGGACGGCACCTGGGCCACCTTCTACGGCGGCCCCGGGGACCTCTCCGCCACCATCGAGGCGTACGTCGCGCTGCGCCTGGCCGGGGACACCCCCGACGCCCCGCACATGGCGAAGGCGGCCGAATGGATCCGGGCCCGCGGCGGCATCGCCTCCGCCCGCGTCTTCACCCGGATCTGGCTGGCCCTGTTCGGCTGGTGGAAGTGGGAGGACCTGCCCGAACTCCCCCCGGAGATGATCTACTTCCCGACCTGGGTACCGCTCAACATCTACGACTTCGGCTGCTGGGCGCGGCAGACGATCGTCCCGCTGACCATCGTCTCCGCCAAGCGTCCGGTGCGGCCCGCGCCGTTCCCGCTCGACGAACTGCACACCAATCCCGCCGACCCCAACCCGTACCGGCCGCTCGCCCCCGCGGCGAGCTGGGACGGCGCCTTCCAGCGCATCGACAAGGCGCTGCACGCCTTCCGCAGGGTCGCCCCGCGCCGACTGCGCCGGGCCGCGATGAACACCGCCGCCCGCTGGATCATCGAGCGGCAGGAGAACGACGGCTGCTGGGGCGGCATCCAGCCCCCTGCCGTGTACTCGATCATCGCGCTGCACCTGCTCGGCTACGACCTCAAGCACCCCATCATGCGTGCCGGTCTGGAGTCGCTGGACCGTTTCGCCGTCTGGCGCGAGGACGGCGCCCGGATGATCGAGGCCTGTCAGTCCCCGGTCTGGGACACCTGCCTCGCCACCATCGCGCTCGCCGACGCGGGCGTCCCCGCCGACCACCCGCAACTGGTGAAGGCCGCCGACTGGATGCTCGGCGAGCAGATCGTGCGCCCCGGCGACTGGTCGGTGCGGCGGCCCGGACTGCCGCCCGGCGGCTGGGCGTTCGAGTTCCACAACGACAACTACCCCGACATCGACGACACCGCGGAGGTGGTCCTGGCGCTGCGCCGGGTCAAGCACCACGACCCGGAGCGGGTGGACAAGGCGATCGGCCGCGGCGTCCGCTGGAACCTCGGCATGCAGTCGAAGAACGGCGCCTGGGGCGCGTTCGACGTCGACAACACCAGCCCCTTCCCCAACCGGCTGCCGTTCTGCGACTTCGGCGAGGTCATCGACCCGCCGTCGGCGGACGTCACCGCGCACGTGGTGGAGATGCTCGCGGTGGAGGGCCTCGCCCACGACCCGCGCACCCGCCGCGGCATCGCCTGGCTGCTCGACGCCCAGGAGCCGGACGGCTCGTGGTTCGGGCGCTGGGGCGTCAACTACGTCTACGGCACCGGGTCCGTCGTCCCCGCCCTGGTCACCGCCGGACTGCCCGGCTCGCACCCGGCGATCCGCCGCGCGGTGAGCTGGCTGGAGCGCGTGCAGAACGAGGACGGCGGCTGGGGCGAGGACCTGCGCTCCTACAAGTACGTCAGGGAGTGGCGGGGCCGCGGCGCCTCCACCGCCTCCCAGACCGCGTGGGCGCTGATGGCGCTGCTCGCGGCCGGGGAGCAGGAGTCCAAGGCCGTCGAACGCGGCATCGAGTGGCTGGCGGCCACCCAGCGCGAGGACGGCTCCTGGGACGAGCCGTACTTCACCGGCACCGGCTTCCCCTGGGACTTCTCCATCAACTACCACCTCTACCGGCAGGTCTTCCCGGTGACCGCGCTCGGCCGGTACGTGTACGGAGAGCCCTCGGTCCTACAGCCGCACCACGCGGCCAAGGGGGGCTGATGCCGCCACCGTCCGCCCCGGCCCCGCTGCTGATCGCCTGCGCGCTCGGCATCGAGCAACTCGCCCTGCGCACCGGCGAGAAGGGCGGCGCCGGAGCACCCTTCACCGTGCTGCGCACCGGCATGGGCCCCAAGGCGGCCGAGCGCTCGGTCACCCGGTTCCTCGCCGACCCGGCGCGGCGCGACGCCGCCGTCCTCGCCACCGGCTTCTGCGCGGGGCTCGCCCCCGGCATGCACCCCGGTGACCTGGTCGTCGCCGAGGAGACGCGCGACCCGCGCGGGCGCACGCCCTGCGTGGGCACCGAACTCCTGGTCAAGGAGCTGGTGCGGGCCCTGCCCGGCCGTACCGTCCACACCGGGCCGCTCACCGGCACCGACCATGTCGTCCGGGGGCACGAGCGGGGCGAACTGCTCACCACCGGCGCGATCGCCGTGGACATGGAGTCCGCGGCCACGCTGCTGAGCGCCGTCCGAGCGGGCGCGCGCCCCGTTGCGGCCGTCCGGGTGGTCGTGGACGCTCCAGAACATGAACTCGTCCGGATCGGCACGGTGCGCGGTGGAATATCGGCTTTCCGTGTCCTTCGTTCCGTACTTCCCGCTTTCTTCGAATGGCACCGTTCCTTGCTGCTCCCCAGGAGGTGAGCCAGATGGCCATGCCGCTTCGTCAGTCCATCAAGGTCGCTACATACTTGGCCGAACAGAAGCTCCGCAGGCGGGACAAGTTTCCGCTGATCGTCGAGCTGGAACCGCTTTTCGCCTGCAATCTCAAGTGCGAGGGCTGCGGGAAGATCCAGCATCCGGCGGGCGTACTCAAACAGCGCATGCCGGTCGCGCAGGCCGTGGGCGCGGTGCTCGAGTCCGGCGCACCGATGGTGTCGATCGCCGGGGGCGAGCCCCTGATGCACCCGCAGATCGACGAGATCGTGCGCCAGTTGGTCGCCAAACGGAAATACGTCTTCCTGTGCACCAATGCCATGCTGCTGCGCAAGAAGATGGACAAGTTCAAGCCCTCGCCGTATTTCGCGTTCGCCGTCCACATCGACGGCCTGCGCGAACGGCACGACGAGTCGGTGGCGAAGGAGGGCGTCTTCGACGAGGCCGTGGCCGCCATCAAGGAGGCCAAGCGGCGCGGCTTCCGGGTCACCACCAACTCGACCTTCTTCAACACCGACACCCCCCAGACCGTCATCGAGGTGCTCAACTACCTCAACGACGACCTGAAGGTCGACGAGATGATGATCTCGCCCGCCTACGCCTACGAGAAGGCGCCCGACCAGGAGCACTTCCTGGGCGTCGACCAGACCCGCGAACTGTTCAAGAAGGCCTTCGCGGGCGGCAACCGGCGCAAGTGGCGGCTCAACCACTCGCCCCTCTTCCTGGACTTCCTGGAGGGCAAGGTCGACTTCCCGTGCACGGCCTGGGCGATCCCGAACTACTCCCTCTTCGGCTGGCAGCGCCCCTGCTACCTGATGAGCGACGGGTACGTGCCGACGTACCGCGAACTGATCGAGGAGACCGACTGGGACAAGTACGGCCGCGGCAAGGACCCGCGCTGCGCCAACTGCATGGCGCACTGCGGCTACGAGCCCACGGCCGTCCTCGCCACCATGGGCTCGCTGAAGGAGTCCCTGCGCGCGATGCGCGAGACGGTCTCCGGGAACCGGGAGTGACCCCATGACCGCCGTCCCCTTGGGCGTCCCCGAGGTACCGGTCCGGCCGGTCGCCGAGCGGCGTGCGTCGCGGCGGATCCAGGTCGGGCCGGTGGCGGTCGGGGGCGGGGCCCCGGTGTCGGTGCAGTCGATGACGACGACGCGTACGTCGGACATCGGTGCCACCCTCCAGCAGATCGCGGAACTCACCGCGTCGGGCTGCCAGATCGTGCGCGTGGCGTGTCCGACGCAGGACGACGCGGACGCGCTGGCGACGATCGCCCGCAAGTCGCAGATCCCGGTGATCGCGGACATCCACTTCCAGCCGAAGTACGTGTTCGCCGCGATCGAGGCGGGGTGTGCGGCCGTACGCGTCAATCCGGGCAACATCAAGCAGTTCGACGACAAGGTCAAGGAGATCGCGCGGGCCGCGAAGGACCACGGCACCCCGATCCGGATCGGCGTGAACGCGGGCTCCCTGGACCGGCGTCTGCTCCAGAAGTACGGCAAGGCGACCCCGGAGGCGCTCGTCGAGTCGGCGCTGTGGGAGGCGTCGCTGTTCGAGGAGCACGACTTCCGGGACATCAAGATCTCGGTCAAGCACAACGACCCGGTGGTGATGATCGAGGCCTACCGCCAGCTTGCCGCGCAGTGCGACTACCCGCTGCATCTGGGGGTGACGGAGGCGGGTCCGGCGTTCCAGGGCACGATCAAGTCGGCCGTGGCCTTCGGGGCGCTGCTCTCGCAGGGCATCGGCGACACCATCCGGGTCTCGCTGAGTGCGCCCCCGGCCGAGGAGGTCAAGGTCGGCATCCAGATCCTGGAGTCGCTGAACCTCAAGGAGCGCGGCCTGGAGATCGTCTCCTGCCCGTCCTGCGGCCGGGCCCAGGTCGACGTCTACAAGCTGGCCGACGAGGTGACCGCGGGCCTGGACGGCATGGAGGTCCCGCTGCGGGTCGCCGTGATGGGCTGTGTGGTCAACGGGCCGGGGGAGGCCCGCGAGGCCGACCTCGGGGTGGCCTCCGGCAACGGCAAGGGCCAGATTTTCGTCAAGGGCGAGGTCGTCAAGACCGTCCCCGAGTCCAAGATCGTCGAGACGCTCATCGAAGAGGCGATGAAGATCGCCGAGAGCATGGAGCAGGACGGTGCCGGGTCCGGCGCCCCCACCGTCACGGGGAAACCGGAAGTGACTGTGAGCTAGAGGCTGGAAACAGCACGGACCGAGAGGGGGCCCGAGCGTGACGATACTTGAGACGATCCGGGGACCACGCGACCTGAAGGCGCTGTCCGAGGCGCGGCTTGGCCAACTGTCCGAGGAGATCAGGGAGTTCCTGATCCACGCGGTCGCCAGGACCGGTGGTCATCTCGGGCCCAATCTGGGGGTGGTGGAACTCTCCATCGCGCTCCACCGGGTCTTCGAGTCGCCCGTCGACCGCATCCTGTGGGACACCGGCCACCAGAGCTACGTACACAAATTGCTGACCGGCCGTCAGGACTTCTCCAAGCTGCGCGGCAAGGGCGGCCTGTCCGGCTATCCCTCGCGCGAGGAGTCCGAGCACGACATCATCGAGAACAGCCACGCCTCCACCGCGCTCGGCTGGGCCGACGGCCTCGCCAAGGCCCGCCAGGTACAGGGCGAGAAGGGACACGTCGTCGCGGTCGTCGGCGACGGCGCGCTCACCGGCGGCATGGCCTGGGAGGCGCTGAACAACATCGCCGCCGCCAAGAACCGGCCCCTGATCATCGTCGTCAACGACAACGAGCGGTCCTACTCGCCCACCATCGGCGGCCTCGCCAACCACCTCGCCACCCTGCGCACCACCGACGGCTACGAGCAGGTCCTGGCCTGGGGCAAGGACGTGCTCCAGCGCACCCCGGTGGTCGGCGGCCCGCTCTACGAGGCGCTGCACGGCGCCAAGAAGGGCTTCAAGGACGCCTTCGCGCCGCAGGGCATGTTCGAGGACCTGGGCCTGAAGTACGTCGGCCCGATCGACGGTCATGACATCGGCGCCGTCGAGTCCGCGCTGCGCCGCGCCAAGCGCTTCCACGGGCCGGTCCTCGTGCACTGCCTCACCGAGAAGGGCCGCGGCTACGAACCCGCCCTCGCGCACGAGGAGGACCACTTCCACACCGTCGGGGTGATGGACCCGCGCACCTGCGCGCCGCTCGCCCCGTCCGGCGGGCCGTCCTGGACGTCCGTGTTCGGCGAGGAGATCGTCCGCATCGGCGAGGAGCGCGCGGACATCGTGGCGATCACCGCCGCCATGCTGCACCCGGTCGGCCTCGGCAAGTTCGCCGAGCGCTTCCCCGACCGCATCTACGACGTCGGCATCGCCGAGCAGCACGCGGCCGTCTCCGCGGCGGGCCTGGCCACCGGAGGACTGCACCCGGTCATCGCCGTCTACGCCACCTTCCTCAACCGCGCCTTCGACCAACTGCTGATGGACATCGCCCTGCACCGCTGCGGGGTGACCTTCGTCCTGGACCGGGCCGGGGTCACCGGTGTCGACGGCGCCTCCCACAACGGCATGTGGGACATGTCGGTCCTCCAGGTCGTCCCCGGGCTGCGCATCGCCGCGCCGCGCGACGCCGAGCAACTGCGCGCCCAACTGCGCGAGGCGGTCGCCGTCGACGACGCGCCGACGCTGGTCCGCTTCCCGAAGGAGAGCGTCGGCCCCGAGATCCCGGCGTGCGACCGCGTCGGCGGCGTCGACGTACTGCACCGGGCCGATCAGCCGGAGGTCCTGCTGGTCGCCGTGGGCGTGATGGCGCCGGTCTGTCTCCAGGCCGCGGAGCTGCTGGAGGCCCGCGGCATCGGCTGCACCGTCGTCGACCCCCGCTGGGTCAAGCCGGTCGACCCGGCGCTGCCGGGGCTCGCCGCCCCGCACCGGCTGGTGGCGGTCGTCGAGGACAACAGCCGCGCGGCCGGAGTGGGTGCGGCGGTGGAGCTGGCGCTGCGGGACGCCGAAGTGGACGTGCCGCTGCGGCGGTTCGGCATCCCGGAGCAGTTCCTCGCGCACGCCAAGCGGGGCGAGGTGCTCGCCGACATCGGGCTGACGCCGGTGGAGATCGCGGGGCGGATCGGTGCGAGCCTGGCGGTGCGGCAGGAGCGGGCGCGGGAAGGCGTGAAGTCCTCCGAGAAGGCCGCGAACGCCGGGCGGGCCGCGCACACCGAGAAGGCCGCGAACGCCGGGCGGGCCGCGCACACCGAGAAGGCCGCGAACGCCGGGCGGGCCGCGCACACCGAGAAGGCCGCGAACGCCGGGCGGGCCGCGCACACTGAGAAGGCCGCGCGCATCGAGCAGGCCGCGCCCATCGCGCCCACCGAGGGGGCCGCCCGCGTGGCCCACGCCGAGAAGGGCCCGCACGCCGAGAAAGCCGTCCCAGAGCCGTCCTCCGAGGAGCAAGCTGAATGACCACCGCGGAATCCGTGCCCCAGCCGTCCGCGCCGGTGCCGTCCCCGTCACGTCCGGCGTCGGGCGGTGGCGCGGAGTTCGACCTCGGTGCCCTGCTGACGGAACGCGGCGGTGAGCGCTACGAGCTGCACGCCCGGCACCTCAACCACCAACTGCCGCGCATGCTGCACACCATCGGCTTCGACAAGGTCTACGAGCGGGCCGAGGGCGCCTACTTCTGGGACGCGGACGGCGCCGACTACCTGGACATGCTCGCCGGGTTCGGGGTGATGGGCCTGGGCCGCCACCATCCCGTCGTCCGCAAGGCGCTGCACGACGTCCTCGACGCCCAGCTGGCCGACCTCACCCGCTTCGACTGCCAGCCGCTGCCCGGACTGCTGGCCGAGCGGCTCCTCGCCCACAGCCCGCACCTGGACCGGGTGTTCTTCGGCAACAGCGGCACCGAGGCGGTGGAGACCGCGCTGAAGTTCGCCCGGTACGCCACGGGCAGGCCGCGCGTGCTGTACTGCACGCACGCCTTCCACGGCCTGACCACCGGCTCGCTGTCGGTCAACGGCGAGACCGGCTTCCGCGACGGCTTCGCCCCGCTGCTGCCCGACACCGCCGTACCGCTCGGCGATCTCGACGCCCTCGCCCGCGAGCTGAAGCGCGGCGACGTCGCCGCGCTGATCGTCGAGCCCATCCAGGGCAAGGGCGTGCACGCGGCGCCGCCCGGCTATCTGCGCGCCGCGCAGGAGCTGCTGCACCGGCACAAGGCGCTGCTCATCGCCGACGAGGTGCAGACGGGCCTCGGCCGCACCGGCGACTTCTACGCCTACCAGCACGAGGAGGGCGTCGAGCCGGACCTGGTCTGTGTGGCCAAGGCGCTCTCCGGCGGCTATGTCCCGGTGGGCGCCACCCTCGGCAAGGACTGGATCTTCAAGAAGGTCTACTCCTCGATGGACCGCGTCCTCGTCCACTCGGCCAGCTTCGGCTCCAACGCCCAGGCCATGGCGGCGGGCCTCGCGGTGCTGTCGGTCATGGAGCGGGAGCAGATCGTCGCGGGCGCCCGGGCCACGGGCGACCTGCTGCGCACCCGGCTCGCCGCCCTCGTCGACCGGTACGAGCTGCTCGCCGACGTGCGCGGCCGGGGCCTGATGATCGGGATCGAGTTCGGCAGGCCCAGGTCGCTGAAGCTGCGCACCCGCTGGAGCATGCTCCAGGCCGCGCGCAAGGGCCTGTTCGCGCAGATGGTGGTCGTGCCGCTGCTCCAGCGGCACCGGATCCTCACCCAGGTCTCCGGTGACCATCTGGAGGTGATCAAGCTGATCCCACCGCTGGTCATCGGTGAGCGGGAGGTGGACCGGTTCGTCGACGCGTTCACGGCCGTGATGGACGACGCGCACGACGGCGGGCTGGTGTGGGACTTCGGGAAGACACTGGTGAAGCAGGCGGTCGCCAACCGTTAGCCTCAGGGGCGAGTTTGCCTCTCAGGCAAGAAAATTGCCCGAGGGGCAAAAATCCGGCTCAATGGGAGCATGCGCTCACCGGAAGCCGACGCGGGGCCCGGAGGTTCCGAGGCCCTGCCGCCCACCATCGCACCCCAGCTGCGCGCGCTGCGCCGCCGGGCCTCCCTCACGCTGGAGGCGGCGGCCCGCTCGGCGGGGCTGTCGCCCGCCCACCTGTCCCGCCTGGAGACCGGGCAGCGCCAGCCCTCGCTGCCGATGCTGCTCGGTCTGGCCCGTGTCTACGGTACGACCGTCTCGGAGCTGCTCGGCGAGACCGTCGCCGACCGGGACGCCGTACTGCGCGGCGCGGAGCTGGAGCCCACGCGCGCGGGCGGCTGGACCTACTGGAAGGCGGGCGCTCCCGGGCGCGGGATGCAGGCGCTGCGCGTCCATGTGCCGCACGGCTCCCAGGGCGACATCGTCCGGGTGCACCCCGGTGAGGAGTGGCTGTACGTGCTGCGCGGCCACCTCGACCTGCGGCTCGGCGACGCGGCGCACCGCCTCGGGCCGGGTGACAGCGCCCACTTCGACTCCCTGACCCCGCACCGCCTCGCCGCCGGGGGCGAGGACGGGGTCGACCTGCTGTTCGTCCACACACTCCTGCAGAGCCCCACCACCGCGCTGTGCCTCGGCCCGACCCCTGGAGACACCCATGAGTGACAGAGACATCGAACAGAAGCTGCCCCGGGGCATCTGGTTCCGGCTGTTCGTCTACGTGGTGGCGGGGCACCTCTTCGCGGCGTTCCTGTATCTGCTGTTCGAGGTGGGCGCCAAGTAACGCGTCGGCGGCGTACGCCTCAGTCGAGGAGGCGCTCCCGCAGCCGGTCGCGCACCTCGGGGGTGACGCCCAGGCCCTGCCGGAGATAGTCGTCGACGCCGCCCCAGGTCTCCTCGATGGTGTCGAAGGCGGCCGACAGGTACTCCGCGCGGGCGTCGAAGAGGGGGCTGAGCAGTTCCATGACCTCGGGGGAGTAGGCCGAGGACGAGCTGCCGCTGCGGTGCACCTTGTAGCGGCGGTGGGTGGCGTTGGACTCCAGGTAGTCGGCGACGATGGCCTCGCGCTCCACGCCCAGGGCCAGCAGGGTCACCGCGATCGACAGGCCCGCGCGGTCCTTGCCCGCGGCGCAGTGCATCAGCGCGGGGACGCTGTCCTCGGCGAGGGAGCGCAGCACCTGGGAGTGCTCGCTGGTGCGGTCCTGGATGATCATGCGGTACGAGACGATCATCCGGTTGGCCGCCTTGCCGTCGGAGAGCATTCCGCGCAGCTGCTCCAGATCGCCGTCCCGGACCATCCGCCAGAACTCGGCGCCGTCCGCCGGGTCGGACAGCGGCAGGTTCACATTGCGCACGCCGGGCAGCTCGATGTCCGGCCCCTCCAGCTTCTGGTCCGCGGCGTTGCGGAAGTCGAAGACCGTGTGCAGGCCCAGGGAGCCGAGGAACGCGGCGTCCTCCTCGGTCGCGTGGGCGAGGTGCCCGCTGCGGAACAGCACTCCGTGCCGCACCCGGCGGCCGTCCACGGTCGGCAGTCCGCCCACATCACGGAAGTTGCGCACACCGGCCAGTTCGGGCTCGGTCGACGGGATCTGCTGCGTCACGGGGGCTCCCTCCCATCGGCCCCGGCGGCGCCGATCGCCGACGGGTACGCCCCTGACGATACGACATGGATTCCTGGGGCAATGAGTTGTCCACAGGGAGTTGCCGCGGTTGTCCACAGGCGTTGCCCCGCTGCTCCGAAACGGTCGATGATGTTCGTCGTTGAGCGGAGCTGTCGGGATCTGTGGGGTGGGTGGGTCGAGTGCCGGTGGAGATCGCCGAGAACGGCCGTACGTGGCTGCTGTCCGGGCCCGCGAGCGGTTACGCCGTCCATCTCACCGACGCCGACGAGCTGGTGCATCTGCACTGGGGCCCCCGTATCGCCCTCGCCGACGCCGAGGCGCTCGCCGCGCGCCCGCTGCCGGACGACTGGCCCTTCGAGTCCCGGCTCGACGGACGCGAGGAGTACCCCGTCGAGGGCGGCCCCCGCTTCGTGCGCCCCGCCCTGTCCGTGCGCACCGGCGAGCGGCGCGGCACCGAGTGGCGCTTCGAGCGGTACTCCAGCGACGGTGACGTGTTGCGGCTGTGCTTCCGGGACGCGGACCTGACCGTCACCCTGCACTACCGGATGCGGCACGACGTGGTCGAACGCTGGGTCACCGTCGCCAACGCCGGTGCCGAGGCCGAGCTGCTGCGCGCCGACTCCGCCACCTGGACGCTCCCGGAGCGCGACGCCTGGCGCCTGACCCAGCTGCACGGCCGCTGGGCCGCCGAGTCCCGGCTGACCGCCGCCCCCCTCACCTACGGTGAGAAGGTCATCGGCAGCCGCCGCGGGCACACCGGCCACCAGCACCTGCCCTGGGTCGCGCTGGACACCGACGCCACCGAGGAGCGGGGCGAGGTCTACGGCTGTGCGCTGGGCTGGTCGGGCTCCTGGCGGATCTGCGTCGCCCAGCTCCCGGACGCGCGCGTGCAGATCACCGGCGGCGCCGGACACGACGACTCGGGCCTGCTGCGGCTGGCGGCCGGGGAGTCGTTCACCACACCGGTCTTCGCCGGGCTGTGGAGCGACGGCGGCTTCGGCGGCGCGAGCCGCGCGTGGCACCGCTACCAGCGGGCGTACGTCGTTCCCGACGCGGACCGGGACCGGCCGGTGCTGTTCAACTCCTGGGAGGCGACCGGGTTCGGCATCTCCGAGGACCAGCAGCGGGCCCTCGCGCGGCGGGCCGCCGCGATCGGCGTCGAGCTGTTCGTGGTCGACGACGGCTGGTTCGGCGCCCGCACCGGCGACCGGGCCGGGCTCGGCGACTGGACGCCCAGCCCGGACCGCTTCCCGCGCGGGCTGGCGCCGCTCGCCGCGGACGTGCACGCGCTGGGCATGGACTTCGGTATCTGGGTCGAGCCCGAGATGGTCAACCCGGACAGCGACCTGTACCGGGCCCATCCGGACTGGGTGCAGTACCAAGCGGGCCGAAAGCGGACAGAGTTCCGCAATCAGCTTGTACTGAACCTCGCTCGCGAGGACGTCCAGGAGTACCTCTTCGAGCGTCTCGACGCCCTGCTGTCCAGCGCCCCGATCGACTACGTGAAGTGGGACTTCAACCGCTGCTTCACCGACGCCGGGTGGCCCGGGGAGCCGTATCCGCAGCGGCTGTGGGTGGACCATGTGCGGGCGCTGTACGCGCTCCTGGACCGGCTGCGGGCGGCCCACCCGGGGGTCGCCTTCGAGTCCTGCTCGGGCGGCGGCGGCCGGATCGACCTCGGCGTCCTGAGCCGTACGGACCAGGTGTGGACCTCCGACAACACCGACCCGCTCGACCGGCTCGCCATCCAGTACGGCTTCAGCCAGATCCATCCCGCGCGCGTGATGGCCGCCTGGGTGACCGACAGTCCCAACGAGCAGCTCAACGGGCGGGCCAGCTCGCTGCGCTTCCGGTTCGTGAGCGCCATGGCGGGGGTGCTGGGGGTGGGCGGTGACCTGACCCGCTGGACCGAGGCGGAGCTGGCCGAGGCCCGCGACTGGGTGGCGCTCTACAAGGCGATCCGGCCGCTGGTGCAGCGCGGGGACCTCTACCGGCTCCGGCCGCCGGAGGGCGGGCTGAGCGCGGTGCAGTACGTGCTCGACGGGGAGACGGCCGTCGTCGCCTGCCTCCAGTCGCAGCGCCACGGGGAGCCGGTTCCGGCGCTGCGACTGCGCGGCTTGGACCCGGCAAGCTCGTATGAATGCCGTGAAACGGGCGAAATTCACCGAGGTGCGGTACTGCTGCACCACGGGTTGCGGCTGAGGCTGCGCGGGGACCTTGATGCGACGGTTATCCGCCTGCGTCGCATCTGAGTCATCTGTCCGAATTAATGGCTTCCATTCCAACTCGCCTTGGAATGGGGTGCCCTGGAGAACTGTCGCGTGAGCAGCGTCATATTCGTGACCGTGAGTCGCCCGTCATGTTCACGTAATTCGGGTCCTTTTCAAGGGCTTTTACGGAAAGCGGTGCCGTCCGGAACAACTCACCGTGACCGGCAATTCCCCTTAGGGATCAAGAAGAAGGCGTTCGGGCGGAACCTCTCGCTTGTCCCTTTGCGTCTTGCTCGCTTACGTTCCACACCGACCCCGGGCGGAACGCCGAATCCTGCCGCCGCCCGGACTCCGCGCACACTCACCCGTATCGGCAGGAGCGGGGGACCCACAGGTAAACCGCCTGTTCCGGTCTCCGGAACGGCTCGGGGTAAAGCCGCACCTCGGTGTGGCCGGGCATCTCCAGTCCGCACCCGACAGCTCACCTCGCAGGCGCCGGAGAGGAATTCGCCATGCCCGCCAAGGGTAAGCACCGCCGTCCCAAGTCCCTGCGTATCGCCCGCTCCATCGCCGTCGCCGGCACCGGGGGCGCCGCGCTCGCACTGCCCCTGATGGGTGCTTCCGGCGCCCACGCCGCCACCCCGCAGTCCGTTTCGGAAAAGGCCGTCCAGTCCGCCCCCGTGGTGGTGCAGAAGTCGGCCGCCGAGAAGAAGTCCACCGCCAAGAAGGCGGGCGTGCGGACCTATTCCGTGCGGGCCGGTGACTATCTGTCGAAGATCGCCGACGAGCAGAACGTCAGCGGTGGCTGGAAGAAGCTCTACGCCGACAACCGCGAGGCCGTCGGCGCGGACCCGTCGCTGATCCACCCGGGTCTGAAGCTCACGATCGGGCAGAAGGCGGAGACGGGCGGCAAGCCGTCGAAGCCGTCCGCCGCTTCCACGGAGTCCTCGAAGCCGTCGAAGCCGTCGCAGTCCTCCGAGACCTCACCGTCCTCGGAGTCCTCCGCGAAGACGTCGGCCCCGGAGTCCTCCTCCAACGCCGCCACGGCCGCCCAGTCCGCCGCCACCGGTTACAGCTCTCCCGTCGACGGTGCCGCCGTCGGCACCGCCTACAAGGTGGCGGGCAGCATGTGGTCCAGCGGCTACCACACCGGCGTCGACTTCGCCGCCGCGACCGGCACCCCGCTCAAGGCCGTCGGTCCGGGCACCGTGGTCTCCGCGGGCTGGGCCGGTGCGTACGGCAACCAGGTCGTCATCAAGCTCGACGACGGCTACTACGCCCAGTACGCCCACCTGTCCTCGCTGTCCGTCTCCAGCGGCCAGAGTGTGACGGGCGGCCAGCAGATCGGTCTGTCGGGCTCGACCGGCAACTCGACTGGCCCGCACCTGCACTTCGAGATCCGCACCACGCCGAGCTACGGGTCGGACATCGACCCGGTGGCCTACCTGCGCTCGCACGGCGTCTCCATCGGCTGACGCCCGCACCGCACACCGCCGACGGCCGGACCCGCCCACCGGGTCCGGCCGTCGCCGTATTCCCGAGTTGACCAAGGCTTGGCCGTGGCTTATCTCACCGCCCGTCAACCCTTTCCTACGGTCGCGTAGGTCACATTCGACGGGGAAAGATGAGCCGATGTGGCAGACGATTCGAAGAATGACAGCAGATCAGTGATCGGGTCGTACGTGGCGGTGGGGGACAGCTTCACCGAGGGCGTCGGCGACCCCGGCCCCGACGGGGCGTTCGTCGGCTGGGCCGACCGGTTCGCGGTGCTGCTCGCCGACCGGCGGCCCGAGGGCGACTTCCGGTACACCAACCTCGCGGTGCGCGGGAAGCTGCTCGACCAGATCGTGGCCGACCAGGTGCCGCGCGCCGTCGAACTCGCCCCGGACCTCGTGTCCTTCTGCGCGGGCGGCAACGACATCCTCCGGCCCGGCACGGACCCGGACGAGGTGGCGGAGCGGTTCGAGCAGGCGGTGGCCCGGCTCGCGGCGGTGGCGGGCAGGGTCATGGTGACCACCGGCTTCGACACCCGCGGCGTCCCCGTCCTCAAGCACTTGCGCGGCAAGATAGCCACCTACAACGGGCATGTGCGCGCCATCGCCGACCGGTACGGCTGTCCGGTGCTCGACCTGTGGTCCCTGAGGTCGGTGCAGGACCGCCGGGCCTGGGACCACGACCGGCTGCACCTGTCACCCGAGGGGCACACGCGCGTGGCGCTCCGCGCGGGTCAGGTGCTCAGTCTCGAGGTCCCGGCCGACCCGGACCAGCCGTGGCCCCCGCTGCCGCCGCGCGGCACGCTGGAGGTGCGGCGCGACGACGTCCAGTGGGCGCGCGAGTTCCTGGTGCCGTGGATCGGCCGCAGGCTCCGGGGCGAGTCCTCGGGCGACCACGTGACGGCCAAGGGGGCGCTCTCGCCGGACGACATCAGGATGCGGATCGGCGCGGTGGCGTGAGGGCGGTGGGCCTCAGGCTGCCGCCTTCGGCCCCAACTCCCGCGCGAGTGCCTCGTCCACCCACTCCTGGGCACGCGCGCGGGAGACCGCGCCCGGGTACGACGTCAGCTGTACGGCGAGCCCGTCGAGCAGGGCGGTCAGGCGCAGGGCGGTGGCGGCGGGGTCGGGGCAGTGGAACTCGCCGTTGGCCACGCCCTCGGCGATCACCTCGGCGAGGGCGGCCTTCCACTGCCGGTCGAGATCGCGGGTGACCTCCTGGAGGGCGGGCTCGCGCAGCGCCGCCGCCCAGCCCTCGATCCACAGCCGCCAGCCCTTGGCGGGGCCGGTGGGGGCGTACCAGCGCACCGCCGCGCGCAGTCGGCGCAGTGCCGTGGTGCGGCGGCCGAGCAGCTTGCGCAGATGCGCGAGATCGCCCTCGGCCGCGTGCGCGAAGGCCGCGGCGACCAGCTTCTCCTTGGACGAGAAGTGGTAGAGGACCAGCGCGTTGCTCACCCCCAGCGCGGTGGCCACGTCGGAGATCCGCACCGCGGCGACCCCCCGTGCCTCGATCTGCTCCACCGCGGCCCCCAGCAACTCCGCCCGCCGCTCAGCCACACTCAACCGCACTCTCGCCACGCGGCTCACCCTAACCGCCCCGCGACCGGGACCCGCGGCGCCCTCGGGGCCTCGGGGCCTCGGGGCCTCGGCCGAGGGTTCCCCGTGACCCGCCGCCCCCGGTCACCCGTACCACCCGAACCGCTCCGCGATCACCGGCAGCCGGTCCGCGGCGATCGCGTGGGCCGCCGTGCGCGGTGTCGTGCCGTCGGCGTCCGCGCGGGTGAGCATCGTGGTGACCAGGGTGCGCATGGCGTGGCGGATGTGGGCGAAGGCCTCGGACGCGTCGGGGCCGATGTCGCCGAAGAGGGTCCACCACCACCAGGCGTTGGTGCAGGAGTTGACGACCACGTCGGGCAGGACGGTCACCCCGCGCGCGGTCAGGAGCCGCTCCGCCTCGGGGAGGACGGGCATGTTGGCGGCCTCGACGATCCAGCGGGCGGTGACGCGGGACTGGTTGGCGGGGTCGATGGCGTAGGAGGTCGCTGCCGGGACAAGGACCTCCGCGTCGGTGGACAGCCAGGCGTCGGGCGGCAGTTCCAGGTCCCCGGGGCGCAGTGCGGCGCGGTCCACCGTGCCGTGGGCGTCGCGCGCGGTGAGCAGTGACTCCACGTCGAGGCCCGCCGGGTTGGCGATCGTGCCCTTGATGTCGGCGACGGCGACGACCGTCAGCCCCGCGCGCGCGAGGAAGCGGGCGGTGGCGCCGCCCATGGTGCCCAGGCCCTGCACGGCGACCCGGGTGCCCGGGTGCGGGACCCCGGCCCGTTCCAGGGCGACCAGGACGGACTCGGCGACGCCGCAGCCGCCGACCAGCTCGTCCAGGCCGATGCCGTCCACCTCCAGGGCGAAGGCGTCGGCCAGGCGTTCGCGGGCCGCCGTCTCGTCGTCGAGCAGGGGGTACACGGCCTGCACCGAGGAGACCAGTCCCGCCTCGGCGGCGGCCCGGTCGACCAGATCTTGGCTGAGACCCAGGTCCTCGCCCGTGGTCCAGCAGCTCTCCACGTACGGCCGCATCGCCCGGAGGTAGCGCACCAGCAGCGCGTACGCCCCCGGATCCCGGGGGTCGCAGTCGATGCCGCCCTTGGCGCCGCCCAGGGGGACGTAGCGGCCCGCGGGGTCGTAGTGCAGCGCCTCCTTCATGGTCATGCCACGGGCCAGTCCGGCGACCTCGTCCAGCGTGCAGCCCTCCCGCATCCGCAGCCCGCCGCTGGCCACGCCCCGTACCAGCCGGTCGACGACCAGGAAGCCCCGACGGCCGGTGAGGTGATCCGTCCAGGTCAGGGACAACAAGGGGGCGGTGGTCGGCATCCGGGCTCCTGGGGGGTGGCGGCGGGGAACGCTCCGCCGACTACTGAATGGCCGGTCAGTATGGAAACGCTTTCGCGGTCATGTCAACGCGTTGTCACACCGGCCGACCATAATGGGAGTCTCACCGACTCCACCGGGAGGTACCGTGGCCGGTTTCCGTTCCCTGCGCTCCGGGCTTCGCTCGCTCCAGCCCGCGGCCTTCGGCGCGGACCCCAGCGGTGAGCGCATGGCGCGCATCCGCAGATCACCGCACTTCGAGAACGGCGTCTTCCGGAACCCCGGTCCGCCCACCCGGATGCGGCCCTCGGGGTCGGCGCTGGAGTTCGCCAAGATCTTCTTCGACAAGGAGGAGCGGTCCCGCCGCTCCCCCAAGGGCAACATCCCGCTGCACTCCACCACGCTCGCCGACATCGCCCGGCCGCCGGCCAGCGGACTGCGGCTGACCTGGATGGGCCACTCCAGCGTGCTCGCGGAGATCGACGGGCAGCGCGTCCTCTTCGACCCGGTGTGGGGCGAGCGCTGCTCACCCTTCCCCTTCGCCGGACCCCGGCGACTGCACCCCGCGCCCCTGCCGCTCGCGGCGCTCGGCCCGGTCGACGTGGTCGTCATCTCGCACGACCACTACGACCATCTCGACCTGCCCACGATCAAGGCGCTGGCCGGGACCGACACCCTGTTCGCCGTGCCCCTCGGCGTCGGAGCGCACCTGGAGCACTGGGGCGTCTCCCCGGACCGGCTGCGCGAGCTGGACTGGCACGAGGAGACCCGGGTCGGCTCCCTCACCCTGACCGCCACCCCGGCCCGCCACTTCTGCGGCCGGGGCCTGCGCAACACTCAGCACACCCTGTGGGCCTCCTGGGTCGTCGCGGGCGAGCGGCACCGGATCTACCACAGCGGAGACACCGGCTACTTCGACGGCTTCAAGGAGATAGGCGCGGCGCACGGCCCCTTCGACGCCACGATGATCCAGATCGGCGCCTACAGCGACTACTGGCCCCGGGACCGGGGCGCGGACGAGGGCCCGGAGCCCGGCTCCTGGCCCGACATCCACATGAACCCCTCCCAGGGCGTCCAGAGCCACCTCGACCTGCAACAGGGTCGGCCCGGCGGCGTACTGCTGCCCATCCACTGGGGCACCTTCAACCTCTCCCTGCACCCCTGGGCCGAGCCCGGAGAGTGGACGCTCGCGGCGGCCGAAGCGGTCGGCCAGGCCGTCGCCGTACCCGTCCCGGGCCAGCCCTTCGAGCCCGCCGGGGACCTCCCCGTACGCCCCTGGTGGCGGGACGTGTCCCAGCGGCTCACCCGCAGGTGGCCGGTCCCGGAGACCGCCCTGCGCACGACCCGCGGACTCGACCTGGTGGGCGAGGACTGACACTCCCGCGCGCGGACCCCGCCACCGTGCTCACAGCTTGAGCGTGAACCAGGTCGTCTTCCCCTCGTCGGTCGGCCGCACGCCCCAGCTGTCGGCCAGGGAGCGCACCAGCAGCAGGCCCCGCCCCGACTCCGCGTCCTTCGCAGCGAGCCGGGGCCGGGGCATGTGCGAGCTGCGGTCGCCGACCTCGACCGTCAGCTCCGTGAGGGTCCGGCACAGCCGCAGCCCGATGGGCCCCTCGGCGTGCTGCACGGCGTTGGTGAGGATCTCCGAGAGCAGCAGCAGGGCGTCGTCCGCCTTCGCCGTGCAGTGCCACGAGCACAGCGTCTTGTGCAGGAAGGCGCGCCCCTCCGGCACGGAGGACGGCACCGCGGGCAGATCGGTGACGGCGGAGTCGACGGGTGCCGCCGGGAGCTGGGCCAGCAGCAGCGTCACGTCGTCGTTGTGGCTCTCGGCGTCCGGCACCATCCCGGCCAGCACATGGTCCGCGACCGCCTCGAGGCGGGGCGTGGCGGTCAGGGTGAAGAACTCGTCGAGGACACCGGTGAGTTCGCCGATCCGTTCCTCGATGTCGCTGCCGGGCGTCTCGATCAGACCGTCGGTGTAGAGGATGAGCGTCGCCCCCGGCGGGACCTCCGCGCGGGACTGCTCGTAGAGCACGTCACCGACGCCCAGCGGGGCGTTCACGGGCGCGGTGAGCTGGTGCACGCGGCCCGCCGGACCGGCCACCAGGGTCGGCAGATGACCGGCCGAACAGACCGTCACCGTGCCGGTGTCCGGGGCGACGACCAGATAGCAGCAGGTGACGAGCTGGTCGGGCACATCGAGGTCGGCCACACAGGTGTCCAGCGCCTGCATCAGCTGCCGGGGCTGCATCCCCGTCTTGGCCAGCGCGTGCGCCGCCGACCTCAACTGCCCCATCACGGCCGCGGCTTCCAGCCCCCGGCCCATCACGTCCCCGATGAGGACGCCGACCCGGCCCGCGCCCAGCGGTATCAGGTCGAACCAGTCGCCGCCCACGCCCGCCCCCTGGGTGGCGGGCCGGTAACGGCTGGCCGTCGCCAGGCCCGGGATCGAGGGCGGGGTGCCCATCAGACTGCGCTGCAGGGTCAGGGCGATGTGCCGCTGCTGCTCGTACAGGGCGGTCAGTTCGGCCTCGGCGCGCTTGCGGTCGCTGACGTCCCGGACGGCCGCCGACACCAGCAGCCCGTCCGCCGTCTCCAGCGGGCTGAGGCTGATCTCCACGGGGAACTCGGTGCCGTCCTTGCGCACCCCGTGCAGCTCCAGACCGGCGCCCATCGGCCGCACCTGCCGGTTGGCGGCGTAGCCGTCGCGGTGCCGGGTGTGGTGGGCGCGGAACCGCGAGGGCACCAGCAACTCGACCGGACGCCCGAGCAACTCCTCGCGGCGGAAGCCGAACAGCGCCTCCGTCTGCGCGTTGACGAGTCTGATCGTCCCGGTGTCGTCGACGATGACCATCGCGTCCGGAGCCGCCTCCAGCAGCCCTCTGAACAACTCCTCGGCCACCGAAGGACCACGGCCCCGTGGTCTCGCTGAGCACCGGCAGCCTCCCACGACCGCGGTGCTGTCCGGAGTGGCTGCCTTCTGGTCCAAAGCGCTCACGTCCGATACCCCCCTTGCCTACCGTTCGCCGTCATCACAGCGCACCCGGGAAGCAACCGCGCGGACATGTTGGCTTCTGTCCTGGCTCTGGCCGAAGCGTGCCGCAATCCGTCACACCTTGACCGTCCGTTCCTTGTCGGCGATGCCCCCGGCGTCAAAGGACAGGGCCCTACCGGGACCCACGGTCGGGGCCACTCGGCCCAAGCCGTGCCCGGCCGCGCGGTCGACCCTGGAGGCAGGGGCCGACCGCCGCGCCCCTCCGGCGGCCACCGTCGGGACCCGTGAGGAGGCGCAGCCATGACCACAGCGATCACGCCCCGACTCACCAGAAAGCTGCCCGCCGAGTACCGCGGCAGGCTGATGGGCGCCGCCCGCGAGGTGGACATCCCCTCGGGTTCCCGCATCTTCGAGGAGGGGAGCCGGGCCGACCACTTCTGGATCGTGCGCTCCGGCACCGTCGCCCTCGACGTCCGGGTGCCCGGCCGCCGTCCGGTCGTCGTCGAGACCGTCGGCTTCGGTGAACTCGTCGGCTGGTCCTGGCTGTTCCCGCCGTACGTGTGGCAGCTGGGCGCCCAGGCGGTGGGCCCGGTGCGCGCCTACGAGTTCGACGCCGGGGCCGCGCGGCGGATGTGCGCGGCCGACCCCGCCATGGGAGAGGCGGTGGCGCTGTGGATCGGCCAGGTGCTCGCCCACCGGCTGCACGCCACCCGCGCCCGCCTCCTCGACCTCTACGCCCCCTACGGCAGCGGCATCCCCGGCTGACCGGGCCGCCCGACGACTCTCGGAGGAACCATGTACGGCCATGTGCTGCCCGCGCCCGACGCGCACCCCGGCGCCCACCCGACCGACGGCCGTCGGCGGTCCGCCGCCGCGGCCCGTACCGCCTGACGGGGGAGAGGGGGGACGGGTCATGGAAGAGGAACCCCGCGCGACGCCCAGGAGGGTCAGGCGGCTGTGGCTGTGGCGGTGGCGGAGCAATCCGCTGCGCCGCCCCAGCGACCGGATGGAGGCCTGGTTCCTGCTCACCGTCTGGGTGGGCGCCCTGCTCGGCGCCGTGCTCACCGGCTGGGTGACACAGACGGCCACCATGGACAGCCTCGCCGCGAGCCGCTCGGCGGCGGAGCGCGTGTCGGCCGTCGTCACCCAGATGCCGCTCGGCGGCACCGAGGGCAAGGTCACCGTCGAGACCTACAGCGACCAGGCCTGGGCCCAGGTGCGCTGGACCGCCGACGACGGCACGGCGCACACCGGGGCGGCCTGGATCGACGCCGAGGCCGCCGTGGGCACCTCGGTCACCGTGTGGACCAACGGCGCGGACAAGGTGATCCCCGAGCCGGTCGGCGGGAGCCAGGCGGAGCGGCAGGCCGTGCTGCTCGGTGTGCTGGCGGGCCTGGCCGTCGCGGCGGTCGGCCTGTCCGGCGGCCACCTGGCACTGCGGCGGCTGGAGAACCGGAGCGTGGCCGGGTGGGAGACCGAGTGGGCGCTGGTGGAGCCCCAGTGGCGGAAGCGGATGCTCGGCTGAGGCACGGCTGGTCGGGCCACCTCCGGACGCGTGTCCCGAGGTGGCCCTTCCCTTACCGCTACCGGTGGCCCTTCCCTTACCGCTACCGCGGGTCCCTTCCCGCTACCGCGGGCCGGTGTGGTCCGTGGGACCGGTGACGTGGAACTCCACGTCCACCACGCCCTCCACGGCGCGGATCAGCCGGGCGGCCACCGGGATCAGCGCGGTGTCCCTGACACTTCCGCTGACGGTGACACGGCCGTCGTCGACCCGCACCGACAGCGGCTGCGGGGGCGTGAGGAAGACGGACGAGACGACCTCGCGGCGCACCTCGTCGGCGATCTCCTCGTCCGGCCGCAGGAACACCTTGAGCAGGTCCGCCCGGCTGACCAGCCCCTCCAGCAGGTCCGTGGGGCCGACCACGGGCAGTCTCTTCACCCTGCGCTGCGCCATGATGCGGGCCGCCTCGGCGAGCGGGGCGTCGGCGTGCACCGTGACGGCCGGGCTGCTCATCAGCTCCCCGGCGGTCAGGGCGCCCGCCTTGGCCAGGTCGGACAGCCGCTCCCGCTGGGTGAACCGGTCGGGATCGCTGTCCCGGAACTCCTCCTTGGGCAGCAGATCGGCCTCGGAGACGACGCCGATGACCCGGCCCTCGCCCGCCAGCACGGGCAGGGCGCTGATCCTCCACTGCTCCATGAGCCTGACGATGTCCTTGAACGAAGCGTCGCGGCCGACGGCGACGACGGTGTGCGTCATCACATCGCTCACGA
This sequence comes from Streptomyces sp. NPDC057877, assembly GCF_042796855.1. NCBI lineage: Bacteria > Bacillati > Actinomycetota > Actinomycetes > Kitasatosporales > Streptomycetaceae > Streptomyces > Streptomyces sp. NPDC057877. The sequence goes on from NZ_JBHVMS010000002.1 coordinate 599,689, forward strand.
CGTAGGGGCTGCGCTGCACGGTGCCCTCCTCCAGGCATGGGACTCCTGATTCCAGCGTCGGTCCGGAAGGCACCGGGGACCACGGGCCGACCGTCCCCGGGGAGGGGTCGATGGGCCTCGCCGGAGCCGTCCCCGGCCCTCCTCGACCGGCCTCGGCCGACAGGGGCCGGTCGGGCCAGCGGCAGCCGGGACCTCCGGGCCCGGGCGGGGACCTGTGGGCCTGTCCCGGTGATCGACCCCGCGCAGAAGGATCGGGACCGGAGGCGGTCGTCACAACGGCCGTTCTCCGCCCCAGCCTTCAGCGCAAGGAGCACAGCCATGTCCCCGACCGAACCGGGCGGCACCAGGACACCGCCCAGCGCGGCGCTCGGCCTCCCCGCCGCCTCCGCCCTTGTGATCGGCAGCATCATCGGCACCGGCGTCTTCGCCCTGCCGTCCGCGCTCTCGCCCTACGGCCCCATCGCGCTGGTCGCCTTCGTCGCCGTCACCCTCGGCGCGCTGGCCCTGGCGCTGACCTTCGGCGCGCTGTCGAAGCGGGCGACGGCGAGCGGAGGGCCGTACGTCTACGCCCGTGAGGCGTTCGGCGAGTTCGCCGGGTTCCTCAACGCCTGGTCGTACTGGATCACCGCGTGGGCGGGCAACGCCGCGATCGCGGTGGCCTGGGTCGGGTATGTCGAGGTGTTCGTCAACACCGGGCACGACAAGACCGCATCGGTGCTGATCGCGCTGGTCGGGCTGTGGATCCCGGCCGCGATCAACCTCACCGGGGTGCGCAACACCGGCGCGTTCCAGGTGATCACCACGGTGCTGAAGTTCGTACCGCTGGTGTTCATGGCGACCATCGGGCTGCTGTTCATCGACCCGGACAACTTCGGCGCGTTCAACTCCAGCGGTCAGTCCGCGCTCGGCGCGATCTCGGCGGCCGGGGCGATCGCGCTGTTCAGCTACCTCGGTCTGGAGGCGGCGGCGGTGGTCGCGGGCCGGGTGCGCGACCCGGAGCGGAACGTGCCGCGGGCGACCGTGTACGGCACGCTCGTGTGCGCCGTGATCTACATCCTCGGCACCCTCGCCGTCTTCGGCACCGTCTCGCACACCCGGCTCGGGGAGTCCAGCGCGCCGTTCACCGACGCCGCGAACAACATCCTCGGCGGCACCTGGGCGGGCGACGCGGTCGCCATCGCCGCGATCATCTCCGGGATCGGCGCGCTCAACGGGTGGACCATGCTGTGCGCGGAGATGCCGTACGCCGCCGCCCGTGACGGACTCTTCCCCGGCGCCTTCGCCCGGCTGCGCGGGGAGAACGGCGTCCCGGTGTTCGGCATCGTCGCCTCCACCGTGCTGGCCTCGCTCATCACCGTCTTCAGCTACACCCGCTTCGACGACGTCTTCACCAAGATCGTCCTGCTGAGCGTGCTGACCGCGGTCATCCCGTACCTCTTCTCCGCCGCGGCCCGGCTGTACTGGCTGCTGCGCGGCCGGGCCGGACTCAGCCGGGGCGCCCTCGCCAGGGACCTCACGGTGACCGTGCTCGCCATGGCCTTCTCCTACTGGTCGATCCAGGGCAGCGGCTACCAGACCGTCTACTACGGCCTGTTCGTGCTCCTCCTCGGGCTGCCGGTGTACGTCTGGCTCAAGCGCGACAGCGGCGTGTACGACGGTGAGCTGGCCGCGGACGGCGACCCGTCACCCACGGCCACGGACACCACCGACGGCCGGGCACCGGAGACGCCGCCGGTCGTACCCGCCCCGCGCCGCCCGCGCACCGGAGTACTGCACAACCTCCTGCGGCATCACGACTGACGGCCCCGACCACGGCGCCTCGGCCCCACCCCACCCCGGACAACACGCCGAGGCGCCCCCCACCCTCCGACGCCACAGCCCACCCCACGCCGTGCCGTCGGCCCCACCACTGGAGGAGACCCCGCCATGAACACCTTCCACGTCGACTCGGAGGCCGGACGTCTGAGGCAGGTGATCCTGCACCGCCCGGGGCTGGAGCTGTCCCGGCTGACGCCGCGCAACGTCGACGCGCTGCTCTTCGACGACATCCTGTGGGCCAAGCGGGCCAGGGAGGAGCACGACGCGTTCGCGCAGGTGCTGCGGGACCACGGGACCCGGGTGCACTACTTCGCCGAGCTGCTGGCCCAGACCCTGGACGTGCCCGAGGCGCGGGAGTGGCTGCTGGACCGGATCGTCACCCCGGCCGTGGTCGGCCCGGCGCTGGCCGACCCGGTGCGCGCCTTCGCCGCCGACCTCGACGGGGAGACCCTCGCCGGGTACCTCATCGGCGGGATGCTCAAGAGCGATCTGCCGATCGCCGCGCCGCACAGCCTGGTCTGGAGCGCCCTCGGCGCCGAGGAGTTCGCGCTGGCCCCGCTGCCCAACCACCTCTTCCCGCGCGACAACTCCTGCTGGGTCTACGACCGGCTGTCGGTGAACCCGATGGCCAAGACCGCCCGGCGCCGCGAGAGCCTGCACGCCCAGGTCATCTACCAGTTCCATCCGATGTTCGCCGACACCGCCCCGAAGCCGCTGCTCGACGGGCCCGTGGGCACCCTCGAGGGCGGTGACGTGCACGTCCTCGGCAACGGCGCCGTCATGGTCGGCATGGGCGAGCGCACCACCGCGCAGGCGGTGGAGAACCTCGCCGCCCGCCTCTTCGCCGAGGGCACCGCCCGGCGGCTGATCGCCGTGCAACTGCCCGCCGAGCGGGCGTACATGCACCTGGACACCGTCCTCACCATGGTCGACCGGGACGCCTTCGTCATCTACCCCGGTCTGGCCGACTCGCTGCGCTCCTGGACCCTGCTGCCCAGCGAGGCGCACGAGGCGGGCTTCTCCGTCACCCCGGACGCCGACCTGCCCACCGCGCTCGCCGAGGCGCTCGACCTGGACAAGGTGCGGATGCTCTCCGCCGAGCAGGACATCCGCAACGCCGAACGCGAACAGTGGGACGACGGCAGCAACTTCCTCGCCCTCGCCCCCGGCGTGATCGTCGGCTACGAGCGCAACGTCACCACCAACACCCATCTGCGCAAGCAGGGCATCGAGGTCGTCACCATCGCCGGCGGCGAACTCGGCCGCGGGCGCGGCGGCCCGCGCTGCATGAGCTGCCCCATCGAACGCGACCCGGTCGCCTGACCGCACGGACCCCGAGGGAACCACCATGACCGTCGATCTGCGAGGCCGCTCCTACCTGAGCGAACTCGACTTCACCGCCGAGGAGATCACCCACCTCCTCGACCTGGCCGCCGACCTCAAGGCGGCCCGCAGGGCCGGAACCGAACGGCCCCGCCTGACCGGCCGCCACCTCGCGCTGATCTTCGAGAAGACCTCCACCCGCACCCGCTGCGCCTTCGAGGTCGCCGCCGCCGACCAGGGCGCCGCCACGACCTACCTGGGCCCCGGTGACACCCATGTCGGCACCAAGGAGTCCGTCGCCGACACCGCCCGGGTCCTCGGCCGGATGTTCGACGCCATCGAGTACCGGGGCTCCGCCCAGTCCGTCGTCACCGACCTGGCCACCCACTCCGGTGTCCCCGTCTACAACGGCCTCACCGACACCGCCCACCCCACCCAGAGCCTGTGCGACGTCCTCACCATGCGCGAGCACAGCCCCAAGCCGCTGACCGACATCGCCTACTGCTACCTCGGCGACGCCCGCAACAACATGGGCAACTCGCTGCTGTCCATGGGCGCCCTGCTCGGCATGGACGTCCGCATCGCCGCCCCCGCCTCACTCCACCCGGACCCGGCCCTGGTCGCCGCATGCCGGGCACTGGCCGAGCGCAGCGGCGCCCGGATCACCCTCACCGAGGACGTCGAACACGCCGTACGGGGCGCGGACTTCCTGCACACCGACGTATGGGTGTCGATGGGGGAGCCCGCCGAGACCTGGGGCCAGCGCATCGACCTGCTGCGGGACTACCGCGTCGACACCAAGACCCTCGCCGCCACCGGCAACCCGGACGTCGGGTTCCTGCACTGTCTGCCGTCCCTGCACGACGACCGCACCCGCCTCGGCCGCCAACTGCGCGACAGCTACGGCCTGACCGGCCTGGAGGTCTCCGACGAGGTGTTCTCCTCGCCCGCCTCCCTGGTCTTCGAACAGGCGGAGAACCGGCTGCACACCATCAAGGCCGTCCTCGTCGCCACCCTGGAGGACTGAACCGTGCGCATCGTCATCGCCCTCGGCGGCAACGCCCTGCTGCACCGCGGTGAGCGCCCCGACGCGGACGTCCAGCAGGCCAACATCGACCGGGTCGCCACCGCCGTCGCCGCCCTCGCCCAGGAGCACGAGGTCGTCGTCACCCACGGCAACGGCCCCCAGATCGGCCTGCTCGCCGTGGAGAGCGCCACCGACCCCGCCCTCAGCGCCCCGTACCCGCTGGACCTGCTGGGCGCCCAGACCCAGGGCATGATCGGCTCCCTGCTGGTGCGCACCCTCTACGACACCCTGCCCGGGCGGCGCGTCACCGCGCTGGTCACCCACACCGTCGTACGGGCCGACGACCCCGCCTTCCGGCACCCGACCAAGTTCGTCGGGCAGGTCTACCCCCGCTCGGAGGCCCGCGCGCTCGCCCACCGGCACGGCTGGCGGATCGCCCAGGACACCACCGGCTGGCGGCGCGTCGTGCCCTCCCCGTCGCCCGAGCGGATCGTGGAGGCCGACATCGTCCACGAACTGCTGAACGCCGGCACCCCGGTGGTCTGCGCGGGCGGCGGGGGCGTCCCGGTCACCGCCGACCCGGACACCGGGGCCCTGCACGGCGTCGAGGCGGTCGTCGACAAGGACCTGACCGCCGCGCTGCTCGCCGAGGACCTCAAGGCCGACTTCCTGCTCATCCTCACCGACGTCCCCAACGTCTACGCGGACTACGGCACCCCCGAGCAGCGGCCCGTCCTCGACGCCACACCCACGGACCTGAGGCGCGGCGGCTTCCCGGCCGGTTCCATGGGGCCCAAGACGGAAGCCGCCGCCCGGTTCGTGGAACGCACCGGCGGCCTGGCGGCGATCGGCGCCCTGGAAGCCGCCCAGGAGATCGTCCACGGCCGGTCGGGCACACTCGTACGGCCGGAGATGCCCGTGCCGTGAGCGAGCGGGGGAAACACGGCGGCGGGCACATCACACGCGATGTGCCCGCCGCCGCCCCGTCCGCCCCCATCCGGCGGCCGAGGTCCCTAGCCCGCCACGGCGAGCGGGTCCGGTACGGCCCGCGGCAACCGGGCCCGTACCTCGAAGACGTCGTCCAGGCGCAGCGCCCCCAGGACCCGCAGGAACCGCGGGTCGGTACTGACCAGCCGCAGCCGGCCGCGCCGGGTCAGCACCCGGTTGCGGGCCCGGCACAGCGCGCCGATGCCCGTGCAGTCGATGAAGGACATCCCACGCAGGTCCAGCACCAGGTCCGGGCACGGCCCGGCGGTGAGGGCGTCCAGCCGTGCCGTGACGAACCGCGCCGTGTGGACGTCGATCTCGCCGCGCAGCTCCAGGACCGTGCTGCCGCCGACGCGACGCGCCGGGGAACACGGGGTCAGCCAGGTGTGCGTCGTCTCGGGCATGGAGGAAGACAACCGAAGACGCGGGGCGGCGAGGTAGGGCCGGTCGGCCCCGTTCGGCGGGTCGACCGGGACCCTGGGCCCCTCGTGGCGGCCATCCGCCCCAGGGCCGGTCTCCGGCGTGCACGGGACAGAAGGTCCCTCACGCCCGGGTCGGCACCTGCTGACCATGGAAGGACAACGCAGCCGACCGTGTGCCCTCAGGCGAAAGATGGAATGGCCATGTACCGCAACGACGGTTTCCGTGAACTCAGTCGGCAGGAATGCCTGCTTCTGATGGGCCGCGCCGACATCGGCAGGATCGTCCACACCCGCCAGGCCCTCCCCGCGGTCCTGCCCGTCAACTTCTCCCTGGACCACGACCATGCCGTCCTCGTGCGCACCGCCGCGGGCTCCGAGCTGGTGCGCGCGGTCGACGGCGCGGTGGTCGCGTTCGAGACCGACGAGGTCGACCGCGCCTCCGAGTCGGGCTGGAGCGTGGTCGTCACCGGCACCGCCACCGTGGTCACCGACCCCGCCGCGCTGCGCCGCCTCGCACACCACGGCCCGCGCTCCTGGGCGCCCTCCCCACGGGAGGTCTTCCTGCGCATCGAGCCCGAACTGGTCACCGGCCGGGAACTGGTCCGCGGGCGCACCATGTACGGCGTCGACCTGCCCGCCGAGCGCATCCCGGCGGTCGCCGAACGACCCTCCGGAAATAGGGCTGTTCAGCCCAGCGGGCGCGGACCTTCGGCATCCGGCGCACCCGGTCCCGTACCAGCAGAGTGAAGGTGTCAGGCACCACCCGGACCGCTCCCCGAAGGGAACACCGTCATGGCCGTGCACAACCACCCGCACCAAGGTACGGGCTTCCACCTGCCGTCGCTGCGCCGAGGCCGGACCACCGCCACCCCGGAGTCCGACGCCGCCGCTCTCAGTGACACGCACACCGCGCGGGCGTACGTCTTCGGGTCCGTCCGGCTGCTGATGGGCTTCGTCTTCCTGTGGGCCTTCCTCGACAAGACGTTCGGCTTCGGCTACGCGACCCCGTCGGGCAAGGGCTGGATCGACGGAGGCTCGCCCACCCTGGGCTTCCTCAGCTCGGTCAACGTCGGGCCGATGGAATCGACCTTCCACTCCTGGGCCGGTGACACCTGGACCGACTGGATGTTCATGCTCGGTCTGCTCGGCATCGGTGTCGCCCTGATCAGCGGCGTCGCGCTGCGGCTCGCGGCGGTCGCGGGCACCTTGATGATGGCGTTCATGTGGATCGCCGAATGGCCGCCCGCCAAGCACCTCTCGGACGGCTCGGCCAGCATGTCGACGAACCCGTTCGCCGACTACCACCTCGTCTACGCCGCCATCCTGATCGCCCTGGCCGTCGTCTCCGCCGGGAACACCCTCGGCCTCGGCCGCCTGTGGGCCAAGCTCCCGTTCGTCCGCACCAACGGCTGGCTCCGCTGAACCGCGCGGGACATCCGAGGGCCGCACCCCCGGGCCCTCGGATCGTTCCCGCCCCCTCCGGGACGCCCAATGACGCGCGACCACCAAGGAGACCGATCCGCGATGACGGACGACGTGCTGCACAGCCCCCCGGTCCACGCCCTGCTCGCCGACGGCACCACCGTGCGCATCCGCCCCGTCGAGCCCGCTGACCGCGCCCAGCTGGAGGGCCTCTACCAGGAGATGTCCCCGGAGAACCTGCGCCTGCGGTTCTTCGCCGCCAGCCGCCGGGCCGCCGACCAGGCCGCCGAGCGGGCCTGCGCACCCTGCCGCCCCGGCCACCGGGCACTGCTCGCCGAGCGGGCACAGCAGGTGCTCGGCCTCGCCGAGTACCACACCGGCGACGACGCGGTCACGGCGGACTTCTCCATCGCCGTCGCCGAGGGGCTGCACCACCGCGGCGTCGGCACCCTCCTCGTCGAGCACCTGGTCTCCGCGGCCAGGAACGACGGCATCACCACCTTCACGGCCGACGCCCTCAGCGAGAACCACCGGGTGATCCGCCTCTTCACCGACCTCGGCCTGCACCTCACCCGGCGCCTCGACGGCCCGGAGCTGCACTGCACCATCGCCCTCGACCCCGACGACACCTACCTGTCGGCCGTCGAGGAACGCGGCCGGACCGCCGACGTCGCCAGCCTCGAACCCCTGCTGCGGCCCACGACGGTCGCCGTCATCGGCGCCGGACGCAAACCGGGCTCCGTCGGCCGGGCCCTGCTGCACCATCTGCACACCGGCGGCTTCGCGGGCCGCCTGTTCGCGGTGAACCCGCGCTGCACCTCCGTCCTCGGCGTCCCCTCGTACCCGTCCGTCGCCCTGCTCCCCAAGGTGCCCGACCTCGCGGTGATCGCCGCCCCCGCCGCCACCGTGCCCGGCATCGCCGAGGAGTGCGGCAGGGCGGGCGTACGCGCCCTGGTGGTCGTCTCCGCGGGCCTCGACAGCGGCACCGCGAGGGCGCTGGTCACCGCCTGCCGCGCCCACGGCATGCGCCTGGTCGGCCCGAACTGCCTCGGCATCGCCAACACCGAACCCGGCCTCGCCCTGGACGCCACCTTCGCCGCCACCCACCCCCGCCCCGGCACCGCCGGGGTCGCCGTACAGTCCGGCGGGGTCGGCATCGCCCTGCTGGACGGGCTGTCCCGGCTCGGCATCGGCGTCTCCAGCTTCGTCTCGCTCGGCGACAAGTACGACGTCAGCGGCAACGACCTGCTCCAGTGGTGGGAGAGCGACGACCGCACCGACCTGGCTCTGCTGCACCTGGAGTCCTTCGGCAACCCGCGCGCCTTCTCCCGCACCGCCCGGCGCGTCACCCGCCGGATGCCCGTCCTGACCGTGGACGCCGGGCGCACCGACGCCGGACGCCGGGCCGCCGCCTCGCACACCGCTGCCGCCGCCACCGGCACCATGACCCGCCAGGCCCTGTTCACCCAGGCCGGGATCACCGCCACCCACTCCATCGGCGAACTCCTGCAGACCGCCGCCCTGCTGCACTCCCAGCCGCTGCCCACCGGCACCCGCGTCGCCGTCGTCACCAACGCGGGCGGCGCCGGGGTGCTGGCCGCCGACGCCTGCGCCGAGGCGGGCCTGGTCCTGCCGCAGCCCACCCCCGACCTCGTCGACGACCTGCTCGGCGTGCTGCCCGAGGGCGCCTCGACCGGCAACCCCGTCGACGCCACCGCCGCCGTCACCGAGGCCGAACTGCGCGCCTGTGTCGACCGGCTGATGGACCATCAGGGCATCGACGCGGTCCTGGTCGCCCTGGTGCCCACCGCCGTCGCCGTCGCGACCGGCGACGACCTGGTCCGCGCCCTCACCCGCCAACCGGCCCGCCGGGCCCACCCGGTCGCCGTCGTACGCCTGGAACAGGAGGCGCCCGTCACCCTGCTGCCCGCCGTCGACGGCACCGTGCCCTCGTACGCCGAACCCCGCGCCGTCGCCCGCGCGTTCGCCCACGCCGCCCGCCGCGCCACCTGGCTGGCCCGCCCGGCCGGAACCCCCGCGGAACTCGACGACGTCGACACCGCACGCGCCCACGAGGTGGCCGAGGACTTCCTCGCCGCCCACCCGGACGGCGGCTGGCTCGACCCGCGCACCTGCGCCGAACTGCTCGCCTGCTACGGCATCCCCCAGCTGTCCTGGGCCTGGGCCGAGACCGAGGACGACGCCGTACTCGCCGCCGAGCGGCTGCGCGGCGCGGACGGCCGGGTCGTGCTGAAGGCCCACTGGCCCGGCCTGGTCCACAAGAGCGAACAGCGCGCCGTCCATCTCGACCTGCGCGGCGACGCCCAGGTCCGGGCCGCCTTCCGGGACCTGGAGACCCGGTTCGCCGGACTGCTGACCGGGGTGGTCGTCCAGCCCCTCGCACCACGCGGCACCGAACTCTTCGCCGGGGTCGTCCAGGACGAGGTCTTCGGACCGCTGGTGCTGTTCGGGCTCGGCGGCACCGCCACCGAGGTGCTCGCCGACCACGCCGCCCGCCTCGCCCCGCTCACCGACCACGACGTCCACGACCTGATCACCGGCCCGCGCTGCGCCCCGCTGCTGTTCGGCGCGCACGGCAACGGCCCCGTCGACCTCGACGGCCTGGAGCAACTGCTGCACCGCCTGTCGCGGATGGCGGCCGACCTGCCCCAGCTCGCCGAGGCCGACTTCAACCCCGTACTCGCCACTCCGGAACACGTCACCGTCCTCGACGCCCGGCTGCGGCTGCTGCCGCGCCGCTCCCAGGACCCCCATCTGCGCCGACTGCGCTGAAACGCGCCGCAGGGAAGGACCCCGCCATGAAGCACAACAAGGTCGGCTCCGTGATGACGACCGACGTCGTCCGGGCCGAGTACGGCACCACGTTCAAGAGGGTCGCCCGGCTGCTCGCCGAGCACGACATCAGCGGGCTGCCCGTGGTCGACGAGGACGAGCACGTCATCGGTGTCGTCTCCGAGACGGACCTGATGATGCGGCAGGCGCAGACACCCGATCCGTACGCCCCGCCCGCGCGGCGGCGGTTCATCGCCCTGCGGCCCGGGGCGCGGCGCCGCGCGGCGAAGGCCGAGGCCCGTACGGCGGGGCGGCTGATGACCGAGCCGCCGGTGACCGTGCACGCCGACGACACCATCGTGGCCGCCGCCCGCACCATGGCCGAGCGGCACGTGCAGCGGCTGCCGGTGCTCGACGAGGAGAACCGGCTGGTCGGCATCGTCACCCGGCGCGACCTGCTCAGGGTCTTCCTGCGGCCGGACGAGGAGATCCGCCAGGACGTGTTCCGCGAGGTGCTGGAGCGGACGCTGTGGCTGCCGCCGCACAGCATCGACGTGTCCGTCACGGAGGGCGTGGTGACGCTCTCCGGCGACATGGAACGCAAGAGCGAGACCGAGATCGCGGTGTCCATGACCCGCCAGATCGACGGCGTCGTGGGGGTCGTCGACAGGCTCACCCACCGACTGGACGACTCACGCCTGCCCGCCGCCGACGGACGGGCCCTGCACGGCGTGGCCGACGACTGGCTGCGCAGACTGTGAAAGGAGGCGGACGACCATGACAGGCAAGGTGCTGATCGCCTACGGCACGACGAACGGCTCCACGGCCCGGATCGCCGAGACGGTCGCGGAGGTGCTCCACCGCGAAGGCGTCGACGCGGAGGCACTGCCCGCCCGGGCCGTGCCCGACGCCGCGGTGTACGACGCGGTGGTGGTCGGCGGGGCGCTGTACGCCGGGCGCTGGCACAAGGACGCCCGCCGCTTCGTCCGGCGCCACCGCGGCGAACTGGCCGGGCGGCCCGTGTGGTTCTTCAGCAGCGGCCCGCTCGACGCCTCGGCCTCCGAACGCGAGATCCCACCCGTCCCCGGCGTCCGGCGCGCCATGACGGCCCTGGACGTCTCCGGCCACGTCACCTTCGGCGGCCGACTGGAGGAGGGCGCCCGCGGCCGGGTCGCCCACATGATCCTCCGCTCCGGCAAGGGCGGCGACTACCGCGACTTCAGTGCCATCGAGTCCTGGGCGACCGGCATCGCCCGCGACCTGACGGCGAACGAGAGGAAGGACTGACGGACCAGGAGGGGAGCGGGGCGCTGTGTGCCCCCGACGCCCGGGCGGGGGCCCGGGCGTCGGGGGCACGGGCGTGCGCTACGAGGGTCAGGGCGAGGCCCCGACCAGTGCGAGCGGCGCCGGGACCGGGGCGGGAACCACGACCACCGGCACCGTCGCGAGCCGTAGGCACTCGCGGCTGACCGGGCCCGCCGCGGGGGCGCCGTCCTGCGGGTGGGCGGTGCGGCCGAGGGCCAGCAGGGCCGCGCCGCGGGCGCGGTGCAGGAGGACGCGGGCGGCCGGGCCCTGGATCAGTTCGGCGCGTACGCCGGTGCCGATCCGCGGGCCCATGACCCGGCGTACCGTCCCGGCGAGCAACTGGGCGGCGGCGAGTTGTTCCTCGTCCGGTGCCGGGAGGGCCGCGGCCGGGGCGTACGGGGCGATGCGCGGGCCGCTGGGTTCCCAGGCGTGTACGGCGACGACGTCGACGAGCAGCGCGCGGCCCTGCGCGGCGGCCCAGCGCAGGGCCGCCGCGGAGGCCTCGGAGCCGTCGACGCCGACCACGATGGCCGGACGGTGGTGGACGGGTACGGACATGACAGCCTCCCGAAACAGGTTCCCGGGACTCCCGAACAAGGGCCCGCGGAACGTGCCTTCGAAACAGCTCCTCACCCCAGCCTGACCCGGCCACTCGCCCCCGCGCCCTGGGCCCACCGGCACCCGCCAACCGCCGACCGGCCCTAGTCGCCGCCTTCCCGGGCCCTCATGAGGCCCCTCGGCCCGCGCCGGGGACCTGCGGCCCCTCCTGCCGTCGCAACGCCCGGACCAGCATGGGGACAGGAAGCTGGAGAAAGGGCGACACCCATGTCCGTCGTCATCGCACCCCCCGGTCACGCCTCCGCCTATCTGGTGCGCGCGGCCGTCACGGCACCCTCGGTCTACAACACCCAGCCCTGGTACTTCGTCGCCGACGGGGACCGGGGCATCCAGGTGTACGCGGACCCCGACCGAGGAATGCCCCGCACCGACCCCAACGGCCGCGAACTGGTCGTCAGCTGCGGGGCGGCCCTGTTCAACATCCGCCTCGCCATGCGGCACCTGGGCTTCGCCCCGGTCGTACGGCCCTTCCCCCGCCCCCACGACCCGACCCTCCTGGCCCGCGTCGGCTGGGGCCCGTACGCCAGGCCCACCGGCGACGAGCAGCGCATGTACGGCGCCCTGCGCCGTCGGCACACCGTCCGCGGCCCCTTTCGCAACGATCCGCTGCCCGCCGGCATGGTCGACGCCCTGCGCGTCCAGGCCACGGAGGAGGGCGCCGTCCTGCACGTCGTGGACGACGTCGCGAGCCGCAAGCACCTGGCCGCCCTGGTCAAGGAGGCCGAGGGCATGCACCGGAAGGACCCCGGGCACACCGCCGAACAGGCCTCCTGGACCTGGCGCTCGGCCCAGCCCCGCACCGACGGGGTGCCCGCGGACGTGAGCGTGGCGCACCCCGACTGCACCGGCTTCGCCGGACGCGACTACGCCGGTCTGACGAGCATGTTCCCGGTCCCGCCCGGACGCTGGCCCGCCCCCGCCGGACTGGTGGCGGTGCTGAGCACGGACCGGGACGACCGGCTGGCCTGGCTGCGCGCCGGACAGGCGCTGGAGCGCATCCTGCTGTACGCCGCCGCCCAGGGCGTGATGGCCGCCTTCCACACCCAGCCGCTCGAGGTCGCCCGGCTGCGCACCCGGCTGCGCCGGGAGTTCCTCCCCGGCGACTTCCCGCAGATGATCCTCCGGCTGGGCTTCGCCCCGGTCCAGCGGATCGTGCCCCGCCGCCCCGCCGCGGAGGTGCTGCTCCGCTGACTCCCTGGCCCACCTTGAGCGTCACAGAGCGTGATTGTCTGGCCTTGGCTCGAAGGTGGCGGAATCCCGCCCGGAAAGGTCCGTCCCCTTCGTCGGATTGACTGCGCGCGAAGGGATGAAGGGGTGGTGCGGAGTTGACCTCGCGCTACATCGGTGACCCGTCATGAGCGTTTCTGATCAGGGAAGTTCGACTTCTTCCGGGCGCGCGACCGTTGTTCCGGCCTCTTGTCGGACTCCCGTGCGAAGCCTCATACCAGAGCGGGACGAAGGGCGAGGGACTTTGTCAACTGCCCACCGCACGTGTGGCACAGGCGACTACTGTGAGTGTCCGTCGGGCGACGCGGGGCCGAATTCCCGGCCCTCCCGACAAGGCCCCCGACCGACGGACCAGTACGAGGACGCCGATGTCTCACCTCCGCGCACCGGCCGCACGCGCAGACCGCCGTGAGGGCGGCGGGCGGCACGGACGGCCGGTCGCCCGCCCCGCCCCCGCACTGCCCGAGGCCCACATACGGCCGCAGCTCCTGCGGCTCGCCGTACTGCCGCCCACCGCGGTCGCCCTCAGCGCCTGCGCGGCCGTCCTGTTCACCGTCCGCTCCACCGGCGCCCGCCCCGGCCCCACCCTGTGGGCGGTGCTCGCCGGAGCCCTCTTCGTGACCGGCGCGGGCATCGTGATCGCCGCGATCGCCGCGGGCCGCGCCGCCCGGTCCGTACGGGACCGCCTCACCGCCCTGCGCCGCGGCACCGCCCGCCGCGAAGCCGATCTGCGGTCCCTCGTCGAGGCACTGCGCCGCGGCGAGACCCCGCCCCAGCGCAAGCCGCGCGGCGGCCCGCCCGAGGACGCGGACGACTTCGAACTGCTCGCCGCCGACCTCTCCCGCGCGCACGACGCCGCCGTCACCGCCGTCGTCCAGGCCGCCCAGCTCTCCAGCCGCACCCGCAGCGAACAGAAGCTCGAGGTCTTCGTCAACCTCGCCCGGCGGCTGCAGTCCCTGGTGCACCGCGAGATCTCCATCCTCGACGAGCTGGAGCACGAGATGGAGGACCCCGAACTGCTCAAGGGCCTCTTCCACGTCGACCACCTCGCCACCCGCACCCGCCGCCACGCCGAGAACCTCGCCGTCCTCGGCGGCGCCGTCTCCCGCCGCCAGTGGAGCAACCCGGTCACCATGACGGAGGTGCTGCGCTCGGCCATCGCCGAGGTCGAGCAGTACTCCCGGGTCCGGCTGGCCCCGCCCATCGACGGCGACCTGCGCGGCCACGCCGTCGCCGACGTCATCCACCTGCTCGCCGAACTCGTCGAGAACGCCACGGTGTTCTCCGCCCCGCACACCCATGTGCTGCTGCGCGCCAGCCATGTCACCTCCGGGCTCGCCATCGAGGTGGAGGACCGCGGCCTCGGCATGCCCGTCGCTGAGCAGGCCAAGATGAACGCCCTGCTCACCGACCCCGACCAGGTCAACGTCGCCCGGCTGCTCGCGGACGGCCGCATCGGCCTGTTCGTCGTCTCCCAGCTCGCCCGGCGCCATGGCATCACCGTCCGCCTCCAGGGCAACATCTACGGCGGCGTCCAGGCCGTCATCGTCGTCCCCCAGGGGCTCCTCGGCACGCTCCCGCAGCCGCCCGCCGCCACCGGCCAGACACCCGCCGCCACCGCCGTACCACCGCACCCCCAGCAGCCGTCCCGGCTCAGTGGCACGCCCGGCGGCACGCTCGGCGCCACCCCCGGCGCCACCCCCGGACCGCTTCCCGTCCGCGGCGACCACACCCAGCGGCCCACCCCCGCCGACGCCGTGCCCGGCATCCGCCCCGAGGACCGCGTCGTCGCCGAGCACACCGCCGCACCGCCCGTCCCGCGCACCGGCACCGTCCGCGGCACCATGGGCAAGCCCCAACTGCCCAGGCGCCGCGCCCAGGAACACCTCGTACCCCAGCTGCGCGGCGGCCCCCTGCCCCGCCAGGACGACGAGCACCACGTCGGCCACGACCCGAACCTGATGGCGGCCTTCCAGCGCGGCATCAGCCTCGCCGAGGCCCAACAGGGCCTGGACGCGGCTCCCGTGGGCGTGACCTACGGCGGGCGCCTCACGCCCCTGGAACCCAGACCGGTGCACACCTCCGCCGCGTCGGAGCCGCCCGGCATCACGCCCGCCCCCGACCACACCACCACCCGGCACGACGGGAGCCCATCGGGCGGATGACCACCGCACCCGACGCGCTCCCGACCCCGCCCCTGCCCCCCACCGCTGACGCGGACACCCGTACCCCAAGGAGTCGATCCCCCATGGCGAGTGACACGCCCACCGGCCATGTATCCGATCTCGACTGGCTGATGAGCGGCCTCGTGCAGCGCGTACCGCACACCAGCAGTGCGGTGCTCCTGTCCAGCGACGGCCTCGTGAAGTCGGTTCACGGCCTCGACCCGGACAGCGCCGACCACATGGCCGCCCTCGCGTCCGGCCTGTACTCCCTCGGCCGCAGCGCCGGAATCCGCTTCGGCGACGGCGGTGACGTCCGGCAGGTCGTCGTCGAACTCGACTCGACGCTGCTGTTCGTCACCACCGCCGGATCCGGCACCTGTCTCGCGGTACTGGCGGGCCGGGAGGCCGACGCGGCCGTGCTCGGCTACGAGATGGCGATGCTCGTCAAGAGCGTCCGCCCGTACCTGGTCACCGCGCCCCGCCAGCACGCCGTCGAACCCACGGCGCTGAGGCCTTGAGCGTGGCGGCGGCCGGTGACGGGCCGTGGCTGGACGACGCGGCCGGACGGCTGGTACGCCCCTACGCGGTCAGCAACGGACGGACCCGTCCGAGCACCGTTCTCGATCTCATGTCGCAGGTGATGGCCACCGGGGCCACCCCCCTCGGCTACCTCGGCCCCGAGCACGCGCAGGTCCTGAACCTGTGCCGAGCGCCTGTCCCGGTCGCCGAGGTCGCCGCCCACCTGAAACTGCCGGTGGCCGTCACCAAGGTGCTGCTGGCGGACCTCCTCGACAGCGGGGCGCTCACCACCAAGCCCCCCGCGTTCCACCACAACCCCACGGACCGGGCCCTTCTGGAGGCAGTGCTCGATGGACTACGACGACAGCTCTGACTACGACGGCCGCTCCGGCCCCGACTATGAAGGACCCCAGAACTATGGAGGACCCCATAACCATGAAGGATCCCAGAACTACGAAGGACCCGAGAACCACGCAGGACCCGACTACGGCGGACCCGACCGCGCCGATCCCGACCGCGCCGATCCCGACCGCGCCGATCCCGACGGGGAGGATCCCTTCCCCACCGCCCTGAAGATCCTCGTGGCGGGCGGCTTCGGGGTCGGCAAGACGACCTTCGTCGGCGCCGTCAGCGAGATCGCGCCCCTCAGCACGGAGGAACTGCTCACCACCGTGAGCGCCGCCACCGACGACCTCACCGGTGTCGAGAACAAGGTCGAGACGACCGTCGCCATGGACTTCGGCCGGATCACCCTCGACCGGCAGCACGTGCTCTACCTCTTCGGCACCCCCGGACAGCAGCGCTTCTGGTTCATGTGGGACGAACTGTGCGAGGGCGCCCTCGGCGCGGTCATCCTCGTCGACACCCGGCGCCTGGAGGACTGCTTCGCCGCCGTCGACTTCTTCGAGGAACGCGGACTCGGCTTCATCGTCGCCGTCAACGAGTTCGACGGCGGCCACCGCTACGACCCCGCCGAGGTACGCGCCGCCCTCGACCTCGACGAGCGGATCCCCGTCGTCCTGTGCGACGCCCGGATCTCCGCCTCCGGCGTCCAGACCCTGCTGACCCTCGTCCGGCACCTCATCGCCCATGCCCCGGCGCCCGCGCCGAGCCATGGCGCTTCCATGTGACACCCGCACCCACCGCACGGAGCCGCACATGACACACGCCCATCGCGACGGAGCCCGGCCATGAGCTACGAGCCGCCGCATCCGGTCGGTCGGCTGCTGCTCACCCCCGACGACAAGGAGGCCCCCGCCCGCGCGCGGCGGCTGCGCCACCTCGGCCTCGGTGAGCGCCCCGAACCCGCCCTCGACTCGTTCGCCGCCCGGCTCGCCGGTCACACCCAGGCGCCGTACGCCATGGTCAACTTTCTCGACGAACGCGGCCAGTTCTTCGCGGGGTTGCACACCCCGCCCGCCGGACCGGCCGTGCGGGACGACGGCACCCGGCCGCTGATCGGCCGCTACCTGCCCCGCGACCACGGCTTCTGCCCCCATGTGGTGGTCCGGCACAAGGCCCTCGTCCTGGAGGACGTACGCGACTACCCGCGGTTCGCGGGCAACCCGGTCGTCGACGGGTTCGGCATCCGCTCCTACCTCGGCGCGCCGCTGATCGACACCACCGGCATGGTGCTCGGCACGGTGTCGGTGGCCGACGTACGGCCACGGGCCTGGGGCCGGGCCGGTCTGGACACCATCAAGTCGACGGCCGCCGATCTCGCCGCACAGCTGGAGCGGGGCGGCGACGGGCACGGGCCCTGACGGACGGTGTGAAGGAAACCTTCGGCGGTGCTTAAGAAATCCTCGATGGACCCGGGGTCCGCCGATACGGCAGATTGCTAGGCGTTTCCACTCCTTCCCCCCGTCGCGGGCGCCTTCGGCATGCCCGGTCGCGGGGTCTCACCCTCAGGAGCCGTAGCGTTGAAGGCGCTGGTCAAGGAGAAGGCGGAGCCCGGCCTGTGGCTCACGGACGTCCCGGAGCCCGCCGTCGGGCCCACGGACGTACTGATCAAGGTGCAGCGCACCGGCATCTGCGGCACCGACCTGCACATCCGGTCCTGGGACGGCTGGGCCCAGCAGACGATCCGCACCCCGCTCGTGCTCGGCCACGAGTTCGTCGGCGAGGTCGTGGAGACCGGCCGGGACGTCGCGGACATCGCCCTCGGCGACCGGGTCAGCGGCGAGGGCCACCTGGTGTGCGGCAAGTGCCGCAACTGCCTCGCCGGGCGCCGCCACCTGTGCCGCGCCACGGTCGGCCTCGGCGTCGGCCGCGACGGCGCGTTCGCCGAGTACGTGGCGCTGCCCGCCGCCAACGTCTGGGTGCACCGGGTGCCCGTGGACCTCGATGTCGCCGCGATCTTCGACCCGTTCGGCAACGCCGTGCACACCGCGCTGTCCTTCCCGCTCGTCGGCGAGGACGTGCTGATCACCGGCGCCGGACCGATCGGGCTGATGGCGGCGGCGGTGGCCCGGCACGCCGGTGCCCGCAACGTCGTGATCACCGACGTCAGCGAGGAGCGCCTCGAGCTGGCCCGCAAGGTCGGCGTCAGCCTGGCGCTGGACGTCTCACGGTCCTCGATCGCCGACGGGCAGCGCGCACTCGGCCTGCGCGAGGGCTTCGACGTGGGCCTGGAGATGTCCGGCAACCCCGTCGCCATGCGCGACATGATCGCCAACATGACCCACGGCGGCCGGATCGCCATGCTCGGCCTGCCCGCCGAGGAGTTCCCGGTCGACTGGGCCCGGATCGTCACCTCAATGATCACGATCAAGGGCATCTACGGCCGGGAGATGTTCGAGACCTGGTACGCGATGTCGGTGCTGCTGGAGGGCGGCCTCGACCTCGCCCCCGTGATCACCGGCCGCTACGGCTACCGCGACTTCGAGGCGGCGTTCGCCGACGCCGCCAGCGGCCGGGGCGGCAAGGTCATCCTCGACTGGACGGCGTAATCCGTCGCGTCATTCCTCGCGTTATCCCTCGCACCATTCCTCGCGTAATCCCTCGCGTCATTCCTTAGGAGCTTCTCCGATGTTCGACTCCGTGCGCGACGATCTGCGCGCCACCCTCGACGAGATCCGCGCCGCCGGACTGCACAAGCCCGAGCGGGTCATCGGCACCCCGCAGTCCGCGACGGTGAACGTGACCGCGGGCGGCCGTCCCGGCGAGGTCCTCAACTTCTGCGCCAACAACTACCTCGGCCTCGCCGACCACCCCGAGGTGATCGCCGCCGCCCACGAGGCCCTGGACCGCTGGGGCTACGGCATGGCCTCCGTGCGCTTCATCTGCGGCACCCAGGAGGTGCACAAGGAGCTGGAGGCCCGGGTGTCGGCGTTCCTCGGCCAGGAGGACACGATCCTGTACTCCTCCTGCTTCGACGCCAACGGCGGCGTTTTCGAGACCCTGCTCGGCCCCGAGGACGCCGTCATCTCCGACGCCCTCAACCACGCCTCGATCATCGACGGCATCCGCCTGTCCAAGGCCCGCCGCTTCCGCTACGCCAACCGTGATCTGGCGGACCTGGAACAGCAGTTGAAGGAGGCCGTCGAAGGAGGCGCCCGGCGCCGCCTGATCGTCACCGACGGCGTGTTCTCCATGGACGGCTATGTGGCGCCCCTGCGCGAGATCTGCGACCTCGCCGACCGCTACGACGCCATGGTCATGGTCGACGACTCGCACGCCGTCGGCTTCGTGGGCCCCGGCGGGCGCGGCACCCCCGAGCTGCACGGCGTCATGGACCGCGTCGACATCATCACCGGCACCCTCGGCAAGGCCCTCGGCGGCGCCTCCGGCGGCTATGTCGCCGCCCGCGCCGAGATCGTCGCCCTGCTGCGCCAGCGGTCGAGGCCGTACCTGTTCTCCAACACCCTCGCCCCGGTGATCGCGGCGGCCTCCCTGAAGGTGCTGGACCTGCTGGAGGCGGCGGACGACCTGCGCGTCCGGCTGCGCGAGAACACCGCGCTGTTCCGGCGCCGGATGACCGAGGAGGGCTTCGACATCCTCGCCGGTGACCACGCGATCGCCCCGGTGATGATCGGTGACGCGGCCGAGGCGGGCCGGATGGCGGAGCTGCTCCTGGAGCGCGGCGTCTACGTGGTCGGCTTCTCCTACCCGGTCGTCCCGCAGGGCCAGGCCCGCATCCGCGTCCAGCTGTCCGCCGCGCACTCCACCGAGGACGTCAACCGGGCCGTGGACGCCTTCGTCGCCGCCCGCGCGGAGCTGGCCGCCTGACCTGAGAGAATCGGTCGCATGATCGAGGCGCGGCGGCTCCACATCCTCCGTGCGGTGGCCGACCACCGCACGGTGACGGCGGCTGCCGCCGCGCTGTACCTCACCCCGTCCGCCGTCTCCCAGCAGCTCACCGCGCTGGAACAGGAGACCGGCCACCGGCTCGTCGAGCGCGGCGCCAAGGGCGTACGGCTGACCGCGGCCGGTGAGATCCTGCTCAGCCACACCAACGCCGTCCTCGCCCAGCTGGAGCGGGCCGAGGCCGAGCTGGCCGCGTACGCCTCCGGCGCGGCCGGGACGGTCACCGTCGCCTCCTTCGCCACCGGCATCGCGCTGGTCGTCGCGCCCGCCCTGGCCCGCCTCGCCCAGTCCGCGCCCGGCATCCGGCTGCGCGTACAGGACGCCGAGGGCGACGCCAGCCTGCCGATGGTGCTCGACCGGCAGGTGGACATCGCCGTCGCCGTCGAGTACCGGGGGGCGCCGCCCGCCGACGACCCCCGGCTGACGCACGTACCGCTGTACGCCGAGCCGTTCGACGCGGTCGTACCGGTCAGCCACCGGCTCGCGGACGCGGCGGAGGTGCCGCTGGCGGAGCTGGCGAAGGACTCGTGGATCGGGCCGTACCCCGGCAATCCGTGCCATGACGTGGTGGTGCTGGCCTGCGAGAGTGCGGGGTTCCAGCCGCGCCTCGAGCACCTGTCCGACGACTTCCGGGCTGTGGTGGCGCTGGCCTCCGCCGACGCGGGCGTGGCGCTGGTGCCGCGGTCGGCGCTGCGGGGGATGTCGCTCAGCGGGGTCGTGGTGCGGCCCGTCGACGGGGTCGCGCCCACGCGGCGGGTGTTCGCGGCGGTGCGGCGCGGGGCGGAGGCGCATCCGCTGATCCAGCCTGTTCTGGGGGCGTTGGCGGGCGTCGCCGGGGGGTGAGTGGTCTGCCGCGGGGCCCGTCGTGGTTGCTCGCGCCGTTCCCCGCGCCCGCCCCTATGGGGCGCGCTCAGCGTGCCGGAGTGTGTCACGTGCCCCACGCTGGTCGCATGGATGTGGACGCATACAGCTCCGTCATCACGGTCGAGGTCAACGGCACCGCGCACACCCTCACCGTCGACCACCGCCGGGTCCTGCTGGACCTGCTGCGCGAGGACCTCGGGCTGACCGGCACCAAGAAGGGGTGCGACCAGGGGCAGTGCGGGGCCTGCACGGTGCTCGTCGACGGGCGGCGGATGAACAGCTGCCTGCTGCCCGCGGTCGCCCTGGACGGCTCGGCCGTCACCACCGTCGAGGGCCTCGCCGACGGGGACGGGCTGCACCCGCTCCAGCGGGCGTTCCTCGACCGCGACGCCTTCCAGTGCGGCTACTGCACCCCCGGCCAGCTCTGCTCCGCCGTCGGCGCCATCGCCGAGGCCGAAGCGGGCCATCCCTCCCACGTGACCGGCGCCGACGTGCCCGCCGGGCGGCCGGTGCCGCTCACCCGGGACGAGATCAGGGAACGGCTGAGCGGCAACCTGTGCCGCTGCGGCGCCTATCCGCACATCGTCGACGCGGTGGAGGACGTACTGACGTGAAACCCTTCGGCTACGTCCGCGCCACCACCGTCGAGGAGGCGGCCGACGCCTACTCCGCCGCGCCGGGCGCCCGCTATCTCGCGGGCGGCACCAACCTGGTCGACCTGATGAAGCTGGGCGTCGAACGGCCGGGCACCCTGATCGACGTACGAAGGCTGCCCCTGGACGACGTGACGGAGCTGGACGACGGCTCGCTGCGGGTGGGTGCCACCGTCCGCAACAGCGACCTCGCGGCCCACCCCGCCGTCCGCGACCGTTACCCGGCGCTGTCCCAGGCGCTGCTGTCCGCCGCGTCGGGGCAGCTGCGCAACGCCGCCACCACCGGCGGCAACCTCCTCCAGCGCACCCGCTGCGCCTACTTCCAGGACGTCACCAAGCCCTGCAACAAGCGGGAGCCGGGCAGCGGGTGCGGCGCCCGCGACGGCGTCCACCGCGACCACGCCGTCCTCGGGCACTCCGCGCGGTGCATCGCCACCCATCCCTCGGACATGGCGGTGGCGCTGGCCGCCCTGGACGCGCGCGTGGAGCTGTACGGCGTCGAGGGCGAGCGGAGCGTTCCCGTGACCGGCTTCCACCGGCTGCCCGGCGAGCACCCGGACCGGGACACCGACATCCGCCCCGGCGAGCTGATCACGGCCGTGGTGCTGCCCGCCGCCACGGCCCGGCTGCCCTCCGGCTACCGCAAGGCCCGCGACCGCGCCTCCTACGCCTTCGCCCTCGCCTCGGCCGCCGCCGTGCTCCAGGTCACCGACGGGGTGATCAGCCATGTCGCGCTCGCCCTCGGCGCCGTCGCCCACCGGCCGTGGCGGGCCCGGCGCGCGGAACAGGCGCTGCTGGGCGTCGCCCCGGCCACCGACGCGTTCGAGCACGCCGTGGGCCTGGAACTGGCGGCGGCCGAGCCGCTGCGGGACAACGCCTACAAGGTGGCCCTCGCCCATGACGTCGCCGTGGACGTCCTGCGCTCCCTGCACCGGAGGACCTGATGGCCAGCACGCTCACCGTCCGTTCCCAGACCGCCGTCGGCGCGCCCGTCGAGCGCCGGGAGGGCCGGGAGAAGGTGACCGGCCGGGCCCGCTACGCCGCCGAGCACCACCCGCCGGACGGGGCTTACGCCTGGCCGGTCACCGCCGCCGTCGCCCGCGGCCGGATCCGCTCCGTGGACGCCGCCCGGGCCCTGGCCCTGCCGGACGTCATCGCCGTACTCACCCACGACAACGCGCCACGGCTGACCGCGCCGGACGATCCGATGCTCCGGGTGCTGCAGGACGACCGGGTGCCGTTCCACGGCGCGTTCGTCGCCCTCGTCGTCGCCGAGACCCCGGAGGCGGCGCGGGCCGGTGCCGCCGAGGTGCGGGTGGCGTACGACGCGGAGGCGTACGACGTGACGCTGCGCGCCGACCACCCGGACCTCTACGAGCCCGAAGAGGCCAACGCGGGGTACCCGGCCCGCACTGAACGGGGCGACCCCGAGGGCGTGTTCGCCGAGTCCACCGTGCGGCTGGACACCGTCTACCGGGTGCCGCCGCTGCACAACCACCCCATGGAGCCGCACGCCAGCACCGTCCACTTCGACGGTGACCGGCTGCTGGTGCACACCTCCAGCCAGGGCACCACGGCGGTACGGGCCGTGCTCGCCGCGCTCCTCGACATGCCGGAGGACCGGATCACGGTCACCGCCGAGCACGTCGGCGGCGGCTTCGGCTCCAAGGGCACTCCGCGCCCCGACGTGGTGCTCGCGGTGCTGGCCGCCCGGCACACCGGCCGCCCGGTGACCCTCGCCCTGCACCGCCGGGTGCTGCCGTCCGTCGTCGGGCACCGGGCGCCGACGCTGCACCGCGTCCGCCTCGGCGCGGGCGCGGACGGGCGGCTGACCAGCGTGCTGCACGAGGTGACCACGCACACCTCCCGGATCAAGGAGTTCGTGGAGCAGGCGGCGGTCCCGGCCCGGGTGATGTACGCCGCCCCGCACAGCCGCACCGTGCACCGCGTGGTACCGCTCGACGTGCCGATCCCGTCCTGGATGCGCGCGCCCGGCGAGACGCCCGGGATGTACGCGCTGGAGTCGGCCATGGACGAACTCGCCGACGAACTGGGCATGGACCCGATCGAGCTGCGGATCACCAACGAGCCGGACACCGAACCCGACAGCGGCAGGCCGTTCAGCAGCCGCCACCTCGTGGAGTGCCTGCGCGAGGGCGCCCACCGGTTCGGCTGGTCCCGCGACCGCACGCGCGAGGGACCCTGGCTGGTCGGACAGGGGGTGGCCGCGGCTACCTACCCGGTCCTGGTGTCCCCGTCCACGGCGAGCGCGCACGCCCTGCCCGACGGCACCTTCGTCGTCCGGGTCAACGCCACCGACATCGGCACCGGCGCCCGTACCGTCCTCGCCCAGATCGCCGCCGACGCGCTCGGCGTACCGCTGGAGCGCGTGCGCACGGAGATCGGCAGCACCGCGTTGCCGCCCGCGCCGCTGGCCGGGGGTTCCTCGGGCTCCTCGTCCTGGGGCTGGTCGGTGCACGGGGCGTGCACCCGGCTGGCGGCGGCGCTGGCCGTGCACGCCGGGCCGCTGCCCCCGAAGGGCCTCGCCGCCCACGCCGACACCACCGGCCGGGCGGACGCCGACAGCCCCTACGCGCGGCACGCGTTCGGCGCGCACTTCGCCGAGGTCGCCGTGGACACGGTCACGGGGGAGGTCCGGGTACGGCGGCTGCTGGGCATGTACGCGGCCGGGCGGATCCTCAACGCCCGCACCGCGCGCTCGCAGTTCATCGGCGGGATGACGATGGGGCTCGGCATGGCGCTGACCGAGGGCGCCACCCTGGACGCCGCGTTCGGCGACTTCGCGGAGTGCGACCTGGCGATGTACCACGTGCCCGCGCACGCCGACGTCCCGGACGTCCAGGCGCACTGGATCGACGAGGAGGATCCGCACGTCAACCCGATGGGCAGCAAGGGCATCGGCGAGATCGGCACCGTCGGCACGGCGGCGGCCATCGGCAACGCCGTCCACCATGCGACGGGCGTCCGCTTCCGGGAGCTGCCGCTGACGCCGGACAGGGTGGGGGAGGGGCTGCGGGCGGCAACCCGGTGAGGGGCGTCCCGCATCTGGTTGGCCCGTCCCGGGCTGTCTCGCATCTGGGATAGCATCCCGCATATGAAACGCCCGACTCTCGATCCCGACCCCGTCGACACCCGTCTCGGCGCCCGCCTCGCCGAGCTGCGCGCCGAGCGCGGCTGGTCCCTGGGGGAGCTGGCGGAGCGCAGCGGTGTCAGCCGGTCGACGCTCTCCCGCGCCGAGCGGGCCGAGATCAGCCCCACCGCGGCCGTGCTCAACCGCCTGTGCGCCGTCTACGGCCGCACGATGTCCCAGCTGCTCAGCGAGGTCGAGGCCGAACCCGCCCTGCTGCTGCGGGCCGCCGACCAGCCCGTGTGGGAGGACCGCGCCTCCGGGTTCGTCCGCCGGTCCGTGTCCCCGCCGCACGCCGGGCTGCGCGGCGAACTGGTCGAGGGACGGCTCACCGCGGGCGCCGACATCGCCTACGACCGTCCGCCCGTACCCGGCCTGGAACAGCACATCTGGGTCCTGGAAGGCGCCCTGTCGGTGACCGCGCGGGACATCACCCACGACCTCGGCACCGGGGACTGTCTGCGGCTGCGGGTGTGGGGACCGACCCGGTTCCGGTGCGCGGGGCCGGAGGACGTGCGGTACGCGCTGGCGGTGGTGCTGCCGTGAGGGCGGTCAGGATGGACGAGCGTGAACTACTGGCGATCACGGGCGAGTTGGCGGACCTGCTCACCGACACGGTGGACGGCGGCGCCTCCGTCGGCTTCATGCCGCCGTTCGGCCGCGCGGAGGCCGTCGCCTGGTGGCGGGGGCGCGCCGCGGACGTGGCCGCCGGGCGGCTCGCCGTCTGGGTGGCGCGGGAGGACGGCACCGGCCGCGTGGTGGGCACCGTCAGCCTCGCCTTCCCGGACAAGCCCAACAGCCGCCACCGCGCCGAACTGGTCAAGCTGATGGTGCACCGCACGGCCCGCGGGCAGGGCCTCGGCCGCGGGCTGCTCACCGTCGCGGAGACGGCGGCGGCCACGGCCGGGATCACCCTCCTGCACCTCGACACCGAGACCGGCAGCCCCGCCGAACGCCTCTACGGCTCCGCGGGCTGGACCCGCCTCGGCGCCATCCCCGACTACGCGGCGGGTCCGGACGGCGAGCTGCGCCCGACGACGATCTACTACAAGCGGCTGAGCGGCTGATTGTCAGTGGTGGCGGCTACGGTGCCTGTCATGCCGCACGCCGAAGACGTACGCCGTATCGCCCTGTCCCTGCCCGATACGACGGAGAAGACCGCCTGGAGCATGCCCACGTTCCGGGTCGCGGGGAAGATGTTCGTCACCCTGCCGGAGGACGAGACCTCCATCGCGGTGCGCTGCCCGAAGGAGGAGCGCGACGAACTGGTGCTCGCCGAGCCGGAGAAGTTCTGGATCGCCGACCACGAGGCGCAGTTCGCCTGGGTACGGGCCCGCCTCGCCGCCCTGGAGGACGAGGGCGAGCTGCGGGACATCCTCGCCGACTCCTGGCGCCAGGCGGCCCCGACCCGCCTACTGGACGCCCACCCGGACCTGGGGCGCCCCGAGGCGACCTGAGACGAACCCGGCGATCCGCTCCCGCAGCGACCCGGCGTCGAGCCCATGGGCGGCGACATGCTCGGCCACGGTCCCGTACCGCCGCAGCTCCCGCCGCCCGACGCCGAGCCCGAGCACCCGGTGGGGGACGTCGGCGAGCGCGTCGTTCACGGCGGCCGTGGAGGTGCCCGCGAGGTACGGCTCGACCAGCACGACGTCCGGCGTGGCCGCCCAGACGGCCCGCCGCAGCCCGGCCGCGTCGAAGGGCCGTACGGTCGTCGCGTACAGCACGGTGACATCGAGCCCCTCGGTCGCCGCGAGCACCGCGTCGAGCACCGGCCCCACGGCGACCACGACCCCGGAACGCCCTTCGCGGACGGTGCGGAGCCGCTTGCCGTCGACGGGGACGGCGGTCGTGTTCGACTGCACCGACAGCCGCACATAGACCTTGTCGTCCCCGGCGGCGACCGCGCGCCGCAACAGCGTCTCGGCCTCGTCGGGATGCCCCGGCACATGCACGGTCCAGCCGTCGAGGGTGTCGAGCAGGGCCACGTCCCCGGGCGCCATGTGCGTGTAGCCGCCCGCGGGCCAGTCGAACGACGCCGCGGCACTGACCAGCACCGCGCCCACCCCCTGATGCCCGAGATCCAGCTTGACCTGCTCGAACGGCCGCTCCACCAGGAAGCTGGCGAAGGTGTGCACGACCGGCCGCAGCCCGGTCAGCGCCAGCCCGGCCCCGGCGCCGATGAGCAACTGCTCACGGATGCCGACGTTGACCACCCGGTCGGGGTGGCGCCGCCGCGCCTCCTCGAACCCGTCGGTGCCGATCTCGGCGAGTACGACGGCGACCCGGGGGTCCTCGTCGAGCAGCCGGGAGACGACGGGCCCGAAACGTTCACGCATGGTGTCCATGAGGGGATACAACTCCTTGTCCTGAAGGTCTCGTTGACGTACCCGGCGCCTCAGCCGGACTTGGCCTCCACCCGGGCCACGACCACATGGGGGCGCCCCGGATGCGGCGCGGTGAAGGCGGCGTACAGCGCCTCGTGGTCCCGCCCGTCGACGGTCACCGCCGACCAGCCCGCCGCCTCGAAGCGGGCGGCGATGCCGCCGGGCCGCGCGTGGCTGGCGGAGGAGTTGTCGACGACGACGGTGTGCAGCCGCTCAAGACCCGCGGGCCCCGCGAAGGCGATGGCCTCGTGGTTGCTGCCCTCGTCCAGCTCCGCGTCGCCGACCAGCACCCACACCGCCGGATCGTCCAGCCCCTGCGCCCGCAGCCCCAGCGCGGTACCCACCGCGATCGGCAGCCCGTGCCCCAGCGACCCGCTGCCGATCTCGGCGCCCGGCACCAGCATCCGGTCCGGGTGGTGCCCGAGCGGCGAGTCGTACGCCCCGAACCCCGGCAGCCACTCCACGGGCACGAACCCCTTGGCGGCCAGCACCGCGTAGTACGCCATCGGCCCGTGCCCCTTGGACAACAGGAACCGGTCCCGCCCCTGGTCCGCCATCGTCTCCGGTCCGACCCGCAGTACCCGGTCGTAGAGCACCCACAGCACATCCAGCGTGGAGGTGGCCGCGGGCCCGTGCTTCTCGTCGCCCGTCATCAGCCCCATGAGCCCCGACAGGCGTTCCTTGATGCTTGCCTCGATGATCGCCATAACGCCGATCGTGCAACCTCAACCAAACTTCAGGTCAAGCGCACACCGCCGGAAAATGCCGCGCGCGACCACGGACCCGAGTGCGGTATTGTTTCCCTGCGCGTTTCACCCGGGGGAAACCCCAGGTCAGACGGCAACGGGACGTGGCGCAGCTTGGTAGCGCACTTGACTGGGGGTCAAGGGGTCGCAGGTTCAAATCCTGTCGTCCCGACTCGTGAGAGTCGTAGATGAGGGCCGGTTTCGGAGACATCCGAGACCGGCCCTCGGTCGTTCTCCTCCGTCGCGCGCCGCGGGGAACGCGTGAGCGACGAACGCGGAAGTGTTCGTAGGCAAAGGGTCGCGAACGGGGCGTAGGGCCGTTTTCGGTTGCCTGAGGCATATTGTGTGACGCTCGTCACGCGCTGGTCGGTGGGGAGTTGGTGGGGCTGGTCGCCGCGCAGGTGGGCGTGGCGGAGGGGGCGTCGGGTGGCCCGGAGTGGCGCTGGTGCGTAATCGAACGGATTCGGTGGGTGAGAATCCGGGCCCGGTGGATGCACGATGGCGCACTCCACCACGCCATCACAGGCAGAGGGCGCGAGCCGCGTCCTTCCGGGCCCGTGGGCCCGTTGGCTTATCGAAGGGGCGAAATCCCGTGTCTTTTTCCTTAGGTGGCGGTCAGCGTCGGGGCGATCGCAGGGACGGGCGGGTGTGAGACAGGACGTACTCGAAACGCGTACGGGCGTCACGACGATGACCAAGCTGCCCCTGGACTTCGAAGCCTTCCACCGGATGCACCGCCCGGCGTACGTGGCCTGGGCGAGGACGTACCTGCGACACCGGGCCGATGCCGAGGAGGCCGTCGACTGGGCGTTCGAGCAACTGCTCACGACCTGGCCGCAGGTGCTGGCGAAGGAGAGCCCGGCGGCCTACGCCTGGCAGGTGATGAAGCACCGTACTGTCGATGTCGCCCGGGCCCGCGGCCGACGCGAGTCGCTGATCGAGACCGCCGCCTTCGAGACCGCCGCGCTGCGTGAGGCGGTCGACCCCATAGGGCAACTGGAGGAAAGCCTGAACCTCTTCCAGGCGATCGAGGCCCTGCCCGAACGGCAGCGGGACGTCATCGTGCTGCTCTACAGTCACGGGCACTCCGTCCGCGAGACCGCCGAACACCTCGGCATCACCCCCGCGGCGGTCCGCTCCACCGCCCGCTACGCACGCCGCCGCCTGCAAGAGATCCTCGGCCTGGCCAAGAAGGAACGCGCCGATGACATCGCCCGTTGACCATCTGCTGGGCCGGGCCCGGCTGGTCATCGAGCCCTACACCCTCGCGGAGATCAACGCCGCGGCCGACCGCCTCGCCGCCCGGCGCTGCCCTGCCCTCGACCCGCACGACACGGAGCCCGCGGCCGAGCCGGGGGATGAACAGGACGCCGCGGCGCAGGACCTGCGCACCCTGTGCGAGACGGCCGTCATGAGCGACGGCGCCCTGTCCAGCCTGCGCCGCTTCGTGGCCCGCTGCCTGCCCGAACCGCCCGCGGCGCGCGTGCTGGGCTGCATCCTGCAACTCACCGAACGAGAGGACTCCGCGCGGCTCTGGTGGCAGTACGCGGCAGGCGCCGGAGACAGCGCCGCGACCTACTGCCTGTACCTGCACCACATGGCTCACGGCGAGCGACCCGAAGCGGAGTGGTGGTGGAACACCCAGGCCGCGGCCGTCACCCGCGACCACGGTGAACCGGACGGCGCACCAGCGGAGTCCACGACGACACCGCGTGTCCCGAGGAGGCTGAAAGCCCACGAGCAGGCCCCCGACCTGGCCCTCCGCACGGCACAGGTCAACGCCGTCCTCGACTACGTGCCCGCGGCCGTGGCCTACGTCGACGACGACCTGGACCTGCCGCTGCCCGACCCCGACTTCACCGACCGCATCACCTTGCTGACCACACCGGACCCGGGTCCGCGTCCACGCGGGCCGCAGCCTTCCCCCACCGTGACGGAACGCCGTACCCGCGAGGCGCGTGTCCGTCCCACGGCCGCGACACCGGCCCCCGGATGGCAGTGGCACGACAGCGGGGGTGCCTTCGGCTACCGGCAGCGCGTCGGAAGCATCGCCGCGGAGTGGCGTCGGCAGCAGGCGTTGCGGGCGTTCTGGCGGCACTGCGAGAAGTGCGCCGACTGCGACCCGTCGGGCATCCCCTGCCCGGCCCACCAAGCGCTGTGGTGAGGCCCGGTCAGTCGTGGACGCACAGCGCCCGCAACGCCCGCACGTGCTCCTGGAGCGGGCCCAGGCCGACGTCTCGGCGGCGCTCGTCGACGTGGTCGGGATCGTCGAGGGGATAGGGGCGCAGGGTCCGGGGGTCGATCCGGGTCCCGTAGGACTGCGGCTGCCCCTGCTCGACGGCGCAGTGGTCGGCGACGTAGGCGAGATGGATCGCCGGGCAGCGCCCGTCCGCCGTGGCCCGGGCGATCAGGTCGCGGCAGCTACGCCGGAAGCCGGGGCCGGGGGCGTGCAGCAGGATCATCAGGGCCGCGGTCGAGGCGTGCGGGCCCACCACATCGGCGGTCGGCCAGCCATGGCGGCGCACGATCGTCGCGAGGGCCTCGGCGTTGTCCCGGTGGCACTGGGCGATACGGCGTCGGAGCGCTGGTAGCGGGCTCGCTTCCGCCTGCCGCATCAGTTCCCGGTCCTCGTCGGCTCTGCGCGTCAGCTCGCTGGCGAGCGCGGAAGCGAGGCCGGAGGCCATGGGGGGCGGTGTGGGGGACGGTGTGGGGGGCGGTGTGCCCTTCATAAGGACACCCCGGGTCGTCCCAGGGTGAACCACACGCGCTTGCCGGGGTTCCCGGGCTCGGGCGCCGCCACGCCCCAGTCGTCGGCCAGCGCGGTCACGATGGTCAGTCCGCGCCCCGATTCGGCCGTCTCGTCCACCACCGCGGGTGACTGCGGCAGCGCGGGTGAGCTGTCGGCCACGGTCACGCGCAGGGCGTGCTCGGTGCAGTCGATGATGACGGTGACCGTGTCCGTGGGGCCGTGGCTCGCGTGTCGCACGGCGTTCACGAAGAGTTCGTCGGCCATCAGGACAGCGTTGTCGACCTGTTCGGGTGGCAGCCGGAGGCCCGCGAGGTGCTCGGTGACGGTGCGCCGTACCGTGGCGGCCCAGGACGGGTGGGCCGGGACGGTGGCGCGGTGGTGGAGAGGCTCCTCACCGTCGGCCGGTGAGGGTGACGGCCCCTGGTGCCGTGTCGTGAATGCCGCCATCGGTTCTCCTTTGTGCGCGGTGCGGTGCGGTGGTGGCTGCCCCGAGCCACCCGCCGTTCCGCTGTGCAGCCAGGCGTGTCGCAGGGATGCCTGGTTGTGCGCAGGTCGCTGAGGGGGGTGTGGGTGGCGACGTAGCCGGACGGGGACGGACCGGTGCTGCTCTCACGCACGCGCACACGCGCGTCCGGGCGCGCACCTGGCGCGCCATCAATTCCCTTGCTGGCAAACACAATTGGGTCCCGCTGCGTCCGTGTTGTGGGCCACGTCACGCTAGGCACTATGGCCGCCGGGAGGATCGATACGCAAGCGGCGTTCTGATAATTTCAGAACTACCCACATCGCTCTGTCTGTGTCGTCGACGGCGTGGCACACTTCACACTGTGGCGGCCGTTCCCGGAGGTTGGATGTGAGCGAGAACCGCTCAGGCGGCAGTGCACCCACCGTCCTGCGAATAGTTCTCGGCAAGCGCCTGCGGCAACTGCGCGAGCAGGCGGGACTGTCGTTCGAGGACGCGGCACGCGCCATCGAGGTGACGCCGCTGACGGTTCGCCGGATCGAGAAGGCCGAGGTCGGTCTGCGCATCCCGTACGTGCGGGAACTGCTGCGCGCCTACGGCGTCAGCGCGCTGGAGATCGACGACTTCCTCGCCATGGCCAGGCAGGCCAACCAGCCGGGGTGGTGGTACACGTACCGCGACGTGCTGCCCGACTGGTTCAAGGCCTACGTCAGCCTGGAGAGCGAAGCCAGCGTCATCCGCCTCTACGAACCCCACTACGTCCCCGGCCTGTTGCAGACGCACGACTACGCCACCGCGCTGTTCCGGGTCGGGTTCCCCAACGAGTCGAAGGAGGAGATCGCCCGCCGAGTGGACCTGCGCCTCAGGCGCCAGGACCTGCTCACCAAGCCGGAAGCCCCGGCCATCTGGGCCATCCTGGATGAGACGGTGCTGCGTCGGCCCGTCGGCGGGGCCGAGGTGATGCGGGTGCAGATCGACCGGATACTGGAGGCCCTGGAGCAGCCGAATGTCCGGATCCAGATCATGCCCGTCTCCGTGGGCGCGCACCCGGGTGCCTTCGGCCCCTTCCACCAATTCCGCTTCGGATTCTCCGAACTCCCCGACGTCGTCTACACCGAGAACCTCACCGGCGCGACCTATGTCGACCGGCCGGAGGACGTCGTCACCTATCTCGAAGTAATGGA
This sequence comes from Streptomyces sp. NPDC057877, assembly GCF_042796855.1. Lineage (NCBI taxonomy): Bacteria > Bacillati > Actinomycetota > Actinomycetes > Kitasatosporales > Streptomycetaceae > Streptomyces > Streptomyces sp. NPDC057877. The sequence continues at coordinate 631,817 of NZ_JBHVMS010000002.1, forward strand.
CCGGATGTCCGTGCAGGCGGAGCCGGTCGCGCGAACCAGGGACATCCTGGGCGAACTGCGTAAGGAGTTGTGATCCATGCGATCCGAGGACCCCATCTACAGTGGCATGCCCGCCGCCGACCTGGGAACCGAGGGCTGGCACAAGCCCTGGAGCGGCACGAACGGCGGCAGTTGCGTGGAGGCCAAGCGGCTGCCCGACGGCAGCGTGGCCTTCCGTCAGTCGAAGGACCCCGAAGGCCCCGCGCTGGTCTACTCCCGTGACGAGATGATCTCGTTCCTCAAGGGCGCGAAGGCAGGCCAGGCGGACTTCCTGATCGCCTGACACATCCCGCGGCACACGGAGGGCCTGCCGCCCGCACCGAGGAGGTTTCATCGCCGTGAAGGCAACGGGACGCACGTGCCACCGAGGCCGTGCACACCACCCATTCCTGCCGCTTGCCCTGTCGCAAGGCGCGGCGATGACCCCGCGTCGGCCCCGCAGGCCCTCCCCGTGCCGGACCGGGGCGACCGAGCACCACCACCAGACACCGGCGTTAAGCCGCTAATCCGCGTACGCATGGCAGGAGAGACCCCCATGGCAGACGGCCAGTCCACCCCCGCCCAGAAGGCGTTGTCCAAGATCGACACCACGGTGCCGCACTCGGCCCGCATCTGGAACTACTGGATGGGAGGCAGGGACAACTACGAGGTGGACCGCGTCGCGGGCGACGCCTACCGCGAGGTCGCCCCCACCATCGAGACCATGGCCCGCGCCTCCCGCCAGTACCTGATCCGCGCCGTGACCCTGGTGGCGGGCGAACTCGGCATCCGCCAGTTCCTCGACATCGGCACCGGCCTGCCGACGTACGACAACACCCACCAGGTCGCCCAGCGCATCGCGCCCGAGGCGCGCATCGTCTACGTCGACAACGACCCGCTGGTCCTCCGGCACGCCGAGGCCCTGCTCACCAGCACCCGCGACGGCGTGACGGAGTACATCGACGCCGACCTGCACGAACCCGAGAGGATCATCGACAACGCGCGGCGGATCCTGGACTTCGACAAGCCGATCGCCCTCATGCTCATGGGCATCCTCGGCCACATCCAGGACTACAAGGAGGCCATCTCCATCGTCCAACGCCTCCAGGCCGCCCTGCCCTCCGGCAGCTACTTCGTGCACTACGACAGCACCGACACCGACGAGTCCCTCAAGTCCGCCCAGCAGGGCTACGACGACACCGGCGCCATCCCCTACGTCCTGCGCAGCCCCGAGCAACTCGCCGCCTACTACGAGGGCCTCGAACTGCTGGAACCGGGCATCGTCTCCTGCCCCCTGTGGCGCCCCGAGCCCGGCACCACCCCCGAACCCACGGACATCTACGGCGGTGTGGCCCGCAAGTCCTGAGGGCCCACCATGGTGCGCATGACCTTGGCCACTCCCGTACTGCACACCGCTCGCCTGCGGCTGCGCCCCTTCACCGACGCCGACGCGGACTCCCTCTTCGCGCTGCACAGCAGCGCCCACGTGCTGCGCTACTGGGACTCCCCGCCGTGGGACGACCGGGCCCGCGCGGAGCGCTTCATCGCCATGTGCCGGACGATGGCGGACGACGGCACCGGGGCGCGGCTGGCCATCGACCGTGCCGCTGACGGCGCCTTCGTCGGCTGGTGCGGTCTGACCGGATGGAACCCGGACTACCGCAGCGCGTCGTTGGGTTACGTCCTCGGCGACGCGATGTGGGGCCACGGCTACGCGACCGAGGCCGCGCACGCCCTGCTGCGGTGGGCGTTCGACACACTGGACCTGAACCGGGTCCAGGCCGAGACCGATACGCGCAACCTGGCGTCCGCCCGGGTCCTGGAGAAGGTGGGGTTCGTGCGGGAAGGGACGTTGCGGGAGGACTGCGTCGTGAACGGCGAGGTGTCCGACTCCTGGGTGTTCGGGTTGCTCAGACGGGAGTGGCTTCCGCGCCGCTGAGGCGACGGGCGCCGCCGGGGACCAGGTGTCCGCCGCCTCCCCCTCGGGACAGTGCGCGGTCCGTCCAGACGGGGCTGTGCACGGCCGTTCGGCGGTGCCTGGCACGCGAGACCGGGAACGTCCGCCTGCCGCTGGTCATCGGCCCGTTCGAGGAGCTTGTCAACCCGGCGGCGTGTGGCCGGGCCCGGCGACACGCCGTCGGCGCCCGGCGCGTCCAAGTGACATGCGGGCACCCTGGTCTCACTCACCCCCGACGGGCGACTGCGTCCCGGGTGACCGCGCCGCCCCTCAGGTCGCCAGGCCCGCGTGGGACAGCGCCTGTCGCAGCAGCACCCCGTGGCCGCCCGGCATCTCGCTCTGCAGCGCGGGGGACAGCGCCTCCTGCGGACTGAACCAGACCAGGTCCAGGGCGTCCTGGCGGGGGCGGCAGTCGCCGCTCACCGGGACGATGTAGCACAGCGACACCGCGTGCTGGCGCGGGTCGTGGTACGGCGTGATGCCCTGGGTCGGGAAGTACTCCGCGACCGTGAAGGGCTGCAGGGACGGCGGGACCCGGGGCAGGGCGACCGGTCCGAGGTCCTTCTCCAGGTGGCGCAGCAGGGCGTCCCGGACGCGTTCGTGGTGCAGTACGCGGCCGGAGACCAGGGTGCGGCTGACCGTGCCGTCCGGCCCGATGCGCAGCAGCAGCCCGATGCTGGTGACCTCGCCGCTGTCGTCGACGCGCACCGGCACCGCCTCGACGTACAGGATCGGCATCCGGGCGCGTGCCATCTCGAGTTCGTCCGGGGACAGCCAGCCGGGCGTGGTCTCGGTCATGTCAGACATTGGGTGATCATACTTTCAGGAGGCGTCGCGGGGGGTCGGTCAGGGTTTCACGGCCACCGCGCCGAACTGCGGCACCACGGCGGGGTCCTGGAGACCCGAGCGCCAGGCCGAGCACGACACCAGGCCGGGTGCGAGGAGTTCCAGTCCGTCGAAGAAGGCGGCGACGTCGGCGCTTCCCCGGGCCGTGATCGGTGGCGTGGCGTTCTCGTTCCAGAACGCCATCGCCGCCCGCTGGCCCGCGCCGCCCAGCTCCGGCTCGTACGTGGGATGGGTGAGGGCGAGGTGGCTGCCGGAGGGGAGCGGGGCCATGATCCGGCGGACGATCTCGCGGGCCTCGCCGGTGTCCAGGACGAAGTTCAGGATGCCCAGCATCATCACCGCCACCGGGCGGGTGAGGTCGAGGGTGGCCGCCGCGCGCTCCAGGATGGTGTCCGGGTCGTGCACGTCGGCGTCGACGTAGGCGGTGGCACCCTCGGGCGTGCCGGTCAGCAGGGCGCGGGCGTGCAGCAGCACGATCGGGTCGTTGTCGACGTACACGATCCGGGACTCGGGCGCGGCGCGCTGGGCGATCTCGTGGGTGTTGTCCGCCGTGGGCAGTCCGGTCCCGATGTCGAGGTACTGCCGGATGCCGCGCTCCTCGGCCAGGAACCGCACCGCCCGGCCCAGGAAGCCCCGGTCCGCCCGGGCGACATCCCTGATCAGCGGGAACATCGAGGCGACATGGTCGCCCACCTGCTGGTCGACCGCGTAGTTGTCCTTGCCGCCGATCCAGTAGTTCCAGACGCGCGCGTTGTGCGCCACGGTGGTGTTCAGCCGTGGTGTGCCCTCGACGGGGGTGTGGCTCTCGCTCATGCCGGTCGGTCGCCCTCCTCGGGTCCGTGGCGTTCGTGGTGCCGCCCTCATGATCACCGCGTGGCGCCCACGGCGCAACGGGCCCGGCGGCGGGAGCGCGGGCGGGCCCGGTTAGGGTGAGCGGTCATGCCGTACTCCGAACCGTCGCTGCTCACCTCCTCCGATGCCGCCCATGGCGCCCCCGACATCAGGCTGATCGTCACCGACATGGACGGCACCCTCCTCGACGACGACAAGCGCGCCCCGCGCGAGCTGTGGACCGTACTGGAGCAACTGCGCGAGCGCGGTGTGCTGTTCAGCCCGGCCAGCGGACGCCAGTACGCCACCCTCGCGCGCGAGTTCGAGCGGGCCGCGCGGGGGATGGTGTTCATCGCGGAGAACGGCACCTACGTCGTCCGGGACGGGGCCGAGCTGAGTTCCGACCCGCTCGCCCCGGCCGTCGTCTCGCGGGTCGTCGAGGCCGTACGACGGCTCGGTGCCGAGGGCACCGACGTCGGCGCCGTCGTCTGCGGCAAGCGGTCCGCCTATGTCGAGCGGACCGACGAGGCGTTCCTGGCCGAGGTGCGCAAGTACTACGTCGAGCACCGCGTCGTCGAGGACGTCACGGCCGTCGACGACGACATCCTGAAAGTCGCCCTCTACGACTTCGGGCCCGCCGAGCGGACCACCGCGCCCGCGCTCGCGCCCTTCGCCGACACCCACCAGGTCGTCGTCTCCGGCGAGCACTGGGTCGACGTCATGAACCGCACCGCCAACAAGGGCGCCGCCATACGCCAGCTCCAGCGCGACCTCGGCATCACCCCCGCGCAGACCCTGGTCTTCGGCGACTACCTCAACGACCTGGAGATGCTGGACACCGCCGAGTGGTCCTTCGCCATGGCCAACGCCCACCCGGACGTCATCAGCCGGGCCCGCCACCTCGCCCCCGCCAACACCGACAACGGCGTCCTGCGCACCATCGCCCGCCTGCTGCGGCTGCCCGATCCCGGCCCGCGCTGACGCCGTACCGGGCAGGATGTGCGCAGCACGCCCGCCGAGCACCGCGCCGGACGCCACCGGAAGGAAGCAGCCATGAGCGAGCCCGCCGCCGTCGCCCGCCGCACCCGCGACATCACCTCCGGCCTCGACCCCGCCGACCTGGAGGGCTTCTACCAGGACCTGCACCGGCACCCCGAACTGGCGTTCGCCGAGCACCGTACGGCCGCGCGGCTCGCCATGCGGCTGCGGGCGGCGGGATACGAGGTGACCGAGGGCGTCGGCGGTACCGGTGTGGTCGGTGTGCTCCGCAACGGCGACGGGCCGGTGGTGTGGCTGCGCGCCGACATGGACGCGCTGCCGGTGCCGGAGGCGACCGGGCTGGAGTACGCCTCCACGGTCGACGGGGTGATGCACGCCTGCGGCCACGATCTGCACCTCACCTGGCTGGTGGCGGCGGCCGAGGCGCTCGCCGCCGCCCGGGAGACCTGGTCGGGGACGCTGGTGCTGGTCGGGCAGCCCGCCGAGGAGCACGGCGGGGGAGCGGCGGCCATGGTCGCGGACGGCATCCACGAGCGGTTCCCGCGCCCCGACGCGCTGTTCGGGCAGCACGCGGTGCCGGGGCGGGCCGGGCTGCTGTCGCACACCCCCGGCCCGATCATGTCGTCCTGCGACGACATCGAGGTGGTCGTGCACGGCCTCGGCGGCCATGGCTCGCGGCCCGAGTCGACCGTCGACCCGCTGGTGACGGCCGCGTACATCGTCACCCGGCTGCAGAGCGTGGTCTCGCGCGAGATCGCGGCCAAGGACTCGGCGGTGCTCACGGTGGGGCGGTTCCACGCCGGGTCGCAGGCCAACATCATCCCCGCCGAGGCGCGCCTCGCGCTGAGCCTGCGCACCCGGGACGCCGTCGTGCGGGCGCGGATGCTGACGGCCGTGCGGCGGATCGTCACCGGCGAGTGCCAGACGGCGGGCTGCCCGGCCCCGCCGGAGATCACGGTCCTGGACGCGTACCCCACCACCGTCAACGACGCCGCCCTGGACGCCGAGATCGCCACCGTCCACCGGGAGCTGTTCGGCGCGGACGCCGTCGTCGACTTCGGCCCGGCGATGGGCAGCGAGGACTTCTCGCTGCTGGCGCCGCCAGGGGTGCCGTACGACTACTGGTTCGTGACCTCGACGCCGCCCGCGGTGTGGGACGCGGTGCCCGGCGTGGAGCTGGCGGAGAAGATCGGCCGGGTGCCGAGCAATCACAGCCCGCTGTTCGCGCCGGATCCGGCGGTGCTGGTGCCGGGGGCGCGGACGCTGGTGTCGGCCGCTCTCAGCAGGCTGACGGTCTGAGCACGCCTGACGTCCCCGGCGGACTGACGGCTGGATCACGCCGCCCGGCGCAGGCTGTCCTCCGCGACCTCCTTGTCCAGGGACGCCCGGACCAGCGCGGCGGCGAGCGTCGCCGGTTCGGTGTCACCGGCGAGCTTCGCGACGCGCTCGGGGTCCTTCGGCAGGCCGAGCCGCTCGGCGCCCGAGAGGGCCTTGCCGCCCAGGTAGGGGGCGAACTCCGGCCAGGCGCGCTGGACTTCGCGCAGGAAGATGTCGGCGCCCGCCGGGCCCATCCCCGGCACCTCCCGGAGCAGCCGACGCAGCGCGTCCGGGTCGCCGTCGGCCTCCTCGCGCATCCGGCGCAGGTCACCGCCCCAGCGCTCGGTGAGCAGTTCGGCGCCGTCGCCGAGCTGGGTGGCCGTGCGCTCGTCGTAGCGCCGGTAGCCGCCCCGGCCCAGCGCGTCGACCCGCTCCTGCCAGTCCGCCCGGGCCATCCGCCCAGGATCGCGCAGCCCCGCCTCGTACAGCTCCCGCGCGGCGGCGATGGCGACCGAGGCGCGGATACGGGCGCTCAGCAGGTGGGACAGCACCAGCAGCCGGTACAGCGGCTGCGGGGCGTCCCGCAGCCGGATGCCCGCCTCCTCGGCGTACGTCTCCCCGTGCGCGGGCACCAGCTCGCGCAGCACGCGCCTGTCGTCGGTCACGGCTTCAGGGGGTCGTGGCCGAGGGACATCAGATGGTGCCTGCGGCGGGTCTGCTCGGCCTCGGGCTCGTTCTCGAGGTCCGCCTCGGCGCTGATGGTGTCCACGACCTCGTACATCACCTCGATGTCGTCGTCCGTGAGGTCCATGCGCCGTTTCTGGAGGATGGCGAGGACGTGCTGCCCCACGGGCTCGCCCGCGTGGTCCGGCAGGGGCTCGGTGTCCTCGTCGGCGTCGCTGACCCGCAGCCAGGACGCCAGTTCGTTCGAGGTCATGTTCACCACGCGGTGGAAGTTCTCCCACAGCGTGTCGAGTTCGAGGGCGTCGGTCATCCCATGCCCCTCTCTCTCCGGCGTGCGGTCAGTGCTCGCGGGGCCAGTTCTCCGCGTCGAACATCCAGCGCTGCTTCTCCAGCTCGGCCGTGATGCCGATCAGCAGGTCCTGGGTGACCGGGTCGGGCTTGTCGGTGGCCTCGATCCGCTCCCGCAGGCGGCCGATCGCCGCCCCCAGGGACTCCACCATCACCTCCACGACCTCGTTGTCGCGCACCCAGCCCTCCTTCGGGCCGGGCAGCGTGAAGGCGCTGGCGATGGTCTCCGGGCGGCCGTCCGGCGGCACGCCGAGCGCGGAACAGCGCTCCGCGACGGTGTCGGCGTACTCGCGGGCCGTCGAGACCACCTCGTCCAGCTGGAGGTGGATGGAACGGAACCGCGGCCCCACGATGTTCCAGTGCGCCTGCTTCCCGATGAGGGACAGGCCGAGGAGGTCCACGAGGGTGCTCTGCAACGCGTCCCCGGCGACCTTGCGGGCGTCCTCGGGCAGCGTGCTCTTCACGACAGTCATACCGTGCTTCTCCTTGTGGCGTCGGCTCTGGCGGTACGAAGCAGTTCGCCGCGCTCCTCCTCGCAGGTTCCTCCCCAGACACCCGAGGTCTGTCCGCTGTCCAGCGCGTAGACCAGACAGTCGGTGATCACCGGGCAACGGGCACACACGCGCTTCGCGGCCGCGATGTCCCGCAGCGCCGGTCCGCTGGTGCCCACGGGGAAGAACAGCTCGGGGTCCTCACCCACGCAGGCCGCACTGCGCAACCACTCCATGGGGGCGCGGGTGCCCAGGGCCAAAAAGGGCAAACGCCACGCTGTGCCGTCTCGTCAGGCGAGCACGCCGTCCAGGAAGCGGACCAAGTCGTCGTACACCTCGGCCTTGTTCGTCTCCAGGAACACCTCGTGCCGGGCGCCGGGATAGATCCGCTCGGTCAGCGGGCCGTCCCCGCTCAGCCGTCGCACGCCGTCGCGGCTGCCGGGCAGCGGGACGAGGCGGTCGTCGTCGCCGTGCAGCCAGAGCACCGGCAGCGGGGCCACGGTGCCGCCCTCGTCGACGGTCCGCAGGGTGCGGACGAAGGCCTCCAGCGTCGGCCGCTTCATCGGACCGTGCCAGACCAGGGGGTCCGCCGCGTACGACGGTCCGACCTCCGGGGCGCGGGAGAGCGCGGACGGGCTGACCGGGATGTCGGGGACGTCGCCGTGCCGCTCCGCGTGCGCCAGCAACCGCCCCGGCGTCTCCCAGGCGCCGATCACCGGCCCGGACAGCACCAGCGCGGTGAGCGTGTCGCCGTACCGCTGGGCGTAGCGGGCCGCGATCAGGCCGCCCATCGAGTGCCCGACGAGCACCACGGGGAGGCCGGGGTGCGCGGCGCGGGCCAGCTCCGCGACGGCGCGCACATCGGTGACGACGTCCTCGAAGTCCTCGATCACCACCCGCTCGCCCGCCGAGCGGCCGTGGCCGACGTGGTCGGGCCCGAAGACGGCGGCGCCGTGGGCGGTGAGCACCTCGGCGACCGGCGCGTAGCGGCCGATGTGCTCGCCGTAGCCGTGCACGAGCAGCGCGAGGTACCGGGGCCGGGGGTGCGGCCACTCGCGGGCGGCGATCGTGCCACGGGTGCCGTCGAGGGTGTGGTCCCGGGTGTCGGTCATGTGCTGGCCTCCAGCGGCGTCGTGCGGGCCCCGGCGAACCGCCGGGACCTTCCCAGGTGCTGCCCGGAGGTCTATAGTCCAAAACTAGCAGTGCTAATTAAGGTGCTGGTCAGCGAAGACCGGCGTCGGTCAGGAGTCCCCTCGTGCGCACCGTCCACTTCGCGGCCGCCCGCCGCACCCCCCTCGGCAAACTGCGCGGCGCCCTGTCCGCCGTACGCCCCGACGACCTCGCCGCCGCGGTGATCCGTGGGCTGGTCGCCGAGGTGCCCGCGCTCGACCCGGCCCGCATCGACGACGTCTACTGGGGCGCCGCCAACCAGGCTGGTGAGGACAACCGCAACGTCGCCCGCATGGCCGCCCTGCTCGCCGGACTGCCCGACTCCGTCCCCGGCGCCACCGTCAACCGGCTGTGCGCCTCCGGCCTGGAGGCGGTCACCGCCGCCGCCCGCACCATCGCCGCGGGCGAGGCCGACGTCGTGCTCGCGGGCGGCTCCGAGTCGATGAGCCGCGCCCCCTTCGTACTGCCCCGCCCCGACGAGGCACTGCCGCACCGGATCGAGACCGCCGACACCCGCCTCGGCTGGCGGCTGGTCAACCCCCGGATGGCCGACCTGCACGGGCTGCTGGCCATGGGCGAGACCGCCGAGGAGGTCGCGGACCGCTACGGCGTCTCGCGCGCCCGGCAGGACGAGTTCGCGCTGCACAGCCACCGCCGGGCCGCCGACGCCCGCAAGAACGGCCACTTCGACGCCGAACTCCTGCCCGTCGAGCGCCCCGACGGCGTGCTGGTCGACAGCGACGAGTGCGTCCGCGAGGACACCTCGATCGAGAAGCTGGCGAAGCTGCGGCCCGTCTTCCGCGAGGGCGGCACCGTCACCGCGGGCAACGCCTCCCCGATGAACGACGGTGCCGCGGGCCTGCTGCTGGTCAGCGAGGAGGCGCTGAACGACCTCGGTCTGGAGTCGCTCGGGCGCTATGCCGCCGGGGCGTCCGCCGGGGTCCACCCCGACGTCATGGGCATCGGCCCCGTCCCCGCCACCCGCAAGGCCCTCGCCCGCGTGGGCTGGAGCGTGGGGGACATCGAGGAGGCCGAGTTCAACGAGGCCTTCGCCGCGCAGGCCCTCGCCTGCGTCGACCAGCTCGGGATCGATCCGGAGCGGGTCAATCCCAGCGGGGGCGCGATCGCGCTCGGGCATCCGCTGGGGTGTTCCGGGGCGCGGATCCTGACCACGCTGCTGCACCGGATGCGGCGGACGGGGGCGGGGCGGGGCCTCGCCACGATGTGCGTCGGGGTGGGGCAGGGGAGCGCGGTGCTGGTGGAGCGCCCGTAGTCCGTCCGTACCCGCCCCTTGCTGGCGGGGGTCGCCGTGGGTTCGTCGTGGCTGGCCGCGCAGTTCCCCGCGCCCCTTTGGACGTTGTCCCGCCGCCTTTGGAAAGACCCGCACGGCACCGCAAAGGCACCGCAAAGGCACCGCAAAGGCACCGCAACGAGCCGCTGATCCGAGAAACGGAGCACCCCGTACATGGCAACCCTCTCCGTCGCCGCCATCCTCGCCGAGAACGCCCGGCGCCGACCCGACAAGACCGCCCTGGTGGAGGGCGACCTGCGGCTGACCTTCGCCGAGATGTGGCAGCGGGCCCGCGCCCAGGCCGGGGCCCTGGCCGGACTCGGGGTACGGCCGGGCGACCGCGTCGCGCTGATGGCGCCCAACACCGCGGAGTTCCCGGCGGCGTACTACGCCATCGCCGCGGCCGGAGCCGTGGTCGTCCCCGTCCATCTGCTGCTGTCGCCCGCCGAGGTCGAGCACGTCCTCGAGGACAGCGGCGCGAGCCTGCTGCTCTGCCATCCCGCGCAGGCGGCGACCGGCACCGCCGCCGCCGAGGCCGTCGGGGTCCGGGTGGTCACCCTGGGCGCGGAGTTCGAGCGGCTCGCCGCCGACGCCGCACCCCTGCGCTCGTACGAGACCCGTGACGCGGACGACCCGGCCGTCGTCTTCTACACCAGCGGCACCACCGGCGTCCCCAAGGGCGCCGTGCTCAGCCACTTCAACCTCGTGATGAACGCCACCGTCAACGCCTTCGACGCCAACGACATCCGCCCCGACGACATCGCGCTGGGCGCGCTGCCGCTGTTCCACGCCTTCGGGCAGACGGTGTCCATGAACTCGGTGTGGCGGGCGGGCGCGACGCTGGTGCTGCTGCCGCGGTTCGACGCCGCCCGCGCGATCGAGCTGATGGTCAAGGAGGACGTCAACACCTTCCACGGCGTGCCCACCATGTTCGTCGCGCTGGCCGCCGCGGCGGGCGGTGCGGACGCCCTGCCGGAGCTGCGGGTGTGCGTCTCGGGCGGCGCCTCGCTGCCGGTGGCGGTCCTTGAGCGGTTCGAGGCGGCGTTCGGGGCGCGGATCTACGAGGGGTACGGGCTGTCGGAGACCTCGCCGACGGCGAGTGTGAACCAGCCCTGGTTCGGCGCCCGGCCCGGCACCATCGGGCATCCGCTGTGGGGCGTGGAGGTGGAGATCGCCCGCGCCGAGACCGAGGACCGCATCGAACTGCTGCCGGTCGACGAGCTGGGCGAGGTCGTCATCCGGGGGCACAACGTCTTCTCCGGCTACCTCGGCCGTCCCGAGGCCACGGCGGAGGCGATGGTGGACGGCTGGTTCCGCACCGGCGACCTCGGCACCAAGGACGAGGACGGTTTCCTGAGGATCGTCGACCGCAAGAAGGACGTCATCATCCGCGGCGGCTTCAACGTCTACCCGCGCGAGGTCGAGGAGGTGCTGATGCGCCACCCCGGCATCGCCCAGGTCGCGGTGATCGGCCTGCCGGACGAACTGCACGGCGAGGAGGTGTGCGCCGTGGTCGTCCCCGCGCCGGACGCCGGTGACCTCGACGCCGCCGCGCTCACCGAGTGGGCCAAGGAGCGGCTGGGCAGGCACAAGTACCCGCGGCGGGTGGAGTTCACCGAGGAACTGCCGCTGGGGCCGAGCATGAAGGTGCTGAAGCGGGAGCTGCGGGCGCGGTATGCCGGGGGGTGAGCGGGTGCGGGCTGCGGGGTGACCCGGTGTGGGCCGGAGGGGGTGAGCGGGTGCGGGCTGTGGGGTGACCCGATGGGGCCCGTGGGGTGAGCGGGCGGGCTGTGGGGTGACCCCCGTGAGGGACCGTCTGGCGAGACGGTCCTTACGTCGGCCACATGCATGGGCATAGCATCAGTGTCCGCATGGACACGATGACGCTCTGGCACATCACCGGCTGGGAGTTCGCGGCGCTGGCCGTGGCCGCCCTGCTCGTCGGCTTCTCCAAGACCGCCGTGAGCGGGGCCAACACGGTCAGCCTCGCCGTCTTCGCGGCGGTGCTGCCCGCCCGCGCATCGACCGGGGTCCTGCTGCCGGTGCTCATCTTCGGGGACGTGCTCGCCGTCCTCGTCTACCGGCGGCACGCCCACTGCCCGACCCTGGGGCGGCTGTTCCCGGCGGTGGGGGCGGGCGTGGTCCTCGGCACGCTGTTCCTGGTGTGGGCCGACGACGGGGTGGTGCGCAACTCGATCGGCGCGATCCTGCTGCTGATGGCCGGGGTCACGGTGTGGCGGCGGCGGATGGCCGAGCGGGCGGCGCCGGGACCGGACGCCGTGACCACCAGGGCGGGCCGGTGGAAGGCGCGTTCCTACGGCGTCCTGGGTGGCTTCACCACGATGGTGGCGAACGCGGGCGGCCCGGTGATGGCGATGTACCTGCTGTCGGCGGGCTTCCGGAAGCTGGGCTTCCTGGGCACGTCGGCGTTCTTCTTCCTGATCGTGAACGTCGCCAAGGTGCCCTTCAGCGCCGGGCTCGGGCTGATTGACGGCAACTCGCTGCTGCTTGACGCGGCGCTCGTGGGCTTCGTCGTGCCGGGGGCGTTGCTCGGCAAATGGGCTGTGAACCGGATCAACCAGCGCTTGTTTGAACAACTCGTGATCGCGGCGACGGTCGTGGGCGGACTGCAACTCCTGTTGCGCTAGTTGTCGGCGCTGTCACGCTGCGAGGCCCGGCCCAGCAGTGCGGGCAGGCCCGCGAACGAGTCGATGACATGGTCCGGCGTGCCGCTCGCCGCGCGCTCGGTCTCCGGCAGGTACTTGCCGGTCCGCACCAGCACCCCGGTGAGCCCGGCCCGCTGCGCGGCCAGTACGTCGGACTCGACGTCGTCACCGATCATCAGCGCCGCACCCGGCTCCACGCCCAGTCGCTCCAGCGCCGCCCCGAAGAACGCGGGCGACGGCTTCCCGGTGACCTCGGCCTCCGTCCGCGCCGCCACCTCCAGCCCCACGAGGAAGGCACCGCCGTCCAGCTCCAGGCCGTGCTCCGTGCGCCAGTACAGGTTCCGGTGCATGGCCACCAGCCGGGCGCCGCGCTGGAGGTGCCCGAAGGCCCGGTTCAGCGTGGCATAGCCGAACTCGGGCCCGGCGCCGCCGACGAGGACGACGTCCACGTCGTCGCCCGGGTCGGACACGACGGTCACCCCGGTCAGATCCTCCGCGACGTCGCCGTGGTTCAGCAGCAGACAGCGGGCGCCGGGCAACCGCCGGGCGAGGTGCGCGGCGGTCACGGCGGGTGCGGTCAGGATGTCCTCGGCGTCCACCGGGAACCCCGCGTCCGACAGGGTCCCGGCGATCGAGGCACGGGTACGGGACGTCGTGTTGGTGACCAGGGCCACGCCGAGCCCGGCGTCGCGGATCTCCCGCAACGCCCGCACCGTGCCCGGCAGCGGCTGCCAGGACACGGTGAGGACCCCGTCGATGTCGATCAGGACGGCACGTACTGACTCCATGCCTGGACCCTAGTCATGCGGTGGCCGTTCAGCGCGGTTCGTACGCCTTCGGCAGCCGCATGCCGCGGTCGGCCATGATCTGGCGCAGCCGGTCGGGGTAGTCGGTGATGATGCCGTCCACGCCGAGGTCGATGAGCGCCTCCATGGTGGCCGGGTCGTCACAGGTCCACGGCACGACCTTCAGGCCCCGGGCGTGCGCGGAGTCGATCATCTGGCGGTCGGGGTAGAAGCGGAAGCCGGGGTCGCCGATCTTGCCGTTCTGCGGGAAGCCGTAGTTGGGGGAGAGGGCCCGGACGCCCGGGATGGTGGCGGCGGCCTTCACGAAGTCGCCGTCGTAGTCGTCGGCGTCGATGCCGCCGAGCCACGGGGAGGCGCCGTCCTTGCCGACCTGGAGGAAGTCGTAGTTGGTCAGTGCCACCAGCGGCCACCGGGGCGCCAGCTCGTGCATCGCCTTCAGCGCGCCCCAGTCGAAGGACTGGATGGTGACCTGCCGCTCGATGCCGGAGGCGCGGATCTCCTCGAACACCCGGCGCACGAACAGTTCGCGCGGCGCGGTCTGCTCGGGGGCGCCCGCCTCGACCTTGGTCTCGACGTTCAGGGTGACCTGGTGGGCCCTGTACCGCTTGACCAGGTTCAGGACGTCCTTCAGCTCGACCATCCGGGCGCCCGCGATCCGCTCCTGCCGCGGGTGGCCGGGCAGCTGCTGGTAGCCGCAGTCCATGGTCTTGACCTGAGCCAGCGTCAGATCCTTGATGTACTTGCCGACGTACGGGTACATCGGGTCGCCCGGCGTCACCGGGGCCGTGTCCCGGCACTTCTGCGCGCTGACCTGGCGGTCGTGGGTGACGACGACCTTGCGGTCCTTGGTGACCTGGGTGTCCAGCTCCAGCGTGGAGACGCCGAGCCGCAATGCCTTGCCGAAGCCCTCCAGCGTGGACTCGGTGGTCAGGCCCAGGCCGCCGCGGTGGGCCTGGAGGTCGAAGTGCGTCTTGTGGGGCAGCACTGCCTCGGCGCCGGGGCCGCCCGCCGCCGAGGCGTGCGCGGTGGCCGGAAGCGCCAGCACCGGGACCAGGGCCAGGGCGGCGAGGGCATTTCGTGCGGACATCGCAACCTCACTCATCGGGGACGGGGGGCGACGCCGAGACGTTAGTTCGAGTCGGGCGGAGCCTGAAGACCCTGTGGGTGAGGGGACCATGAACGCTGGCGGAACGCGTGCGCGTAGGGTCCATGCCATGCCCGCGCACGTGCTGATCCTCGGCGGCACCACCGAGGCCCGCGAACTGGCCGCCGTCCTGGCGGCGCGCCCCGGTGTGCGGGTGACGACCTCGCTCGCGGGACGGGTGGCGCGGCCCGGCGCCGTCGCGGGCGAGGTGCGGATCGGCGGCTTCGGCGGGGCCGAGGGGCTGGCCGCCTGGCTGCGGGAGCGGCACGTGGACGCGCTGGTCGACGCCACCCACCCGTTCGCCGAGACCATCACCGCGAACGCGGCACGGGCCGCCGCCGCGACCGGCCTGCCCACGGTGGTACTACGCCGCCCGGGCTGGCGCCCGGGCCCGGGGGACCGCTGGCATCCGGTGCCCTCCCTCACGGCCGCCGCGCGGGCGCTGCCCGGCCTCGGCCGCCGGGTCCTCCTCACCACCGGACGCCTCGGCCTCGCCGCCTTCGCCCCTCTGACGGACCTGCACTTCGTCGTCCGCTCGGTGGAGCCGCCCGACCCACCACTGCCGCCGCACCTGGACGTCGTACTGGCACGCGGCCCGTTCACGTCGGCCGACGAGTCGGCGCTGCTGCGTGACCGCCGTATCGACGTGCTCGTGACCAAGGACAGCGGGGGGGTGGCGACCTCCGCCAAACTCACGGCGGCCCGGGAGCTGGGGTTGCCGGTGGTGGTCGTACGCCGTCCGCCGTTGCCGCGGGGTATGGGGGCGGTGGGGGATGTGGCGGCGGTGCTGGAGTGGCTGGAGGGGAGGGGGCTCGGCCGGACGTGACACCTCAGCCGGAGTTCCCGGCCGGTGCCCGCCCCGTGCTCAGCGCGTCCCGCTGGACGCCAGCGCCCCCACCCGCTCCGGCAGCCCGCTGCTGAGGTCCTCCGCCAGCAGGCGTTTGGCGATGGCGTCGATGGCGGCGTGCAGTTCGGTGTCGGACGGGCGGCCGACGTCCTCCCGTACCCGGTCCTCGAGCCAGGAGGTCCAGGACTGGGTGATGACCTCGGCCTCACGCGCCCCGGCGTCGGTGTGGGAGAGAAGGGTGCCGTCGCGGGTGAGGTAGCCCTCGTCGGTCATGCGGTCGAAGACCGGCAGCAGCACCTCCGGTGGCAGGCGGCGCCGGGCGGCGATCAGGCCGAGGCTGGCGTGTCCGACCAGCCGGTTCAGCAGATGTACCTGCATCACGGCCCAGGCACCGGCCGGATCGAGGCGGGTGTCGGAGTCGCTGACGACGCGGCGCAGGGTGGCCGGGTCGGTACCGCTGATGATCCTGGCGACGGCGGCCTCCAGCACCGGCTGGGAGTCGGCGGCCCGCGGGGAGCCGAAGCCCTCGCCCATGTCGGTGGAGACGAGCCGGGCGCTGTCGCGCAGCCGCACCTCCCTGAGGAACAGCGCGACGACGAACCCGATCGCCGCGACCGGCACGGTCCACAGGAAGACCGTCTGGAGCGTGTCGGCGTAGGCCTCGACGATCGGCGCGGCCACGTCGGAGGGCAGCCCGTGCACGCCCTCCGGGCTGGTCGCGGCCCGGGACACGGCCTCCGGGTCAGCCGCGCCGGTGCGGGCCGCCTCCTCGACCCCGTCGGCGAGGTTCGGGGTGAGGGCGTTGGTGTAGATGGTGCCGAAGACGGCGGTGCCGAAGGAACTGCCCAGCGTACGGAAGAAGGTGACGCCCGAGGTGGCGGTGCCTAGGTCGGCGTAGTCGACCGTGTTCTGCACGGCGATGGTCAGCACCTGCATGCACAGGCCGATCCCGCTGCCGAGCACGAACATGTACAGCGACTCCAGCCAGGTGCCGGTGCCGGTGCCCATGCGGGACATCAGGAACAGCCCGAGCCCCATGACGACCGTGCCGACGATCGGGAAGACGCGGTACCGCCCGGTCTTGCTGACCACGTTGCCGCTGAGGACGGAGGCGATGAGCAGCCCGATCACCATCGGCAGCGTCCGTACGCCCGAGATGGTGGCGGAGTCCCCGTCGACGTACTGCAGATAGGTGGGCAGATAGGTCAGCGCCCCCAGCATCGCGAAGCCGACGATGAAGCTGAGGACCGAGCAGACGGTGAACACGGGATTGCCGAACAGCCGCATCGGCAGCATCGGTTCGGCGGCCCGGAACTCCGCCCAGCAGAACAGCCCGAGGGCGAGCACCCCACCGACGAACAGCCCGATGACGACACCCGAACCCCACGCGTACTCGGTGCCGCCCCAACTGGTCGCCAGGATCAGCGCGCTCGCCCCGACCGCGACCAGCGCGATGCCCAGATAGTCGATGACCGGCCGGACCGCCGCCTTCACCACCGGGATGGTGCGGGCCGCCGCGAACACCACCACGATCGCGATGGGTACGTTGACGTAGAACGCCCAGCGCCATGACGCGTGGTCGGTGAACAGCCCGCCGAGCAGCGGCCCGATGACCGTCGCCACCCCGAACACCGCGCCGATGGCGCCCTGGTACTTGCCGCGCTCCCGCAGCGGGATCACATCGGCGATCAGCGCCATGGAGGTGACCATCAGCCCGCCCGCGCCGACGCCCTGCATGCCCCGCCAGACGATCAGCATCGTCATGTTGGAGGCGAGCCCGCACAGGAACGAGCCCACGATGAACACCACCGTGGACACCTGGAAGACCAGCTTCCGGCCGAACTGGTCGCCGAACTTGCCGACCAGCACCGTCGCCACCGTCTCCGCGAGGAGATACGAGGTGACCACCCAGGACATGTGCGAGGCGCCGCCGAGGTCCGACACGATCGTGGGCAGCGCCGTGCCGACGATCGTCTGGTCCAGGGCGGCCAGCAGCATGCCCAGCATGATCGTCACGAAGACGATGTTCCGGCGGCGCGCGTCCAGCACGGGTGGCTGCGCTGCGGGCGGGGCGGTGCTCTCGGCGACGGTCACGAGGTCACGATCACATCGCCGGACGACACCCGCACGCAGGGACGGGCCGCCCGGGTGCGCCCCCTCGGGCTCGGTCCCCCTGGCTCGGTCCCCCTGGCTCAGTCCCCCTGGCTGGGTCCCCCTGGCTCAGTCCTCCCTGGCTCGGTCCTCCAGGTTCAGTCCTCCCGGGCTCGGTCCTCCCGGGCTCAGTCCTCCGGCGTGTGGCGGCGCAGCAGATAGGTGTCCATGATCCAGCCCTTGCGCTCCCGAGCCTCGGCACGCAGCCGCTCGATCCGCGGGGCCGCCTCGGCGATCGGCCCGGAGACGAGGATCTCGTCCGGCGTCCCTATATAGGCACCCCAGTAGATGTCGATGTCCTCGTCCGCGTACTGCCGGAACGTCTGCCGGGCGTCCAGCATCACCACCACGTCGTCCACCCCCGCCGGGAACCCCTCGGCGAGCCGCCGCCCGGTGGTGATCTGCACGGGCCGCGCCACCCGGTTCAGCCCGGTGCGATGCCGTGCGACGAGCGCGGAGACACTGCTGATGCCGGGCACGACGTCGTACTCGAAGGCGACGCCACCACGCGCCAGCACCTCGTCGAGGATCCCGATCGTGCTGTCGTAGAGCGCCGGATCACCCCAGACCAGGAACGCCCCGCACTCGCCCTCGCCCAACTCCTCCCCGATGACCCGCTCGTAGATGTCCGCGCGGGCCGTGCGCCAGTCGCCCACCGCCGGTGAGTACGCCGCGCCGCCCGCGTCCCGGTCCCGCTCCGGGTCCCGCGCCTCGACCACGCGGTACGTCCCCTCGGGTAGGTGCGCCTCCAGCATGTCCCGGCGCAGCCCGGTGAGGTCGGACTTCGCCTCCCCCTTGTCGAGCAGGAAGAACACGTCGGTGCTCCGCAGCGCCCTGACCGCCTGGAGGGTCAGCTGGTCCGGGTCGCCCGCGCCGATGCCGATGACATGAATCTTTCGCACACCCCGAGTCTGCCGTACGCCACCGACAGTGCCACCACCGGCCAGTGGATCACCGGTCACCGCAGCCGGGGCGCGCGCTCCGCCGCGTCCACCGGGCGCCCCCCGCCCTCCACGTCGTCCGCGAGCCGCCGCGCCCAGCCGACCAGCCCCACGACATCCAGCCCGTACGGCGCCCGCTCCGCCGCCGCCCACTCCTCCACGGCCCCGGCACCCCGTCGCAGCAGCCGCGCCCCGCCGGTCGTGTTCCCCCGGGCCGCGTGCGTGAGCCCGACGGCCAGCTGGGCGAGCCCCCGCCACAGGGCCCGCTCCCGCTCCGGCCCCGACTTCCACGCGTCCTCGAACACCTCGTGCGCGTGGAACGGCTTGCCCGCGTCCAACAGCGCCTGCGCCTCGGCCACGGTCTGCTCCGGCCCGCGCACCACACCCTCGGGCTGCCGCTCCACCCCGTCCGCCCCGTACGGCAGTGGCCGCCCGAGCCCGTCCCGCGGCCTGGCGTTCCGCGCCCGCCCCGCACTGTCCCGATCCCGCGCGTCACTCGTCCGACGCCCCGATGCGCTACTCATACGACGATTGTCCCCCGCACCGACGCCCCTCACCGGTTCCGATGCGCTCCGCCACGTGCGGTAAAGTACCTCCCGCGCGATCACGCGGCTCACCGCGAGGCAGCGCACCGGGACGTGGCGCAGCTTGGTAGCGCACTTGACTGGGGGTCAAGGGGTCGCAGGTTCAAATCCTGTCGTCCCGACTGGAGACAGTCGCAGGTCAGGGCCGGGTTCGGAGACATCCGAACCCGGCCCTTGGTCGTGCGTGGGACCGGCTGAGGACCGGAGTCCTCGACCGGGGTCAGCGGGTCACGACGAAGGAACCGAGACGGGAGACGTCACCGACCCCCCTCACCCCGGGCCACACTCACACCGCACTCCTGTCGTCCCGCGGGGACTTGGTGGACGGCCGCGGGAGAACGCCACCCGAGATGTGAAGCGCCTTGGCCGGACGGCCTCCTTCGGCGAGGGCCCGGCCGAGCGGGGTCGCGGTGTGCCACACGGTGTTGGCCACCCGGCGGCTGACGATCAGACCGGCCTCCCGCAGGACGGCGGCGTGCTCGCTCGCCGAGGCGGCCGACATGCCGAGGTGACGGGCGATCCCCCCGCCCGTCGTACCGTCGGACGCCGCGACCTCCACCAGGACCGCGGCGCGGGTGCGCCCCAGGAGGCGGGCCAGGGCCGCGGGGTCCGACGCCGCGGGATCCTCCGTGAGCAACTGGAGGTCGCGGTTCGCGGGGTAGACCAGCACGGGGTCGAGATCGTCGTCGAGCAGCGTTACGGGCCTGCCCCAGCAGAAGTAGGAGGGGATCAGGAGCAGCCCCCGCCCCTTCAGCACCAGGTCCTGGCGCACGGGGTAGGCCACCTTGAGCACCGGCGGCTCCCAGCGCACCAGCGGATGGATGTTGTCCAGCAGCCGTTCGACGCCCCCCGCGAAGAAGTCCATCACGCGCATGGCGCGTTCGGCCTCGACGACGGCGCGGATGCGGTGCCACGAACGCGACAGGACGTTCTGGTGGTACCGGTACATCGCCGCGCCCAGCGCGCGCATCGCCTTCGCGTCGCCCCCGGCCACCCGCCGCATCCAGGGTGTCTCCCCGCGCTGGGCGGCCAGCAGGGCGAGTTCGGCGCGCAGCCGTGCGCGGTCGACGCTCATCACGGCCTCCAGCGTCGATTCCAGGTCGGCGCCCGCGGGCGGGGTGAGGAAGTCGGGCGAGTAGCCGCGCGGCGGCGCCAGTTGGAGCAGTAAGGAGATCGACGGATCGGGACCGGCGAGGGTCTCGGCCCGCCAGGGGCCGAACACGATGTGGTCCGGAGAGCCGCCGAGCGCGTGCAGGCTCAGCAGCATCTCCCAGACCGGGTCAGGTTGCGGAGCCAGGCGCACCCGGCCCAGATCCTCCGTGGAGAAGTGGATGTGCAGCACAGCGGAACCCCCGTGGTGACAGCTGTTGACGAAGTCTCTCACGCGGGTCTGACAGCCGTGCCTGCCGCGCGTCTGGCCCCCCGCTCGAGTTTTTCGGTCGAGCCCGAAAGTGCGTGCGGGGCGGGGGAGTCGTTGTCACGCTGAGGGCGACCAAGTCGACGGTCCGCGGGTGCGAGACGCCTTCGCGCACGGGGACCGGAAGAGACACCCACGGCACGCGCCACCGTCCTGGACCGGGACGTGGAACCCGGCGCGCTGCCGTCGTCCGTCGGGCCGGGGGGCGCCGCACACGCCCCCGTGCGCCCGCGGGAACTTCGGGGAACGGGTGAGGGGGAGCCGATGCGTGGATTCGGTGCGCCGTCAGGACGGCCGTCAGCGCCAACGGCAGCGCGGTCGTCCGTACGGGCGTCGACGCCAACGGCAGCGCGGGCGTCAGCGCCAACGGCAGCGCGGCCATCCGTACGGCCGTCAGCGCCAACGGCAACGCGGCCATCCGTACGGTCGTCAGCGCCAACGGCAGCGCGGTCGTCCGTACGGTCGTCGACGCTGTTGCCCGTACTGGCAGCGCTGTTGCTCGCCGCGCTCGCGGCGTGCGGGCCGGGACGGGGGACGGCCGGGCCGGACGCCGGTCCGGCACGGGCGCTGCCGCGCCAGGTCACGGCCGAGGAGTCGGCGACCCTGCGCCGGGCCGAACTGGTCCTGGAGCGGCGCTGCATGCGCCGGGCCGGGTTCCGCCTCCCGGCGGTGCCCGAACCGGCGCGGACCGGGCCACCGCCCCCGCCGATGCGCCTCGTCCTCGCCGACACCGCGTGGGCGCGTGCACACGGCTACGGCTCCCTGGTCCGCGCCTCCGGACGGGACGCGGCCCCCCGCGCGGAGGACCCCGTCGACACCTACGTCCGCGGCCTGACACCGCAGCGCCGGGCCGCGGCGCTACGCGCCTGGCAGGGCGGCGGCCGGGACACCGTCGAGGTCACGCTGCCCAGCGGCATGACCACCGGGCGGAGCACCCGCGGCTGCACCAGCGAGGCCCGCGGTGAGCTGTACGGCGACTTCCGCACCTGGTTCGGCGCCGACGCGGTGGACCGCGACATCGTCACGCTGGCCCTGAGCCGGGCGGAGACCGACCCGGCGTTCACCGGGGCGCTGCGCGGCTGGGCGGCGTGCATGGCCGGACGCGGGCTGCCGCACGCCTCGCCGCAGCACCTGCGGGCCGCGCTGGGCGCCTCGGCGACCGAGGCCGAGGAGGTCCGGTACGCCGTCGCCGAGGCCGAGTGCGCCGTCGCCTCCGGCCTCGCGGAGGCCGCCGCGGACGCCGAACGGCGGCATCTGGCCGCACTGCGCGCCCGGTACCGGGCCGACGTCACCAACGCCCGCGCCATGCGGCTGGCCGCCTTGGCGAAGGCGGCACTGATCCTCCGCGGCGAACACCCGCCGCGGCAGACCACCTGAAGGGACGACGTACGACATGAACAGCACGAAGAAGTACATGAGAACCGCCGTGGCCCTGACCGCGGCGGCCCTGATCGGACTCGTCGGCACGGGGGTCCCCGCAGCCGCCGCGCCGGACGCGGGCACCTCCGCGCCCAGGCCGGGAGCACCGACCCCGGTACGGTCCGGCGCCGACCTCAGCGCGGTGGCCGCGGCGGACGCGGACGGGTACCTCTACGCCTTCGACCTCCCGTACTTCGAGGGCGCCTCCTGCAAGTGGGACAGGGACGACCCGTGGTGGGGCGACGACTGCGGCGACTTCAACGACCGGGCCACGTCCGTGTGGAACAACGGATTCCCCGGCTACTACAGCGAGGTCGCGCTGAAGCGTGACATCAACATGGCCACGAACCTGGCGCGGTTCTGCATCGAGGCGGGCAACTACTACGCCGACCTGTCCCTGGGCTACGAGAAGTTCCTCGACGGCATCCACGCCGACAACGCGATCAGCGGCCACTACTGGTTCACCGACGACGCGGACTACATCCACGACCCGCACTACGGCTGCTGACACCCCGCCCGACCCCGGCCACGAACGGCCGGTGAAACGAGGAACCATGTCCATCACGATCAACCAGCGCGCCACCTGGGGGACGTACGCCAGCGCGGAGACCCGGGCGCACGCCACGGCACCCCCCGCGCCGT
Organism: Streptomyces sp. NPDC057877; assembly: GCF_042796855.1. Taxonomy (NCBI): domain Bacteria; kingdom Bacillati; phylum Actinomycetota; class Actinomycetes; order Kitasatosporales; family Streptomycetaceae; genus Streptomyces; species Streptomyces sp. NPDC057877. The sequence goes on from NZ_JBHVMS010000002.1 coordinate 654,386, forward strand.
CCTCCTCGCCCTGGACGGCCCACATGGGAGTGTTCATCCACTACCTCGGGGCCGGAAGCACCAGCGACCTGGAGACGGAGGAGGACTGCCGGGAAGAGATCGCGAACATCTACGCGGACCATCGGCCCAAGTTCGACGACATCGCCTACAACTTCCTCGTCTGCCCGCACGGGCACGTCTACGAGGGCCGTGGATACGAACGCGGTGAGGGAAACGGCGACGCGTACGTCGACGGAGTGGGGCGCAACACCGGCTTCTACTCGATCGTGGGGATGGTGCGCTCCCACGACGCCGTGGGCGAGCCGATGCTGCGCGGCATCAGGAACCTCATCGACCACCTGCGCACCGAGGCCCCCAAGAAGACCGGCGCGATGATCCTCCCGCACGGTCACGACTTCGACACCGACTGCCCCGGCGACCTCGGCATGTACGCCCGCCAGGGCTCGACGATCGACCCGGCCGCGCCGTGGACGGGGGTGGGCGGCGACATCCACGTCTACCGGACGCAGAACTGGGTGAACAAGACCTACGGCGGCGCACCCGGATACATCAGGTGCCCGGAGACCGGCCGCATCAGCTGGTCCACGGTGCTGTCGCTGACCCAGGGGCTCCAGCACGAACTCGGCATCTCGCCCACGGTGCAGAACTTCGGCCCCGGCACCTTCGAGGCGGTGAAGAACCGCCGGAGCATGCCCATCGAAGAGGAGAACGAGAACCTCATACGCCTCTACAACGGCGCCCTGTGGTGCAAGGGCTACTGGGCCTCGACCGACCGGGAACGGTGGACCTCCGACTCCGAGGACTCCCTGGAACAGCTCTACGGCGACATGGGCCTGTCCTACTCGAACGCCGAGCAGGCGTACCGGATGTGGCCGTACGTCCTGCGAGCGCTGCTGCGGATGGACCAGTTCCGCAAGGTCCCCGGCGGCGACGACCACGTCCGCACGATCCAGCAGCGGCTGAACGCCCGCTATGTCGCCGAGATCGGCATCCCCGCGATGAACCCGGTGCCCTGCGACGGCATCTACTCCCGTGACGTCCAGCAGGGGCTCATGATGGGCATCCAGTACGAGCTGGGCATCGCCATGGGCTCCATCAACGGGTACTTCGGACCCGGCACGCAGGCCGCGCTGAAGGGGAAGGGCTCCGGGAACCTGACGGGGGACCTGCGCTACCTGTTCCGTTCCGCCTGCTACTTCAACTCGCCCACGTACACGGCGGGCGGAGAGCGGGGCTACCTCCCGCAGGACATCCCCATCGACGTCCAGACCGGCACCCACGTGGGCTGGCTGATGGCCTTCCAGCAGTTCTCCCAGATCCCCGTCACGGGCCACAACGACTACACCACCTGGGCCCAGCTCCTGGTCTCCTCCGGCGACGTCTCGCGGAACGCGACCGGCTGCGACTGCGTCACGGAGATCACCGCCGAACGCGGACGGCTGCTCAAGGCGAACGGCTACCAGATCGTCGGCCGCTACCTCGACGAGCACCTCGCCCCGGGCGACCCGTACTACCTCGGCAAGGCCCTCAAGCCCGGGGAGCCGCAAACCATCCTGAACGCCGGGCTGAGGTTCTTCCCGATCTTCCAGTACAACGGCACCCAGCTGGAGAACTTCACCTACGACAAGGGCTACGACCAGGGGAAGAAGGCCCACCAGAAGGCCGTCGAGCACGGCATCGGCGCCGGGACGTGCATCTACTTCGGGGTCGACTACGACGCGACGGACGAGGAGATCGGCTCCCACGTGGTGCCGTACTTCAACGGCGTCAAGGCGGGGCTCACCGAGCTGGGGGGCCGTTACACGTTCGGCGTCTACGGCTCCCGCAACGTCTGCATCCGCGTCTCGGAGGAGGCCGGGGCCCGCTGGTCGTTCGTCTCCGGGATGTCCTGGGGCTTCTCCGGGAACCTCGGCTTCCCCCTGCCGCGGAACTGGTCGTTCAACCAGATCAGGGAGTACGACTTCCAGCCGGGCTGGGGTCTGGACCACAACATCTGGCGTGAGGGGGGCGACCCCGGCGTCTCCACCGTCACGTCCTGACCGGACGAGTGAGGAACTCGAAATGATCACCAGACGCGATCTCCTGGGCGTCGCGGCGGGCGCCGGTGTGCTCGCCCTCGCCCCGAACACCCTGACCGCCGCCGCGGCGGGCACCGGGGAACCGGACACCGTCCGCTGGACCGGCACGAGGTCCGCCAACGGCTGGCCGATCGACCCCGACGCCATCGCCGCCTTCCCCGTCGAGGGCTCGGGGGTGTCGGCCCGCCTGCGAGAGGGCGCCGCCGCGGCGGTGCTGCTGCACGTCGCCCGCCGCTGGCACTACGAGATCGGCGCCCTCGACTCCGGTGTGGGCGGCGGCCTCACCGCCCACACCACCCGCCGCGACCTCGGTGCCGACTTCGAGTCGAACCACCTCTCCGGCACCGCCGTGGCCCTCCACCCCACCGCCTACCCGCTGGCCGGGAGCGAGGGGCTGTGGCCCCACCAGGAGGCGATCGTGCGGGACATCCTCGCGGACTGCGAGGGCACGGTCGTCTGGGGCGGCGACCTCACCCCGGTGAAGGTCTCGCACTTCCACCTCGCCGTCCGGCCCGGCGACCGGACGCTGGCCCGGGTCGCCGCCGCGCTGGACACCAGCAGACCCACCGGGGCGCCCCGCGCCCAGACCGCCGGAACGGTCGCCGACCCGGCGGCACCCGCACGCCGGGTCAAGGCCCGCCGCCTTGAGCGCGCCCAGAACCGCTGATCCACCGACCGCGCCCCCTCCGATACCAAGGAGCACGAGAACCCATGACGATGTTCCAGACCCTCCGCAAGGCCGCCGCGCTCGCGGCGACGGCCACTGCCGCGCTGCTGCTCACCTCGACCCAGGCCCAGGCCGCCACCACCCACGGCTGCCCCTCCGGCGCCTTCTGCGTCTACCCGCAGAACACGGGGTGGAACAACGACGTCCCCTCCCACATCTACTGGTCCGGCGTCTACAACCTCAGCAACCAGGTCGGGTCGCACACGGTCTTCAACAACCAGACCGACGGCTGGGTCGTCGATCTGTGCCGCGCCTACAACGGTGTCGACTGCCCCTGGTACATGGGCCCGGGCGCCGCCTCGACCCTCGACATCACGGTCATCAACTCCATCCGCCTCCGCCCCGGCGGCTGACATGGCCTCCGCTCCCCGGGGGCAAGGGGCCGCAGGTCACCGGAAGGGAGGCCCCTGACATCAACCGTGCCTCACCGAGGCAGCCATGGTCCGGCCGTCACGCCTTCCTGTGCGCGGCCGTACTGTCCCGGACCACGAGGGTGGTCGCCAACTCGACCCGGCGGCTCTCCGGTTCCTCACCGTCCATCAGTCTGAGCAGCGTACGCAGGGCGCTGCGGCCCATCTCCTTCAGCGGCTGGCGCACGGTCGTCAGGGCGGGATGGACCCAGCGGGCTTCGGGCAGGTCGTCGAAGCCGACCACGCTGACGTCGTCGGGCACGCGCAGACCGGCCTCGGCCAGCGCCTCGTACCCGCCGATGGCCAGGTGGTCGGAGCAGATGAAGAGGGCGGTCGGGGGTTCGGGCAGGGTGAGGAGCGCCCCGACCTGCTCGGCGCCGCTGGCCCGCTCATAGGTGCCGTGCCGCAGCAGTTCCGGCGACACCTCGACGCCCGCGGCGGCCAACGCCGAGCGGTAGCCCGCGAGCCGGGCTCGGGCATACAGATGGTCGGGCGGACCCGTCACCAGTCCGATGCGGCGGTGGCCCAGCTCCAGGAGGTGAGCGGTCCCCTCGTACGCGCCGGTCCAGTTCGTCGTGCCCACCGACATCACGTCGGGCGACGGGTCGCTCAGCGGGTCGATGACGACGCACGGTACCCGCGCCCGCCGCAGCCGTGTCAGCTGGTCCTCCGTCGGTTCGATCAGGCCCAGGACCACCCCGGCGCTGCCGCGTTCGATGATGCGGTCCACCCAGTCCGGACCCCGGTGCCTGCCGAGGGGCGCGGAGGTGCGCGCCACCGAGACCACCACGTGCACGCCGACCTCGTACGCCGCCGCCTCCATGCCGCTGGCGACGCTGGCGGGCCAGGATCCGTCGAGCCCGCTCATCACCAGGTCGACGGTCCGGACGGTCGGCCCTTCGGCGGGGATACCGCGACGGACGTACCGGTGCTCGCGCAGTGCCGAGTCCACCTTGGCGCGGGTGTCCTGGGAGACGTCGGTCCGGTCGTTGAGGACCTTGGAGACGGTGGAGACCGACACTCCCGCCGTCTTGGCGATCTGGGCCAGAGTGGGGCGCGGCAGCCGGTTGTCGGCTCTCAGAGCGCTACCCGTCGACGTGACGTCGTCATCCAGCACGGTTCAGTCCTTTCGGTGTGACGGCCAGCGCCTCGCCCACCGACGGCCAGGCACGCAGCCGTGCCGCTTCCGGTCCGACGGCGGCCGTGAGCGCTTCGGCCATCGCCTCGTCGAGGAGCGGCTCGATGTGCACGCGGCGATCCGTTCGTGCGGAGGCCACGGCGGCCGTCACCATGGCGAGGCTGAGCACGTTGCGGTGCACCTCCCCGGTGGGCGTGACGCCGGTGCGCAGTGCGTGGACGAACTCCGCGAGCGCGCCCGCGAGTCCTTCCGGAGGACAGTCGTCGTTCCCGGTCCCGCTCTCCGGCAGGAGTCCGCCCTCGGCCTCGTGAAGTGCGGCCTCGGGCGGGCGCTCGCCGTCCCAGACGGCCGACCCCAGCTCGGCGCTGAGCCGCCAGGCCCCGTTCCATGAGGTCTCCAGGCCACCGCTGCACCAACTGCCGTTGTAGACGTACCTGATGCCGTCGGCCATCTCGAAGACGGCCGTGGCGGCGGCGTCACCCGCGTACCAGCTCCATGAGGGGTTGTACTCCTCGCAGCGGACCGACACGGGATCGGCGTTCAGGAGCCAGCGGGCGGTGTCGAACGGGTGGATCGCCATGTCGAGCAGGAGCGGATGGGCCATGCTCTCGCGGAATCCGCCGAAGTGCGGCGCCCGGAAGAAGTCGGTGGTGAGAATGCCCGGTCGGCCGAGCCGTTGCGCGCGGTCCCGGAAGGCGGCGAGGTGCCGGTTGTACCGCCGCGACTGGCTGACCATGAACAGTTCGCCCGCCGCCTCGGACGCGGCGGCCAGCCGCAGCGCCTCGGGCACCGTGGCGGCCACGGGTTTCTCCCCCAAAACGGGCAGTCCGAGGGCGAGTGCTTGCAGGGTCACGGGCAGGTGGGCCTCGGGCACCGTCACGTCCACCACGGCGTGGGGCCGGGTTGCCGTGACGAGCGTGGCGAGGTCGTGACCGGTGGGCGTTCCCGGCACGCCCACCCGGTGCACGAGCGCCTCGGCATGGGCGGGCACGCGGTCGACGACGCCCGCGAGTTCGGTGTCCGGCGAGGCCAGGATCGCCCGGAGCCAGACACGGGCCATACGGCCAGCTCCCACGACCAGGAGGCGCAGCGGACCGCCGTCGGACGGGAGCGTTCTGAAGGCCTGGGATGTCACGCCTGTTCGCCGCCCGGTTCGAACCAGCCGGGTTCGCTGTGGACCAGCCTGGGGACCGACCGGTCGGCGTCGGGCGCCGACCAGCGCACCGCGTTGGCGATGACGCGGCGGACGTGGGGGTGGTGGTAGACGGGGTAGTCCTGGTCTCCGGGACTGAAGTAGAAGATCTTTCCGTGACCGCGCCGGAAGGCGCAGCCGCTGCGGAACACCTCGCCGCCGCTGAAGGAGCTGAGGAAGACCAGTTCGTCGGGGACGGGTATGTCGAAGTACTCCCCGTACATCTCCTGTTCGTCGATGACGAACGGGTGGGGCACTCCGGCCGCCACGGGATGTGTGGGGGCCACCGTCCAGACCACTTCGCGGTCGCGTCCGCTGCGCCAGCGCAGTGTGCAGGTCGTGCCCATGAGCCGGGTGAAGATCTTCGACCAGTGCCCGGAGTGCAGCACGACCAGGCCCATTCCGGCCAGCACCCGGCGGTGCACCCGCGTCACCACCTCGTCGGACACCTCGCGGTGCGCCAGGTTTCCCCACCACGTCAGTACGTCCGTCCGGGCCAGCACGTCCTGCGTCAGCCCGTGTTCCGGCTCGTCCAGCGTCGCGGTCCGCACCTCGGCCGTCTCGCCCAGATGCTCGGCGACGGCCCCCGCCACCGCACCGTGTATGCCCTCCGGGTACCGCGCGGCGACCTCGGGGTTGCGCTGCTCGTGCCGTCCTTCGTTCCAGACGGTGACCCGCAAGGGTCGAGGTGTGGCTGATGACATGGCTTCTCTTCCCCGGTGCGGTACGGGCCACGAGCGACGGCAGGCCTCGCGGAGGGTGCCGTCACCGACTGGATGCGCTGCACGCATACCGGCCGTCGAAGGCGGTGACTTCGACACAACCGGTAGGGGGGCCAGGAAATCACAGGGGGACGACATCAGGACATCGGAGGCGGCGCGGACGACCCGCCCGGCGTCCGACGGAACGAACCGCGGGCACGGGGTCGTTGGCGTTGCGGCCCCTGTCATGACGTCCGCCGCCTCACATGCGGCAGCGGCTGGCCCACAGCAACCCACGCTCGGTCAGCGCGCGCACCTGCGGGGTGTCGAAGTCGTCGGGTCCGCGGCCGAGGACCGAGGCGAAGATCCGGCCGCGTCCCCATGTCCTGGTCCATACCGCCGGTACGGACGAGACCCCGGGGCGGCTCTCATCGCCGTCGAAGGTGATGGTCGCCAGGATGTCGATCAGGGGATCGTTGAGCGGCCAGTACCGCTCGCAGGTGGCCTCGAAGTCGGACAACCCGCTGATCACCGGGTGGTCGGCGTGCTCCGCGGCCAGTCGCACCCAGTGGCGGTCGGACTCCGACGGGTCGAGCTGTAACCTCCCGCCGACGAGCAACTGGTAGTCGAAGTTCTCCCGGAAGGCGTCCACGAACCCGGTGTGCCAGCCCGCGAGTCCCATGCCGCCCCTGACGGCCGCCCGCAGCCCGGCGCTCTCCCTGGGCGTGATCTCGCCCCCGGGCCAGCACTGCACCACCAGATCCGTCTCGGCCAGGAACTTCTCGTCCTCGTAGACCTCGAGGCAGTCCTCGACGACCACCTCGAACCCGTGCCGGTCGAGGAACGGCAGGAAGAGGTCAGTGGTCTGGACGGGGCGGTAGCCCTCCGGACTGCCGCGCACGATCAACGCCCGTCGTCTGGCATAGCTCATAGCGCTCCATCGGTCCTCTCGACAGGGCCGGGAAAAACGGACTGCACGCCGCGCCGAAATGTTGCGCGAAAACCAGTAACACTCGGATGGACGGGACTGTAGGAACCGGCCGGTTCGCCGTCAAGAGATCCCGCACCGCCCATCCGGCGGGCCCGTGTTCCGGCTTGTCCCCGCGGTCGGCGCAGGGGAGGGTGCCCATCGGCGCACCCGAATCCGAGCGAAAAACGTTTCGAAACTTCGCTCTTGCGCTTCGTGCCCCCGCCCAGCAACCGTAGAGACGGCGAAGGGCGCCGTGGAAGGGCGGGCGGACCTGGTGGCACACCATGCCGGGGGGAGGAACCGTTCGTACGGCCCCTCCCCGGGACTACCTGAACCACCCCGTCGACGACGAACCGCCCGTCGCCGTGGGCGAGTTCGGCGACCAGCACAGCGACGGCGACCCGGACGAGGACGCGACCACGGCGACCGCGGAGTCCCTGGGAGTCGGCCAGGTCCAAGGCGGCACCGGCTTCCGCCCCCGGGGACGGTGCCGCCGTACGCGCGGCGCGACAGGGGCCCACGGCCGCCGCGTCCTCCGTCCGCCGCCCGGTCGGCACCGGCACGGGTCTTACCTGGCGGAACGGTGTGCGCCAGCCCTGCAGGGCGCGGCATCATGGCGGTCATGCTGATCGCTCATGAGGGTAGTTCGCCGACCGTCCACCCCACGGCCTATGTCGCTCCGACCGCCACGCTGTGCGGGGACGTGCGCGTGGGTGCCGGGTGCCGGGTGCTGTTCGGCGCGGTCCTCACCGCCGAGGGCGGTCCGGTGGAACTGGGCGAGGACAGCATCGTGATGGAGAACGCGGTCCTGCGGGGCACCCGACGGGATCCCCTGATCCTGGGACGGCAGGTCCTGGTGGGTCCCACCTCCTACCTGACCGGCTGCCGGGTCGAGGACGAGGTCTTCCTGGCCACGGGCAGCCGCGTCTTCAACGGAGCGCGGATCGGGACCCGCAGTGAGGTGCGGATCAACGGCGTCGTGCATCTGCGCACCGTGCTGCCCGCCGACTCGATGGTGCCGATCGGCTGGGTCGCCGTCGGTGACCCGGTCCGTATCCTTCCGGCGGGGGACCACGACGGGATCTGGGCCGTGCAGAAGGACCTGGACTTCCCCGGCTACGTCTTCGGCCTGGACCGCCCGGCCGACGGCGAGAGCCTGATGCCCGCCCTCTCCGAACGCTTCGGCCGCAGCCTCGGCCGCCACCGCGACGACCAGCAGCTCTGACCCCCGCCCGGTGAACTCACCGGACGGGGCCCCTCGGGCGCCAGTGAGTCGACGGGATCCGCACGACGTACGACAGCGGCTGTTCACGGCCGTGCGCCGATAGGGCTGCTCACCGAGGCCGCGGATGACCAGGCACTGCTCTGCGTCGTCGACGACGCACAGTGGCTCGACCAGGCGTCGGCGCGTGCCCTCGCGTTCGCCGCCCGCCGTCTGGACGCGGAGGGCATCGCCCTGGTGATGGTCATGCGTGAGGCCGACGAGGTCTTCGCGGGGCTGCGGGACATGCTCGTCGAAGGGCTGGGCCACGAGGACGCGCACGAACTGCTGCGCCTGGCCGTCCCCGGCGCTCTCGACCGGCGGGTACGGGACCAGCTGATTGCGGAGGCGGGTGAGGGCCCGGACGAGAGCGGACGTGGGCACGGACAGTGGGCACGCCCTTCCCGCCGAGCCCCCCAGGCACACCGCACCCCCCGTCCGGCACCCGGGCTCTCAGTCCGGCCCGCTCCACTCGAACGGGAAGTGCTTGCTCGACTTCCCCGAGCGCTCCCAGGAGAAGCCGTACGCGTCGGCGCGGTCGGTGGTGGCCCGCCCCCAGGTGGCGGTCTGGCCGGGGCCTACCTCGGCGCCGGGAGCGTGGAGGACCTGTACGCGGGCGCCCTCCGGAGTGGTCGGCCCGGTCAGCGCCTCGGCACTCGCCGACACCCGGCCGGGGATCTCGGCGCGCCAGGCGCCCAGGTCCTCGTCGATCTCGACCCGGACGGGAGCGAACTCCATGCCCCGCATCTCGGGGCCGAAGATCGCACCGAACTCAGCGGGCCACCCGCCCGCCGCACCGCCGAAGATGCTCTGCAGGGCGGCGCGCTGCTGGTCGTCGGCGCGCTCGTCGAAGAAGACCGCGGCGTACGCGTCGGTGTGCTCGCGGGCCCAGACGCTGCCCACGAAGGAGCCGAGCATCAGGACGTTGAGATCGTCCAGCCGCACGTCGCCGAAGTTGCCGCTGCGGATGTGCCAGGCCAGCACGCCCTCGCAGTCGCCGTAGGTGGGGGGCTGGGCGAAGGTGCAGGGGCACGGAATGGCGCACTTGCACACGTCGAACCAGTCGCCGGTCAAGTGCCAGCGCGTACCGGTGGTGGTCTGCTGTGTCATCTCGCTTCCCTCCTGACGAGCCCGGAGGGACTCCTCGGGGACGGCGAGACCGTGTGTCCCGAGTCCGTTCTCGGGATGGCGAGACGGCCTCCCTTCCAGCGTGCGCCTCACCGGCCCGGAATGCGAACGGCTACATCGAGGGCATCCGGAGGCCGGGCAGCAGCCAGTCCTGGAAGGGCACGAGTGCGGCCAGGACCAGGAAGGCGACCCCCACCGCCCAGGTGAGCCACGGGCCCCACCGCCACAGCTTCTCCAGGAAGACCACCCCTGCCAGGGCGGCCATGGCGGCCACGTTCATCACACCGAGCGGGACGAGGACGACCATCAGGCCCCAGCAGCAGCCCACGCAGTAGAGCCCGTGATGCGCCCCCACGCGCAGATCGCGGGCCCACGGCCGGAAGCGCGCGTACCGGACCAGGTGCGACAGCGGATTGCGGCAGTGCAGCAGACATACGCGCTTCAGCGGCCCGAACTGGTACAGCCCCGCGAGCAGGAACGCGGCGGCGCCCAGCCAGCGGCCCGCGTCGGGACGGCCGTCCACCAGTCTCGCGGTCGCCGCCAGTGCCCCGTACGCGACCAGGCCGAACGCCGCCCAGGCGAGCAGATAGCCACCGGCGAACTGGGCGATCCGAGCGGCGCGGGCGGCGCCGACCGACTGTCGGCCGATGGCCCGCGCCCAGGTGATCGCCACCGGGGCCATGGACGGGAACATCATCGCCACCATCATGGTCACCCAGAGGACCAGGAAGACCGGCAGCGCCAGACCCATCGTTCCCGGTTCCATGGGCATGTCGCGGGACTGGGCGACGGTCAGCACCCATGCCAGCCCGGCGAGCAGGAGCATGAGGACCCACGCCGCGGCGAGATCACGCCACGGGAGGGCAGTGCCCGGCTGTGGTGGGGCGATGCGGGGATGCGGCATGTGTTCCTCCCGGGGCGTGTCCGTTGCCCCGCCGCGACCGTGGGACGACGCGTCGGCCCGACGTTTCCAGGAGATCACAGATGCGTGCGCCGGAGAAGCCGGGGTCATCGCCGCGGCTGAGCACGTGGAGACCCGGAGGGCCTGTTCAGGAGCGTCAGCGCGGCCGTGGTCAGTGCGGTTGTCGCCGAGGGCAGCGCTATCGGCAGGTGCGGCGCGAACTCGGGGGAGTGGTTCGGCGGCAGGGCCGCGAGGCGCTCCGCCGCTCCCGAGCCGTCGGCGGCGGCCCACTGCCGCGGGCCCACCACGCCGACCATCCAGTAGCCCAGCGGAATCCCCGCGCAGCCGTGGATCTCCCGTCCGGCGTCCCCGTACAGGCCGAAGTCCTCGGTCGCCATCGACGGACCCCACGGCACGACCCGCTCCGCGCCGAGGGCCTCCCGGTGCGCCTCGCGCGTCAGGGCGGTCACCTCCGGGTCGGCCACCGTGAGCGGCGACCGTGAGACGACGGTGATCTCGGGCTCGCGCGGGCAGCCGGAGGCGGCCGACTCGGCCCGTACGACGCGCTCGACGGCGGCGACCGCACGGTCCAGGGAGGCCTGGGACAGCGCCCGTACGGTGAGGCCGAGCCGGGCTGTGTCCGGCACCACGCCGCTGTGCGTTCCGGCGTCGATCCGGCCGACGGTGACCGTGACCGGGTCGGCGGGCGCGCTCTCCCGGGGCACCACACCGTGCAGGCGCAGCACCGCGGCGGCCGCGGCGAGCACGGGGTCCACGCTCAGGTGCGCGGCCCCGGCGTGACCGCCCCGGCCGTGCAGGGTGACGTCGAGCTGGACGCTGCCCGCCAGCACGGGCGGCCCGTACCCGTGGGCGACCATGCCGCCCAGCAGCGGGGCGGTGTGCTGGGCGAGCACCGCGTCGGGGCGGCCGAAGCGGGCGTACAGGCCGTCCTCCAGCATGGCCCGCGCGCCGGTCAGCGTCTCCTCGGCGGGCTGGCCGAGGACCACCACCGTGCCGTGCCAGTGCGGCCGGGCGCGGGCCAGCAGCGTCGCGGCCCCGAGCAGCGCGGCGACGTGCAGGTCATGGCCGCAGGCGTGCATGTACGGGCCGTCGGCGGCGTACGGCAGGCCGGTGCGTTCGCGGACCGGCAGGGCGTCCAGTTCGGCGCGCAGGTACACGCGCGGCCCGTCGCCGTGGGTGAGGACGCCGACCACGCCGTGACCGCCCACGCCCCGGGTCACCGCGTACCCCTCGGCCGCCAGCGCCTCGGCGAGCCGGGCCGCGGTGCGGGCCTCCGCGCCGGAGGGCTCCGGATGCCGGTGCAGGTCCATCGCGAAGACGGTGAGCGGACGCAGCACCGCGTCCAGCCGCTTCAGGACGGGTGTGTGCCTGCCGGAGGGGACGATCGCCGCTGTGCTCACCCGCCCATGGTCCAGGGCGTCGGGGGCGGCGCGCTGTCAGGGCGCTGTCACGGCACGACAGTGCCCTGACAGCCGGTCACCGCCGGATGCGTCAGTGCGTACCGGTCCAATGAACGGGCCACCCCCGGGAGGAGCCCGGCGGTGTTCCCCACCTCAAGGAGTGATCATGGCTGACAAGTCGACCCTCGCCGCCCTCGCCGACGAGATCCTGGAGCTGGAGTCGGAGACCTTCGAGATCTCGGACTACTCGGACGCCAGCGAGGTCGTGCTCGCCGGTTCCACGAGCTGCTCGTCCACCTCCACCTGCTCGTCCACCACCAGCACCACCTCCTGCAGCGCCTGATCCGGGCCCGCGGCAGACACGGCGTCCGGTCCCGCGGCCGGACGCCGTCCCGTGCCTCCCGGTCAGGGGAACGGGTGCGGGACCCGCCGGATCTCCGCGTCCGTCAGGTCCGTCTCGCGCAGCCCGCCCCGCCGGGCGGCGGTCCGCAGCCGCGGCATGAGCGGCGCCCGCTGCCGCGACCAGCCGAAGTCGATCGGCAGCAGCCCGGGAGCCAGCACGCACACCGTCCGCAGGCCCATGCGCAGTTGCTCCGGCGTGGTCTGGTCGACGACGATCACGTCGAGCCCGGCCCGCGCCAACTCCTCCACGCACAGGGCCACGTCGTCCACGAGGTCGCCGGTGCGAGGACGGCCGTGGGCCTCCCACGACGCGTACACCTCGGCCATCGGCCGTACCGCCCGGGGCTCGTGGTACGGCGCCACGTGCGCCGCCATGTCCGGCAGCCCGTACAGCTGGGCGTGGTCCTTCAGGTGCCGCACCCTGGTGAAGTCGGCCGCCATCGCCTCCAGTTCGCCGCGCCGCTCGCGTACCTGGCCCGGCAGGTGCGGGATGTACGTCAGCACCTCCGACAGGGCGCCCTCCAGCGCCGCCGCCGGGTCGAGGGAGGCACCGGCGCCGAAGGAGTACAGGCCCTCCCCGCCGTCCCGGCGCACCGCGAGCCCGGTGACGACCGGCACCGCGAGGTCGACGCGGTTGTCGTAGGCGTGGACGTCGTAGCCCTGGAGCGCGGCCCGGTCGACCATGGCGCGGACGGTGGGGTCGGCGACGGTGGTCAGGTCGATCTCCGTCAGCGGGGTGCCGCCGTACCAGGCCAGCAGGAACGCGTCCCGTTCGATCAGCTCGAGCAGCCCGCCGAGGACCGCCTCCTCCAGGCAGCCGCCGATCGCACAGCCGTTGGAGCACTCGAAGACGAAGTTGTCCGCGGCCAGGCCCGCGCTGTAGTGCACCAGCCGGGCGGGCACCAGCACCGCCCGCCGGTCGCGCAGCGAGTGGCCCCACACCCAGGGGATCGGCCGGTCGGGGTCGAACGGGTCGACGAGCGGGTCGTCGCGGTAGGTCTCCGGCGCGTAGAGGCCGCAGCTCGCCGGGTCGAGCGCGTCCTCGCCGAGCGCCCGGTACGACGCGGTCAGCAGCCGTGTGCCGCGCCGCCGGTGGGTTCCGGCGTAGCGTTCCAGGCCCTCCAGGAAGGCCAGGTCGCGGCTGGCGGCGAACCCGTTGGCCTGGCCGCTCCAGGTCACGTCGGTCAGTCCCGCGTAGCCGCGCATGAACACGCTGCCCGCGACCGGGGCGGTGGTCGGTGAGGTGACGTTGAGCCAGGTCCCGGCGCCCAGCAGGCCGGTGACCGGGTTCGCCAGCGCCGCCGGGGCCAGCGGGTAGGACGACGCGGGCCGCAGCCGGTAGGTGTCCTCGGCCGGTTTCGGGCGGCTCGTCAGGGCGAGTTCGGCCGCTTCCCTGCTGTCCGTTCCGCCGGGGCCGCAGTGCGGGCACAGCGGGTCGGCGTACAGCGGGAACGTGCGGACCGTCAGCGTCGCCACGTCCAGGCACGTCACCTGCGGCAGCGCCCGGTCGGCCGGGGTCGCGCCGGGCGGCACCGGCGGGGGCGAGCCGGTGACCGCCTCGTACAGGGCGTGCACCGCGTCGGCGACGAACGCCGGGTGCCGCGGCCAGTGCGGGGCGAAGCTCCACGGCGAGCCGGTCTCCAGCGCGTCGCGTTCCGTGCGCGACCGCAGCCGCTGCCAGCGCAGGGCGAGGCAGGTCCCGCAGGCCCGGGCGTCGGGGTCGCCGCCCCATGGCCCGACCAGCACCTCACGGGACGTCAGATGCACCAGGGCGGTGGGCCGCACCGCCGCGTGCGGGTCGTCGCGTACGTCGCGGGCGCCGAGCGGCACCACCTCGGGCGCCCGGCCCGGGGCGCACCGCCCGGCCAGCGCCGACCGCAGCCGGAGCCGGGCCTCCTCCAGTGGTACGCCGGTGTGTGCGGCGGTCGTCGTCATGCGCGGTTGCTCCAGCGGAAGGTCTTCAGGCCGACGGCCGCGAAGACGGCGGTGAACGCGAGGAGCGCGCCGCAGCCGACGGCGATGTCACCGAGACCGCCGCCTCCGGTCAGCGCGGCGGAGACCGCGTCGTTGAAGTAGCGCAGCGGCAGCGCCCGGGAGAGGGTCTGCAGCCAGGACGGCATCATCTCCAGCGGCAGGAACGAGCCCGACAGGAACGCCATCGGCACCATCAGGCAGTTCGCGATCGCGGCGACCGCCTCGGGTGTGTCGGCGTACGAGCCGATGATCACGCCCATCGACAGGAACGCGGTGATGCCGAGCAGCAGCACGGGCAGCGCCAGCGGCCACCGGGCGTCCAGCTCCAGACCGAACAGCGGCAGCAGCGCCACCGCGACGAACACCACGGCCTGGACGACACCGACGGCGAGCGCCAGCACGTAGCGGGAGGCCAGCACGGTCGGCAGGCTCGTCGGCGTCATCCGGATCAGACGCAGCAGGTCGTCCCGGCGCCACTGCATCAGGGTGAACGCGATCCCGAACACCGCCGCGTTGCCCACGCCCCACGACAGCACGCCGGGCGCGGTGTACGCGATGTACGGGCGGCCGGTCTCGGCCACCTCCTGACCGCTGAAGATCAGCCCGAACACGACCAGGAAGATCAGGGGGAAGGCGAAGGTGAAGAAGAGGGTCGCCGCGTCCCGCACCTGGGCCCGGTATCCGGCCGCCGCCAGTGCCCCGTACGCGCTCATGCCCGCCGCTCCTGGGCCGGGGCCGTGCCGTGCGCGGCGTCGGCGGTGAGCCGGAGGTAGACGTCCTCCAGCGTGGCGGTGCGGGTCTGCACGCCGTCCAGGCCACCGCGGGCGTCGAGCGCGGACAGCACCTTCCCGGACACGGCCGTCTCCAGGACGAGGCTGCCGCCGCGGACGGCGGCACGGTCCACGCCCGGGACCGCCTCGGCCTCCGCGACGGTCATCCGGTCCGGCGGGAGCAGCACGGACGTCGCCGCGCCCGCCGCGTCGACCAGTTCGCGCGGTGAGCCCAGCGCGGCGATCCGGCCCTCGACCAGGATGGCCACCCGGTCGCAGAGCAGCTCGGCCTCGTCCAGGTGGTGCGTGGTGTACACGAGGGTGCGGCCCGCGTCCCGCAGGTCGCGCAGTACGTCCCACAGGTCCCGGCGGGCCTGCGGGTCGAGGGCGGCGGTGGGCTCGTCGAGGAAGACCAGCTCGGGGTCGTGGACCAGCGCGGAGGCGATGGCCAGTCGTTGGCGCTGCCCGCCGGAGAGGTTCTCCACCCGGGTGTCCCGCTGCTCGGTCAGCGCCACGGCCCGCAGTGTGCGGTCGGCCGCCGCCCGGTCCGCGCGGTACAGGGCGGCGACGGTCGCCAGGTGCTCGTAGGCCGTCTGCCGTACGAAGAAGGCCGACGACTGGGTCTGCACCCCCAGGCGTGGCAGCAGCGCGGGGTCGCGCGGCCAGGGGGCGGCGCCCAGTACGGAGACGGTGCCGGAGTCGGCCTGCCGCAGGCCCTCCATGATCTCCACCAGCGTGGTCTTGCCCGCGCCGTTGGGCCCGAGCAGACCGAAGAACTCGCCCCGGGCGACCCGCAGGGACACCTTGTCCAGGGCCTGGCGGGTGCCGTAGCGCTTGCTCACCTCACTGACCTCGATGGCGGCGCTCGCCGCCCGGTCGCCGGGGTCCGCCGGCACGGTTTGCGTCTCCGTCATCAACAACTCCTCGCAACAGGCACGTTCTCAGGGGGTGAGCAGGACCAGCGCGGCCGTCACCACGGCGGCGGCGATCACACCGACCAGGACGGACGAGCCGATCCCGTAGGCCAGGTACACCTTGCGCGCGTGGCGCGGGTAGTCGGCCGCGGCCTGCTCGCCGCGCAGCCGCAGTCTCAGGTAACGCCCGCTGTCCGGGGCGAGATCGCGGGCGCCGAGCAGCTGGGAGACCATGGTGTAGCCGTCCAGCGGGGGCAGGGGCAGCAGGTTGACCAGCGTCTGCGCGCTGCCCAGTACCAGCAGCCCCGACAGCACCCGGCGGGTGGGATCGCCCGGCTCCAGCAGGACCCACCAGACGCCGAAGGGCAGCAGGAACAGCAGGTTCGCGACCGCCCCCGCCGCGGCGATCACCCACTGGTGCCGACGGCGGCGCAGGAAGCGGTAGTCGCCGATCCGGCAGTACATGATGGCGACCGGCAGCCGCCAGCGCAGACCGATCTCGCGGACCGTGCCGCCGTAGTGCCGGGCCGCGACCCCGTGCGCCAGCTCATGGCCCGCCGTGCTCAGCCACAGCAGCGTGCACACCGCGAGCAGGGCCACCGGCTGGTGGAACAGCCACCAGGTGTCGCGCAGCACCGGTCCGGGCCTGGCGGCGAGTACGGCCTCCAGGGTCAGGCCGAGCGCCAGCAGGGGAAGCAGGACCGCCCGGCGCAGCAGCGGACGCAGCACCTGGTGCAGGCGCCCGGTGGTGGCCTGCGCGTCGGCGACCAGGCGCAGGCTGCCCCGGTAGAGGGTGCCGGAAAGGGGCGGGGTGGGCGGCGGGGCGGTCACCTCGCGGGCGGGGGCCCCGGCGAGCAGCCGTCTGCTGCCGAGCAGGCCCAGCAACTGCCGCCAGTTGGCCTCGCCGAGGCGCCGCCCGAACGCCGCCGCGTACTCCCCGCCGATCTCCTCCAGGCCGCGCGTGCCGTCCAGGCGGGAGATGAGGAAGTACTCCTTCGGCCCGACCTCGAAGCAGGAGCCGTCCGCCGGGTCCCTGATCAGGTGCACGGTGGCCGGGCCGCGCAGCAGCGGCGGGCTGAACACGATGCCGGGCCGCAGCCGGGGACGGTGCGCGGACACCTCGGTCCGCTCGGCCGTCACGAGACGGCCCCCGCCGTGGCGTCGGACCGCAGCACCCGGCCCAGCACATGGGACAGGTACGCCTCGTCGCGGATCGTCACATGGAGCCGGTTGTTGGTCATGTGCATATACGGCGAGAGCAGCAGCGGCAGGGCGACGGCCGGGTCCGTGACCCGCTCGTCGCGGGTGCCGTCCCAGGAGCGGAAGACCAGTTCGCCCGCCTCGGCGAGCGCGGTGGCCCGCTCCCGCAGCTCACGGCAGTGCGCCGCCCAGCCGCGCAGGAACACCGGCAGCCCGTCGAGCCGGTCCGTGGCCACGGCCCGCCGGATCTCGTGGAACCGGCGGCCCAGCCGCGGCGCCATCTCGGCGTAGGAGCGGTCGTACTCGGCGGAGCCGATGAAGCCGGTCCCGGGGAAGGCGCGGTGCCAGAACTCGTAGTAGCGCTGGAGGTAGTCGGCGAGTTCGTCGTCACCGGGCAGGAAGCAGCCCGCCATCACCATCATCAGCTGCGCCGACGTCCCCAGCAGCACGGTCCGCAGGTGCAGGTTCATGCTCCCCAGCGCCTCGATGACCAGGTCACTGGAGTGCGCGAAGTGCCACTCGGCCAGCGCCACGCCCGCGGGCCCGCCGTACTTGCCGTACTCGGGCTCGTACGGTTCACAGGAGCGGGAGTTGTTCGGCCGCAGCCGCATCCGGCCGTCCTCGCCCATGAACCGCCCGCGGTCGCCCTCCGGGAACTCGATCTCGAAGAGGGTGTTGTAGAACTCGTTGAGGAAACCGGAGTCGACCTCGTAGAGCGCGGGCCGCGCGCGCAGGAAGGCGTCGACGGCCTCCTCGGCGCGGCGGCGCACCTCGTCCGCGGCCTGTTCGGTCACGGGCCGCAGCCGCAGCCGGACATGCGGGCCCTCCAGCCAGTAGTTGATGAAGAAGTGACCGGCCAGCAGCCCGTCCTGCTTCAGACCGGCGACCAGCGGGCCGACGCAGTGCACCAGCAGGGGCTGCGGGTTGGCGGCGTAGAAGATGTGCGTCGCCTGCCACGCGCCGGGGGAGGGGGTCAGTTCGGACACGGGGCGCTCTCCTGGGGGCGTCGGGTAGGGGTGGTGAAGGTCTCCACGGACAGTTCGGCGACGTGGCTGCCGCGTTCGGAGACGACGTGCAGGCCGTCCTCGGCGGGCAGCGTCTCGCGCAGTTCGACCCGGTCGTCCGGCGACGTGACCAGCGCCTCGAAGGCCGTCAGGGACAGCGGGCTGTCGAAGTCGACGTACTGCGGTTTGGCGCCCGCGCCGCCCCGGGGGCCGCGGGAGACGGTGGCGAACACCCGGGCGGGCAGCCCGTGCAGGCGCCGCCACCGCCGCCAGGCCAGGAACGCCTCCTCGCCCGGGGTGCCGGGCGTACTCCGCGGCAGCGACCCGGCGGTGGTGAACCAGCCGCGCCGCGCCAGCACCAGGTTGCCGTGCCGGACCCGGGGGCGGCGGGTGACGCCCTGCCGTTCCGGGCCGTGCGGCACCCCGGCCCACACGTCCAGCGGCGCCATCGAGGTCGGCGACAGCAGCAGCAGCGTGCGCGGGATCTCCGGCAGGGCGAGCGGCACCAGGTAGCCCAGGTACACCGGGATCACCTCGCGGCCCAGCCGCCCGGACCGCAGCACCAGCCGGTCCTCGGCCTCGTCGTGCTCCAGGCGCAGGTCGTCCAGGCCGATACGGCACTCCTCGGGGACCGTGCTGGTCTCGCCGGGGCACACGATCTGGTAGTCGGTGAGGCGGCCGTGCAGATTGAGGTTGCTGGTGACGGGCCCGCCGGTGAGTTCGGCGAGGACCGCGCCCGGCGGGGTGAACTCGGCGGCCTGCTCCCGCAGCGCACCGCTGACACCCGGCCCGGCACCGTCCCAGACGTGCGTGAAGCGGCTGAAGGGGAACGACAGCCCGCCGTAGGAGCGGTTGAGCACCAGCAGCCGCTCACCGTTCTCGGCGGCCACCTGCAGATGATGGCTCTGCGGTGTGAACGGCGCCCGCAGACCCCCGAGTTCGTTGGCGACCTCGGTGAGGTGCTCGTCCTCGAGGAGGAGATCCCCCTCACCGGTGTGCCGCTCCCACAGCTCCCGCATCCGGCCGATGAACGCCCGCCGCCCCCGGTCCAGGGCCCTGATCTCGCCCAGGCCCAGCCAGTTCTCCTCCGCCACGTACTCACCCCGCGCGTCGAAGGGCACGCGCTTGGCGGTGAAGGACAGGTACTGGTCGAAGAAGTCCTCGTGGAAGTCGTGCACCAGCCCGAGCAGGTCGTCGCACCGCCCGCCGCGCCCGTAGCGGGCCAGGAAGAACCCCTTGAACGTCAGCCGCTGCGGCGCGGTCAGGTCGAACGCGGGCAGCACCCGCTCCACCGACCGCAGCGCCCCGCCGTCGCCGCCGGTCACCGCGTCCACCCCGCACACCACGTCGTCGCCCGCGTCGGCGTCCTCGTACAGCAGGGTCTGCGGCAGGGCGGCCTCGTCCGCGCCGAGCCGCCGCCGCGCCTCGCCCAGACACTCGCGCAGACGGCGCAGCAGCCGCGCCCGCCCGGCCGTGTCCGCGTCCGTGAACGCCTCCACCAGCGCGGCGGCGGCCCCCAGGTCGGCGGCGAGTGCGTCCGCCCAGCCGCGCCCCAGTCCGCGCAGGGCGTCCTGGAAGGAGCGCAGCGGATCGGGGCTGTGCACGTCGGTGTCCAGGCACGGGACGCGGATCATGCCCAGTTGCAGCAGCGCCGCCACATACGACTCACCCAGCGCCGCGTCCGCGCCGTACTCGGCGCACAGCCAGTCCACCAGCTCCCGGTAGCGCAGGTCCTCCCGCTCGCCGAGCAGGGCGATCAGCCGGTCCAGGGTGCCGCTGCGCCGCAGGTAGAACAGCCGGTCCCTGACCGCGTCGAAGGTGACCGCGGCGTCGTCGTCGCCCGGGGTGACCCAGCGCCGTACGTACCGCACCCGCTGCTCGTCGCTCTCCCAGCCGGAGGCGAGCCGCACCGGGAGGTCGGCGCGCGGCCCGGGGGAGGCGAGGATCTGCTCCGCGAAGCGGGCGAGCACGACCACGTTCAGCCGCACCCGGCCCCGCCAGGCCGCGCGTACCCGCACGGACGGGTCGTCGCCGTCGGTGAAGGTGCCGAGGGCGACACCCGTGAACGTACTGAACGGACTGGTCTTGCACACCGTCCGGTACAGGTACGACAGCACCGAACGCTCCACCTTCCGCAGCCGCTTGTCCGGACGCTCGCCCGCGTCGAGCCGCAGATAGGGCTCCAGCCGTCCGGCGAGCGTCGGTGAGGCGAGCAGCAGCCCGCCGCGCAGCCGCTCCTCGCCGAGCAGCGCCCGCAGCGCGGCGCGGTTCCGGGCGAGTTCCCCGTCCAGCAGCCCCCCTCCGGCCGAGCGCAGCCGCTCCAGCGCGCCCCTGCCCTCGACCCACTCGCCGGTCCGCTCGGCCACGGCCGCGTCCAGCGCCCCGATCAGGCCGAGCGCGGACGCGGGCTGCTTGGGCAGACGGTTGTTGAACAGGTCCCGGCGCAGCGCCAGCAGGTCACGGCGGCGCCCGTCATCGGGGAACGCCTCCTCGGCGGCCGGGACGAGCGCGTGGAGCACCTCGCTCAACTCCGAGCCGGTCTCGCGCAGTTCCTCCTCCGCGCGCAGGACGTCCTCCGCCCAGCGCACGGTGTCCGGACAGCGTAGGCCGCGCAGCGTCTCGACCGGCAGTCCGGCCACCCGCAGGAGGAAACGCCGACCGGGCTGCCAGATGGTTGTCGCAGTCATGGCGGGCCCCCTGTCAGGCGATCTCGGAACGGAAGTCGGCGGGCCCCGGACGCTCGTTGCCCAGCAGCATGATCAGCAGGGGCGCTTCCCCCGACCCGGCCAGCCCCAGCTCCTCGATGTAGGAGATGTTGTCGAAGCCGAGGGCGACACCCGCGCCCAGTCCGAGGGCCGCCGCGGCGGTGTAGAAGGTCTGCGCGATCGCCCCGACGGTGGCGTTGACCAGCCGGTAGCCCCGGTCGCCGACGGCGTCGAGCACCGCCGACATGCGCACGGCGGGCACGAGCACGGCACCGGCCTGTTCCAGGTTGTAGTTGGACAGGAAGTAGTTCCGCTGCAGGAACGGCCCCGGCGCGCCCGGCACCACCAACCGCAGTGTGTGCGTGCCGGGTTCGTAGGCGTACGCGCCCGGCTCGATGCCCTCGACGTGGTTGACGAAGGCGTACAGCCGGGCCAGCGCCGGGGTGCCCTCGGGTTCGGCGTCGCTGTCCAGCCGGGTGCCCGCGCAGGCGGCGAGCGCCGTGGCCAACTGCGGTGCCGTCACCGGGACGCTGGCGTCGAAACGGCCGAAGCTGCTGCGGCGCGCCCGCAGTGCCGAACGCACGCTGGTGCCGGGGAAACCGGCGGGCGGCAGCGCCACCGGCGCCGCACCGTGCGGTGGCCGAGGGGGCGCGCACCCGTCCAGCGCGCCCGCGGGGGGACGGTCGGCCGCGTGCCCGGCCGTCGCGCGGTGCACGCGGCGCAGGGTCTCGAAGCCGAGCACGGTCCTGGACCGCTCCTGGTCGCGCAGCCGCACCGCGGCACCGGCCGGGGCGTCGGTCGTCAGCGGGGCGGTCCGGGGGGTCTCCCACCGCAGGGGTACGACGGCGAACAGCCCTTCCTCGTCGTCCCCCAGGCCCAGCAGCCGGGCCAGCCGCGCCTCGTCGAACCACAGGGCGGGCGCCAGCCGCAGCCCGCGGGCGCGCGCCCAGACGCGCCAGGTCTGCACCAGGGCGCCCACGTCCATGCTCACCGCGTGGAAGGAGAAGCTGTTGTACTTGAACGCGTTCTGCCAGTACTTCACGCCCACGACCAGGTACTGGTCGGTCGCCTCGCCGTACGCCCCCAGCGCCGCGCCGACCTCGCCGCTGACATCGCCCGCCAGCAGCCGCCGCATGGCGTGCAGGGGCGGCGCGTAGTGGTGCACGCCGGGCACGAGCGGTCCGCCGGGGCCCGACACCCAGTACACGCTCACCGGGTACAGGCCGCCTCCGGAGGCGGTGCCCCTCGACCAGTTGGCCTGCGGGTAGTGGGGCAGCGCCCCGAGGTCGGTGTTGGCCTGGACGCCCAGGCGCCTGCCCACCAGCCCGTAGGAGTCCTGCAGCATGCCGGACAGCAGGGGCAGGGTGAAGGGCTGGTCGGCCGGGGGCGCGGCCCCGGGCAGGCAGCCCGCCGTGACCGTGGCGTGCGCCGGGTAGTCCGTCTCGGGCAGCGGGAACGACTCGGCGCCCGGGTAGTGCTTCGCCTTGCGCGGCCGGTCCGCCCAGTCGGGCACGAAGTCAGCCGGGTCCATCGGGACGCGGCCCCGATGCAGGATGGCTGTGGCGTAGTCCTGGGCGTAGCCCACGGGAGTCTCCTCTGCTGTGGCGCGGGGGCTCGGTGCGGTGCGGGTCGGTACGGTCACGGGAAGGGGTGCGGTGCCGGGTTGAGGTCCGCCGCCGTCAGGTCCCGCTCGCGCAGGCCCGCCTCCCGCAGGGCGGTGCGCAGCCGGGGCATGCCGAGGGCCCGCTGCCGCGACCAGCCGAAGTCGATGGGCAGCAGCCCGGGGACGAGGACGCTGACGGTGTGCAGCCCCAACCGCCGCTGCTCGGGCAGGGTCTGGTCCACCACGACCACGTCGAACCCGGCGCCGGTGACCGCGGCGGCACACCGCTCGAGGTCCTCCCGCAGATCGGCCGACGCGATCGCGCCGCGGGCGTCGGGCCAGGCGAGGTCGGCGACCGCGAGCGGCGGCCGGGTGGGCTCGGCGCGCAGCAGGAAGTCGGCGTGCGCGCCCATCTCCGGGATGCCGTAGAGGAGCGGGTGGTCGTGCAGCGCCGTCACCCGGGTGAAGTCGGCGGCCATGGCGCGCAGCCTGGCCTCCTCGCGTTGGGCGCGCCCCGGCAGGTTGACCGCGTCGGTGGCGATCTCGCACAGCGCCGCCTCCAGCGCCGCCTCCGGGTCGAGCCCGGCGCCCGCGCCGAAGCACATCCGGCCCAGCCCGCCGTCCATCCGCTCCGCGACCCCGGTGACCACGGGGACCGGGAAGGTGACGCGGGTGTCGAAGAACCGGGCCCGGTACCCGTACATCGCCAGCCGGTCGACCATGTGCCGGGTGGCGGGCCGGGAACTGGTGGCGGGGTCGATCTCGGGCAGCGGCTGCCGCCCGTACCAGGCCAGCAGGAAGGCGTCGCGTTCGACGACCTCCATCAGACCGAAGTAGACGGCCTCCTCGACACAGCCCCCCGAGGCACAGCCGTTGGAACTCTCCTGCACGAACCGGTTCTCCAGACCGGGCGCGTGATAGTACGTCAGCACCTCCGGCACCAGCCGGGGCGCCTGGTCGCGCAGGGACCAGCCCCACACCCACGGGATCTCCCGCCGCGGGGAGAACGGCACCACGTGCGGGTTCTCCCGGTGGAACGCCTCCGAGTAGAGCCCCACGCGCCGCGGGTCGACCGCGTCGTCCCCGAACTCCTCCAGCGTCCCCGTCACCGTCGTCCGCTTGCCGCGCGCCCGCATCCCCGCGTACCGCTCCAGCCCCTCCAGCACGCCGACGCGGGCGCTGGCGGTGAACGAGTCGGTGTGCCCGCCCCAGAACGTCTCGCGCAGGTAGGCACCGGAGCGCATCGAGAAGCAGCCGATGGCCGCCGACGTGGACGTGGACGACACGTCGTACACGACGGACGGGCCGAGCGCCCCGCACACCGGGTTGGCGAAGGCCGCCACGTCGATGCCGTACGCCTCGACCTCGCGCAGCCGGAAGGCTCCCGGCGCGTGCTTGGGCGCCGAGGCCAGGGTGATCGTGGCGCCCTCGGCCGTGTCGGGCACGGGCCGGGAGCAGTCCGGGCACTGGGGATCGGCGACCAGGGGATAGCGGCGCACCGACAGCGACCGCAGATCCAGCACGTACACGTCCGGGAACGGCACGCCGACGGGCCTGGCCCGCGCCCGGACCACCAGCGCGGCCAGGGCGTCGGCGGCGAACGGGACGGCGTAGGGCCACGGCCCGCACTCCTGTGTCGCACCGCCCAGTTCCAGGGCGTCGCGCAGCGCCACCGAACGGACCGCCTGCCAGCGCCTGGGCAGACACTGCGGGCAGGGCGACACACCGTCCCCGGGGAGGGGACCGACGACGGCCTGCCGCCCGTACAGGTACACGGGCACGGCCCGCCGCGCACGGTCACCGCCGGTTTCGGCGAACGCGTCACCGAAGCCGAGCGCACGGACCGACACGTCGATGTCGTCGCGCCCCTGCCCCTCCAGCGCGGCCCGCAGCAGCCCGGCCATCACACGCGCGGTGGCGGGCTTGGCCGTGGTGCTAACGGACACGCCGCGCCTCCCTGGTCAGCAGGACCCGTACGGCGTGGACGTCGGCCCGTTCCAGGTCCGCCGAGCCCGTCCGCACCACCAGCGCGTCCCGGCCCTGTTCGCCGAGCCGACGCAGCACCGTGGCCCACGACGGGGCGTGCGGCCCCGCGGCCGGGGCGGACCCGGAGACGGCCAGCGCCCGGGGATCCAGACCGCCGAGCACCGGTTCACCCCAGGAGGTCCCGCCCGCCAGCCCCTGCTGCTCCAACTGGACCTCACCCAGCAGGTCCCGCAGGGCCGCCGAGGCCGCCGCCGGGCAGGACAGCTCGGCCGCCAGCGCCCAGCGGTCCCCGGCCCGCGCCAGCACCACGGCCACCCCGGACCGCTCACGCTCCCCGAGGTCGAGCAGTTCGGCCTCGACCCCCAGGTTGGCGGCGGACCACGTCAGGAACGTGAGTTCCGGGTCGTCGTCGGGCAGGGCGACGCGCGGTACCCCGCCCTGCCGTATCGCCCGCTGGAGCGCGTCGTGGCCGACGGCGGACAGCAGACCCCGCGCCGCCGCGTCGGCGAGGCTCGCCCCCGCCCGCGTACCGGCGCTCGTCGCCTCGAACAGCCGGTCCTGGTTGCCGGGACCGAACGGCCGGACGGCCGCGCCCGGCACGCCGACCCGCTCCTTGGTGAGCAGGGAGGACGCGGTCACCCACCCGCCGACGTCGGCCCGCGTGTCCCCGATGCCGGTCCAGGTGGCCAGGGCCGCGGGATCGAGGCGGGCCTCGGGCCGAGCGCCCTTGCCGTGGGCGTCCGGTACGACGTGCTCGGCGTAGGTCTCGGCGGCGCGGTGCAGGGCGCGCAGACGGGCCCCCGCCACGTGGTGGACGTCGGCGGCGGCCACCCGGCGCGGGCTCCCGTGGCCGGTGCCGAACTCCACGACGCTGAGTTTGAGGGGGGTCTGCGTGATGTCCTCGTCGTCGTAGCGCCGGAACACCCCGGCGTGCGGGCGCAGCAGCACCGAGCGCCGGTCCAGCTCCGCCACCAGGGCGTCCGCGTCCCGCGCCGTGGCGACCGTGGGCGGCGCGAGCGGGGCGTCGTGGGCGTCCAGGCCCGCGAGGTCGGCGTCGGCCGGGTCCGGGACGGCGTCCTGCGCGCACCACGGGCAGCGGGGATGGGGCAGCAGCGGCTCCGAGGTGACGTCGAGCGACTCCACGTCCTGGATGATCAGTTGTCCGGCCGTCTCGGCGGGCAGGGCGCCCGTCGCCGTCTTGAACACCTCGTACCCGAGCAGGTTGCCGAGCATCGCGGCGAGCGGCCGACCGGGGCGGGCCGCGCCGGTCGTGGGAGTCGTCGGGTGGGTCGGCAGGTCCAGGGCGAGGGAACTCCACACATCGGCGGCGGGCGCTGCGGCACCCGCTCCCAGCCGCAGCACGGCGCAGGCCCAACACCCCGTGGTCTGCGCCGACATCGCCGGACCGACGACCGCGCTGCGGCCGAACGACCAGGCGGGCAGCAGGACGCGGCCGTCGGGAATCCCCGCGCGCAGCAGCGGGAACACCACCCGGGGGGCGTCGGGACCGCCCGTGACGACGATGACGTCGTACGTCCCCAGTCCGGCCCAACCGACCGGCCCCTCACCGAGGTCGTGGACGTCGACCGGGCAGCCGTCCGCGTCCGCGCCCGCCGCCTCCTCGTCGATGCCGTCCCTGTCGAGTCCGGGCAGCACACCGATGGCGGCGCTGCCGTTGCGCAGCAGGCTCAGCACGCACCAGCGGGCCATGGCATCGGTGCCGACGACCGCCACCCGGGTGTCGCGGAACCGCTGGAAACGCCGGGCGGCGTCGTCGGCGTAGTGGTCGGCGTAGGCGATCTGGGCCGCGTAGCGCCGGGCCACGTCCTGCGACGGCTCGGGCCCGTCGAAGGACGTCGCCGCTCTGTCCGGCACCTGACGGGCGAAGCCCCGTTCGTACAGGGTGCCGACGAGTTCACCCACCATGGCGCGCTGCCGGTCGCCGAACCCGGCGCAGATCTCGGCGACGGTGTGTTCCCCGTTCAGGTGCGGCACGAGCAGGGTGGCGAAGCGGTAGGCGGACTTCGCCGTCAGCCGGAACCCGCCGTCGGCGTTGTGGAACAGCACCCCGTCCGGGGTCTCGGTGAACAGGACGTCCCGCCGGATACGGGGGCGGGACGCCGCGACGGCTTCGTACCGTGCGGAGGACATACGGAGGTCACCTCTCGGGGCAGTCGGTGGGGGGTTGACCGGGTTGGGGCTGGGCGGCCGTCGGTTCAGCCGGGGGCCGCCGCGCTGCCGACCGGGGTCCGGGGCGGCGGCGCCACGTGTTGACGCGCATAGACGCGGAGCAGGTCGTGCATGCGGTACGGCTTGGGCGGGCCCTCCTCGACGAACCCGGCGTCCGCCAGTTGTTCGAGCACCTCGTCCGGCACGGCCGACGGCACCGTCCCGTCCGGATCCTCCGTGGCGAGCAGCACGAACGCCTCCCGCAGCCGGGGGCTCAGCCGCCGCAGGGCCGACTCGAACACCCGCGGTACGGACATCAGCGGCTCGTCGGCCAGGGAGAGCCGGGCGGGCGGGTCCCCGGCCAGCCACGCGGCGCAGTCGCCGATGCCGAGCCCGGGACGCGTCAGCAGACGCGCCGCGGCGATCCGCAGGCTCAGCGGGAAGTGGCCGCAGACGCGGGCCAGTTCACGGGCGGCGGTCGGTTCCCCGGCGACGCGTTCGGCGCCCAGGGTGCTGATCAGCAGCTGGTGCGACTCCTCGGCGTCGAGGGTGTCCAGGCGGTGCACGACACCGCCGTGGGTGGCGACCAGACCGGCCAGACCGCGTCGGCTGGTCACCACGGCGACGCCCTCACCGGGGCCGGGCAGCAGCGGACGTATCTGCTCCGCGCTCACCGCGTCGTCCAGCACGAGGAGCCTGCGCCCGGCCCCGGGCGCGTACGGAAGCCGCGCCCGCGCCTCGGCGGCGCTGAGCGGGCTGCCGTCCGCGCGCGTCAGGGCGAGCGCGAAGCAGCCCCCGGGGAAGGCGTCCCGCGCCAGGTGGGCCGCCTGCAGGGCGAGAGCGGTCTTGCCGATGCCGGGGGCACCGGAGATCACCACCGGGCCGGTGGCCGGGTGATCGCCGGTCAACGCGCCTTGCAGAGCGGCGAGTTGGGGGGCGCGGCCACTGAAGCAGGCGACGGGAGCGATGGTGAGGGTGACCGGTGCCGCGGCGGTCGGGACGGGGGGTGGGGCGTCCGGCTGGGTCGGCTGCGGCGTGCCACCCGCGTCAGCGTGAGCGGGAGGGAGGGCAGC
The DNA here is from genome assembly GCF_042796855.1 of Streptomyces sp. NPDC057877. NCBI lineage: Bacteria > Bacillati > Actinomycetota > Actinomycetes > Kitasatosporales > Streptomycetaceae > Streptomyces > Streptomyces sp. NPDC057877. Next base: position 682,113 of record NZ_JBHVMS010000002.1, read on the forward strand.
GGGGACGGTCCCCGCCCCGATCGCGGGGACGGCCCGGGCCGGGGAGACGGCGGAGCCTGGACGGATGGCGAGGTCAGATGGCAAGGCGAGGCCGGGTGGGGCCGCGGGGCCTGGCGGGACCGCGAAGCCAGAAGGGACCGCGAAGCCAGAAGGGACCGCGAGGTCCTCACCCCGCAGGATCGCCAGTTCCAGCCGCTGCAAGGCCGCGCCCGGGTCGATCCCGAACTCCTCCTTCAGCCGCCCCTTGACGGCCCTGATCTCCGCCAGCGCCTCGGTCTGGCGGCCGGTCCGGTACAGCGCCTCGGCCAACTGCTCGGCGAAGCGCTCCCGTTCCGGATGGTGCCTGGCCGCGTCCCACACCTCGCTCAGTACCTCGCGGCACCGTCCACGGGCCAGTTCGATGTCGCACAGCCGCTCCAGCACCCGCAGGCGCTCCTCGGTCAGCCGTGGCGCCTCGTCCCGGTGGAGCAGCTGTGAGGAGACGTTGGCCAGCACCGGCCCGTGCCACAGCGCGAGCGCCTCGCGCAGCAGACAGGGCTCGGTCTCGGCATCGGCGGAGTCCGCCGCGCGGACCAGTTCACGGAACCGGACCAGATCGCAGGTGTCGCGGTCCATCCGCATGCGGTAACCGCCGGGGACCGCCTCGATGGTGTCGCTCGCTATCCCGTACTTGGCGAAGATCCGGCGCAGTCGCAGGACACAGCTCTGCAGGGCGGCCTTGGCGGTGACGGGCGGCTCGGTGTCCCAGACGGCTCGCACCAGGTAGTCGGTCGACACGACCGCGCCGGAGTGGATGAGCAGGGCGGCCAGCAGGCTCGTCGGCTTGGACGGCTGCAGGACGACGGCGTGCTCGCCATCGGCGATGCTGAGCAGCCCTAGCAACTGGAACCGCATTCTGTCTGTCGCTCCGTCTTCTTCGCGGGGGCATGGACACGTGGTGCGGGATACGGGGTGCGGCACGTGGTCACGCATGCCGACAGGGGAGGTGTTGACGGCCGACCCGTGGCGGCCGTCTCATCCGCCTCATGCGCCACATAGTCCTCTTCCTCGATCCACGATCGGTGGAGGCTGCGTGCACTGCCCTCAGGCGGGAAGAACCACAGGGGCGAGCCGATGCGATCGCCCGCAAGATCACCGGTCTGTCCGCCCGGCCGCGAGCGAAGGGAACGTCATGAGGTCCGGTCCGCAGCGCTACCCGGGTGCCTCAACCGCGTACTGGTACCAGAACGCCTACCCGGGCTCCCCGATGGAGACCAACGTCATCCTGTGGCACTCCACGGAAGGCACCTCGCTCCCGTCGTACGGGGGCGGTGCGTCCGCGCCGAACCTCACGGCGAAGCCGGACTTCGCCGCCCGACGGCTGGTCTGGTATCAGCACTTCGACTTCGACACCTCAAGCCGGGCCCTGCGCAACCTGTCGGGCGGGGTGGAGACGAACACCCTGAACGTCTGCCAGGTGGAGATCGTCGGCACCTGTGACCCGGCCGCGCACCGCAGGTGGGGCTCCACACCGCACCTCTACACGCCCCAACTGCCCGACTGGGCCGTGCGGGACCTGGCCGCGTTCGCCCGCTGGGCGCACCAGCAGCACGGCGTACCCCTCACCTCCGGGCTGACCTTCAAGCCGTACCCCAGCTCCTACGGCTCCAACGGCGTCCGGATGACCAACTCGCGGTGGGTCGCCTTCAAGGGCCACTGCGGCCACCAGCACGCCCCGGAGAACGACCACGGTGACCCCGGCGCGTTCCCCATGGCCGCCATCCTCGACGCCGCCAAGGGCACCCCCCAGGAGGACGACATGCCCGAGTACGTCAACCTCGGCCTCGCCGAGGCCTACACCCTGCGCCCCGGCTCCTGGGACAGCATCGAGTACACCAGGGAGTGGACCGACGAGACCGGCGACCACGCCACCAACGGCAGCGTCTGGGCCCGCGGCCCGGCCCGCTTCACCGGCTCCGTCAGCCTGGCGATCCAGGGGCTGCCCGCGGGCGCCGTCGTCCAGGCCCGCATGAGCGAGTACGCCGGTGACCAGCACGTCCAGGACCACCCGATCCACGAGATCATCGGCACCAGCGGCGGCACCTTCGCGGTCGTCCCCCTGACGAAGCACCTCGCCTCCCGCCGGGGCATGCGCGTACGGCTCCTCAACCTGGCCGACGTCCCCGTCACGATCACCAGCTCGGTGCTGACCGTGATGGTGTGGAAGGAGGGCTGAGGCGTACGGGCGTCCCGCTGACGACGGCCGCGGGGCTCACAGCAGACCGAGGTCCCGGGCCCGCAGCGCCGCCTGGGTGCGGTCGCGCAGGGCGAGGCGGGTGAGGATCCGGGAGACGTGGTTCTTGACGGTGCCCTCGCTGAGGTACAGCCGTGCGGCGATCTCCCGGTTGGTGTGGCCCTGGGCGACCAGGCGCAGGATGTCGGTCTCGCGCGGGCTCAGGACGGCGGCGGGGCGGGGCACCGGCAGGGCGGCGGTGAGGTGGTGGGTGACGGAGGCGTCGAGCTGGGTGACGCCCGCGTGGGCCAGGCGGACCGCGGTGGCGAGTTCCTCGGCCGGGAGGTCCTTCAGCAGGTAGCCGTGGGCACCGGCCCGCAGGGCCTGGACGACGTACTCCTCGTCGTCGAACGTCGTCAGCATCACCACCTTGCACTCCGGTGCCCGGCCGTGCAGGACGGCCACCGCCTCCACGCCGTCCATCCCCGGCATCCGGACGTCCATGAGCACGACGTCCGGGCCCAGTTCGAGGGCCTTCGCCACGGCGTCCCGGCCGTCCACCGCCGTGCCGACGACCACGATGCCCGGACGGATGGAGAGCAGGGAGGCGATGCCGTCGCGGATGAGCCGTTGGTCGTCCACCACCAGCACCCGGACCGGTGGCACGTCGTCTACGGCGTCGTCCATGGTGTCCGCCCCACTCATCTCCGCGCGGCCTTTCGGCGCGGGACCGTTACCGTCAGCCTGGTGCCGGAGTCCGGGGCGCTGGCGATGTCCACGCTGCCTGCCACCAGTTGCACCCGTTCCCTCATTCCCAGCAGCCCGAATCCGCCGGTCGTCGCGTTCGGTGCGAAACCCTCGCCGTCGTCCGCCACCACCAACCGCGCGCCGTCCTCGGCCAGGAGGACCGTCACCGTCACGCGCGTGGCCCGCGCGTGGCGGCGTGCGTTGGTCACGCCCTCCTGTGCCGCCCGGTACAGGGCGGTGAGTTCGGCCGTGCCGTAGCCGTCCTCGTCGCCCGTCACCTCGACGGTGACCGAGGGACGGGTCCCGCCGCTGTGCGCCAGGTCGGCGAGCGCCGCCGAGAGCGTCGGCCGTACCGCCTCGTCGCGCAGGGCGCGGACCGACTGCCGTACGTCGCCGAGTGCGAGTCTCACCGAGTGCCTCGCCTCGTTCAGCGCTCGTTGGGCCGCGCCGGGGTCCAGGGCCCGGAACTCCGAGGCCATCTCCAACTGCACGGACATCGCCGTCAGATGGTGACCGAGGCTGTCGTGGATGTCCCGCGCCAGCCGGTTGCGTTCGGTGGCGGCCGACAGCTCGGCGACTCGTGCGGCGTACTCCTCCAGCTCCCGCCGGGTGCGCTGTTCGCCTACGGCCACGGCGGCCATCGAGAGCGCCAGCACCAGGCCGACGGAGAGCATCAGCAGATCGGACACGCGCTCCAGGTCGCGGTACCAGTGCGGAGCGGTCAGCAGGTACGAGGTGAGCAGGGCCGCCGGGCACAGCGCGCCCAGCGCGAGCGCGGTCGCGCGGCCGAAGGCGAAGTAGGCGGTGAACGGCAGGAGCACCACCAGAACTTGGGACAGACCCGAGGAATCGAGGAGCACCGCCGCGCCGATCAGGGCGCAGCGCGCCAGCAGCAGCGGCACCCGTGCCGTGGGGCGGCGGCCTCCCACCGCTTCGAGAGCGCACAGCGCCCCGATCGCGACCACGAAGCCGACGGACCGGTCGACCGACGGGCCACTGTCCTCTCCCAGACCGGCGGCCTGGTAGTACAGGCCGCCGACGAGCACCACGCCGTACAACAGCGGTGCCACCCACCGCACGGGCACATACGCCGCCATCGCACCCCCTCACCCGCTGTCACCAGGCTAAGCCGAGCGCGGCGGCCGAGGAGCGTCGGGACGGCAACTCCGGGCAGGTCGTGCCGTCCGGCACATGCCGAACGGCCGTACGCCGGACGGGAGGTGGTGACCTTCGGCCCCGGATGTCCCCGGTCTTCACCTCCTGCCGCCGCTGGGCCGCTCCCTACGGTTGCGGTTCTCGACCTGCCGTCGGAGCGGGCCAGAGCAACCGGAGTGGCCTCATGTCCTCGCCCTTCACTTCCTTCGCCTCGCGCGTCGGCGCCCTGTGCGGCGCGCTGGCCAGCCTGATGATCGCCCTGCCCTCGATGGTCGAGGCGTTCACCGGGGAGACCGCCGCGACCAGCGTCCTGCTCGGGCTCTCCCCGGCGTTCGCCCTGCCGCTGCTCGCCGCGTTGCAGCGGCGGCAGGGTCCGGTCACCGGGCGGTTCGGAGAGGTCGCGCACACCGTGAACCTCGCCGGTCTCGGGCTGTTCGGCGGTGCCGGGTTCGCCTCGAACCTCGTGCTGTTCTACTTCGACGAAGACGTCATCGAGGAGACGCTGACCGGCCCGACGATCCCCGTACTCATCGGTTCCGCGGCCTTCTTCGCCGTCGGCTGTGCCCTGTTCGGGACGGCGATGGTCCGCGCGCGGGTGTTCCCGAGGGTTCCGGCATGGGGGTACGCCGTCGTCCTGCCGGTGTTCGCGTTCCTCACCGCGCTGCCCGAATCCCCGCTCACGAGCGGGGTGCACATCGTGGTCGGCGTCATCCTGATGTGGCTGTCGGCCGCGCTGTGGAGCATGGCGAGGTCCAGCGCGAGCCCTACTGCTCGCCCAGAGCCGTCGCGCGTTGGCTGACGTCCATGTCCGAGCGTCGTACGCCGGTGAACCGGGTGGGGCGGAAGGCGTGGAGGAGGTCCTGTTCCCGGTCGGTCGTGATCTCGGCAGCGGCGAGGCGCCCCAGGACCGGTGCCAGGGTGATGCCGCTGTGCGAGACGAGGCAGTAGACGCGGGACCGTGCGGAGGCGTAGCCCGCGATGGTGTGCCCGTCGGCGGGCAGGGAGCGGAAGCCTATGCGCAGGGTGATCGGCCCCGTCCGGCTCGGGTCGGTGAGCAGCGCGGAGAGACGCCGAGCCAGGGTCCTCGCCAGGTGGCCGTCCGTGGGCGGAGGGTCTGCCGGATCGACCTCGGCGTTCAGGTCGAGGGCCTGGAGGACGGTGTGCCCGTCGGTCGCCGGGCGGAGGTTGAGGCCGGGGCTGTGGACCACACAGCGCGGGCCGGGGCCGGGGGTGCTGGCGTATCCGAGGAGCCCGACCGTCTGCGATCCACGGTCGGTGTCCGTCACCATGGGGACGACGATCCCGGCCCGCGCCGCGAGGCGTTCCGTCCAGCGGCCCGCCGCCAGGACGACCCGGTCGGCCGTGCGGACCTCGCCGTCGGCCAGGGCGACGGACACGCCGTCCGGACGGTCGTCGACCGCGACGACCTCGCCGGTGACGTAGGTGGCCCCGTGCCGCCTGGCGTCCGACAGGAGGCCGGATACGAAGAGTTCCGGCAGGACGTATCCCTCGCTGGGGAAGTGCGCGAGGGACGCGGCCGTCGCGGGCGGGCGGAGGCCGCCGCCCGCGATCCGCGTGGCCTCCTCGGGCGTGACCCACCGCGCGGGGTAGCCCAGCGACCGCAGCCGTGCCACGTTGTCGGCGAGCCACTGTTCGCTGGCGGCGTCCGCCCATTGCAGCGCCCCGCTGGGGAAGTACGACCGCGGTCCCCGCGACCGCTCGGCTAGCCTGGCGTGTTCCGCCATCCCCGCGAGGTTCAGCCGGTGGTAGGCCGGGTCGTGCTTCCGGTGGGAGTTGGTCCAGGCGAAGGTGGTCGCGGTCGTACCGGTGCCGACTCCTCGCTGGTCGAGCAGGAGGACGTCCGCGCCGGTGCGGGCGAGGTACCTGGCGACGCTGACCCCCAGCGCTCCGGCACCGACAATGATGACCTTCATCGTCCGCGCACTCCTTTCCGTCCTCAGGCGGTGGACACGGGAAGCTCCAGGAAGAACTCGGCGGTTCCCGGACGCACGAGCGTCGTGACCGCCTCGACCGTGCTTCCGTCCCCGACGCGCAACTCCCTGCGCCTGAGCAGCGCGGGCGTTCCGACCTCGCTCCCCAGCAACGCGGCGTCCCGCTCGTCGAGCACCACCGGGTCCAGGTACAGCCGGATCGAGTCGACCGGCACCCCTCGGCCCTGGAGGTACGGCAGCGTCACGAGGTCTTCGAGGTTCTCGTCCAGCAGGTCGGGGGCGACGGCGAAGAGGACGACGTGCCGCTCGACGGACTGGGGCACCTCGCGCACGTCCAGCTTGCGGCGGACCAGTTCGACCACCGCCGTGTCGGGCGCGGCGCCGGGCAGGTCCAGGAGGGCGTCGGCGGCCCTGACGATCCGCGCGGAGACGACCTCGTGCCGACCCGGTACGCCCTGCGCGGCTGTCGTGGGTGTGACGAAGTTGAGCAGGTTGATCTGCCGCGTCACGTCCGCGACGAACGTTCCGTGCCGCCGACGGCGGACCGCCAGCCCCGCGTCGGCCAGGTCGTTGAGGACCCGTTGGGCCGTCGCCCGGCTGACGCCGTACCGGGCGGAGAGGTCCAACTCCGTCGGCAGTCGCGTGCCACGGGGGAGGTCCCCGGCCCGGATCCTCGTCTCGATCTCTCGTCTGATTCGCACGTAGAGCGGCACGGTCACCATTGCACCGTACATATCTTCAATTGACCGGTCAATTGCACCGGCAGCTCGGGCGCATGGCTCCGCGGGGCCCTCACCACGCGTTCCGGCACGGGTGCCGTGACAGGGTGCCGGGGCCCGTGGGTGATAGAAGCGTGTCCATGACTTGCCACCTTGATCCCCACCACCCCACCCCGCTCCGATGACCGCGGGCATCGACACCCCGGACCGCCGCGGCCGTACCGGACTGGACCGGACCGGGCGCGATCTGACGGGCAACCCGCGCGTGAAGGTGCGCGACGTGCGGCTGCTGTCCAGCCACTGGTACGTCGAACGCACCACGACCTTCGACTTCCGGCACGCCGACGGCACCTGGAGCACCCAGGAGCGCGAGACGCACGACCGCGGCAACGGCGCCACCATGCTGCTCTACGACGCCGAGCGGGAAACCGTGCTGCTCACCCGGCAGTTCCGCTTCCCCGTCTATGTCAACGGGCACCCCGACGGCATGCTCATCGAGACGCCGGGCGGGCTGCTCGACGACGAGGACGAGCACCCGGAGATCGCCGTCCGCCGTGAGGTCATCGAGGAGACCGGCCACACCATCGGCGCGGTGCGGCACGTCTTCGACGTCTATATGAGCCCCGGCTCGGTCACCGAACGCGTCAGCTTCTACGCCGCCGCCTACGGCCCGTCCACCCGCACCCACGAGGGCGGCGGGCTGGGCGAGGAGGGCGAGGACATCGAGATCGTCGAACTGCCCTTCAGCACGGCCCTGGAGATGATCCGCGGCGGTGAGATCGCCGACGCCAAAACGATCATGCTGCTCCAGTGGGCGGCGCTGGAGGGACCGTTCGCGAAGTGACGGTGCGTCCTTGACCTGGCGTGCGCTCCAAGCTGGCGTCCTTGACCTGGCGTGTGTTCCAAGCTGGCGTCCTTGACTTCGCGTGCGCTCCAAGCTGAAGACTCCCGTTCGTGAGCCCCGAGCGCGGGCCACGAACGGGAGGCAGCACCATGAAGTACCGCACCATCGGCACCGCCCCGGGAACCCGCCGCGAGGTGAGCGTGCTGGCGCTCGGCGCGATGTGGTTCGGCTCGGCGACCGACGAGAAGACCTCCTTCGCCCTCCTGGACCGCTATGTCGAGGCCGGGGGGAACTTCATCGACACGTCCGACAACTACGCCTTCTGGGCGGACGGCGGTCAGGGCGGCCAGAGCGAGGAACTGCTCGGCAGGTGGCGGCGCAGCCGCGGCGTCGGTGCCGAGGTCGTCATCGCCACCAAGCTCGGCGCCCGCCCGCTGGCCCCCGGCACCAGCTACGTCGACAACCCGGAGGGCCTGTCGGCCAAGGTGATCCGCGAGGCGGCCGAACGCAGCCGCGAGCGGCTCGGGACGGCGCGGCTGGATCTGCTGTACGCGCACATCGAGGACCACACGGTCCCGCCGCGCGAGACCGTCGAGGGCTTCGCCGAACTGGTCGCCGAGGGCACCGTCGGGCTGCTCGGCGTCAGCAACCACGCGATGTGGCGGGTGGAGCGGGCCCGCGCGCTCGCGGCGGCGGCCGGACTGCCCGGCTACGAGGTGCTCCAGTACGCGCACAGCCATCTGCGCCCCCGCCTCGACGTCCCGGACGGCGGCCTGTTCCCGGACGGCAGCCTCGGCCACGCCGGTCCCGACCTGCTCGGCTATCTGCGGGCCGAGCCCGGTCTCACCCTCGTCGCCTACTCGCCGCTCCTGAAGGGCGCCTACACCCACCCCGACCGGCTGCCGCCGGACTTCGACCACCCCGGCACCCCCGCCCGGCTGGCGGTGCTGCACGAGGTGGCCCGGGAGACCGGCGCCACGGTGAACCAGGTCGTGCTGGCCTGGCAGATCGGCGCGCGACTGCCGACGATCCCCCTGGTGGGGGCGTCGTCGGTGGCGCAGTTGGAGGAGAACCTGGCGGCGGTGGACCTGGAACTGTCGGCGGAGCAGCGGCGGCGACTGGACGCCGCGCACTGACCCGGGCACCTCACGCCGTCCCCACCAGCCGGTCCAGCAACGCGTCCAGCCCCGCCGCCAGCCCTTCCGGGCCGCCCGGCTCGGCCAGCGCCGGGGCGGCCGCGCGCAGTACGGGGAGTTCCTGGGGCGGCATGCGGTGCAGCCCGAGGCGGAACGCCGGGTCCGGCTCGTCGGGGTTGTCGACCATGGGCCGTAGCTCCACGGACACATAGCCGAGCAGCCAGGCCGTGAAGGCGCGGAAGACGGTGGCGGCCCGGGCGCCGTCCAGGCCCGCCTGGCCGAGCAGGGCGAACACCCGCTCGTGGTCCTTCAGCACGGCCAGCGGACGACGGGCCAGCGGGACCGCCAGCATGCGGGTGGAGAGCAGCGGGACCGCCCGTGGATGGGCGAGGCAGACGTCGTACGTCGCCCGTGCGACGCGGTGCAGGCCGGTGCGCCACTCGGGGGCCCCGGCGTCGGCGGCATCCGCGGGCGCGGCGGCGAGCCGCTGCTCCAGCTCCAGGTACAGGGCCTCGACCAGGCCGTCCAGCAGGGCGTCCTTGCTCGCGGCGTACCGGTAGAGCGCCATCGCCTCCACACCCAGCTCGGCCCCGAGGCGCCGCATGCTCAGCGCGGACAGCCCTTCCCGGTCCACCAGGTCCAGGGCGCTGGCGAGCACCCGCTCCCGGCTGAGCCTGCCGTACCGGCCCCGGTCGCTCGCGCGGCGTGCCGGTGCGGGGTCCTGCGCCATGGCCTCTCCTCAGATCGTCCCGACATCAAAACAGCGTATATGTGGCGAACTTGACAATAACGGACAGTCGGTCGAAGCTGTACGTATATGTCGTAAACGTACGCCATACATGCACCATGTGTGCGCCATATACGCGACATGCGGAGGCACCGATGACTCACAACGGATCACTCGCCCACACGGGGGTCTCCTGGCCGCTCTACGCCATCGTCGGACTGGCGGTGGCCGGTGGAGGAGCCCTGATGCGGCTGTTCGGCAAGGGGCGAGGGCGGTAGATGACCACGATCAGTGCGATAGTCCCCGCGCACAACGAGGAGCAGGGACTCGGGGACACACTGGAATCCCTGCTCTCCCAGACCCACCCGTTCGACGAGATCATCGTCGTGGACGACCACTCCAGCGACCGGACCCGACAGGTCGCCCTGTCGTACGGAGTCACCGTCTTCACCGCCGAGACCAACCAGGGCAGCAAGGCCCGCGCCCAGAACTACGGGCTGCGGTACGTCTGGACCGATCTGGTGCTGCCGGTCGACGCGGACACCGTCCTCGCGCGGGACTACGTCGAACTGATCCTGGAGCCGTTCGAGAACCCGAGGGTGGCGATCGCCGCCGGATGCGTCCTGACCCGGTTCGACAACACCGTCCCCGAACGCGGACGGTCGATCGAGTACCTCTTCGGCTTCCACTTCCAGCGTCCGATCCAGAACGCGGCCAACAGCCCGGTGGTCTGCTCCGGATGCTGCTCGGCGTTCCGCACGGCGGAACTGCGCGACTTCGGCGGCTTCCCCGAGCGGACCGTCGTCGAGGACATGGACTACACCTGGTCCAAACAGGAGGAGGGCCGCAGGGCGGTGTACGTGGGAGACGCGGTCGCCCAGGCCGCCGACCCCTCGACCATGACCTACCTGCGCAAGCAGGTGTGGCGCTGGATGGCGGGCTTCTTCCAGAACGTCAGGATCCACACCGTCCACCTCGCCCGGCACAAGCCGCTGCTCCTGCTGTGGATCCTCATCGCCGTATGGGACATCGTCACGGCTCCGCTGTGGTACGCCATGCCGTTCCTGATGATCTTCGTCTGGAACCAGAGCGTGCTGGTGACCATGCTGTGGTGGCTGGCCTTCGAGTCGCTGCTCCTCCTCCCACCGTTGATCTACGGCGCCCACCGGCGCAAGATCCCGTACCGGGTGGTCGCGCGGAACGTCCCCTACGTCTACGTCAACAAAGTGGTGAACACCTACTACGCCTGGAAGGCCCTGCTCGTGGAACTGGTCCTGGTTCCGCTCAGGCTCTCCCAGGGACTGGTCACCTATGAGAAGGGCCGCGCCTGAGCGAGCCCGTCGCGGGCACGTCGGCGGTTCGCTGCCGTTACCGCCGACGTGCGCCCGTCGTGGGGGTTGGTCATGAGCCCACCCATCGAGGACTACGCCCTCACCAGCGACCTGGAGACCGCCGCCATGATCGGCCGGGGCGGCTCCGTCGACTGGCTCTGTCTGCCGCGCTTCGACTCGCCCGCCTGCCTGGCCGGACTGCTGGGCACCGCGGACAACGGCTTCTGGCGCGTCGCGCCGGTCGGCGGCGGCCTCTGCGCGCGCCGCGCCTACCGGCCCGACACCCTGGTCCTGGACACGGTGTGGGAGACCGCGACCGGTACCGTCCGGGTGACCGACTTCATGCCGCCGCGCGCCCAACTGCCCTGCCTCGTGCGGGTCGTCGAGGGACTCTCCGGCGCCGTGGACGTCCGCAGCGAGCTGCGGCTGCGCTTCCACCAGGGCCGGGTCGTGCCCTGGGTGCGCGACCTCGGGCGCTGCACGGTCGCGGTGGCTGGGCCGGACGCCGTATGGCTCGGCACGGACGGATCCGTGCGGGCGGGCCCCGGCGAGGACGCCACGGTGTGGGACTTCACCGTCCCGGCCGGACGGCGGGTGGCGCTGACCCTGGCCTGGTCGCCCTCGCACCGGCCCGCGCCGCCCGCGCCCCTGTCCGTCCCCGGCGAGACGGCGTTGAAGGAGACCGTGGACTACTGGCGGCGCTGGGTCGCGCAGTGCCGCTACCGGGGACCGTGGCGGGAGGCCGTCGTACGCTCCCTGATCACCCTCAAGGCCCTCACCTACGCGCCCACCGGCGGGATCGTCGCCGCCCCCACCACCTCGCTGCCCGGCCGCATCGGCGGCGACCGCAACTTCGACCACCGCTACTGCTGGCTGCGCGACTCCACCCTGACCCTGTCCTGTCTGCTGCGCAGCGGCTACCGGGAGGAGGCCACGGCCTGGCTGGACTGGCTGGTGCGGGCCGTCGCGGGCGACCCCGGCGACCTCCAGACCGTCTACGGCGTCGCCGGACAGCGACTGCTGCCGGAGACCGAGGCGCCCTGGCTCACGGGCTACGAGGGCTCCCAGCCGGTCCGGTTCGGGAACTCGGCGGTGGGCCAGTTCCAGCTCGACGTGTACGGCGAGGTCCTGGACACCCTCTTCCTGTCGCTGCGCGCCGGGATCGCGCTGCCCGCCCATGTCTGGGACCTGGTCCAGGCGCTGATGGGCTTCCTGCAGCGGCACTGGCGCGAGCCCGACCAGGGGCTGTGGCAGATCCGGGGCGAGCGGCGGCAGTTCGTGCACTCCAAGGTGATGGCGTGGGTGGCCGCCGACCGCGCCCTGCGGATGGGCAGGCTGCTCGCCCGCAACGGCTCCTCCGGCGAGTGGCGCGCCATGCGCCAGGAGATAGCCAGGCAGGTGTGCCGGGAGGGCTGGGACCCGGCGCAGGGCTCCTTCGTCCAGTGCTACGACTCCCGGGCGCTGGACGCCTCCGCCCTGCTGATCCCCCGGCTCGGCTTCCTGCCCGCGTACGACGAACGGGTGCGCGGCACCGTCCGGGCCATGGCCCGCCTCGGCCACGGCGGCTTCCTGCGCCGGTACACGCCCGACGGCTCCGACGGCACGTTCGTCGCCTGCTCCCTCTGGTACGCCGACGCGCTCGCCGCGACCGGTCACCCGGGCGAGGCCCGGGAGGCCTTCGAGCGGGTCCTCGCCGTCCGCAACGACGTGGGGCTGCTCGCGGAGCGGTGGGACGCGGACGCGGGCCGCCAGCTCGGCAACGCGCCCCAGGCGTCCAGCCACATCGCCCTGGTCGAGACGGCGTTCGCGCTCTCGGAGCGAGGGGCGGCGGTTCAGGCGCCCGCCGCGCCGGTGCGCCGCGAGGAGCCCGCGTAGCCCTGTGGGTTCAGCCGCTGGAAGTGCCAGGCGTCCCGGCACATGTCGAGCAGGCCCCGGGTGGGGCGCCAGCCCCAGGCACGGCTCACGGCGCTCGCGTCCGCGACCAGTTCGGCGACATCGCCGGGGCGCCGGGAGGCGATCTCGTACGGCACCGGACGGCCACAGGCCTCGGAGAACGCGCCGATCACCTCAAGCACCGAACTGCCCCGCCCCAGACCGACGTTGTAGACGTGCAGGCCGGGCCCGTCGGAGAGATGGTCCAGGGCCAGCCGGTGCGCCTCGACGGTGTCCATGACGTGGACGTAGTCGCGGACCGCGGTGCCGTCGCGGGTGGGGTAGTCGGCGCCGTGGACGCGCAGCCGCTCGCGCCGCCCCAGGGCCACCCGGGACAGGTTCGGCAGCAGACTGCCGGGCGTGCCGCGCGGGTCCTCGCCGAGCAGTCCGCTGGGGTGGGCCCCGGCCGGGTTGAAGTGGCGCAGGCTCAGCACGGTGTACTCGGGCCGGTGGTCGCAGACGTCGGCGAGGATCCGTTCGCACCACCACTTGGAGGCCGCGTACGGACTCGCGGGCCGGATCGGGGCGGTCTCGTGGAGGGGGCCGGGGCCCGCGTCGCCGTAGACCGCGGCGGAGGAGGAGAACACCAGCCGGTGCACCCGGTGGTCGTGCATGCAGTCCAGCAGCGCCGTGGTGCCGCCCACGTTGACGTCGTGGTAGTGCGTGGGCAGCCGCATCGAGCCGTTCACCGACGTGGCCGCGGCGAAGTGCACCACCGCGTCCACGGCGTGCCGGTCGAAGACGGCGGAGAGGGCGCGCCGGTCGCGGACGTCCAGTTCGTAGACGGCGCCCACGAACCGGCCCGCGAGCCGTTCGACCCGGGCGAGGACCTGGGGGGAGCTGTTGGAGTAGTCGTCGACCACGATGACCTCGTAGCCGTGGTCGAGGAGCGCCACGCAGGCGTGGCTGCCCAGGTAACCGGCCCCGCCGGTGACGAGGACGGTCGTCGGCAGGGGATCGCTGCGTGCCATGGCGGACGCTCCCGCGGCAGACGCCGTATGTTTACGACGTATAGGTCTCCTTACGACTCTGCGCCTCGGACGACCGTGCGTCAAGCTGGGGCAGTGCCCGGCAGGATGACCGCCATTTGTCCTGTCATACTGACCTGTTTGTGCAATGATGTCTTAACAAAGTATTGACAGCGGGCGTCGCAGGGAATTGGATTCGGTCCCAGCACGACAGCAGCAGTGTTCCCCGGTCGCACAGTGAGGTGCAGGCAAGATGGACCGCTTCTCGCACTCCCGCAAACTCGCCCCCGCCGTGGCCCTCGCCGCGGCCGCGGCCCTGACCCTCGCCGGGTGCTCCAGCGAATCCGGCGGAAAGAAGTCGGAGGAGGGCGGAGCGGACGCCTCGGCGGGCAAGGCGAACACGCCCCGCATGACGATCGCCCTCATCACCCACCAGTCGCCCGGCGACACCTTCTGGGACATCGTCCGCAAGGGCGCCGAGGCCGCCGCCGCCAAGGACAACGTCAAGCTCGTCTACTCCGCCGACCCCAACGCGGGCAACCAGGCCAACCTGGTGCAGAACGCCATCGACCAGAAGGTGGACGGCATCGCGGTCACCCTCGCCAAGCCGGACGCCCTCAAGGGCGTCGTCGCCAAGGCCGAGCAGGCCGGGATACCGGTGGTCGGCCTCAACTCCGGCCTGAGCGACTGGAAGGACCTCGGACTGCTGGAGTTCTTCGGCCAGGACGAGACCGTCGCGGGCGAGGCCTTCGGCAAGAAGCTGAACGAGGTCGGCGCCAAGAACGCCGTCTGCGTCATCCAGGAACAGGGCAACATCGGCCTCACCCAGCGCTGCGACGGCGTGCGGAAGACCTTCGAGGGCAAGACCGAGACCCTCTACGTCAACGGCACCGACATGCCGTCCGTGAAGTCCACCATCACGGCCAAGCTGAAGCAGGACTCGTCCATCGACTACGTCGTCACCCTCGGCGCACCCTTCGCGCTGACGGCGGTGCAGTCGGTGGGCGACGCGGGCAGCGGGGCCAAGGTCGCCACCTTCGACCTGAACAAGGAACTCACCAAGGCGATCCAGAACGACAGCATCCAGTTCGCCGTCGACCAGCAGCCCTACCTCCAGGGCTACCTGGCCGTGGACGGGCTGTGGCTGTACCGGAACAACGGCAACTACAGCGGTGGCGGTGAGCAGCCGGTGCTCACCGGTCCGGCGTTCGTGGACAAGTCCAATGTCGACACGATCGCCGAGTACGCCGCGAAGGGCACCCGGTGATGAGCATGACCCAGCAGGCTGACCCGGCGGTGGACACATCGCCGGGTTCCGGCCCGAAGCGGAGCGACGGCCGGACGAGGGAGCGTCCGCTGGCGCTGCGGCTGCTGGCCCGGCCCGAGGTGGGGGTCTTCCTCGGCGCCGTGGCCGTGCTCGTGTTCTTCCTGTTCGCCGCGCCACCCGTGCGGGACGGCGGCTCGATGGCGAACATCCTGTACCAGTCGTCGACCATCGGGATCATGGCCCTGCCGGTGGCACTGCTGATGATCGGCGGTGAGTTCGACCTCTCCGCCGGTGTCGCGGTCATCACCTCGGCGCTGACGGCGAGCATGCTCAGCTACCAGCTCACCGTGAACGTGTGGACGGGCGTCATCGTCGCGCTGGTGGTGTCCCTGGCGATCGGGTTCTTCAACGGCTGGATGCTGGTGAAGACCGGACTGCCCAGCTTCCTCGTCACGCTCGGCACCTTCCTGATCCTCCAGGGCGCCAACCTCGCCATCACCAAGCTGGTGACCGGCAACGTCGCCACCGACGACATCAGCGACATGGACGGCTTCGGCCAGGCCAGGGACCTGTTCGCCTCCTCCTTCGAGGTCGGCGGGGTACAGGTGAAGATCACCGTGGTGTGGTGGCTGGTCTTCGCGGCCCTGGCGACCTGGGTGCTGCTGCGCACCAGGTACGGCAACTGGATCTTCGCCGTGGGCGGCAACAAGGACTCCGCGCGGGCCGTCGGCGTGCCGGTGACGTTCACGAAGATCTCGCTGTTCATGCTGGTCGGCTTCGGGGCCTGGTTCGTCGGCATGCACAACCTGTTCTCCTTCAACACCGTGCAGTCCGGTGAGGGCGTCGGCCAGGAGCTGATCTACATCGCCGCGGCGGTGATCGGCGGCTGTCTGCTGACCGGCGGCTACGGCTCGGCGATCGGCCCGGTCTTCGGCGCCTTCATGTTCGGCATGGTGCAGCAGGGCATCGTCTACGCGGGCTGGAACCCCGACTGGTTCAAGGCGTTCCTCGGCGTGATGCTGCTCGGCGCCACCCTGATCAACCTGTGGGTCCGCAGGACCGCGACGAGGAGGTGACCCACCCATGACCAGCAGCGACACCACCCCCCTCGTCGAACTGCGCGGCGCGGGCAAGTCGTACGGCAACATCCGCGCCCTGCACGGCGTCGACCTCACCGTCCAGCACTCCAAGGTGACCTGCGTGCTCGGCGACAACGGCGCCGGGAAGTCCACCCTCATCAAAATCATCTCCGGGCTGCACCAGCACAGCGAGGGCGAGTTCCTCGTCGACGGCGAACCCGTCCGCTTCACCACCCCGCGCGAGGCACTGGACCGCGGGATCGCCGCCGTCTACCAGGACCTGGCGACCGTGCCGCTGATGCCGGTGTGGCGCAACTTCTTCCTCGGCTCCGAACTCACCCTCGGACCCTGGCCGCTGCGCCGCCTGGACATCGCCCGCATGAAGCGCACGGCGGACGAGGAACTGCGCAACATGGGCATCGTCCTGGACGACCTGGAACAGCCCATCGGCACCCTCTCCGGCGGCCAGCGCCAGTGCGTGGCCATCGCCCGCGCCGTCCACTTCGGCGCCCGCGTCCTCATCCTCGACGAGCCCACCGCGGCCCTCGGGGTCAAGCAGTCCGGCGTGGTGCTGAAGTACATCGCCGCCGCCCGCGACCGCGGTCTGGGCGTCATCTTCATCACCCACAACCCCCACCACGCCTACATGGTCGGCGACCACTTCAGCGTGCTGCGCCTGGGCACCCTGGAGCTCTCCGCCGACCGCAGCGAGGTCAGCCTGGAGGACCTGACCCACCACATGGCGGGCGGCACCGAACTCGCCGCCCTCAAGCACGAACTGGCCCAGGTGCGCGGCGTCGACGTCGAGGAACTCCCCGAGGCCTCCGACCTCACCGCCCCGGTCGCGGGCTCCACGGAAGGAAAGTCCTGACATGCCTGAAGCGCTGGACCGCATCCGGGTCGGCTCGGCACCCGACTCCTGGGGCGTCTGGTTCCCCGACGACCCCCGGCAGGTCCCCTGGGAACGCTTCCTCGACGAGGTCGCCGAGGCGGGCTACGACTGGATCGAACTCGGCCCCTACGGCTACCTCCCCACCGACCCGGCCCGCCTCACCGACGAGGTGACCAAGCGGAACCTGAAGGTCTCCGCGGGCACCGTCTTCACCGGCCTGCACCGCGGCCCCGCCGTCTGGGAGTCCACCTGGGAGCACGTCAGCCAGGTCGCCGCGCTCACCCAGGCCATGGGCGCCCGGCACCTCGTCGTCATCCCGTCCTTCTGGCGCGACGACAAGACCGCCGAGATCCTGGAGCCCCCGGAGCTGACCGGCGACCAGTGGGCCGACCTCGTCCACGGCATGGAACGCCTCGGTCACGAGGTCAGGGAGACCTACGGCCTGGACATCGTCGTCCACCCGCACGCCGACACCCACCTCGACACCGAGGAGCACGTCGAGCGCTTCCTCGACGCCACCGACCCCGGCCTGGTCAACCTCTGCCTGGACACCGGGCACTACGCCTACTGCGGCGGCGACAGCGTCAAGCTGATCGAGACCTACGGCGAGCGCATCGGCTACCTCCACCTCAAGCAGGTCGACCCGGAGATCCTCGCCGACGTGGTCGCGAACGGCGTACCCTTCGGCCCCGCCGTGCAACGCGGCGTGATGTGCGAACCGCCGTCCGGCGTACCGGAGTTGGAGCCGGTCCTGACCGCCGCCCAGCGGCTCGGCGTGGACCTGTTCGCCATCGTCGAGCAGGACATGTACCCGTGCGAACCGGACCGCCCCCTGCCGATCGCGGTACGCACCCGCAGGTTCCTGCGCTCCTGCGGCGCCTAGACGCCGTCCGGCCGCTTCCGCACCAGCAGCACGGTCCCCGCGGCGGCCAGGACGACGCCGCCCGCCGCCGCGCCGACCGGGACCGTGGTGCCCACGGCGCGCAGGCGGGCGCTGTCCTCCTTCGCCCGGTCCACCGCGAACTTCTGGGTGGCCGGGGTGTGGGTCAGCTTCTCCACGTCCAGCAGGACCACCGCGTCCTTCTTCGCGCCGGGTGCGCGCAGGGTCTGCCGGGGGCCCAGCCGGGCGAAGAGGACACGGCCGGTGGGCTGGTCGACGACCAGCTTGATGCCGTGGTTGGAGTACCACTCCTCGGCGAACACCTGCCCGGCCTGCCCGCGCCCCACCAGTGCCCCGGGCACCTGCCGCGTCCCGATCCGCGTCGGCGGGACGGTGCCCTCGAAGACGTACCCCTCGTAGCCGCGGACCTTCTCCTCGCCCCGGTACTCCAGGGTGACTGTCGCGCCGAGGGTGCTGTCCCACCAGCGGTACGGCCGCTTCTGCACGTCGAACGGGAACTTCAGGTAGGCCTCGCCCTCGTGGTACGGGCGCTCCTGGCAGCAGTGGGCGGGGCGGTTGGTGGAGCGGTCGGTGACCCAGCGGGCGGTGGTGAAGTCCAGCGCGTCGTGCGGGTCGGCGGCGGGCAGGGAGGCGTCGGTGTCGACCGTCGTCACGATGTCCCAGACCGCGCGGCCACTGCGCTCGCTGTCGGCGACATCGCCCCGTACCCGCTGGGTGACGGTGATCGGCCGGTCCTCGACGGTCTCCGTCTCCTCGATGTCGAAGTAGGCGCCGGTGCCCTCGTAGACGGCGGTCACATCGATGTCGACCGGGTTCACCTGGGCGCGCGGCTTGACGTACCACACCAGCATCGGGGCGAGGACCAGCAGGAACACCCCGAGGCCCAGCAGGGCCAGGGACAGGGGCGAGGCGCTACGGCGCATCCGGCGACTCCAGGGCTCGGCTGCCGTGGCACGGCCTGGGGGCACTCCACGGCTGGGCTGCCCGGCGACCGTAGTTCGCGCGCCGGGGCACGTCTACGCACCGAGGTGACAAAACAGCGTGTTCAGTGGCTGGCGGCGACCGCCGCGAGCACGGCCCGGGTGAGGCGGGCCACGTAGGCGTCGTCGGTGGGACCGCCGACGGCCAGCATGCGGAAGTACAGCGGGGCGCCGAACAGGTCCACGGCCAGGGACATGTCGGTGTCGGCGGGGAGTTCGCCGCGCTCCACCGCCTGCCGCAGCAGGTCCGCCACCGCCGCCCGCCGGGGCGCGAGCACGGCCTCGTGCAGGGCGTCGCGCAGCGAGGGGTTGCGGGCGGTCTCCGCCACCAGGTCCGGGATGATCCGGCCGACCAGCGGATGGCGCAGGTCCGCCATGGTGGCCCGGACGAAGCGCTCGACGTCGGCACGGAGCGAGCCGGACCCCGCCGCCCGCGGCAGATGGGCGGCGGCGGCCTCCGAGACCAGCTCGACGACCATGGCCTCCTTCGACGGCCAGCGGCGGTACAGCGCCGCCTTGCCGACCCGGGCCCGGCGGGTCACCGCCTCCATCGACATCCGGGCGTAGCCGGTCTCGGCGAGTTCCTCGAACACCGCCCCCCTGATCGTCTCGGTCACGGACTCCCGTAGCGCCGCGGAGCCCGAGGCCCGGCGGTCGAGTGCGTTCCGGCTGGTCATGTCCACCGGCGGAGATTAACACCAGACGGAACGGTTGCGTTCCGTTCGGGCCCGGTGTACGTTCCCGGCCACATGGAACGGCTCTGTTCCGTTCCGTTCTGCTGCGCTTCGGGAAGCCGGTGCGAAAGGGGCCCGCATGGCCGTGGAGACGGAGGACCTGACGCCCGCCCCGGCGGACGGCACGGGGCGGCAGGCCCGGACCGTCCTGGCGCTGCTCGCGCTGTTCATCGTCATCAACGCCGCCGACAAGGCGGTCCTCGGACTGACCGCCGACCCCATCAGGGACGAACTCGGCCTCACCGCCACTGAGTTCGGCATCATCGCCAGCAGCTTCTACCTCCTGTTCAGCCTCTCCGCGGTCTCGGTCGGCTTCCTCGGCGACCGCATCCGCCCCCGGCCCCTGCTCGCCGTACTCGCCCTGGTGTGGGCGGCGGCACAACTGCCGATCCTCCTCCCCGCCGCCGGGTTCGGAGCGCTCGTCGCCACCCGGGTGGTGCTCGGCGCGGGCGAGGGGCCGGGCTATCCGCTCGCCAACTACACCGCCTTCACCTGGTTCCCGGCGGGCCGCCGCGCCCTGCCCTCCGCGGTCGTGGTCGCGGGCGGCGCGGGCGGCACCGTGCTGGCCGCGCCGCTGGTCGTGCTGGTCAGCGACACCCTCGGCTGGCGGGCGGCCTTCGGGCTGCTCGGCGCCGCGGGGCTGGTGTGGACGGTGTGCTGGCTGCGCCTCGGGGGCGGTGGGCCGCACCGGGTGCGGCTGGGACCGGCGGCGACCGAGGAGGGGGGTACGGAAACACCGGCGCACGTCCCTTTCTGGCGCGTCGTCACCACCGGTACCTGGCTCGGCGCCACCCTCGCCACCTTCACGGTGATGTGGACGCTCGCGCTGGGCTTCGCCTGGCTGCCGCTCTACCTGGAGGAGCAGGCCGGGTTCAGCGACGCGGCCATCAGCGGCATCGTGGGCCTGCCCGCGCTGTCCATGGCCGTCCTGGTCCTCACCGCCGGCGCCGTCGCGCACCGGCTGCTGCGGAGGGGGGTGACCGCCCGGGTCGCACAGGGGCTGCTCGGCGCGACCATGCCACTGCTCGCCGGGCTCTGTCTGCTGTTCGCGACCCGGGCCGGTCCCGCCGCCGCCACGCTGCCGCTGCTGGTGCTGGCGTTCTCCGCGGGCAACGGCCAGACCCCGCTCACCAACGCCGCCATCGCCGACATCTGCCCACCCGCCCGGCGCAGCGCCGCCCTCGGGCTGTCCTACGCCCTCGCCGCCCTCTCCAGCCTGCTCGCCCCCTATGTCACCGGCCGCGTCATCGACACCGCCCCGAACGACACCGTCGGCTACGGCCGCGCCTTCGACCTGGCCGCCTGGCTGCTGATCGGCGGCGCCGTGCTCGCGGCGCTGCTGATCCGCCCCGACCGGGACGCCCGCACCCTGCTGACCCCAGCCGCCCCGCCGCCCCCCGACCCCGCGCGTGCGGACCCAGCCAAGGAGTGACCCGATGCCCCCGACGCCCGCAGACATCGCCGTCGTGCACGGCGCCCGCACCCCCATCGGCCGCTACCAGGGCGCCCTCGCCTCCGCCCCCGCGCACCGGCTCGGCGCGCTGGTGATCCGCGAGGCCGTCGTCCGCGCCGGAGCACAGCTCGGCTCCGTCGACGAGGTCGTCCTCGGCTGCGTCGGCCAGGTGGGACCCGAGGCGTTCAACGCCCGGCGGGCCGCGCTGGCCGCCGGACTGCCGGTGCGCACCCCCGCCTACAACGTCAACCGGCTGTGCGGCTCCGGACTCCAGGCCGTCCGCTCGGCCGCACAGAGCCTCCGCTGCGGCACCGCCGACGTGATCGTGGCGGGCGGCAACGAGTCCATGACCCGCCAGCCGAGGCTCGACTACTCCGAGCGCGCCCCCGACGAACTCCCCGGCGAACCGGTCATCGACGGCACCGTCTCCCTGGTCACCGACCCCTTCGGGCACTACCCGATGGGCATGACCGGGGAGATCGTCGCGGACCGGTACGGCATCTCCCGCGCCCGTCAGGACCACTGGGCCGCCGAGAGCCAGCGGCGGGCCGCCCTGGCGATCGAGGCGGGCCGGTTCGAGGCGCAGATCGTGCCCGTCGCCACCCCGGAGGGCATCGTGGAGCGCGACGAACACCCGCGCCCCGGGACCTCGGTGGAGAAGCTCGCGGGCCTGCGGACCGTGTTCACCGAGGACGGCACCGTCACCGCCGGGAACTCCGCGGGCCTCAACGACGGCGCCGCCGCCGTGCTGCTGATGCGCGCCGCCGACGTCGACACCACCCCGCTGTGCCTGCTGCGGGACACCGCCGTCACCGCCCTGGAACCGGAGATCATGGGCGTCGCCCCCGCCGACGCGATCCGCGCCCTGCTCCGGCGCAACGACCTCACCACCGACGACCTCGACGTGATCGAACTCAACGAGGCGTTCGCCGCCCAGGTGCTGGCCGTCCTCGACACCCTCAAACTCGACCCCGACCGGGTCAACCCCAACGGCGGCGCCATCGCCCTCGGCCATCCCATCGGCGCCACCGGCGCGGTACTGCTGCTCAAGGCGGCCCACGAACTGCGCCGCACGGGCGGCCGGTTGGGGGTGGTCGCGCTGTGCGTCGGCGGCGGCCAGGGCATCGCGGCGCTGATCGAGAACCCCGGGGCCGGGTCCCGATGAACTCGGTGAACGACTACGCCTGGTACCCGTCCCCGGAAACGATCGAGCGGAGCAACATCACCGCCTTCTGCCGCGCGCACGGCGTCGACGGCGGTTACCGCGCCCTCCAGGCCCGGTCCGCCGCCGACCCGGCCTGGTTCTGGGAGCGGGCCGTCGCGGACCTCGGCATTGTCTGGCACGAACCGCCCGAGCGCGTCTGCGACGACTCCGGCGGCATGGCGGCCACCCGCTGGTTCCCGGGCGCCCGCACCAACCTGGCCGACTCCTGCCTGGAACGCCATGTGCGGCAGGGGCGCGGCACCGCGCCCGCGCTGCGCTTCACCCGCGAGGACGGCACCGGCGGGACCCTGACCTATGCCGAGGCCGCCGCCCACAGCGCCCGGGTGGCGGGCGGACTGCGCGGACTCGGCGTGACGGAGGGGGACCGGGTGGCGTGCCATCTGCCGCCCGGCGCCGAGGCGTTCGTGCTCCTCTTCGCCTGCGCCCGGATCGGCGCGGTCCTCGTGCCGCTGTTCTCCGGCTACGGCGCCGAGGCGATCGCCGTGCGGCTCGCGGACGCCGGGGCGAAGGTCCTGGTGACCGCCCGCGCCACCACCCGGCACGGCCGCCGGTACGGGCTGGAGCCGGTGGCCCGCGGCGCGCTGCGGGGCGCGCCGACGGTACGGCACCTGGTCGTGGCCGGGGGAGAGGAGGATCCCGGGACCGCGACCACGACCTGGCGGGCCCTGTCCGCCGCCGAACCGGCCCCGGTGCGCTCGCTCCCCGCCGACACGCCCTTCCTCCTGCTGCACACCTCCGGCACCACCGGCCGCCCGAAGGGCGCCGTGCACACGCACGGCGGCTTCCCGGCGCAGGTCGGCAGCGAGGTGCGCTACCACCTCGACGTACGGCCGGACGACGTGGTGTTCTGGGTGACCGACCCCGGCTGGATCATGTTCCCGCTCGTCACCGTGGGCACCACGCTCGCCGGCGCCTGCGTCCTGGCGTACGAGGGCGCGGTCGACCACCCGGGCGTCGAGCGGCTGTGGCACCTCCTCGCCGAACAGGACGTGACCGTCTTCGGCAGCTCGCCGAGCCTGTCGAGGATGCTGATGGACCGGGTGCCCGGCGAGGCCGCCGCCCCCGGGAGCGTGCGCGTCCTGGCGTCCACGGGGGAGCCGTGGACCGAGGAGGCCTGGCGCTGGTACTCCGCCGAGTTCGGCGGCAAGCGCTGTCCGGTCATCAACATCTGCGGCGGCACCGAGGTCGGCGGCTCCCTGCTCGCCTCCGCGCCGACCGTGCCGCAGTCGCCGGGCGGCTTCGCCGGGCCCTGCCTCGGCATCGACGCCACCGTGGAGGACGAGACGGGGGCCGAGCCGCCCGAGGGCACGGCCGGGGAACTGGTGGTGCGCCGCCCCTGGCCGGGCATGACGCGGGGCCTGTGGGGTGCCCGGGACCGCTTCACCGAGACCTACTTCGCCCGCAGGCCGGGCCGCTGGTCGCACGGCGACCTGGTCTCGCGCGGCGGCGGGGAGTGGTTCGTGCACGGCCGTCTCGACGACGTCATCAAGATCGCCGGGAAGCGCCTGGGGCCCGCCGAGGCGGAGGACGCCGTCCGCGCCGACCCGGCCGTGGCCGACGCCGCCGCCGTCGGCGTCCCGCACCCCGTCAAGGGTGAGGCCCTGTGGTGCTTCGCCGTCCCCGCGCCGGGCCACACCCTCGCCCCCGCCGACACCGACCGCCTCACCACCCGCGTCACCGACGCCCTCGGCCCCGCCTTCCGCCCCGCCCGCGTCATCGCCGTACCCGAACTGCCCCGCACCCGCAACGGCAAGGTCATCCGCCGGGTGCTGCGCGCCGCGGCCACCGGCACCCCCGTCGGCGACCTCTCCACGCTGGCCAACGCGTCGAGCCTGGAGGCGATCAGGTCGGCGGTCGGAGCCACCCCCTGAGCACACCCGCCACCCCGAGGGAGCCCCATGCCCACGATCGACATCCTGTTGCCCGGGTTCGCCATCGACACCGACCAGGGGTATCCCGCCTTCTGCGGGGTGTTCCTGGTGCGTGGGGCGGACGCCGCCGGGCGGGACCGCAACGTCCTCGTCGACGCCGCGCACGTCGGACGGCGGCCGTTCCTGTGGGACGCGCTGGCCGCGCACGGGCTGGCGGCCGAGGACATCGACACGGTCGTCCTGACGCACGCGCACTGGGACCACGTGCAGAACATCGACCTGTTCCCGCACGCGACACTCGTCCTGCACCCCGACGAGCGGCGGTACGCGCACACCCCGCACGCCAACGACTGGGCGACGCCCGCCTGGACGGGGCTGCTGCTGGAGCAGCTCAGGGTGCGGGAGGTGGTGGACGGCGAGGAGATCATCCCGGGGGTCGGGGTCATCGCGCTGCCGGGACACTCACCGGGGAGCATCGGGGTGACCGTGGCGACCGACGCGGGGCTCGCCGTCATCACCGGGGACGCCCTGCACTTCGCCTACGTCGCTCGGACCGGGCGCAACCCGCTGGTGTTCTGGGACGCGGACGCCGCCGCCCGCAGCATCGAGCGGGTGGTGGCCGTGTCCGAGGTGATCTACCCGGGCCACGACCGCCCCTTCCGGCTCACCGCGGACGGCGGCATCGACTACCTGGCGGACTTCGCGCTCACCCTCACCGGACTGCGCCCGGACACCGAGGGCCTGGCCTTCGCCGACGGCTCGGCACGGCCCCTGTGGGTGATGCCGGGCATCGGCGAACAGGCCGCCCTCTACGAGAAGAACGCCGACGAGATCCGGCGGCGCATCAGGAGGGTGCCGCGGGTGGTGCGTCCAGAGCGGTCAGGATCCGGTCCAGGGACCGGTTGAGCCGGTCGAAGAACGGCACCGGCGCCTCGCGCGGGAAGAAGTGACCGCCGGGGACGGACGTCATCCGGAAGTCGTACGTGTAGCGGTCCCACGCGCGTACGCCGTCCGGGGCGACCAGCGGATCACCGGCGCCCGCGAAGGCCTCGACCCGCACCGGCAGCCGGGCCCGCTCGTCGTCCGGGTCCGGCAGCCCGGCGCGGTCGTGGCTGGCGCAGATCCGCAGGTCGTCCCGGACGATCGGCAGCAGCGCCCGCAGCCAGTCGTCCCGGTCCAGGAACCGCGGGTCAAGACCACCGAAGTCCACCAGCGCGCGGGCCAGTTCGGTGTCCTCGTAGCGGTCCGGCGCGGGCAGCGTGGGCGTGCGGTGCGGCGCCGCGTACGCCCCGAGGAACAGCGCCTCGGGGCGGCGGCCCCCCGCGCGCAGCCGGGCCGCCGTCACCGCGAACGCCAGCAGCGCGCCCATGCTGTGCCCGTACGCCGCCCAGGGCCCCTCCTCCAGCAGCGGCGCCAGCTCCCGGCCGAGCGCCGCCACCGCCTGACCGGCGTCGTCGAAGCGCGGCTCCCGGAAGCGGGCCTCCCGGCCGGGCAGCTGCACCGGCAGCACCTCCACCCCGGCCGGTACCCGGCCCGCCCAGGAGGAGTAGAACGACGCCCCGCCGCCCGCGTGGTGGAAGCAGAACAACCGCAGCCGGGCGTCCCCACGGGGTGCCCGGCCGAGGCAGGACACCGAGGCCCCGGCCGTCATGCGGGCGCCCCGGCCGACGTCCCCGACAGACGGCGCCGCACCCGCAGCGCCCGCGCCCGCGTCGACGCCGACCGGCGCACCGCACTCGCCGTGCCCGCCGCGCGCAGCGCCTCGGCCAGCAGCCACAGCCGGGTCTCCGCGGCCCGCTCCGGCGCCGCGCCCAGCACGTCGTTCTCCACCAGCCGCAGCCGGGGCACGCTCCGCCGCAGCACCTCGGTGTCCGCGTACGGCGCCACCTCGTCCCCCCGGCTCGCCACGTGGGCGACCGGGGCCCGCAGCCGGGACAGCTCGTCGTCCGTCAGAGGCCAGTCGGCGAGCGCCCCGGGGAGCCGGTCCACCGGCGTCCGCATGACGTGGGAGAGGGTGAGCCGCACCAGCCGGGGCAGCGGGGCACCCCGAACCGCGCGGACGAAGAAGTCCCGCACGGGCGCGCCGACCGTGACCAGGCCCCGTACCCGTTCGTCGGCCAGCGCGTGCCGCAGCGCCAGGTGGCCGCCGAAGCTCAGGCCCACCACACAGGTGCGGGAGGCGTCGGCGGCCCGGCCGAGCAGGTCCAGCAGATAGGTGAGCATGCCGGTGCTCTCCGCCCCGTAGGTCAGGGAGTTCTCGCCGACGCCGGGCAGTTCGGTGACCACGACGGCCGCGCCGAGCCGGTCGGCACCGGCGAGGACGGGCGCCCACTGCTCCTTCGTACCGGCGATCCCGCCGACGACGATGACCAGCGGCAGCCGGTCGCGCTGGGACAGCCCGGCCGCCCAGCAGGCGAACCCGCGCTCGCCGTAGGGCAGATCGAGCCGGGTGATGCCGCGCACCCGGGTGCGCCAGCGGTCGAAGGCCGCCACCGACGCGTCCTGCGCGGCCTGCCGGGCCGGTCCGTCGACGTAGGGGAAGCGGGCCATGGTGTAGCAGCGGACCGCGTCCAGGTCCCGGCCGCGGGCCTCGGCCGCCACGGCGAGCGACGACCACTCGTGGGTCCAGGCGGCCTCGTCCTTGGTGTCCGCGGCGAGGCGGTGCGCCACCCGGTGCAGGACGTCCCCCGGGACGCCCTGCGCGTGGGCGTGCGGGAGGGCGAACCGCAGCAGCTCCGTCGTGGGGATCACCGGGCGGCCCCCTGCTCCTGCGGCACGCGCTCGGCGGGCTCCGCCCCGGCGGGCTCCGCGCAGGCGCGGCGGCCGAGGAGCAGCCTGCCGAGCCGGGCGGGCAGCACCACGTCCAGCTGGGTGTCCAGGAACAGCGCGTGGAAGTGCACACAGGCGCCGTCGTCGGTCCGTCGCCCGGTCACCGCCCCGCCACCGCCTCGTACAGCTCGCGGAAGGTCCGCGCGGTGAGCAGGTCGGCCACCGGGACGCGCCGCCCGGAGACGTTCTCCACGACGGTCACCAGGCGCAGCAGCAGCACCGAGTCCCAGTCGGGGAAGTCGTCCAGCGGACGGTCGAGGTCGTCGGCGTCGAGGCGCAGGCCGAGTTCCTCTTCCAGCAGGTCACGGAAGCCGGTGGGATCGGCGAGGGCGGTGGTCATGCGCGGTCTCCGTCGAACGGCCCGAACGCGGCGTCGAGCCGCAGATGGGCGGGGGCGGGGGTGAGGGCTGTGAGGTCGTGCCGGAAGAACACGGCGTCGGGGTCGTCCGGGTCGGTGCCCGTGACGGCGAAGCCGTGGTCGGCGTAGAAGGCGGCGAACGCGGTGTTGCGCGGTGAGGGCAGATAGCGGCCCGTCACCGCCGCCGCGCCGGTGTCCCGGGCGAACGCCAGCACCGCCGCCAGGCAGGCGTCCTCGATGCCGCGGGAGAACACCCGGCAGCTCAGCACGAAGTTGTCGACGCGCAGGGTGTCGTGGTCGCGGCGCAGGAACAGCGCGCCGACCAGCCCGTGGTCGCCGAACCGGTCCCGGGCGCGCACGGCGATCACATGGTGGCCGGGACGCTCGGCCCACTCGGCGACCTGCGCCGTCTGGAGGCGCTCGGTGGCCAGGTGGAACTGGTTGGTGCGCAGGGTGAGCTGGGAGACCCGGGCCAGCTCGGAGTCGTCCGGCGGGCGCAAGGTCACCTCGATGCCGAGCCCGTCGAGGTACTCCTGGTAGGAGCCGGTGTCCTCGCGGAACTCCTGCCGCAGCGCCTCCGTGCGGTAGCGCCCGGCGCGTTCCACGTCGGCCTCGGTCAGCTCGAACAGGTCGAACCAGCCGTCGGCCAGCAGTGCCGGGGCGTGCAGCGCGGGCTCCGCGTCCACCCGGACCACGGCGACCTCGGGCAGCCGGTCGGCGACCAGACCGCACTCGAAGAGGCTGTCGTCGACGAAGACGAAGCTGTCCAGACCGAGCCCCAGCCGGTCGGCGATGTCCCGCAGGTTGTCGTGCTTGGCCTTCCAGTTCGCGTTGACCCGCACGAAGGCGTCCTCGCGCAGCACCATCCCCGGATGCCCGGTCAGCGTCTCGCGCACCAGGGCGTCGTCGTTCTTGCTGCTCACCGCGAGCAGCACGCCCTGCGAGCCGAGCTGCCTCACCGTCCGCTGGAACTCCTGGAATGCCTCGCCGCGCAGCCCGGCCCCGAGTTCGACGCCGTCCGGCCCGGCCTCGCCGAGCACTCCGCCCCACAGCGTGCCGTCCAGATCGAGCACCAGCACCTTGCGGGTGCGGCCCAGGCGGGCCCGTACGACATGCGCGGCCTCCCGGGCGTAGGCGGCGAGCAGCGGCTCGGACAGCCGGGCGCGGGCGTACTGCGCGGTGCGCGGCTCGTACGCCGGGACGCCCTCCGCGGTCAGCGGGTCGAGGTCGACGACGACCACGCCGGGGTGTTCCTCGGCGAGGTCGAGGAGGCCCGCGTTGAAGTTCCGCCACACCGCGCCGAGGCGGGCCCGGGAGCGCAGGTCGACCAGCTGGTGGGTGAGGTGGCGGTGCAGCGGCACGGTGTTGAGGACCAGCAGCCCGCGCCCGGCCTCCTGGTGGGCGCGCACCGCACCGGCCAGCAGCGCCAGCCGGGTCCGCGCGGCGGCCTCGACGTCCGGGACCCGCCAGGGCACGGTCACCTCGTCGAAGACGGCGTGCGCGTCGAGCAGGCACAGCGTCAGCCGCGGCTCGTCGGCCCGCGCGGGGCGCATCAGATCCTGGAGGTACGCCCCGTACGGCGCGACGGCGGCCTCGAGCAGCAGCCCGTGCCGGGCCAGCTCGGCGGTGAGCGGCGCGACGACCGGACCCACCGTGGAGTGCCCGGTGACCGCCACCGGCACCGCGGGCACGTCCGGGACGTGACGGCGTACCTCCTTGGGGTCCAGCCGGGCCAGCAACTGCCCGGCGGAGGGCAGCAGTTGGCGCGGCATGCGGGCCAGCAGCGCGGGGACGGCCGCGTACTCGGCGGCGAGGGAGCCCGACCGGTGCAGATCGCGCAGGGTGTGCAGGGCGCCGGGGTCGTCCCAGGTGCCCAGCCCGTGCAGCGAGTCGTGTTGCCCTGTGCCTGTTCCTGTGCCTGTGCCTGTTCCTGTGCCTGTCCCTGTCCCGGTCCCGGTCCCTGTCCCGGTCCCTGTCCCGGTCCCTGTCCCTGTCCCGGTCCCTGTCCCTGTCCCGGTCCCTGTGCCTGTTCCCGTGTGTGTCATGACCTCTCCAGCGCGACACCGGACTTGATCCACTTGCTGGACTCGACGGCGACGGCGACCGCGCGCCCCGGCCCCTCCCACTCCTTCAGCAACTCGGCGAGCTGGAGGAACGGCAGCGCGTTGCCGTTGTTGCCGACGTGCCGGACGACGTTGACGCGGCGGGCGTCCGGGGCGGGCATGGCGGCGGAGATGCGGTCGCTCATCCGGCCGGACAGCTGCGGCGGCAGCAGGAAGCCGATATCGTCCGCGCCCCAGCCGACGTCCTGGATCAGCTCCCAGAACATCTGCCGGGCCAGCGCGGGCACCGCCTCCTCGATCGCCTTGTAGTCCTCCGAGACCGCCGTGCGGTCGCTGTGCCGGTCGCCGAGCCCGAACCAGTCGATGACCTGGCCGGGTTCCCGTCCGAGCCCCACCAGCCGGTTGAGCACCTGACGGACGACGATGCCCGCCCCGGTGGGCTCGGTGCTGAGCACGGCCGCGCCCGCCCCGTCCCCGAACAGCACGTAGTTGACCAGCTCGGCGGAGGTGCGCGAGCCCGGGTCGAAGTCGGTCTCCAGGTGCTTGGCGCACACGTCCCCGCCGATCACCAGTACGGTGCGGCAGCGCCCGGCCAGCAGCAGCGTGCGGGCCACGTCGAGCGCCTGCACGGCACCGGCGCAGCCGGACTGGAGCTGGTAGGTGGGCACGTTGTCGATGCCGAGCCGGTCGGCGACCAGGTTCACGGTGGCGGGCATCAGCTGGTCCGGGGTGGCGGTGCCCATGACGATGGCGTCGATGTCGTACGGCTCCATCCCGGCCGCCGTCATCGCCCGGTCGGCGGCGGTCGCCGCGAGGTCGGCCAGCGTGTGCCGGACGTGGCCGGTCGCGAGGTCGACGGCGAAGTACCGGCTGCTGTTGCCGATGAACATCTCGGCCCAGGTCTCGTCGACCCCGACCAGCTTGGCCAGCGTCGCGTTGTCCACCGGGTCCCCGGGCAGACAGGTGCCGACCGCGACGAGATGGGCGGTGGGCTGGGCGGGGGCGGTCATGAGGGGGCTCCTTCCGGGGCGGTGGGAGTGCTGTCGGCGGCACCGCGTTCGCGCAGGTACGCCGTCAGGTCGCCGACCGTGCGCAGGCTGGCGAGCAGTTCCTCGATCGGCAGCGGGCCGAGGGCGGGCAGCGCGTCCTCGATGCGGGACTTCAGCTCCATCACCCGGATCGAGTCGAAGCCCAGGTCCTCGTGGAGGCGGGCGTCGTCGGGGGCCTGGTCCGGGCCGTGCCCGCCGACCCGGCACACCAGCTGGCGCGTCAGTTCGGCGAGGGAACCCGGTGATTCCCCCGCCGGGGCGGGCGGGCACGGCAGGCCGCGGTGCGCTTCGGGCGGCACCGCGGTGGCGTCCGCGTCGGGGGGGACGGGTGACGCGGACGATCCCTGGGGGGCGGGCGGCGCGGCGGAGCGCCAGGCCCGGAAGGTGTCGTCGAACAGATACGGCGGCAGCCGCCGCGGCACCCGGTCCGACTCGGCGTACAGCACGTCCCACTCCGGCGCGAGCCCCGCGCCCCACAGCTCGCCCAGCAGCTCCTGGGGCCGGTGGCCGGGCGCCTGCTCACCGGGGTGCGCGGCGTGCAGCCGTACCGGGTGGCCCGCGTCCGAGCGCAGCCGGGCGAGCAGCGGGGTCAGCACGGCACGCGGGCCGATCTCCACGATGTGGGTGACCTGTTCGGCCAGCAGCGCCCCGGCCGCCTCGGCGAACCGCACCGGCGCGGTGATCTGCCGCGCCCAGTAGTCGGCGTCCAGGGTCTCCGCCCCGGCCAGCGCCCGGCCGTACACCGTGGAGAACACCGGGACCCGGGGCCTGCGCCCGGGCACGTCCGCGCACTCGGCGCGGAACTCCCCGACGACCGGCCGCATCAGCGGCGAGTGGAAGGCGTGCGAGACGGTCAGCCGCCGCGCGAGCACCTTCCGCTCCCGCACCTCCTCCTCCACGGCGGCGAGTTCGTCGAGGTGCCCGGCGAGCACCGTGCTGTCGGGGCCGTTGACGGCGGCCAGACCGAGTCGCCGCCGCCCCACCAGCAGCGACTCGGCCGCCGCGGCGGGCAGGCCCACCGCGAGCATCCCGCCGTCCCCCGGGAGCGCGTCCATCAGCGCCCCGCGCCGGGCCACCAGGCGGGCCGCGTCCGCCGCGTCCAGCGCCCCGGCCGCGCACGCCGCGGCGAACTCGCCGACGCTGTGCCCGATGACGTACGACGGCCGGATCCCGGCCTCGGCCAGCGTGTTCGCCATCGCGTACTGCACGGCGAACAGCGCGGGCTGCGCGAGCCGCGCCCGCCGCACCTCCGGGTCGCCGTCCAGCACCGCGTCACGCACCGAGACCCCGGTGTGCGGGGCGAGCACCTTGTCGATGTCGTCGAAGTGGCGGGCGTAGGCGGGGCAGGACCGGTACCAGGACGCGGCCATCCGGGGGTGCTGGGCGCCCTGCCCGGTGAAGGCGAACGCCACCGACGCCGCCCGGCGCCCGCCGTCCACCCGCGGCGCCTCCCGCGCGCGCTCGGCCGCCGCCCGCAACCCGGCGACCAGCGCGGGCAGTTCGCCGGCGGCGACGGCGGCCCGGTGCGGCAGCCGGGACTTGACCCGGTTGCTGGTCCAGCACAGTTGGGCGAGCTGGTTCTCGGGGTGCCGGGACAGCGCGTCGGCCTGCGCGAGCAGATTGGCGCGCAGCCGCTCCGGGGTGCGCGCGGACACCGTGAACACGCCCGCCGCGCCGGGCCGGTCGCGGTGCACGGCACGCGGTGCGGAGGCCAGGACCGCGTGCGCGTTGCTGCCGCCCATGCCGAAGCTGCTGACCGCCGCGTGCACCGGGCCGGAGGGCAGCCGCAGCGGCGCCCTGAGCAGTGACAGCCGTCGCCCGGCCAGCTCCAGCTTCGGGTTCTCGGCGTCGGCGAACCGGCTCGGCGGCACCGTGCGGTGGTGCAGCGCCAGCACCGCCTTGATCAGCCCGGCGATCCCGGCCGCGCCCTCCGCGTGCCCGAAGTTGCTCTTGACCGAACCCAGCGCCACGCTGCCGCCGTCGCGGCCCCCCGTCAGCTCGCCCAGGGCCTGCGCCTCGATGAAGTCGCCGAGCAGGGTGCCGGTGCCGTGCGCCTCGACGAAGGCGATGTCGTCGGCGGTCACCCCGGCCCGCGCCCACACCGACTCGATCAGCCGCTGCTGCGCCCACCGGTTGGGCGCGGTGATGCCGTTGCTGCGCCCGTCCTGGTTGGTGCCGGTCTCCTTCAGCACCGCGTACACCGGCTGCCGGTCGCGCAGCGCGTCCCCGAGCCTGCGCAGCACCAGCACCGCCACGCCCTCGGCCCGGCCGATGCCGTCCGCCAGCGAGCTGAACGGCTTGCAGCGGCCGTCCGGCGCCGACAGACCGGCCTGCGCGTAGAAGATGTTGATCACCGGCGTCATGATCAGGTTGGTCCCGGCGGCCAGCGCGTAGTCGGTCTCGCCGGAGCGCAGCGAGGTCACCGCCAGGTGCACCGCGACCAGCGAGGACGAGCAGGCGGTGTCCACGGCCAGGCTCGGCCCCTTCAGGTCGAGGTGGTAGGAGACCCGGTTGGCGCCCATGAAGTAGCCGTTCCCGGAGCCGTACCGGGCGGTGATCCGGTCGTAGTCGGCGAGTTGCAGATACGCCCACTCGTTGGCCATCACCCCCACGAACACGCCGGTGGCGGTGCCCGCCAGGTCGGGCGGGGCGACGGTGGCGTCCTCGATGGCCCGCCAGGAGCACTCCAGGAGCAGCCGCTGCTGCGGGTCCATGGCGGTGGCCTCGCGCGGCGCGATGCCGAAGAAGCCGGGGTCGAAGGCGTCCGGGTCGGCGATGAACCCGCCGCGCACGGTGTTGGTGCGGCCCGGCGCCCGCTTCCGGGACGTGTCGGCGGGGGCGTCCGGCACGGCGGCGTGGTAGCGGTCGGCGTCCCAGCGCTCGGCGGGGACCCGGCCGGTGCCGTCGCGGCCGTCCATCAGCAGCGACCAGTACTCCCGCGCGTCGCGGGCGCCGGGGAAGCGGCAGTCGAGGCCGACCACCGCGATCGGTTCGCGCTCGCTCATGACCGGCCCTCGCGTGCGGCCAGCCGCTCGGCGAGGTGGTCGCCGATGGCGTGCACGGTCGGGTAGTCGTACGCGATCGTCGGGGCGACCGCGAGCCGGAGCCGTTCCTCGATCTCGCCGCAGACGCTGATCGCCGCGACCGAGTCGATGCCGTAGTCGGCGAGCGGGGTGTCCGGGTCGATCTCCTCCGGGGCGCGCTGGAGGTGGAAGGCGACCCGCTCGGTCAGCCAGGTCTCCAGGTCGGGGGAGCCGGTCACGGGCGCGGGGGCGGTACGGGTCTCGGAGGCGATGCTCATGGCGTTGCTTCCCTTCCCTAGGGTTCGCGGTACGGGACTCAGTGCGCGGACGGCACCGCGCCGGGGGCCTGCTGGGGCGCCGTGCCCAGGTGGGGCAGCAGATCGGCCACCGGGCGCTGGAGCCGCTGGTGCAGCACGGGCAGGGCGCCGTCGAGGAACAGCTGGCGCATCAGGGTGCGCTGGGTCTTGCCGCTGGTGGTCTTGCGGATCACTCCCGGCCGCACCAGGACCACGCTCACGGCGGCCAGCTGGAACTGACGGCTCAGCAGCGCCTGCACGGTCGCCGCGAGCCGGGCCAGATCGCCGTCCACGGCGTGGCCGTCGCGCAGTTCCTGCACCACCACGACGTGCGAGCGGTCGGCGGCCCCGTCGGTGACGGTGAACACGGCGCCGCCGCCACGCCGGTAGGCCTCCGCGGACTCCTGCACCGCCTGCTCGATGTCCTGCGGGTAGAGGTTGCGGCCGTGCTGGATGAGCATCTCCTTGATCCGCCCGGTGACGAACAGCTCCCCGTCGAGCAGGGCGCCGAGGTCGCCGGTGCGGAAGAAGCCCGTCCGGCCGTCCGCGGTCGCCGCCCGGAAGGTCTCCTCGGTCAGCTCGGCGCGGTTCCAGTAACCGGCGGCCACCGACGGGCCGCGCAGCCAGATCTCGCCCACCTGCCCGTCCGGCAGCACCAGCAGCGACACCGGGTCCACCACCAGCACCTCGGTGTCCTTGGGCCGACCGCAGCCGACCAGGGCGCGGGCGGGCCGGTCACTGCGCGCGGGCCGCAGCTCGTCGCGCTCCAGCGCGTGCGCGTCGACGGTCAGCTCCAGCGGCGCCTCGTCGGGGTCGCTGCCGCAGACCAGCAGGGTGTTCTCGGCCAGCCCGTACGACGGCACCAGCGCCTGCGGGCGCAGTCCGTGCCCGGCGAACCGGTCGGCGAACGCCCGCAGGGTCGCGGCGCGCACCGGCTCGGCGCCGTTCAGCGCGACGCGCAGGCTGGACAGGTCCAGGCCCGCCGACTGCTCCTCGGTGACGCGCCGCAGGCACAGGTCGTAGCCGAAGTTGGGGGAGGCGGTGCCCTCCACCCGGTAGTCGTGGATCATCCGCAGCCAGCGGTGCGGCTGCTTGATGAACGCCACCGGGGACATCTGCACGCTGGTGCCGCCCACCCACAGCGGCTGGAGCGTCATGCCGATCAGCCCCATGTCGTGGTAGAGCGGCAGCCAGCTGCCCGCCACCACGCCCTCGGGGGTGCGCAGGGCCGTGCGGATGGCCTCCTCGTTGGCGGCCAGGTTGGCGTGCGTGACCATCACGCCCTTGGGCTCGCTGGTGGAGCCGGAGCTGTACTGGAGGAACGCCACGTCGTCGTCGCGCACGGCGGGCGGCTGCCACAGCCCGGGATCGGCGTCGGCGAGGTCGGCCGGGCCGGTGGACAGGCACGCCACGTCCTGCGCGCCCGACGCGGTCAGCCAGGCCCCGATCGGCTGGCGGAACCCGGGCAGCGTCAGGACCGCACCCACCCGGGCGTCCCGCAGGATGCCGCTGACCCGGGCGAGCCGCTCGCCGGGCTCGTCGGGCAGCGGGGCCGGGATGGCGGTGCGTCCGGCGTAGAAGCAGCCCAGGAACGCCGTGACGAAGTCCAGGGTCGGCGGGTAGAGCAGGAGGACCGGGCGGGCCGGGTCGCCCATCGACGCCTGCCGCAGCCGGACGGCGACGGCCTTGGCCCGTCGGTCCAGTTCGGCGTAGCTGATCTCCTCGGGCCGCATCCGCGGGCCGTCCTCGTGCAGGTACACGAACGCGGCGCGCTCGGGATGGCGGTCCACGCCGGTGCGTACGGCGTCGGTCAGGGTTCGGTGCTGGAGCTGGTGCGGCACGGGCTGTCCTTTCCACGGTCGGTGACCGTTGCGGCACCGAGTGCCACTCGGGGGCCCCAGCCTTGGCGCGCCGTGAAAAGGAGACGTAAAGCGCAAATTGCTGCGCACGTCAAGGTCGTTGTCCACGCATCGTGCGCGGGGGAATACATTCCGTGCTGGCATCCGGTGCCCGCGAAGAGGAGGTCCCACCGCCATGGACACACGGCCGCTCGGTCCCATGTCCCCGTCCGGGGAGGCAGGTTGGCGGGCCGCCCGGCAGGCCGCACGGCGCCATGGGTACGTGGTCTGCCACGGTCGGCTCCGGGAGTGGGCCAGGGCCGCCGGGCCATGGCCGCGTGAACTCCTCGGCGTGGACTGGCCCCGCTATCTGACGGCCCGTGAACCCGCCGTACGGGCCCGGCTTTCGGGGTCCCGGCTGCTGCTGCGGCACGCCGTCGCCGCCGTCGCCGCAGTGCCGCCGGAGCGGGTGCGGCTCGGCCGGGACCCGCGCGGGCGGCCGGTGCTGGCCGCGCCCGGCGGGCTGGACGTCGGCATCAGTCACACCGCCGGGGTGCTGGTCGTCGGCGTGGCCCGGGACCGGCTGATCGGCGTGGACGTGGAGTCCCGGGACCGCTGCCTGCTCGCCCCCGGTCTCGCGGAGCGGTTCTGCCACCCCGGCGAACTGGCCGAACTGCGCGCGCTGCCCGCCGCGCGGCGCAACGCCCATCTGGTGCGGCTGTGGACGCTGAAGGAGGCGTACACCAAGGCGCTGGGCGTCGGGCTGGCCGAGGACTTCGCGCGGCTGGACGTCAGGGGGCTGACGGCGGGGGCGGGCTGGCGGCTGCGGTGCGACGGCGTGCCGGGCGGGTTCCTGGTGGCCTCCGCGCTGGGTCCCGGTCCGAGCGGGGCACGACTGCCGCCGTACGGAGGTCAATCGAGTCAATGATGTTTCGATACACCATTGACTCGATTGGGGTCCGGCCCTAGCGTCGACAACAGGCCATCCCTACGCGCCCAGGAGGTCCGACCCCGTATGCCCGCCCACCTCGACCCACCGCCGTCCGCCGCCCAGCCGCGCGCCTCCCGGGGCGGTCGGCAGCGGGACCCGGCCGCCGACCGGGCCATCCTGGACAGCACCCTGGCCCTGCTCGGCGAGGGCTGCGCCTTCGGCGACCTGTCCATGGACCTGGTCGCCCAGCGGGCGGGGGTCGCGCGCGCCACCATCTACCGCCGCTGGCGCAACAAGGAGGAACTGGTCCTCGCCGCGCTGAGCGCCCTGGACCTGCCCGTGCCGCCGCTGGCCGGACTGAGCCTGCGGCAGCGGCTGGTGACCCTGGTGGACCAACTGCGCCACCGGGGTCAGGACACCCCCCTGCACCGGCTGATGGGCGGCCTGCTCAGCGAGGCCGTGCGCCGCCCGCACCTGGTCGAGCGCTTCGAGGAGACCGTCGTCGCCGCCCGCCGCGAGGCCCTGGTCGGCGCCCTGCGGGACGGCGTCGACAGCGGCGAACTCCGCGCCGACCTCGACCTGGACGACGCTGTGGAGATCCTCACCGGCCCGATGGCGGCACGCCTGATCCTGCGGCAGCGCCCCGTGGAGTCGGCGGCGTTCGCCGAGACGATCGTGGACACCTTCCTGAACGGCACCCGCGCGCACCGTGCCGGGCCGACCCCCGGCACGGCACCGGAGAACCCGCCACCACCCGAGGAGCCGCAGCCATGAAATTCCTCTTCGACGACCCCGCCTTCGACTACCAGGCCCTGCGCACCGCCGGTTACGCCGACTACGGCGGTGCGCAGCTCGGCGAGGTCGTCGCCGTCGCCTCCCGCATCCCGGGCGGCGACACCGACAGCTGGCGGCACGCGTGGACCGGCCTCGCCGAACGCGTCCACGGCCTCGGCACCACGGCCCTGGACGAGGGCCGCACCGTGGACGCCCGCGCCGCCCTGCTGCGGGCCCACAACTACTACCGCACCGCCGAGTTCTTCCAGCGCGACGACCCGCGCGACACCGAGGCGCTCCGGCTGATGCGCTTGTCCAGGGAGACCTTCGCCGTCGCCGCCGAACTCATGGACCGGCCACCGCGGTTCGTGCACATCCCCTACGAGGACACCGAACTGCCCGGCTACTACTACCGGGTGGACGACTCCGACGAACCCCGGCCGACCGTCATCCACCACGGCGGCATCGACTCCACCCTCGAGGAGGGCTGGTTCTTCGTCGCCGCCGCCGCACTGGCCCGCGGCTACAACTGCCTGTGCTTCGAAGGTCCCGGCCAGGGCGCCGTACTGCGCGAACAGGGCCTGGTCTTCCGGCCCGACTGGGAGCGGGTGGTCACCCCGGTCGTGGACTTCGCGCTCGGCCTGCCCGGCGTGGACCCCGCCCGGCTGACCCTGGTCGGCACCAGCCTCGGCGGACTGCTGGCGCTGCGGGCGGCGGCGTACGAGCACCGGCTGGCCGGATGCGTGGCCCATGACGCGGTCTGGCAGCTCGGCGACGTGGTGGCCCTGCCGCCGTTCGTGCTCGAGTGGGTGGAGCAGGGCTGCGACGAGTTCGCCAACCCGGTGATGTGGGGGATCGCCGCCCAGCAGACCTTCACCCGCTGGCTGCTGCGCCAGGCGCTGTGGACCTTCGGCTGCGCCACCCCCGCCGAACTGCTGCGCACGCTGCCCGCGTTCGGGCTGGCCGACGTGATCGGGCAGGTCCGCTGTCCCGTGCTCGTCCTCGACGCGGAGGAGGACATGTTCTTCGCCGGGCTCGAACACGCGAAGAAGGTGTACACGGGCCTGAACTCACCCAAGACGCTGTACGTCTTCACCGCCGACGAGGGCGGCGGGGCGCACTGCCACTCGGGCGCCATGCGCCTGTACCACGACCGTCTCTTCTCCTGGCTCGGCACCACACTCGGCGCGGGCCGCACCCTGGCGGCCTGACCGGCGGCCACCCGTCTTGCCGCACACCCCTCCACCCCGGCAGCCCGGCCCGCCCCAGCGGCGGACCGGGCTGAGCGGTGTTAATTGAGCGCCGGATTTACTCCCCGTCCAAGAAACCGGACGGCTGATTCCGGCCCCGGGCCAGTTCCCTTCCCTTTAATGACCGCGTAACGGGGAAGGGCTGGCATCCCGGAACCCGCTGACATAGGCTTCCCGAAAAGCAGTGATACTGTCGAGTAATAGGCGTCCCTGGACCTAGGGACGGACGGGGGAACCGGACTTTTTAGTTGAATGCGCGTGACGCATTCGGGGGGTTGCTGTGTCCCTGTCCTCTGAACCGGCCGACCAGCCACTGCGCTATGAACTGCTGGGACGGCTGAAGGTGTCCCGCGGCGGGCTCGACCTCACGCCCGAGGCGCCGAAACTGGCCAAACTCCTCGCCCTCCTGCTGGTCAGGGCGGGAGAGACGGTACCCGGCGAGAAACTCGTCGCCGAACTGTGGGACCAAGGACCGCCGCGCTGCGCGTTCGCCAGCCTCCGTGTCTACGTCTCCCAGTTGCGGAAACTCCTGTGCGGACCCCGCGGTACCACGCCGATCGTCACGACATCGCCCGGATACATTCTGGACGTGAGCGGCGCACTGACAGATTTCCAGGAATTCGAAACGCTCTACGCCCGTGGCCGGGAGCGCTACTTGGCGGCTGATTTCCGCCAGGCCTTCGAACACTTCCGGCGGGCCCTGGCCCTGTGGCACGGCCCCGTCCTCGACGGCGTACCGGGCTCCCTGGCCATCGCCTCGTTCACCGCGGTCCAGGACGAGAAACGGCTGAACTGCACCGAACTCAGCATCGACGCGGCGCTGGCCCTCGGCCGTCACCACGAGGTCATCGAGGAACTCAAGGGCCTGCTCGTCCAGCACCCGCTGCGCGAGCCCTTCTACCGCCAGCTGATGGCCGCCCTGTACCGGGCGGGCCGCCAGGGCGACGCCCTGGGCGTCTACCACCACGCCCGCCGCGTGATCAGAGAGGAACTGGGCGTCGAACCCGGCCCCTGCCTGCGCCAGGCCCAGGACGCCATCCTGCGCGCCGACCCGTCCCGCCTCCAGGCGGCCGGAGTCATCCCCGCGACGACCTGACCCGGACCCGCCCCGGCTTTATCCCGGGTTTGCGGCGGCCCAACACCCCCCTCCTAGCGTGCGCTTGACCACCGCATGAAGGAGGGAGGGCCCATGGCCGCCGTCTGGTCCGCACTGCTGTCCCTGTGCCTGCTCACCCTCGCCGTCACCGGTGACCGCGCGCCCGCCACCCAAGGGCTGGACGCGTTCCTCGCCACCCACCGCGCGGACGTCGGCTCCTCGGTGGCACTGGGCGACGGCAGGGTGCTGTGGCTGTTCGGGGACACCCTGCGACCGGACGGCGGCCTCGACCACAACACCGCCGCCGTCCAGCACCCCGACGGCCGCGTCCACCGCCTGCCGGGCACCTTCGCCCCGCACCGCACACCCGGCCACTGGTACTGGCCGGGCCAGGCGAGCCGCACCGGCGACCGGCTGCGGATCCTCGCCATGGACTTCAGCTGCGCCGACCCCTGCCGGGGCGTGGCCGACCTGCGCCAGCACCACACCGACGTGCTGACCTACCGCCTCCCCGGCCTGACCCCGCTCGGCCGCACCGCCCTGCCCCGCCGCCCGTCCGGCGCGCTGTGGAGCCAGCTCCACACCACCGGGGACGGCACCACCTACGTGTACGGCTCCTACCCGGTGCCCGGCCGCATCGGCAAGGCCGTCGAGGTCGCCCGGGTGCCCGCCCGCCGCCTGGCCGACCCCGCCGCCTGGGCGTACCTCGGCACCCGGCTCGGCACCGGCCTCCGACTCGGCACCGTCCTGAGCGTCGTACGCCTCCACGACGGCTACCGCCTCTACTCCAAACGGCTCGACCTGTGGTCGGACGAGGTGATCTCCTATGACGCCCCCACCCCTTACGGCCCCTGGTCCGCCCCGCGCACGGTCGCCACCACCCCGCGCCACCCGGGCACCTACACCTACGCCGTCGAGGCCCACCCGGAGCAACCGGCCCCGCCGGGTCACCTGGTCCTGACCTACGCCACCAACTGCGAGGCCCCGTGCGGGCACTACCGCGTCACGGCGATCACCGTCCCCGCGCCGGGCGTCGCGCGCGGCGGCTGACCGCGCCCCGGACGGACGCGCCCGGGCGGCGGCCCCGCGCCCGGCGTGCCAGGGTGCGGAAGGGAGGGAGGCCGGGGTGAGCGTCGCTGTCCCCCACCTGTGCCGCTCGGGTGTTCGCGCCTGTGGCCCTCCGCCAGCGACGGCCCCCGACGCGTGGAAGCGATGCCATGGCCCTGCACCAGACGAACCGCCCGGCGCCGGGCCCCTTCGACGACGTCTACACCCTCCCCGTCAGCGAGCGGACCCTGCCGAAGAACCGGGTCCCCGACGGCGTGTCCGACGCCCGCGCGGTGCGCGCCCTCATCCACGACGAGCTGACCCTGGACGGCAACGCCTCGCAGAACCTGGCGACGTTCTGCACCACCTGGGCGGAGCCCGAGGTGCACCAGCTGATGGACGAGTGCCTCGACAAGAACATGATCGACAAGGACGAGTACCCACAGACCGCCCGGATCGAGAACCGCTGCGTCCATATGCTCGCCGACCTCTGGAACGCCCCCGCCGACGGCGGCGCCGTCGGCTGCTCGACCACCGGCTCCAGCGAGGCGGGCATGCTCGGCGGGCTCGCCCTGAAATGGCGCTGGCGCGAGCGCCAACGGGCCGCGGGCAAGCCCGCCGAACGGCCCAACCTGGTCACCGGACCCGTCCAGGTCTGCTGGGAGAAGTTCGCCCGCTACTTCGACGTCGAACTCCGCCAGGTCCCGCTGGAGGAGGACGCCCTGGGCCTGCGCCCCCACCAACTGCG
This sequence comes from Streptomyces sp. NPDC057877, assembly GCF_042796855.1. Classification (NCBI taxonomy): domain Bacteria; kingdom Bacillati; phylum Actinomycetota; class Actinomycetes; order Kitasatosporales; family Streptomycetaceae; genus Streptomyces; species Streptomyces sp. NPDC057877. The sequence goes on from NZ_JBHVMS010000002.1 coordinate 723,540, forward strand.
CGACCACGTCGACGAGAACACCATCGGCGTCGTCGCCATCCTCGGCGTCACCTTCACCTGCGGCTACGAACCCGTCGCCGACCTCGCCGCCGAACTCGACCGCGTCCAGGCCGACACCGGCCTCGACATCCCGCTGCACGTCGACGCCGCCAGCGGCGGCTTCGTCGCCCCCTTCCTCCAGCCCGACCTGGTCTGGGACTTCCGGCTGCCGAGGGTGGCGTCGATCAACGCCTCGGGACACAAGTACGGCATGGCCCCGCTCGGCGTCGGCTGGGCGGTGTGGCGGTCGGCCGACGTGCTCCCGGACGACCTGGTCTTCCACGTCGACTACCTCGGCGGCGACCTGCCCACCTTCGCGCTGAACTTCTCCCGCCCCGGCGGCGAGGTCGTCGCCCAGTACTACAACCTGCTGCGGCTGGGCCGCGAGGGCTACTCCAAGATCCACGGCGCCTGCGCCGCGAGCGCGCGGATGCTCGCCGAACGCCTCACCGCCCTGGGCCCCTTCACCGTCCTGCACGACGGCCACACCGCCCTGCCCGCCGTCTGCTGGACCCTCACCGACCCCACCGCCACGCCCTTCACCCTGTACGACCTCTCCGACCAGTTGCGCCGCCGGGGCTGGCAGGTGCCCACGTACCCGCTGCCCGCCGGGCGCGAGGACACCGTCGTCCAGCGCGTCCTGGTCCGGCACGGCATCGGCTACGACAAGGTAGCGCTGCTCGCCGACGACATCCGCGCGGCCGTGGACCGGCTGTCGCGGGGCCCGGCGGCCCATGTGGCGCGGCAGCCGGGCTTCCACCACTGAAGGGCGGGTCAGCCGACCCGCACCTCGTCGACCCGCACCGGCCGGTGCTCGCGCAGCGACAGCGTGCACGCCTCCGCGATCCAGCCCGCCTCCAGGGCGTCCGCGACCGTGCACGGGGAGGGCAGGGTGCCCGCGACGACCTCGGTGAACGCGGTGAGTTCGGCGCGGTAGGCGGCGGTGAAGCGGTCCATGAAGAAGTCGTGCGGGACGCCCGCGGGGAAGCTCACGCCGGGCTCCACCGAGCGCAGGGGCAGCTTGTCCTCCAGGCCCACCGCGATGGAGTCGGCGAAGCCGTGCAACTCCATCCGGACGTCGTACCCCCGGCCGTTGTGGCGGCTGTTGGACACCACCGCCAGCGTGCCGTCGTCCAGGGTGAGCACCGCGCCCGTGGTGTCCGCGTCACCCGCCTCCCGGATGTAGTCGGCGCCCCGGTTGCCGCCCGCCGCGTACACCTCGGTCACCTCACGGCCCGTCACCCAGCGGATGATGTCGAAGTCGTGCACCGAGCAGTCCCGGAAGATGCCCCCGGAGGCGGCGACGTACGCGGCCGGGGGCGGCGCCGGGTCCAGCGTGGTCGACCGCACGGTGTGCAGCGGGCCCAGCTCCCCGGAGTGCACGGCGGCCCGGGCGGCGACGAACCCGGCGTCGAAGCGCCGGTTGAACCCGATCTGCACCGGCACGTCCACGCCCTCGACGGCCTTCAGCACCGCCACCCCCTCCGGCATGGTGCGGGCCACCGGCTTCTCACAGAACACCGGCACGCCCGCCTCGACGGCGGCGAGGATCAGCGCGGGATGCGCGTCCGTCGCCGCGGCCACCACGACGCCGTCCACCCCGGCGGCCAGCACGGCCTCCGGGGAGTCCGCGACCTGCGCCCCGAACCGCTCCGCGGCGCGCTTCGCGGCGTCGGTGACCGGGTCGGAGACGACGAGCGAGTCGACCGCGTCGAGTTGGGACAGGGTCTCGGCGTGGAAGGCGCCGATCCGGCCGAGGCCGAGGATTCCGATACGCATGGGGACGGTGCTCCTTGAACTGTGCGGGTGCGGGCGGGGGTGCGGGGGAGGGGGAGGGGGAGGGGCGAGGGTCAGTCGAGGCCGCCCAGGACGTTCTGGTCCCAGTCGATCACCGAGCCGGTGACCACGCCGGAGCGCTCGGACAGCAGCAGGACCACGAAGTCGGCGATCTCGTCGGGGTCGCCGAGCCTGCCCATCGGCAGCCGGGCGGCGGCCTGCTCGCGCCAGTCGTCCCCGGCGCCGTGGAAGGCGCGCTGGGTGGCGTCCTCGCCCTCGGTCGCCGTCCAGCCGATGTTCAGCCCGTTGACACGGATCCGGTCCCAGCGGTGGGCGTGCGCGGCGTTGCGCGTGAGCCCGGCCAGGCCCGCCTTCGCGGCGACGTAAGGGGCGAGGAACGGCTGTCCGCCGTGCGCCGAGGACGTGATGACGTTGACGATCGTGCCGGGCGCCCCGCGCCCCACCATGTCGGCGACGGCGGCCTGCATGGCGAAGAACGGCCCCCGGAGGTTCACGGCGATGTGCTGGTCGAACAGCTCGGGTGTGGTGTCCAGCAGCGTGCCCCGCGAGGTCAGACCCGCGGAGTTGACCAGACAGTCGATGCGGCCGTACGCGGCCACGACCTGCCGTACCGACTCCTTGGCCTGCTCGGCGTCCGCCAGATCGGCGCGCACGTACACCGCCTCGCCACCGTCGGCGGTCAGCTCCGCCACCAGCGCCTCGCCCGGCCCGGGGCGACGGCCGCTCACCGCCACCACCGCCCCCGCTCGGACCGCCGCCCGCGCGACGGCCGCGCCCACGCCCTGGCTGCCCCCGTTGACGAGGACCACCTTGTCGTCCAGAAGTCCCATGCCCTGTCCCATGTCCTACCCGCGTTCCCTTCCGCTCTCGCGCCGCGCGGCGGCGGCCCGCAGCCCGTCCCGCAGCGCCTCCGCGCTCCACTCCTCGCGCAGCGCCCGCCGCACCAGGTCCGCCTGGGACGGCGGGGCCAGCCCGTCGACCGGCGGGTCACGGTCGAGGTCGGTCGGGAAGGGGTAGCCCTCGGCGCTCGCCGCGATCACGTTCTCCAGCCACCGTTCGCCGAAGCCCTCGGCCCGCCGCCTGAGCAGCACCGGATAGACCGCGTTGACCACGGCCTCCCGGTCGACCGTCTCCATGGCCCGCCCGAAGGCGGAGGACACCTGCAACAGGTTGGCCATGCGCCGCACGTCCGTGGAGCGGTTGGCGCCCGCCGCGTGGAACAGGGCGGGGTTGAAGAAGGCGGCGTCGCCCTTGGCGAGCGGGAGTTGCACCCGGCGGTCCTCGAAGTACGTCCGGAACTCCGGGAGCCGCCAGGCCAGATAGCCGGGCCCGTACTTCTGCGAGTGCGGCAGGAACATCGTCGGCCCCGACTCCACCGGCATGTCGCAGTGCGCGACCGCGCCCTGGAGCGTGAGCACCGGGGAGAGGCGGTGCACGTGCGCCGGGTAGGCGGCGGCCGATGCGTCGGAGAGGAAACCCAGGTGGTAGTCGCGGTGCGGCTGCTGGGCGGCGCCGCCCGGGTGGACCACGTTGAGCTGGGAGGTGACCTGGTAGCCGGGGCCGAGCCAGGCGGTGGCCACCCGTGCGAGCACGTCGTTGGCGTAGTAGTCGGCGAACGCCTCGGGGTCGTGCCGGGCCGCCTTCTCCAGGGCGTTCCACACCCGGTCGTTGGCGCCCGGCGCGGCGAAGTGGTCCCCGGCGACCGCGCCCGAGGCACGCTGCTCGGCGATCAGCGCCTCGAACACGGCCGTGGCCCGGTCGACCACCGCCGGGTCCGGGAACGCGCCCCGCACGACGAGCACGCCGGGGCCGTCCGCGAGCGCGTGCACCAGCTCGGCCTCGTGGCCGTCCAGCCGGTCCGCGTCGTAGACGGGCACGCCCCGTTCGATCGCCGAGGCGTGCGGATGGTCGGCGGGGTCGGTCGGCTGCTCGACCAGCGCGCGGAAGGCGTCCAGGTCGCAGTCCCGCGCGGAGAAGTGCGAGGCGGGGCGTAGGGAGGGCACGGACATCGTCGTCCTCTCTGGTCACGGAGCGACGCGGCTCTGTCATTCTTGTCAGTACAAACCCCTCGAACAACCAGCAGGAAGCCATCAAAAACCCCTCAGGAACCGTCCAGGGAGCCGACGCATGGGCCACCCCTTCCCGATCCGGGAGATCGCACGTCAGGCCGGGCTGAGCGAGGCCACCGTCGACCGGGTGCTCAACGGCCGCGGCGGGGTGCGCGAGAGCACCGCGCGGGAGGTGCGCCGGGCCATCGCGGATCTGGACCGGCAGCGCACCCAGGTCCGGCTGACCGGCCGCACGTTCATGATCGACATCGTGATGCAGGCGCCGGAGCGGTTCTCCACCGCCGTACGCGCCGCGCTGGAGGCCGAACTGCCCGCGCTGCACCCGGCCGTCGTACGCTCCCGCTTCCACTTCCGTGAGACCGGCCCGGTGGACGAGCTGATCGGCACCCTCGACCGGATCGCCCGGCGCGGCTCCCAGGGCGTCGTCCTCAAGGCGCCCGACGTCCCCGAGGTCACCGCGGCCGTCGGACGGCTGGTCGCCGCGGGGGTCCCGGTGATCACCCTGGTCACCGATCTGCCCGCCAGCGCCCGGCTCGGCTACGTCGGCATCGACGACCGGGCCGCGGGCACGACCGCCGCCTACCTGATGGGCCAGTGGCTCGGCGACCGCCCCGGCCATGTCCTCACCAGCCTCAGCAGCGGCTTCTTCCGCAACGAGGAGGAGCGGGAGATGGGGTTCCGCAGCGCCATGCGCGCCCACCACCCCGACCGCACCCTGGTCGAGATCGCCGAGGGACAGGGCCTGGACGCCACCCAGTACGACCTGGCCCGCGCCGCCCTGGAGCGCGATCCGGAGATCCGCGCCGTCTACTCGATCGGCGGCGGCAACATCGCCACCCTGCGCGCCTTCGCCGACCTCGGCCGCGCGTGCGCCGTGTTCATCGCCCACGACCTCGACCACGACAACACCCGGCTGCTGCGCGAGCACCGGCTCTCCGCCGTCCTCCACCACGACCTGCGCCGCGATCTGCGCGAGGCCTGCCACCTGGTGATGCGGGCGCACGGCGCGCTGCCGCCCGCCGGGCCCGTGCTGCCGTCCCCGATCCAGGTGGTGACGCCGTACAACATGCCTACGCCGACTCCGGGCTGACCCACGCCCCGCTCGCCACGGACCGCGCCATCGCGTCCAGTACGGCCGCGCTGCGCACCGCGTCGGTGAGCGTGGCCCCGTGCGGGACGCCCTCGGCGATCGAGCGCAGGAAGCGGTGGGCCTCGATCACCTTCAGGTCGTCGTAGCCCATCGCGTTGGCCGCGCCCGGCTGGAACGCGCCGAACTCGCCGTGCCCCGGGCCGACGTACACGGTGCTGACGGGCTGGTCCTGGTAGGCCGTGCCGCGGCTGACGCCCAACTCGTTCATCCGACGGAAGTCCCAGAAGACCGCGCCCTTGGTGCCGTGCACCTCGAAGCCGTAGTTGTTCTGCTCGCCGACCGAGACCCGGCAGGCCTCCAGGACGCCCCGGGCGCCGGAGGCGAAGCGCAGCAGGCAGGAGACGTAGTCCTCGTTCTCCACCGGGCCCAGCTCACCGCCGCTTACGCGGGAGTGGCCCGCCGTGGCGCCGGTGGGGCGGGCCCGCTCGGGGACGAACACCGCCGTGTCCGCGGTGAGCGCGGCGATCTCGCCGAGCAGGAACCGGGCGAGGTCGGCGCCGTGCGAGGCGAGGTCGCCCAGCACCCCGCTGCCGCCGCGCTCCCGCTCGTAGCGCCAGGTCAGCGCCCCCTCGGGATGGGCGGCGTAGTCGCTGAACAGCCGGACGCGGACATGCGTGACGGTGCCGATCTCCCCGGCGGCGATCAGCTCGCGGGCGGTCTCCACGGCGGGGGCGCCCCGGTAGTTGAAGCCGACCGTGCCCTGGACCCCGGCCTTGGTGACGGCGTCGGCGACCGCGCGGGCGTCCTCGGCGGTCAGGCCGACCGGCTTCTCGATCCAGAGGTGCTTGCCCGCCTCGGCCATCGCCACGCCGATCTCACGGTGCAGGAAGTTCGGCGCGGTGATGCTGACCGCCCGCACCCGCGGGTCGGCGGCCACCTCCCGCCAGTCGCGGGTCGCCGTGGCGAACCCGTACTGCCCGGCGGCCTGTTCGGCCCGTCCGGGCACCTCCTCGGCGACGGCCACCAGCTCCGGACGCAGGGCGAGCTGCGGATAGTGGTGGGGGAGCCGGGCGTACGCCTGGGTGTGCACCCGGCCCATCCAGCCGAACCCCACGACGGCGACACCGAGCGTTTCCACCATGACAGCCCCTCTTCTGGATCCGTTTGGACCCCTTTTTGGACCGGTCCATCTCCCGTCCCGCCCCACCCTGGGGACGAAGGCCGAGGCTGTCAACCATTCCCCGGCCTTTGACAAGCGAACCGACGGTCTGGAACGGTCCAACCATGAGACAGCCGACCATCCGCGACGTCGCCGAACACGCCGGTGTCTCCAAGTCGCTGGTCTCCCTGGTGCTGCGCGGCTCCGGCCCGGTGCGCCCCGAGAAACGCGAGGCGGTGCTGCGGGCGATTCGCGAACTGGGCTACCGGCCCAACACGGCGGCCCGCTCCCTGAGCGAACAGCGCTCCCGCACGGTCGGCGTCCTCCTCAACGACCTGCGCAACCCGTGGTTCGTCGACCTCCTGGACGGCCTGAACTCCCTGCTCCACGAACGCGGTCTGCACATGCTGCTGGCCGACGCCCGCCTCAACCGCCGCACCGGTCAGGACCTCACCGGCCCTTTCCTCGACCTGCGGGTTGACGGTCTGGTGGTGGTCGGCACGCTGCCCGACCCGGCCGGGCTCGGCACGGTCGCCGAACGCGTCCCGGTCGTCGTCGCGGGCGCCCGTGAACCGGTGCCGCCGGGCGTGGACGTGGTCGCGGGCGACGACGACCGGGGCGCCCGGCTGGCCACCGAGCACCTCATCGGCCTCGGGCACCGCCGGATCGCGCACATCGCGGGGTACGGCGCCGTCGGTGAGCTGCGGCGGCGCGGCTTCGAGGCGACGATGCGGCGGCACGGCCTGGCGGACGCCGTGCGGATCGAGCCGGGCGACATGACCGAGGAGGGCGGCCACCGCGCCGCCGTCCGGCTGCTCGGCCGCCCCGACCGGCCCACGGCGGTGTTCGCCGTCAACGACATGGCGGCGGTGGGCGCGTTGTCGGCGGTGGAGGAACTCGGACTGCGGGCGCCGCGCGACGTCTCCGTGGTCGGCTACGACGACACCAGTCTCGCCCGGCTCCGGCACGTCTGGCTCACCACCGTCGACAACGCCGCCCACGAGGTCGGCCGCCGCGCCGCCCACCGCCTGCTGGCCCGCCTCGCCGGAGCCGGGGGAGCGGGCGAGGTCCACCTGTGCGGACCCGAGCTTCGGGTGCGGGGCACGACGGCCGCGCCCGGCGTCACAGGTTGATCGCGTACGCCTTGCGCAGCGTCTCGTGCACCGTCCACGTCGTACGGTCGCCCTCGCGCAGCACCACCAGGTCCCCGGGCCCCACCGTCAGTGTCGGCCCGCCCTCGACCTCGATCGTCGCCGACCCGCTCACCACCACGAACAGCTCGTCCGCCTCGGTGTCGGTCACCACCCCCGGCGTGATCTGCCAGACCCCGCGCACCTGCCGCCCGTCCGCCGACTCCCACACCACCTTCCCGGTCACCTCGGGCGTCCCGGAGACGATCTGCGCCGGATCGAGGGGCTCGGGCGTGAGGGCGAGGTCGGGGATGCGCAGGGCGAAGCTGTGGTCCATGGGCCGACCCTAGCCAGCGGGAACGGGGCCGCGGCGCCGACAGAGTGTGACGGATCGGCGCCGCCTCCCGGACACAGTGTCGAGGCCGTCAGCCCCGCCGCGTCACCATGCTGACCGCGTTGGCCGCCACCACCGCGCCGACCGCCCCCCACTCCAGCCCGCCCAGCGCCTGCCCGAGGAGCACCCAGCCGACCAGCGCCGCGAGGACCGGGTTCACGCTCATGAAGAGGCCGAAGGTCTGGGCGGGAACCCGGCGCAGGGTCAGCAGGTCCGCGAGGTAGGGCACCGCCGAGGCGAGCACGCCCGCGGCGACGGCGCACGCCAGGGCACCCGGGGTGGGCGGATGACGGACGGCGACCAGGACGCCGACCGGCAGGAACATCAGCGCCGACAGCAGCGCGGCGGCGGCCGAACCCTGCGCCCCGGGTATGCGGTGGCCCACGGTGCGGTTGAGCAGGATGTACGACGCCCAGCAGGCGGCGGCCAGCAGACCCAGGCCCATGCCGACGTAGTCGGTCGAGGGCTGCGGGCGCATCAGGACGACGACCCCCGCCGCGGCGACCGTCGCACAGCAGGCGTCCACCCGGCGCCGCGCCGCGGTCAGCGCCAGGGCCAGCGGGCCGAGGAACTCCAGGGTCACCGCGAGGCCCAGGCCGATCCGGTCGATGGCGCTGTACAGGCTCAGGTTCATGGTGCCGAAGACCACCGCGAGCAGCCCGACCGGCCACCACTGCCGCCGGGTGAACTCCCGCAGCCGGGGCCGCCCGACGGCCAGCAGCACGGCGGCGGCCACGTACTGCCGCACCGCGACGACCCCGACGGGCCCGAGCACCGGGAACGCCAGGGACCCGACCGCCGCGCCGACCTGGTTCGACAGACCACTGCCGGTCATGGTGGCGACGGCGGTCCACTGCTTCGACTGCCGTGCCGGTGCCGGGACGGTGCCGGGGACCGGGGGCGCGGTGGCTGCTCGCATACGCCGATCGTGGGGGCGCCGCGCGCTTGCGCAAAATGCATCCGGCACCCTGTCTATACGCTCTGGTCATGGATATCGAGCTGCGGCACCTGCGCTGTCTCGTCGCCATCGTCGACGAGGGCACCTTCACCGACGCCGCCCACGCCCTCGGCGTCTCCCAGGCCGCCGTCTCCCGGACCCTGGCGGCGCTGGAACGGGCCGTGGGCGTACGGCTGTTGCGGCGCACCTCGCGCGAGGTGACCCCGACCGCGACCGGGCTGCGGGTCGTCGCGCAGGCCCGGCGGGTGCTCGCGGAGGCGGACGACCTGGTGCGGGCGGCCACCTCGGGCCGGACCCAACTGCGGATCGGGTACGCCTGGGCCGCCCTCGGCCGCCACACCCTGCCCTTCCAGCGCCGCTGGGGCGAGCTGCGCCCGGCGACCGAGCTGCACCTCGTGCGGGTCAACTCGCCGACGGCCGGGCTGCTGGAGGGGATGTGTGACATGGCCGTGGTGCGCCGGGACCTCGACGACCGGCGGCTGGACTCGGCCATCGTCGGCCTGGAGCGCCGGATGTGCGCGCTGGCCGCCGACGATCCGCTGGCCCGCCGCCGCTCGGTCCGGCTCGCCGACCTCGGCGGCCGTACCCTCCTGGTCGACCGGCGCACCGGCACCACCACCCCGGAGCTGTGGCCCGCGGAGTCCCGTCCGGCGACCCGGGAGACCCATGACGTGGACGACTGGCTCACCGTGATCGCCACCGGCCGCTGCGTGGGCATGACCGCCGAGTCCACCGCCAACCAGTACCGGCGCCCGGGGGTCGTCTACCGCCCGGTGCGCGACGCCGAGCCGGTGGCGGTGCGGCTCGCCTGGTGGCGCGACGACCCGCACCCGGCGACACAGGCGGCCCTGGAACTGGCCACCTCGCTCTACCGGAGCCAGTGACCGCGCCATAGCCGCGCCAGTAACCGCGCCGGTAACCGGTACAGCAGCCGGTACAGCAGCCGGTACAGCAACCGCGCCAATCACCTGAACAAAATTGTTGACAATCTTGTTTGGCTAGATTTACGTTCGACAGGCACTCACTCAGGGAGGGCACATGCCGAAGGAAGCCCGTGGACCGAGCACCGGAGAGCAGGCCAAGCAGCACGCGCTCGCGCGGCTGCGGCAGGCGATCCTGCACGGCGAGATGGCACCGGCACAGCGGCTGGTGGAGAACGAACTCGCCGAGCAGTTCGGTGTGACACGGGCCAGCATCCGGGCCGCGTTGATCGACCTGGAGGCACAGGGCCTGGTCGAGCGCATCCGCAACCGCGGCTCACGCGTACGGGTGGTGACCGTGGAGGAGGCGGTCGAGATCACCGAGTGCCGGATGGCCCTGGAAGGGCTGTGCGCCGCGAAGGCCGCCGTCGCCGCCAGCGACGGGCAACTGGCCGAACTCACCGAGCTGGGCACGGCGATGAGCAAGGCGGTGGCCGACGGTGAACCGTTGACCTACTCCGACCTCAACCACCGGCTGCACACCCGGATCCGGGAGATCTCCGGCCAGCACACGGCCCTGGAACTCCTGGAGCGGCTCAACGCCCAACTGGTGCGCCACCGCTTCCAGCTGGCGCTGCGGCCGGGACGCCCCCAGCAATCCCTGAACGAGCACCTGACCATGATCGAGACGATCCGGGCCAGGGACCCGCAGGCGGCCGAGGCGGCCGTCCGCGCCCATCTCACCAGCGTGATCGAGGCGCTGCGCGACTGACACCGGTCCGCGGCGGCCTGGGTGAGGCGGGCGGCACCCCTGTCCACCAAGGAGACTGAGCATGACGCACGGCAATCCGCCCGCCACCCCACCCCGGTCCACCCTGGTCGTCACCGCGCACGCGGGCGACTTCGTGTGGCGGGCGGGCGGCGCGATCGCCCTGGCCGCCGCCCGCGGGGAGAAGGTCACCATCGCCTGCCTGACCTTCGGCGAGCGCGGCGAGTCCGCGAAGGCGTGGCGCGAAGGGAGGAAGCTCGACGAGATCAAGGCGATCCGCCGCGACGAGGCCGAGCGCGCCGCCGCCACCCTCGGCGCCGAGGTCCGCTTCTTCGACGCCGGTGACTACCCGCTGCTCGCCACCCCCGAGCTGACGGACAGGCTCGTCGAGGTCTACCGCGACACCCAGCCGGACGTCGTCCTCACCCACCCCGCCGAGGACCCCTACAACGGCGACCACCCGGCCGCCCACCGCATGGCGCTGGAGGCCCGGGTGCTCGCCCAGGCCATCGGCTACCCGGGCCCCGGCGAGATCATCGGCGCCCCGCCCGTCTTCTACTTCGAACCGCACCAGCCCGAGATGAGCGGCTTCCGGCCCGAGGTGCTGCTCGACATCACCGAGGTCTGGGAGACCAAGCGCACGGCCATGGAGTGCCTGGGTGCCCAGCGGCACCTGTGGGACTACTACACCGACCTCGCCGTCCGCCGCGGCGTCCAGCTCAAGCGCAACGCGGGCCCGAACCTCGGACTGCCGCACAGGACCCTGGCCGAGGCCTACATGCGCCCCTACCCGCAGATCGCGAAGGAGCTGGCATGAGCGGCGTGATCGTCACCAACCCGCCCAAGGCGGCGGCCGAGGACGTCGAGGCGCTGGCCGCCTTCGGGGTCGCCACGGTCAGCGAGGCGATGGGGCGCACCGGACTGCTCGGCCCCGGCGTCCGCCCCGTCCAGCAGGGCGTACGGATCGCGGGCACCGCCGTCACCGTGCTCAGCTGGCCCGGCGACAACCTCATGATCCACGCCGCCGTCGAGCAGTGCGGTGAGGGGGACGTCCTGGTCGTCACCACCACCTCCCCGTCCACCGACGGCATGTTCGGTGAACTGTTCGCCACCGCCCTGAAGCGGCGCGGCGTGCGCGGTCTGGTGATCAACGCCGGGATCCGCGACACCCAGGAGCTGCGCGAGATGGGCTTCCCGGCGTGGTCCCGTGCCGTGTCCGCGCAGGGCACGGTGAAGGCGACCGGTGGCTCGGTCAATGTGCCGGTCGCCGTCGACGGACAGGTGATCAGGCCCGGCGACGTCATCCTCGCCGACGACGACGGCGTGGTGGTCGTACCGCGCGAACGCGCCCGGGAGACGGCCGAGCGGTCCGAGGCCCGGGAGGCCAAGGAGGCCGGGGCGCGGGCCGCCTTCCTGGACGGCGAACTGGGCCTGGACCGCTACGGCCTGCGCGGCACGCTCAAGCGGCTCGGCGTCGAGTACCGCACGTACGACGAGTACAGCGCGGGGGAGCGGCCGTGAACGGGCAGCCCGGAGGTGTGCCCTGTCTGCTGATGCGCGGCGGCACCTCCAAGGGGGCCTACTTCCTCGCGGGCGACCTGCCCGCCGACCCGGCCGCCCGGGACGAGCTGCTGCTGCGGATCATGGGCAGCCCGGACGCCCGGCAGATCGACGGCCTCGGCGGCGCGCACCCGCTCACCAGCAAGGTGGCCGTGGTGTCACCGTCCACCGATCCGCGCGCCGACGTCGACTACCTGTTCCTCCAGGTCGCCGTCGACCGGGCCGAGGTGACAGACCGTCAGAACTGCGGCAACCTCCTCGCGGGCGTCGGCCCCTTCGCGGTGGAGCGCGGACTCGTCCCCGCGGACGACGAGCTGACCTCCGTACGCGTCCGGATGGTCAACTCCGGTGACCTGGCCACCGCGACCTTCCCCACCCCCGGCGGCCGGGTCGACTACACCGGGGACGCCGAGATCTCCGGGGTGCCGGGCACGGCGGCGCCCGTGGTGATCGAGTTCCCGCCCGGCACCGGACCCCTGCTGCCCACCGGCAACGCCCGCGACGACCTGCACGGCACCCCCGTGACCTGCGTCGACAACGGCATGCCCACCGTGCTGATCGCCGCGTCCGACCTCGCGGTCACCGGCTACGAGACGCCACGGGACCTGGAGGAGGACCGCTCCCTCGCCGCACGGCTGCGGGAGATACGGCTGCTGGCCGGACGCCGGATGGGCCTGGGCGACGTGACGGACACGACCGTCCCCAAGCTCACCCTCCTCGCCCCGCCCCGCGACGGCGGCGCGGTCACCACCCGCACCTTCATCCCGGTCCGCTGCCACACCTCCATCGGCGTGCTCGGCGCCGCGAGCGTGGCCGCGGGGCTGCGGATCGACGGCGGTGTGGGCGCGGGGATCGCCCGGGTCACCCCCGGCGACGACCGCGTCCGCATCGAACATCCCACGGGATTCCTGGACATCGTCAGCGGCGTCGGCACCGGCGCCGACGGCCTCCCGTCCGCCCGCCGTACCGCCGTGGTCCGTACGGCCCGCAAGATCTTCGACGGCACCGTCTTCCCCCGGTCCGCCGAGACGGCACCCCCGCCCGCACCCTCCCCCGGAGGTCACCGATGACCCCTCCGCTCGGCGACATCGCCCACCTCGGGCACGCCCAGCTGTTCACCCCGGACCTGGACGCCAGCGTCGCCTTCTGCACCGACTACCTGGGCCTCACCGTCAACGGCCAGGACGGCGACACCGTCTACCTGCGCACCTTCGACGACTACGAGCACCACAGCCTGGTCCTCACCGCCCGCGACACCCCCGGCCTCGGCCGCCTCGCCCTGCGCACCTCCAGCGAGGAGGCCCTCCGGCGCCGTGTCAAGGCGATCGAGGCGGCGGGCGGCACCGGCCACTGGACGGAGGACGAACCGGGCCTCGGCAGGCTGTACGTCACCACCGACCCCGACGGCCACGAGCACGCCCTGTACTGGGAGAGCGAACACTACGAGGCCCCCGAGGAGTTGCGGCCCGCGCTGAAGAACCAGCCCCAGGCCAAGCCCAACCGGGGCGTCGGCGTCCGGCGCCTCGACCACGTCAACTTCCTCGCCTCCGACGTCGTCGCCAACGCCGAGTTCCAGCAACGGGTGCTGGGCGCCCGGCCCACCGAGCAGATCCGGCTCGACACCGGCCGGATCGCGGCCCGCTGGCTGACCTTCACCGACAAGTCGTACGACGTCGTCTACACCTCGGACTGGACCGGCGCCTCCGGCAGGCTGCACCACATCGCCTTCGCCACCGACACCCGCGAGGACATCCTGCGCGCCGCCGACCTCGCCATCGACACCGGCGTGTTCATCGAGACGGGCCCGCACAAGCACGCCATCCAGCAGACGTTCTTCCTCTACGTCTACGAACCGGGCGGCAACCGCGTCGAGCTGTGCAACCCGCTCACCCGGCTGGTGCTGGCCCCGGACTGGCCGCTGATCACCTGGACCGAGGCCGAGCGGGCCAAGGGCCAGGCGTGGGGGCTGAAGACCATCGAGTCCTTCCACACGCACGGGACGCCACCGGTGGCCTGACCAGGGGAGTCGCTCCCGGATGAGATTGTTGACAAAAACGTTGACACTCAGCCGGGTGCTCCTTAGCGTCGTGCGCACCACCGGGCCAGGCCGCGCGAGCCGCGCGGGGCCCGCATCTCACGTCCCCTCCAGGTGACTCCTCCTGGACGAGAGGAAAACGACGATGTCCTCCTCCCCCTCCCTGTCCGCACGCGGCGGCAGACTCGGTCTGCTCGTCGTGGGCCTGTGCTGGCTCGCCGTGCTCTTCGACGGCCTCGACATGTTCATCTACGGCTCGGTGCTGCCCCACATGCTGGCCGAGAAGGCCCTCGGCATCACCCCGGACCAGGCCGGTGACCTCGGCAGCTACGCCACCTTCGGCATGCTGGTCGGTGCCCTCACCGCGGGCACCGTCGCCGACCGCGTAGGCCGCAAGAAGCTGATGGTCGCCTGCGTGGCGCTGTTCTCGCTCGCCTCCGCGCTGTGCGCGGTCGCCGGGAGCGTCGAGGTGTTCGGAACGGGCCGCACCCTCGCCGGTGTCGGTCTCGGCGGACTGCTGCCGACCGCGATCAGCATGGTCTCCGACTACGCCCCGCGCGGCCGGGGCGCCCTCACCATCGGCATGCTGATGACCGCCCACCACGCGGGCGGCATCCTCTCCGCCTACATCGCCCTGTGGGTCGTGGAACCGCTCGGCTGGCGCGCCGCCTTCTGGATCTGCGTGCTGCCGCTGCTGTTCGCGGGCGTCCTGCTGAAGTTCCTGCCCGAGTCGCTGAGCTTCCTCGCCGCCCAGGGCCGCACCACCGAAGCCGCCGAACTCGCCAGCCGCTACGGCGTCCAGGCGCCCCCCGCCCCCACCGGCAAGCCCGCCACCGACCGCTGGGCCGCCCTCGCCAGCCTCTTCCGCGGCGGCCAGTGGACGCAGACCCTGCTCTACTGGATCGCCTCCTTCGGCGGCCTGCTCCTCGTCTACGGCGTCGCCACCTGGCTGCCCACCCTGATGCGCGGCGAGGGCTACGAACTGGGCTCCGCGCTCACCTTCGTGGTGCTGTTCAACCTCGGCGGCATCGTCGGCATGCTGGTCGCCGGACGCGCCTCCGACCGCTTCGGCGCCCCGCGCGTCTCCTCGCTCTGGTTCGCGCTGACCGCCGCCGGGGTCTTCCTGCTCAGCGTCCACATGCCGCTGGCACTGACCTTCGTGGTCGTCTTCCTCACCGGCGTCTTCCTCAACAGCGCCCAGACCATGATCTACGCGACCGTCTCCATCGCCACGCCGCCCGCCAACCGGGCCACCGCGGTCGGCTGGACCTCCGGCATGGGACGCTTCGGCGCCGTCTTCGGGCCCTGGCTGGGCGGCCAGTTGCTCGCCGCGGACAAGGGCGACTGGGGCTTCACGGCCTTCGCCCTCGCCGGTGTGGTCTCCATGGTCTTCATCGGCATCGCCGCACTGCGCGCCTCCCGGCAGCAGGCCCGTCAGGACGCGGGCCGGGAACTGGTCGACGCCCACTGAGGTGTCGTACCTGACACGACTCGGGCCACCGCGGGGACGCGGTGGCCCGAGTCGTGTCGCGACCGGGGGCGTTCAGCCCATCTGGTCCTGCGCCGACAGGTGTTCCACCGTCTTCCCGGTCGCGGTGAAGGTGCGGGTGACATGGCCCGACGAGTACACCCACAGGATCCGCAGCGGAGTGTCGCCGACGTTGCGGAACAGGTGCGGGACCGGCGACGGGATGTAGGTGGTGTCGTAGCGCTCCAGCTTCGTCACCTCCCCGTCGACCCAGACCTCCGCCTCGCCGTCCAGGACCGTGACGTGCTCGTCGCAGTTGTGCGAGTGCAGCGGGGCACCGGAGCCCACCGGATACACGCTCATGCCGCTGGTGACCAGGTTCTCCCCGCCCGCCGACGGCGTGGTGATCAGCGGCGTGGTCACGACGGCGCCGCCACGGTCGAGCAGCGGCACCGACGCGGCCTTGATGATCGTGGTCATCCGGGACTTCCTCTCCTGGGGTTGCGTCGAACGACGGTAGGTCGGTGCCGGGGGAACGGGTGCCCTCCGGCATGCAGGTTTACCTTGCGCTCCGGGAGGGGTGAGCATCCTTCCGGCCGGTTGTACCGTCACCTGGCATCGCACGGCGTCTGTTCCGTGACTGAGATGCGCCGGAAAGAAAAGGCAGGTATCGGCCAGATGAGGCTCCCCGTTCTCCACGATGAGGAAATGGATCCACGGCAGCAGGAGCTGGCCGCTCGGATCGCCGGTCGCCGCGGTGCCGTCCGCGGGCCGTTCCGGGTCTGGCTGCACAGCCCGGAGATGTGCGAACGCGCCGAGTCCCTCGGTGCCTTCGCCCGCTTCGACTGCAGCCTCCCCAGGCACCTGCGCGAACTGACGCTGCTGATGGCCGCCCGGAACTGGGACGCGCAGTACTCCTGGAACGCACACGTGCGCCAGGCGATCGAGGCGGGCATCCCGGAGGCGGCCGTGCGGGCCATCGCCGAGAAGCGCGAGGCCGTCTTCGACGAGGAGGCGGACCAGGTCTTCTACCAGTTCTGCCGGGAGGTCCTGGAGGAGCACTTCGTCACCGACGAGACCTTCGCCCGCGCCCACGCCCACTTCGGCGCCAAGGGCCTGGTCGACACCATCGGCGCGCTCGGCAACTTCACCATGCTCGGCATGTGCCTGAACACCTTCCAGGTGGACCTCCAGGCCGACAAGGAGCCGCCCTTTCCCGACATCCGCGGCTACGGGCGCGTGGGGGAGCGGGCGTGACCGCGCTCACCGACAGCGGCGTCGGCGAGGAGGACCGCGCCGGGGCCGCCGAGCCCGTGGTCCGGCTGCGCGGTGTCGCCAAGAGCTTCGGCGGGGCCGCCGCCCTCAAGGGCGTCGACCTCGATCTGCGCCCCGGCGAGATCCACGCGCTGATGGGCATGAACGGCGCCGGGAAGTCGACCCTCGTCCATGTCCTCGCCGGGGTCCACCAGCCCGACCGCGGCACCCTCGGCATCGACGGCCACGCCCACTCCTCGCTGACCATGCGACAGGCCCGCAGGCTCGGCATCTCCTTCGTGCCGCAGCGCCGCGAACTGGTCATGGGCCTCACCGTCGCCGAGAACATCCTGCTCGGTGACCTGCCCGTCAGAGGCGGCCGGGTCAGCTGGCAGCGGATGCGGGACGAGGCCCGCCGCGCCCTCGACGACCTGGGCATATCCCTCGACGTGGCGCAGCGGGCCGGGACGCTCACCGTGGCCGAGCAGACCATGGTCGAGGTGGCCCGCGAGGTGCGGCGCGGCGGCCGGGTCCTCATCCTCGACGAGCCCACCGCCTGCCTCGGCGCGGAGGCCGCACGGCAGGTGAAGACCCTGGTGCGCAGGCTGTGCGAGGAGGGCATCGCCATCGTCTACATCTCGCACTACATCGACGAGGTGCTGGAGGTCGCCGACCGGGTCACCGTGATGCGCGACGGCCGGGTCACCCACAGCGCCCCCGCCGCGGAGCTGACCGGCGCCACCCTGGTCCGGCACATGGTCGGCCGGGACGTGGTCTCCCGGCGGCCCGCCCGGCCCGCGCCCAAGGACGAGGTCGGCCTCAAGGTCGGCGGGCTCAGCCGCGGCCGGTTCATCCGGGACTTCCAGGTCGAGGTCCGCAAGGGCGAGGTCGTCGGCGTGCTCGGCGCCGCGGGCGACGCGCAGTCCTTCCTGTTCGACCTGCTCTCCGGCCGGGTCCGCCCGGACGCCGGGGAACTCCACGTCGAGGGCAGGCCGGTGCCGCTCGGCAAGGTGCGCCACTCGCTGCGCAGCGGGCTGCGCTGTGTCACCGGCGACCGCCGCAACCTCGGCGTCATCCCCGGCCTCACGGTCGACGAGAACCTGATGCTGGCCAGCGACCGCTTCACCGGTCGCCGACTGCACCGCGAGGGCGAACTGGCCCGCCGCGCCGCCCCCCGCCGGGACGCCTACGGCGTGATCACCCTGTCCCGCAACCCGGCGATCAGCACCCTGTCCGGCGGCAACCAGCAGAAGGTGCTGCTCGCCAAGTGGCTGGAGACCGCGCCGACGGCGGTGTTCCTCGAGGACCCCACCAACGGCGTCGACATCGCCGCGATCGCCGACATCCACACCATCATCGACGAGCTGGCGAGCCGGGGCGTGGCGGTGCTGCTCGCCTCCTCCTCCGCCGAGGAGGTCATGCGCCTCGCCGACCGCGCGGTGGTCGTCCGCTCCGGCCGGGTGGTCGCCGAACACGACATCGCCCGCATCACCCGTGACGAACTGGTCGCCACCGCCCTGGGAGGGAACCACTCATGAGCCTCAAGACCGCCCCCGAGGCGGCCGTCCCCACCGGCGACAAGCCGTCGCCGCGGCCGGAGCACCGGCAGGGCGGCCCGCTGGCGATCCTGCACCGCGTCCCGCACCTGGGCCTGCTCGTCGTACTGGTGGCCGTGGCCGTCGTCGCCGGAACGCAGAGCGACGCGTTCTTCACCGACGCCAACCTGCTGAACGTACTGCGCCAGGTCAGCGTGACCGCCGTGATCGCCGCCGCGCTGACGCTGGTGATGACGGCGGGCGGCATGGACTTCTCCATGGGCAGCAACGTCTACGTCATCACCGCCTTCGCCGCCCAGCTCATCCACGCGGGCACCTCGGTCACCGTCACCGTCCTCGCCTCGATCGCCCTCGCCATGGGCATGGGCCTGGTCAACGGACTCGTCGTCACCTACACCGCGGTGGCGCCGTTCGTGGTGACCCTGGCGACCGCCACCATCCTGGACGGCGTCTCGCTGATCATCCTCGACGGCAAGACCGTCTCCATCGGCGACTCGCTGTCCGGCCTCGGCACCGGGGAGACCGCCGGACTGCCCAACCTCACCCTGGTCGCGCTGGTCGTGCTGGTGCTGACCGCGCTGCTGATGAAGTACACGACCTTCGGCCGCGACCTGTTCGCGATCGGCGGCAACGAGCACGTGGCGCGGCTCAGCGGCATCAGCGTCAACCGCGACAAGCTGGTCCTGTACGCCGCCGCGGGCGCCCTGTCCGGCCTCGCCGGGATCATGCTGCTGTCCCGGCTCGCCTCCTCCAGCCCCACACCGGGCGCCGGTCTGATGCTCCAGCTCAGCGCCGTGGCCGCGGTCGTGATCGGCGGCACCTCGCTGGCGGGCGGCCACGGCACCGTCGTGGGCACCGTCCTCGGTGTGGTGTTGCTCGGTGTCGTCGCCAACTCCCTGAACCTGCTCCAGATCTCCTCCTTCTACCAGCCGGTCTCGGTCGGCACGGTGCTGGTCCTGGCGGCGATCGCCAACCAGATGCAGAAGTCCCGGCACGGGGCCCACTGACGCCCGTACGTCCGTGGTGACGCCACCACCTGTGCCGCACGTCCTCACCCTGTTACCGCCAGTAAGCGCTGTGTGCTTCCGCGCGCCCCACCCGAAAGGCACCGCACCATGAGACTCGGCCCCCGCACACCCCGCACCGCCCTGCTCGCCGCCGCCCTTTCCACCGGGCTGGTCCTCACCGGCTGCGGCGACGGCGACGGCGCCTCGACCGCCGCGGGCGGCGACGCCACGTACACGATCGGCTTCGTCAACGGCAACAACACCGAGTTCCACACCTGCCTCCAGGGCGCCATCGAGCGGGAGGCCGAGAAGCTCGACGTCGAACTCCTCACCGCCAACTCCACCCAGGACGCGGGCAAGGAGCTGAACAACATCGAGGACATGATCTCGCGCGGCGTGGACGCGGTCATCGTGCAGACGGTGAACGTCGACGCCCTGGAAGCCGATGTCGCCAAGGCCAAGGCGGCGGGCGTGCCGATCTTCCTCACCTCCGTCCTCCTGGAGGACATGGACGACGTCCTCGGCGCCTCCGTGGTGCCGCTCGCCGAGGTCGGCAAGATGGACGCCGAACTCGTCGCGAGGGACGCGGGCGGCGAGGACGTGCAGGTCGGTGTGATCGCGGGGGCACCCGGCGCCGCCTCCGACGTCATGGTGGGGGGCTTCACCGACAACCTCCCCGAGAACGCCGAGGTCGTCGCCAACCAGCCGGGCATGTTCAACCCCGCCAAGGCCCAGGAGGTCGCGGAGAACATGATCCAGTCCCACCCCGGCCTCGACTACGTCTTCGTCGCCAACGAGGAGATGGCCTTCGGCGCCCTCAACGCCTTCCAGGCCGCCAAGGCGGACGTCAAGATCGTCACCAGCAACGGCACCGAACGCGGCGTCGAGGCCGTCGGGGACGGCACCTTCCTCGGCACCGTCTCCAACCCGGCCGCCCTCACCGGCGCCAACGCCCTCGCCACCACCGTGAAGCTGCTCGACGGCGACGAGAGCGCCGAGAAGATCGCCCGCACCCCGCTGGCCATGGTCACCAGGGAGACCGCGGCCGACGCACCGGAGTACTGCCACGAGTAGGGATTGTTGACGAAATTGAAAACCGGCAGGTCGGAGACCTTTTGCCAGCCGCATCCCTGACCTAGGCTGCGGCACACCACCCCCGGCCGGGCGGGACCATCCGTGCGACTCGTACCACCGGCGTCGGCACGCCCTGCCGCCGCGGCCCTGGAGGATCTGTGGACCGTCTTCTCCTCATGCACAGCTTCGTCACCGTCGCCCAGGTGGGCAGTTTCAGCGGTGCCGCCAAGAAGCTGGGCTCGTCGGGCTCCCTGGTGTCCCGGCACGTCGCGGAACTCGAACGGCAGGTGGGCGTCCGCCTGGTGAACCGTACGGCCCGGTCGGTGAGCCTCACCGAACCGGGCCAGCGGTACGCCGACTTCGCCGCCCGCATCCTGGACGAGATCGAGGCCGAGGACGCCTCCATCTCCCAGTTGCACGACCGCGCCGAGGGCACCCTCAGCATCATCTGCCCGAAATGGATAGGCAGCCTGGACCTCGGCGACGCCATCGCCGCCTTTTCCGCCGAACACCCCAAAATCCAGGTCAGGTTCGAACTCGGCGGTATGTCGGACCGTACCTACGACTTCCTCGACAGTGGTTTCGACATCGCCTTCCACACCCGCGACCTCCGCGATTCCAGCGTCCGGCTGAAGAAGATCGCCTCCCTGCCGTTCGTGCTGTGCGCCGCCGAGGAGTACATCGAACGCCGCGGCGGCGTCGACCACCCCAACGACATCGCCGCCCACGACTGCCTGGTCCACGTCAACGACCCGGTCTGGCGCATCGGTCACGGACACGCCAGCACCCTGCACAAGATCCGCAACATCGCCTTCTCGTCGAACTCCTACATCGCCCTCCAGAAGGCCGCCGTACACGGCCGTGGCCTGGCCCTGCTGCCGCAACGCCCCGCCTACGACGACCTGGTGTCCGGCGCCCTGAAGGTGCTGCTGCCCGAACTCGCCGTCCCTGACCGGCCGCTGTTCGCGATCTACGGCCCCGGCCAGGACACCCCCCGCAAGGTGAGCGTGTTCCTGGACTTCCTGGCCCGGTGGTTCTCGCAGAATCCCATTCCGGCCATGCGGCCGTGACATCGCCCGCCATTCGCCGCAAGAAACGATTGCGTATTCCGTCGGGCTCGGGCCATTGAGGGCCGTCACCGCGGAAATCTACGCTCACCCGGCGACCCGCGAAACGAGGAACCATGGGAATCCAGAGAATCGAATCGGTCACCTACGGCATCGACGACCTCGACAAATGCGTCCGGTTCTTCGACGACTTCGGGCTGTTCCTGGTGGAACGCACGGACGAACACGCCGTCTTCGAAACACTCACCGGACAGACCCTCACCCTGGACACCGCGCCCGGCGAGGCGCTGCCACCGCCCGTGGAGGACGGACCCACCCTGCGCGAGGTCGTCTGGGGCGTCGACACGGCGGCCGAACTCGACCGGCTGGTGGCCGAGGTGACCCGCTTCCGCCCCGTCCGGCCCGGTGCCGACGGTGTCCACCACACCGTCGACGAGACCGGCTTCGGCGTCGGCCTCACCCTGGCCCGCCCCAGGCCCGCCCCCGTCACCCCCCGCCCGGCCAACGCGCTCGGCAACGTCAACCGCTGGAACACCGCCCTGGCGGAGATCACCCGGGTCCGCCCCCTGCGCATGTGCCATGTCGCCCTCAACATCCCCAAGGCGGGCAAGGACGAGGCGGTCGCCTTCTACACCGACCGGCTCGGCTTCCGCGCCACCGACGTGGTCGAGCCCATGGGCGTCTTCATGCGGGCCCCCGGCGACGACGACCAGCACACCGCCCTGCTGTGCCACCGCCCCGACCGGGCGGGCGTCAACCACATCGCCTACGAGGTCCCCGGCTTCGACGACGTCATCGAGGGCGGCAACCACATGATCGAACGCGGCTGGCGGGAGGCCCGCAGGCTGGGCCGCCACACCATCGGCTCCAACGTCTTCCGCTTCCTGCACGCCCCGTGCGGCGGGCGCGTCGAGTACGCCGCCGACATGGACCGCGTCGACGACAGCTACCAGACCCGGGTGCACGAGACCACGCCCCCGCACCACATCTGGGCCCTGCGCACCAACCGCGACCAGGACGCCCCCGCCTCCTGACCTCCTGGAGAGGGCACTCACCCATGACCACCGACCACGGCTACCCCGCCGTCCGTATGCACATCGCGGGCGAGTGGTGCCAGGGCGGCACCGGCCGCACCGCCCCCGTCGTCAACCCGGCCACCGAGGAGGTGATCGGCGAGGTACCGCTCGCCACCCCCGCCGACCTGGACCGCGCCCTCGCCGCCGCCGCCGACGGCTTCCAGGCCTGGCGCGACACTCCCGTAGCCACCCGTACGGCGATCCTGCACCGGGCCGCCGACCTGCTCACCGAACGCGCCGCCGCCATCGGCCGGACCATGACCCTGGAACAGGGCAAGCCGCTCGCCGAGGCCACCGGGGAGGCCCGCCGGGTCGCGGACACCCTGCGCTGGCACGCCGACGACGCCCGCCGCGCGTACGGCCGTATCGTCCCCTCCGCACCCGGCACCATCCTCACCGTCCGCCGCGAACCGGTCGGCCCCGTCGCCGCGTTCGTGCCGTGGAACTTCCCCGCGGGCGGCCCGATGCGCAAGATGTCCGCCGCGCTGGCGTCCGGCTGCTCCCTCGTCATCAAGGCCTCCGAGGAGACCCCCGCCACCGCCATGGAACTGGTGCGCTGCCTCACCGACGCGGGCCTCCCGGCCGGTGCGCTGAACCTGGTCTTCGGGGAGCCCGCCGAGGTCTCCGCCCATCTGATCGCCTCCCCGGTGATCCGCCTGGTCGCCTTCACCGGCTCGGTCCCGGTCGGCAAGCTGCTCGCCGCGGCGGCCGGTCAGGCCATGAAGCCCTCCCTGATGGAGCTGGGCGGCCACGCCCCGGTCCTCGTGTGCGCCGACGCCGACCCGGCGAAGGCCGCCCGCCGCGCCGCCCGGGCCAAGTTCGCCAACGCCGGACAGGTGTGCACCTCGCCCAGCCGGTTCCTGGTCCACGAGTCGCTGGTCGAGGACTTCACCGCCGAGTTCGTGAAGGCGGCCGAGGCGGTCGTCGTCGGCGACGGCCTGGCCGACGGCACCATCATGGGCCCGCTGGCCAACGAGCGCCGTCTGAAGGCGATGGAACGCCTGGTCGCCGACGCGGTCGGCCGCGGCGCCGAGGTGCGCACCGGCGGCGAACGACCGGACCGCGCCGGGTACTTCTTCGCACCGACGGTCCTGACCGACGTACCGGCCGACGCGGAGCTGATGCACGAGGAACCGTTCGGCCCGCTCGCACCGATCACGCCCTTCACCGGCCTGGACGAGGCGCTGGCGACCGCCAACGCGCTGCCCTACGGGCTGGCCGCCTACGGCTTCACCGACTCCGCCGCCACCGCCGAGAGACTGTCCGCCGAGCTGGAGGCCGGAATCCTCTCCCTCAACCACTGCGGCGGCTCCGTCCACGAGGCACCGTCCGGCGGCGTGAAGGACAGCGGCTACGGCCGTGAGGGCGGCCCCGAGGCGCTCGACGCCTACCTGGTCACCAAGCGCGTCTCCCACCTGCTGGTGCCCTGATGCGGTACGCGAGGGTGTCGGTCGGCGGCCGGGCGGTCTGGGGCCGGGTGGGGGAGGCGACCGTCGAACTGCTGTCCGGCTCCCCGATCGGGGGCGAGCCGGACGTCATCGGCACGGTGGAGCGCGCCACCGCCGTGTGGCTGCCCCCGGTGATCCCGCCGGTCTTCTACGCCGTGGGCCTGAACTACCCCCGCCACATCGAACACGCCGGTGCCGCCGTCCCCGACCGCCCCGAGGTCGGCTACCGCGCCAACAACGCGCTGACCGGCCACCGCACGCCCATCGTGAAACCCCGTGCGGCCGAGGGCCGCTTCGAGGCCGAACCGGAACTGGTCGCGGTCATCGGCCGCACCCTCAGACACGCCACCCGCGAAGAGGCCCGCACGTCCGTCTTCGGCTGGACCATCGGCAACGACGTCAGCGCCCGCACCTGGCAGCACCAGGACCGCACGTTCTGGCGCAGCAAGAACAGCGACACCTTCAAACCCATGGGCCCCTGGATCGACACGGACGTGGACGCCCTGGCACAGACCACCACCCTGCGCGTCAACGGGACGGTCAAGGCCTCCTTCGCGACCGGCGACATGGTGTTCGACCCCTACGACTACCTCGTCGAGATGACCCGGCATCTGACCCTGCACCCCGGTGACGTGCTGTGGATGGGCGCCGAGGCCACGTGCCGGATCGAGCCGGGCGACACCGTGGACGTCGAGATCAGCGGCATCGGCGTGCTGTCCAACCCCGTACACCTGGAAGGAAACGAACCCGCATGAGCGCGGAACCCCGCTACATCCACCACGTCAACTTCCCCACCACCGACCCCGACCGCACCGCGGAGTGGTACGCCAGGGTCTTCGGCATGAAGCGGATCACGCCCAGGTCCAACACCCGTGTGGTGCTGATGACCCGGGGCACCTTCGACCTGCACTTCACCCCGGTCGAGGAGATGGAGCGCATGGCGCCCTACCACTTCGCGGTCGAGGTCGACGACTGGGACGACTTCCTCGCCCACCTCAAGGAGCTGGGCATCCGGCACACCCGCCCCATCCAGCGCCCGGAGAACCAGTCCAAGTTCTGCTACATCCACGACCCCGACCACACCATGATCGAACTGGTCCACCACGCCAAGCGCCCCAACTGACCCGCCCCGCTGAGGAGTTCCTCCCCATGCCCTACGTCGACTCCGACGGCACCTCCCTCTACTACGAGCGTCACGGCGGCGGCCCGGCGATCATGTTCGTGCACGGCAGCGGCGGCCACCACGCCGCCTGGTGGCAGCAGGTCGCGGCACTGCGCGACGAGTTCACGGTCGTCACCGTCGACCTGCGCGGCTTCGGCAGGTCGGACTCGTCCATGCCCGAGTTCGACGGCCAGGACTTCCCCGGCGACGTCCTCGCCGTCCTCGACCACGAGGACCTGACCGACGTCATGCTCGTCGGCCAGTCCATCGGCTCCGTCGCCGCCCTGCGCGCCGCCCTGCTGCGCCCCGAGCGGGTCTCCTCCGTCGTCCTCGGCCACTCCCTGGGCGGCATCAGCCACCCCGAGCTGCGCGAACTGGCCGCCGCCGACCGCGCCGAGGCCGTCAAGCTGCCGGTGATCGACCGGCTGCTGACCAGGTCGTTCCAGACCGAGCACGCCGATCTGACGTTCCTGTTCCAGCAGATGGGCACGTTCAACGCGGCGAAGATGCAGGACCTGCGCAACCTGGACACCAACGGCCCGAGCCTGGACGAGATCCAGTCCTCCGGCGTCAGGCTCGCGTTCCTGGCGGGAGAACGGGACGCCGTACTCACCGTCAGGACGGTCACCCGCGCCCACGCGCTCCTGCCCGGCTCCCACCTGGAGGTCGTCCCCGGCGCCCCGCACTCCATGTACTGGGAGACGCCCGAGCTGTACAACGCGGCGGTCGCCCGGCTGCGCCGCACCCTCACCACCCCCAAGGAAGCGGCAGCATGAGCGACATCAGCCTCGACGCGGCCGAGGAGATCATCGCCGCGGCCCACCAGCGCGCGCGGGCCCTCGGCAAGGCGGTCAGCGTCGCCGTCGTGGACGCGGGCGGCTTCCCCGTCGCGATCCGCCGCCCCGACGGCGCCCGCCCGCTCACCCCGGACATCGCCCGCGCCAAGGCCTACACCGCGGCCGTCATGCAACGCCCCGGCAGGATGCTGAGGAAATGGCAGGAGAGCCAGCCGGTCTTCTTCTCCCAGCTCTCCCAACTCCCCGGCGCCGCGATGCCGATCATGGCCACCGAAGGCAGCGTCACCATCAAAAGGCACGGCGAGATCATCGGCGGCCTCGGCATCGCCGGAGGGACCGCAGAGGAGGACCAGCAGATCGCCGACGAGGTCCTCACCGCCCTCGGGTACGAACTGGAGTTCGCCGCCTGGGGAGTGGCGGGCACGCCCACGGCTGACACCGACAAGGGAGCCTGACCCATGGCGGACACGTTCAACTACCGCATCGACCACCACGGCAGCCTGGTCCGCCCGGCGGGCCTCTCGCTCGACGACCCGGAGACGGTGCTGTCGGCGGTCCAGGAAGCGGTGACCTACCAGCGCACACTCCGCTCCACCGTCGTCACCGACGGCGACTACCCCCGCGAGGACTTCCGCGGCGCGGTCCTCGACTCGCTCACCGGCTTCCGCCGCACGGCCGGGACGGGCCCCGACGGCCTGCCCCGCTGGATCGCCGAGACCCTCCCCAAGCCGGACGGCCCCCTGACCGCCGACTGGCCGTCCCGCCTCACCGAGGCCACCGTCATCGCCACCAAGGTCTCCCTGCCCTCCCCGGCGTACCTGGCCGCCACGACCTTCGAACCGGGCCTCGGCCCCGCCTCCGCCCGCGAACTCGCCGAAGCCCTGGCCGGGATCATCCACACCGAGATCCAGGTCCTGGTCTCCCAGGGCGTCCGCCTCGTCCAGCTCAACAACCCCTTCCTCCTCAACTGGCCCACCGACCTTCCGCTCTCCTACGCCGACGCCCTCGCCGCCGACGCCCAGGCGGCCCGCCTGGACGACCGTCCCGAAGGCGTCCGCGTCGGCGTCTGCCCCGGCTGGACGGCCCCCACGACGGTCGACCGCGCCCGTGTCGAGGCCCTGTACGCCGCCATCCCGGCCGACCGCTGGATCCTCCCCTTCGACCAGGGCACCGAAGCCGAACTCGACCTGGTCCGCTGCCTCCCCGAGGACCGGGACGTCTGCCTCGGCGTCGTGGACGCCACCACACCCGCCCTGGAGGACATCGACACGGTGATGGCCCGCATCGACGCGGCGGCCGAACTGAAGGACATCGAGGACATGGCCGTATCCCCGTCAAGGGGTTTCGCGGACGCGGCGGACCACCCCCTCCTGACCGCCGAGCGACAACGCCGCAAGCTGGTCCTGGTCGAGACGATCGCGCGGTACTGCTGGGGCAACGAGTTCTGAACCGACCCTTCCGGGGCGCGGGGGACCGCGCGACAAGCCACGCACCCACCCGCGCCCCAGAAGGCACGCACAAGTCCCGCAGACGCTAAAGCACCTCGGCGAACGTAACCGTCCGCTCTACCAGCAACGGCCGCACCACCCCCACGATCAACGCCTCGAAGTACCCGGCCGCGGCATGCGCGTCGAACCCCGCGCGGTCCGCGTACACCTCGTACAACACGAACCCGCCCGCCCGCTCCGCCTCCGCGTGCACCTCGTACACGAGGTTGGCGGGCTCCGCGCGGGTGTGCTCCCGCATCTTCAGCAGCGCGCCCCGCACGGTCGCCGCGTCGGCGGGTGCGCAGCGGTAGTGGGCGAAGACGGCGTAGGGCATGGCTTCCTCCAAGTGGTCGTCCGGCGGCCGATTCCAGCACGGACCGCGGACGCGCCGACCCGCGTACGGCGCAAGCAATGCCTGCTCACGCGGGGCTGGCGGCGTCCGCACGCGGTGGTGTGTGGTCGCATCCGGCCCGCACGAAGGAAGTGATCTCCATGCGCACCCTGGAAACCCTGTCCGGCGGGGAGTGGGTGACGTCCGGCGACTGGATCGACGTCCATGACCCGGCCGACGTCCGTACCCCGGTCGCCCGTGTGCCCGCGCTCACCGCCAAGGACGTGACCCGGGCGTACGACCACGCGGAGCGCGGGTTCGCGCTCTGGAAGCGGACCAGCCCCTTCGAGAGGGCCCGGGTCATGAGTGAGGCGGCGCGGCTGATCCGGGAGCGGCTGGACGAGATCGCGGCGGACGTGACCGCCGAGAACGGCAAGACCCTGGCGGAGGCCCGCGGTGAGACCGGCAAGGCCGCCGACTTCCTGGACTACTACGCGGGTCTGGCCCGCCAGGGCTACGGCACCCTCCTGTACGACGTCCGCCCGGACACCCGTACCCACACCCAGCGCGAACCCATCGGCGTGATCCTGGTGATCAGCCCGTGGAACGACCCGCTGATCACCCCGGCCCGCAAGCTCGCCCCGCTGCTCGCGGCGGGCAACGCGGCCGTGTTCAAGCCCGCCACCGAAACCCCGCTGTCCGGACTGCGCTTCGCCCGCGCCCTGCACGAGGCCGGGCTGCCCGCCGGGGTGCTGAACGTCGTCACGGGGCGTACGGCGGTCATCGAGGAGGCCCTCCTCGACGACCCGCGGATCTCCGGCATCACCTTCACCGGCTCCAACGACGTCGGCAACCGCATCCGCCGCCGTCTCGCCGACCGCAACGTCCGCTTCCAGGGCGAACTCGGCGGCAAGAACGCCTCGGTCGTCCTCGCCGACGCCGACCTCCCGGCCGCCGCGCGGGCCGTCGTCGCCGCGTCCTTCGGGCAGGCCGGGCAGCGCTGCACCGCCACCAGCCGGGTGATCGTCGAGCGGCCGGTGTACGAGGAGTTCACCCGGCTGCTGGTCGCCGAGGTCGCGGCGCTGACCGTCGGCCCCGGCACCGACCCGGCGACCACCCTGTGCCCGCTGTCCAGCCCCCGGCACCGGGACGGTGTCCTCGCCGACCTGGAGCGGGCCGTCGAGCAGGGCGCCACCGTCCTCACCGGCGGCGCGACGGACGTCGAGGGGGAGCGGGTGCACGGCTGCTACGTCCAGCCGACCGTGCTGGTCGATGTCACGCCGGAGGCGGCCATCTGGCGGGAGGAGGTCTTCGGGCCGGTCCTCGCCGTGCGCGCGGTGGACGGCTTCGGACAGGCTGTCCAAGCCGTCAACGACTCCGGCTTCGGGCTCGCCGCCGCCGTGTTCACCCGCTCCCTGGAGCGGGCCCACCGGTTCGTGGACGAGGCCGAATGCGGGCAGGTCGCGGTGAACACCACGACCACCGGATGGGACGTCCACCTGCCCTTCGGCGGCTTCCGCGACTCCGGCACCGCCTACAAGGAGCAGGGCGAGGAAGTCCTGCGCTTCTCTACCCGGGTCAAGACAGTCGCGATTCACTTCGGGGCATGACCAGGTGATCAGAGAGGAGTCCACCGATGGCTGACGAGACGATCGGCATCGTAGGCGCCGGAATCGTGGGTCTCGCGACCGGCCGTGAGATCGCCCTGCGCCGCCCCGGCACCCGGGTCGTGGTGCTGGAGAAGGAGACCGAGGTCGCCGTCCACCAGACCGGCCACAACTCCGGTGTCGTGCACGCCGGGATCTACTACACACCGGGCAGCCTCAAGGCCGACCTGTGCGTACGGGGCGTGTCCCTGCTGAAGGAGTACTGCCAGGAACGGCGGCTGCCGTACCGGGAGATCGGCAAGCTCGTCATGGCGGTCCGCGAGGACGAGCTGGGCCGGATGGAGAACCTCTACGAGCGGGCCCGCAACAACCACGTCCCCGACC
Source organism: Streptomyces sp. NPDC057877 (assembly GCF_042796855.1). Taxonomy (NCBI): domain Bacteria; kingdom Bacillati; phylum Actinomycetota; class Actinomycetes; order Kitasatosporales; family Streptomycetaceae; genus Streptomyces; species Streptomyces sp. NPDC057877. The sequence continues at coordinate 753,178 of NZ_JBHVMS010000002.1, forward strand.
TGCGCAGGGTCTCCCGCGAGGAGATCAGGGAACTGGAGCCGCACGCCGGGGGCATCGCCGCCCTGCACTCGCCGCGCACCGCGATCACCGACTACCGGGCCATTGCCCGCGAGTTCGCGCGGGACATCGAGGCGTCCGGCGGCGAGGTCCGGCTCGGGTTCCCCGTCACCGGCATCACCAGCGTGCCCGGCGGTATCGAGGTGGCGGCCGGGCAGCGGCGCGTCACGGTGGACCGGCTGGTGCTGTGCGCGGGGCTGCACTCCGACGCCGTCGCCCGGCTCGCGCAGGACCGGGCGGAGCCGCGGATCATGCCGTTCCGCGGTGAGTACATGCTCCTCAGGCCGGACCGCACGCACCTGGTCAACGGCCTGATCTATCCGGTGCCCGACCCCCGCTACCCCTTCCTCGGCGTGCACTTCACCCCGCGCGTCGACGGCTCGGTGGAGGTCGGCCCGAACGCCGTACTGGCCCTGGCCAGGGAGGGCTACCGGCTCGGCAAGGTCTCCCCTGGGGACCTGCTGGGCCTCGCCGCCTACCCCGGCTCCTGGCGGATGGCCGCCCAGCACTGGCGTACCGGCATCAAGGAGTACCGCGGCTCGCTGTCCCGCAAGGCCTTCATGAAGGACGCCGCGCTCTACGTCCCCGGCGTCGGCGTCGCCGACGTGGTCCGCGGCGGCGCGGGCGTACGCGCCCAGGCACTGGACCGCGACGGCACCCTCGTGGACGACTTCCGCATCCACCAGTCGGGCCGCGTCACCGCCGTACGCAACGCCCCGTCCCCGGCCGCGACGGCGTCGATGGCCATCGCCGAGCACATCGTCAAGGCCGTCCACGACGGCGTCTGAGGCTGCCCGCGCACACCCCGCGATCTGCGTGTTTTCGTGCAACTACTGCTTGCGTCCCGGGCTCTTAGCAAGGCCGCGGCAGCCGCCTAGCGTTCCCCTCGCACCACCCCACGTACGAGAAGAACCCGAGAGAAAGAGCCACAGCATGTTCGTCGTCGACACGCAGATCCACATCTGGCTGGAGGAGACCCCGGACCGCCCCTGGGTCCCGGGCGCCCGGGAGCGGATCCGCCTCAACGGCCACCGCGAGGACCCCTTCTCCTACGAGGAGGCCCTGCAGCTGATGGACGAGGCAGGCGTCAACCGGGCGCTGATCCTGCCACCGTCCTGGGAGGGCAACCGCATCGACTACGCGCTGGAGGCCTGCGAGGCGCACCCCGACCGGTTCGGCATCATGGCCCGCGTCCCGCAGGACGACGAGGTCGAGGGCACCGCGATGCTCAAGGACTTCGCCCAGAACCCGCACATCAAGGGCACCCGGCTCACCTTCCACCGCCCCCAGGACCGCAACTGGATGATCGACGGCACCAACGACTGGTACTGGCCGATCGCCGAACAGCTCGGCATCCCCACCATGGTCCACGCCCCCATCTGGAAGCGTGAGCTGGGCGAGATCGCCGCCAAGCACCCCGAGCTGAAGATCATCATCGACCACATGGGCATCATGGCCCGCTGCGTGGACGACGCGATCGGCTACTGGGTCCAGGAGACCGCCGACCTCGCCGTCCACCCCAACATCCATGTGAAGGTCTCGGCGCTGCCGGGCTACTCGACGCAGCCCTTCCCCCACAAGAACATCGAGAAGTACGTGCGCGAGATGGTCGACAAGATGGGCGCGCGCCGCTGCTTCTACGGCACCGACATCACGCGGCTGCTCGGCCACGGCATCACCTACACCGACACGATCGAGCAGTTCACCAAGCACTGGGACTTCACGCCCGAGGAGCTCGAATGGATCATGGGCCGCGGTATCTCCGAGGTCCTGAACTGGCCGATCGAGGGCTGAGGAACCGACGGAGATGACGGACACTCAGAACCAGGGCGGGGGCGGTGACAGCCGGGACGGCGGGGACGCGTTCGTGTCCGCCTTCCACGCCGTCGGCGCCGACTACCTCTTCTGCTCGTCGGGGTCCGAATGGGCCCCGGTGTGGGAGTCGCTGGCCCGCCGTCACCGCGACGGCGAGCCCGCGCCCGAGTACCTGGACCTGACCCACGAGACGGTGGCGGTCGGCATGGCCACCGGCTACGGCCTCCTCGAGCGCCGACCCCAGGGGGTGCTGCTGCACGCGGCCCCCGGTCTGCTCCAGGGCTCGATGGCGGTGCACGGCGCGCTGCTCGCGGGCGTGCCGATGGTGGTCGCCTCCTCGGAGTCCACCACCTACGGCGACGGCCCCGGCCAGGACCCGGGCGGCCAGTGGTACCGCAACCTGTCCATCGTGGGCGGCCCGCACCACGTGGCGCAGCCGTTCACCAAGTGGGCCAACGAGGCCGCCAGCATCCACACCCTGCCCACGATGATCACCCGCGCGGCGGAGCTGTCCTGGCGGGCTCCCGCCGGACCCGCCTACCTCAACATCCCGCTAGAGATCCTCCTCCAGGAGTGGGACGGCCGCGAGGCCAAGCCGATCGTCGCGCCGGGCTCCACGCACAGCTCCCCCGAAGAGGTCGACCCCGTCGCGCGGTCGCTGCGCGAGGCGACGAACCCCGTGATCGTCACCGAGACGGCCGGGCGGGAGGCGGGCGGCTTCGCGGCCCTGGTCGCCTTCGCCGAGGCCTGGGGCATCCCGGTCGTCGAGCCCGACTCGGCCGTGTGCGGCAACTTCCCGCGCACCCACCCGCTGCACGCGGGCAGCGACGTCGGCCCGTGGCTGGACGAGGCGGACCTGATCCTCCTCGTCAACTGCCGCGCCCCCTTCTACCCGCCGAGCCGCAGGCCCGCGAAGGCGAAGGTCGTCGTCATCGACCAGGTGCCGCAGCGCCCGCACGTCGTCTACCAGGCGCTGTTCGCGGACACGTACCTGGAGGGCGATGTCGCCCACACCCTGCGCCAACTCGCCAAGCGCGCCGGGGACCTCGACGAGACGTCCGTGGCCGCCCGCCGGGCCGCGCAGGAGCAGCGGCACGCCGCCGAGCAGGCCGCGATCGCCGCCGCCGAGACCAGGGCGGCCGAGACCACCGACGGCATCGACCCGGTGCTGGTCGCGGCCACCCTGCGACGGCTGCTCGACGGCCGGGACGGCATCGTCGTCGACGAGACCATCACCCACAGCCGGGTCGTCAAGCGCCACCTCAGGACCGCCGACCCCGACGCGTACTTCTACGTCCAGGGCGGCCTCGGCCAGGGCATCGCCGTCGCGCTCGGCGTGAAACTCGCCGCCCGGGACCGCCCCGTGGTGCTCACCATCGGCGACGGCGCCTTCGCCTACAACCCGGTCATCCCGTCGTACGACGCGGCCAGGGCGTACGACCTGCCGCTGCTGATCGTGGTGTTCAACAACCGTGTCTACAAGTCGATGAATCTCAACCACCGCCGCTTCTACCCCGAGGGCGCGGCGGCCGAGACCGGCGAGTGGCTCGGCACCGACCTGCACCGCCTGCCCCGCCTCGCGGCCTTCGCCGAACCGTTCGGGATGCACACCGAGACCGTCGACACGCCGGACGCGCTCGCGCCCGCGCTGGAGCGCGCCCTCAAGGCCGTGACCGAGGGCACCACCGCCGTCGTCGACGTCCTAGTCACCCGCTGACCCAGGAGAACCCCGCCACCATGACCGACACCCCAACGCCCGCGCCGGGCAGGGTCCTCGTCCCCGCCGACGCCCTGCGCGACTTCTCCGCCGCCCTGCTGGAGAAGGGCGGCCTGAGCGCCGAGCACGCCCGCACCACCGCCGACGTCTTCGTCTGGGCGGCCCTGCGCGGCGTCGAGTCGCACGGCATCGCCCGCGTCCCCGCCTACCTGGACCTGCTCGCCAAGGGCGTGGCCAACGCGACCCCGGACCTCGCGCTCGAGTCCACCACCCCGGCCGCCGCCGTCCTCGACGCCGACCGCGCCCCCGGCCCGGTCGCCCTGAGCGCCGCCGCCGAGGAGGCCGTGACCCGGGCCCGGACGACCGGTGTCGCCGCGGTGGGGGTACGCCGGACCGTGCACACCGGCGCCATCGGCTACTACGTCTCGAAGATCGCCGAACGGGGCCTGGTCGGCCTCGGCTTCGTGGCCGGGATGCCGAACATGGGCTACACCGGCGTCAGGGGCGCCGCCGTCGCGACCAGCCCGCTCGCCATCGCCGTACCCACCGCGCAGGGCTCGGCGCACGCCCCGCTCCTCCTCGACATGGCCACCGCCACCATCGCCCTCGGCAAGATCCGCCAGGCCAGGACCACCGGCACCCCGCTCCCGGAGGGCGCCGCCGCCACGGAGGACGGCACCCCCACCACCGACCCCGCCCTGGCGGTCATGCCGCTCCCGCTGGGCGGCGCCAAGGGGTCGGGCATGTCCCTCGCCTTCGAGATGCTGACCAGCGTGCTCGTCGGCGCGCCGATCTTCGCGGCCTTCCACTCCGACGACCCGGCGGGCCGCAAGCACCGCCAGAACGCCCTGCTCATCGCCCTGGACCCGGCGGCCTTCGGCGGCGCGCAGGCCTTCGCCGCGGCCGTCGACTCGACCCTGACCACCCTCAAGGGGCTGCCCACGGCCGATGAGGCGGCCGGAGTGTACTACCCCGGCGAGCGCAGCGCCGCCGTCGCGCAGGGCCGCGCCGCGCGGGGCGTGCCGGTGGCGCCCAAGGTGTGGGGGGAGCTGACCTCGCGGGCGCGGAGGCTGGGGGTGGCGTTGCCGGAGACCGCGGGCTGAACCGCCCGGCCCCGTGCGGCCGGGCACGGCTCGGTGCCGCGGTGGTCAGGCGCGGGCCAGCTCCGCCGCGCCGAAGGACACGTCGAACCGGTCGCACCAGATGCTCACGCTGGTGAAGGCGGCCGGGTCGACGTCGGCGGGCAGCGGGTAGTTCTGGCTGCCCTTGTTGCCCTTGAGCTTGCCGAGGCTTTCGTACGCGCCGTCATCGAAGACGTGCCAGCCGTCCTGCCCCTCCTTCACGGGCGCGTCGGTCAGCCACACCCGCAGGTCCGGGCCGTTGCTGGTGTCGAGGTCCTCCAGCCGTACGACATGCGAGCCGTCGGTGAGCCGCAGCAGCTTCACGGTGCCGGACGTGGCGTGCTCATGGCTGATCAGCTCACCGCTGGCCACGGTCACCGGCCCGGCGGGCTCGGAGGGCTCGGCGGACGGGGAGGCCTCGGCCTGAGGTGTCGCGGGAGCCGACGCGGCGGAGGACGTCGTCACCTCCGGCAGCGCCTCCTCGACCGTCTCGTCCTGCCACAGCTTCCACGGCTGGAACCAGTACAGCCCCACGCCCACCAGGGCCACGGCCACCACCAGCACCCCCACGACCACCGGCCGGGTCACCATCCCGCGCACGCGCCCCATCCCCGTCTCCTTCACTTGCCTGCCTCGGAAGATCCATTCAAGCGGGTGGGAGACCCCGGCGGCGACGGTTCCGGGGTGACGGAAGTCTTACGAAGCGACTATCGGCACTCACTTATATAAGCGAGTGCTGATACTCTCTCCCCATGCACGCCTTCGATGTGCTGGGCGACCCCGTGCGCCGCCGGATCCTGGAGCTGTTGGCCGACGGCGAGATGACGTCCGGGGCGGTCAGCGAGGTCATACGCGAGGAGTTCGGGATATCGCAGCCCGGGGTCTCACAGCATCTGAAGGTGCTGCGGGAGAACGGATTCGCGACGGTACGCCCGGAGGGCACCCGGCGCCTGTACGCGGTCAACTCGGAACCGCTGCGGGACGTGGACGCCTGGCTCGACCGCTTCCGCCGCTACTGGACCCCCCACCTGGACGCCCTGGCCACCGAACTGGCCCGCGGCAGACGAGAGCGCCGACTGCGCGCCGCCGCCGACGACCCCCCGAGGAGCACCCCGTGATCGACGTCACCCATCAGATCAGCGCCGTACGCCGCAAGGTCGGCAAGCGCGTCCTGGAAGCGGGCGAGGCCCGCGTGATCACCATCGGCCAGACCTACGACGCCCCGCTCGACGACGTCTGGGACGCCTGCACCAACGCCGAGCGCATCCCGCGCTGGTTCCTGCCGGTCTCCGGCGAGCTGCGGCTCGGCGGCCACTACCAGCTGGAGGGCAACGCGAGCGGCACCATCGAGCGCTGCGACCCGCCCAAGAGCTTCGCCGCGACCTGGGAGTACGCCGGTGACGTCAGCTGGATCGAGCTGCGCCTGACGCCCGAGAGCGACGAGCGCACCCGCTTCGAGCTGGAGCACGTCGCCCATGTCGACGACGAGCGGTGGACCGAGTTCGGCCCCGGCGCGGTCGGCGTGGGCTGGGACTCGGCGGTCATGGGCCTCGCCCGGCACCTGGCCACCGGCGAGTCCGTCTCGCCCGCCGACGCCATGGCCTGGGTGGCCTCCGAGGAGGGCCGCCGCTTCATGTCCGAGAGCAGCGAGGCGTGGTGCGCGGCCAGCATCGCCGGCGGCGAGGACGAGAACACCGCCCGCGAGGCCGCCGCCCGCACCACCGCCGCCTACACGGCGACGGAGGAGGGCGACCAGACCCCGTAGCCCCGGTCCCCGCACCGGCGTCCTGGCCCGTCCCGCACATGGGGTAGGGTTGACCTGCACGATCACGCGGTTCACCGCGCGACGGGCACACCGGGACGTGGCGCAGCTTGGTAGCGCACTTGACTGGGGGTCAAGGGGTCGCAGGTTCAAATCCTGTCGTCCCGACTCGTATGAGTCGCAGGTCAGGGCCGGGTTCGGAGGCATCCGAACCCGGCCCTTGATCATTTTTGGGGACCAGTTGGGGACCAGTGTCCCTTGACTGGGGTCAGCGGGTGAGGACAGTCGTTGCGGGGAGCGTGCGCGGGGCACGTAGCACGCTGAGGGGTGTGGAGAGTGCCGACCCGGCGGCCGTGATCTTGTGGGTGTCCGGGGGCAGGTAGCGCTGTGTGGTGGTCAGCGAGCCGTGGCCGGTGATCCTGCGCAGGACGTGGAGCGGGACCCCGGCGTCGGCGAGCCAGGTGAGTCCGCGCGGTCGACGACACCGTTGGTGATCATCCGAACGGCGAGGTGGCCTAGTGCGGGGACCACGCGTGTGCGCCATCCCGCGAGATCCGGGTCGAGGGTTTTCGCCTCCAGCCCGCGCAGGGCGAGTTCCCTGTTCGCGTCGCCGTGTTCGGCGAGCTTCATGGTGGCGAGCGACGGGGACAGTCTGGCCTGCGCGGCTTCGATGATGTCCGCGAGCCACTCCTGTGCTTCGTCCTCGTCCGCCTTGCCCTCCGCCAGGGACAGGCGCCGCTTCGTAACCGGATCGGTCCAGCGGACACGTGCTCGGTAGGGATGGGGGCGATCGGGCCGGTATTCGATGTCGGTGGAAAGCCGGATGAGCTGACCCCGGACTCGTGGAGTCCCTGAAGCCAGGCTTATGATCCTGGCCCGAAGGAGAACCACGAGCAGTGCCCGCACCACGCAAATACCCGGACGAGCTCCGCGAGCGGGCCGTCCGTGAGGTCCGCACCACCAGCCGGCCGATCGCGCACGTCGCCAAAGACCTGGGCATCCACAAGGAAGCCCTGCGCGGCTGGGTCCGCCAGGCCGAGGCGGACGCCGGCGAACGCGACGACCGGCTGACCACCGCCGAGCACAAGGAACTGAGGCAACTCCGCAAAGAAGTAGCGGAGTTGAGGCGGGCGAATGAGATCCTCAAAGCCGCGAGCGCATTTTTGCGGCCGAACTCGACCGTCCCCGGACGAGGCCAACCAGGTGATCGAGCACCTCAAGGACAAGGGTCTCGAGGTCCAGTTCGCCTGCCGGTGGTGTCCGCCGGATCACGCGGCGCTCAGGCGCAAGGGCGTTCTCGTGGCACTCTGCGCCGTCGAGCGGCTGATGCGTGAGCTGGGCCTGGAGGGTGTGATCCGTGGGCAGCGTCGCCGCACCACGGCGCCGGAGCCGTCGGCACCCAGGCCGCCCGACCTGGTCGACCGCCACTTCACTGCCTCGCGGCCGGATCAGCTGTGGGTGGCGGACGTGACGATGTGCGCACCTGGTCCGGCTGGGCGTACGTGGCGTTCGTCCTGGACGTGTACTCGCGGCGGCATACCGAGAGGCTGTCCGAGAGCGGGGCTTCAGCCTCGGTCGGCTCGGTCGCGGACAGCTACGACAACGCGATGGCCGAGGCGCTGAACTGCACCTTCAAGGCCGAGCTGATCGAGATGCAAGGACCGTGGCGGCACGTCGACCAGGTCGAGCGGGCGATCTTCCAATGGGTCACCTGGTACAACGAGGAACGGCTTCACTCCGCCCTCGACTACGTACCGCCCGCCGAGTACGAACGCGAGTGGTGGCGACAACAGGAAGCCACCCGGCAGTCCGCCTGAAGCAAGATCACCGGTCTCTACGAAACTTGGGGCAGCTCACGCATCGGTCGGCCCGGGGCCCGGTCTCACCTCCGCAGGCTGGGAAAACCCGCTCAACAGGGCCGTATGGACGAGGAGAACCGACTACGTCTTCCGGAGCGTCTTGTATCTACGGTGCCACGAGAGACTGAGGGTGTGGGAGGGGCCGTGGAGCGGGCGGGGTCGGTGCTGGCCGAGCGGATCGCGGAGCGCAGAGCGGGTGTTGGCGATCCGCGTGCCCTGGTGGGTGAGATGCGGCGTTCGGTGTTGCTGGTGCCGGTGGTTGGTGGGGGGTTGTGGTCGGCGCACTCGGGTGGGGTGCGGTGGATCTGTGCGTTCACGGATGAGGCGGCGCTGGCCCGCTTCGCGGTGCAGCACGGGCCGGGTGATCAGTCCATGGAGTACGCCGCGTTGCTGGGTGCCCGCCTCATGGACGAGATCGTGCCGTCGTTGGGTGAGCCCGCCGGTCTGGCGGTCGACATCGCCAGTGAGGGCGCTTCGATGTTCTTCCCGCCGGTGACCGGGATCGTGCCCGAGGCTGTGGCCGTCGATGCCGGGGAGGAGGTGGCTGGTCGTGGGTGAGGACGGGGTGGACGTCAAGCTCGGCCGGGAGGCGGTGGCGAAGTTCACGCAGGGCGTGGGCGCGGTCATCGACCAGCTCGGGGACCTGGGCGGCGCGACCGGTTCGGTGATGGGCAAGGGCTTCTCGGAGTTGTCGATGACGGGGATGGAGGCCGGGCATCACGGTCTGTCGGTGGACTTCGAGGACTTCTGCGAGCGCTGGGAGTGGGGCGTACGAGCCCTGGTCGCGGACGCGAGCGCGCTCTCCAACCGGCTGAGTCTTGCGGCGGGTACGCAGTGGGAGCACGACCAGTACGTGGCGGGCGCCCTGAAGGTCGGGGTGAACTCGGTGATGGGCGGCAACCCGCACGCCTCGGAGGAGGAGATCACTCAGCAGGACTGGGGCGACGTCTTCACCCCCGACTACCTGAGCCCCGACTACAGCCGCGAGTCGTTCGAGCAGGCGGGCGAGGACATCGAGCAGACCTGGAAGGACACCGGCCGCACGGTGCTCACCGAGGGGCAGGGCGGGCAGCGCTCGGACCTGCTCAACGACGCGCTCGGCATCTCCGACGACCAGTGGAACCAAGCCCTGGACGACACCTTCGGCCCGTCCCCCGGGGAACGCGCCCAGCAGCGGGAGAGTAACTAGCAGTGGGTGTCGGTGACTTCATCAGCGACATCACCCCGGACTCGGTGGAGAACGTCGTCGAGGACGGGGTGGAGTGGGTCGGCAACCGGGTCGAGGACGCCGGGAACTGGACCGCCGACCGCCTCGACGACGTGGGCTGGGAGTCCGGCGCGGACTGGGTGCGTGAGCAGTCCCGCTCGGTCGCCAACCGGATGGGCGCTGAGGTCGACGAGATGGACCTCGGCCAGACGGAAGACAAGACCAAACTCGTCTACGGCAGCCCCGACAAGATCCGTGGCACCGCCAGCAAACTGCGCGCCTTCCAGTCCGCGTTCGACAGCGCGGGCGAGGGTCTGAAGGGCATGGACTCCTCCCGCCTGAAGGGCGAGACCGCCGAAGCCCTGCGCACCGCGGTGCGCACCCAGCCACCGAAGTGGTTCACCGGCGCGGACGCCTGCGAGGACGCCGCCGCCGCGCTGGAGGCGTTCGCGTCCACGGTCACCTGGGCGCAGGGCCAGGCCCAGACCGCGATCGACAAGTGGCAGGACGGCGTCAAAGCCTCCGAGGACGCCGCGAACGCGCACCGCAAGAAGGTCGACGACTACAACAGCGCCGTCGACCGCTACAACGCCCAGCCCGCCGACAAACGCGACCCCTCCACCCTGCCGCCCAAGCCCGCCGCGACCTTCGAGGACCCGGGCAAGAAGCTGATGCAGGACGCGCAGGACATCCTCGCCGAGGCCCGCAAACAGCGGAACACCGCCGCCGAAACAGCACGTACGGCGGTCCGGGCGGCCCGCGACAAGGCCCCCGCCAAACCCTCCTACGCCGAGCAGTTGCGCGACGGCCTCGGCGAGGCCCAGATCATGGGCGACCACGTCGGCGGCGGCATCATCAAGGGCACCGCCGGGCTGCTGAACTTCGTACGCAGCGTCAACCCGATGGACCCCTACAACCTCACCCACCCCGCCGAGTACGCCACCAGCCTCAACAGCCTGGCCGCCGGACTCGTCGTCGCCGCCAACGACCCCGTCGGCACCGGCCGCCAGATGGTCAGCGACTTCATGAAGGACCCGTACGAGGGCTTCGGCCGCCTCATCCCCGACCTCGCGCTGACCGCGGCCACCGGAGGCGGCGGCGCGGCGGTCAAGGGCGTACGCGTAGCAGCGGACGCGGCGGATGCGGCGAGGGCCCGCAACCTCCTCGACAACGCCCCCGACGGCACCCACAACCGCCCCGACACCACCCGCACCACCGACGGCACCGACCCCGTCGACCTCGCCTCGGGCCGCATGTTCCTGCCCCAGACCGACGTGGCGATCCCCGGCATCCTCCCCCTGACCTTCACCCGCCGCACCGAGTCCGGCTGCACGATGGGCCGCTTCCTGGGCCCGTCCTGGACCACCACCGTCGACGAACGCCTGACCATCGACGCGATCGGCGTCATCCACGTCACCCCCGACGGCCTCCTCATCCCGTACCCGCACCCCGCCCCCGGCGCCCCCACGGCTCATGGCCGCACGCTGCTGTCCCGCGACCCGGACGGCGACTACACCCTCACCGACGAAGACACCGGCGTATCCCGCCACTTCACCACCCCACCCGGCACCGAACCCGGCGCCGACGGCACCGCCTGCCTGACGTCGATCACGGACCGCAACCACCACACCATCACCATCGACCGCACCGACGACGGCACCCCGCAGACCCTGACCCACTCCGCGGGCACCCAGCTCAAACTCACCACCACCGACGGCCTCATCACCGCCGTCTCCCTGACCGGCGCGGGCGAGGACGGCACCGGCCTCCCCCTGATGTCGTACGGCTACGAGGGCGGTGCCCTCACCACCGTCACGAAACCCTCCGGCGCCACCACCCGCTTCACCTACGACGACCGCCACCGCGTCACCTCCTGGACCGACTCCAACCACAGCCGCTACGACTACGTCTACGACGACCACGACCGCGTCATCGCCGAAGGCGGCCAAGCGGGCCACGTCCAGATCACCCTCACCTACACCGACCCCCACCCCGACACCGGCCACCGCACCACCACCCTCACCACCCCCCAAGGCCACACCACCCAACACCTCATCGATCACCACAGCCGAGTCATCGCCACCACCGACCCCCTCGGCCACACCACCCGCACCACCTACGACACCCACGGCAACCTCACCACCCACACCGACCCCCTCGGCCGCACCACCACCTACACCCACGACGACGAGGGGCGACTCGTCTCCGCCACGCGGCCCGACGGGAGTGTGCTGCGCATCGAGCGCGGCCCGTTCAGCCTGCCAGCAGCCGTCAAAGGATGGGACGGCACTCGCACGAGCTACGAGTACGACGAGCGGGGCAATCGCACGGCGGTCACCGACCCTGCCGGGAAGACGACCCGATCCGCCTACGACGACTCCGGCCGTCTCACATCGGTCACCGACGCCCTCGGGAACACGACCCATGTGCTGTGCGACGCGGCCGGGCTGGTCGTGGAGGTGACCGGCCCGTCCGGCGCCACCACGCGCACCCGGCGCGACGTCCTGGGCCGCCCGATCCACGTCACCGACCCGACGAGCGGTGTCACCCGCCTCCAGTGGCATGCCGACGGGCAACTCGCCCGCCGCACGGGCCCCGACGGCGCCACCGAATCATGGACGTACGACGGCGAGGGCAACTGCCTCACCCACACCGACGCGGCAGGCGGGGTCTCCCGCTTCGAGTACACCCACTTCGACCTCCCGCTCGCCAGCACCCGCCCCGACGGCACCCGTTACGCCTTCGAGCACGACGGGAACCTGCGCCTGACCCGGGTGACCGACCCACAGGGTCTGACCTGGACGTACGAGTACGACGCGGTCGGCAACATCGTGTCCGAGACCGACTTCGACGGGCGTACGGTCGCCTACCGTATGGACGCCGCGGGTCAGCTCGCCGAGCGGGTCGACGCCCTCGGCGGGACGATCTCGTTCGAGCGCGACCAACTCGGGCAGGTGGTGCGCAAGAACGTCGACGGCCAGGTGACGACCTACGCGTACGACCAGGCGGGCCACCTCCTGGAGGCGCTCGGACCGGAGAGCGATCTCCGCTACCAGTACGACAGGCGCGGGCAGGTCAAGACGGAGCTGGTCGACGGCCGTCCGCTCGTCTACTCCTACGACGACCTGGGCCGTCGTATCCGCCGTACGACGCCCACCGGCCATGTCACGTCCTACGCCTATGACGCGGCCGGGCTGCACTCCCTGCTGACCACGGGTGGCCGACGGGTCGGCTTCACCCATGACGCCGCCGGCCGCGAGCTGGCCCGCGCCTTCGGGGACGCCCTCACCGTGACGTCGGCCTGGGACGGAGCCGGACGGCTCACCGAGCAGCACGTCACCGCCGCGACACGGCACGTCAACAGCCGCGCCTACACCTACCGCGCCGACGGCCACCTGGCCTCCGTCACCGACCAGTTGTCGGGCACGCGCACCTTCGACCTCGACCCGCTCGGCCGGGTCACCGCCGTACACGCGCGGGGCTGGACCGAGCGGTACGCCTACGACGTGGCCGGTAACCAGACGGAGGCGTCCTGGCCCGCCTCCCACCCCGGGGAGAAGGCGACCGGACCGCGGACGTACTCCGGCACGGCGATCACCCGCGCCGGAGCCGTTCGCTTCGAACACGACGCCCTCGGCCGGGTCACCCTGCGCCAGAAGACCCGCCTTTCCCGCAAGCCCGACACCTGGCGGTACGAGTGGGACACGGAGAACCGTCTCACCTCCGTCACCACACCGGACGGGACCCGATGGCGGTACCGCTACGACCCGTTGGGCCGCCGTACCGCCAAGCAGCGCCTCGCGGCCGACGGGGAGAGCGTGGCGGAGGAGGTCCGTTTCACCTGGGACGGCCTCACTCTGTGTGAACAGACCAGCCACCGGCCGGGCGATGCGAACATGGTCGCCCTCACCTGGGACCACCGGGACGTCGTGCCGCTGGCCCAGACCGAACGCATCCTCACCGCAGACGAGCGGCAGCGGGAGATCGACCGGCGGTTCTTCGCCATCGCCACCGACCTCGTCGGCACCCCCACCGAACTGATCGACGAGACGGGCGACATCGCCTGGCGCACCCGGAGCACGCTCTGGGGCACCACCGCCTGGGCCCGGGACAGCAGCACGTACACGCCCCTCCGCTTCCCGGGCCAGTACTACGACCCCGAGACCGGCCTCCATTACAACCTCTTCCGCCACTACGATCCCGAGACCGGCCGTTACACCTCCCCGGACCCGCTCGGCCTCGCTCCCGCGCCGAACCCCCTCGGCTACGTGGACAACCCGTACGCGGGGTGTGACCCACTCGGCCTCACGCCCAAGTGCACCAGGGAGGAGAAGAACAGGCAGCGGGCCGTCAAGGCCGCAGAGGGTGTCATCGAAAAGGCGCAGGAGGGCCGTTTCCGGAAGCACCCCGACTACCACGGCGACTCGATGCACCAGATGAGTGACGAACGGGTGCTGGAGATCCTCAAGAACCCCGACGCCGTGTACCAGTCGACGGGCGGGTCGGGGAATCTCACGTTCCGGCAGGGTGACGACGTGGTCGTGACCAAGGGGGTCGGCTCCCAGGCGGGTCAGGCCATCACGGCGTACGGTCCGTCCGGGGTGTTGGGCGAATCCGGAGCGACGGCGGTCGGCGGCAAGGCCACGGACCCCGGTCGGCCGATTACCCACGAGGACATCGTGGAGGGCAGGATCCCAGGCAAGAACGGATTCATGCCCCCGGCAGTGCAGATCAAGTGAGGTGGTCCCGCTCATGAAAGTGACGCTCGACGACGGGTGGACCGCGACGGTCACGGATGATCCGCTGACTCTCGCCCCCCGTTTCGAGGGAACCTCCCTGCGCGTCATGCCCTATACCGACAAGCCGGACAGGGAACGCCTTCTCCTGGCGACGTTCGGCAGTGGGGCATGGCTGTGGGACACGCCCGACGAGGTCCGGTTCAGCCCTGCCGACCGGAGGCTGGTGGGCGTCGAGTTCCAACTGCCGTACGAGTCCGCTTCGGCCGAGGAGTCCTCCCGCGTCCCCGACACGCCGCCGGTCCGCCCGGGCGGGCTGCGCGCGGACCAGGAGGAGAACTTCCGGCTGGAGATGTGCGCGGTGCTCTGTCGCGCTCCCGGGGACACCGTGCTGACCGCACTGCGCGACCTGGACGTCCTCAACGAGCCTTTGGATGCCCGCGTCGGCATCGCCCCCGACACGGCACTCCTCGTCCAGCACGGCACCGTCGTCGGCTGGAGCCTCATGGATCCCGCCCAGCACCTGACCCTGCCGTACTCCCCGCCCAGCGACACTCCCCCGTGCGACACCACCCGACGGCTCCTCACCGAGTGCCTGGACCTGATCACCCAGCCGCTGATCTACGACGTGGAAGACCGCCAGCCGACCGCCCTGGCCCGGCTCCGCGCCACTCACGAAGCCCTGCACGCCCAGCACGAGGACCGGCACCGGGCCGACGCTCTGCACGCGCTCATCGCCACCATGGTCGACGACTACACGAATCAGTGAACCGACGAGCAGGGGCAAGCAGTTCGCACCGGAACACCGTGCTCCATCCGAAGAAACAGGTTACGGCTCTGCTTGGAGCGCATAGCGCCGCCTAGCCCTTCCGCAACCTGGAGGATCGGAGCGCCGCGTCGACACCCGGATGTACGGCAGCCACGGCGCCGGCACCTGGGGCCCGCCCCAAGCGTCACGGCCGCACCCCTCTTGACGCGGGGTCGAAGAGGGTCGCTCGCAGCGCCAGGGGAGGCTTCCGCATCGAGCGTCATCCGCCCACGAATCCGCAGGTCAGCAAGCTACACAGACCGATCCGCCCGCCCGTACGGGACTGCGAGGATGTCAAGAGTCAGACACCCGTACGGGACGGCATCGCGCAGGTTCGGGCGAAGCCATCCGGTGTGGTCGGGACGTGCTGATGCGCCGGGATCGATGGGACGGTCCGCCCACTCGTGACCGGCAAGGACGCACAGCCGTCTGGCCCGCGCCACACGGTCGTCCCTCCATCGGCCAGCGCACGAAAAGCGTCGAGTCGTCTTTCCAGTACACGTAGCGGGCGCCGGCGGCCCGCGATGCGACAAACTCGGCGCGCTCGGCGTTCCCCCTCCCGGCGTATCTGGGCTTGGGCTATCTACCGCAGTACGCGGGCTTCGACGGCTGCAAGGTCCTTCTCGACGAGCTGCTAGGGTGCAGAACGAACCATGACATCAAAGCCGACTTGCCGGCTCAGGCACCTGCTCGCAGATACCGGTACGTGTCACTGTCGGGTTGCGTGCAGAACCTGGCCAGCTCATCCAATTCTTCGGCGCGTCCGAGCAGTTCCGCTGGGGCGATCCGTTCCACCTGGGACTCGTACGCCGACTTGCGCGGGTCTGCGGCATGCGTCGCGGACAGGGCTGGCACGGCTTGTAGGCGTGCCGGACCGTCGACCGCGCCGAGCCGCCGCCACCACGCCGCCGGATCGGGGACACCCGGCCCCCAGCGGGGCCGGTCCGGGTCCGCTTCCAACGCGGTCAGCGGCAGCACGGTGACGGTCGAGGACCCGTCGGCGAGCGCATGCTCGACGACCAAGCCCAGCAGCCGTTCGCCGGCGACGACAGGGCCGCCGGACATCCCTGACCAGGGCGACTCCCCTGACCGGCCGACGCCGACTGCGGACTCAGCGTTGCCGGTTCGAGGGGGACCACCATGCTCAACAGACCACGGGAGAGCTTGGACAGGGGTGCGATCACGCCGACCGCGTGGACGCTGTCCCGAGCCGGCCGCGGTACCGAGATCTCGGCGAACCCCGGGTAACCAAACGCGTGGCAGCGTTCGATCACCACGGTGTCTGGCTGTCCCTCACCGCCCGTCTGAGGGCCAGCGGCGGATACTCGTCGCCTGGAAGGTCGTCGACCTGCGGTAGCGCGAGGTCCGGGGCGGGACCTTCGGGTGAACCTACGAACTCGGCGTCGAACTTGGCCGGGTAGGACCGCTTATGGGTGCCGCGGATCGTGACGCCCACCGCGTCGAAGATGACATGGGCGGCGGTGAGCACGGTCTCTCCGGTCACTACGCAGCCGGAACCGTAACGGAAGCCGGCCGGGCCGAGGTCGGCGATCACCTCGAGCAGACGCTCCGACCACGGGACACCGGTCAATGCGTCAGTCCTTCAACTCACCGCCACCGCAGGCGACTTTGACGGGCCTGCCCTGTGCGTCCACCGGGCTCCCGAAGCTGACCGGTGTCGTCGCCGTTGTCGTGGGGACCACTTGGGGACCGCACGGGGCTCGTGACCTCGAACGGCATGCGCGCGGTCACACGCCCCGCACCCTAGTTCTGCCTGATATGTGCAGGTGGTTCCTATGGCCCTTACTCCTGGGGGTCAAGGGGTCGCAGATTCAGATCCTGTCGTCCCGACTCGTGAGAGTCGCAGATGAGGGCCGGTTTCGGAGACATCCGAGACCGGCCCTTGATCGTTCATGGGGACCATCTGCTGCCGACGCCGCGTACGCGATGGCGGCGAAGGCGACCGCGTGGCCGCGGGCGTTGGCGTGGACGCGGTCGGCGGCGTAGATGCCGGGGTCGGCGGCGAGCGGGCGGTGGTGGGTGTCGACGTGGATGCCGCCGAGGTCGTGTGTCAGGCCGCTGGTGATGCGGTCGAGGTCGTCGAAGCGGCGGGCCATGCCGTCGGCGTGTTCCGGCGGGACGAGGCCCGACCGGGCGAGGTCGAAGAGGCCGATGGTGAGGACGAGGGCGCCGCTGTCGGCGAGGGGGGTCAGGAGCGAGGCCAGTTCGGCCCGCAGTGCCTCCGGATCGAAACCGCGGAAGGCGTCGTTGCCGCCCGCGCTCACCATCACCACGTCCGGCTCGAACTCCAGGGCCGGGCCGAGCTGTTGGTCCCGGATCTCGGCGAGGAGCAGATGGGGCTTGGCCAGGCTGACCGCGGCGAAGCCGGGGCGGGTGGCGGCGAGGGCGTCGGTGAAGCGGTCGGCGAAGGACCGGTGGCGGTAGCCGGGGAGGGGGTCCATCACCCCGGCGGTGACACTGTCGCCCAGCACGGCCAGCCGGTTCCACGGGAGATCGCGCAGTAGTTCGGCGGCGGCGTCCGGGGCCAGGCAGTGCGGGTCGGACAACTCGGCGGCGGTGTCGGCCTGGACGGGGGGCTGGTCGGGCTGGGAGGTCATCGCTGGTCTCCTTGGAGGGTGCGGGCGGCGGCCGGGGTCGGGGACGGCGGCCGGGGTGGGGCCGTGATGCGCAGGGCGAGCCCGCCGACGGCGGCGGCCAGGTTGACGCCGGTGGCGAACCAGTACACGGCGGCGTACGGCTGCGCCCCCGTGCCCGAGACCTCCGCGATGATCACGGCCGTGGCGGCGATGCCGAGGCCGCCGCCGACCTGGCGGGCCGCCAAGACCATGCCTGTCGAGGCCGCGAAGTGCTGGGGCGCGACGGAGAAGGCGGCGGCGCTGGAGATGCCGACCGTGGTCATGCCGACGCCGATGCCCATCGCCGTTCCGGCCGGGAACCACAGCGTCCAGAACTGTGGCTCGGTGTCGATCAGCAGCGCCAGGGCGGCCGTTGAGGCGGCGATGACGGCCGAGCCCGCCGTCACCAGCGTGCGCGGGGTGAGGGCGACGGGGAGCCGTCCGACGCCGATGCCGACCACGGCGGTGGCGAGTGCCGCCGGGGTCATCGCGAACCCGGCCGCCAGGGCGGAGTAGTTCCAGGCGTCGGTCAGGAAGAGCACGCCGAGCAGCATCGTGGTGAACAGCGCGGTGCCGTACGCGAAGGAGACGCCACTCGCGACGGCGAAGGGCCGACTGCGCAGGAGGTCGAGTCGCAGCGCCGGTCGCGGATGCCTCAGCGCCCGCACCACGGTCGCCGCACCTGAGAGCCCGGTGATCCCGGCGGCGACCGTCACATGCGCCGAGGACCAGCCGTGGTCGGGGCCCTGCGTCAGGCCGTACACCGCCGAGCCGACAAAGAGGGCGAGCAGCAGGGCGCCTGCCAGGTCGGGCCGCTTGCCGGTGCGGGGCTCGCCGGTCAGCAGCCTCCGTCCGGCGATCAGCACCCAGATGCCCACCGGCAGGTTGAGGCAGAACAGCGCGCGCCAGTCGAGTACGTCGACCAGGACGCCGCCGATGGCCGGTCCCGCGGCGGCGGCCAGGGCGCCCGCGGCGCTCCACGCGCCGATCGCGGCGCGCCTGCGCTCGGCCGGAACCTCCCCGAGCACCAGCCCCAGCGAGGCGGGGACCAGCAGAGCCGCCGCCAGCCCCTGGACGGCGCGGGCGCCGAGCAGCACGGGCAGCGTCGGGGCCACGGCGATCAGCAGCGACGACGCCGTGAAGACGGCGACACCGATGAGGAACAGACGGGCCCGTCCGACCGCGTCGGCCAGCGGCCCGGCCGGGGCCAGCAGGGCGGCGAAGGGGATCACATAGGCGGTGGCGACCCACGAGACGGTGGTCAGCGAGACATCGAAGTCGCTGGCGATCGGCGGCACCGCCAGGTTGGTCACGGTGGCGTCGAGGAAGCTGAGGAAGGTGCCCGCGCAGGCCAGTAACAGGGCGACGGAGGCGCGCCGGGTGGAGGCGGAAGGCGTCATGGCGAGGATTTAAGAATACGATCGTTCGTACGTCAATGGCGTACGGTCGTTTGCTAAACTGCGCCGTATGGCAGGCCGTGCATCAGCTCAGACAGCGCTCGAAACCCGGCGATCGGTCCTGCGCGCCGCCGCCGAACTCGCCTCCGTGGAGGGCCTGGACAGCATCACCATCGGCCGTCTCGCGGACCGGCTGGGGATGAGCAAGGCGGGTGTGATCGGCCAGTTCCGCAGCAAGGAGAGGCTGCAACTGGAGACGGTGGACCTGATCCTGGAGGGCTTC
This sequence comes from Streptomyces sp. NPDC057877, assembly GCF_042796855.1. NCBI lineage: Bacteria > Bacillati > Actinomycetota > Actinomycetes > Kitasatosporales > Streptomycetaceae > Streptomyces > Streptomyces sp. NPDC057877. The sequence continues at coordinate 772,576 of NZ_JBHVMS010000002.1, forward strand.
CGCACCCGGGTCTGGCAACCGGTGCGCCACCTCGACGCGGGGCTGCCACGGCTGTTGGCCCTCTGCGCGTCCTGGGTGCGCTACGCCGCGGACCCCGGCTATCCCGGGGGCTGTGTGCTCACCCAGGTCACCTACGACTACGACGGTCGCACCGGCGCCGTCCACGACCGGATCGCCGAGGGCCGCACCCGCTGGCGGGAGACCCTGCGCCGCGACATCGACGCCGCCATCGCCGCCGGGGACCTCCCACCCGGGACGGACGCGCCCCAGGTCGTCTACGGACTGGAGGCCCTGGCTGGCGGCATCACCCCGGCCAGGCTCCTGCATGGCGACGGCCGGACGGACGACTGGGCCCTGCGCGGCATGCACGCCATCCTGGGCGTCCCCGCGGCTGCCTGATATCCGCACAGGTAAGCAGGTCACTCGAGGAGCGGGTGTCTCGCCTCCTTCGGGCAGGCGACCTCCATCGCCACCCCAGAGACGGTGGGCCCACCGGCCGTCCGCCTGGGTGTCGTGGTCGGTGAGGGTGCTGTCCGGCCGGTCGGAGGCATGCGTGAGCCAGGACTTCTCCCCGGTGTGGCGACGCGTGTTCAGCGGCGCGAAGACATGACCGGTCCGGACGCCGCGTTCCACTACGCCCTGCCCTGCCCGGCCGGGTCGGAGGGATCGGGCATCCGGGTCCGGTGACAAAGCCGAGCGCGGCTCATCTTTCACGCGGGGAAAGTTTCCGTCCGCTGGTCGCCGAGTTTCCTGGCCCCGCGCTTCTCCAGTGGACCAGACCATCAGAGGGGTAGGGCGGCCCTTTACGCGCGTGGAATCTACGTGCGTAACTAATGACGCGCGCACGTCAAGTTCGACGTCACCTCCTTCCCCCCGTATGTGCCAGGAGGCAGCCATGTACTCGTTCAGACGTCCCGCGAGACCCCTCCGCGGACGGTTCGTCACGGCGTTCGCCGTGCTCGGCGCCGTACTCGCGTTGACCGCGGCCAGCACCTCGGGCGCCTTCGCCGCCCCCGACCCCGGCCAGGGCCGCCCGGAGATCCGCGAGGGCGAGGCCTACATGGGCGTGGGCATCCGGATCCACCGGGGCGACCGCGCCGGTGAGGCCTCGGCAGGCGCCATGAGCCAGACCGACGGCGTCCAGGGCATCGACGTCTCGCACTGGCAGGGGGCCATCAACTGGACGTCCGTACGCGGCGCGGGCATCCAGTTCGCCTGGATCAAGGCGACCGAGGGGACCAGCTACAAGGACGACCGGTTCAACTCGAACTACACCAACGCCTACTACGCGGGCGTCATCCGCGGCGCGTACCACTTCGCCCGGCCCAACATCTCCAGCGGCGCCGTCCAGGCGAACTACTTCGCCTCGAACGGCGGTGCCTGGTCGCGCGACAACCTGACCCTGCCCGGCGTGCTGGACATCGAGCACAACCCCTACGGGGCGATGTGCTACGGCCTGTCCACCACGCAGATGCGCAGCTGGATCAACGACTTCCACACCGCCTACAAGTCGCGCACCAGCCGTGACGTGGTGATCTACACGACGGCGAGCTGGTGGAACACCTGCACCGGCAACTGGACCGGCATGTACGGCAAGAGCCCGCTGTGGGTGGCGCACTGGACCACCGCGTCGTCCCCGACGATCCCGAGCGGCTTCCCGACCTGGACGGTGTGGCAGTACACCAGCACCGGCTCGGTCAGCGGCGTCTCCGGCAACGTGGACCGGAACAAGTTCAACGGCACCCGCGACCGGCTCCTGGCACTCGCCAACAACACCTGACGCGGACACCGGCGCGGCGTCCCCCTCGCGCCCCTGCCCTTCCCCCCTCCTCCGAGGAGTTGATCGTGAAGGCCGAGAACGACCTGCGCCGCCGCCTGCTGCTCGCCGCGACCGCCGGACTGGTCACCGGCACCGTCGGCCTGGGCACCGCCCACACCGCCCGGGCCCGCGGCGCCGAAGCGCTGGAGCCGGACATCGACTCCACCGCGACCTGGGGCGCGCGCCCGCCCCGCGGGACGATCAGCACCCTCCAGTACCGGCCGTCCAGGATCGTCGTCCATCACACGGTGAGCGCCAACACGTCCGACACCTCCCGCGCCCAGGCGCATTCCCACGCGCACTGGGTGCAGGACCTGCACATGGACAAGAACGGCTGGGTGGACACCGGTTACCACTTCCTGGTCAGCCGGGGCGGCTGGATCACCGAGGGCCGACACGGCAGCCTGCGCACCCTCACCGGCGGGTCGGCCTTCGTCCAGGGCGCACACACCTCGGGCCAGAACAACCAGGCCATCGGCATCGCCAACGAGGGCTCCTACCACGCGGGCGCGGTACCTCCCACGGCCCAGTGGGACGTCCTGGTCCTGCTGTGCGCCTACGTGTGCGCCCAGTACCGCGTCCCCGCCACGCAGATCTACGGCCACAAGGTCTTCGGCGACACCCTGTGCCCCGGCGTCATCCAGGACATGCTCCCGCGCCTGCGCGACGAGGTCGCCGGTCGCATGGGATAGGGGCATAAGGGCCGGTTTCCCTCGCTCCGGTGGCGGGTGCGGGGGCACGCCCCGGGACCGCCGGAGCCGGACCGGTTCCGGCACCCTGGACGACGGCGCCGACGAGGTGGAAGCCCGGGTGCGGACGCGGCGGGAGGATGCGGCGGGCTGCGCGCGGAACCCGGGCCGTGTCCTTCCGCAGGTGCGTACCGAGGACACGGCCCGGGACGTGGACCTGATGTGGCACGTGCTGGGCGGGGAACCGCTCGTACCTGTACGCGGTCCTGGCGCGCGAGGGCGTCGGCTTCGGCGACCGGGTGCGCACCCAGCGGCTGGACGCGTGCCGCCGCGAGCCGTCCCGGGTGCGCCCAGCTCCGGGACCATCGCGGCACTGTCCCGTCGCCCAGGCTTCAGGTCACCGTCGCACTTCAGCCGGGCGTTCAAGGCAGCGTACGGAATCCCCCCGCGGGCGTGGCGCGAGCTGAGGCACAAGGGCACGTCCGTGCCCGGACTCTGACGCGTCCCTGACCAACCCCAGATTTGGACCCATTCTCTTTCTTGAATCATTCGTGTTTGGAGCGGTAGGTTTTGTGGCATGACCGCACCTCGGACTCCGGCCGCCGCCGACGCCCTGCGCGGCGCGGGCCTGCGGGTCACGTCCGCGCGCGTCGCCCTGCTGGAGACCGTCCGCGGCGGTGACCACCTCGGAGTGGAGGCCATAGCCACCGGTGTGCGCGAGCGCGTCGGCCAGGTCTCCCTCCAGGCCGTGTACGACGCCCTGCACGCGCTCACCGCGGCCGGGCTGGTGCGCCGTATCGAACCGCCCGGTGGCCCGGCCCGCTACGAGGGACGCGTCGGGGACAACCACCACCACCTGGTGTGCCGGTCGTGCGGGACCGTCGCCGACGTCGACTGCGCGACCGGCGAGGCGCCCTGCCTGACCGCGTCCGACGACCACGGCTTCACGGTCGACGAGGCCGAGGTCATCTACTGGGGTCTGTGCCCCGGCTGTTCCACCACCCGCAGTGCCTGAGCACCGTATGTTCAGTCCAATCCGGAAGGATTCACCCCATGGCCGAGAACCCTGATGCCATCGTCACCGACCCCAAGGCGGAGGGCGCAGGCGGCTGCCCGGTCGCGCACGGGCGCGCCCTGCACCCGACTCAGGGCGGCGGAAACCGTCAGTGGTGGCCTGAGCGGCTCAATCTGAAGATCCTGGCCAAGAACCCCGCCGAGACCAACCCGCTCGGCGAGGACTTCGACTACGCCGAGGCGTTCCAGTCCCTCGACCTGGCCGCCGTGAAGCGGGACCTCGCCGAGGTGCTGACCACCTCGCAGGACTGGTGGCCCGCCGACTTCGGGCACTACGGCCCGCTGATCATCCGGATGGCCTGGCACAGCGCGGGCACCTACCGCATCAGCGACGGCCGCGGCGGCGCCGGTGCCGGTCAGCAGCGGTTCGCCCCGCTGAACAGCTGGCCGGACAACGCCAACCTCGACAAGGCCCGCCGCCTGCTGTGGCCGGTCAAGAAGAAGTACGGCCAGAACATCTCCTGGGCCGACCTCATGATCCTCGCGGGCAATGTCGCCCTGGAGACCATGGGCTTCGAGACCTTCGGCTTCGCCGGTGGCCGCGCCGACGTCTGGGAGGCCGAGGAGGACGTCTACTGGGGTCCCGAGACCACCTGGCTGGACGACCAGCGCTACTCCGGCGACCGCGAGCTGGAGAACCCGCTCGGCGCCGTCCAGATGGGCCTCATCTACGTCAACCCCGAGGGTCCCAACGGCAACCCCGACCCGATCGCCGCCGCCCGTGACATCCGCGAGACGTTCCGCCGCATGGCGATGAACGACGAGGAGACCGTCGCGCTGATCGCCGGTGGCCACACCTTCGGCAAGACCCACGGCGCGGGCCCCGCCGACCACGTCGGCGACGACCCCGAGGCCGCCTCCATGGCGGAGCAGGGCCTGGGCTGGAAGAACACCTTCGGCACCGGCAAGGGCGCCGACACCATCACCTCCGGCCTGGAGGTCACCTGGACCGCCACGCCCACCCAGTGGAGCAACGGGTTCTTCAAGAACCTCTTCGAGTACGAGTACGAGCTGACCGAGTCCCCGGCGGGCGCCAAGCAGTGGATCGCCAAGGACGCCCCGGAGATCGTCCCCGACGCGCACGACCCGTCGAAGAAGCACCGCCCGACGATGCTCACCACCGACCTGGCGCTGCGCTTCGACCCGGTCTACGAGCCGATCTCGCGCCGCTTCCACGAGAACCCCGACCAGTTCGCGGACGCCTTCGCCCGCGCCTGGTACAAGCTGACCCACCGCGACATGGGCCCGAAGTCGCAGTACCTCGGCGCCGAGGTGCCCGAGGAGACCCTGCTCTGGCAGGACCCGCTGCCCGCCGCCGAGGGCGAGGTCATCGACGCCGCGGACATCGCGGCCCTCAAGGCCAGGCTCCTCGACTCGGGCCTGACCGTCTCCCAGCTGGTCACCACCGCCTGGGCGTCCGCCTCCACCTTCCGCGGCAGCGACAAGCGCGGCGGCGCCAACGGCGCCCGCATCCGCCTGGAGCCGCAGCGCGGCTGGGAGGTCAACAACCCCGACGAGCTGGCCACGGTGCTGCGCACCCTGGAGAGCGTCCAGCGGGAGTTCAACTCCGGCGCCAGGAAGGTCTCCCTGGCCGACCTGATCGTCCTCGGCGGCTGCGCCGGTGTCGAGAAGGCCGCCAAGGACGCCGGGCACGACATCGAGGTGCCGTTCACCCCGGGCCGCGTCGACGCCACGCAGGAGCACACCGACGCCGAGTCCTTCGCGGCGCTGGAGCCCATCGCGGACGGCTTCCGCAACTACTACGGCAAGGGCAACCGCCTCCCGGCCGAGTTCCTGCTGGTCGACCGGGCGAACCTGCTCACCCTGACCGCCCCGGAGATGACCGTCCTGGTCGGCGGCCTGCGCGTGCTGGGCGCAGGCCACGACGGCTCCAAGGCCGGAGTCCTCACCGAGACCCCGGGCAGGCTGACGAACGACTTCTTCGTCAACCTGCTCGACCTGGGCACGGAGTGGAAGGGCACCTCCGAGGACCAGACCTCCTTCGAGGGCCGCGACGCGGCCACCGGCGAGGTCAAGTGGACCGGCACCCGTGCCGACCTGGTCTTCGGCTCCAACTCCGAACTGCGCGCGCTCGCCGAGGTCTACGCGAGCGACGACGCCAGGGAGAAGTTCGTGACCGACTTCGTCGCCGCGTGGGACAAGGTCATGAACCTGGACCGGTTCGACCTCATCTGACCGTCCGCCGTATGGCGTGGCCGAGACTCGTCTCCCTCCCCCGAAGGAGACGAGTCTCGGCCGCTCCCCCGGTGCCGGACCATGGTCCAAGCGCCCGTGCGGTGCGGCGCCGTGCTGTCACCAGCACATGACCGCCGTCTCGCCCGAACCCCAGCTGGAGTACAGGCGCACACGGACGAAGTAGCGGCGGCCCTTGACGAGCCTGGCCCTGACGGTGGCGTTGCGCTCGGTGCCGCCGTCGTCCTGTCCGGCGAGATAGCGGGGTTCGCCGTCCCGCACCTCGAAGATCACCACGACCGCGTCGCCGTCGCCGAACGCGCCCACCGTGTACTCCCGCGTCTGCGGCGGCTCCACGGTGAAGTCGGCCTGCTCACCCGGTCCGAGGCGCAGCGGCGCCGAACGGAACGGCACCAGCGCGGGCGGCTCCGGCGCGGCGAGCGGCGGATACCAGCGCAGGGCGAACTCCTTGTCGAGCGGCGAGAGCGTGCCGGGCGGGTTCAGCCCCGCGCGGTACTGCTCCGGCTCCAGGATCAGCCCCGGCGGGAACGCGTACTCCATGATCGACTGCGGGTCCCAGGCCGAGCCGTTGACCTCGTCGCCGTCCAGCTTGCGCAGGATGTTGAAGAACGTCCGCTCCCGGTCCCAGAAGTTCGGCGGGCCCGCCAGTTCGGCGAACACGGCCTCGTCGTCCCAGTGGATCCCGGCGAACGGGCTCTGGTGCTCGTGCAGCATCCCCAGCGCGTGCCCGATCTCGTGCAGGGCCGTGCCGCGCTCACCGGGCGCCGTCAGGTCCCAGCCGAAGTTCATGGTGCGCTCACCGGTGCCGACCCGCAGGGCGTCCTTGCCGACGGTCGACCAGGACCCGTCGCCGTACTGGAAGCCGATGCGCAGCTCGGCCTCCGACCGGTCGCCGACCTCGACGAAGGACAGGCCGATACCGAGGCCCTGCCACTCCTCGAAGCACTCCCGCACCACGTCCTGCTGCTCCTTGGCACCCACCCACGACACCCGCCGGGTCTCCGCGGTGCCGGGGACGGCGATCACCGAGGCGTCGCCGTCACGGTCGAGGAAGCAGTAGTGCAGGACCGTGCCGTTGACCCACATCCGGTGCCCGCGGACGAGCGCACTGAGCCGCTCGGCGGTCAGCCCCGGGGCGAACGCGGGGGCCGACGCCTGCACGAGGGAGCAGTAGCGTCCGGGCATGCGCCAAGACTGGCGGGACGGGCACCCCGTGCGCCTGAGTCGAGGGCTACTCAAGTCGCCCTGTATCAGGAGTGAGTAGCCCGGCTCTTGCTGTCGTGATGACTTTCGCACGGGACCTGACGTCCGCACGGGACACGACGTCCGCACGCACCGCGACGACCACCGGCACCGCCAACACCCTGGACCTGCCCTGGCCGTTCACCGGCCGGGAGGACGAACTCGAGGCCGTCCGCCGCTCCCTCACCGGGGGACGGCCCGGCATCGTGATCACCGGCCCCGCGGGCTGCGGCAAGACCCGGCTGGTCACCGAGGCCGTACGGGGCACCGACTGGGCGCGGGCCGCCGGAACCCCCGAGACCCGGCAGATCCCGTACGCCGCGTTCGCCCATCTGCTGCCGGAGCGGGCCACCCTGCACCGCGCGGTGCAACTGCTCTCCGGCCGCAGGCTGCTGGTGGTCGACGACGCCCATCTGCTCGACGACGCCTCCGCCGCCCTGGTGCACCAGCTCGCCGTACAGGGCCGCACCCGCCTGCTGATCGTCGCCACGGACGGCGACCCGGTCCCCGGCGCGATCTCCAGGCTGTGGACCGGCGAACTGCTGCCCCGCCTCGCCCTGGAGCCGCTGCCCCGCGAGGACACGGTCCACCTGGCGGCGGCGGGCGCGGGCGGCCCCCTGGAGCCGCTCACCGGAAACCGGCTGCACCGGCTGGCCCGGGGCGATCTGCGGCTGCTGCGCGACCTGGTGGGCGCGGTGCGCGAACGCGGACTGTTCACCCGCGTCCCGGACACCGGCGACCGGGTGTGGCGCGGTCCCGTCCCGGTCACGGCCGCCCTTCGCGAACGCACCGCGCCGGTCCTGGACCGCACCGACCCCGACGAGCGCGAGACCCTCGACCGCCTCGCCTTCGCCGAGCCCCTGCCGGTCCCGCTCGACAGCCTCGACCTGCGCGTCCTCGAACGCCTCGAGGCCGACCGGCTGATCCGCGTCGACGACCTCCCCGAGGGCGTGCCCGACTCGGCCGTACGCCTGGCCCACCCCCTGCACGGCCCCGTGCTGCGCGCCTGCGCGGGCACCCTGCGGGCCCGCCGCCTCACCGGCGCCCCCGGCCGCTGCGGCCCCGCCCTCGCCGCCGAGGCGGCCACCCTGATCCGGCACATCGAACTGGCCGACGTACGCGCCCTGCCGACACCGGTGGGGGAGTGGCTCGCGGACGAGGGCGTCGCGATACCCACCGGATACGCCGCCGTGCGCGCCCGGTTCGCGCGGCTGCGCGGGGAACTGCGGGAGGCCGCCGCCTGGGCGCGCCAGGGGCTGCGGTACGCCCCCGACGACCGGGACTGCCGTGTCGAACTCGCCCTGGCCGCGGCGCAGGTCGGCGATCTGGCCACCGCGGAGCGTGCCGTCGCCGACCGGCGGTCCGCGGCCTGGGTGGCGGCGGCGCGGGGCGACCTCGACGCCGCGGTGGCGGCCCTCGTGCCCGAGGGCGCCTTCATCCGCTACGACGCCGTACGCCTCGGCGCTCCCGAGCGGGCCGGGGATCTGCCCGTCGGGGTGCTCGCCGACCACGCGTTCGCACTGGAACGGCGCGACGGCGGCGCGCTCGACCGGGTCGCGCGGGCGCTGGAGGAGCGGGGGTTCCTGCTGTTCGCGGCGGAGGCGTACGCGCAGGCCGCGGGGGTGCACCGGGAGCCGCGGGCGGCGCGTACCGCGCGGACGCGCGCGGTGGCGCTGGCGCGCCGGTGCCAGGGGGCGCGGACGCCCGCGCTGTCCGGGCTGGTGCTGGGGGAACTGACGGCACGTCAGCGGCAGATCGTGACGTTGGCCGCGGCGGGACTGAGCAACCGGCAGATCGCGGAGCGGCTCACCCTGTCCGTGCGGACCGTGGGGAATCACCTGTACAGCGCTTACGCGCGGTTGGGGGCGAGTGATCGAGGGGCGTTGCCCTGTGCTGTGGGGCTGGGCGCGTGAGCGTCCGCCCTCCTTCTCACACGTATGCCGGAACGGCACGTCCTGGACGAAGCGCGCCCAGGCCGGTGGGGTGGGTTCGCCGCAGAGGGCGCAGGCGAGACCGAGGGGGTCGGTGACCGCGTCGCGCAGGCGGCGAGTACGGCGGCAGCGTCCCGATCGTCGGCACGGCCTCCGACGGCTCCACCTGCCACCCGGGCACCATCGGCGACTCCGCCGCGCCACCCCGGGTCAGCGTTGCCGTCCGGTGCTACAACGCGGTCGGCCCACGGTCCGACGCGCCGTTCGCCGCCGGATACCTGCGCCGCCCGTAGCGACGGCCCACGGCGCGGCCCGGGCGCTCCCGCTCAGGCCGCGCCGAACGCCGTGAACGCCCACCCCGTCGCCTGGTGCACCGAGTCGCCCGGCAGGGCGGCGCGGGCGTCGCGCAGGGCCTCCGCCACGGACAGACCGGCGCTGAGGCCCTTGTGGAGGGTGAGCATCAGGGGGACCACCGCGGCGTCGTTCACCGGGGCGCTGGCCGCCACCACGCCCGCCGTGCCCAGCGGCAGCAACGCGGTGACCAGGCCGAGGAGTTCGTCGGCACCGACCGAGGCCAGCCGGGCGGTGTCGCAGCTGGAGAGGATGATGCGGTACGGGCTGCGGTCGAGCCGCTCGAAGTCGTGCACGATCAGCGGGCCGTCCGCCATCCGCAGGGAGGAGAACAGCGGGGCGTCGGCGCGGAACGTGCCGTGCGCGGCGATGTGCGCGAGCGCCGCGCCGTCCAGTTCCTCAAGGACCCGCGGGACCCGCGCCTCGTCGTGCTCCAGGACCGTCGGCCTGCCGTAGCGGTCCGCGAGGTCCGGCACCTCCGCGCCGCCGGACGCCAGACCGGGCCCGCGGACCAGCACATGGCGGCCACCCGGCGGCGGCTCGGTCTCCCGGGCGCGCAGCCAGCTGCTCGCCGACGGCGACACGCTCAGCACCCGCTCCCGCAGCGAGGGCAGCAGCGCCCACGGCACCCGGTGCAGCCGCGCGGGCGGCACCACGACGACGGGCCCGCCGCCCAGCCGTTCGGCGGCCCGCCCGAGCAACAGCTCCTCCAGGCGGCGCCCCATCGCCTCCACCACCGGCATCCGGTGCTCCGCGCCGGGGTGGGCCAGCCGCCGCAGCGCGGCCTGGACGTGCTCGGCCTCCGTCACCGCCGCGGCCAGTTGCCCGGCCTCGAACCGCCGCACCCGCCCCTGCCCGCACAGCAGCACGTGCACCACCCCGTCGAGGACGGCGAGTTCCACCAGCTGGGTGTCGCCGAGCCGGGCCAGCAGCCGGTCCACGTCGAACCGGTCCCCGCCCCCGGGCGCGTCACCCCGCATGTGCAGGGTGCGGGAGCGGATCTCCCGCTCCAGCCGCCGCTGTTCGCGCTCCAGCGCCGGAACGGGCCGCCCGTCCATCCGGGCCTCCTCCGCGCGGGCGGCGATGGTCCGGAACGCGGTCAGCGAACTGAGCAGCGCCGGATCGGCCGGGGGGCGGGCGGGGGGCGCGGACAGCACGGTCGCGCGCCAGCGTTCGCTCCACACCAGCAGCCGCCGTGGCCCGCCCCGCTCCCGGCTCGCCTCCTGCGCCAGCGCCGCAAGCTCCGCGCCCTGCTGGGTGGCGCGGGCCCGCAACTCCGAGGCGCCCAGCGTCATTTGGTGGTCATCCAGTACGTCCAGACCGCGACGGCACGCCTCCAGCACCCCCCGGCGCGAGCCCTGCGCCTGGGCCTGCAGCGCCTGCGCCGCCCAACCCGTCAGCCGCGCCAGCGGCGGCCCGCTGTGCCTGCTGCGGGCGGCCACCGCCAGATGCCGCTCGGCGTCCGCCGTCCAGCCCAGGCGCAGCGCGATCCGGCCCGCGAGCAGCGAGGCCCTCGGCGCGGCCGGGGCGCCGAACGCGGCCAGCTCCTCGGCCACCGCCGCCGCGTCCGCGACCAGCCGCCCCGATGTGCGCCCGGCGGCCACCCGCGCCTCGATCAGCACCAGCCGCGCGTGCGTCTCCCACCAGGTGCGCCGCTGCGCCGCGAACAGCCGCACGGCCAGCGCCGCGCGGGCTATGGCCGTGTGCGGATCGCCCACCAGCCCCGCCGCGCGGGCGGCGGCCAGGAGCAGTTCCGCCTTGCGGGTGGACTGCCCGCCGATGTCGTCCAGGACCGCGATCGCCGCGTCCGCCTCCGCCAGCGCCTCCGGCGCCAGCCCGGCCGCCATCAGCACCTCACAGCGCCGGATGCTCAGCATGAACGTCGGCGTGCCCAGCTCGGCGTACCGCGCCTCGGCCTCGTCGAGCAGCCGGAGCGCCACCGGGATGTCCCCGGAGCGGAACGCGGCGAGTCCCCGGCTCTCCACGGCGTCCGCCTTGTCGTGTTCCTGGCCGGTGGTGTCCCACAGCGCCTCGGCGGCGGTGAAGTCGGCGTCCGCCCGGTCCACCGCGCCCAGCGCCAGGTGCACGGTCGCCCGCAGGGTCAGCGCCCGCGCGGTCCAGATGGTGTCGTTCACCTGCCGCAGTACGGGAATCGCCCGTCGTACGTCCTCCAGCGCCTGCGGATGATGGCCGAGCACCCACCAGACGTACGCCCTGCGGTACAGCACGCGCGCGCGGGTGTGCCCGGCGCCGCGCCGCACGCCCCGCTCGAACGCCGCCAGGCCCTGCCGGGTGCGGCCCGCGTGGACGAGGGCCACACCGAGGGTGCCGAGGACGTCCGCCTCGCGTTCGGCCAGATCCGCGCGGGCGGCCAGGTCCCGGGCCCGGCGCAGATGGTGCAGGGCGATCCGCAGATCGCCGAAGTCCCGCTGCCAGATACCGATCACCTGATGGGCGACGGAGGCGTGCAGGGGCGGCGGATCCGCGCCGAGCAGGTGTTCCGCCTCCGCCAATGCCTCGTTCGGGGCGGCGAACACCCTCGGCAGCAGTCCGAGTACCGAGTCGCTTCCCGCTGTCACCCTCCGGATGGTAGTGGCCCCGCAACCGCGTCACACAGGTTTGGGTCTGTATCAAACGGGCCGCACCCGGCTCTGATAGACGACCGCCGCCTCAGTGGGAGGACACCCATGGCACCACAGCGATTCCGCGAGCAGTTCGACCACATCCAGCGCTCGATGCCCGATGTCCCCCTGGCGATGGGGCCCGACGACTCCGCCCAGTTCCTCTACGAGAAGGGCGTCGTGCTGGTCCGGGACGGCGAGGACGCCCGGCTGGTCGAGGACACCGTGCGGACGTTCTTCACCGAGGCCCCGGATCTCGACCCGGAGCAGGTGCGCCGGGTCAGCCCGCGGACCAACCGCACCGGCGTCACCCGTATCCAGGTCGGCGACCCCGGCCAGGGCGGCGCCCAGGGCGACCCGATGGTGGCGCACGCGCTGCGGGCCGTACGCGAGCGCGAGGGCCGGGCCCGGCGGCGCCTGGTCAGTCGCAACCACGTCATCCACATCGCGCCGGTCAACGCCTGCCCCGGCGACGAGCCGGTGCCCGCCCCGCGCGCGGACGGCACCAACCCGGCGCCCGCCCCGGGCCCGGCGTACGACCCCGAGAGCGCGGTCGGCGTGCTCGTCATCGACACCGGCCTGCTGCACGACTACCACTCCTGGGCCCCGCTGGCCCATGTCACCGGGGACATGGCGGTCCAGGAGACCGACGGCAACGGCATGCTCAAGCAGTACGTCGGCCACGGCACGTTCATCGCCGGGGTCGTCACCGCCGTCGCGCCCAACACCGACGTCACCGTGCTGGGCACCCTCAGCGACGTCGGCGCCATGCTGGAGTCCGAGTTCGGCGGCGCGCTCTTCGAGAGCGTCGACCGGCACGGCTGGCCCGACATCATCAGCCTCTCCGCGGGCACCACCAACGGCGGCCTGGACGGACTGCTCGGCATGGACGCCTTCATGGCGGAACTGCGCGAGCAGCGCACCCTGCTGGTCGCCGCCGCGGGCAACAACGGCAGCGCCACGCCCTTCTGGCCCGCCGCCTATGCCACCCACCCCGACCACGCCGACAGCGTGCTCTCCGTCGGCGCGCTGCGCAGCGACGGCGAGTACGGCGCCTGCTTCACCAACCACGGACCCTGGGTGAAGGTCTTCGCCCCGGGCGAGCGCCTCACCAGCGCCCTCACCGGCTTCGACACCCCGGTCCCGTACGTCTACCAGCACTCCACCTACGACGCCTGCCGCTACGGCTTCGGCTACGCCTGCACCTGCCAGGAGCCCGGCCACTCCGGGGTGCTGAGCGACGAGGCCGCGGCGGCCAAGCCCGACCAGGTGATGTTCGAGGGTCTGGCGCAGTGGAGCGGCACGTCCTTCGCGACGCCTGTGGTGGCCGGGCTGGTCGCCGAGCTGATGGCCACCAGCGGTCAGCGCGACCCGCGGGCCGCCGCCCGTCAACTGCTCGCGCAGGTCACCGACTTCGCGCAGGTGCAGGGGGCGCACGTACCGGCGCTCAGGCCCCCGACCTGGAGCTCGGTGTCCGTCGAGGCGCTCGCTCCCTCCGTATGAGGCCGGTATGAGGTCCGAAGCATGCCCCGCCACGGCGTACGATGACTTGCCGTACTCGAGGGGTGGGGCCGTGGACCGTGCAGATGTCGGCGCGCTCGTCCAGTCCGCCGTCGATGGTGACGCGGCGGCCTGGAAAGCGCTGGTGGAGGGGCTCAGCCCCCTGGTGTGGTCGGTGGTGCGAGCGCACCGGCTCTCGGACGCCGACGCGCACGAGGTCTATCAGACCGTCTGGTTCCGTTTCGCCCAGCACCTGGGGCGGATCCGGGAACCGGAGAAGACCGGATCCTGGCTGGCGAGCACCGCGCGGCACGAGAGCCTGAAGGTGATCAGGAGTTCGCGGCGGCTGACGCCGACGGACGATCCGCAGCTGCTCGACCGGGTCAGCGAGGACCGGACGCCGGAGCAGTCGCTGCTCGACTCGGAGGAGGCGGCCGCCCAGTCCGAGCGGATCCGGCGGATGTGGCAGGAGTTCGAGGAACTCGGCGAACGCTGCCGTCAGTTGCTGCGGGTGCTGATGTCCTCGCCGCCGCCCAGCTACCAGGAGGTGTCCGCCGCACTGGGCATCGCCGTAGGCAGCATCGGTCCGCTGCGGCAGCGCTGTCTGCGCCGCCTGCGGGCCCGACTCGACGCACGGGGAGTGCTGTGAACCGCCACAACGACCACGGATTCGACGAGGAGGAGTTCGGCGCCGGTCTGCTGGAGGAGGAGTTGCGCCGCGCCGCCGCCATCCTCGACCCGGTACCGCCCGAGCTGCGGCGGACCGCCGTCGAGGCGTACACCCTGCACGACCTCGACGCCCGGCTCGCCGAGCTGACCTTCGACTCGCTCGTCGACGCGATCCCGGTACGGGGGGTGACCGACCCGCCGCGGATGCTGACCTTCCGCACCGGTGAGCTGACCGTGGACGTGGAGGTGACCTCCGAGGGCCTGATGGGCCAGGTGCTGCCGCCGCAGCCCGCCCGCATCGAGGTGCTCGGCGGCGCCCGGGTGGCGGCGCCGCCCGCCCTCACCGCCGACGACATGGGCCGCTTCACCAGCGACATCCCGCCCGCCGGGCCCTTCGCGCTGCGACTGCGCACCGGCGCGGAGGTGGTCGTCACGGAGTGGCTACGGGCCTGATCGCCGGACGGGGGCTGACCACCGCGGGTCACGATCTGCGGGCGGGGAGCAGGTCACCAGGCGCAGGGCAGGGTCTGGGGGCCGCGGATCATCGTCCTGCGCCGCCAGGTGACCTCCTCCGCGGGCACCGCGAGCCGCAGTCCCGGCAACCGGTCGAGGAGGGTGTCGAGGAGGAGTTCGGTCTGCATCCGGGCCAGTACGGCGCCGGTGCAGTAGTGCGGCCCGTTGCCGAACGCCAGATGGGGGCAGGAGGCCCGGTCCGGGTCGACGCGGTCGGGGTCGGGGAACACCTCCGGGTCGCGGTTGGCGGCGAGGTAGGAGACGTACACCGGCTCGCCCGCCCGGATGCGCAGGCCGTGCAGGTCGACGTCCTCCAGGGCGATCCGGGCCAGGCCCACCGAGCTGCGGTGCGGGATGTAGCGCAGCAGCTCGTCGATCAGGGGGCCCCGGTCCGCCGGGCGCTCCCGCATCCGTGCCAGCAACTCCGGGCGGGTGAGCAGCAGGTACAGCATCTGGCCGCAGTTGTGGGTGACGGCCTCGCCGCCGATCTGGAGCGGCCCGGCGAGCCCGACCGCTTCCTCCTCGCTCATCTCGCCCCGCCCGACCGCGGCGCCGAGCAGCGCGTACACATCGGTGCCGGTGCTGTCGCGGCGGGCCCGGACCGTCTCGGTGATCCAGGCGTACATGCCGTCCTTGGCCCGCCCGGCGGCCTCCGCGCCACCGGAGGTGGAGATGATCTGCCGGGTCCAGGAGTGCACCTTCTCCCGCTCGTCGGCGGGCACCCCCATCACCTCGCTGACCACGGCGATCGGGAACGGCTCCAGGACCCGCTCGACCAGATCGGCGGGCGGCCCGTCCCGTACGACACCGTCCACCAGCTCGTCCAGCATCGTCTGTGCCCGGGGCCGCAGCCTCCTCACCGCCGCCACCGTGAAGGCGCCCGCGACCGGCTTGCGCAGCCGGTTGTGGTCGGGCTGGTCGGCGAAGGCGAGCGAACCCGGCCGGGGCTTGAAGTGCGGGGCCATCCGGGTCACCTGACGGTCCGGCACCTCGGCCCGGCCGAACCGCGGATCGTTGGTGATCAGCTTCACGTCGTCGTAGCGGGTGGCCAGCCAGGCCCAGCCCTCGCCGTACGGCAGCCGGATCCGGGTCAGCGGGCCCTCGCGCATCAGCTCGGCGAGGACCGGGTCGAACTCCGTCCCCTCCAGGTCGGGCGTGGGCCAGTCCCGCACCGGGGGAGGGGCCTGGCCGGTCAGCGTGCTGGTCTCCTCGGTCGTCATGCCCCCACCCTCACCGCGTCCCACCCGCCTGTCGCGCGGGAGTGCTCCAGCCGGGCTCAGCCCACCGCGTCCACCAGCCGCGCCAGCGCCGCCCCCAGCCGGGTGAGCCCGTCGGGTTGGGCGGCCCCGCCGGGTTCGGTCATGTACACATCCCGGCGGATCTCCACCATCAGGGCCGACACGCGCGCGTCGGCCCCGTAGAACCCCAGCGGTACGTACGTCCCCGCGAACGGGCTGTCCAGCCCCACCTCCCCGCACTCCGCGAACGCCTCCCGGGCCGCGGCGAGCAGCTCCGGCGGCGTGTGGAAGGCGTCGGTGCCCAGGCAGACCGGCGGGCGCGGGCCCTCGCCGTGCAGCTCGTAGGGCAGCGGGGCGGTCGGATAGGAGTGCACGTCGATGATCACGGCCCGCCCGGTCGCCGCGAGCCGCTCCGCGACCGCCTCCGACATGGCCCGCGCGTAGGGCCGGAAGTACCGCTCGACGAGCGGCCCGGCGTCGAAGCCGTCCGGCCGCAGCACGTCCTTGTGCGTGGTCCGCGTGTATACGGCGCCCATGCCGACGGCGAGCATCTCCTCCCGCTCGTCCGGGAACCGCTCCGGGTCGACGACCAGCCGCGACAGCCGGTTCACGAACCGCCAGGGCGTGACCCGGGCCGCGGTGGCCGCGCGGGCCGCGATCTCGGCGGTGTGCGCGTCGGTGATGTGGTCCAGCTCCCGCTCCAGCTCCGTGTCCCCGAGCACGATGCCCGCGCGGGCCTGAGGTGAGATGTCCCGCGAGGAGTGCGGCACATGCAGGATCAGCGACGACTCGGCGGCGCCGGGCAGCAGCGAGAAGGTGGGGGACACGGAAGGCACGGGGGGCACGGGGCGGCTCCGGGGGGCGTTGTCAGTGGGGTGCGGCAGGATCGGGGTGTCGGATCACACGCGAGCACGGGGGCATCATGCCGATCAGCAACGAACAGGTGGCCGGACACCGCTTCCTCCGGGTCCTGTACGAGGACGACTACTACCCCGACCAGGTGCTGGACCGGGGCGCGGCCGTCCTGCTGCGGCTGTGCGAGCGCATCGAGACGGAGCGGCCCGCCGACCTCGCCGCCCTGTACGCGCTGACGCACGCGGCGACGCGTGCGTTCAACGACCTGGACGCCGAGTTCATCGCGGCGGGCAGCGAGATCGAGACCGTGGCCCGGGACGGGATAGCCGAGGAGTTCGGGTTCATCGCCGATGCCTACGGCTTCACCGACGCGGACCTGGAGGAGCTGGTCGCGCCCCGGGACTGGTGAGCGGACCGGCGGCCGGTACGGCTCCGCCCCGGCCGGAGGGGTACGCCGGTCGGGGCGGAGGGCTGGTGCGGGCCGGGCGTCAGCTCAGGGACGCGAGGGCCTCGTTCCAGGTGGCCGACGGCCGCATCACCGCGGCGGCCTTGGCCGGGTCGGGCTGGTAGTAGCCGCCGATGTCGGCGGGCTTGCCCTGGACGGCGAGCAGCTCCTGGACGATCTTCTGCTCGTTGGCGGCGAGCGTCTCGGCGAGCGGGGCGAAGGCCTTGGCCAGCTCCGCGTCGTCGGTCTGCCGGGCCAGCTCCTGCGCCCAGTACAGGGACAGGTAGAAGTGGCTGCCGCGGTTGTCGATGCCGCCGACGCGACGGGTCGGGGACTTGTCCTCGTTGAGGAAGGTCGCCGTGGCGCGGTCGAGGGCGTCGGCGAGGACCTTGGCGCGGGTGTTGCCGGTGGCCTCGGCGTACTGCTCGAGGGACGGCACCAGGGCGAAGAACTCACCGAGGGAGTCCCAGCGCAGGTAGTTCTCCTTGACCAGCTGCTGGACGTGCTTCGGGGCGGAGCCGCCCGCGCCCGTCTCGAACAGGCCGCCGCCCGCCATCAGCGGGACCACCGACAGCATCTTGGCGCTGGTGCCCAGTTCCATGATGGGGAAGAGGTCGGTGAGGTAGTCGCGCAGCACGTTGCCGGTGACGGAGATGGTGTTCTCGCCGCGGCGGATGCGCTCCACGGACAGCTTGGTGGCCTCGACGGGGTTGAGGATCCGGATGTCCAGGCCCTCGGTGTCGTGCTCCGGCAGGTATTGCTCGACCTTGGCGATCAGGTTGGCGTCGTGGGCGCGGGTGGCGTCCAGCCAGAACACCGCCGGGTCGCCGGTGGCGCGGGCGCGGGTGACGGCCAGCTTGACCCAGTCCTTGATCGGGGCGTCCTTGGTCTGGCAGGCGCGGAAGATGTCACCGGCCTCGACGGGCTGCTCGATCACGACGTTGCCCGCGGCGTCGACCAGGCGGACGGTGCCCGCGGCCGGGATCTCGAAGGTCTTGTCGTGGGAGCCGTACTCCTCGGCCTTCTGCGCCATCAGGCCGACGTTCGGGACGGAGCCCATCGTCGACGGGTCGTAGGCGCCGTTGGCGCGGCAGTCCTCGATGACGGCCTGGTAGACACCGGCGTAGCTGGAGTCCGGGATGACCGCGAGGGCGTCGTGCTCCTGGCCGTCCGGGCCCCACATGTGGCCGGAGGTGCGGATCATGGCGGGCATGGAGGCGTCGATGATGACGTCCGAGGGGACGTGCAGGTTGGTGATGCCCTTGTCGGAGTCGACCATCGCCAGCGCCGGGCCCTCGGCGATCTCGGCCTCGAAGGACGCCTTGATCCCGGCGCCCTCGGGCAGGGCGTCCAGGCCCTTGAGGATGCCGCCCAGACCGTCGTTCGGGCTCAGTCCGGCGGCGGCGAGGGCGGCGCCGTAGCGCTCGAAGGTCTTCGGGAAGAAGGCGCGTACCACGTGGCCGAAGATGATCGGGTCGGAGACCTTCATCATCGTGGCCTTCAGGTGCACGGAGAACAGGATGTCCTCGGCCTTGGCCTGCGCGACCTGCGTGGTGAGGAACTCGCGCAGCTTGGCGACCCGCATCACGGAGGCGTCGACGACCTCACCGGCGAGCACGGGGACGGACTCGCGCAGGACGGTGGTGGTGCCGTCGGCGCCGACCAGCTCGATGCGGAGGGTGCCGTCCGCGTCGACGACCACGGACTTCTCGGTGGAGCGGAAGTCGTTCTCGCCCATGGTGACGACGTTGGTCCTGGACTCGGGGGACCAGGCGCCCATGCGGTGCGGGTGGGTCTTGGCGTAGTTCTTCACCGAGGCGGGGGCGCGGCGGTCGGAGTTGCCCTCGCGCAGCACCGGGTTCACCGCGGAGCCCTTGACCTTGTCGTAGCGGGCGCGGATGTCGCGCTCCTCGTCGGTCTTCGGCTCGTCCGGGTAGTTCGGCAGCGCGTAGCCCTGGGCCTGCAGCTCGGCGACGGCGGCCTTGAGCTGCGGGATGGACGCCGAGATGTTCGGCAGCTTGATGATGTTGGCGGCGGGCGTCTTGGCCAGCTCGCCCAGCTCGCCGAGGGCGTCCGGGATGCGCTGGTCCTCGGTGAGGTACTCCGGGAACACCGCGATGATGCGGCCGGCCAGCGAGATGTCCCGCGTCGTCACGGCGACACCCGCCTGCGAGGCGTACGCCTGGACCACCGGCAGGAAGGAATACGTCGCCAGGGCCGGGGCCTCGTCAGTGTGCGTATAGATGATGGTCGAGTCAGTCACCGGGTGCTCCGCTCCACGTCTGCAACATTGCTCGACATCAAGATATCTCGTGCCGGGGGATCCCGGGGCATGGGGCTGGCACGGGGTGCCGGGATCTTGGGGCGTGGGGAGTTCTGGGGTGCTCGGGGCTTGTGTGCGTGGTGCGGGCGCGGGTGGCCGTGTGGCTGGTCGCGCAGTTCCCCGCGCCCCTGGCCGGGCGGCCCGGGGCCGGGGCCGGGGCGTCGCACCCCGACCAGGCGGCCGGGCCCCGGCCGTCGAGCCGTCGTCCGGGATCCCGGCGACGAGCAGGGGTGCCCGGTGCCGAAGCGGCGGGTGGGGACCGGCCGGCGCCGGGTTCGATGGTGGGCTACTGCCGCGGCACCCGTTCCTCCCGCTGGTGCGGGATCAGCGTCTCCTGTGCCTGGAGGACCTGGGGCAGGCCCGAGCCGTCCTGGTGGAGGGCCACCGTGCGGGTGGGGGCCGGGATGCGGATGCCCTCCTGGCGGAAGCGCTTGTGGAGGCGCTTGATGAACTCGTGCTTGATCCGGTACTGGTCGCTGAACTCACCGACGCCCAGGATCACCGTGAACCCGATCCGGGAGTCACCGAAGGTGTGGAAGCGGATCGCGGGCTCGTGGTCCGGCACCGCGCCGGTGATCTCGGTCATGACCTCGGTGACGACCTCGGTGGTCACCCGCTCCACCTGCTCCAGGTCGCTGTCGTAGCCGACCCCGACCTGCACCAGGATGGTCAGCTGCTGCTCGGGACGCATGTAGTTGGTCATGTTCGTCTTGGCGAGCTGCCCGTTGGGGATCACGACCAGGTTGTTGGAGAGGTTGCGGACGGTGGTCTGCCGCCAGTTGATGTCCTCGACGTAGCCCTCCTCCCCACTGCTCAGCCGGATGTAGTCACCGGGCTGCACGGTCTTGGACGCCAGGATGTGGATGCCCGCGAAGAGGTTGGCGAGCGTGTCCTGAAGGGCCAGCGCGACCGCGAGACCGCCGACGCCGAGGGCGGTCAGCATCGGCGCTATGGAGACGCCGAGGGTCTGCAGGACGACCAGGAAGCCGATGGCCAGCACCAGGATGCGGGTGATGTTGACGAAGATCGTCACGGACCCGGCGACCCCGGAGCGGGACTGCGTCACCGTCTGCACCAGACCGGCGACGATCCGGGCCGCCGTCACCGTAGCGACGAAGATCAGCAGCACGGTCAGCACCTGGTTGGTGTGGTGCTGGACGGTCCTGGTCAGCGGCAGCACCGCCGCCGCGGACGCCGCCCCGCCCGCGATCGCCGCCCACGGCAGCAGCGTGCGCAGGGCGCCCACGAGGACGTCGTCGCCCTCCCAGCGGGTGCGCTTGGCGTGTCTGGCCAGCCAGCGCATCAGCGTCCGCGCCAGGAACGCCGCCAGCAGGCCCGCCGCCAGCGCGATCCCGGCGACGACCAGGTCATGCATGGTGACCGCTCGGTTCACCGGGCACCTCCGGGCGCACAGCTTGCGGCGAAGTCGTTCGCCGACGGCCGGATGTGAAGTCTCGTCACGTCGTCACCTGCTCGATACTGCGGGATTTCCGGGGGTGTGCGCCGTAGGGGGCCCGATGGCGATCCGAGGGAGCCCGACCGGAGCCCGCTACCGGCGCAACCGCTCATCCTGCCGTATCCAGCAGGTCTGTTCGTACCAGCCGGTCACCCCCCGCCGCCCGCCGGACTTCCCACAGAACAGCGGGAACGCGCCCGGCGGCCGGTGCGCGGCCCCGAGCCGTGCGACCCTGGCCGCAGACGGTGAACGATCATGTCCCGAGCCAAGGAGCCCGACATGGCAGTGCAACCCGGCGACCGCGCACAGGAGTTGCCCGTCGCGGTGGTGACCGGCGCCAACCGCGGCATCGGCCTGGAGGTCGCCCGGCAGCTCGCACGGCGTGACCACCACGTCGTCCTCGGCTCCCGCGACCTGGCCAAGGGCGAGGCGGCAGCCGCCCGGATCGACCCGCGCGGCACCCGCGTCACCGCCGTCCAGCTCGACGTCGCCGACGACGCCAGCGTGGCCGCCATGGCCGACCGGGTCACCCGCGAGCTGGGCCGCGCCGACGTGCTGGTGAACAACGCCGCGATCATGTACGACACCTGGGCGCAGGCCCGCTCCGCCGACCTGGACGAGGTGCAACGCGCCCTGGACACCAACCTGTTCGGTGCCTGGCGGGTCACCCAGGCCCTGCTGCCGCTGCTGCGCAGCAGCCCGCACCCGCGGGTGGTCAACGTCAGCAGCGAGGCCGGGGCCCTGCACTGGATGAGCGGTGGCACGCCCGCGTACAGCGTCTCCAAGGCCGCCCTGAACGCGCTCACCCGCCTGCTCTCCGGCGAACTGCGCCGCCACCGCGTCCTCGTCAACTCCGTCTGCCCCGGCTGGACCGCCACCGACATGGGCGGCGGCGGCCGTCCCGTGCCCGAGGGCGCCGCCGGGGTGGTCTGGGCGGCCACCCTGCCCGACGACGGCCCGACGGGCGGCTTCTTCCGCGACGGCAAGCCCGTCGCCTGGTGATGTCCGGGCCCCTCAGATCACCTTCAGCCGCACCAGCGCCCCCAGCGTCAGCGCCCCCGGCAGCAGCGGCAGCCACACGGTGATGACCCGGTAGGCGAGGACCACGGCCGTCGCCACGGTCACCGGCGCGCCCGCCGCGACCAGGGCCACGATCAGCGCGGCCTCCACCGAGCCCAGGCCGCCCGGGGTCGGTATCAGCGCGACGGCCACCGTGGCGGCGAGATACGCCACGATCATGTGGGTGACCGGCAGATCGAGGCCCAGCGACAACCCCACGGCGACCAGTCCGGCCGCCTGGAGCGTGGGAAAGGCCAGCGAGCCGCCCCACAGCAGCAGCGCGCGGGAGGGCAGGGTGTGCACCGAGCGGGCCTCGCTCAGCGCGGTGCGCAGGAACGACGTCACGGCGGTCCGCACCCGGCGGATCAGCAGCAGCACCACGGCCGTGACGGCGAGCGCGCCGGTCACCGCCGCCAGCAGCGGTCCGAACGTCCCCTCGGGCAGCAGCTCGCCCACGCTCAGCGCGCCCGGGAAGGCGAGCAGCAGACCCAGCAGCAGGCCGACCCGGGCCACCGACTCGGCCAGCAGATACAGCGCGAGCGCCGCCGACGAGCGGGCCAGCGGCACCCCGCACACCGTCATGAACCGCAGGTTGACCGCCCCGGCGCCCAGCCCCGTCGGCAGCAGATGGTTGGCCGCGCCCGCCGCGAACTGCGTGGCCAGCAGCCGGAGCGCGGGCAGCCGCTCGACGAGCGCGCCCTGCCGGGTGACGGCGGCGGCGACCCAGGTCAGACAGGTCGCGCAGACCGCGGCCAGCAGCCACGGCCACCGCGCCGTCCCCAACTGCGCGAAGCCCTCGGCGAGTACGGAGCGATGGCGTACGGCGACCACCGCGACCAGGGCGAGCGGCAGCAGGCCGAGGATCCGGCGTACGGGGAGCCGTCGGAGCAGTTCCCGCGAGGGCCGGGGCGGCCGGGTGAGTCGTAGCGCTGTCACAGCCGAGGAGCGTTTCCGCGCCGCCTGACCCCCGGGTTGCGGGCACGGGGCCGTGGGCTTACGGGTCGGGAGCGGTATGGGCTTGCGGGACTGGTACGGCCTTGACCTCAAGCTTGGTCGAGGTCGTAGGTTGCTCGGCATGAGCATGGAGACCACCGCCTGGACGCAGCTGTACAGCGTCATGAACGCCGAGCGGGAACGCCGCCCCTTCGACCGCGCCACCCTCCGCCGGATCGCCGGGTTCGCGCGCCCGCACCGCCGCCGTATCGCCCTGTTCGTGCTGCTCGGGGTGGCCACCGCGCTGCTCGCCGTCGCCACCCCGGTGCTGGCCGGAAGCGTCGTCGACGTGATCGTGTCGCACGGCGAGGCCGCCACCGTCGTACGCCTCGCCCTGCTGATCGCGGCCATCGCCGTCGCCGAGGCGGCCCTCGGCATCCTCGGGCGGCGGCTGTCCGCGCGGCTCGGCGAGGGGCTCATCCTCGATCTGCGGACGGCCGTGTTCGACCACGTCCAGCGGATGCCGGTCGCGTTCTTCACCCGCACCCGCACGGGGGCGCTCGTCAGCCGACTCAACAACGACGTCATCGGCGCCCAGCGCGCCTTCAGCAACACCCTGTCCGGGGTGGTCAGCAACCTCGTCACGCTGCTGCTCACCCTCGCCGTGATGCTCACCCTGTCCTGGCAGATCACCCTGCTCGCGCTGGTCCTGCTGCCCGTGTTCGTCATTCCGGCCCGGTGGGTGGGCCGCCGGATGGCCCGGATGCAGCGGGAGGCCGCCACGCTCAACGCGGCGATGGGCACCCGGATGACCGAGCGCTTCTCGGCGCCCGGCGCCACCCTGGTCAAGCTGTTCGGGCGGCCCGAGGAGGAGTCCGGGGAGTTCGCCGCCCGCGCCCGCCGGGTCGCCGAGATCGGGGTGCGCACGGCGACCGCGCAGTCCGCGTTCATCACCGCCCTCACCCTGGTCTCCGCGCTCGCGCTGGCCCTGGTCTACGGACTCGGCGGCTGGTTCGCCCTGCGCGGCACCCTGGAGGCGGGCGCCGTGGTCTCCCTCGCGCTGCTGCTGACCCGGCTGTACGCCCCGCTGACCGCGCTCGCCGGGGCGCGCGTGGAGGTGATGAGCGCCCTCGTCAGCTTCGAGCGCGTCTTCGAGGTGCTCGACCTGGAACCGCTCATCAAGGAGAGCCCGGACGCCCGGCAGATCCCCGAGGGCCCCGTGGCGGTCGAGTTCGACGACGTCAGCTTCGGCTACCCGTCCGCCGACAAGGTCTCCCTCGCCTCCCTCGAAGAGGTCGCCTCCCTCGACACCAGGGGCGGCACCGAGGTCCTGCACGGCGTCTCCTTCCGCGCCGAACCCGGCCGGACCGTCGCCCTCGTCGGCTCCTCCGGCGCGGGCAAGTCCACCATCGCGCAACTGCTGCCACGGCTGTACGACGTGGACGCGGGCGCCGTCCGCGTCGGCGGCGTCGACGTGCGCGACCTGAGCGCCGAGTCCCTGCGCGGCACGGTCGGCATGGTCACCCAGGACGGCCACCTCTTCCACGACACCGTCCGCGCGAACCTGCTCCTCGCCCGGCCCGACGCCACCGAGGACGACCTGTGGGACGTTTTGCGCCGGGCCCGCCTGGACGACCTCGTGCGCGCCCTGCCCGACGGCCTGGACACGGTCGTCGGCGAACGCGGCTACCGCTTCTCCGGCGGCGAACGCCAGCGCCTGACCATCGCCCGGCTGCTCCTCGCCCGCCAGCGCGTCGTCATCCTCGACGAGGCCACCGCCCACCTCGACAACACCTCGGAGGCGGCCGTCCAGGAGGCCCTCACCGAGGCCCTGAGGGGCCGTACCGCCCTCGTCATCGCCCACCGGCTGTCCACCGTCCGCGCCGCGGACCTCATCCTCGTCCTGGAATCCGGCCGGATCGTCGAACGCGGCACCCACGAGGAACTGTTGGCCGAGGAAGGCCGTTACGCCGAGCTGTACCGCACCCAGTTCGCCCGTCCCACCGGCGAACTGACGGGAATCGAGGTGGCGTAGCGCACGAGAACACCGGACGGCGAGTGGCTGAAAACATGCGGTACGGGCACGGGTTGTCCGGCAACGGACCCGTGCCCCCGGCAACTTGGCTTAGGTTGACCCTGATCACTGACGCTGAGCCGTGGGAGGCGCTTGCCGTGTCGGACTCCAACCCCCAGATCATCGCTGCCGCGGACATACGCGCCCGCATCGACACGTCCAAGCCGCACTCGGCCCGCTTCTGGAACTACTTCGTCGGCGGCAAGGACAACTACGAGGTCGACCGCGAGATCGGCGAACAGATCAAGGAGATCTTCCCCGGTCTGGTCGACGTGGCGGTGGCCAGCCGGGCCTTCCTCGGCCGTGCCGTGCGCCACCTCGCGGGCGAGGTCGGCCTGCGCCAGTTCCTGGACATCGGCACCGGCCTGCCGACCGCCGACAACACCCACCAGGTCGCCCAGCGGGTCGCCCCGGACGCCCGGATCGTCTACGTCGACAACGACCCCATCGTCCTGGCCCACGCCAACGCCCTGCTGACCAGCACACCGGAGGGCAAGACCGCCTACCTCGACGCCGACCTGTACGACCCGGACTCCGTCCTGGAGGCCGCCGCGGGCACGCTGGACCTCAGCCAGCCGGTCGGCCTGATGATCCTCAACACCCTCGGCCACGTCGCCGACTACGACCGCGCCCGCGGCCTGGTCGACCAGCTGCTGGCGGGCCTCCCGTCCGGCAGCCACCTCGTGATCAGCGACAGCACCGCCACCAGCGAGGGCATGATCGCCGCGTCCGAGGCCTACAACTCCAGCGGCGCCGTCCCGTACTACGTCCGCAGCGTCGACGAGATCGCCGGGTTCTTCGAGGCCCTCGACCTCGTCGAGCCCGGCGTCGTCCAGGTCCCCGCCTGGCGCCCCGAGCCCGGCGATTCGGCCAACCCCTCGCTCGCGGTGGACGCGTACTGCGGAGTGGGCCGCAAGCGCTGAGCCCCGTACGCGCGGTCCCGTCACCGTGGACACCGGCTCCACGGTGACGCCGACCGGCCCGGAGCGCGAACGCCGGGGACACCCTCACCGCGCACGTCGGTGAGGGGACTCCTTCGACTGCTGGCGCACCGCCCAGGCCCCCGCGACCACGATCAGCGCCAGGGCGAGCAGCTGGCGGAGCGTGAGCTGCTCGCCCAGCGCGGCGAAGCCGACGAGCGCGCCCACGGCCGGGTTCGCACCACGGACAGGGCGGTCAAGGACGGCTACTGGCGGTGGCGCTTCACCGGCACCCACACCACCGGCACGGCCAAGGCCACCGGCGACTACGTCGACGTGCGTCCCTGATCCGGCCGCTCCTCCCCACCCGGGCACGGCGGTAAGGATCTCGTAAGGACTCATGATCTTCCGGCGCCGAGCGTTCCGCACCAGGGTGAACCCATGCGAAAGGGATTTCACGCACGCACCTCGACACGCCTCCTGCTGACCCTCGTCACGGCCGCACCCGCCCTCGCCCTGACCACCCCGGCACAAGCGACCGAAACCGCGACGACCTACTCCTACGTCGATCTCGGCGTCCTCGGCACCAACCGCTACGGCGTGGCCATCAGCGTAGGCGTCGGCCTCAACAACGCCCGCCAGGCCGTGGGCCACTCCACCACCACCGGACCCGCCCGGCACGGCTACCTCTGGAGCAACGGGATGCTGCGGGACCTGGCCCCGATCGACCCGGACCCGTTCGCGGGCAGTTCGGCCAACGGCATCAACGACGCCGGGGACGTGGTCGGGCACACATCCGTCACCTCCACGGAGCCCTCCCACGCCTTCGTCTACCGCAACGGCACGATGACCGACCTGGGGACCGGACACGGCCCCGGCAGCGTGAGCAGCGCCAACGACATCAACACCGCCGGGCAGGTCGTCGGCTACCGCGCCGCGACCGTCACGGCACCCGATCGCGCCACGCTGTGGGAGAACGGCACCCTCCGCGACCTGGGCGCGCTGGACCCCGGCACGCCGGACGCCGCCGACCGGGAGAGCGTCGCCCACGCCGTCAACGAGCGCGGCCAGGTGGTCGGTTCCGCGATGCCCGCCTCCGGCGCGCCGCCGCACGGGTTCCTCTGGGAGAACGGCGCGATGCGCGACCTCGGCACCCTCGGCGGCAACGGCGAGGCGACCCAGGCACATGACATCAACGACCTCGGCCAGGTCGTCGGCGTCTCCCCGACCGCCCAGGAACGCCTGCACGCCTTCCTGTGGGACCAGGGCACGATGCGCGACCTCGGCGCCCTCGGGGGGAAGCAGAACTCCAGCCACGCCTACGGCGTCAACGACAGCGGCCAGGTCGTCGGCCTCTCCGGCCTCACCAGCACCACACCGGCGCGGGCGTTCCTCTGGGAACAGGGCAGGATGACCGACCTCAACACCCGGGTGACCGGCCTGCCCGCCGACGTCCTGCTCAGCAGCGCGCGGGCGATCAGTGACGACGGCACGATCCTCGGCACCACCTGCGACTTCAACTGCCCCGCCGACAAGCGCGCTCCGGCACGCGCCTACCTGCTCGTGCCCCACTCCTGATCCCGCCACGCTCGGCCGCGCCGTCGTCGGTCACCGCCCGCTGAGGCTTAGCGGCGCGTGTACCGGGAAACGACTACCTTCGAAACGGTTGTCGCGCGACGGTCGGCCGACGCGGGGAGGGGGCCTCGGTGGACGTGCCCTTGTACCTGAGGCCGCGAGTGGATCCGCCGCTCGCCGAACTGCTGGGCGCCGCACCCTTTCTGCACTCCCTGGTCGACGCGCTCGGATCACCTCTCAACGTGCTGCTCCCCGGCACCGCCGCCGAGAACGCGGCACGCTTCCGCGCCGTCTACCGCCGCCACCACCTCGCCGGGCGGGTGTACTTCGCGCACAAGGCCAACCGCTCCGCCGCCCTGCTGCGCCGCCTCGCCGTGGAGGACCCGGCCGCCGTCGGCGTCGACGTCGCCTCCCTGGAGGAGCTGCGGCACGCCCTGGGCAGCGGCTTCACCGGGGACCGCATCATGGCCACCGGCCCCAAGGACCCGGAGTTCCTGTGGCTGGCCGCCCGCGTCGGAGCGACCGTCAACCTCGACTCGCCCGGCGAGCTGGACCAACTGGCCCTGCTGGTACGCAAGTACGGGCTCGGCCGGGTCCAGGTGCTGGCCCGCCTGTCCGGGTTCGAGTCCGCCGACGCCCACGGCGGCGCGGGCACCCGGCTGCTCTCCCGCCGCAGCCGCTTCGGCACCCCGCTGCGGGACGCCGAGGCGCTGCTGTCCACCGTGGAACGGCACCTGGACGCCGTAGAACTGGCCGGTGTCGCCTATCACCTGGACACCACCGGAGTGGAGGAGAAGGTCCGTGCGCTCGAGCGGTGCGTGCTGTTCATGGACGAGTGCCGGGGCCGGGGGCTGAGCCCGCGAGCCGTCGACATCGGTGGCGGGTTCGGGGTCGGATACGTCGCCGACGCGGGGGAGTGGGAGCGCTGGACCACCGCGCTCAGCGAGGCGGTGCTCGGCTCCCGCCCGCCCCTGACCTGGCGCGGCCACGGCTACGGCCTGCGCAACGAGGGCGGCACCGTGCGCGGGACCGCCGCGCTCTACCCCGGCCACCGGCCCACCGCGGGCCCCGGCTACCTCGACGAACTCCTCGCCACACCCGCCCCGGTCCTGGGCCGCCCGCCCGCCACCCTCCTCCTGGAGCACCTCCACGACCTGCACATAGAACCCGGCCGCGCCCTGGCCGACCAGTGCGGGCTGTCCCTGGCCCGGGTCCTGGACGTACGGCCCACGGACGAGGGCCACCTCGTGCGCCTCGGCATGAACTCCGGGGACATGACCCTGGAGCAGCACGGCGTCCTCGTGGACCCCGTCCTGCTGCCGCGCGCCGCAGCGGACCCTCTGCCGCCGCCTGACGCACCGGGGGACGGCGAGGAAGGACCGGTCGGTGTCTTCCTCGCCGGGAACCTCTGCCTGGAGGCCGATCTGATCACCCGCCGCATGGTCTTCCTGCCCCGGCTGCCCCGCACGGGAGATCTGCTGGCCTTCGTCAACACCGCCGGTTACGCGATGGACTTCCACGCCCACCACGCGCAGCGGCAGCCGGTCGCGCGGACGGTGGCCGTGGAGAGGGAGGGCGGATCCTGGCGCTGGTGCCTGGACGAGGAGTACTGGCCGATCACTCACCCGGGGGGAACGCCCGCATGAGGTACGACAGCATCACCGAGGCCATCGGCAACACACCGCTGGTGCGCATCGACCCCGCCGTGCACGGGCTGCGCGGCATCGACCTCTACGCGAAGCTGGAGATGCTCAACCCGTTCGGGTCCGTCAAGGACCGCCCCGCCTGGCACATGGCCCGCCCGCATCTGGAGGCCGGAGGTGACGGGACGGTCGTGGAACTGTCCAGCGGCAACACCGCCAAGGCCCTCGCCCTGCTGGCCGGGCTGCACGGGCGGACGTTCAAGAGCGTCACCAACCGGATGCGCGTACCCGAGATCAAGGACCTGCTGCTGCTTCTCGGCGCCGAGATCGAGGAGCTGCCGGGCCGCAGCGAGTGCCTCGACCCGACCGACACCGACGATCCGCTCACCCACTTCCACCGGGCGCTGACCCGGCCCGACAGCACCCATCTGCACACCGACCAGTACTTCAACCCGCGCAACGTCGAGGCGCACGCGGTGGGCACCGGGCCCGAGATCCTCAAGGACCTCGACGGACGGGCCCCGGACTGGTTCATCGCCTGTGTGGGCACGGCCGGTTCGTCGACCGGGGTCGCCCGCGTGCTGCGCGAGCACGACCCCCAGACGCGCGTCGTCGGCCTGGTCGCCGACAAGTCGGACTTCATCCCGGGCATCCGCACCCTCGACGAGGTCCACCAGGTGGGCCTGTTCGACCCGGCGACCTACGACACCATCGCGCCGGTGACCTCCGGCGAGGCCATCGACGGGATGATCACCCTCATCCGCCGCTGCGGACTGCTGTCGGGCCCGACGGGCGGCGCCGCCTACCACGGGGCCGTCCGCCACCTGCGGGCCGTCGACGCGGACCTGGCGGACTCCGGGCGCCGCCAGACCGCCGTGTTCATCGTCTGCGACCGGGCCGAGAGCTATCTGAGCTATGTCCGCGCCCGCCGCCCCGAACTCCTCGGCCGGACCGGCCGAACGCCCACCACCACGGCCCTCACCGACGCCGAGGCGCGCGCCGGGGCCCGCGTCATCGGCGCCGACGACGCCCGCCGCTGGACCACCACGGGCGATCCCCGCCCCCTCGTCGTCGACCTGCGCAGCCCGCACGCCTACGCCGCCCTGCACATCGAGGGCTCGGTCAACATCGTCGACGAACTCTTCGAGGAACTGCTCCGCGGCGGACTCCCCTTCAGCAAGCGCACCCCGGTCCTGCTGGCCTGCCCCGTCGGCGAGAAGTCACTGCGCTACGCCGCCCTGCTGACCCGGATGGGACACCCCGACGTGCGCAGCCTGGCGGGCGGCATCGTCGGCTGGCGGGACGCGGGCGCCCCGCTGGTGCGTGAATGAGCACCCGGCCGGGGACCGACGTGAGTGAAGGAGCGCTCGGGCGGGGCGAGCTACGGGACCAGTTCCCGATCCTCACCGCCCACCCGGAGCTGGCCTACCTCGACAGCGCGGCGACCGCCCAGAAGCCGCGCGCCGTCCTGGACGCCGTACAGACCTACCTCACCACCACCAACGCCAACGCGGGCCGCGGCACCTACCCCTGGGCCAACCGCACCACGGAGCTGGTCGAGGCGGTCCGGCAGCGGGTCAGGGAGTTCCTCCACGACCCCGAACCCGCCCGCTCCACCGTCCACTTCACCGGCGGCACCACCGAGGGCCTGCGCGCCGTCGCCCGCGACTGGCTCGTCCCCCTCCTCCGCGACGGCGACGAGATCCTCGTACCCTTCACCGACCACCGGGCCAACCTCGACCCCTGGCAGGAGGCCCAGCGCCTGCTGGCCGAGCGCGGCACCAGCGTCAGGGTGCGCGCACTGCCGTACCAGCCGTCCTCGGGCGACTACGACCACCGCGCCCTGGGCGACGTCATCGGCCCCCGGACCCGTTTCGTGGCCGCCACCCACGTCCACCACGTCTACGGCGGCGACATGAACGTGCACCGCATCCGCGCCGCGGTCGGACCGGACGTACCGATCTGCCTGGACGCGGCGCAGAGCGTGGGCCACCAGCCGGTCCGCCTCGACGACCCGGACCTGGACGTGGACTTCGTGGTCTTCTCGGGCCACAAGGCGATGGCCCTGCCCGGCACGGGAGCGGTCTGGGCGCGCAACGCCCGCGGGCCCGCGTTCGAGCCGACCGGCTGGCAGGGCACGCCCAACACGGTCGGCATCGTGTCCCTGGGTGCCGCGCTGGACTGGCTCGACGCGGTCGGCCCCGACCGCATCGCGCGCTGGACGACCGCTCTCACCACCCGGCTCACCGACCGGCTGCGCCACCTCGCCCCGTACGAGATCCTGGGCTGCCCGACGAGCCTCGCCGCGGACGCGCCGCTGCCCCCGGCCCAGCGCCGCCACGGCATCGTCACCTTCCGGCACCGCGAGATCCCCTCCGACGACCTCGGGTTCATCCTCTACAGCCACGGCTTCATGGTGCGCGCCGACAGCCTCTGCCAGGCGGGCGCGGACGAGCGGGACGGATCGGTGCGGGTGAGTCTGCACGTGTACAACACGGTGGAGGAGATCGACCGTCTCTCGGCCGTACTGACCTCGCTCGTGTGACGCAGCCTCACCACAGGGCAAGTGATAACCGTTTCCACCTGTAGATTCGGACGCGTCCCGACAAGGTGAGAGACGAAAGAGGTGGCGCGACCAGATGGGCCTGAGCATGGCGGCGGCCAGGACGTGGGTGGAGCGCTGGGAGCGGCAGCAGCAGCGGTACGCGGTCGACCGCGAGGAGAGGTTCACCGTGATCGCCGATGTCGTCGAGCACGGCACGGCGGGACGCGCCCGGCCCCTCCTGCTCGACCTGGGCTGCGGCCCGGGCTCCCTGGCCGCCAGACTCGCCGCGCGCCTGCCGCACGCGGAGATCGTCGCCGTCGACATGGACCCCCTGCTCCTGGAGCTGGGCCGCACCCACCACGCCAACGCCGCCCGCTACGTCGACACCGTGATCGGCGCCGACGGCTGGACCGACGCCCTCGGCCTGCGCCGCCCCCTGGACGCCGCCGTGTCGACGACGGCCCTGCACTACCTCCCCGAGCCGGTCCTCCAACGCACCTACCACGCCCTCGCGACCCTCCTGCGTCCCGGCGGCGTCCTCGTCAACGGCGACCACTTCCCCCCGGACGCGGCGCCCTGCGCGGCCATCACCGCCCACGTGGGCCACCGCCACGCCGAGCGAACCGGCGGCCACGCCCACGAGGACTGGCGTTCCTGGTGGACCGCGGCGTCCCAGGACCCCGAACTCGCCGACCTGTTCACCGAACGCGAGCAGCGCCTGAGGGCCTACGACGGCGGGGGCGGGGACCAGCTCTCGGTGGAACGTCATGCGCGGTTGCTGCGGGGGGCGGGGTTCAGTCAGGTGGTGCCGGTGTGGCGGTTCGGGGACAGCGCGGTTCTGGTGGCGGTGCGGGGGGACCTGTGAGCAACAAGTCCTTCGCGCCAGCCAGTTGAGACACCGGACACCTCTCTCAACAGGGAGCCTTGGCCGTTGCGGACGACTGCCTCAGCCCCCGATCAGTGGCAGACTGAAAGGCCTCGCTGACACCGACGCAGCGAAGCGACCTGGTCGCCGGAACTCGACGGCCAGCTCGGCGACCGGGATCCGCACTTCCCGCCCGCGGGTGAGCACGTCTTTGACCGACCATGCTCTGAGCCTGTGTTACGAGGCGACACCGGTCGCGCCATGTCCTTGCTACGATGAATCAGGCTTCCCCTTGGAGTGGATCTTGGTTGAAGTTCGTCGCGTCGGAGACAGTCAATCCACTTCGTTAGATGTTGTGCTGCTTCATGGTCTCGGCGGCGATTGGCACGGGACATGGACATCCAAAGGGCCAAAAGGCGCGCAGTTGTCCTGGCCTGTCTGGCTCGCGCAAAACGATTCCCGATTCGCCGTATGGTGCGTGAACTACCCGGCCGCGGTCACCCGGTGGCAAGGGGAGAGCATGCCCATACGGGACCGGGCCACCAGTGTTCTCGCCGCCCTTCGAGACGGACACGACATCGGCAGTCGGCCGTTCATTCTTGTCGGTCACAGCCTCGGCGGACTGGTGATCAAGCAGATCGTCAGGCACAGCGACACCATGGGCGATCAGTTTTCGGGTTTCGCCGACCACCTCGCGGGGGTCGTCTTCTTCTCAACCCCTCATACAGGATCCGGACTCGCCACCCTGCTGAGCTACCTGAAGGCCGTGCGGTCGACGCCGCTGGTCAGGGAACTGGCCACTGATCAGGCGTATCTCCGCGAGCTGGACGACTGGTACCGAAACTACGCAGCGCGCAGAGGACTTGCCCATCTGAGTTTTTACGAAACCCAAGACACCAAGGGGTTGCGGGTGGTGGGTGAGTCTTCGGGAGATCCTCATCTTCCCGGATCCACAGCCATTCCGGTGGACGCTGACCACCGCACCGTCTGCAAATTCTCCGACAGTTCCGATGTCACCTACGCTCAGGTGCGACGCTTCCTCGTGCGTCGCGTCGAGGAGACGGCTCCTCCCGTGGTGGTCGCGCCCGTACGGTCCACGAGGGGCGACGAATGGACGGACGCTGACGCCGTGGCCGACAAGGTCCTGCTGGGACTGTTGTCGGAGCAGTTGCCGAGTGGGGGCTGGGCCCGATCCCTTGCCCGCTGGATGACGGCATACGCAAGCGCCTCGGAGATGCAGGCCCCCGCCAGACCACCCATGCGTCTCCACGGAGGCATCGATGTCACTTGCGCTGCGCTCAACGGACTTGTCTCGACGAGCGACGGCAGCACGGAGCGTCTGCGCACTGCCCTGCAGGAATCACTGTGGGCTGGCACCAACTTCCTGAGAGAGCGCACGTCGAGTGGAGGTGCAGTCGGCGCCACCATCCAGACCCGCACTGCTCCCACGGAGGTGCGTATACGGCACACGGCCATCACTCTGGCCACCCTGCTGAGGTTACAGCGCGGATTCGGTGAGACGCGTCCCTATCCTGAGGTCGTGCGCAGTGCCAAGTACCTGGTGGAACATCTGGGTCACTGGCGACTCGACACATCGGGAACATTCGGGATGATGGCCGGGGCATGGGCCCTGTATGAGTTCTTGACGAACGAGGACCGGATTCTGGGTCCGCATCTCTCGGAAGATCTACAGAACACTCTGGCGACCACCGTCGACGAAATGGCCCAGGAGGTGGAGAAGCGGGTATCGGCGGCGTCCGCAGGGACTTCAACGCACTCCGCCTGCGCCCGCTTCGGAGCTTACGGGAATATGTCGGCACTGGCCCAGTCGAGCTTCCTTTTCAGTGCCAAGCAGGTCACCTCTCTCCAACTGGGGCGCAGATCGCTTGGACTGGCTCAGCGGTACATGCATGAACAGATCATCGCGACATGCCAGAGGATCGCGCTGGCCGTAGTGGAGGGGGATGTCTCGCGTGACGGGCTCCTCACGGTCCCCACCCCGAACGGTCCTCAGCCCGACATCGGCCTGAGTGTCCAGGCGCTGTCGGTCTTCGACGACCTCCGCGTCGCCGACCACGCGGATGACACGACAGCCATGGCAAGCAGCATTCTGCGGCTTGGTCTGGACCGAGCGTTCCGGTCGACCGACGAAGTGGATATCCAGGCAAAGCTCAAGTACACCCATGGTGTCCAATTCGTTGGGCTTCTGCAGGACCCGGCCGTTGCGAACGCCCTCCGAACTGATCGAGCACTGTACCTGACGGTCGCTCGGACGAGTCGAAGAACTCTCAGTCAACGTGACATCGTCGCCGTACAGAACGGTGGAGTCTGGGCAAGAGCGTGGTCGCGGACACTGGAGAACGGCTACTTCGTGCAGCAGGAGGTGAGCCCGGCGGTCACTACCGCATGGCGTCCGCAGCGGTCCACGGTGGAGGCGGTTCTCCGGTTGCTTCCCGCGAATACCGAGTCGAGGATTCTCTGGTTCACGGGTGAAGCGGAGGCTGCGGTTGGCCTGGTGCCGGTACCGCGGCCGAACCTGGTCAGGTCGGATTTTCCTGAACGAACGGAATCGGCTTGCCCGGCGACTCGCGGCGGTGCTGATCTGGTCTACCTGCCGACCGCCGCCACCTCTTCCACCATCCGTGCACTCCGCTCGGCGTTGAGTTTCGCCAGGAACCGCATGGCTGATGCCAACTCGCAGGCGGTTTTATGTATTCGCTTCGGTGATCACCGATTGACCTCCGAGAGCAACGAGGGAATCCTGTTCCTGGAGAACAGTGCACAGTTGGAGCGTCTTCTCCACGACTGCCGACTCAGACTGCTCGGCATCGACAACACAGGTGAATCCCTGGACGGGACCGAATCGGTCATCAGATTCTCCGCAACCACCTGAGGGTCCGATCATGGGGGTGACGATGAAGTCCGGGGAGTACAAGACCATGGATCGCCTTGCCGTGCGGCAGCGCGTCCACCTGCTCTACAGCGAACCACCCGACGACATCGAGAAGACCACCCTTTCATTCGTCCCAGTGGGGGAAGACGCGTCGGTGCTGGACGTCGGCTGTGGAACGGGCACCTTCCTCGCCCGGCTCTCGCATCCGCACGTGACTGGACGAGTTCTCGGGCTCGACATATCGGAGGCCGCTGTGGCAAGTGTGGCCACTCGCGGGATCCCGGCCGTGCGCGGTGACATCTACCGCCTTCCGTTCCAGGACGGTGAGTTCGACTTCGTCTTTGCCCGGCATATGTTGGACCACATCCAGAGGGTCCCCGATGCCCTTCGGGAGTGCCATCGGGTCCTCAAGCGATCCGGGGTGTTCGTTGCCGTGATCAACGACGCTTCGCAGGCTCCACTGCTGAGCGATCTCATCGCACGGACCGTGAAATCACATGGAGTCGAGGTCCCCGCGAGTGCCCGACCGGATGTTGACTCCGGAAACCTTCCGACGATGGTGCAGCAGGTGTTCGGAAATGTTCGAGTCGAAAAAGTGTCAGGCTTCCTCGTATTCCCCGAGCCGTACCCTCTTGTGGAGTTCGCGATATCGCTTCTCCATTTCTACGGTGTTTCCGTTGAAAGCATGGAATATCCTGCGGTGTGCGCCTCGATCTCGCATGAGATAAATAACCGATTCCTGCAGACAGGCGCCTCGTGGCGCGACAGGAAAGGCTATTCCGTCAGCGTGGGGATTAAGGGCTGACATACGCCGGTGACGCGGCTGCTGTACTTCTTCGCCGCGCCTTGCCCGTTCTGTCTGCAGGCACCGAGGTGTTTCGGTGTAGGCACGACACTCGCCCGTAGCCCGTAGCCCGTAGCCCGTAGCCCGTAGCCCGTAGCCCGTAGCCCGTAGCCCGTAGCCCGTAGCCCGTAGCCTGTAGCCCGTAGCCCGTAGCCCGTAGCCCACAACTCGCAACTGGCTTCGGCTTCTCCGTCGGTCGTGCCCGCCGTCGTGGTGCAGCCATGGTGCGTCGCCTCCGCTTCGGAGGTCTCCGGCAGGTGCCGCTGCTGGCCGTCGTGGGAGCGCCGCTGGTCTCGGCCCGGCGAGCCTCAAAGGGCCTCCCGCGTCCGTCGTTCGGGCCGCGGCCTGCGGATTCCGTCAGCTTGATCGGCTACACCACTCGGCGGGGACGCCCTCTCCGCGTCGGCACCGCCCACGCCTACACGGCCGCGGTGATCCGTCTGCTCACCGATCACGAGCCCGGCCTCCCGCGCGCGCTGCCCGAAGCCGACCCCGAGCGGGAAGACGGAAAGAGGCCAGTGAATCCGTAGCGGATTGTTGACATGTTCAGGGCCGGTCAGGATGCTGAGTGCCAGTCACTTCTCCATCGATGTAAACCCGTACGCGTGAACCTCCCGGCGTGACCCGGCCACGTCGCCCCCCACGGCGCCATCATGACCGCACGTCGTCTCCTCTCCTCACCCGCGTTCCGCCGTCGGCACGCCGACGGTGGAGACCCCACCACGGAACGGGACCATGAAGCTCTCCCGACTGATCCACGGCGTGCTCGCCGTTGCCCTGGCAGGCGTGCTCGCCGCCGTGTTGTCCCTGACGTCCGCCGAGCCCGCACGCGCGGACCAGACCTCGTTGCGGGCCGCCGATCCGAGTGTGATCCGGGTCGGCTCCACCTATGTCGCCGTGCGGTCGACCGGTGACGGTGTCGCCGTGCGGCAGGCCCCGTCGACGGCCCAGCTGGCCACGGCGCCCGACCGGCGGGTGTGGACCAACCCCGGCAACCTGCCGGAGGTCTGGGCCCCGGAGATCGTGCTGGAGGGCGGCCGTTACCACATCTACTTCGCGGCCGGGGCCGGGGCGTCCCGCCGGATGTACGCGATCAGCTCGACCAGTCCGGACGGCGGCTACACGGCCGCGACCAAGGTGGCCCTGCCGGACGACAAGTGGGCCATCGACGGCGTCCTGTTCACCTTCAACGGCCAGCGCTGGTTCGTCTGGTCCGGGTGGGCCGGGGACACCAACGTCGAGCAGAACATCTACGTCGCCCGGATGAGCAGCCCGACCACGGCCACCGGCGCGCGGCACATCATCTCGCAGCCGAGGGAGGGCTGGGAGCGGGTGGTCGGCAACCCGTACATCAACGAGGCTCCCCAGCCGATCAGGGATCCGAACGGGCAACTGCACATCGTGTACTCGGCCAACGGGAGCTGGAGCGAGCAGTACTGTCTGGCCGACCTGCGGCTGCGGGCGGGGGGCGACCCGACGTACGTATGGGACTGGTACAAGTCCAACGGCTGTCTGTTCGGCTCCAACCGTGCCACGATGATGCCCGGCTGGGACCCGACGCTGCACGTCAACGGCCCCGGCCACCACAGCTTCGTCCTGCTGAACGGCGACATCGGCACCAGCCCGCCCGCCGGTCCGACGTTCCCCATGATGTTCCACGCGGTGCCGAAGGGGACGCCGTACTCCTGGGAGAACCGGTACTGGTACACCGGTACCTTCTGCTGGTGGGGCAACACCACCTACAGCCGCGCCCATGTGCCGGGGCCGAACACGGACACCGGCTGGGGGCTGAAGTTCTTCGAGTGAGGTCGGCTGCCGGGCGTTGGCTTGTCAATGGGGTCGCGCGAATGTATAACACCGGGGGTATCGTGCGTATAACGTTGTAAATGGCGCGTGCCAGAGGTCAGGAAGGGATTGACGTGCGAGTCAGCCTCAAGGACGTCGCCGCCCATGCGGGGGTCTCCATCAAGACCGTCTCCAACGTGGTGAACAACTACCAGCACGTCACCCCCGCGATGCGCGAGCGCGTCCAGCGCTCCATCGACGCGCTCGGCTACCGGCCCAACCTGGCCGCCCGGCACCTGCGCAAGGGGCGCACCGGCATCATCGCCCTCGCCCTGCCCGAGCTGGGCAACCCCTACTTCGCCGAACTCGCCGCCGCCGTCATCGACACGGCCGCCGAGCACGACTACATCGTGCTGCTCGACCACACCGGCGGCCGACGGGAGCAGGAGATCCTGGTCAGCCAGGGTTTCCGGGCCCGGGTCATCGACGGGCTGATCCTCAGCCCCATCGAGCTGGAGACCGAGGACCTGCGCGACCGCGCGGACGTCCCCCTGGTGCTGATCGGCGAGCGCGACTACGACCTGCCCTACGACCACATCGCCATCGACAACGTCGCCGCCGCCCGCGCCGCCGTCCGGCATCT
The DNA here is from genome assembly GCF_042796855.1 of Streptomyces sp. NPDC057877. NCBI lineage: Bacteria > Bacillati > Actinomycetota > Actinomycetes > Kitasatosporales > Streptomycetaceae > Streptomyces > Streptomyces sp. NPDC057877. The sequence continues at coordinate 811,295 of NZ_JBHVMS010000002.1, forward strand.
GATCGACCTCGGGCGCCGCGAGGTGGCGTTCATCGGCGCCCGGGGCGGGCGCAGCGAGCCCGCCCAGCTCCGGGTGCGCGGCTGGCGCGAGGAACTGACCGCCGCCGGACTGCCCGCCGACGCCGGGCTGGTGGCGGCCACCGACGGCTGGGGGCACGCCGACGGCGCGGCGGCCATGTCCCGCCTGCTGGACGCCGGGCGGCGTCCCGACGCGGTGTTCGCCTACAACGACCCGATGGCCATCGGCGCGATGCGCGTGCTCCACGAGCGCGGCCTGCGGGTGCCGGAGGACATCGCGGTGGTCGGCTTCGACGATGTGATCGAGGGCCGGTTCGGCGCCGTGACGCTGACGTCCGTGTCGCCGGACAAGGAGGCCATCGGGCGGCTCGCGGTGGAGTCGGTGCTGGCCAGGCTGGGCGGCGCGGCCCCCGAACCCCGCCGTATCCGGGCGGACTACCGGCTGGTGGAGCGGGAGAGCACGCTGGGCCGTCGCTCCGGCGGCTGACCCGACGCCGTTTCCTTCGGCGCGTATCGCCCCTTTTCACCCCCCGGTTCTTTCGACATCCCGAACACACCTCGTGCGCAAGGGGTTTACAGCATCCTTCCAACGATGTAAAAACCTGATGCGGCGGACCTGACAACGTTCGCACCCGGGGGGGGGGACCGCCTCCGCGTCCCTCCGCCTCCCCAGTTCCCTGCCAGCGTCACCCGGATCGGGGTCACCAATGCAGCGCTTCCCTCACCGTCCTCAGCTCCTCGCCCGCCCCGCGGCGGTGGCCCTCGCCGCCGCCCTGGCCCTGACCGCCACCGCCTGCGCCAAGTCGGAGGACGACGCCTCCGGGGACACGCGGCAGTCCTCCACGGCCACCGCCGACACCCAGCAGAAGGTCGTCAAGCCCAAGCCCGGCAGCAAGAACTGCACCGTCGACGCCTACGGCGGCGAGAAGATCGACCTCGCCAACGCCACCGTCGGCTTCTCCCAGTCGGAGAAGGAAGCCAACCCCTTCCGCATCGCCGAGACCCAGTCGATCAAGGACGAGGCGAAGAAGAGAGGGGTCAAACTACTGACGGCCAACGCCCAGTCGCAGTTCTCCAAGCAGATCAGCGACGTCCAGGACCTGCTCGCCAAGGGTGCCGACCTGCTGGTCATCGCCCCGCTCAACTCCGATGGCTGGGACCCCGTGCTGCAGGCCGCCGCCGCCAAGAAGGTCCCGATCGTCACCATCGACCGCAAGATCAACGCCGAGGCCTGCAAGGACTACGTCTCCTTCATCGCCTCGGACTTCGTCGAGCAGGGCCGCCGCGCCGCGGACCAGATGATCGAGGCGACCGGCGGCAAGGGCGAGGTCGCGATCCTGCTCGGCTCGGCCGGGAACAACGTCACCACCGAGCGCACCCAGGGCTTCAAGGAGCGCATCGCCGAGAAGGCCCCGGACCTGAAGGTCGTCTTCGAGCAGACCGGCGACTTCGCCCGCGAGAAGGGCCAGCAGGTCACCGAGCAGCTCATCCAGTCCGAGCCCGGCATCAAGGGCATCTACGCCGAGAACGACGAGATGGGCCTCGGCGCGGTCGCCGCCCTCAAGGGCGCGGGCAAGAAGGCCGGTGACGTCAAGATCATCACCGTCGACGGCACCCGCAACGCCGTCCAGGGCATCGTCGACGGCTGGATCAGCGGCGTCATCGAGTCCAACCCGCGCTTCGGCCCGCTGGCCTTCCAGACGCTGGACACCTTCACCCAGGGCGAGGCAGTCCCCCAGGACGTCATCATCGAGGACGGCGCCTACGACGCGGACAACGCCGAGCAGGACCTCGGCAAGGCCTACTGAGCCGCGTACCCCCGTCACATCCCCCTCCAGGAGGCACAGTTGGCTCCGACGGCCGCAGTCCTCGCCGTCCGCGGACTGAGCAAGACCTTCCCCGGCGTCCGGGCCCTGGACGACGTGGACCTCACCCTGCACCCGGGTGAGGTCCACGCCCTGATCGGCGAGAACGGCGCGGGCAAGTCCACCCTCATCAAGCTCCTCACCGGCGTCTACCGGCCCGACGCGGGCGAGATCACCTTCCAGGACCGCCCCGTCTCCTTCAGCACCCCGCTGGAGGCCCAGAAGGCCGGGATCTCCACCATCTACCAGGAGGTCAACCTCATCCCGCTGCTGAGCGTGGCCCGCAACCTCTTCCTGGGCCGCGAACCCCGCACCCGGCTCGGCCTGCTGGACTTCGCCCGGATGCACCGCGAGGCCGACCGGACCCTGCGGACCTACGGCGTCCAGGTGGACGTCCGGCAGCCGCTGCGCACCCTCGGCGTCGGCGCCCAGCAGATGGTCGCCCTGGCCCGCGCGGTGGCCACGCGGGCCCGGATCGTCGTCATGGACGAACCGACCTCCTCCCTCGAACCCCGCGAGGTGGAGACCCTGTTCTCGGTCATCCGCCGACTGCGGGACGACGGCATCGCCGTCATCTACGTCAGCCACCGCCTCGACGAGCTGTACGCGGTGTGCGACACGGTCACCGTGCTGCGCGACGGCCGCCGCGTCCACCACGGCCGCCTCGCCGAACTCGACCGGCTCGCCCTGGTGTCGACCATGCTGGGCCGGGAACTGGGCGAGGTCCGCCGCGAGGGCCTGACCAAGTTCAGCGGCGGCCACCACGACACCGACGACCAACCCGTTCTCGACGCGGACGCGTTGACGGTCCCGCACAGACTGCACGACGTCTCCCTGCGGATCCGCCCCGGCGAGGTCGTCGGACTCGGCGGCCTCCTCGGCTCCGGACGCACCGAGACCGCGAAGGCCATCTCCGGCGCCCTGCCCGTCCGTTCGGGCCGGGTCACGGTCGCCGGTGTCCCGCTGCGCGGCGGCTCCACCCCCGCCGCCATCCGGGCGGGCATCAGCCTGCTGCCCGAGGACCGCAAGAGCGAGGGCATCGTCCCGGGCCTGTCGGTCCGCGAGAACATCGCGCTGGCCGTCCTGCCCCGGCTGTCGCGCTTCGGCCTGGTCTCCGAGGCCCGCGTCGACAGCATCGTGGACACCTTCGTCGAACGGCTGCGCATCAAGGCGTCCTCGCCCCACCAGAAGGTCGGCGAACTCTCCGGCGGCAACCAGCAGAAGGTGCTGCTCGCCCGCTGGCTGGCCATGAACCCCAAGGTCCTGCTGCTCGACGAGCCCACCCGCGGCATCGACGTCGGCGCCAAGGCCGAGGTGCAAAAGCTCGTGGACGAACTCGCCGCCGACGGCCTGGGCGTCCTGCTCATCTCCTCCGACCTGGAGGAACTGATCGAAGGATCGGACCGCGTGGTCGTACTGAAGGACGGCGCCGTCGTCGGCGAACTCACCGGCGACGACGTCACCGAGGACAAGCTGATGCGGACCATCGCCGGGGACGCCCCGGCGGACCCCGTCAAGGAGGTGGCGAGCGATGGCTGAGGCCACCCTGCGCACCGCCCCCCTGGACAAGGCCCGCGTCCTGACCTGGCTCCAGGCCTACGGCGTCTACGCGGGCGTAGCCGTCCTGCTGATCGTCAACACCGTCATCACCCCGCACTTCCTGACCGCCGAGAACTTCCGCACCCAGGCCGTCCAGGTCGCCCCCGTCATGATCGTCGCGCTCGGTATGGCCCTGGTCATCGGCACCGAGGGCGTCGACCTGTCGGTAGGCGCGGTGATGGCGCTGGCGGCCTCCGTCACCGCGCTCTACCTCGGCTACGGACTGCTGCCCGCCCTGCTGGTCGTGGCGCTGTTCGCGGCCGGGGTCGGGCTGGCCAACGGGGCGCTGGTCGCGTTCGTCGGCGTCCAGCCGATCGTCGCCACCCTCGCCCTCATGGTCGGCGGCCGGGGCCTCGCCCTGGTGCTGCTGCCCCAGCTGGAGGACCTGCACAACCCGACGCTGGCCTCGCTGGGCTCCGGCGACCTCCTCGGCATCCCCTACCTCATCCTGATCGCCACCGCCCTCGCCCTGCTGGTGGCCTTCGTGGTGCGCCGCACCACCTTCGGCCGCCAGCTCCTCGCCATCGGCGACAGCCGCCCCGCCGCCCAGCTCGCGGGCCTGCCGGTGCGCCGGGTGCTGATCATCGTCTACGTCGTCTGCGCCCTGCTCGCCGCCGTCGCCGGGGTGCTGGCCACCGCCCGGCTCCAGGCCAGCGACCCGACCTCGCTCGGCAACCTCATGGAGCTGTCCGCGATCACCGCCGTCGTGGTCGGTGGCACCCCGCTGACCGGCGGCCGGGTCAACATCGCGGGCACGGTGGCCGGAGCCGTCCTCATCCAGCTGCTCACCGCCACCCTCATCAAGCACGATCTGCCGCCGTCATGGACCCAGATCGCCCAGGCCATAGTGATCGTCGCCGCGGTCTACGCGGCACGGGGACGGGGGAAGCGATGACCGTGACCGAGCCGGACACCCCCGTGACCGCCGCGAGCGAGTCGGCCGAGGACATCGCGCCGGTCGGCTCCGCCCGCTCCGAGCGGATCAGCGCGCTCGTCCAGCAGCACGGCGCGCTGGCCGTGCTGGTGATCGTCTCGATCATCGCCTCGTTCAGCTTCGACTCCTTCGCCACCGGCGACAACGTCACCAACATGGCGACGAGTTCGGCGTTCCTCGCGATCGTCGCCCTCGGCATGACCTTCGTGATCATCACCGGTGGCATCGACCTGTCCGTGGGCTCCCTGTTCGCCCTGGGCGGCGTCCTGGCGGCCTGGGGCTCCCGGCACGGCACCCTGGTCGCGCTGCTGCTGCCGCTCGCCGTGTGCGGACTGGTCGGCGTCGTCAACGGGCTGCTCGTCGCCCGCTCCCGCCTCGCGCCCTTCATCGTCACGCTCGCCGCGATGCTGGGGGCGCGCGGACTGATGCTGGCCATCACCGACGAGGGCGCCGACACCTACCTCATCGCCAAGGGTTCCTTCCTCGCCGAACTCGGCCAGGGCACCACCCTCGGCCTCGGCAACCCGGTGTGGATCACGCTGGCCCTGTTCGCCGCGGGCGCCGTCGTGCTGCGCCGCACCCGCTTCGGCCAGCACGTGTACGCGGTCGGCGGCAACGAGGACGCGGCGGCGCTGATGGGCGCCCCCGTGGCCCGTACCAAGATCCTCGTCTACACCCTCTCCGGTGTACTGGCCGGACTGGCCGGGGCGCTCAACGCCGCCTGGCTGGCCTCCGGCGTCACGATCCTCGGCAACGGCATGGAACTGGAGGCCATCTCCGCCGTCGTCATCGGCGGCACCCTGCTCACCGGCGGGCTCGGCTTCGTCAGCGGCTCGCTGGTCGGCGTCCTGCTGCTGAAGGTGATCCAGAACGTCATCAACCAGATCGGCTCCCTGGACTCCTCCTACCAGCAGGTCGTCAGCGGCGCCTTCCTCGCTCTCGTCGTCATCGCCCAGACGTGGCTGGGGCGCAGACGGCAGCTCATGTAACCCGGGCGAGGGCCCGGGGCGCCTCCCACCCCCACCCCGTCAAGGAGGCACGATGCGCGGCTCACCCGCACGGCGACGCCTACGGATTCCCTCGCCGAGAAGACGGCTCACCCGCGGTCTGGCCGTACTGGCGCTCCTCGCCGGTACGGCCCTCACCGCGTCCGGCACCGCGAGCGCCGCACCGCAGGCCTGGACCCCCAAGCCCGCGCCCATGACCACCCCGTGGACGAACCAGGTCCCCGTCGACAACCCGCTCCCCGAGTACCCGCGCCCCCAGCTCACCCGCCCCGACTGGGCCAACCTCAACGGCGTCTGGGACTTCGCGGTCACCTCGGCCGACGCCGGTCAGCCCGCGTCGTTCACCGAGCAGATCCGGGTGCCGTTCCCCGCCGAGTCCGCGCTCTCCGGCATCCAGCGCCGCATCACCCAGAACGACAAGCTCTGGTACAAGCGCACCTTCACGGTGCCGTCGAACTGGAACGGCCGCCGCGTCCAGCTCAACTTCGGCGCCAGTGACTGGCGTACGACGGTGTGGGTCAACGGCCGTCAGGCCGGGGCCACCCACTCCGGCGGCTACGACGCCTTCTCCCACGACATCACCGACCTGCTGACCAGCGGCACGAACACCGTCGTCGCCTCGGTCTGGGACCCCACGGAGACCGGCAGCCAGGCGGTCGGCAAGCAGCGCGTCCGCGAGGTCACCCCACAGCCGGGCGGCGGCATCTTCTACACCGCCTCCTCCGGCATCTGGCAGACCGTCTGGCTCGAACCGGTCAACGCCGCGCACATCACACGCCTCGACATGGTGCCCGACCTCGCCAACAACCGCCTCAGGGTCACCGTCCGCGGCGCCGGGACGAGCGGCCACCAGGCCCGCGTCACCGTCTCCACCGGCTCCACCACGGTCGGCACCGCCACGGGCCCGGTCGGCACCGAGTTCACCGTCCCCGTACCCAACGCGCGCCGCTGGACCCCCGACGACCCCTTCCTGTACGACGTCAGGGCCGACCTGCTCTCCGGCGCGGCCACCGTCGACTCCGTCGGCAGCTACACCGGCATGCGCACCGTCGGCCTCGCCCGTGTCGACGGGGTCCTGCGCCCGGTCCTCAACGGGCAGTTCGTCTTCCAGACCGGCACCCTCGACCAGGGCTACTGGCCCGACGGCCTCTACACCGCCCCCACCGACGCCGCCCTGCGCCACGACCTCCAGAAGCACAAGGACCTCGGCTTCAACATGGTCCGCAAGCACATCAAGGTCGAGCCGCAGCGCTGGTTCTACTGGGCTGACCGGCTCGGCCTGCTGGTCTGGCAGGACATGCCGTCGATGGACCTGCGCACCCCGGACGCCGCCGCCCGCACCCAGTGGGAGGCCGAGTACGACCGGATCATCGACCAGCACCGCAGCTCACCGTCGCTGGTCATGTGGGTCAACCAGAACGAGGGCTGGGGCCAGTACGACCAGGCCCGCATCGCCAACGAGGTCAAGGCCTACGACCCCTCCCGGCTCGTCAACAACATGAGCGGCGTCAACTGCTGCGGCGCCGTCGACGGCGGCAACGGCGACGTCGTCGACCACCATGTCTACGTGGGCCCCGGCACCACCGTGCCCAGCGCCACCCGCGCCGCCGTCCTCGGTGAGTACGGCGGGCTCGGCTACGAGGTCCCCGGCCACGAGTGGTACCCCGGCGGCGGCTTCAGCTACGAGGACCAGCCCACCCTCGCCCACCTCAACAACCGTTTCGTCGGCCTGCTCGACGGCATCCGCGAGGTCCGGATGCCCAGGGGCCTGTCCGCCGCCGTCTACACCGAGATCACCGACCTCGAGAACGAGGCCAACGGCCTGCTCACCTACGACCGCCAGGTGGTCAAGGTCGACGAGGCCCGGGTCCGCGCCGCCAACCGCGCCCTCATCGACGCCTCCCGCTCCCCGCAGGCGCCCGTCACCCTGCCCACCGGGCAGTACCGCTCCCTGCGCGTCACGACACCCGGTCTCACCGACCGGTACCTGCGGCACCGGGACGGGGCGGTCTTCACGGACGTCGTCACCGGTGGCAGCCCGGAGTTGCTGAAGAACGACGCCACCTGGCGCGTGGTTCCCGGTCTGGCCGACAGTTCCTGCTACTCCTTCGAGTCGCGCAACTACCCCGGCCAGTACCTGCGCCACCGCGACTACCGCGTCCACAAGGAGGCGGGCACCGGCGACCTGTTCCGGGCCGACGCCACGTTCTGTCCCGTCCGGGGCGCCAGCGGCGGGGTGCGGCTGTCGGCGTACAACTTCCCCGAGCAGTACCTGCGCCACTACAACGCCGAGCTGTGGCTGGCCACCCCGGGCGGCACGCACGCCTGGGACAACCCCGCCCTCTTCACCGAGGACACCACCTGGGCGGTGGAGGCGCCCTGGGCGCCGTGATCTGAACGGCCGTGGCGGGCGGCGCGTACACGCCGCCCGCCACGCACCGCGGGGAGACCTACGGGCGTTCCCCGGCGTGCAGGGTGCTCACCTCCTCGGCGGTGAGCACCTTGTCGTAGGCGTGCACCTGGTCCACCGCGCCGTTCCAGAAGTCGGCGTCACTGCCGTCCCACTGGGCGCGGCCGACGGCCAGCGGGCCGGTGCTCACATAGGCGGGGCCACTGGTGGTGGTCGCCGCGAGCTTCCCGTCGACGTACAGCCTGATCTGGTTGCTGGACGCGTCCCGGACGCCGACGAGGTGGTACCAGCGGCCCGTCTCCGGTGTGGTCACCAGCCGGGCCCGCTGTCCGCCGGGCAGGCTGAAGGCGAAGGCGCCCTGGCCGTACTGGAGGTAGAACGGGCTCGCCTGGCGGCGGCCGTCCTGGCTGACCGCGGTGGCGTAGTTGCCGGGGAGCGCGTCCAGCCGTACCCACGCGGCCACCGAGTAGCTGCCGGTGGTGTCGAGCACCGGCCCGTCGGTCGCGGCGTACTGCCCCCGCCCGTCGAACTCCAGCGCGCTGCCGCTGACTCCGGGGGTCCAGGTGGTGCCCTCGGAGAGCGTCAGGGGCTTGTCGTTGGGCCCGTCGTCCTTCGTGGTGCCGCCCGTGCCCTCGTCGAGGGTCCAGTGCCCGCCGCCCGTCAACGGCTCCCGCTCACCCGCGGCGGCACCGGCGGCGAGCACCTTGAGGTTGATCTCCCGGACCTTGGCCGGGTCGACCTTGATCTCCCTGCGGTCGTAGGTGTACAGCCCGTTGAGTTCGTTCTCCAGGTCGGTGATCTGGGTGTAGACCGAACCGGACAGCTCGGCACCGGCCTGGTCGAGGTAGTACCGCTCGGTGTTCTCGACGTATCGGCGGGTCAGCTCCTCCTTGGTGTTGACCCCGCTGTAGATCACCGTCGGGGCGCCCGGCCACATGTGGCCCGGGGTGCGCAGCGTGAAGCCGCCGTGCTCGCCGTCCATCGCGGCGCGGTTGGCGTCCGGGAAGGGCGGGTCGACGTTGTTGTAGTCGTGGTGGTCGATGATGTCGCCCTTGCCCGAATCGCCCTTGGAGTTGCAGCAGTTGACCCCGCTGTGGGCGTTGACGACACGGGACGGGTCGGCCGCCTTCACGGACTCGGCGATCCGGCCGGTCTCCTCGCGGTTCCACTCGCCCCAGCCCTCGTTGAAGACGACCCAGCCGATCACCGAGGGGGAGTTGCGGTGCTGCCGCACGACCTCCATGCCCTGGTCGACGAAGGCCTTGCGGCCGGTGTCGGTCTGCAGGTCACCGGAGACGAAGTCCTGCCAGACCAGCAGGCCGAGCCGGTCCGCGTGGTAGAACCAGCGGTCGGGCTCCACCTTGATGTGCTTGCGCACGGCGTTGAAGCCGAGTTCCTTGTGCGCCTCCAGATCGAAGGCGAGGGCCGCGTCGCTGGGCGCGGTGTAGAGCCCGTCCGGCCAGAAGCCCTGGTCGAGCGTGGCGAGGGAGAACACCGGCTTACCGTTGAGGACGAGCTTCTGGTAGCCGCCGACCTTCTCGATGCCGATCTCCCGCATACCGAAGTAGCTGCCGACCTTGTCGACGGACTTGCCGTCGGTGAGGCGGACGTCGAGGTCGTAGAGGTAGGGGTCGTCCGGTGTCCACAGGTGCTGCCTGGCCACGGGCAGCCGCAACTCCCGGTTGGCCGGTCCGCTGACCCGGCCGACGACCCGGCCGCGGGTGTCGCGGGCGACGGCCTCGACGCGGGCGCGGGAGGAGGCGGCGTCCGACTCGACGGTGACCGCGAGGCTGCTGGAGTCGATGTCGGGCGTCATGACGACGTTGTCAATGGACCGGTCGGCGACGGGCTCCATCCACACCGTCTGCCAGATGCCCGAGGACTGGGTGTAGAAGATGCCGCTCGGGTGGGTGGACTGCTTGCCCGTCGGGTAGTCGGGACCGCCGGTGTCGGTGACCGCGACCACGACCTCCTGTCGGCTGCCGCGCCTGAGGGCGTCGGTGATGTCGACGCTGAAGGCGTCGTAGCCGCCGGTGTGTTCGGCGACCTTCCGGCCGTTGACGTAGACGCGCGACTGGTAGTCCACCGCGCCGAAGTTGAGCTTCAGCCGGTTGCCCTGGCCGACGTCCCAGCTCCTCGGTACGTCGATGAGCTTCCGGTAGAACATGTGGTCCTCGTGGCGCTCGAGGCCCGACAGCTGCGACTCGACCGGGAACGGCACGATGATCTTCTCGTCCAGGTCCTTGCCGAAGACCGGCTGCTCACCGGCCTCGGCGCCGCTGAACTGCCAGGGCCCGTTGAGGTTCTTCCACTGGTCGCGCACCTGCTGCGGGCGCGGGTACTCCGGCAGGGGGCTCCTCGGGTCGACCTTGTCGCCCCACGGGGTGGTGAGCCGGTGGGCGGAGGCGTTCTGCGCCCAGCGGACGATCTTCGGCACGGCCTCGCCACCGGAGGTGAGCCCGCCCTCGCCGTCGTAGCCGAACCGGACCTGCTGGCCCTTCTGGACCGGCTTGCCGAGCGTGACGAGCAGGGTGTCGGCCGCGGTGGGGTCGACGACGGCCGACTCGACGGGCATCGCGGTGGTGTCGGCCTCGACCTTCAGGTGCTCCCGGGCCGCCTGGACGTCACCGACCGGGCCCTCGAAGCGGGCCCGCACCCGACGGCCGTCCTCGGCGACGGACAGCTCCACCGGGTAGACCTCGAACCCGGCGGGCGGGGTGAACGCGGACATCGGCACCAGCTGCTTGGGCAGGGTGGGGGTCGACCAGCGCAGGTACATGTTCGACCCGCCGAAGTCCTGGAACATCTCCAGCCGGAAGTCGTACGTCTCACCGGCGGTCAGGGTGACGGGCGCGCTGGTCTGCTCCCGGTCCCAGTCCGGCTCCCAGTGGTCGATGACCGGCTCGCCGTCGATGAACAGCCGGAAGCCGTTGTCGCCGATGGCGTAGAACGTGTAGTCGCCGGTGGCCGGTGCCTGGATCTGGCCCGTCCAGCGGGCGGTCGTGTGCTCGGTCTGTCCGGTCAGCTCCTGGAACGTGCTGGTGAGTCCGGAGAAGTTGATCTGCGGGTCGAGCAGGGTGCCGCCGAGTGCGGCGAAGTCCCGGGCGCCCGGCGCCGACATCGTGAAGTACTCGCCCTTCAGGCCGTTCACCTGGACGGGCGCCCGCTCGGCCGCGACCGCGGACGCACCGGCGGCCGTCGTCTCCGCGGCCGAGGCGGCGGGCAGCAGGGCGGTGGTGGGCAACACCAGCGCCGCCGCCGTCAGCAGGGCCCACAGCCTGCCGTGGGAGCGGCGGTGCGGTCTGTGCGGTCTGTTCCTCGTGCTGCTTCTACTGCGTGTCATGGAACCCTTCCTCGCGCCGAAGGCGTGTTCTTCCAACGTTGGAAAACCGGGTCAGCGGCATGACAACACGCGTCCCGGGGGCTGTCCAGACCTTGCGCACAGGTGAGTTGGTCCGGGGCGTGCGGAGCGGGGGTGCCCGCCGCAATCTCAGAGTCCTCTGATCCGGGCCCGCTAGCGTCCGCCCCATGGTGCGCGACTACCTCATCATCGGGGCCGGACCGGCCGGACTACAGCTCGCCGCTCTGCTGGAACGCGAGGGACGCGACTACGTCGTCCTGGAACGGGGGAGCGGACCCGGGACGTTCTTCACCCGCTTCCCCCGGCATCGGCAGCTCATCTCGATCAACAAGGTCCACACCGGGTACACCGACCCGGAACTCGACCTCCGCATGGACTGGAACTCCCTGCTCACCGACGACCCCGAGCTGCGGTTCACCCGGTACAGCGAGCGCTACTTCCCGGCCGCCGACGACCTGGTGCGCTACCTGGGCGACTTCGCCCGGCGCAGTGGTGTCCGCGTCGAGTACGGCGTGCGGGCCACCCACGTCTCCCGCGACGGCGACGGCTTCCTGGTGCGCGACGCCACGGACCGGACCTTCCGGGCCCGGCGCCTCGTGGTCGCCACCGGCGTCTTCCTCCCCAACGTCCCGGACATCCCCGGCATCGAAGGCGCCGAACGCTACGACGACTTCGACACCGACCCGGCCTCCTTCACCAACCAGCGGGTGCTCGTCCTCGGCAAGGGGAACTCCGCCTTCGAGACCGCGGACGCCCTCATGGAGAAGGCCGCCGTCATCCACGTCGCCGGACCACACTCGCTGAAGATGGCCTGGAAGACCCACTTCGTGGGCCATCTGCGCGCGGTGAACAACAACTTCCTCGACAGCTACCAGCTCAAATCGCAGAACGCCGTCCTGGACGGCACCGTCGAGCGGATCGACCGGCGGGCCGACGGCGGCTACCGGGTGGCGTTCCGGTACGCCCGGACCACCGAGCGGCTCCGCGAACTCCACTACGACCGCATCGTGGTCTGCACCGGCTTCCGCTTCGACGTCTCACCGTTCGACGCCAGCTGCCGCCCGGCCCTCGCCATCGACGACCGGTTCCCCGCCCAGACCTCCGCCTACGAGTCGGTGAACGTCCCCGGCCTGTACTTCGCCGGTACGCTCACCCAGCAGCGCGACTTCAAGCGGTCCACGAACGGCTTCATCCACGGCTTCCGCTACGGCACCCGCGCCCTGCACCGCGTCCTCGGCGCCCGCCACCACGCGACGCCCTGGCCGTCCCGCACCCTGCCCGCCGCGCCGGACGCCGTCGCCGACGCCCTCGTGGAGCGCGTCAACCGCTCCTCCGCCCTGTGGCAGCAGTTCGGCTTCCTCGGCGACGTCGTCACCGTCCACGACGACCACGCCCTGTACCAGGAAGAGGTCCCGCTCGCCTACGTCACCGACGGCGGACTCGGCCCCGCCGGACACCGGTTCGTCATCGACCTGGAGTACGGACCCGACCACGACCACGTCGACCCCTTCGACGTCACCGTGCCCCGCGTGTGCGAGAACGACCCCGAACACGCCATGGACTCCACCTACCTCCATCCCGTGGTGCGCCACTACCGCGACGGCGACCTCGCCGGGACCCACCACCTGGCGGAGAACCTGGAGAACGACTGGGACATCCCCGCCGTCCACCGGCAGCCGCTCGCCGCGTTCGTGAAGTCCTGCCTTGGCTGAGCAGTTCCCCGGCGCCGTCCTCGACCTCCTCGACGCGGCGGGTGACCGCCCCGTCTTCGAGCACGGCGACCGGGCCGTCACCGGATCCCAACTCCTCGCCCTGGTACGGCGGGTGACCAACGGCCTGCGCGCCCGGGGCGTCCGTCCCGGCGACGGCGTCGCCCTGCTGCTCGGCGTCGGCCCCGAGGCGTTCGCCGCCGTCCTCGCCGCACACACCGTGGGCGCCCGCGTCGTCGGCGTACGGCCGGGACTCACCGCACGCCAACGACACCACCTGCTCACCGGCACCGCCTTCCGCGTCACCGACCGCCCGGACGGCACGACCGAGGGTCCACCCGGCACCCTCCTCGCCCTGGACGACCTGCTCGCCGCCGAGGACGACGGCCGCCGCCCGCGGATCTCGGCCCGCCCGCAGGACGTCGCCCGGCTCCTCCACACCAGCGGCAGCACCGGCCTCCCCAAGGCATGCGCCCAGACCTACGCCTCGATGACCGCGGCCTGGGCGCCACACCCCGACCGCTGGCCCCCCGCCATCCGCGAACTCGCCCCGCGCCTGCGGCGGTTCCTCGTCTTCGGCACCCTGGCCAGCCAGGTCATGATGGAGTACGGGCTGCTCGCCCTGGCCGCGGGCGGCACCCTCGTCACCGCTGACGCCCCCGCGTTCCCCGACAGCCTGGTGCGCCACCGGGCCACCGGCAGCGTCATCACCGTGGCCCGGCTGACGAAGCTCGTCGCGAGCGTCCGGGCCCGGCCCGTGGACCTCGGCGCGCTGCGCGCCCTGATGGTCTCCGGCTCCCCCCTGGACCCCGCCCGGCTGCGCGAGGCCGCCGACGTGCTCGGGCCGGTCGTCTTCCACGGCTACGGCCAGACGGAGACCGGCATGATCTCCATGGCCACGCCGTACGACGAACCGGGCTCGCTGGGCGTCCCCCCGGTCGAACTGGAAGTGCGGGACGCCGGGGGGCGGCCCCTGCCGCCCGGCACCGACGGCGAACTCTTCGTCCGTACGCCGTCCCAGGGCTGCCGCTACTGGGAGGAACCCGACCTGAGCGCCGAGGTGTTCACCGACGGCTGGGTCCGCACCCGCGACATCGGCCACCTCGACGGCGAGGGCCGCCTCTGGCTGACCGGGCGCGCCCGTGACGTGATCATCGTCAACGCCAACCTGTACTACGCCGGACCCGTCGAGCGGGTGCTCGCCACCCATCCGGCCGTGCGGGAGGCGTACGTCGTCGCCGTCCCCGACGACAGCACCGGCGAGGCCGTCCACGCCTTCGTGGTGCCCGCGCCGGGCCGGGTCCCCCTGCTCGGGGAACTGCGCGACCTGGTGGCGGCCGAACTGGGCGAGGCCACCGCCCCGACCCGGCTCACCCTGCTCGACGAGGTACCCCTCACCTCCGCCGGGAAGCCGGACAAACGAGCCCTGGCGGCCCGAGGGCAGATCCCCTAGTGGCTCAGCGAACTCGGCGGCGCCACCTCCGTCGGCTGGTACGGGCCGTCGCTCCGGGCCCGCTCCCGCCGGTCGACCCACGTCAGCAGCGGCGTCGCCATCACCGTGGTGACGACGGCGACCACCACCAGCGCGCTGAACAGCGCCTGCGTCACGATGCCCGCAGCCAGTCCCAGGTTGAGCGCGATGAGCTGCATCAGCCCCCGCGCGTTCATCAGGGCCCCCACCCGCAGCGCCACCGACCCCGGCTCCCCGGCCAGCCGCGCCGCCAGCCAGCACGCGCCGAACTTCCCCGCCACCGCCACCAGGACGCACCCCAGGGTGAGCAGCAGCACCGGCCCGGAGGCCAGCAGCGTGAAGTCCGTGTTCAGCCCCGAGTAGGTGAAGAACAGCGGCAGGAACACGGTGCCCACCGGTTTCACCGTCCCGACCGTGTGGTCCAGTCGCTCCGACCGCGGGAAGACCAGCCCGAGGCTGAACGCGCCGAACACCGCGTACAGCCCGATCTCGTCGGTGTACCAGGCCACCAGGAACAGCGCGCCGACCAGCCCCGGCAGCAGGCTCTCGGACGTCGCCCGCTCCGTGAGCCGCACGGTGCGGCCGTGCAGACGCGTCACCACCGCCAGCACCACGACGAGCCCGAGGGTGCCGACGACGGTCAACGACACCGGCCCCGCGCTGCCCCCGGAGATGCTGAAGACACCCGCGAGCAGCACCCACGCGAGCGCGTCGTCCACGGCGCCCGCGGCGAGCGACAGCGACCCGAACCGGGTCCCGGCCAGGCCCCGTTCGGAGATGATCCGCGCCAGCATCGGGAACGCCGTCACCGCCAGCGCCACCCCCACGAACAGCGCCGACACCACCAGCGGCACATCCGGCGCCAGGGTGCCGGTCCGCTCGCCGACGGCGGCGATCAGCGCCGCCCCGAGCAGTACCGGCACCACCACCCCGGCCGCGGAGACCAGCCCGGCCGACCGGGCGACACCGCGCAGCCGGTCCACCCGGAAGTCCCAGCCGACGTGGAACATGAACACCACGAGGCCGATCTGCCCCACCACGTACAGGACCGGCCGCAACTCCTCGGGAAAGAGGCCCGCTTCCACACCCGGGAGGAGAGCGCCGAGCACCGACGGCCCCAGCATCACACCCGCGATCATCTCCCCGACCACGGGCGGCTGCCCCACCCGTTGCAGCAGCGCCCCCACGAGTCGGCAGACGGCCAGGATCACCACGACGGCGAGGAAGAACGCGGGGGCGAGTTCCGAGGGCGTCATGCGCTGTCTCCCGTGGAGTGGACGACCGGGCACCGGCCGGGCGGAAGCCGTTCGAAGTACCGTGCGGCGGGCCGCTGTCGGCGGGCGTGCAGCACCATCACCGTGCCGAGCACGAGCTGCCGCACCCCCCGGGTGACGTCCTCCACACCGTCGCGCACCCGCAGGAAGCCCCGCAGCGCCGCCAGGCGGGCCCGAGGGTCCGGCCCGCGCGGGATCAGCAGGCACGGTGCCCGGTGGGGGATGGACCGGGTGTGCGAGACCGACGAGTCCAGCCGGAAGCGGCGCAGCACCTCCCGCACGGCGGCCCGCAGCACCAGCGGCGACAACCGCCACGCCGGGCACGGGCGGTTGGCCGCCACCCCGAACGGGATGTGGTGGACGTCCCGGGCGGACAACGACGCCCAGCGGTCCGGATCGAAGACGTCCGGCCGCTCGTAGCCCGTGGCGTGGTAGTCCGGGTAGCTGAAGCACACCACCGAGCCGGTCGGCAGTGTGGTGCGCTCGTCGAGCGCGATCTCGTCCGTGGTGATGCGGTGCGCGATCCCGAACAGCGGGTACAGCCGCATCGTCTCGTCGAGTACGTGCGTCAGGTACCGCTCGTCGTCCGGGTCGTCCGCGAGCCGCCGCTGCACCCGCGGGTGGCGGGCCAGCGCCAGCAGCAGATGCGCGGTCGCCTCCGAGAGCTGCACGACGGCCGTGTTGAAGAACGTGCCCTGGAGGTAGAAGACCTGCTCCTCGGCCGACAGCGAGCCCGGCATCCGGTGCGGCACGTCACCGGCCGCCAGCCGCTCGCGCAGATACGCCGTCAGCCGCGCCCTGCGCCGCGGATGGCGCAGCCCCGTGCACTTCAGGGCGCTGATCACGTCCTGCGCGTGCGCCGTGATCAGCTTCCGGGCGTGCGGCGGGCACGGCTCGCGGAACACCAGCTCGTAGCAGAACTCCGCCCAGGCGGGCATCATCAGGTCGCGCAGCCGCACCAGGCTGATCCGGTCCGCGGGCAGCGCGTCCAGGACGACCGCGACCGCGCGGGTCGCCGCCGCCGTCAGGTCCGCCGAGCCACCGGCGAGAATCCGCCGGGTGGTGGCGGCCACGTCCTCGTAGCGCTCACCGGGTTCCAGGTGCTCCTGGTGCACCTCGGGCCCCGGCGACAGCCAGTACCAGAACAGGTCGGACAGCCCCGCCCCGGCGCTGCGGCCGTTCGCGGCCGGATGGGCGTAGACCCGCTCGAACACCTCCGGCCCGTACGCCGCGCTGGGCAGTGTCAGCGCCCGGTCGCCGTTCACCTTCTCGAAGATGCGCACCCGCAGCGCCACCACACCGCGCGGCAGCCACCACGTGTCCGGTCGCCGCCCGCCGCTCACCACGTCCCGCCCCCGCGGACCACCATGTCCCGCGTCAGATCGGCGTTCCGGCCGCCCCCGCACAGCGCCAGCGTGTGGTCGTAGCCGTCGCGCAGCTCCGCGAGGACCCGCCGCACCCCCGCCTCGCCGTCGGCGGCCAGCCCCCACAGCACCGGACGGCCGACCCCGACCGCCGCCGCGCCCAGCGCGAGCGCGACGGCCACGTCCCCGCCCCGGCGCACCCCGCCGTCGAGCAGCACCGGCACCCGGCCCGCGACCGCGTCGGCGACCGGCGGCAGGCAGTCCACGGCGGCCGGGACGGTGTCGCACTGACGGCCGCCGTGGTTGGAGACGACGACCCCGGCCGCCCCGTGCGCGACGGCCAGCAGCGCGTCCGCCGGATGCAGGACCCCCTTCACCAGCACGGGCAGCGCCGTCACGGCCAGCAGCGCGTCGAAGTCCCGCCAGGACGGCGCCGGGGACATGGGGATGTCGGTGAGGGCGCCCGGCGGGGCGCCGGGCAGGTCCCGCATGTTCTCGGCGGCGTAGCCGGGCGGCAGGTCCGTGAACCCGTTGCGCAGGTCCCGGGTGCGGCGGCCGAACACCGGCGCGTCGACGGTGACCACCAGCGCCGTGCAGCCCGCCTCCTCCGCCCGCCGCACCAGCGCCTCGGTGACCTCACGGCGCGGGTGCAGGGAGAGCTGGAACCACACGGCCGCGTCGGCCGCCGCCTCCCGGGCCGCCGCGGCCACCGCCCCGACCGCGACGGTCGCGGCCGTGCCCGTCACCAGGACGGCGCCCTCGGCCGCCGCGGCCCGGGCCGTGGCCCGCTCGCCGTCCGGGTGCATCAGCCGGTGGAAGGCGGTCGGCGCGACCAGCACCGGACCCGTCCGGCGGGCGCCCGGCAGATCGACGGAGGTGTCCCGCCGTTCGTTGCCGCGCAGCACCCGGGGCAACAGCGCGTACCGGTCGAACGCCCGCTCGTTGTCGGCCAGGACGCGCTCCTCGTCCGCGCCGCCCGCCGCGTAGTCGTAGCGCACCGGGTCCAGGGCCCGGCGGGCCCGCTCCTGGAGCGCGCGCAGCGTCATGGCGCCACCGGGGCTGCCGGGTCGCACCGGGCGGCGAGGAACGCGCGCAGCGGGGCCCGGTGCACGTCCTCGCTGTCCCACTCGTTCTCCAGGTTCTCCGTCAGGTGGTGCTCGGCGACGTACTCCCCGTCGCGGTACCAGCGCAGCACCGGATGCAGATAGCGCCCGTCGAGACCCGACGCGTCCCGCTGCGAGGGGCGGCCCGTCGACACGTCGAAGGGGTCCACCTGGTCGTGGTCGGCCCCGTACTCCAGGGTGATCACCGCATGGGCGGCCACCTCCCCGAAGTCACCGGCGCGCACCGCCCCCGGCACATGGCCGACCGGGACCTCCTCGGCGTAGCGCAGCGTGCCGTCCGGGGCGAGCAGCAGCAGGTCGCCGAGGACGGCGAACTGCTGCCACAGCGCGGAGGACCGGTTGACCCGCTCGATGATCCGGCGGACCGCCGACTCGGTGTCCCCGCCCAGCTCGGCCACCGGCCAGGGCTCGCCGTGGTGGCGGCGGCGCAGCTCCCGGTGCAGGGCGCGGACCGAGTAGCGGAAGCCGTGGATGAAACCGGTGGTGGACTTCTTGAAGTCGCGGCCCTGCGTCAGGGTCCCGGCGAAGTACAGCTCCGGCACGTTCACCGACTCGCCGACGGGCGTCAGGGCGGGGAACCGGCCGTCGATCACCGTCTCGGGCAC
This sequence comes from Streptomyces sp. NPDC057877, assembly GCF_042796855.1. Classification (NCBI taxonomy): domain Bacteria; kingdom Bacillati; phylum Actinomycetota; class Actinomycetes; order Kitasatosporales; family Streptomycetaceae; genus Streptomyces; species Streptomyces sp. NPDC057877. The sequence continues at coordinate 830,036 of NZ_JBHVMS010000002.1, forward strand.
GCAACCGGCGCCGAACACCGACCCGTCGAACCGGAACCCGGTCGCGACGATCACCCGGTCGTAGCGCAGGTCCTTCACCACCTCGTCGACCCGTTCGAAGGCCACCGGCACCCGGAAGCCGTCCCCGTCCCGCCGGATCTCCAGCACCCGCCCGTCCAGCAGGGCGTTCTGCGACTTGAGCTGGTAGCTGTCCAGGAAGTTGTTGTTCACCGCCCGCAGATGGCCCACGTAGTGCGACCGCCAGGCCATGCGCAGCGAGCCGGAGCCGACCAGGTGGATGACGGCCGCGGTCTCCATCAGGCTGTCGGCCGTCTCGAAGGCGGAGTTGCCCCGCCCGATCACCAGCACCCGCTGGTCGGTGAAGGACTCCGGGTCGGGGTCGAACGTGTCGTAGCGTTCGGCCAGTTCGATGCCGGGGACCGGCGGCAGGTACGGCAGCGGCACCCCGGTGGCCACCACCACGCGCCGGGCCCGCCAGGTCCCCCCGGCGGCGTCGGTCACGGCGAACCCGTCGGCGTCGCGGGAGACACGCTCCACGGCGGTGCCGTACCGCACCCGGACGCCGGTGCGGTCCGCGAAGTCCGCCAGGTAGCGGACCATGTCGTCGGCCGCCGGGAAGTAGCGTCGGCTGTACCGGGTGAACAGCAGCTCGGGATCGTCGCTCAGCAGGGAGTTCCAGTCCATCCGCAGCCGCAGTTCCGGATCCTCGTATCCGGTGTGCACCTTGTTGATCGAGATGAGGGTGCGGTGTCGGGGGAAGCGTGTGAAGAACGTGCCCGGACCGCCGCCGCGCTCCAGCACCACGTAGTCCGCACCGTCGCGCTCCAGGAGGGCGGCGAGCTGAAGTCCCGCCGGCCCCGCTCCGATGATCAAGTAGTCGTGCGCCATGGCCCGGAAGCTATCCAGCGGAATTCAGAGCGCTCTGAGATTCCCCGCCTACCGTCACGGACGTGCTGACCACCACGGACACCGTCTCCCTCACCGGCCCCCTCGATCCCGCCGCCCTGCGCCGCGCGGCGGATCCGCTGACCGTCACGGTGGACGCCGCGGCCCGCGCCCGGCTGGACCGCGGACGCCGCCTCTTCCGCGCCCTGCGCGACGGCGACGGCGGACGGCCGATCTACGGCACCACCACCGGGTTCGGTGCCCTCGTCGGCTTCGCCGGGCGCGCCGACGAGGCCGACCAGTGCGACAACACCCTCGCCCACCTCGGCGCGGGCCAGGGCCCGGACCTGCCGCACGGCGTCGTCCGCGCCGCCCTGCTGGTACGCACCCGGTCCCTCGCCCAGGGCCTGTCCGGGGTGTCCACCGAGGTCGTCGAACGGCTGGCGGAGATGTTCGCCACCACGTTCTCGCCCGCCGTGCCCCGCTACGGCTCCGTCGGCGCCAGCGGCGACCTCATCCCGCTCGCCTACGCCACCCAGGCGCTGCGCGGCCGGGGGCACGCCTACGTGGACGGTCACCGCAGGCCCGCCGCCGAGGCGCTCGCCGCCACCGGACTGCGTCCCCTCGCCCTGGACGGCCGCGACGCCCTCGCCCTCGTCAACGGCACCTCCGTCACCACCGCGGCCCTGGCCCTGGCCCACGACGCCGTCCGCGCCGCCCAGCACGCCCTCACCGCCCTGACCTGCCTGCTGGCCGACCTGCTCGGCTGCGACCCCGGCTTCGTCGACGCCGACCTGCTGCGCGTCTACGGCCACCCCGGCGCGGCCGACACCGGCGCCCGCATGCGGGGCCACCTGGCCGGTACGGTGCCGTCCGGTGCGCGTCCGCTCCAGGAGCCGTACAGCATCCGCTGCTCCCCGCAGGTGCTCGGGGCCGCCGAGGACGCGCTGCGGTACATCGACGCGGTGGTCGCCGCGGACCTGGCCGGAGTCAGCGACAACCCGCTGTTCTTCCCCGGCGCGGAGGACGCCGTGGAGCCGGGGGAGGGGCGGGCGGTGCACGGCGGGAACTTCTTCGGGCAGCCCGCGGCGTTCGCCGCCGACCTGCTCGCCTCCGTCACCGCGCAACTCGGCAACCTCGCCGAACGCCAGCTCGACCTGCTGGTGGACCCGGCCCGCAACGGCGGCCTGCCGCCCATGCTCGCCACCGAACCCGGCGCCCAGCACGGCCTCCAGGGCGTGCAGTTGGCGACCACCGCCATCGTCGCGGAGATCCGCCGCTGCGCGACCCCCGCCGCCATGCAGAGCCTGCCGACGAACCTGCACAACCAGGACATCGTCCCGTTCGGCACCCAGGCCGCCCTGCGCGCCCACGACATGGCCGAACTGCTCGGCCTGCTGTGCGGCTCCCTCGCCCTCGGCCTGCGCCAGGCTGCCCACGTCGGCGCCCGGCGGCCCACCGCGCCCCGGTGCGCCGCCCTCCTCGACGTCCTCAGCGCCGCGATCGATCCGGTCGACCCGGACCGGCCACTGGACGCGGACGTCCGGACAGCGGCACGGATGCTCGCCACCCACGCCATGTCCTGACCGCGCCGTCCGGGACCGCCGGGGGCGACGGCGCGCTCAGCGGCAGCCGGAGGGTGAACCGCGCACCGCGCCCCGGCCCGCCCGCCGCCACGACCGTGCCCCCGTGGCTCGTGACGACCTCCCGCAGCAGGGCGAGGCCCAGCCCGTACCGGCCGCCGCCGCCCCGGTGGAACCGACGGAACAGCCGCTCGGCCTCAGCGGTGTCGAAGCCGGTCCCGGTGTCCGTGACCGTCAGCACGACCGTCGTGTCCGTACCGGACAGCGCCACCTCGATCCGGCCGCCCGGCGGGGTGTGGGCGATGGCGTTGGCCAGCAGCTCCCCGACCGCCCGGCGCAGGGCGGACGCCACCCCGTCGACCCACAGCGGCTGCGCCGGGCCGTCCACGCGGACGGTCAGCCCGCGCTCCCGGACGTGCTCCGCCTCCTCGGCGGCGGCCGAACGGGCCAGCGCCACCAGGTCCACCGGCCGCGTCTCCCGCCATGGCTGCCCGGCTGTGAGAGCGGCCGACGACAGCAGATCGTCCAGCACCTCGCCGAGCCGCCCGAGGGAGGTGACCAGCAGTCCCAGGCCCTCCCGGTGCGCCGTCGGCAGCCCGTCCGCCGCCGCCCGGCGCGCCAGCACCTGCGCCCGCGTGTGCACACGGGTGACCGGTGTACGCAGCTCATGGCTGGCGTCGGCGACGAACCGCCGCTGCCGGGCCAGCGCCTCGGCCAGCGGCGCCACCGCCCGGCGCCCCAGGACCATGCCGGTGACGGCCGCGGCGGCCAGCCCCACCGCCTCGGCCACGGTCAGCGCGAACCACAGATGGCTGCGGTCGGCGAGCTGGAAACGCAGATCCAGCACGGCCTGCACCACCTCACCGTTGTCCCGGACCTGCGTCCGCACCAGATAGGCGGTGCCCGCGCGCCGCACCGTGCGCTCGACCGGCGCGCGGGTCAGCCGCACCCGGTCCAGGTCGGCGCGCAACGGGAACCCGGCCGGTGCGTTCGGCATCCTGGCCGCACCCGGGCCGTACAGCCACATGCACCCCGGAGGCCGTGCCAGGTCGCCGTGCGCGGCGCCGTAGCGCACCTCACGGCGCACCTGGTCGTCCTGCGCGTGCGTCATCACGGTGTACGCGACCCCGCCGACAACCATGATCAGCAGGGTGATGATGGCACCGGTGGTCCAGAAGATCCGCCGCCGCGCCCGGCGCACCGCCGCGTCCCCGGGCTGGTCCGGCTTCCTCATGACGAGCCCGGCCGGTAGCCGAATGACCCGCCACCCGGCCGCACGCACCGCCGCGTCCCCCGGCTGCCCCATCAACACCCCACCCGGTAGCCGACTGCTGCGCCACCGGGCCCGTCGCACGGTCCGCCCCGGCTCCCTCACAGCGACCCCAGCCGGTAGCCGACTCCGCGGACCGTGCGCACCGCGCCACGGCCGAGCTTGCGGCGCAGGTAGTACACGTAGGTGTCGACGATGGACGGCGCGTGCGCCTCCTCGAAGACGATCCGGCGCAGTTCGGCCCGCGAGTACACCGCGTCCGGGCGGGTGGCCAGTGCCCACAGCAGCGCGAACTCCCGCGCGGCCAGGGCGATCCGCTCACCGTCCGCGAGCACGACCTCCCGGTGCCCGACGTACAGCCGCCCGGAGCCGATCCGCAGCACGTCGGTCGCGTCCCGGGACCGTCGGCACAACGCCCGTAATCGGGAGGTGAGTTCGTCCAGGTCGAACGGTTTGGCCAGATAGTCGTCGGCACCGGCGTCCAGCCCGTCCACCCGGTCCGGCACGCTGCCCATCCCGGTCAGCAGCAGCACCGGCGAACGCACCGGACGGGACCGCAGCCGACGCAGCAGATCGAGGCCGTCCAGCACCGGCAGCCGCCGGTCGATGACGAGCACGTCGTACGTGCGGGTGAGGCCGAGGTGCAGGCCACGCTGCCCGTCGGTCGCGACGTCCACCGCGTACCCCTCGTCCCGCAGTACTCCGGTGAGCAGGTCGACCAGTTCCCGGTCGTCGTCGACCAGCAGCAGTCGCCAGGGATCCCGCATGTGTTCCCGCATCACTGTGCCCTCCCTCGCCGCAGTCTCGGGCCTGTCAACGCCTTTGTGACACACGGGAGTTCCGCCTCCCGGGGCACGGGAAGGAAGGCCGCCGCCGCACCGCCCGCCGACCGTCGGGATCGCGCCATCGCACACCTGTCCGCAAATCCCCGCAAGGCGGACCCGGAGTCCAACCGCCCCTGCGTCACACCCCTTTACGCCCCTGCCACGCACCGGTAACTTCCCGGCGAAAGCTGTTGCAGCAAGATTCCGGCAGAGCTTTCAGAACTCCCCGTCGCGGCTCCACCCCCACCCCCGGAGACACGCATGACACGACGCACCCCGCACCGGCTGCTCAGACGCCCCCTGGCAGCGGCCACGGCGGCGGCAGGGACACTCGGCCTGCTCACGGCGCTGCCGGTCACCACCGCCCCGGACCCGACCGCCGAGCCCGTCGCCGCCGTCGAGTCCACGGCGACCGTCTTCTACTACACGAAGACCAAGAACTGGACCGCCTACCACCTGCACTACGCCCCGGACGGCGGATCCTGGACCACCGTGCCCGGCGTCCGGATGGAGGCGGCCTGTACGGACTGGGTCAAGGCGACCGTGTCCCTCGGGACGGCGGCCGGTCTGCAGGCCACGTTCAACGACGGCGGCGGCACCTGGGACAACAACGGCGGCCGGAACTACGACCTGGGCACCGGCGACATCACCGTCAAGGACGGAGTCGTGTCGCACAGCGACCCGTGCGCGGGCGGCACCGACCCGGGCGGCAACAGCGCCACCGTCTACTACTCCACCGCGACCGTCGGCTGGACCACCACCAACCTGCACTACAGGCCGGACGGCGGCGCCTGGACACCGGTACCCGGAGTCGGCATGGAGCCCGCCTGCACGGGCTGGACGAAGCGGACCGTCGACCTCGGTGCCGGAACGGCGATGCGGGCGGCGTTCAACAACGGCAACGGCGTGTGGGACAACAACAACGGCGCCGACTACACCCTCACGACCGGAGTGAGCACCGTGCAGGACCGGGTGGTCGTGCAGAACGCCGCCGACCCCTGCGCGGCCGAGGTCCCGGACACCGAGGCGCCGACCGTGCCCACGGAGGTGACCGCCCGGGCCGACGGCGTGTCCGTCGTCCTGACCTGGGAGCCGTCCACCGACAACAAGCAGGTCACCAAGTACCAGGTCACCCGCACCGGTGGAACCGAAGGCACGGTGGTCACCGATGTGACCTCCACGGTGCTGTCCGTGGCGGACCTGGAGGAGCGGACCCCCTACACCTTCACCGTCAGGGCGGCCGACGCGGCCGGAAACCTCTCCGCCGCGTCGGCGGCGGCCACCGCGACCACCGGCGACGAGCCGCCCGCCCCCGCGCAGGGCAAGCCCTTGGGCACCGACCCGCGCAAGGACCCCATCTACTTCGTCCTGACCGCCCGCTTCAACGACGGCGACAGCTCCAACAACAGGGGCGGCAGCCAGCACGGGAAGTCCGGCAACGCCGCCAACGACGACCCCATGTTCCGCGGCGACTTCAAGGGCCTGATCAACAAGCTCGACTACATCAAGGCCCTCGGCATGTCGGCCGTCTGGATCACCCCGGTGGTCCTCAACCGGTCCGACTACGACTACCACGGCTACCACGGCTACGACTTCTACCGCGTCGACCGGCGCCTGGAATCGGCCGGTGCCTCCTACCAGGACCTCATCAACGCCGCCCACGCCAAGGGCATGAAGATCTACCAGGACGTCGTCTACAACCACTCCTCGCGCTGGGGAGCCAGGAACCTGTTCACGCCGAAGCACTACGGCGTGCGGGACGCGCAGTGGAGCTGGTTCTACGACGAGCCGAACGCCTCCTTCGAGTACGACGGCCTGTCCGTCGAGCCGAAGTCCGGCAAGTCCTACTACAACGGCGACCTGTGGTCCACCGCCGAGCCCACCGGCAACACCTGCCTGAACTGGGGCCAGCCCACCCAGCACACGTCACCCGAGGGATACCGCATCTACAACTGCCAGTGGCCAAGCCCCACTTCGGGCATGTGGCCCAAGGACACCTACCACACCTGCTGGCTGGGCAACTGGGAAGGCGAGGACTCCCGTTCCTGCTGGCTGCACGACGACCTGGCCGACCTCAACACCGAGAGCCCCAAGGTCCAGAACTACCTGATCGGCGCCTACGACAAGTACATCGGCATGGGCGTCGACGGCTTCCGCGTCGACACGGCCGTCCACATCCCGCGGACCACCTGGAACCGCCGCTTCCTGCCCGCCATCCAGGAACGCGTCACCCAGCGGCACGGCGCCGAGGCCGCGAAGAACTTCTTCGTCTTCGGCGAGGTCGGCGCCTTCGTCAACGACAAGTGGAACCGCGGGTCGGTCAACCACTCCGCACAGTTCTTCACCTGGAAGGAACGCAGGGAGTACAGCGCCGACGACGCCAAGGCCGCGCTGGAGATGTACGAGTTCGAGAACACCGCGGGCACCGCCGCCCAGCCGACGTCCACCAACGCCTTCCTGGAGGGCAACACCTACCACGCCCCCGATCACAGCCGGTTCTCCGGCATGAACATCATCGACATGCGCATGCACATGAACTTCGCGGACGCCTCCAACGCCTTCCACAACGGCAAGGACTCCGACGACAGCGTCAACGACGCCACCTACAACGTCGTCTACGTCGACAGCCACGACTACGGCCCCAACAAGAGCGGCGAACGCTACACCGGCGGCACCGACGCCTGGGCCGAGAACATGTCCCTGATGTGGACCTTCCGCGGCATCCCCGCCCTCTACTACGGCTCCGAGATAGAGTTCCAGAAGGGCAAGAAGATCGACTGCGGCCCCACCTGCCCCCTGGCGACCACCGGCCGCGCCTACTTCGGCGACCACCTCCAGGGCGATGTGCGGGCGGCGGACTTCGGCAAGGTCGACGCCGCCACCGGCAAGGTCGCCGACACCCTCTCCCAGCCCCTGGTCAAGCACGTCCAGCGGCTCAACGAGATCCGCCGCGCGGTCCCCGCCCTCCAGACGGGCCAGTACTCCACCGAGGGCATCAGCGGCGACATGGCCTTCAAACGCCGCTACACCGCGGGCGGCACCGACAGCTTCGCCCTGGTCACCGTCACCCACGGGGCCACCTACACCGGCATCCCCAACGGCACCTACAAGGACGCCGTCACCGGTGACACCAAGGTCGTCACCGACGGCGCGCTCACCGTCACCGCCCCCGGCAAGGGCAACCTCCGCGTCTACGTCCTCGACGGCCCCGGCAGGATCGGCACCCCCGGCACCTACCTGAAGTGACCCACGGGGCCGCCCGGCGCTACTGGGCGGCCCCGATGGCGTCCATGGTCATACGGGCCACGTGGAGCGCCAGATAGGAGACCTCGTCGTCGCTCAGCTGCTGTCCCAGCCGCAGCTCGACGATCGTCGCCAGTTGCTGCGCGGTGCGGGTCGCCTCCGGGTAGTGCTGCCGGATGCCCTTGCCGATCGTGGACTCCTGGCCCTTGAGCTGCCGGTGCTGCTGGATTCGTACGAAGAGGTAGCGCACATGGGTGATGAACCGCGCCGCGCTCATCGACGCGTCGGAGACGTCCAGGCCGTAACGCTCGCGCACCACGGCGAGCATCTGCTGGATGACGCCGGTCATCGTGTACGTGAAGGACAGGTCCCCGGAGACGAATCCCGCGTTGACCAGGTGCAGCGCGAGAGCCGTCGCCTCGGAAGCGTCCAGTTTCGGGCTCACGCGCTCGTTGACGGCCCGCAGCAGGCGCTGCGCCTGGGCGTACTCGGTGGCGTACAGGGTCTGGACCTCGGCGCGCAGCGGGTACTCGATGACGATGCCCCGCGCGGCCCGCTCCAGCGCGCCCGCGATGTGGTCGGCCACGGCGATGGCGAGGGTGGGGCGGGTGGACTCGCGCCCCTCGATGCCGACCTCGCTGAGCGCGGTCACGACGGCTTGCAGGACCTCCTCGCTGATGAGGGCGAGGGCCTCGGCCAGGTGGTCGGGGTCACGGCCGTCGACCGGGACGAAGACCCGCTTGATCAGCGCGGGGTCCACGTGCTTGCCCTGACCGGAGCTGAAGCCGATGCCACGTCCGGTGAGGATGACCTCCTGGCCCTTCTCGTCCCGTGCGAGGACCACATTGTTGTTGAGGACCCGCAGCACCTTCACCGCTGTCCCCCCTTCTGTCCGTGCCCCCATCCTCTCCCGCTCTCCCGGTCCGGCGCGGCACATCATCGTAAGCGGCGTGCGCGCCGGACCGGGAGCGGGCCGTTACCGCCGTACGGTCACCACGAGAGCACCGGCGGTGACGTCCTGACCGGTGTGCGGCTCGACCGCGGCGAGATCGGCGGTGTTCAGGACCGTCATCAGGGTGACGGTCGGGTGGTTCGCCGCGCGTACGGCGTCCAGGTCGACCTCGGCGAGGAGGTCACCGGTACGGACCTGCTGGCCGGGCGTCACGTGCACCTCGAAGCCCTCGCCCTGCATCTGCACCGTGTCGATGCCGATGTGGGTGAGCACCTCGACGCCGTCCGCGGTCCGGATGCCGAAGGCGTGGCCGGTGTCCGCGACGGTGACCAGCTCGCCGTCGACCGGGGCGACGACACGGCCGTCGGCGGGCTCGATGCCCACGCCCTCGCCGAGCGCGCGGGAGGCGAAGACCGGGTCCCCGACCTCGTCGAGGCCGACCACACGGCCCGCGACCGGCGCCGCGAGGCGGGTACTGGTCCCGCCGGTGCCGGACGTGACGGCGGTGCCGGAGCCCGCGGTGGCGGCGGAACCGGCGGCAGCGGCGGCTCCTACGGTGACCAGTTCGCGGTCGTCGGCCGCCGCGGTCTCGTCGTGGGTCTGCGTCGCCGCGGCCTCGGCGGCGTCCCGCTCGGCGGCGTCCCGCTCGGCGTTGGCCTGGGCGCGCTCCTCGGGGGTGCGGTAGTCGGAGACGTAGACGAGCACCATCGCGGTGACGAAGGCCGCCGTGATCGCGATGAGGTAGACGCCCATCGGGGAGAAGACCGGGATGGTCAGTACGGAGGTGAAGGCGAAGGCCTCGGTGTCCACGCCGCCCAGGACGCCCACGATCAGACCGCCGACGAGGCAGCCCACGAGCATGCGCGGGTAGATCCGCTTGAAGCGCAGGTGGATGCCGTACAGCGACGGCTCGGAGATGCCGCCGAGCATGCCCGCGGCCAGGGCGCCGGTGGCGGTCTGGCGCATCATCGGCTCACGGTGGCGGATGGAGAGCAGCAGCACGCCCGCGGTGGCGCCGAAGCAGGCGAAGTTCCAGGCGCCCATCGGGCCCTGGATGAAGTCGTAGCCGATGGTGTTGATGTTCTGGAGCATCAGCGCGTTCAGCGGCCAGTGCAGGCCCAGCGGCACCAGGAACGGGTACAGCAGCGGAATGAAGATCGCGAAGACGATCGGGGCGTTGTCGTTCAGCCAGGCCAGTCCCTCGCCGATGCCGTTGCCCGCCCAGACGCCCAGCGGGCCGATGAGGAAGGCGGTCACCGGGATCATGATCAGCATGCTGAAGAACGGCACGAAGACCAGCTGGATGTTCTCGGGGAACAGGCGCCGCAGGCCCTTGTAGACCAGGGCGAGCAGGGCGACCATCAGCAGCGGTACGAACACCTGGCCGCCGTAGTCGTTGAGCTGGAGCGGCAGGCCGAAGACCTCCGCCACGCACTGCTGGGTGCCCAGCGTGGAGTTGGTGGTGCAGGTGACGCCGGGGATCCCCGAGTCGGGGTTGAGCATCCCCGTGAAGTTCGGGGTCATCACCGCGGCCATCACCGTGGCGCCCACCCACGGGTCGATCTGCAGCTTCTTGGCCGCGTTGTAGGCGACCATGATCGGCAGGAAGTACAGCACCGAGCGCCACATCGCGTCGACGAAGACCCAGGTGGCCGACTTGTCCGCGGCGCGGAAGTCGACCACGCCCAGGGCGTCCAGGACGGAGGTGATCGCGATGATCAGCGAGGCGCCCAGCAGCACGCCGAGGAGCGGGCGGAAGGAGTCGGAGAGGTACTCGAAGAAGTTGTCGAGCCAGGCGAAGCGGCCCCGGCCCTTGGCCCGGACCGCGGCCTTGACGTCCGCGTCGGACTGCGCGCGCGGCGCCCCGGAGCGGCTCATCGACGGCAAGTTGATGATCTTGGAGTGGACGTTCGCGACGGCGCCGCCGATCACGATCTGGAAGCGGTCACCGGACTGCGGCACCGTGCCCATGACGCCGTCGAGCGCGTCGAGCGCGGCCTGGTCGACCTTGCTGCCGTCATGGAGCTGGAAGCGCAGCCGCGTCGCGCAGTGCGTGAGGCTCTCGATGTTCTCCGGTCCGCCGACGCCTCGGAGGATCTCCTCCGCCAGCCCGTCGATCCCCGGTGCGGGTGTGTTGTTGATGCGTCCCTGCATCTCTGGTTCCTGCCGTCCTGCGTAGGTCCGCGCTCTCTCCCGCCGGATCGAGGCCCGGATTCGGGCAACAAAAAAGGCCCGGGTCGCGCACGAGGCGCTCCCCAGGCCTTGCCTCTCCTCAAGCGGTACACCAGCCGTGGCATCGCGCGGGGCGATGACGATGGCGACCTCGGAGAGTAACAATCCTGCGATCGAGATCGATCGGGACGACTATAGCACCGGACGGGGGCGCGGTGGCGCGAACAAGGGCTGTACCGTCCTCCGCCCCCTCCCGGCACCGTGCGCGCCTACCTCGCGGGGCGGACTCCTCTCGCGGTGCAGCGGCACGTCCCCGAGGGAACGGTGGACACGGCGCGGCCCCCGAGGGTGCGCCGCAACTCCGCGCCGTACGGCGCCTGGTAGCTGCCTTCGACATGGGTGAGGCCGCCGACGGCCCTCGGCTCGATGACGTCCACCGACGGGGTTCCGGAGTGACGTGAGGCGGTGGCGGCCCGGACCGCGTCCAGCCGTCGGTGTGACCACGGTCACGGTCACGGTCGCCGGGCGGCAGGTGCGGCGTAGGCCCAATGCCGTTGCGTTTAGGGGTCGGCGGGTTGGGGTCGTTGGATGCGGACTGCTTGAGTGCCGGTGTGGGTGGGCTGGGGCCAGGTGTGGTGTTCGGCCCGTTTGAGCCGGTAGTTGGACATCTTGCGTTTGACGACGCGGGGCTGGCTGCGCAGCCGTCTGGCGGGCAGGAGGCGTTCGAGGAGGTCGTGCTGGAGCCAGACGAGGGCTGTGACCAGCAGCTCAGGGGGAAAAGCTGCCCGGCGTGAGGGTCACGCTGCGCCGGGCGGAGCGCAGGGTTTCGGTGAAGGAGACCCGGTCGGGATCCAGGCCGCGGGTGGCGGCGGTTCTGACCACCAGCTCGCGCAGCGCGTGGTGGACCAGCAGATGGGCCCAGATCTGCTGTAGGACGCCGTCGGGCGTCTTGCTGCTCAGCACGATGCGGGCGCCGCGCTGATGGGTCTTGAGCTCGGCGAAGACAGCCTCCGCCTCCCAGCGTTCCTGGTAGAGCGCGGCCAGCTGGCGGGCGGGGTAGCGGCAGGCGTCGAGCAGGGTGGTCACCAGTCGGTAGTCCTGATCCTCACGGCCGGTGCCGTGCAGCTGATAGGCGAGCACCCGCACCGTAATTGGATCGGTGTGCGCGGGATCGGTATGGGCGTGGATGCGGGAGATCCAGGACCCGTCCCGTAACTGCCGCTCCACGGGCAGGACGCGGTTGGCGGG
>NZ_JBHVMS010000003.1:0-820994 GCF_042796855.1 Streptomyces sp. NPDC057877
CCTCTCGGGCTTTCCTCCGGGCGCTTCCCTTCGGTCTTGCGTTTCCGACTCTATCAGATCCTTTTCTCGACCTGACCCCCAGTCAGCGGGGTTTGCCTTCCCGGCCGTTGGGCCGTTCCGACGAGTGAGACTTTAGCGGATTCCGTGCTCCCGAGCTAATCGGGGGCTGCGTCCATTCGAACGCGGTTTCCTCATTCCGCGAATACGCGCGCCAATGACACGACGGCACAGTGATCAGTGATCGACTGTTCGCCGAGTAATGGTGGGTACTGCGGGATGGCTGTCCGGGGACCGACCGGAGTCGGCGCTCACGTCGGACAACTCGGAGAACAGTACGGACGCCGGTGGGCCGTGTCAACTTCGGTGCGATCGGCACCCTGCGGGCGTAGAGTTGGGGGCGTGATGACGCGTACGTGCAACCACCAGTGGTGGGCCGCCTGACGGCGGCCGCAGTCACGTATGCACTCAACGGCCGCCGCTCCGGCGGCCGTTCTTGTTTCTCCCTCCTGGGGGTCGGCCGACGGGTGCGGCGGGCGCGACCTGGAGGTGGAGAAGTGAAGCGAGTCTTCAGCGGTGTCACGCCGAGTGGGCATCTGACGCTGGGGAACTATCTGGGGGCCATCCGACGGTGGGCCGAGGTGGACCAGCATCGGGCCGACGCGTTGTTCTGCGTCGTCGATCTGCATGCGCTGACCGTGGAGCACGATCCCGGGCGGGTGCGGCGGCTCAGTCGGCAGGGGGCGACGCTGCTGCTTGCGGCGGGGCTGGATCCGAGGCTGTGCACCCTGTTCGTACAGAGCCATGTGGATGAGCACGCGCGGCTGTCGTATCTGCTGGAGTGCGTGGCCACCGACGGCGAGGTGCGGCGGATGATCCAGTACAAGGAGAAGGCCGCACGGGAGCGGGCGCGCGGTGGGAGTGTGCGGCTGTCGCTGCTGACGTATCCGGTGCTGATGGCGGCGGACATCCTGGCGTACGGGACCGATGAGGTGCCGGTGGGTGACGACCAGACGCAGCACGTGGAGCTGGCGCGGGATCTGGCGGTGCGGTTCAACCAGCGGTACGGGCAGGCGTTCGTGGTGCCGCGGGCCACGCCTCCGCGGGTGGGGGCGCGGGTCATGAACCTTCAGGAGCCGACGTCGAAGATGGGCAAGAGCGACGACGTCGGGCCGGGGATCGTCTATCTGCTGGATGAGCCGGACGCGGTGCGGAAGAAGGTCATGCGGGCGGTGACCGACAGCGGACGGGATGTCGTCTACGACCGGGAGGCGCGGCCCGGGGTCGCGAACCTGCTGGAGATCCTGGCCGCGTGCACGGGTGGGAACCCATCGGACCTGAGCGGTGTATATGAGTCGTACGGCGCCTTGAAGAAGGACACCGCGGAGGCCGTGGTCGAGGTGTTGAGGCCCGTGCAGGAGAGACACAGGGAGCTGTGTGCGGATCCTGGCTATGTGGAGGGGGTGCTGCGGGATGGTGCGGAGCGGGCTCGGGCGATGGCCCGGCCGAGGGTGGATGCCGCCTATCGCGCGATCGGCTTGCTGCCCGGGGGCGGCGGGAGCGATACCGGTGACGTTGGCGTGCTGAGCGCGGCGAGGTAGGGCTCGGCAGGTGGGTTCGCCGCCCCCGTTGCTGGGGGCGGCGGCTGGGTCAGTTGTTGCCGGACGCGAGTTCGCGGCTGCGGTCGCGGGCGGCTTCCAGGGCGGCGATGAGGGCGGCTCGTACGCCGTGGTTCTCGAGTTCGCGGATGGCGCTGATGGTGGTGCCCGCGGGGGAGGTGACGTTTTCGCGGAGCTTGACGGGGTGTTCGCCGCTGTCTCGGAGCATGGTGGCGGCTCCGATGGCGGACTGGACGATCAGGTCATGCGCCTTGTCGCGGGGCAGGCCGAGGAGGATGCCCGCGTCGGTCATGGCTTCGACCAGGTAGAAGAAGTACGCCGGGCCGGAGCCGGAGAGGGCGGTGCAGGCGTCCTGCTGGGACTCGGGGACGCGGAGCGTCTTGCCGACGGCGCCGAAGATCTCCTCGGCGTGGGCGAGGTCGGCTTCGGTGGCGTGGGTGCCTGCGGAGATGACGGACATGGCCTCGTCGACGAGGGCGGGAGTGTTCGTCATGACGCGGACGACCGGGGTGCCGGGGGCCAGGCGTTCTTCGAAGAAGGAGGTGGGGATGCCCGCCGCGCCGCTGATGACCAGGCGGTCGGCGGGGATGTGCGGGGCGAGTTCGTCGAGGAGGGTGCCCATGTCCTGGGGCTTGACCGTGAGGATCAGGGTGTCGGCGGTCTTGGCGGCCTCCGGGTTGGAGACCGGGGTGACGCCGTGGCGGGCGCGGAGTTCTTCGGCTCGTTCGGGGCGGCGGGCGGTGACCAGCAGGTCGGCGGGGGTCCAGCCCGCGCGGATCATTCCGCTGAGCAGGGCTTCGCCGATCTTGCCGGTGCCGAGGACTGCGACTTTCTGGCTCATGGTGCGGGTGCCCTCCGGGGGTTGCGTCGTCCGGGTTCATCCTCGCACCGGGGGCGGTGGGTGTGCGTGGGTTGTCCGCTGGGCGGGACGTCGCCCGCCCGGTCGTTCAGGCCGTGCGGCGGCGCAGGGTCGCTGCTCCCAGGCCCAGGACGAGGAGGGCGCAGCCCGCGACGATCAGGACGTCACGGATGTAGCTGGCCGTCATGTCGGTGTGCTTGAGGACCTCGTTCATGCCGTCGACGGCGTAGGACATGGGGAGGACGTCGGAGATGGCTTCCAGGACCGGGTGCATGTTGTCCCTGGGGGTGAAGAGTCCGCAGAGGAGGAGTTGGGGGAAGAGCACGGCGGGCATGAACTGGACCGCCTGGAACTCGGAGGCCGCGAAGGCCGAGACGAAGAGACCGAGGGCCGTGCCGAGCAGGGCGTCGAGCAGGGCCACCAGGAGGAGCAGCCAGGGGGAGCCGGTGACGTCCAGGCCGAGGAACCAGAGGGACAGACCGGTGGCGAGGGCGGACTGGATGATCGCGAGGGTGCCGAAGGCGAGGGCGTAACCGGCGATCAGGTCGGCCTTGCCCAGGGGCATGGCGAGGAGGCGTTCGAGGGTGCCGGAGGTGCGTTCGCGGAGGGTGGCGATGGAGGTCACCAGGAACATGGTGACCATCGGGAAGATCCCGAGGAGTGAGGCGCCGATGCTGTCGAAGGTGCGCGGGTCGCCGTCGAAGACATAGCGCAGCAGGAACAGCAGCAGGCAGGGGATCAGGATCAGCAGCGCGATGGTGCGGGGGTCGTGGCGGAGCTGGCGCAGGACGCGGAGTGCGGTGGCGGTGGTGCGGGAGAGGTTCAGGGCGGTGGGGGGTGCGAGTGCGGGCCTGGGGGCTGGCTCGTTGGCCGTGCCGGTCCGGTGGGCCGTGGTGGTCCTGCTGGTCCCGGCGGCCGGGGTGGTCCCGTCGGTCGTGGTGGGTCCGTTGGGCCGGGTGGGTCCGTTCGGCTCGGTCATCGCGTGGACTCCTTGGTGCGGGCTGCGGCGGTCGCCTCGTCGACGAGGGTCAGGAAGGCCGCTTCGACGGTGTCGGAGCCGGTGCGGTCGCGGAGGGCGTCCGGGGTGTCGTCGGCGAGGATCTCGCCCTCGCGCATGAGGAGGAGGCGGTGGCAGCGCTCGGCCTCGTCCATGACGTGGGAGGAGATGAGGAGGGTGGCTCCGCGGGTGGCGGCGATGTCGTGGAAGAGACGCCATAGATCGCGGCGCAGGACGGGGTCGAGGCCGACGGTCGGCTCGTCGAGGACGAGGAGTTCGGGGGCGCCGAGGAGGGCCACGGCGAGGGAGACGCGGCTGCGCTGGCCGCCGGAGAGGTTCCCCGCGAGGGCGTCGGCGTGGCTGGTGAGGTCGACGTCGGAGATGGCCCGGGTGACGTCCTCGTGGCGGCGGTCGGCGGAGGAGCGGCCGGGCTCGAGGATGGCGGCGAAGTAGTCGAGGTTCTGGCGGACGGTCAGGTCGTCGTAGACGGAGGGGGCTTGGGTGACGTAGCCGATGCGGGTGCGCAGGGTGGGGTGGCCTGCGGGGTGGCCGAGGACTTCGAGGGTGCCGGTGACCTTGGCCTGGGTGCCGACGATCGCGCGCATCAGGGTCGATTTGCCGCAGCCGGAGGGGCCGAGCAGGCCGGTGACCTGGCCGTGGGGGACGGCGAAGTCGAGGGTGCGCAGGACCGTGCGGGGGCCGCGTACGACGGTGAGGTGCTCGGCGCGGACGGCGGGCGTGCCGTGCGCGCCAGGAGGATCACTGGCGTAATTCATCATGTGATGAATAATCCTCCCGCAGGGTTGGAGTCGTCAAGTGAGGACGCCACGGGAGGGGATCAGGAGAAGGTCAGTAGGAGGTCATGGCGAGGCCAGCAGGAGTTCCACGACGTAGCTCTCCTCGACGACTCCGTCGGGGAAGTGCTCCAGGAGGTGGGCGCGCTCCTCGGCGAGGAAGGCGGCGGTGCGTTCGGGGCCGTGGACGAGGAAGAGGGAGTGGCTGGTGATGTTGCCGAGGTGGGTGTCCAGCGGGACGCGGCGGCTCCAGCGGAGCTGGTGGTGGGTGAAGCGCAGACGGCCGGTGGGGTCGGCCGGGTGCACGGGGCGGCCGGTCTTGGTGAAGGTGTGGTCGGCGCCGTAGTGCCGCGCGATGCGGTCCGCCTGGGCGGCGTTCCAGGGGACGTCGGGGGCGTCGGTGTTCCACCACAGGGCGAGCGCGCCGCCGGGGCGGAGCACCCGGAGGGCCTCCGGCACCGAGCGTTCGGGGTCCGTCCAGTGCCAGGACTGGGCGTAGGTGAGGAAGTCGACGGAGCCGTCGGCGAGGGGCAGGGCGTTGCCGTCCCCGAGGACCAGCGGGACGTCGGGAAGGGTGCGGCGGAACTCTGCCGCCATGCCGGTGCCGGGCTCCACGGCGATGACCTCGGCGCCGCGCGCCGTGAGGAGGGCGGTCCCCAGCCCCGTACCGGCGCCTATGTCCGCGAC
This sequence comes from Streptomyces sp. NPDC057877, assembly GCF_042796855.1. Classification (NCBI taxonomy): domain Bacteria; kingdom Bacillati; phylum Actinomycetota; class Actinomycetes; order Kitasatosporales; family Streptomycetaceae; genus Streptomyces; species Streptomyces sp. NPDC057877. The sequence goes on from NZ_JBHVMS010000003.1 coordinate 4,954, forward strand.
GCGGGCGCCGGTGAGGGGGCGGCCGGAGGTCCGCTCGATCGTGTCGAGGAGGGCGGAGGGGTAGGAGGGGCGGTTGGCGGCGTACTGGGCGGCGGCGGTGTTGAAGGAGTGGGCTCGGGTGGTGTGGAGGGAGGTTCCTGGTGAGGTCATACGGCCATGGTGGACCGCGAGGTGCCGGTGCCGGGAGATCCCCCTCCGGGGCGTCGGTCAGGGGCGGCGGCGCTTCTTGGAGGGGTTGCCGGTGCGGCGGGCCGTGCGCTTCTCGTACTGCGTGCGGGCCTCCTCGTACTCCTCGCGGTGGAGTTTCTCGCCGGGGGCCTCGACGAGGGCGCGGAAGAAGTAGGCGAGGAGGGAGCCGACGAAGCCGATGGCCAGGAGACCGCGGAGGGAGGCCTGGCGGTCGGGGTCGGGGCGCTTGGTGAAGCCGTCCCAGGTGTGGCGGAAGGCGAGCGCGCTGCACACCGCGAACATCACGATCATGATGAGCGTGACGAAGCCGCCGACGTCGGCGATCTGCAGTCCCTGGTAGGCGAAGCGCAGGACCAGGCAGGAGACGACGGCCGCGGCGAGGGAGCCGGTGGCCACGCCGATGCGGCGGGCCAGGTAGCCGCGCGAGTGGTCGACCCAGGTCGTGCCGAAGAAGCGGATGGGGTCGGGGTGGGGGCCCGCGGCCGGGTTCGGGGTGCCGTTTTCGTCGCTCACGCGTCGATTATGGCTCCGGGCGGCCGGGGGCTCCGCGACGGGCTCAGAAGAAGCAGCGTGGACGGACGCAGCCGTCGCTGCCGGTAAGGACGGAGCCGCCCGAGACGAACTCGGCGGTCGCGATGTCGTCCCAGGTGTCCGAGGTGCCGTACGGCCCCGTGGCCGTCGTCCCCGGTGTCTGGCAGGAGATCGGGACCTTGGCGCCCTCGGACAGTACGCCGGTGATCGGGTGGCTGGTGCCCGGACCACCTCGGACGTCGAGGCGGACACCCGGTGCGACATCGGCATGGCGCACGGATTCCGCGTTGGCGGTGGGAGACACTCCCGGCACCGCGAGCAGGGCGCCCGCGGTGCCGCCGGTGGACAGGATGGATCTACGGCTGACGAAGGCCATGTCGGCCTCCGGCTGATGGGGTCATCCGCAGCGGGAGGCGACGTAGCCGTCGGTGCCGGTGTACACGTACGCGTCCGAGACGAACTGGCCGTTGCTGATGTTGTCCCAGAGGTTCGTGGTGCCGTACGGGCCCGAGACCGTCGTACCCGGCGTCTGGCAGTAGATCGCGACGCGGGTGCCCTCGGGCAGGACCCGCACGATGCCGTAGTTCGTGCCGGGACCGCTGCGCACATTGAGGCGGACGCCCGGTGCGACGGGGTACGTACGGACGGTGGACTCGGCGGCGACCGCCAGCTCCTCGCCCCCGCTGTCGACCTCTGAGACACGGTCAACTGACATGCAAGACCTCCCCGTTGATCCCCATGACTGTCATGGGGCCCCGTTGATTCCCCTTCAGCACACTGCGCACGCATGTGCGCCCGTGGAACACGGAGGCTAGCAAGCCTGCTCTGTCTCGTACGAGTCATCGACTAGGCTCCGTGCGTCGCGCGCGCGGACGAACAGCACGGGGGTGGTCCCATGGCGCCACAGCGGAACATCGGAGCGGGCGCGGAAGCGGAACTTCCCGAATACGCCGGTCACTATCGGCTGGAGTCGTGCCTCGGCTCCGGTGGCATGGGGGTCGTGCATCTGGCGCGCAGCACCTCGGGCATGAAGCTCGCGGTGAAGGTCGTCCATGCCGAGTTCGCCCGGGATCCCGAGTTCAGGGGGCGGTTCCGGCAGGAGGTGGCGGCGGCGCGGCGGGTGAGCGGTGCCTTCACGGCGCCGGTCGTCGATGCCGATCCGGACGCCGAGCGGCCCTGGATGGCGACGCTGTTCATTCCGGGGCCGACGCTGGCCGAGGAGGTGAAGCGGAACGGTTCCTTGGCTCCGGAGCAGTTGCGGCGGCTGATGGCCGGGCTGGCGGAGGCGCTGCGGGACATCCATCGGGTCGGGGTCGTGCACCGGGATCTGAAGCCGAGCAACGTGCTGCTCGCCGAGGACGGCCCGAAGGTCATCGACTTCGGGATCTCCCGGCCCAAGGACAGCGAACTGCGCACCGAGACGGGCAAGCTGATCGGCACGCCGCCGTTCATGGCGCCGGAGCAGTTCCGGCGGCCCCGGGAGGTGGGGCCCGCCGCGGACATCTTCGCGCTGGGGTCGGTGATGGTGCATGCGGCGACCGGGCGGGGGCCGTTCGACTCGGACAGTCCGTATGTCGTCGCCTATCAGGTCGTACATGACGAGCCGGATCTGACCGGCGTACCGGAGAACCTCGCTCCGCTGATTGCGCGGTGCCTTGCCAAGGAGCCCGAGGAACGGCCCACGCCGGACGAGTTGATGCGGGTGCTGCGGTCGGTGGCGGCCTCGTACGACACTCAGGCGTTCATACCCGCCCAGAGGACGGGGGACGAGGCGGCGCTTGACACCGACTCCGGGCCCGAGGTCGAGGCCGAGGCCGCGGCCGGATCCCCGCCCGGTTCCAAGGGCTCCAAGGGTTCCAAGGGTTTTGTGGGCCTCAAGGGGGCCAGGAGTTCCGCGCGTGCCGAGCGTTTCAAGAGGCCTCGGGGTCGACGGGCGGCTCTGGCCGCCATGGCTCTGGCGCTCGTGACCTGCGGTGCCCTTGTGGCGGTTCAGCTGATCGTCGGCAATGAACCGGCGCCGCGCACAGATGGCGCCGGGACGACACCGGTGGGGGCCGTCTCGTGGGAGACCGCGTCCGTCTCCGGGTCGGCATCCGTGCCCCAGTGCTCCCACGGCGCCGGGAAACTGCTCTGCGCGCAGCCCGGCGTGGTCTTCGCCCTGAAACCGTCCGACGGCACCCTCGTGTGGCGGCGCGGCGTCGCGAAGACGGACTGGGGCGTGTCGCCGGTCGTCTCCGGAGGGCTCGTACAGCCGTTGACGGGTGAGGACTCGCGTCTGGAGGGCCTCGACCCCGCCTCGGGAAAGGTGCGCTGGGAACGGCAGGCCCCCGGCCACGGCAGTGTCCGTCCCGTCGGGGACATGCTGCTGATCACCGAGGCCGACGGAACCGTCACCGGCGTGGACAGCGCGTCGGGCGACACCAAGTGGAGCCATGCGATCCGCGGCCAGGGCGCGCCGTACGTCGTGTCGTTCCCCGGGGACCCGCTGGCGTACGCGGCGAGTCCGTCCGCCGACGGCACGAGCACCCTCGTCACAGCCGTGGACCCCGGCACGGGCACCGTCAGGTGGGAGGAGGAACTGGAGGGATCGCTCCAGCCCGTCGGCGCCCAGGACGGGTCCGTCTACTTCCTCTCCGTGGAGGCCACCAGCGCGGACACGACCGCGGTCGTCCGCTACACCCCCGGCGACCGCGAGCCATTGCGCGTGCCGCTGCCCGCCAAGCGGCACGACTCGCTGGCCACGGTGCGCGAGGGAGTCGTCTACCTGTTGTCCGCGGGGGGCGCCCTGGAGGCCGTCGACATGGAACAGCGGGAGCGGCTGTGGTCCCTTGAGACGTCGGTGGCCCGGGGGTCGGCTCCGGTGGCCGACGCACGGCATGTGTACGTCACCGTGGCCGACGGACGGCTGCTCGCCGCCGACGCCCGTGACGGCAGGCTCGTCGGCCAGACCCGTCCCCGTCTCGCCGCACAGGCGGACCGCGTCGCGGCCGGGCTGTCCGCTCCCGTACTCGCCGCGGGCCGTGTCTACGCCGCCGCTCCCGACGGGTCCGTCTTCGCCATGGACGCCGACGACCCTTCCCGCTGGTAGCACGCGCGCGTGGCGGTTGGTAGCACGCGCGCGTGGCGGTTCGTTCAGCCGAGCTTCGTCACGTCCCGCACCGCGCCCTTGTCGGCGCTGGTCGCCATGGCGGCGTAGGCGCGCAGGGCGGCGGAGACCTTGCGTTCGCGGTCGCGGGGGGCGTAGGTGCCGTTCAGGGACGCCTCGCGGCGGGACAGTTCCGTCTCGTCGACGAGGAGTTCGATGGTGCGGCCGGGGATGTCGATGCGGATGCGGTCGCCGTCCTGGACGAGGGCGATGGTGCCGCCGGAGGCGGCCTCCGGGGAGGCGTGGCCGATGGACAGGCCCGAGGTGCCGCCGGAGAAGCGGCCGTCGGTGATCAGGGCACAGGTCTTGCCGAGGCCGCGGCCCTTGAGGAAGGACGTCGGGTAGAGCATCTCCTGCATGCCGGGGCCGCCCTTGGGGCCCTCGTAGCGGATGACGACGACGTCGCCGTGGGTGATCTGCTTGTTGAGGATCTTCTCCACGGCCTCCTCCTGCGACTCGCAGACGACCGCGGGGCCCTCGAAGGTCCAGATCGACTCGTCGACGCCCGCCGTCTTCACCACGCAGCCGTCAACCGCGAGGTTGCCGCGCAGCACCGCCAGGCCGCCGTCCTTGGAGTACGCGTGTTCGACGCTGCGGATGCAGCCGCCCTCCGCGTCCTCGTCCAGCGCCTCCCAGCGCTCGGACTGCGAGAACGCCTCGGCGGAGCGGACGCAGCCGGGGGCCGCGTGCCACAGTTCGACCGCCTCGGGGGACGGGGAGCCGCCGCGGACGTCCCAGGTCTTCAGCCAGTCGGCCAGGGAGGGGCTGTGGACGGCGTGCACGTCCTCGTTGAGGAGACCGCCCCGGTGCAGCTCGCCCAGCAGGGCCGGGATGCCGCCCGCGCGGTGCACGTCCTCCATGTAGTACGTACGGTCCTTGGCGACGTTGGGCGCGACCTTCGCCAGGCACGGCACCCGGCGGCTGACCTCGTCGATCTGCTCCAGGCCGAAGGGCACGCCCGCCTCCTGCGCGGCGGCCAGCAGGTGCAGGATCGTGTTCGTGGAGCCGCCCATCGCGATGTCCAGGGCCATGGCGTTCTCGAAGGCCTGGAAGGTGGCGACGTTGCGGGGGAGGACGCTGGCGTCGTCCTGGTCGTAGTAGCGGCGGGTGATGTCCATGACGGTCCGCGCGGCCGAGACGTAGAGCTGCTTGCGGGCCGTGTGGGTGGCGAGGACCGAGCCGTTGCCGGGGAGGCTCAGGCCGATGGCCTCGGTGAGGCAGTTCATCGAGTTGGCGGTGAACATGCCGGAGCAGGAGCCGCAGGTCGGACAGGCGTTCTCCTCGATACGGAGGATGTCCTCGTCCGAGATCTTGTCGTTCACGGCGTCGGAGATCGCGTCGACCAGGTCGAGGGTGCGGACCGTGCCGTCGACGAGCGTGGCGCGGCCGGACTCCATCGGGCCGCCGGAGACGAAGACCGTGGGGATGTTCAGGCGCAGGGCGGCCATCAGCATGCCCGGGGTGATCTTGTCGCAGTTGGAGATGCAGACCAGGGCGTCGGCGCAGTGGGCCTCGACCATGTACTCGACCGAGTCGGCGATCAGGTCGCGGGAGGGGAGGGAGTAGAGCATCCCGCCGTGGCCCATCGCGATGCCGTCGTCGACCGCGATCGTGTTGAACTCGCGCGGAATGCCGCCCGCCTCCGTGATCGCCTCGCTGACGATCCGGCCCACCGGCTGGAGGTGGGTGTGGCCGGGCACGAACTCCGTGAAACTGTTCGCGACCGCGATGATCGGCTTCCGGCCGATGTCCGCACCGGGTACACCGGAGGCGCGCATCAGGGCGCGGGCGCCCGCCATGTTGCGGCCGTGGGTGACTGTGCGGGACCTCAGCTCGGGCATCGTCGCTCGCTCCTTCAGAGACTGCCGCCAGAGTTTTCTGACTGACGTCGAGCGTACGCCGGTACTCCAAGGGATGGACATGGTGTCCGGTATCCGGGACACCCGTCTCAGACTCTCTTCCGGGTCCCTCGGGTGCGTCGGGGTGTTCGAGGGGCGTGCGGTGGCGCGGTCAGGGGTTGGTCAGATGGCCCTGCACCACCGGCGCCACCCGCGCGATGATCTGCTCCACGTCCGCCGACGCCAGCGGCTCCGCCTTGATGACGTACCGGATCATCGCGATGCCGACCAACTGGGCGGCTGCCAGCTCCACGCGCAGCTCCGCGTCCCGCGACTCCATCCGGGCGGCGACGCGACGCATCAGCTGGGAGGTGATCAGACGGCGGAAGACGGTGGCGGCGGCCTCGTTGTTCACCGCCGAGCGGACGATCGCGAGCAGCGGCGCCCGGGTCACGGGGTTCTCCCAGAGGCCGAGGATCATGCGGGTGAGGCGTTCGCCGATGTCGTCGAGGGGGCCTTCGAGGGCGGAGTCCCGGGAGGTGAAGACGGGCGCGAGGGCGACCTCCACGGCGGCCTCGAAGACCTGCTCCTTGGTGCCGAAGTAGTGGTGCACCAGGGCCGGGTCCACCCCGGCGGCCTTGGCGATGCCGCGCACGGACGTCTTCTCGTACCCCCGCTCGGAGAACTCCTCGCGGGCCGCGCTCAGGATGCGGTCCCGGGTGGCGGGGGCGTCGGCGGCGCCCGCACGCGGGGGGCGGCCACGGCGCCGCGGGGCAGGTGTCGTACCGGTCATGGCCGGGGCACCTGCATCGCCGAGGCGAGATGGAGCCGGGTGAAGGCCAGGGCCTCGGCGAGATCGGCCTCGCGCTCGGCGCTGGACATGGCGCGGCGGGTGTTGACCTCGATGACCACATGGCCGTCGAAGCCGCTCAGGGCGAGGCGTTCCAGCAGCTCGGCGCAGGGCTGGCTGCCGCGGCCGGGGACGAGGTGCTCGTCCTTCGCGGAACCCTTGCCGTCGGCGAGGTGGACGTGGCCGAGGCGGTCGCCCATGCGGTCGACCATGTCCAGGGCGTCGTTGCGGGCCGTGGCGGCGTGGCTGAGGTCGATCGTGAAGTGACGGTAGTCCTCTTTGGTGACGTCCCAGTCGGGGGCGTAGGCGAGCATCTCGCGGTCGCGGTAGCGCCAGGGGTACATGTTCTCCACGGCGAACCGTACGTCCGTCTCGTTCGCCATCCGCCAGACGCCGTCGACGAAGTCGCGCGCGTACTGGCGCTGCCAGCGGAACGGCGGGTGTACGACGACGGTGGAGGCGCCCAGCTTCTCGGCCGCCGCCCGGGCTCGCTGGAGCTTGACCCAGGGGTCGGTGGACCAGACGCGCTGGGTGATCAGCAGGCAGGGGGCGTGGACGGCGAGGATCGGCATCCGGTGGTAGTCGGAGAGGCGGCGCAGGGCCTCGATGTCCTGGCTGACGGGGTCGGTCCAGACCATGACCTCCACGCCGTCGTAGCCGAGGCGCGCGGCGATCTCGAAGGCCGTCGCCGTGGACTCCGGGTAGACGGAGGCCGTCGACAGGGCGACCTTCGCATCCGGGATGCGCACGACTGGGTTGGCCACGGAGACAGGGTAACGGGGTGGGTTGGGGGGTGGCTGGCGGTGGGGCGTGGGGTGGCTCCTCGGCGGGCCGCAGGGGTGGCTCCTCGGCGGGGGTGGGAGCGGCTCCTCGGCGAAGGTCGGAGCGGCTCCTCGGCGAAGGCGGGGGCGGGAGCGGGGGCGCGCTCTCAGGACTCCCCCCCGCATGCGCGCAGGACGCCCTCGGCATGCCCTCAGGACGCCCCGGCATGCCCTCAGGGCACCCCCCGCATGCCCTCAGTACCGCCCGCCCTCAGTCCCCGTCACTCCGGCGGCATGTGGTCCAGGCGGCGCAGGATGATGCCCTCGCGCAGGGCCCACGGGCAGATCTCCACGGTCTCCACGCCGAAGAGATCCATCGCGCCCTCCGCCACCAGCGCCCCGGCGAGCAGCTGGCCCGCGCGGCCCTCGGAGACGCCCGGGAGTTCGGCGCGCTCGTCGGCGGTCATCCCGGCGAGCCTGGGCACCCAGGACTCCAGGGACTGCCGCTTCAGCTCGCGCTGGACGTAGAGGCCGTCGGCGGAGCGGGCGGCGCCGCCGATCCGGGCGAGCTGCTTGAAGGTCTTGGACGTGGCCACGACATGGTCGGGCGCGCCGAAGCGGCTGAACTCCCCCACCGTACGGGCGATCTGCGCCCGCACATGGCGGCGCAGGGCGCGCACGGACTCGGCGGTGGGCGGGTCGCCGGGCAGCCAGGCGGCGGTGAGGCGGCCCGCGCCGAGCGGCAGCGAGACGGCGGCGTCGGGTTCCTCGTCCAGGCCGTAGGCGATCTCCAGGGAGCCGCCGCCGATGTCCAGGACCAGCAGCTTCCCGGCCGACCAGCCGAACCAGCGGCGGGCGGCGAGGAAGGTCAGCCGGGCCTCCTCCTCGCCGGTGAGGACCTGCAGTTCCACGCCGGTCTCGTCCTTCACGCGCGCGAGGACCTCGTCGGCGTTGGTGGCCTCGCGCACGGCGGAGGTGGCGAACGGCAGCAGTTCCTCGACGCCCTTGTCCTCGGCGGCCTGGAGCGTCTCGTGGACGACGCCGATCACTCTGCCGACACCGTCCGGGCGGACCGCTCCGGCGTCGTCGAGGAGTTCGGCGAGCCGCAGCTCCTCCTTGTGCGAGTGTGCGGGGAGCGGGCGCGCGCCCGGGTGCGCGTCCACCACCAGCAGATGCACCGTGTTGCTTCCCACGTCGAGGACACCGAGTCTCATGTACGGAACGCTACTGCCAGTGCGGACGCCTGCCGCCCCCGGAGCGGTCCCGGAAGTGGAGCGGGGCCACTTACCCTGGACGCGTGCCAAAGACGAAAAAGGCGAAGGACAAAAAAGCGACGAAGGCGGCGAAGGCCGCCAAGCGGGGTGAAGTGTCCCGTCAGGCCGGAACCGCCGGGGGACCGGAGCCGGACGAGAAGGGGCTCGACTTCGCACGCGCGTGGGTGGAGTTCCCGGATCCGGCGGACGACGAACAGGTCTTCCGCTGCGATCTGACATGGCTGACCTCTCGCTGGAACTGCGTCTTCGGCAGCGGCTGCCAGGGCATCCAGGCAGGTCGCGCGGACGACGGGTGCTGCACGCTCGGCGCGCACTTCTCCGACGAGGACGACGAGAAGCGGGTGGCCGGGCATGTGGCGAGGCTCACCCCGGACATCTGGCAGCACCACGCCGAGGGCACCAGGAACGGCTGGGTGTCCGAGGACGAGGACGGCGACCGGCAGACCCGGCCCTTCCAGGGGTCCTGCATCTTCCAGAACCGGCCCGGTTTCGCGGGCGGCGCGGGCTGCTCGCTGCACATCCTCGCCCTGAAGGAGGGCCGCGAGCCGCTGGAGACCAAGCCGGACGTCTGCTGGCAGCTGCCGATCCGGCGCACCTACGACTGGATCGACCGCCCCGACGACACACGCGTCCTCCAGGTGTCGATCGGGGAGTACGACCGCCGCGGCTGGGGTCCGGGCGGACATGACCTGCACTGGTGGTGCACCTCGGCCACCTCGGCGCACGGCGCGGGTGAGCCGGTGTACGTCTCCTACCGGGCGGAGCTGACCGAGCTGATGGGCAAGGCGGGCTACGACCGCCTGGTGGAGCTGTGCGAGGAGCGGCTGGCGTCCCGGCTGCCGCTGCTGGCACCGCACCCGGCGGATCCTGAGCCGGGACGGGGACAGGAACCGGCGCCGGTGGTCTGACCGGCGTATCCGATACCCCGCGTGCCCTCCCAAGCTCATCGCCGCTACGACGTCGAGGGGCTCGGGTCGCCGCTTCCGCCCGGCGGTGGGCCCGGGTCCTGCGGCGTGGACGGGGGCGGGTCGGACGGTGTGGGCGTCGGGTCGTGGGACGTGGGCGGTGGGCCACTCGGCGTGGGGCCCGGGGTCGTCGGCGGCGGGGTCGGATGACCGGTGGGCGGGCCGGTCGGCGGTGTGCCGGGGCCGGTCGGGCGCGGGTCGGGGCGAGGGGCGGGGCCGGGGGCGGAGGGGCGCGGCGCGGTGCCGTAGCCGGTGATGGAGACGACGGCGCCCGCGGGTGCGATCGCCACCCGTGCGCTCCAGTGCCCCGCGGGCTCGCGCAGAGGGTCGACGTACACCTTGATCGTTAACGTCTCGCCGGGCCGGAGGGTTCCCGAGGAGCGGCTCGGATAGAGCCACGGGACGCGGGTGGCCACGGACCAGCGGACCGGGGCGGCGCCCGACGCCGTGAGGGTGATCAGCGTGGTGTCGCCGATGCTGTCCGCGGTCACGCCGAGCCGTCCCGCGCCCTTGTGTCCGGCGCCGGTGACGCCGAGGACCTCGACGGAGACGTCCGGTGTCCCGGCGTCGCGGGAGCGGAGGCCGGGCTCGGTGTTGTTGCCCGCGTTCTCGTAGCCGTAGTCCTCGCCCCGGGCCCCGCCCCCGCCGTCGCCGGGGCCGTCCTCCCGGCTCGCGGTGGCCCCGCGGCCGTCCTCGGCCTCTCCCGCGACCGGGGCGCCCCGGTAGGCGGACCAGAGGGCGATCACGGGTGCGGCGACGACGGTGGCGACGACCGTCGTGGTGACGGCACGCGCGCGGAGCCGGTCCCGCCGGGCCGCCCGGTCCTTGGGGTCCATGGGGAAGCCCCGCCGGTCGAAGCGGGGAGCGCCGCCGCGCACGCGCGGGTGGTGTGCCATCGCGATGTGCAGGGCCGCGCGGGGGGCCTCCAGGACGGGCAGCTCGGCGGGGGTGACGGTGGCTCCGGGCCAGCGGCCGGGGACGGCGCGCTCGGCGGTACGGCGGCAGCGCGGGCAGTCGTCGACGTGCCGGACGAGTTCCTTGCGCACGGCCGAGCTGAGCACCAGCTGGCCGTCGCCGGTGAGCCGGGCGACGCCGGGGCAGTTGCCGGTCTCCACGACGGCGAGGGCCGCGCGGGTGCGCTCGACCTCGCAGGCGGCGGACGCGAGCAGGTCACGGGCGGCGGCGAGGTCCAGGCCCAGCACGGCGGCGACCTCGTGGGCGGCGAGGTGGTGGCGCACGGCGAGTTCGAGCGCCTCGCGCTGCTCGGGCGTGGTGCCCGCGGCCTCCGGCCAGGCCAGCCGCGCGAGTTCACGGCGGCGCCGCCGCTGTTCCTCCTCCGGTACGGCGGGGGCGGCGCCCTGCGCGACGCCGTGCCGCGCGGACGCGGAACGTCCGGCCGCGTGGTGCGCCTGACGTTTCTGCTTGGCCTCGGCCAGCTTGCGCAGGCAGGACCAGCGGGCCAGCGCGTACAGCCAGGCCCTGCGGTCCCCGGCGGCGTCGGGCGCGCGCTGGCCGCGCCGCTCGGCGAGGGCGAGGCCGTCGCCCAGGGCGGCGGTCGCGGCGTCGTGGTCGCAGAGCACGGAGAGGCAGTACGTGAACAGACCGTCCAGGTAGGGCTCGTAACGCGCGGGCGGGCGCTGGGCCAGCGTGCGCGCCGCAGCGCGGTCGCGCGCCTCGCGGTGCGCGCGGTGCGCGCCGGAGCGTGCGCCGGGGGTGCGGGTCGAGGTCTCCGGGCTGCTGCTCATCACCCGGCGACCGTAGGCGCCGTGGGAGTGTCCGTTCTCGCCCCTTGAGCACTTTTAATTCGTACGGGTGAAACGATCCCTCATAAGGGGACAGGAACCCTTCATTCCGTGGCCCGTTCGTGGCGGTGGCGGCTGATTGCGGGCGATTGCGGGCGATTCCTTCCAGTTGTGGGTGACCGTGGGGCCGACGTGACCGTCCGGGCGCCGCGTTGTCAGTGGCGGCGGCTACGGTTCCTTGCATGGCTGCCCGTACCAAGACCACCAAGGACCGTCCGTCCTACCGCTGCACCGAGTGCGGCTGGCAGACGGCCAAGTGGCTCGGCCGCTGCCCCGAGTGCCAGGCGTGGGGGACGGTCGAGGAGTACGGCGCGCCCGCCGTGCGGACCACCACCCCGGGCCGCGTCACCACCTCCGCCCTGCCCATCGGCCAGGTCGACGGCCGCCAGGCCACCGCCCGCACCACCGGCGTGCCCGAGCTGGACCGGGTCCTCGGCGGCGGGCTCGTCCCCGGCGCCGTGGTGCTGCTCGCGGGCGAACCCGGCGTCGGCAAGTCGACGCTGCTGCTCGACGTCGCCGCCAAGGCCGCCAGCGACGAGCACCGCACGCTCTATGTGACGGGCGAGGAGTCGGCGAGCCAGGTCCGGCTGCGCGCCGACCGCATCGGCGCCATCGACGACCACCTCTATCTCACCGCCGAGACCGATCTCGCCGCCGTCCTCGGCCACTTGGACGCGGTGAAGCCGTCCCTGCTGATCCTGGACTCGGTGCAGACGGTCGCCTCCCCCGAGATCGACGGCGCCCCCGGCGGCATGGCCCAGGTGCGGGAGGTCGCGGGCGCCCTGATCCGGGCCTCCAAGGAGCGCGGCATGTCCACCCTCCTGGTGGGCCATGTCACCAAGGACGGCGCCATCGCCGGACCCCGGCTCCTGGAACACCTCGTGGACGTCGTCCTGCACTTCGAGGGCGACCGGCACGCGCGCCTGCGCCTCGTCCGCGGCGTCAAGAACCGCTACGGCGCCACCGACGAGGTCGGCTGCTTCGAGCTGCACGACGAGGGCATCACCGGCCTCACCGACCCCAGCGGCCTGTTCCTGACCCGGCGCGCCGAGCCGGTCCCCGGCACCTGCCTGACCGTCACCCTGGAGGGCCGCCGCCCCCTGGTCGCCGAGGTCCAGGCGCTCACCGTCGACTCGCAGATCCCCTCCCCGCGCCGCACGACCTCCGGCCTGGAGACCTCACGCGTGTCGATGATGCTGGCCGTCCTGGAACAGCGCGGCCGGATCAGTGCCCTGGGCAAGCGGGACATCTACTCCGCGACGGTCGGCGGCGTGAAGCTCTCGGAGCCCGCGGCGGACCTCGCCGTGGCCCTCGCGCTCGCGTCCGCCGCCAGTGACACCCCGCTGCCGAAGAACCTCGTCGCCATCGGCGAAGTGGGCCTCGCGGGCGAGGTCAGACGCGTCACCGGCGTGCAGCGCAGGCTCGCCGAAGCACACCGCCTCGGCTTCACGCACGCCCTCGTACCGGGCGATCCCGGCAAGGTCCCGCCGGGCATGAAGGTGCTGGAAGTCGCGGACATAGGGGACGCCCTGAGGGTGCTGCCGCGCTCCCGTCGTCGAGAGGCCCCCCGGGACGCGGAGGACCGCCGGTAGACTTTGCCCTGGTCTCGCCCGTCCGTACGAACAGAGTGCGCGATACGGGAGCGTCCCAGAACCTGCGACCGGAGGAGTGCAGTGGCAGCCAACGACCGGGCAGCAGCTCCCGGAAAGTCCGGTGGGAGTGCCGGTTCCGATGGCCTGATGCGCGCCTCGCTGAGCGCCGTGGCGCCCGGCACCGCCCTGCGTGACGGCCTCGAGCGGGTCCTGCGCGGCAACACCGGCGGCCTGATCGTGCTCGGCTCCGACAAGACCGTCGAGGCCATGTGCACCGGCGGCTTCGTGCTGGACGTGGAGTTCACCGCGACCCGGCTGCGCGAGCTGTGCAAGCTGGACGGCGGCATCGTGCTCTCCTCCGACCTGTCGAAGATCCTGCGCGCGGGCGTGCAGTTCGTCCCCGACGCGACGATCCCGACGGAGGAGACCGGCACCCGGCACCGCACCGCGGACCGGGTCAGCAAGCAGGTCGGCTTCCCGGTCGTCTCCGTCTCCCAGTCGATGCGGCTGATCGCCCTCTACGTCGACGGGCAGCGCCGCGTCCTGGAGGACTCCGCGGCGATCCTGTCCCGCGCCAACCAGGCCCTCGCGACCCTGGAGCGGTACAAGCTCCGTCTCGACGAGGTCGCGGGAACGTTGTCAGCGCTGGAGATCGAGGACCTGGTGACGGTCCGCGACGTCTCCGCGGTGGCCCAGCGCCTGGAGATGGTCCGCCGGATCGCCACCGAGATCGCCGAGTACGTGGTGGAGCTGGGCACCGACGGCCGACTGCTCGCCCTGCAGCTGGACGAGCTGATCGCCGGGGTCGAGCCCGAGCGCGAACTGGTCGTGCGGGACTACGTCCCCGAGCCCACCGCCAAGCGCTCCCGCACGGTCGAGGAGGCCCTCGCCGAGCTGGACGCCCTCACCCACGCCGAGCTGCTCGAACTCCCGACGGTCGCCCGGGCCCTGGGCTACACCGGCTCCCCCGAGACCCTGGACTCCGCGGTCTCCCCGCGCGGCTTCCGCCTGCTGGCCAAGGTGCCGCGGCTGCCGGGCGCCATCATCGACCGTCTCGTGGAGCACTTCGGCGGACTCCAGAAGCTGCTCGCCGCCAGCGTCGACGACCTGCAGACCGTGGACGGCGTGGGCGAGGCGCGGGCGCGGAGCGTGCGGGAGGGGCTGTCACGGCTGGCGGAGTCGTCGATCCTGGAGCGGTACGTCTGAGGCCCCAGCTGTTGCGGCGCCGGGCGCCTACGCAAGGTCGCCGGACGCCCTGGTCCTCTTCGGCTGTCAGTCCCCTTCGGCTGTCAGTCCCCTTCGGCTGTCAGTCCCCTTCAGCCTTCAGTCCTCTTCCAGCACGAACGACGTCTGCACTTTCGCGAACCCGGGCGCCTTCGCCTCCACCAGATACGTCCCGGCCGCGGCCGTACCCGCCGGAGGCGTCCCGCAGGACGGCGCGCTCGGCTTGCGGTCCCACTCCACGGGGTAGGTGATGCTGCTCCCGGCGGGCACCCGGAAGAACAGGCTGCTCGCGCCCTTGGGGCAGTCGTCGGACGACCAGTAGGCGTCGTCGTCGCTCTCCGCCTGAGTGATCGTCAGCACCGCGTTCTTCGGGCCGAGATCGACCTTGCAGTCGCTGCCGGAGGAGTTCCTCGCCGTCAGCCGGAAGGCGGGCCGCTGCCCCGGCGCGTAGGAGTTGCGCACGCTGCTCAGGCTCAACGACACGGACCCCGGCGCGCAGTTGGGCACCGATGACCCGGCGGGCAGCGCGTCGCCACTGCCGACCCCGCTCCCGACGCCACCGGAACCGGCACTCCCGCCAGCCCCACCGGCACCAGCGTCCCCAGAGCCGCCGTCCCCGGACCCGTCACCCGAGCCGTCGCCCGAACCGCCCCCGGAACCACCGCCGTTGGAGTCCTCGTCGCCCGACTCGTCACGCCCGCCCGGCGCCTGGCTGATCGCCGGGCCCGAGCCCGACGGCCCCGGCGTGATCGTGGAGACGGACGGCGCGGGATTCTTGCCGTTGGACCCGTCGGCGCCGTTGTTGCCGCCTCCGCCGCCCATGGTCATGATCCAGAGGACCAGCAGGGCCAACAGGGCGAGCACGGACAGCAGGACGACCCTCCGTCGCCAGTAGATGGAGGAGGGAAGCGGCCCAACCGGATTGCGCAGAGATCCCACGGCGCAAACTGTACGAGAGATCGGCGCGTTCGCTTGCCACACCCGCCGCCTGGGCGCCAACTTTTACGGATCATCATCCCGCACGGGAGCCGACCGTGCCGTACGCCGGGCGTCATTTCCGCCGTACCGCCGACGTCACCGCCGTAACGCCCACGTCACTGTCCGCTCCCGCGGCGTTCGGCATGGCAGGATCGGGAACGCCATGACTGCGCCAACGAAGCCCCAGCCCTCGCACGAGTCCCAGCCCGGGCGCGAGCCCCACGGCGAGGACCTGCACACCCCTGTCATCACCTGGTTCGACGAGCACGCGCGTGACCTGCCCTGGCGGCACCCGGAGGCGGGGCCGTGGGGGGTCATGGTCAGCGAGTTCATGTTGCAGCAGACGCCGGTCAGCCGTGTCCTGCCCGTCTACGAGCAGTGGCTGGCCCGCTGGCCGCGCCCCGCCGACCTCGCCAAGGAAGCGCCCGGCGAGGCCGTCCGCGCCTGGGGCCGCCTCGGCTACCCGCGCCGCGCGCTGCGGCTGCACGGCGCCGCGGTCGCCATAGCGGAACGGCACGGCGGGGACGTACCGACCGATCACGCGCAACTCCTGGCGCTGCCCGGCATCGGGGAGTACACGGCGGCGGCCGTGGCCTCGTTCGCGTACGGGCAGCGGCACGCCGTGCTCGACACCAATGTGCGCCGGGTGTTCGCGCGGGCGGTCAGCGGTGTGCGGTACCCGCCGAACGCGACCACCGCCGCCGAACGCAGGCTCGCGCGGGCGCTGCTGCCCGAGGACGAGCGCACC
Source organism: Streptomyces sp. NPDC057877 (assembly GCF_042796855.1). NCBI lineage: Bacteria > Bacillati > Actinomycetota > Actinomycetes > Kitasatosporales > Streptomycetaceae > Streptomyces > Streptomyces sp. NPDC057877. The sequence continues at coordinate 20,851 of NZ_JBHVMS010000003.1, forward strand.
GCCGCGCGCTGGGCCGCCGCCTCGATGGAGCTGGGCGCGCTGGTGTGCACGGCGAAGAACGAGTCGTGCCACCGCTGTCCGATCGCCGCGAGCTGCGCCTGGCGGCTCGCGGGCAAGCCGGAGCACGAGGGTCCGCCGCGCCGCGGGCAGACGTACGCCGGTACGGACCGTCAGGTGCGCGGCAAGCTGCTGGCCGTGCTGCGCGAGGCGCACGTACCGGTGCCACAGGCGGCGCTGGACCGGGTGTGGCACGAGCCGGTGCAACGCGCGCGGGCGCTGGACGGGTTGGTCGCGGACGGGCTGGTGGAGCCGCTGCCGGGCGGGTTGTACCGGCTGCCGTTGAACTGAACGCCCCGCCCGGAGGCCTGAACCGGGGCATAACCGGACCAGCCTCCCCTCTCTCTTATCTCCCGCCTACTTCCGTTACACAACCGACGGACAGCCGCGCGTTTCCCGCAGGGTCCTTCGCACAGCGCCGTGACAACCGCTCCGTAGCTTCATGTCGTGCCCCGCAGGGGCGGATCACAGCTACACAACGGGGAAACGGGAGGCGGTTGATCATGGCGCAGGGAGAGGTGCTCGAGTTCGAGGAGTACGTCCGCACCCGGCAGGACGCGCTGTTGCGCAGCGCCCGCCGCCTGGTCCCCGACCCGATCGACGCCCAGGACCTGCTCCAGACGGCCCTGGTGCGGACGTACGGCCGCTGGGACGGCATCGCGGACAAGCGGCTCGCGGACGCCTATCTGCGCCGGGTCATGATCAACACGCGGACCGAGTGGTGGCGGGCGCGGAAGCTGGAGGAGGTGCCGACGGAGCAGCTCCCGGACGCGTCCGTCGACGACTCCACCGAACAGCACGCCGACCGCGCCCTGTTGATGGACGTGCTGAAGGTGCTCGCCCCGAAGCAGCGCAGTGTCGTGGTGCTGCGACACTGGGAGCAGATGTCCACCGAGGAGACGGCCGCCGCCCTGGGCATGTCGGCCGGAACGGTCAAGAGCACGCTGCACCGGGCGCTCGCCCGGCTCCGCGAGGAGCTGGAGACCCGCGACCTGGACGCACGCGCGCTGGAGCGTGAGGAGCGGGAGCGTTGCGCGGCCTGACCGACCCGGGGTCCAGCCCGGCCCGGCCCACCCTGCGGGCGGTGAGCGCGGCGATGGCCGCCTTCACCGCCGTCGCCCTGCTGGTGTCGGCGTGCGGCAGCAGCGGCACCGGGGCGCGGGACGAGGGGCCCGCCGGGTCGGACACGGTGGCGGGGGCCGTGGCGTCCCCGTCGGTGGCGGCGCCGTCCGCCGCGCCGAAGCGGGTGGACGCGGTCCGGCTGGTCAAGGCGGACCCGCTGGTGTCGGCGGCCGTCAAACGCGATCTGAAGCCGTGTACCGCCGACGAGTATCCCGTCGACGTGTCGTACGGCGAGCTGACCGGCGGCTCCGCGAGCGATGTCGTGGTCAACGTGCTGACCTGCGGCGAGGCGATCGGCGTGGGCTCGTACGTGTACCGCGCGGGGGACGGCGGATACGAGAACGTGTTCCGGGCGGAGGAGCCGCCGGTCTACGCGGAGATCGACCGCGGCGATCTGGTGGTGACCAAGCAGGTGTACGGGCGTGGCGACCCGGTCTCGAACCCGTCCGGCGAGAACGTCATCACGTACCACTGGACAGAGGACCGCTTCATCGAGCGGTACCGCACGCACAACGAGTACGGCACGGTCGCAGGTGAACCGACCCCGGTCCCCGAGGACACCTGACGGCCCGACGCCGCGCCCCGCCCCGCCCCGCCAGCACACGAGAACTGAGAGCACCTGGATGGCAGAGCAGACGCACGTCCTGTTCGTCGAGGACGACGACGTCATCCGCGAGGCGACCCAGCTCGCCCTGGAGCGCGTCGGCTTCGCGGTCACGGCGATGCCCGACGGCCTGTCCGGTCTGGAGGCGTTCCGCGCCGACCGGCCCGACATCGCCCTGCTGGACGTCATGGTCCCCGGCCTCGACGGCGTCAGCCTGTGCCGTCGTATCCGGGACGAGTCGACCGTGCCAGTGATCATGCTCTCCGCGCGGGCCGACGCCATCGATGTCGTGCTGGGGCTGGAGGCGGGCGCCGACGACTACGTCACCAAGCCGTTCGACGGTGCCGTGCTGGTCGCGCGGATCCGGGCGGTGCTGCGCCGGTTCGGGCACGCGGGCGGTGAGGCGCGGCAGGAGGAGGGCGCCGCGCAGGGGGACGGCGGGGTGCTGACCTTCGGCGAGCTGGAGATCGACACCGACGGCATGGAGGTGCGGAAGGCCGGGCGGCCGGTGGCGCTGACGCCGACGGAGATGCGGCTGCTGCTGGAGTTCTCCGCCGCGCCGGGGACGGTGCTGTCCCGCGACAAGCTGCTCGAACGCGTGTGGGACTACGGCTGGGGCGGGGACACCCGCGTCGTCGACGTGCATGTGCAGCGGCTGCGAACCAAGATCGGTCAGGACCGGATCGAGACGGTCCGTGGCTTCGGCTACAAGCTGAAGGCCTGAGGCGGCCGGGTCATGCGGGGGAACGGAGTCAGAGGTCCCGGTGAGCGGGGCCGCATACGGCGCGCGGTGCCCGCGTGGGTGGCGCGTTCGGGGCTGCGCACCGGGCTGCGGTGGAAGCTCAGTACGGCGATCGCGCTGGTCGGCGCGCTGGTGGCGGTGGCGCTCAGTCTCGTGGTGCACAACGCCGCGCGGGTGTCGATGCTGGACAACGCCCGCGATCTCGCCGACGCGCGGCTGCGGATCGCGCAGCGCAACTACGAGCTGTCCAGCCGCCCCAACTTCCCCAGCGTCAAGATCGACGACCCCGAGCTGCCCGCGGAGCTGCGCAGGAAGGTGGAGCAGGGCCGCCGGGCGACGTATGTGGGGGACGGTCCGGGCGGGGGGCCGCCGGACATCTGGGCGGCGGTGCCGCTGAAGGACGGGCATGTGATGTCGCTGCACACCGGGTTCACCGACCGCAGCACGGACATCCTCAACGACCTCGACCAGGCGCTGGTGATCGGGTCCATCGCGGTCGTGCTCGGCGGCAGCGCGCTCGGGGTGCTGATCGGCGCGCAGCTGTCACGGCGGCTGCGCAAGGCGGCGGCTGCCGCGAACCGGGTCGCCAAGGGGGAGACCGAGGTTCGGGTGCGGGAGGCGATCGGCGGGGTCGTGCGGGACGAGACGGACGATCTCGCGCGGGCCGTGGACGCCATGGCGGACGCGCTCAAGCAGCGGCTGGAGGCGGAGCGCCGGGTCACCGCCGATATCGCGCACGAGCTGCGCACCCCGGTGACGGGGCTGCTCACCGCGGCCGAGCTGCTGCCGCCGGGGCGGCCGACCGAGCTGGTGCTCGACCGGGCGAAGGCGATGCGCACGCTCGTCGAGGACGTCCTGGAGGTCGCCCGGCTGGACGGCGCGTCGGAGCGGGCGGAGCTGCAGGACATCCTGCTCGGCGAGTTCGTGGCCCGGCGGGTGGCGGCGAAGGACCCCGGTGTCGAGGTGGTCGTGGTGCACGAGTCGGAGGTCACCACCGATCCCCGGCGTCTGGAGCGGGTGCTGTTCAACCTGCTCGCCAACGCCGCCCGGCACGGCAGACCGCCGATCGAGGTGACCGTCGAGGGCCGGGTGATCCGGGTACGCGACCACGGCCCCGGCTTCCCCGAGGATCTGCTCGCCGAGGGGCCCAGCCGCTTCCGCACCGGCAGCATGGACCGCGCCGGACGCGGCCATGGCCTCGGGCTGACCATCGCCGCGGGCCAGGCGCGGGTGCTGGGCGCCCGGCTGACCTTCCGCAACGTACGCCCGCCGGGGCCGCCGGACCAGGTGACGGCGGAGGGCGCGGTCGCGATCCTGTGGCTGCCGGAGCACGCGCCGACGAACACGGGCAGCTATCCGATGCTGCCGCTGCAGGAGGGACGGCGGTGAGTCGGGGCACCGCCGGGGTGCGGAACTCCTTGCGTCAGTGAGTACCAGTTGCCGTTGTCGTCACGGAAGATCGCCTCGACGCCGTACGGCCGCTCGGTCGGTGCCTGGAGGGACTCCACGCCGCGGGCCCTGAAGGTCTGGCAGTCCCCTCGGCAGTCGTCGGTGCGCAGCGCCCAGGCGCCGATGACGCCCTTGCTGACCAGCTTCTTCGGCGTCTGTGCGGACTCGGCGTCCAGGCCGGGCCCGTCGAGGCTCATCAGCGCCAGCTCGACGTCCGGCCGCTCCTTGGCGCACCGCCACCCCGTCCAGGTCCATCCCCGGATGTGCCCAGCCCCGGTCCATGGCGTCCTTGGCCAGCCGCACCTGCCGCACCTTGTCCATGCGACCGATGGTGACAGGCGCCACTGACAACGCCCCTCGGACCGCGGGTGCGCTCACGCCATCTCGTTCACCGGCGACGGAGCCGGAGCCGCGGGCCCGTCCTGCGGCGCCTTGGGCTCGTCCTCGGCTCCCTCGGGCCCCGCCCCCTTCAGCGGAACCTCCTTCACGAACACCGCGGCGATCAGCGCGACCACCGCCACCGCCGCTCCCAGCAGGAAGGCCCCGTGGGTGCCCGAGGACACCGCGTGCTGGTAGGCCTCGCGGGCGGCCTCGGGAAGCCTGGCCAGGCTGGCCGCGTCGAGTTGGGCGGACTGTTCGGTCACCTGGCCCACCTCGGAGCCCGCCGCGCGCTCGGCCATGACGTCCTGGACGCGGTGGTTGAACAGGGCGCCCATGATCGCGACGCCGAAGGAGGAGCCGAGGGTGCGGAAGAGGGTGGTGGAGGAGGAGGCGACGCCCATGTCCTTCATCTCCACGCTGTTCTGCGCCACCAGCATGGTGATCTGCATCAGACAGCCCATGCCGAGCCCGAGCACCGCCATGTACACACCGGAGGTGAACCGCGAGGTCTCCGTGTCCATCAGGGACAGCAGCCACAGCCCGGCGACCAGCAGCACACCGCCCGCCAGCGGGAAGATCTTGTAGCGCCCGGTGTTGGTGGTGACCCGCCCGGCGACCATCGAGGTCACGAGCATCGCGCCCAGCATCGGCAGGAGCAGCAGCCCGGAGTTGGTCGCGGACGCGCCCTGCACGGACTGCTGGTAGAGCGGCAGGAACAGCACCGCGCCGAACATCACGAATCCGGTGATGAAACCGATGACGGACATCAGCGCGAAGTTGCGGCTGCGGAAGATGTGCAGTGGCAGCAGCGGCTCGACCGCCCGCCGCTCCCACAGGACGAAGCCGACGAGCGAGACGACCCCGATGGCGGTCAGCTCCATGATCCGCGCCGAGGTCCAGGCGTACTCCGTGCCGCCCCAGGTGGTGACCAGCACGATCGAGGTGATGCCCACGGTGAGCAGCCCCGCGCCGAGGTAGTCGATCCGGGTCCTCGCGCGCTTCTTCGGGAGCTGGAGTACGACGCTGATGGCGACCAGCGCGACCGCGCCGAGCGGCAGGTTGATGTAGAACGCCCAGCGCCAGCCCCAGGTGTCGGTGATCGTGCCGCCGACCAGCGGCCCGCCGATCATCGCCAGCGCCATCACGGCGGCCATCATGCCCTGGTACTTGCCGCGCTCCCGGGGCGGTATCAGATCGCCGATGATCGCCATCACGCCGACCATCAGACCGCCCGCGCCCAGGCCCTGCACCGCGCGGAAGCCGATCAGCTGGCCCATGTCCTGGGCCATGCCGCTGAGCGCGGAGCCGAGCAGGAAGATCACGATGGAGGTCAGGAACGAGCCCTTGCGCCCGTACATGTCGCCGAGCTTGCCCCAGATCGGGGTCGACGCGGCGGTGGCGAGGGTGTACGCGGTGACCACCCAGGACAGGTGTTCCAGACCGCCGAGTTCCCCGACGATCGTCGGCATCGCGGTGCCGATGATCATGTTGTCGAGCATCGCGAGCATCATCGCGATCATCAACGCGAGCAGGACGACCCGTACGCTCCTCGGCTGCTTCCCGGTCTCCGCGGCCTCTTCGGCCGTCGGCCGTGTCTCGGTCATGGCTTTCGCCCCCAGCTACCCACGTGATTACTTACTTGCCGTCCGGCTAGTAAACTTCACTGGGTAAGGTAGGAGCGTAACTAGCCGGTCGTCAAGTAAGTTTCTGGGAAAGCGACTGGGGGCGAGGATGGGCGGCACCATGGACGACACGGACGGGACCAAGCAGCGGCGCCGCGGGAACACCCGCCAGCGCATCCAGGACATCGCCCTGGAACTCTTCGCCGAGCAGGGGTACGAGAAGACCTCCCTGCGTGAGATCGCCGAGCGTCTCGACGTCACCAAGGCGGCGCTCTACTACCACTTCAAGACCAAGGAAGAGATCATCGTCAGCCTCTTCGAGGATCTGACGCAGCCGATCGAGGACCTGATCGAGTGGGGGCGGCAGCAGCCGCACACCCTGGAGACCAAGCGGGAGATCCTCCGCCGCTACAACGACACGCTCACCGACGCGGCCCCCTTGTTCCGCTTCATGCAGGAGAACCAGGCGACTGTACGGGACCTGCGGATCGGCCAGATGTTCAAGAACCGCATGCTCGGCATGCGGGACATCATCGTCGACCCCGACGCGGACCTCGTCGACCAGGTCCGCTGCGTCAGCGCCCTGTTCACGATGCACGCCGGGATGTTCGTCATGCGGGACATGGGCGTCGACCCCGAGGACGCCCGCGGGGCGGTCCTCGAGGTCGCGATCGATCTGGTGACCCAGGCGCACGGCGGCGCCTGAGCCGACGGCGTCAGCCGGAACCAGCCCGCGTCAGCGGATCAGAGCGAGACGCCCTTGCCGCGCAGGAAGCGCACCGGGTCGACGGCGGTGCCGTAGTTCGCGGTGGTCCGGATCTCGAAGTGCAGGTGCGGACCGCTGGAGTTACCGGTGTTGCCGGAGAAGGCTATGCGCTGACCGGTCTTGACGATCTGACCGATCTTCACATTGACCTTCGACAGGTGGGCGTACTGCGAGTACATGCCGTTGCCGTGCTTGATGACGACGGCGTTGCCGTACGCGGGACCGTCACCGGCGCCGTTCGGACCGGCCTTGACGACCGTGCCGCCGTGCGCGGCGACGACCTTGGTGCCGGTGGGCACCGCGTAGTCCTGGCCGCTGTGGGTGGACTGCCACATGCCGCCCGCCTGGGCGTAGCTCGCGGACAGCTTGTAGTGGCTCACCGGGTTGACCCAGGAAGCGGCCTTCTTGGCGGGAGCCTTCTTCGCCGCGGCCTTCTTGGCGGCGGCGGCCTTCTTCGCCGCGACGGCCTTGGCCTTGGCGACCGCGGCGGCCTGCGTCTCGGCGGCCTTCGCCTGGGCGGCGGCCTGGGCCTGGACGGCGCTCGCCGCGCTGGTGGCGGCGGTGGCCGCGCTGGCCTCGGCGGCGGCCGCGACCCCGGTCCCCAGTACGACCGTGGCTCCCATACCGGCCGCCAGGACGGCGGCGCGGGTGCGGAGCGAGGACGTACGGACGGAACGGGACGTGACGCGCTGGTTCATCTCAACCTCATGGGTGGGGGACAGAGAAGCACCCGGCGGATCTGACGCCCACCGGATGGCAGATCCTTGGTAACCCGCGGCTCCCGAAAGCCACAAACGTGTGATCTACGACGGAACCTAGTAATTGATGTCGAAACTTAACGACTCTTGACACGGCTCCCATGTGGGATGAATTCGCCCATCACAGCCGAAGGTGACGAAGAGGTGTGGACCAATAGTCCGTTTTGTCCGCCTCAAGGTCGCCACTATTCCGCCTAGTAAGGGACAAATCGCCTGTGCCGCATGTCACCGGCAGGCGAGATCCACTGACCCCGGAATGTGACCCGCACTACGCTGCTGACCTGCACTTCGATGGGGCTCAGGGGGAGGGCGGATGGAACCGTCGGTGATCGGTGTCAGGCTGGCGTCCGGGGTAGTAGGCCCGCTCGTCAGAAAGCTGTTCGTCACCGAGGGAGCCGGGGCGGGCCTGGTGGAGCGTCCGGTACGGATCTCGGGCCTCGTGTCCTTCAGGGGCGAGAAGCGCACCCTCGTCTACGAAGACGTACGCAAGCTCGCGGACGAACTGGTCCGGCGGGCGCTGAAGGGCGACGGGGAGCGTCCGGTGGCCGCCGACGAGGAGCGGGCCGTCGCCCACGCCCTCGCCGACACCCTGGGCGCGCTCGGCGACCTCACCATGACGGACGTCCAGGCGGTGGAACTGGGCCACGAGCGGCTCGCGGCCCGGCTCCGCGCCACCGGCGGCGACCCGACCCGGCACCTCTCGGCCGACGCCACCCTCTTCCACGACCGGCTGCTGGCCACCGCCTGCCTGCACATCCTGCACTTCTTCACCCAGCGGTCCACCTTTGTCCCCCGCACCCTCGCCGAGCAGTCCCGCCGCCAGCGCGAACTGATCGACCGGGTGGACCGCCTCCTCGACCGCACGCCCCAGCCCGGCGGCACGGCCGAGTTCGAGCGCCGCTACCTCTCCTACGTCACCACCCGGCACGGCCACCTCACCATCTACGGCATCGACCTGCACCACTCCCCCGACCGCTGGCCCCTGGACGCCGCCTACCTCAGCCTCCAGGCCGTCGGCCGCACCGAGGACGCCCCGGACGAGCAGCACCTCGCCGCGGCCACCGCCCTCCCCGCCGAACAGGCCCTCGCCGACCACGACCGGGTCCTGCTGCGCGGGGTCGCCGGGTCCGGCAAGACGACCCTCGTGCAGTGGCTCGCGGTGACCGCGGCCCGCGGTGAGCGCGGCGACCTGGTCCCCTTCGTCCTGCCGCTGCGCACCCTCGTCCGCCGCGCCGACGGCCTGCCCTCCCCCGACGCCTTCCTGGCCGCCGTACGCGTCCCCTTCCACGCGAACCAGCCCGACGGCTGGCCGGACCAGGTCCTCGCGGCCGGACGCGCGCTGTTGCTGGTGGACGGCATCGACGAGATCCCCGAACGTGAGCGCGAACGCACCCGGCGCTGGCTGCGCGAACTGCTCGACGTCTATCCCGGCAACCGCTGGCTGGTCACCTCCCGTCCCTCCGCCGTACGGGAGGACTGGCTGGCCGCGGACGGCTTCGCCGAGCTGGCCCTCACCCCCATGAGCCGGGACGACGTGGCCGCGTTCATCACCCGCTGGCACACGGCGGCCCGCGCCGACGCCCAGGACCCCGACCGCCTCGACGGCTACGAACGCTCACTCCTCGACGCCGTCCGCACCAAGCCCGACCTCGGCCGCCTCGCCACCAACCCGTTGATGTGCGGGCTGATCTGCGCCCTGCACCGGGACCGGCGCGGCTATCTCCCGCACGGCAGGCAGGAGTTGTACGACGCCGCCCTGTCGATGCTGCTCGCCCGGCGCGACGAGGAACGGGACATGACCGGCCAGGACGAGGTGCGGCTCAGCGAGCTGCCGCAGATCCAGCTGCTCCAGCGGCTGGCGTACTGGCTGATCCGCAACAACCAGTCCGAGATGGACCGCGCCCGCGCCGAGCGGCTGATCGCCGATGTGCTCCCGTCCCTGCCGTCGGCCGCCGCGCAGGGGGACGCCGGGACGATCCTGCGCCATCTGCTGGTCCGCAGCGGGCTGCTCCGGGAACCCGCCGACGGCACCGTGGAGTTCGTCCACCGCACCTTCCAGGACTACCTCGGCGCGAAGGCCGCCGTGGAGGACGGTGACTTCGGGCTGCTGGTGCGCGGCGCGGCGGACGAGCAGTGGGCGGACGTGATCCGCATGGCGATGGCCCACGCCCGCCCCCGGGAACGGGCCGAGCTGCTACGGGACCTGACGCGGGCCGCGGACCGCGCGGAGGGCGCCGCGAGCACGCGGATACGGCTGCTCGCGCTGGCCTCACTGGAACACGCGACCGAGCTGGACCCGACGGTGCGGGCGGAGGTCGAGCGGCGGGCGGCGGCACTGATCCCGCCCCGGACGACGGAGGAGGCCCGCGCGCTGGCGGAGGCCGGTCCGCTGGCCTTGGAACTGCTGCCGGGTCCGGAAGGGCTCTCGGACGCCGAGGCGCGGGCGGTGGTGGTGACGGCGTCGCTGATCGGGACGGAGGAGGCGGTGCCGGTGCTGGCGCGGTTCGCGTCCCATCCGGCGGTGGAGGTACGGGCGCAGTTGAGCTGGACGTGGTACCGGTTCCCGGCGCGGCGGTACGGAGCGGAGGTGATCACGCACCTGCCGGAGGAGGGCCTGGTCTTCGCCGTGCAGTCGGATGAGCACCTGCGGGTGCTGTGTGAGCTGGGCGGCAGGGAGTCGATCCAGCTCGCCGGTGACGTGGATCCGGCCGGGCTGCCGTCCGAGACGGTGACGGAGCTGATCATCCGGAGCAACGACCGGGTGCGGGATCTGCGGGCACTTGCCGCTCTGCACCGGCTCACCCACCTGGGCCTCAGCCGCTGTCCCGGCGTGGCCGACCTCACTCCGATCGCCGAACTGCCCCTGACCTGGCTGTCCCTCGACCTGCTGGAGGGCCTGGAACGTCCGGACGCCCTCGCCCCGCTCTCCGGCTCACCGACCCTGGGCCAGCTCGACCTGGGCATACGGCTGCGAGCCGCCTCCCTCGACGAGGCACTCCCCCGCGAACTGCCGCTCCACTACCTGCGCTTCAACAAGACCGCGCTGCTCGACACCGGCCTGCGCGGTCTGCACCGGTTCGGCACGCTGAAGCAGCTCAGCCTCGCCGCCCTGGCCGCACCGCTGACCCCCGAGGACTGCGAGGAGATCGCCCGGCACCCCTCCCTCGAGCTACTGCGCCTCAGCTGGCGGCACCTCGGCTGGAACGGCCCCCCGCTGCCCGGCATCACCCGCCTGCGTCTCAACGACTTCGACGGCACCGAGGACCTGTCCGGTCTTTCCGCGCTCTTCCCGAACCTGCGCATGCTGACCCTCGTCCTCGCCCAGGGCGTCACCGACGTATCGAGCCAGCTCATGTCCGCCCTGCCCGTACCGCCGACCGTCACCTCCGTGCGGGGCGTGATCTAGCCACCTACCGATCAGTAACCCTATGGTTCCCCACGCGCCACCCTCGTTGCCGAACATGCACACGACACGTTGACCACGTTGGCATCGCGAAGGGACCCCCCACATGACCGGACGACGCCCCTGGCTGGGCCGCATCACCGCCCCCGCCGTCACCGCCGCCGCGCTCCTCGCGCTGGCCGCGCCCGCCGAGGCCGCGACCACCACCGGTACCGCCACGGCCACCGTCACCGCCACGGCGGCGGCCGACGTCGACTACGCCGCCTGGCAGAAGGACTGCCAGGCGGTGATGGACCAGGCACTGCCCTATCTGAAGCAGCGCATCGCCCAGCCCCGGCCGGGCGAGAAGCAGGCGATCGTCCTCGACATCGACAACACCGCACTGGAGACCGACTTCGGCTTCAGCTACCCGCAGCCCGCCAACAAGCCCGTCCTCGATGTCGCCAAGTACGCCCAGGAGCACGGCGTCGCGGTCTTCTTCGTCACCGCCCGCCCCGGGATCATCTACTCCGTCACCGACTTCAACCTCAGGCACCGCGGCTACCAGGTCTCCGGCCTCTACGTCCGCGGCCTGATCGACCTCTTCAAGAACGTCGCCGACTACAAGACGGCCCAGCGCGCCACCATCGAGTCGAAGGGCTACACGATCATCGCCAACATCGGCAACAGCCCCACCGACCTGTCGGGCGGCCACGCCGAGAAGACGTTCAAGCTGCCGGACTACGACGGTCAGCTCTCCTGAATCCAGCAGGAAGGGGGCTGCCCCGGAACCCTGGGTTCCGGGGCAGCCCCCTTGCGTACTGCTCAGGCCGAGCGCAGCGGCTACGCGTCCTTGCTCAGGTTCGGACCGGCGCCGCCGGCCGCCTGCTCGATCGGCGGGACGTCCGGCAGCGCGGACTTCTCCTCGCCACGGAAGGTGAAGGTCTTGTTCTCACCCTCGCCCTCGGTGTCCACGACCACGATGTGACCGGGACGCAGCTCGCCGAAGAGGATCTTCTCGGAGAGCGAGTCCTCGATCTCGCGCTGGATGGTCCGGCGCAGCGGCCGGGCGCCCAGCACGGGGTCGTAGCCCTTCTTGGACAGCAGCTCCTTGGCGGACTGGGACAGCTCGATGCCCATGTCCCGGTCCTTCAGGCGCTCGTCCACCTTGCCGATCATCAGGTCGACGATCCGCAGGATGTCCTCCTGCGACAGCTGCGGGAAGACCACGACGTCGTCGACACGGTTGAGGAACTCGGGCCGGAAGTGCTGCTTCAGCTCGTCCGAGACCTTGTTCTTCATGCGCTCGTAGTTGGTCTTCGTGTCACCCGCGGCGGCGAAGCCCAGGTTGAAGCCCTTGGAGATGTCCCGGGTGCCGAGGTTGGTCGTCATGATGATGACCGTGTTCTTGAAGTCCACGACCCGGCCCTGGGAGTCGGTCAGACGACCGTCCTCCAGGATCTGCAACAGGGAGTTGAAGATGTCCGGGTGGGCCTTCTCGACCTCGTCGAACAGGACCACGGAGAACGGCTTGCGGCGGACCTTCTCGGTCAGCTGGCCGCCCTCCTCGTAGCCCACGTAGCCGGGGGGCGAGCCGAAGAGGCGCGAGACCGTGTGCTTCTCGCTGAACTCCGACATGTCGAGGGAGATCAGCGCGTCCTCGTCACCGAAGAGGAACTCGGCGAGCGCCTTGGACAGCTCGGTCTTACCGACACCGGACGGACCGGCGAAGATGAACGAGCCACCCGGACGCTTCGGGTCCTTCAGACCGGCGCGGGTACGGCGGATCGCCTTCGACAGCGCCTTGACGGCGTCGTTCTGGCCGATGACCCGCTTGTGCAGCTCGTCCTCCATGCGGAGCAGACGGCTGGACTCCTCTTCCGTGAGCTTGAAGACCGGGATGCCGGTGGCGGTGGCGAGGACCTCGGCGATCAGGTCGCCGTCGACCTCGGCCACGACATCCATGTCACCGGCCTTCCACTCCTTCTCGCGCTTCGCCTTGGCGGCCAGGAGCTGCTTCTCCTTGTCGCGCAGCGAGGCGGCCTTCTCGAAGTCCTGCGAGTCGATCGCGGACTCCTTGTCCCGGCGGACACCGGCGATCTTCTCGTCGAACTCGCGCAGGTCCGGCGGCGCGGTCATCCGGCGGATGCGCATCCGGGAACCGGCCTCGTCGATCAGGTCGATCGCCTTGTCCGGCAGGAAGCGGTCCGAGATGTACCGGTCGGCCAGGGTGGCGGCCTGGACCAGCGCCTCGTCGGTGATCGAGACGCGGTGGTGCGCCTCGTACCGGTCGCGCAGGCCCTTGAGGATCTCGATCGTGTGCGGCAGGGACGGCTCCGCGACCTGGATCGGCTGGAAGCGGCGCTCGAGGGCCGCGTCCTTCTCCAGGTGCTTGCGGTACTCGTCCAGCGTGGTCGCACCGATGGTCTGCAGCTCACCGCGGGCCAGCATCGGCTTGAGGATGCTCGCCGCGTCGATGGCGCCCTCGGCGGCACCCGCACCGACCAGCGTGTGCAGCTCGTCGATGAACAGGATGATGTCGCCGCGGGTGCGGATCTCCTTGAGCACCTTCTTCAGGCGCTCCTCGAAGTCACCGCGGTAACGGGAGCCCGCGACCAGGGCACCGAGGTCAAGCGTGTAGAGGTGCTTGTCCTTCAGCGTCTCGGGCACCTCGCCCTTGACGATGGCCTGGGCGAGGCCCTCCACGACGGCGGTCTTGCCGACGCCGGGCTCACCGATCAGGACCGGGTTGTTCTTCGTACGGCGGGACAGCACCTGCATGACCCGCTCGATCTCCTTCTCGCGCCCGATGACCGGGTCGAGCTTGGACTCACGAGCGGCCTGGGTGAGGTTCCGGCCGAACTGGTCGAGGACCAGGGACGTCGAGGGGGTGCCCTCCGCAGGGCCGCCGGCGGTGGCGGTCTCCTTGCCCTGGTAACCGGAGAGCAGCTGGATCACCTGCTGCCGCACGCGGTTCAGATCTGCGCCCAGCTTGACCAGGACCTGGGCGGCGACGCCCTCGCCCTCACGGATCAGGCCGAGCAGGATGTGCTCCGTGCCGATGTAGTTGTGCCCCAGCTGAAGGGCCTCGCGGAGCGACAGCTCCAGGACCTTCTTGGCACGGGGGGTGAAGGGGATGTGACCCGACGGGGCCTGCTGGCCCTGGCCGATGATCTCCTCCACCTGCTGGCGGACCGCCTCGAGCGAAATCCCGAGGCTCTCAAGGGCCTTGGCGGCGACACCTTCACCCTCGTGGATCAAGCCCAGGAGGATGTGCTCGGTGCCGATGTAGTTGTGGTTGAGCATCCGGGCTTCTTCCTGAGCCAGGACGACAACCCGCCGCGCGCGGTCGGTGAACCTCTCGAACATCGTTAATCGCTCCTCAGAGCGGTCAGGCAGTGGGGGGAACTTCCCCTCCCTGTCCTTCCGCAGCTTAGTCCCGCGAGCGGGGACCGCTCATTCCAACTGCCGACACCGTCGATGGCCTCCTGACCCCGAACGCCGACATCTGCTCCAACCCGATGGTGCGAGACGATGTTCCCGCAGGCCAGGCAGATACCCCCTTCGCCAGTACGCCGATGGCGAACGTGAGACGGCCTGTCCTGCGTGTCGCCCCCTCCCACTAGGGATGTCTTACCCGTGGGGACTGACAGTCCATGCCGCGCGCACCCGTTCCCTCCGCTACGGGCGAACAACCTTGTGCCTCCCCGCACCCCCGCACGCCCCCCGATTCAGCACTCTGCGCGTTCGTAGGGACACCCAGCGTAACCCGCGTACTCTTCCGACGGTTGCGCTTGGCATGGTTGGCGCCCCTCCCACGGTCCCACTTCCCCGCCGTCCGCTCGACCCGAGCGGTCCCGGCCACCGGCTTCGGCTCTATTACGAGAACGACCTGGGGTGGCCCACAGTGCCCGGGCCGCCACTCGAACTCGTCGTGGGGCCGCGCTTCGACGTCCTGGACGTGCCCGTGGAGGCGGGCCGCACCGCCCTGCGCCGTCTCGCCCCGGGCTCTCCGGTGGCCGTACAGGGCGACCGGATGCGGCTGCTGGTGGCCCCGGGGAGCGCCGACGAGATGCCCGGGCTGCTGGAGTGGCTGGAGTGGGGGCCGTTGCTGCCGGGGCTGGACCTGGTGGCCGTGGGAGCGGGGGCAGGCGGGGTGATGGAGGCGCCGGGGGTGCCGGGACCCGGGCCGGAGCCGGGCGCGGAAAAGCCGCAGGGGGCCGCTGTGTGGTTGCGGCCCCCCTTGCCCGGGTGCGAGGTCGAGGCCTCGCTGCCGACGTTGTCGGCCATGGGAGGTGCCGTAGGCGCGGGGCGGGCCCCCGATCTCGTACGGCTGGTGGACACGGTGGCAGCAGCGTGCCACCGGGTCCGGTTGAGGCGCGCCTGTGCTCAGGCGTTGGCCTTCTCGTAAGCCTCGCGAATGATCGCCGGAACACGGCCACGGTCGTTGACTTCGTAACCGTTCTCCTTCGCCCACGCACGGATCGCGGCAGTGTCCTGGCTGCCGCCGGAAGCGGCGCGCGCCTTTCCACGTCCGCCCGAAGCGCGACCTCCGGTACGCCGACCACCCTTCACATAGGGCTCGAGAAGGCCGCGCAGCTTGTCCGCATTCGCAGTCGTGAGATCGATCTCGTACGACTTGCCGTCCAGCGCGAACGTTACGGTCTCGTCCGCCTCGCCGCCGTCGAGGTCGTCGACAAGAAGGACCTGAACCTTCTGTGCCACCGGATTTCCTTTCATCGATAACGTGAGGGCCCGGGGTCAGCAGCGTCCGCCGTTTCGCCGCGCCCCTGTTATATGCAGTACAGCAGTACGTCGGAAAGCAAACCGCTTTTGCGGGAAAAACACAAACCCCCGGGAGAGACCCACTGCCCGGCCACGGACCGGAAACGTGCGCGTTTCGGACATAGGGAACCTGGGCAGGGGTGGCGGCGGAATACCCGGCGATGATCGCCGGGTCACAGATGCAGAAGCATCCGGCTGTTGCCCAAGGTGTTCGGTTTCACTCGTTCGAGCCCGAGGAACTCCGCGACACCCTCGTCGTAAGAACGCAGCAGCTCCGCGTAGACATCGGTGTCGACGGGTGTCTCGCCGATCTCCACGAAGCCGTGCCGTCCGAAGAAGTCCACTTCGAAGGTGAGACAGAAAACCCGGCGAACACCGAGCCAGCGGGCGGTCTGGAGCAACTTCTCCAGCAACTGATGTCCGACACCGGCGCCCTTCAGCCCGGGCTTCACCGCGAGAGTACGGACTTCCGCGAGGTCTTCCCACATGACGTGGAGTGCGCCGCAGCCGACCACCTCGGCGTTGTCGTCCCGTTCCGCCACCCAGAACTCCTGGATGTCCTCGTAAAGCGTGACCGTCGCTTTGTCGAGCAGGATGCCCCCGCGGACGTAGGCGTCAAGGAGTCGGCGTACGGCCGGGACATCGCTGGTCCGGGCCCGCCGGACGGTGATGGCTTTAGCGGTGACTTCGGGGCTCTCTGCGGACATGAGCGGACGCTATCGCCCGCGGTCCTCCGGTGCGGAGCCGGGGTTCTCGCGGTCCGGGTTCTCGGTGGGCGGGTTCTCGGGGGCCGGGTTCTCCACGGATTCGGGGTGGGGGGTTTCCGGGCCCTGGACGACGCGGATGGCGTCCCGGAGAGCCTGTCGCTGTTCGTCGCTCATCATGCCGAAGAAGGCGACGAGGGCCGCCGCCGGGTTGTCGCTCTGGGACCACGCCTCGTTCATCAGCGCGGCGGCGTAGGCGGCTCGGGTGGAGACCGCCTCATATCGATAGGCCCGGCCTTCCGCCTCGCGGCGTACCCAGCCCTTCTGATGGAGATTGTCCAAAACGGTCATCACCGTGGTGTAGGCGATGGAGCGTTCCTGTTGGAGATCTTCCAGGACTTCTCGAACGGTCACCGGGCGGTTCCACTTCCACACCCGCGTCATGACCGCGTCTTCGAGTTCTCCCAATGGGCGAGGCACCCTCAGCACAATAGTGGGAGATCTCGGTAATCGCGTGCGGGACTGGCGCCTTCTACGGCAAAGGGCAACAAAAAGGGCGTACGGCTGGGTCGCCGTACGCCGGGGCGGGCCAGGGGCCCGGGGTCAGGTCGGGTGTCAGGCCTCGTGGGCGGGCCGCGAGGCCTGACGGGCGGTCTCCGCGCGCTGGAGGGCGGCGTCCACGGCCGCGTCCTCCTTGGTCTTGTTGCTGCCGCCCTGGGTCTTCACGATCACCCGGATCACGCCGATGAAAAGCACCGCCATGACGACCGGGGGCACAAGCGCTGAGACGTAGTCCATGGCTCCAGGGTAGCCAGGTCAGCCCGCGGCCAGTTGCTGCGGGGGGCTTGCCGGGCGCTGGGGCGGTTTGCGGCGGGGGAAGACCTCGCCCGGGGTGGGCACGGGACGGCGGCTCGGGGCCGGTTTCTCGGCGGGTTTCTTCGCCGGTTCCGCGGGCTTGGCGGGTTGGGCGGGCTTGGCGGGCTGCTCGCCGGGGTGCTCGGCGGCGAGACCGCCGGGGAGGGCGAGGAGGGGGGTGCGGCAGGCGGGGACGGTGGGGGCGGGGGCGGTGCGGTCGAGGAGGGCGGCGGCTGTGGGGTTGCCGCGGAGGGCGCGCAGGGCGGCCCGGTCGTCGGGGGTGGGGCGGTACCCCGTGTGCAGGACCTCCTCCAGGAGGGTGAGGTAGCCGACCGCGGTGCCGGGGAGGGCGGCGCGGTAGCGCGCCAGGTCGGCCACGAGGAAGGCCCGCAGCCGGGCGCCCTCGCGGGTCGCCTCGTCGAGGGACTCGGCGAGACTCAGGCAGTCCTGGACGTCCTCGGCCGAGGGGCGACCGGGGTGAAGGGCAAGAGCGAGAGCACGGCGGAGCACACGCAGCTCCTCCACACCGAACGCCATGCCGCCGCGGGATCCGTAGGGCGTGGGCATACGCCGACAATACGAGCTAATCAGACAAACTCGATGGATCGGTCAGGTGTGGCGCCACAGAACCACACGGGTGGGCGTGGTTGGGCGCAGCCGCTGGCAGTCGTGCCGCTGGGGGCGCGGCACGGGTGGGCGCGGCGCCGGGCCGCGCGACCCACCCCGAGCCGCGCAACCCCTCACATACGGGACACGTTCCGCTCGTACACCAGCCGAAGACCGATCAACGTCAGCCACGGCTCATGCTCATCGATCACATGGGACTCGCCCAGCACCATCGGCGCCAGCCCGCCCGTAGCGATCACCGTCACGTCGTCGGGATCCTCCGCCAGTTCCCGGGACATCCGCGAGACGACCCCGTCGACCTGCCCGGCGAACCCGTAGACGATGCCCGCCTGCATGGCCTCGACGGTGTTCTTGCCGATCACACTCCGCGGCCGGGCCACCTCGATCTTCCGCAGTTGCGCGCCCTTGACGCCGAGCGCGTCGACGGAGATCTCGATGCCGGGGGCGATGACCCCGCCGATGTACTCCCCGCGCGCGCTCACGGCGTCGAAGGTCGTCGCCGTACCGAAGTCGACGACGATCGCGGGACCGCCGTAGAGGTCGACCGCGGCGACCGCGTTGATGATGCGGTCCGCGCCCACCTCCTTGGGGTTGTCGGTGAGGATGGGCACGCCCGTCTTGACGCCCGGTTCGACCAGGACCGCGGGCACGTCGCCGTAGTAGCGCCGGGTGACCTCGCGCAGCTCGTGCAGGACCGAGGGGACGGTCGCGCAGATGGCGATGCCGTCGATGCCGTCGCCCAGCTCGTCGCCGAGGAGCGGGTGCATGCCCATCAGGCCCTGGAGGAGGACGGCCAGCTCGTCTGCGGTGCGCCGGGCGTCCGTGGAGATGCGCCAGTGCTCGACGATGTCCTCGCCGTCGAACAGGCCCAGGACGGTCTGGGTGTTGCCTACGTCGATCGTCAGCAGCATGGCCCTACTCCGCGGCCCGCAGGTCCAGGCCGATGTCCAGGATCGGCGAGGAGTGCGTGAGGGCCCCTACGGCGAGGTAGTCGACGCCGGTCTCGGCGTAGGCCCGGGCGTTGTCCAGGGTGAGGCGGCCGGAGGCCTCCAGGGCGGCGCGGCCGTGGACGACGGCCACCGCCTCCTCGCACTCGATCGGCGTGAAGTTGTCCAGCAGGATCAGGTCGGCGCCCGCGTCCACGACCTCGCGGAGCTGGTGCAGGGTGTCGACCTCCACCTCGACGGGGACGTCCGGGAAGGCCTCCCGTACGGCCTTGAAGGCCTGCGAGACGCCGCCCGCGGCGACCACGTGGTTGTCCTTGACCAGGGCCGCGTCCGAGAGGGACATGCGGTGGTTCACGCCGCCGCCGCAGCGGACCGCGAACTTCTCCAGGGAGCGCAGGCCCGGCGTCGTCTTGCGGGTGTCGCGGACCCTGGCCTTGGTGCCCTCCAGGGCGTCCGCCCACGCGCGCGTGGCGGTCGCGATGCCGGAGAGGCGGCACAGGATGTTCAGCGCGCTGCGCTCGGCGGTCAGCAGGTCGCGGGTGCGGGTGGTGACCGAGAGGATCTTCTGGCCCTCGGTCACGGCGTCGCCGTCGTCGACGTGGCGTTCGACCTCGAACTCGTCCGTGCAGACGATCGAGATCACCGCCTCGGCGACCCTGAGGCCCGCCACGACGCCCGCCTCACGGGCGACGAAGTCGGCGGTGGCCACGGCGTCCTCGGGGATGGTCGCGACCGTCGTGACGTCCACGCCGCCCGCCAGGTCCTCCTGGATGGCCACGTTGGCGATGTCCTCGACCTCCAGGGGGTCGAGTCCGGATTCGGCCAGGAGCTGGGCGAGGGAGGGGTCGAGGCCGCTCTCGGCGTACGCCTCGTCGGCGCCGCAGGCGCAGCCGTCGCCGCAGCCGCCGCTCTGGGCGAGGGGAAGGTCAGGGGTGGTCACTGCTGTCACTGCTCCTGGGGCCGGTGGGGCGGGAGGGTAGGGGGGAAGTCTGCGGTGTCGGTGGTGTGCACGGCCAGCGTGCGGTCGGGATTCAGCCGTACGACGATGTGGCGGCGCCAGGTGTCGTCGTCGCGGTCGGCGTGGTCCTCCCGCCAGTGGCAGCCGCGGGTCTCCTCGCGCTGCTGGGCGGCGGCCACCAAGACGCGGGCCACGCACAGGAGGTTGGTGGTCTCCCAGGTGTCGACGCCGGGCTCGGCGGTCTTGCCGTTCTCGGTGAGCGCGTCCTTGGCCTCGGTGTGCAGGTGCTGGAGCTGCTCGGCGGCGCGGGCGAGGGAGGCGGCGGAGCGCAGCACGCCCGCGCCCTGGGTCATGATCCGCTGGATCGCGAAGCGGGACTCCGGGGCCAGCAGCGGGTGCGCCGGGTGCTGCGGCTGCGGGACCGGCTTGGGCACGCGCGCGTGGAGGGCGTTGCGGCGGTGGGCCACCGCGATGTCATGGGCGATGCGCTCGGCGTAGACCAGGCCCTCCAGGAGGCTGTTGGAGGCGAGCCGGTTGGCGCCGTGGACGCCGGTGCAGGCGACCTCGCCGCACGCGTACAGGCCGGGGACGGTCGTCCGGCCCTGGGAGTCGGTGCGCACGCCGCCGGAGGCGTAGTGGGCGGCCGGGGCGACCGGGACGGGCTCGGTGACCGGGTCGATGCCGTGGGCGCGGCAGGCGGCGAGGATCGTGGGGAAGCGGTGTTCCCACATGTCGGCGCCGAAGTGCCGGGCGTCGAGGTACATGTGCTCGGCGCCCTGCTCCTGCATGCGGCGCATGATGCCCTTGGCGACGATGTCCCGGGGGGCGAGTTCGGCGAGTTCGTGCTGTCCCACCATGAAGCGCACGCCGTCGGCGTCGACCAGGTGGGCGCCCTCGCCGCGTACCGCCTCGGAGACCAGGGGCTGCTGTCCCTCGGCGTCGGGGCCGAGGAAGAGGACGGTGGGGTGGAACTGGACGAACTCCAGGTCGCTGACCTCCGCCCCGGCGCGCAGCGCCAGGGCCACGCCGTCGCCCGTCGACACGGACGGGTTGGTGGTCGCGGAGAAGACCTGGCCCATGCCGCCGGTCGCCAGGACCACGGCGGGCGCGTGGACGGCTCCCACGCCGTCGTGCTGGCCCTCGCCCATGACGTGCAGGGATACGCCCGCGGTGCGGCCGTCGGCGTCGGTGAGCAGGTCGAGGACGAGCGCGTTCTCGATGGCGCGCACGCCACGCGCGCGTACCGCCTCGACGAGGGCGCGGGAGATCTCCGCGCCGGTGGCGTCGCCGCCCGCGTGGGCGATGCGGCGGCGGTGGTGGCCGCCCTCGCGGGTGAGTGCCAGGTCGCCCTCGGCGGACTCGTCGAAGTGCGCGCCGGTCTCTATCAGGCGGCGGACCGCGCCGGGCCCCTCGGTGACCAGGATGCGTACCGCCTCGACGTCGCACAGGCCCGCGCCCGCGACCAGGGTGTCGTCGAGGTGCTGTTCGGGGGTGTCGCCCTCGCCGAGGGCCGCGGCGATGCCGCCCTGCGCCCAGCGGGTGGAGCCGTCGTCGAGGCGGGCCTTGGTGACGACGACGGTCCGCAGGCCCGCCGCCTCGCAGCGCAGGGCGGCGGTGAGGCCCGCGACGCCGGAGCCCACGACGACGACGTCCGCGGCGATGGACCAGCCCGGGGCGGGGGCGTGCAGTCGTATCCCTGTGCTGGTCACAAGGCGGCTCCGAAGGTGAGGGGGAGGTTGTCGATCAGCCGGGTCGTGCCGACCCGGGCGGCGACGGCGAGGACGGCCTCGCCGGTGAAGTCGTCGTCGGCCTCGGTGAAGTCGGCCGGGTCGACCAGGGCGAGATAGTCCAGGACGAGCGGCGGGTCGAGGCGGGCGGCCTCGTCGAGGACCAGGCGGGCCGCCGCGCGGACGGCCGCGGGGCCACCGGGGACGGCCTTGGCGACGGCGTGCGCGTCGGCCGCCGCGCGGGACTCCCCTATGGCGCTGAGCGCCTCGGCACGCGCGTGCGAGGAGGGCACTTCCCGCGCCCGCGCGCGCAGCGCCTCCAGCGCGGCGTGCCGGTCCAGGCCCGCGAACAGGGCCCGGGACAGCGCGAGGGCGGTACGGCGCTCCTGGGGGGACAGATAGCGGTTGCGGCTGGACAGGGCCAGGCCGTCGGACTCGCGGACCGTGGGTACGGCGACGATCTCCACGCCGAAGTTCAGGTCCCGCACCATGCGGCGGATCAGCGCGAGCTGCTGGGCGTCCTTCTGGCCGTAGAGGGCTGCGTCGGGGCGGGTGAGGTGGAGCAGCTTGGCGACGACGGTGAGCATGCCGTCGAAGTGGCCGGGGCGGGAGGCGCCCTCCAGGCGTTCGCCCATGGGGCCCGCGGTGATCCGCACCTGCGGTTCGCCGCCGGGGTAGACCTCGTCGACGGACGGGGCGAACACCACGTCGGCGCCCGCCTGCTCGGCGAGCTTGACGTCCGCCTCCAGGGTGCGCGGGTAGCGGTCGAGGTCCTCGCCCGCGCCGAACTGGAGGGGGTTGACGAAGACGGTGACGACGACTTCGCCGTGCGGCCCGGCGATCTCGCGCGCGGTGCGGATCAGCGTGGCGTGGCCCTCGTGCAGGGCGCCCATGGTCATCACGACGGCGCGGCGTCCGCCACGCGCGCGTGTCCGCAGTTCCTCGGCGGTGTGCAGCAGGGCGGTGGTCATCCGGCGTCCCCTTCGGTGCCGTGGGCGAGTACCCCGAGGAGGTCCTCGGCGAGTTCCGGCTTCAGCAGGCCGTGCGCGAGGGCCCGGTCGGCGGTGGCGCGGGCCATCGCCAGATACCCGGCGACGGTCTGCGGGGCGTGCTTGCGCAACTCGGTGACGTGCGCGGCGACGGTGCCCGCGTCGCCGCGCGCGACCGGCCCGGTGAGGGCGGCGTCGCCGGAGCGCAGGGCGTTGTCGAGGGCGGCGCCGAGCAGCGGGCCGAGCATCCGGTCGGGGGCCTCGACACCGGCCGTGCGCAGCAGCTCCATGGACTGCGCGACCAGGGTGACCAGGTGGTTGGCGCCCAGGGCGAGGGCCGCGTGGTACAGCGGGCGGTTCTCCTCGGCGATCCACTCGGGCTCGCCGCCCATCTCGATGACGAGCGCCTCGGCGGCGAGCCGCAGTTCGTCGGGGGCGGTGACGCCGAACGAGCATCCGGCGAGCCGCTGCACGTCGACGGGGGTGCCGGTGAAGGTCATCGCCGGGTGCAGGGCCAGCGGCAGCGCGCCGGCGCGCAGGGCGGGGTCGAGCACCTTGGCGCCGTACCGGCCGGAGGTGTGCACGAGGAGCTGTCCCGGCCGTACCGCGCCGGTGGCGGCGAGGCCCTCCACGAGGTCCGGGAGGGCGTCGTCGGGGACGGTGAGCAGGACCAGCTCGGCGCGCTCCAGCACCTCGGCGGGGGTGACGAGGGGGATGTCGGGCAGCAGTTGCGCGGCCCGCCTCCTGGAGGCGTCGGAGACCCCGGAGACGGCCACCGGGCGGTGCCCGGCGAGTTGGAGTGACGCGGCGAGTGCGGGGCCGACCCGACCGGCGCCGACGACGCCGACGGTGAGCCGCGCGGGGCGGTCCTTGGGGTCTGGTTGTTGGACTGTACTCACGCGACGGAGGCCTTCCCGTTCCAGTCCGCTCTGGGTACCGGACGATTTCTCGTCATGTTAACGCGATTGGTTCGAGCGGCGTTCGGTTGTCCACAGGCTGTGGGTTTCCGTGACCGGACCGCGTACGCCGTCGACGGGAGCGCGGGAGGAAATGCGGGTGCCCGCGCGGGGTGCCGCCCGGCATGATTCCGGACCATGGCTGACACGCGTGATGACACGACCGGGACGACTGTCGAGGAGGAGCGCACGGAGCGCTACCGGCGCCGCAAGGCCGCCTACCGGAGCGCGAAACGGGCGCTCGCGCGTCTCGGTGTGCACGCCACCCTCCGGCAGCGCCTGGCCGTGCTGGACGCGGCGGCCGAGGTGTACGACCTGGACCAGCCCGCCGACCTGTACGGCGACGGCATCGTGGAGGCCCTGGAGAAGAAGGTCGCCGAACTGCTCGGCACGCAGGCCGCCGCGTTCTTCCCGACCGGCACCATGGCCCAGCAGGTGGCCCTGCGCTGCTGGGCGGGCCGCACCGGGAACCGGACCGTCGCCCTGCACGGGCTCGCCCACCCCGAGGTGCACGAACGCAACGCCTTCAGCGAGGTCAGCGGGTTGCGCCCGGTCCGGCTGACCAGCGAGGCACGGCAGCCGACCGCCGCCGAGGTGCGGGACTTCGAGGAGCCCTTCGGAGCGCTGATGCTGGAGCTGCCGCTGCGGGACCCGGGCTATCTGCTGCCCTCCTGGGAGGAGCTGACGGAGGTCGTCGCGGCGGCGCGCGAGCGGGACGCGGTGGTGCACTTCGACGGCGCGCGCCTGTGGGAGACCACGGTCCATTTCGACCGCCCGCTGGCGGAGATAGCGGGCCTCGCGGACAGCGTGTACGTGTCGTTCTACAAGTCCCTCGACGGTTTCGCCGGTGCGGCGCTGGCCGGTCCTGAGACGCTGATCGCGGAGGCGAAGGCCTGGCGGCACCGCTACGGCGGCCAGTTGTTCCAGCAGTTCCCGACCGCGCTGTCGGCCCTGATCGGCCTGGAGCGCGAGCTGCCCCGGCTGCCGGAGTACGTACGGCACGCGCGCGTGGTGGCCGCCGCGCTGCGCGAGGGGTTCGCCGAGGCGGGGCTGCCGTGGGCCCGCGTGGCGCCCGAGGAGCCCGCCACGCACGACTTCCAGGTCTGGCTGCCGTACGACGTCGACGTGGCCGCCGAGGCCGCGGTCCGGGCCGCCGAGGCCACCGGCGTGATCCTCTTCGCCGGGCCGTGGGACCCGAAGGGCCCGGGGACGTCCTTCACCGAGATCCACGTGCGGGCCGCTGGCCTGGAGTGGACGGCGGACGACGTGAAGGAGGCGGTGGCGGAGTTCGTGGCGCGGCTGGAGGACGTCGTCGCCGAGAACGAGAAGCCGTAGCTCCCTCAGTCGGGGCGGATGTGCCGTACGCCGACCGCCGCCTGCCGCAGCCGGGTCCGCAAGGCGCCCTCGCGGTTGGGCTTCAGGGTGAGACCGGCCAGGACGGCGATGCGGTCGGCCGTCTTGGGGACGGTCGACTGGTCGGTCCACAGGTGCTCGGCGAACTCCGGTTCGCGCAGCCGCTCCAGGCAGTGGTCGAGCTGCCGTATCGCCCAGCTCTCCTCGCGCAGCGGGGCCTTCCTCCCGGCGATCCGCTGGAGGAGGCGCCCCGGGGCCCGCTCCCGCAGCCGTCTGAGGACGGTCTCGTGCTGGGCGAGGAGGGTGAAGTGGCGCACGTCGTGGCCCAGTTCGCCGAGCCGTCCGACGGTCTCCGCGAAGTGGCCGGGATCGGTGACGGTCATCGGGGCGATCACCACGCCGTCGTGCTTGCTCAGCACGAGGTCGAGCACCTCGACGACGCCCTGCCGCCAGGCCACCAGGTCCTGGAAGTCGCCGCGCAGACCGGGCGGCAGCATGCGGTTGAGGCCGAACCCGGCGTGCTCGGGGTCGCAGATGACGCTGCCGGGCAGGCGGCGCCGTATCTCGTGTGCGGTCTGTGTCTTGCCGCCCCCGAAGGGGCCGTTGATCCACAGGAGCATGCGCGGAGCCTACCGACGGCGGCGGGCTCCGTCAGCCGTGTCCGCCAGCGCGCACCAGACCCGTCTCATACGCCAGCACGACCACCTGCACCCGGTCGCGCAGCCCCAGCTTGGTGAGGATGCGGCCCACGTGCGTCTTCACGGTCGCCTCCGAGAGCACCAGCCGGGCCGCGATCTCGCCGTTGGACAGGCCCTGCGCGACGAGCACCATGACCTCGCGCTCCCGCTCGGTGAGCCGCTCCAGCGCCTTGTGCTGCGGCTCGCCACCGGGGCTGGGCAGCATCGGCGCGAACCGGTCGAGGAGACGCCGGGTCGTCGACGGGGCGACGACGGCGTCACCGCTGTGCACGGAACGGATCGCCGCGAGGAGTTCACCGGGCGGCACGTCCTTGAGCATGAAACCGGAGGCGCCCGCCTTCAGCGCGGAGAACGCGTACTCGTCGAGGTCGAAGGTGGTCAGGATCAGCACCTTCGGCGGGTTGGGGTCCGCGCAGATGCGACGGGTGGCCTCGACGCCGTCGAGCTTGGGCATGCGGACGTCCATCAGCACCACGTCGACGGGAGTGGAGCGCAGCACCTGAAGGGCCTCGACGCCGTCCCCCGCCTCCGCCACGACGTCCATGTCCGGCTGCGCGGCGAGCACCATCCGGAATCCGGTGCGCAGCAGTACCTGGTCGTCGACGAGCATCACGCGGATCGTCATCGGGTCCTCTTCCGTGTCCGTCTGGTCCGTGTTCCGGTGTGTCCGGTGGTCGGTGTGGTCAGTGTGGTCGGTGGTCGGTGGTCGGTAGTCGGTAGTCGGTAGTCGGTAGTCGGTAGTCGGTAGTCGGTAGTCGGTAGTCGGTAGTCAGTGTGGTCGGTGGTCAGTGTGGTCGGTGTTTCCCGCGCTCGCGGCGTTACAGGTGTCAACGCGGGGCGTGCGCCGACGTCAGTGCGCCGGTTTGAGCGGCAGCAGGGCGCTGATACGGAAGCCGCCGCCGGGGCGCGGCCCGGCGTCGAGAGTGCCGCCGACCATGCCGACCCGCTCCCGCATGCCGATCAGACCGTGGCCCCGGCCGTCCTCACCGCCCTCCTCGTACAGCTCGTGGGGGGCACCCTTGCCGTCGTCCTCGACGAGCAGTCCGAGACCGTCGTCGAAGTACACCAGGCGGACACTGGCGCCCGCGTTCGGTCCGCCGTGCTTGCGGGTGTTGGTCAGCGCTTCCTGCACGATCCGGTAGGCGGTCAGCTCGACACCGCTGGGCAGCGGGCGGGGGGTGCCCTCGATCTTGAAGTCCACGGGCAGTCCCGAGCCGCGGCACTGCTCGACGAGATCCTCTATCTGCTCGACGTCGGGCTGGGGGACGTACTCGCCGCTCTCCTGGTGTTCGCCGGTGCGCAGCACGCCGAGCAGGCGGCGCATCTCGGCGAGCGCCTGGCGGCCGGTGGAGGAGATGGTCTCCAGGGCCTTCTTCGCCTGGTCGGGGGCGGCGTCGAGGACGTAGGCGGCGCCGTCGGCCTGCACCACCATCACGGACACGTTGTGCGCGACGACGTCGTGCAGCTCGCGCGCTATGCGGGCGCGCTCGGCGGCGACCGCGACCTTCGACTGCGCCTCGCGCTCCCGCTCCAGGCGGGCCGCCCGCTCCTCCAGCTGGGCGAAGTAGGCGCGCCGGGTGCGGATCGAGTCGCCGAGCACCCACGCGAGCGCGAAGGGCACCGTCTGGAGTATCGCCAGCGCCAGATTGGCCAGCGGGCTCGCGTTCTCCTGCGGCCAGCGGAGCTGCGCCAGGGGTGCCGCGCACAGTCCGCCGACCAGCGCGAACCGCGAGGCCCAGCGGGGGCCGTCCGCGGCGACCGTGTAGACGATCACCAGCAGGGCGAAGTCGGCGGGCAGCGTGGCCACGTCCAGGACGAGCTGCGCCACGCCCACGACGGCCCCGAGCACCAGCATCCGCTCCGGCATCCGGCGGCGCAGCGCGACGACCAGGCACAGCAGCAGCGTGACCGGGACGACCACGGCTGGCAGCTGGGTACCGGTGGCCTCCTCACTGAACACCCCGCTCACGATGGACATCCCGAACAGGACGAGGGCCCAGAAGCCGTCGACCCACGTCGGGTGCCTGCGGAGGAAGTCATAGAGGCGCTGCACGTAACCCAGCGTAGGGAAACGAGATGCGTGCAGGAGTCAACCGGAGGACCGATCCGCACCGGCCCGGCGTACTCCGCAAGGTGGAGGCTGCGTTCCCCTGTGCGCCTGGTCCTGCCGCTCACGCGTGCGCTTAGCCTTGCCGCGTGACGGACGATGTGGCGGACAGTGCGGCGAGTGCATGGCGTGGCTGGCGTGCGGCGGCTCGGGAGGCCCTGTACGGGCCCCACGGGTTCTACCGCAGGCCCGAGGGCCCCGGCGGGCACTTCCGTACGTCGGTGCACGCGTCGCCGCTGTTCGCGCGGGCGGTGGCGGAGCTGCTGTGCCGGGTCGACGAGGTGCTGGGCGCGCCCGACGTGCTGGACTTCGTGGACATGGCGGCGGGCCGCGGCGAGCTGGTCACCGGGGTGCTGGCGGCGCTGCCCGAGGAGGTGGCGGCGCGCACGCGCGCGTGTGCCGTGGAGCTGGCCGACCGCCCGGCGGGGCTCGACCCGCGGATCGAGTGGCTGGCCGAGCCCCCGCGCGGGATCGTGGGGCTGCTGTTCGCCAACGAGTGGCTGGACAACGTCCCCGTCGACGTCGTGGAGGTGGACGCCGCGGGCGTGCCACGGCTGGTGCAGGTGCGCGACGACGGGGCCGAGCGGCTCGGGGAGGCGGTCTCGGGCCCGGCGGCACGGTGGCTCGCGGACTGGTGGCCGCTGCCGGACGAGGCGGGGCGGCGGGCGGAGATCGGGCTGCCCAGGGACGAGGCCTGGGAGGACGTCGTCTCCGGCGTCGAGCGCGGGCTGGCCGTCGCCGTGGACTACTGGCACACGGCGGACACCCGGCCGCCCTACGGCACCCTGACCGGCTTCCAGCAGGGCCGTGAGACGGCGCCCGTGCCGGACGGGTCGTGCGACGTCACCGCGCATGTCGCGCTGGACGCGTGCGCGCTGCCCGGCGGGCGCCTGCTCCCCCAGCGCGCGGCGCTGCACTCCTTGGGCATCATCGGCGCACGCCCCCCGCTCGCGCTCGCCTCCACCAACCCTGTGGCCTATGTGCGCGCCCTCGCGAGCGCCGGGGAGGCCGCCGAGCTGACCGCGGCGGGCGGACTCGGCGACTTCGGCTGGCTGCTCCAGCCGGTGGGTGTCGAGATCGAGGACGTACTGGGCGACTGAGGGCCCGCGTGAGGGCTACTTGTCGATGTCCCCCACCACGAAGAACAGCGACCCCAGGATGGCCACCATGTCCGCGACCAGCGTCCCCGGCAGCAGCTCGGTCAGCGCCTGGATGTTGTTGAACGAGGCGGACCGCAGCTTCAGCCGGTACGGCGTCTTCTCGCCCTTGCTGACCAGGTAGTAGCCGTTGATGCCGAGCGGGTTCTCGGTCCACGCGTACGTGTGCCCCTCGGGCGCCTTCAGCACCTTGGGGAGCCGCTGGTTGATCGGCCCGGGCGGCAGCTCGGCGAGCCGGTCGAGGCAGGCGTCGGCGAGGTCGAGGGAGTTGTGCGTCTGCGCCAGCAGGCACTCGAAGCGGGCGAGGCAGTCGCCCTCGCTCCGGGTGACGACCTTCAGGGTGTCCTGGAGTTCCCCGTACGCGAGGTAGGGCTCGTCGCGGCGCAGGTCGAAGTCGACGCCGGAGGCGCGCGCGATGGGCCCGCTCACGCCGTACGCCTGCGCGGTCTCGGGCGCGAGGACGCCCACGCCCCGCGTGCGCCCCCTGAAGATCTCGTTGCCGAGCACCAGGTCGTCGAAGACGTCCATGCGCGAGCGCACATCCGCCACGGCGGCACGCGCGCGTGTGGTCCATCCGGCCGGGAGGTCCTCCTTGAGGCCGCCGACGCGGTTGAACATGTAGTGCATCCGCCCGCCGGACACCTCCTCCATCACGTTCTGGAGGGTCTCGCGCTCCCGGAACGCGTAGAAGACCGGCGTGATCCCGCCCAGCTCCAGCGGGTACGAGCCCAGGAACATCAGGTGGTTCAGCATCCGGTTCAGCTCGGCCAGCAGCGTGCGCGTCCACACCGCGCGCGTGGGCACCTCCATGCCGAGCATCCGCTCCACGGCGAGGACCACGCCCAGCTCGTTGGAGAACGCCGACAGCCAGTCGTGGCGGTTGGCGAGCATGATGATCTGCCGGTAGTCGCGGGCCTCGAACAGCTTCTCCGCCCCGCGGTGCATGTAGCCGATCACCGGCTCCGCGTGCGTGATGCGCTCACCGTCCAGCTCCAGCCGCAGCCGCAGCACCCCGTGCGTCGACGGGTGCTGCGGTCCGATGTTGAGCACCATGTCGGTGCTCTCCGCCGCGCCACCGATCCCGACCATGGTCTCCGTCGTAGGAGTCATGGACACAGTCTCCCCTACGTAGGCTTGCTCCATGGAGACGGGGAGCCCGGCGAACAGCCCGGAAGGCACCGAGAGCACCGGGGTGGCGCGGCCGGAGCCGGAGTGGATCGGTCTGCCGCCGGGGCTGCTGCGGATGCGACGGCTGTTGCTGGTGGTGTGTCTGGGGCTGCTGACCCTGGCGACCGGGCTGCTGCCCGGCCTGTTCGCGGGCCCCGCGTGGGCGGCCCTCGCGCTGCTGCCGCTGGCGCTGACGGCCTGGGGCTGGGTGATGCTCGGCCGCAACTGGCGCTCCTGGCGGTACGCCGAGCGCGCCGACGACCTGCTGATCAGCCGGGGCGTGCTGTGGCGGGGGACCACGGTGGTGCCGTACGGGCGGATGCAGCTGGTGGAGGTCACCTCCGGGCCCGTGGAGCGGCACTTCGGGCTGGCCAGCGTGCAGCTGCACACCGCGGCCGCCGCGACCGACGCCACCATTCCCGGGCTCGACCCGGCCGAGGCGGAGCGGCTCCGCGACCGGCTCACCGAGCTGGGCGAGGCCCGATCGGCGGGGCTGTGACCACGCCGGGGACGCACGACAAGGTCCGCCGTGAGGTGATCGAGCGGCGGCTGCACCCCGTGACCCCGCTGCGGCGGGCGTGGGCACCGGTCGCGGTGCTCATCGGGTGGGCCCTGCACGACCCGGACCAGGCGCAGCGCCAGCTGACCCGGCTGACGACGACCACCTTGCTGCTCGCGCTCGCGGTGCTCCTCCCGGCCGCCGCCCTGTACGGCTTTCTGACGTGGTGGTTCACCCACTTCGCGGTGACGGACACCGAACTGCGCATCCGTACCGGCCTGTTGTTCCGGCGCACCGCGCACATCCGCCTGGAGCGGATCCAGGCCGTCGACGTCACCCAGCCGCTGCTCGCGCGGGTCGCCGGTGTCGCCAAGCTCAAACTCGACGTCATCGGCACGGCCAAGAAGGACGAACTCGCCTTCCTGGGCGAGCGGGAGGCCCGCACCCTGCGTGCCGAACTGCTCGCGCGGGCGGCCGGTTTCGCGCCGGAGACCGCGGATCAGGTCGGCGAGGCACCGGTCCAGCGGCTGCTGCGGGTGCCGCCGCGCGTGCTCGCCCTCTCGCTGGTGCTGACCGGCGCCACCTGGGGCGCGCTGGCCGCCGCCGTTGTCGTACCGCCGGTGCTGTGGCTGGTCACGGGGAGCGTGTGGACCGTCCTCGCCGTGGGCCTGCCGCTGCTGGGCGCGGCGGGCGCGAGCAGTGTCGGACGGTTCGTCGCCGAGTACGACTGGACGGTGGGCGATTCACCGGACGGACTGCGCATCGACCGGGGGCTCCTCGACCGGGTGCACGAGACGGTGCCGCCGGGGCGGGTGCAGACCGTGCGGATCGTGGAGCCGCTGCTGTGGCGGCGGCGCGGCTGGGTGCGGGTGGAGCTGGACGTGGCCGGATCGTCCAACTCGCTGCTCGTTCCCGTCGCCCCGCGCGAGGTCGCCGAATCCGTCGTCGCCCGGGTGCTGCCCGGCGTGCGGGTGCCGTCGCGGTCGGCGCTGTCCCGGCCGCCGCGCCGCGCGGGCCGGTGCGTGCCGGTGTGGTGGCGCGGGTACGGCTTCGGCGCCACCGACGCCGTGTTCACCGCCCGGCACGGGCTGCTGCGCCGCAGCCTCGCGCTCGTTCCGCACGCGAAGGTGCAGAGCGTCCGCCTCACCCAGGGCCCCTGGCAGCGCCTCTGGGGCCTCACGGACGTACACGTGGACACAGGAGCCAACAAGACCGTCACAGCCCGCCTGAGGGACGCTCAGGAGGCCGCGGGGATCCTGCGCGCCCAGGCCGAGCGGTCCCGCACCGGGCGCAGGGACGCCCGGCCGGACCGCTGGATGGCCTGAGCCACCCACGCGGGCGGGAGTCAGGAGGCCGCGGTGCGCAGGCGCTCCAGGTCGATCTGCTCGGTCTCGTCGTGCTCCGTCAGGTCGATGACCTGACCAGCCGCGCGGGAGCCCTCGTCCGCGGGCTTGAACCCGGACTCGGCCTCCGCCTTGTGCAGGTCGAGTGCCTCCCGGCCGACGACGTCGGCGAGGTCCTCGTTCTGCACGGCGGCCTCCAGTTCGTTGGCGCCGGACTGCTTCGTACCGAAGAAGTCGAAGCCGCCCTCGGCCGTGGGGCGCCGCACGGGCGCGCTCGCCGGTACGACGGCCACCGCGGTCGGCACGGTGAAGTGGCCGCCGGGCTGCCGCGCGGGCGGGGCGGGGCGCGCGTCCTTCACGCTTTCAGCGCTCTCCGCACCCTTGGTGTCGGCGACCGCGCGCTGGTGCCCGTCGGCCGC
Organism: Streptomyces sp. NPDC057877; assembly: GCF_042796855.1. Classification (NCBI taxonomy): domain Bacteria; kingdom Bacillati; phylum Actinomycetota; class Actinomycetes; order Kitasatosporales; family Streptomycetaceae; genus Streptomyces; species Streptomyces sp. NPDC057877. Next base: position 53,025 of record NZ_JBHVMS010000003.1, read on the forward strand.
CTCGGGCTTCCCCTTGACCTCGGCCTCCTGGGCCTCGGGTTCCTTGGATCCGGATCCCTCGGCTTCGGCGCTCTTGGCTTCGGGCGCCTTGGCTTCAGTTGCCTTGGCCTCGGTCGCCTTGGCCTCGGTCGCCTTGGCCTCAGTCGCCTTGGCTTCGGGCTTGCGTGCCCCGGCCTTGTCCTCGTCGTGCTGTCGCGCTCCGTCCCGCGGTCCGGTGGCGCTGTCCTTCCGCGCGGGCGCGTCACCGTCGAACCGCGCGAGTGCCGCGTTCGCGCGCAGGAACAACTGGGAGCCCTCCGGCGAGAAGAGTCCGGAAACCGTCGCCTTCCGCACGCCGGTTTCAGGGGATTCAGCGGATTCGACGCTTTCGGTCTCCTCGGCCACCGGCCCCGGCGGCAGCGCGGGCGCCGGTACGGCGGCCTCGATCTCCAGCAGACGGCGGCCTTCCAGGGCGCTCGCCCGTTCGGTCTCCGCGGTGGCGTAACGCCGCAGCAGGCCCGCGTGTTCGTTGCGCAGCTTCTGCAACTCCGCGCGCTTGGTGCGCAGTCGGTGCTCCAGCTTGACGCGCAGTTCGCGCGATTCGTCGAGGTCGGTCTCCAGTTCGGCGACCCGTTCCTCGAAACGCCACTCGTCGCCCGCCCGCGCGCGCGTGAGGTCGGCCACCTGTTTACCGGCCTGCGTGTCCCAGCGGCGCATGACAACCGCGCCGGTCACCGCCGTCAGCGCGGCCGCCGCGGCCAGACCGCGGAGCACGCCCGGTTCGGTGAACACCCAGGGACCCAGTGCGCAGACAAGGGAGACGCCTGCGATCGCCGACGGAGGCAGCAGCCTGTGCAAAGGCGGGGAATGGCGGTGACGTCCACGTGGCATGGCCAGAAACTTACCGCGCGTAGGCGAATCGTGGTGGCCGGGGCCGTAAAAACAAAGCCATCACGACGACTTCGAACGATCCATGAATTTCAGGCAAGATCATTTGCAATGAACATCCGGTCGTCTTTGATCATGCCGTTGCAGATCGGCGCCCCGGTCGGGCCTACGCTGAATGTATGAGCAAGCAGAGCGGACGCGGACAGGTCGCGGGTCTTCCGGAGTGGGACCGCTGCGCGGTCATGGGGGTCGTGAACGTCACCCCCGATTCCTTCTCCGACGGCGGCCGCTGGTTCGACACGACCGCCGCCATCAAGCACGGCCTGGACCTGGTCGCCGAGGGCGCCGACCTGGTCGACGTCGGCGGCGAGTCCACCCGCCCCGGCGCCACCCGGGTCGACGAGGCCGAGGAACTCCGCCGGGTCGTCCCCGTCGTCCGCGGACTCGCCTCCGAGGGCGTCGCCATCTCCGTCGACACCATGCGCGCCTCGGTCGCCGAGCAGGCCCTCGCGGCCGGTGCCGCACTCGTCAACGACGTCAGCGGCGGACTCGCCGACCCCGCGATGATCCCGGTGGTGGCCCAGGCGGGCGCCCCCTTCGTCGTCATGCACTGGCGGGGCTTCCTGGCGGGCGGCAACGTCAAGGGCGTCTACGACGACGTGGTCACCGAAGTCGTCGACGAACTGCACGCGCGCGTGGCGGCTGTCCTGGACGGCGGCATCGCCCCCGACCGCATCGTCGTCGACCCCGGCCTCGGCTTCTCCAAGGGCGCCGAACACGACCTCGCCCTGCTCGCCGCCCTGGACCGGCTGCACGCCCTGGGCCATCCGCTGCTCGTCGCCGCCTCCCGCAAGCGCTTCCTCGGCCGCGTCCTGGCCGGACCCGAGGGCGCCCCGCCGCCCGCGCGGGAACGCGACGCCGCCACCGCCGCCGTCTCCGCGCTCGCGGCGCACGCCGGAGCGTGGGCGGTCCGCGTGCACGAGGTGCGCGCGACGGCGGACGCGGTACGGGTCGCACGCGCCATCGAGGGAGCGCGCACCCCGGAGCACGGCGCCGAGCACAACGCCGAGGCAGCCCGCGCCGAGAACAACACGGCCCGCGACAAGGACACCACCGAAGACAACCCCGAAGCAGCCCACCCCGAGGCCACCCCGTGAGCGCCCCCCACACCGACGTCGAGCAGGTCGAGCAGGCCAACACCGCCTTCTACGAGGCACTGGAGCGGGGCGACTTCGAAGAGGTCTCCAGGCTCTGGCTCGCCCCCGGCGACCTGGGCGTCGACGAGACGTACCACGACCCCGCGGACACCGGCGTGATCTCCTGCGTGCATCCGGGCTGGCCGGTGCTGACCGGTCGCGGCGAGGTCCTGAGGTCGTACGCGCTGATCATGGCGAACACCGACTACATCCAGTTCTTCCTCACCGACGTGCATGTCTCCGTCACCGGCGACACCGCCCTGGTGACCTGCACCGAGAACATCCTCAGCGGTGGTCCCCCGCCCGAGGGCGGCGATGAGCTGGGGCCGCTCGTCGGGCAGCTCGTGGTCGCCACGAACGTGTTCCGGCGCACGCCGGAGGGATGGAAGCTCTGGTCGCACCACGCCTCCCCCGTCCTCGCCGAAACCGACGAGGACGGGGACGACGACACGCCCTCCTGAGGGGGTAGGCGGACCACGAGGGCCGCTACGCGGTCCGACCAAGGCCGAACGTGGTTGGAATCACGGTCCCCCGGGTATGGGCGGCTACCAGCCCGTGAGCCGCCGGATTCCCCGGGGGAAACACCTGGTGAATCCTCCCGGCCCCGGTCCGGGCCGTGCCCCCGTGGCCCGGCTCTGTCAGTGCCCGCAGGTAGATTCGTCCGAGGCCGGTGTGGAGCCCGCACCCGTTACGAACCGGCCACAACCGACGATTGCAGGAGTGATTCGCGTGGATCGTGTCGCGCTGCGCGGCCTGAGGGCTCGCGGGTACCACGGGGTGTTCCCCAGGGAGCGCGAGGAGGGCCAGACCTTCGTCGTGGACCTCGTCCTCGGCCTGGACACCCGACCGGCCGCGGCCGACGACGACCTGGCGAAGACCGTGCACTACGGCATCGTGGCCGAGGAGGTCGTGGCCGTCGTCGAGGGTGAGCCCGTCAATCTCATCGAGACGCTGGCCGAACGCATCGCCCAGACCTGTCTGAAGCACCAAGGGGTCGAGGAGGTCGAGGTCAGCGTCCACAAACCCGACGCGCCGATCACGGTGCCCTTCGACGACGTGACCGTCACGATCTCCCGGAGTCGAGCATGACCGCGTTCTTCACCGAGGGGCAGAGCGACCCGACCGTGCAGCCGGTGCCCGCCTCCGTCGTCGAGAAGGTGGACGCCGCCGACACCACCCTGCACAACCCCCAGCGCGCGGTGATCTCCCTCGGCTCCAACCTCGGCAACCGCCTCGAGAACCTCCAGGGAGCCGTCGACGCCCTGGAGGACACCCCCGGCCTGCGCATCAAGGCGGTCTCGCCGGTGTACGAGACGGAGCCGTGGGGCGTCGAGCCCGGCAGCCAGCCCTCGTACTTCAACGCGGTCGTGGTCCTGAAGACCACGCTCCCCCCGTCGTCCCTGCTGGAGCGGGCGCACGCGGTCGAGGAGGCCTTCCACCGGGTCCGCGACGAACACTGGGGCCCGCGCACCCTCGACGTCGACATCGTCGCGTACGCCGACGTGGTCTCCGACGACCCGCAGCTCACCCTGCCCCACCCGCGCGCCCACGAACGCGCCTTCGTGCTCGCGCCCTGGCACGACGTCGACCCCGACGCCCAGCTGCCCGGCCGCGGCCCCGTCGCCGCTCTGCTCGGCACCGTGACCCGGGACGGCGTCGCCCCGCGAGCGGACCTGGAACTCCGGCTGCCCGAGTAGTCGTTAAGGTCGACACGACCACCGTCCGGTCCGCCGGACATCCAGGGAGCCGAAGGGACACCGTGAGAGAGCTGCGCATCAGGACGCTGGCCGGAGTGTTCGTCGTGGCCGGAATCCTGTCCTGGGCGGGCGCCCGCCTGTGGAACTCCGTCGGAACCCTGCCGAGCGTCCCCCTGGCCGCCCCCATCGTCCTCGCCCTGATCGCCGCGGTCCTGCTGTCCACGGCGCTCTCACTGCGCTCCCGGCTCAAGGCCCAGCGCGAGCGGCGCCCCGACGCCAAGGGCGTCGACCCGATGATGGCGGCCCGCGCGGTGGTCTTCGGCCAGGCCAGCGCCCTGGTCGCCGCCCTCGTCGCCGGGATGTACGGCGGCACGGGCGTCTTCCTGCTGGAACTCCTCGACATCCCCGCCCGCCGTGACCAGGCCATCTACGCCGGAACCTCGGTCGTGGCGGGCATCGCCGTCATAGCGGCCGCCCTCTTCCTGGAGCGCGTCTGCAAGCTCCCGGAGGACGACGAACAGGGCGGCCCGGGCGCGGCACCGGCGGCGTGACCCCGCGGGGTCAGTGCGCCATGATCAGGCTCATCGCCTCGTTGCGCGTCGCCGCGTCCCGCAGCTGACCCCGCACCGCCGAGGTGATGGTCAGCGCGCCCGGCTTGCGGATCCCGCGCATCGACATGCACATGTGCTCGCACTCCACGACCACGATCACCCCGCGCGGCTCCAGGATCTCCATCAGGGAGTCCGCGATCTGCGTGGTGAGTCGTTCCTGCACCTGCGGCCGACGGGCGTAGACATCCACCAGCCGGGCCAGCTTCGACAGCCCGGTGATCTTGCCGCTGGTGGCCGGAATGTACCCCACGTGCGCGACGCCCCGGAACGGCACCAGGTGGTGCTCACAGGTCGAGTACACCTCGATGTCCTTCACCAGCACCATCTCGTCGTGCCCGATGTCGAACGTCGTGGTCAGCACGTCCTCCGGCTTCTGCCACAGCCCGGCGAATATCTCCCGGTACGCCCGCGCCACCCGCGCGGGCGTCTCCTTGAGGCCCTCACGGTCCGGGTCCTCGCCGACCGCGATCAGCAGTTCGCGTACGGCGTTCTCGGCACGCTTCTCGTCGAACTCGCCGATGGTGCCCTCGCCGTCCAGCGTCACGGGGTCGGTCATGTGTGGTGCCTCGTTCCTGTGCTGTCACGCGTGAGAGCACGCGTCCGATCTGCGGAAATAGGAAAATGCCGCGCCCCCCAAGGCTAGAACCTGGGGGGCGCGGCATCCATTCCTCGCCAAGTGAGGTGACCCTCACTCGGACCGGCGCGGCGCGTCAGCTGTCGGAACGCTCCTCGGGGGCCGGTTCGGCCACCGGGCCGCCGGTCTCCGTGGGGGCGCTGGCGGTGCTCTTCGCGGTGATCGCCGCCGTCGCGCCGTTGGCGCCGTTCGTCAGTGCCAGCTCCTTCGGGGAGAGCACCGGCGGACGGGTGGACGGCGTACGGCGGGAGGAACCGGTCCAGGCGGGCCGCGGCGGACGCTTGACGATCGGGGCGAAGATCTCGGCGATCTCCTCCTTGCCCAGCGTCTCCCGCTCCAGGAGGGCCAGGACGAGGTTGTCGAGGACGTCGCGGTTCTCGACCAGGATCTCCCACGCCTCGTTGTGCGCGGTCTCGATGAGCTTCTTGACCTCTTCGTCGACCAGCGCGGCGATCTCTTCCGAGTAGTCGCGCTGGTGAGCCATCTCACGTCCGAGGAACGGCTCGCTGTTGTCGCCGCCGAACTTGATGGCGCCGAGCCGCTCGGTCATGCCGTACTGCGTGACCATCGCGCGGGCCAGGTTGGTGGCCTTCTCGATGTCGTTCGCGGCGCCCGTCGTCGGGTCGTGGAAGACCAGTTCCTCGGCCGCGCGACCGCCCAGCATGTAGGCCAGCTGGTCGAGCATCTCGTTGCGCGTGGTCGAGTACTTGTCCTCGTCCGGCAGGACCATGGTGTAGCCGAGGGCACGGCCACGGGACAGGATCGTGATCTTGTGGACCGGGTCGGAGTTCGGGGAGGCCGCCGCGACCAGGGCGTGGCCGCCCTCGTGGTACGCGGTGATCTTCTTCTCCTTGTCCGACATGATCCGGGTCCGCTTCTGCGGACCGGCCACGACACGGTCGATCGCCTCGTCGAGCATCTTGTTGTCGACCAGCTTCTGGTCGCTGCGGGCCGTCAGCAGCGCGGCCTCGTTCAGCACGTTGGCCAGATCCGCACCCGTCATGCCCGGCGTACGGCGGGCGACGGCCGACAGGTCGACGTCCTCGGCGACCGGCTTGCCCTTCTGGTGGACCTTCAGGATCTCCAGGCGGCCCTGCATGTCCGGGCGGTCGACCGCGATCTGCCGGTCGAAGCGGCCGGGGCGCAGCAGCGCCGGGTCGAGGATGTCGGGCCGGTTCGTCGCGGCGATGAGGATCACGCCGCCCTTGACGTCGAAGCCGTCCATCTCGACCAGCAGCTGGTTCAGGGTCTGCTCGCGCTCGTCGTGACCGCCGCCGAGACCGGCGCCACGGTGCCGGCCGACCGCGTCGATCTCGTCGACAAAGACGATCGCCGGGGCGTTCGCCTTGGCCTGCTCGAACAGGTCACGGACCCGGGAGGCACCGACACCGACGAACATCTCGACGAAGTCGGAACCGGAGATCGAGTAGAAGGGAACGCCCGCCTCACCCGCGACGGCACGCGCGAGCAGCGTCTTGCCCGTACCAGGGGGGCCGTACAGCAGTACGCCCTTGGGGATCTTGGCGCCGACGGCCTGGAACTTCGCCGGTTCCTGGAGAAACTCCTTGATCTCGTGGAGTTCCTCGACGGCCTCGTCCGACCCGGCGACGTCCGCGAACGTCGTCTTCGGGGTGTCCTTGGTGATGAGCTTGGCCTTCGACTTGCCGAAGTTCATCACGCGCGAGCCGCCGCCCTGCATCTGATTCATCAGGAACAGGAAGACGACCACGATGAGGACGAAGGGGAGCAGCGAGAGCAGCACGCCGACAAAGGGGTTCTGCTTGGACGGCGAAACGGTGTAGCCGTCCGGGATCTGCTTGTCCTGGAACTTGGTTTGCAGCGTCTGGGCGATGGTCACACCCTGGTCGCCGATGTAGCTCGCCTGGATCTTCGAGCTGTCCTCGACCTTTACGCCGTCCTTGAGCTGGACCTTGATGGTCTGCTCGTCGCCGGTGGTCAGCTTGGCTGATTCGACCTTGTTGTCATTGATCGCCTGGACGACCTGGCCGGTGTCCACCGTCTTGTAGCCGCCGGACGAGCCGACGACCTGCATCAACACGACCACGGCAAGGACGGCCAGCACGATCCACATGACCGGCCCACGGAAGTATCGCTTCACGTCCATCCATACGGAGCGGTGCCGCCCCGTCCCTCCTGCCATAGTGAGTTTGATAAGACAGTTCTTCTGACGGTACCCCAGCATTGTGGCCCCAAGCCGCGCGGGACGGCTGGCGAACCCGTCTGCATGCTCCAACGGCGCGAGGCCCGCCGGGGTTCCCGATCTTCGTACGGAGCTGGGCCCTTCGGGTCAGACCCGTGGCCGTCTCCGGCTCAGCCGCCGTAGACGTGGGGCGCGAGAGTACCCACGAACGGGAGGTTGCGGTACTTCTCGGCGTAGTCGAGGCCGTAGCCCACGACGAACTCGTTCGGGATGTCGAAGCCGACCCACTCCACCTCGATGGCGACCTTGGCGGCGTCCGGCTTGCGCAGCAGGGTGCACACCTTCAGCGACTCCGGCTCGCGCGAGCCGAGGTTCGACAGCAGCCAGGACAGGGTCAGGCCCGAGTCGATGATGTCCTCGACGATCAGGACGTGCTTGCCCTTGATGTCGGTGTCCAGGTCCTTGAGGATCCGCACGACGCCGGAGGACTGGGTGCCCGCGCCGTAGGAGGACACGGCCATCCAGTCCATGGTGACGGGGGTGGACAGCGCCCGCGCGAGGTCGGCCATGACCATCACCGCGCCCTTGAGGACGCCGACGATCAGCAGGTCCTTGCCCGCGTACTCCGCGTCGATCTTCGCGGCCAGCTCGGAGAGCTTCGCGTCGATCTCTTCCTTGGTGATGAGCACCTGCTTGAGGTCCGCACCCATGTCTTTCGCGTCCACCCGCATCACTTTCGGTCGTCCCACCGGCTGTCCGGCCGCTCCTCGACGAGGCGAGGGCGGCCGGTGCGCGCCCCGAGGGGGAGCCTTTTCAGCCTTGCCGAATCACCAGTCTGCCACCCTGACGCTGGGCGACGACTTTGCCGGGGAGGTTGATGACCCCCTGACCACGCCAGCCGGTGATCAACCGGTCGACTTCCTCGATGTGGCGGGCGAACAGCGAACCGGCCGGGGCACCGGCGTCGATGGCCGCGCGGCGCAGGATTCTGCGGCGCACGGCGGGCGGCAGGGCGTAGAGCTTGGCGCACTCCAGCAGGCCCGCCGCGTCGCGGACCCCGGCCTCGGCCTGGCCAGCCCAGGCGTCGAGGGCGTCGGCGTCGTCGCGGGAGAGCTGGGCCGTGCGGGCGAGGGCCTCGACGACGCCCTTGCCGAGCGCCTTCTCCAGGGCGGGCAGGCCCTCGTGCCGCAGCCTCGACCGCGTGTAGGCGGGATCGGCGTTGTGCGGGTCGTCCCAGACGGGGAGGGACTGGACCATGCAGGCCTTGCGGGCGGTCTGCCGGTCGAGGCCGAGGAAGGGCCTCCGGTAACGGCCGTCGGCCCCCGAGACCGCGGCCATCCCGGACAGGGAGCGGATGCCGGAGCCACGGGCGAGGCCGAGCAGGACGGTTTCGGCTTGGTCGTCGCGGGTGTGGCCGAGCAGGACCGCGGCCGCGCCGTGGCGGTCGACGGCGGCGTCCAGCGCGGCGTAGCGGGCGTCGCGGGCGGCGGCTTCCGGGCCGCCGTCGCGGCCCACGGTCACGGCGGTGGACTCGACGGGGTCGAGGCCGAGTTCGCGCAGGCGCTGGACGACCTCCGCGGCGCGTGCGTCGGAGTCGGTCTGGAGGCCGTGGTCGACGGTGACGCCGCCCGCGCGGATGCCGAGCTTGGGCGCTTCGAACGCGAGTGCGGAGGCCAGGGCCATGGAATCGGCGCCGCCGGAGCACGCCACGAGCACGAGCGGCGAGGGGGAGCGCTCGTGGGACGGGACGGCGGGGGTACGGCCGTATTCGGTGAGGATGTCGTGGAGGACGCGGCGGACCGCCAGGCGTATCGCCGCGACCGCAGGATGGGGACCCATGTCCGGTTCCCTTCATGAAGTTGTCGGGGGTGAGCCCGAGGTTCGGTCACTCAGAGTGTGTAGATGGTGACAGAACCGGGCCGTTCCCCGAGCATTGCACGCCTACCCATGGCTCACGGTCCCTCGGACGGGTGATTGAAGGGGCGTTCGCCTGCCGTCGGCGGGATTCGGTTCACGACCCCGCGGCGCTGTTCACCCCTCCGCCTTGCGGTGCACCCGCGCGACCCAGTCCGCCGGTTTGGCGATCTCCGACTTGGTGGGAAGGGTGTTCGGCGAGGTCCACACGCGGTTGAAACCGTCCATGCCGACCTCCTCCACCACGGCCCGCACGAAGCGCTCGCCGTCACGGTACTGCCGGAGCTTGGCGTCCAGGCCGAGGAGCTTGCGCAGCGCGAGGTCGAGGCGGGAGGCGCCCTTCGCGCGGCGCTGCTGGAACTTCTCGCGGATCTCCGCGACCGACGGTACGACCGCCGGTCCCACGCCGTCCATCACGAAGTCGGCGTGCCCCTCCAGCAGGGACATCACGGCGGTGAGACGACCGAGGATCTCCCGCTGCGCCGGGGTCTGCACGATCTCCACCAGGGACCGGCCGCCGTCGTCCTCCTCGGCCTCGGGGCGCCCCCCGGCGAGGCTCTGGGCGGCCTCGCGGATGCGCTCCAGGACGGTCATGGGGTCGACGTCGGTCTCCCCCAGGAATGACTGGATCTCACTCTCGAGGTGGTCCCGCAGCCAGGGCACCGCGCTGAACTGGGTGCGGTGCGTCTCCTCGTGCAGGCACACCCACAGGCGGAAGTCGTGCGGCTCGACGTCGAGTTCGCGCTCCACGTGCACGATGTTCGGGGCGACGAGCAGCAGCCGCCCGCCGCCGTTCGCACCGGCGGGCAGGTCCCGCGTGGACGGGGCGAAGGTCTCGTACTGGCCGAGGACGCGGGAGGCCAGGAACGACAGCAGCATGCCCAGCTCCACGCCGGTGACCTTGCCGCCGACCGTGCCGAGGACCATGCCGCCCGGGGTGCTGCCGCGCCGCTCCTGCATCTTGTCGAGCAGCGGTTTGAGGATCTCGCGGAACCCGGCGACGTTCGCCCGGACCCAGCCGGGGCGGTCCACCACCAGAACGGGTGTGTCGTGCATCTCCTCCGTGCCCATCCGGGTGAACCCCCGGACGTGGTCCTCCGAGGCCTTGGCATGGCGGCGGAGTTCCGCGACGACGGCCCGCGCCTCGTCACGGCTGACCTCGGGGCCCGGACGCACCAGCCGGGTCGCGGTCGCCACCGCGAGGTTCCAGTCGACCATCCCAGAAGAAGCGGCACCACCGATGCTCGTCATGCGTCAACCGTACGTGAGCGTTCCCACTTGGGGCAGGCCGTAGCGGTCGGCAGGGGGTACGGCCGTACGGCGCGGGGGGTGCAGCCGTACGGCCCAGAGGTACGCCGTACAGCACGGGGGGTGCAGCCGTACGACCCAGAGGTACGGCCGTACAGCGCGGGGGGTGCGAGAGCCCGCCGCCGCACCCCTATCGGCAACCGCACGCCGCCAGCGCCGTCGCCGCCCGGTCAAGCACCGCCTGGGCCGCCGTCGGGTCCGTGGTGCCCTCCGCCAGGAAGGCGAACGCCAGCACCCGGCCGTCGGCCGCGACGACCGTGCCCGCGAGGGTGTTGACGCCGGTGAGAGTGCCGGTCTTGGCGCGTACGACGCCGGCGGCGCCGTCCGTGTAGCGGCCGCTCAGCGTGCCGGTGAACCCCGCCACCGGCAGGCCGGTGAGGGTGGCGCGCAGCTCGGGGTGGCCGGGGTCGGCGGCGGTCACCAGCAGGGCGGTCAGCAGGTGCGCGGAGAGCCGGTTGTCACGGCTGAGTCCGCTGCCGTCCTTGACGACGGCGCCCTCCACCGGCAGTCCGAGCTTCTTCAGCCGCGCGTGGATGGCGCGCCCCGCGCCGTCGAAGTCGGGGCGCTCGCCGCTGGCGAGGGCGGTGTGCCGCGCGAGGTGCTCGGCGAGGTCGTTGTCGCTGTTGGTCAGCATCCGCTCGACCAGGGTGGACAGGGGCGGCGAGGAGACGCTGGCGAGGGCGCCCGCGCGGGTGGTGGCCTTGGAGGGGCCGGGGGCGGTCGTCTTGATGCCGTGGTCCTCGAGGAAGCCCGCGAAGGCGCGGGTCGCCTCGGCCGCCGGGTCCTCCGCGCGGAGCACCGGCCCGCGCGTGGAGTCGTCCGTGCGGGCCTCGTCGGCCATCAGTGCCGTCACGCGCGCGAGGTTGCCGTTCACGCCGATGGAGTGCAGGTCGCCACCGGCGTACAGGGTGGTGTCGTAGGAGAGCGTGACCTCGCGTACGTCGCGCTTCTCCAGGGCGGCGGCGGTGTCCGCGGCGAGGGTGCGCAGGCTGGCCCAGCCGTCGGCGTCCTCACGGGCGGTGAGGGTGGGGTCGCCGCCGCCGACGAGGACGAGTTCGCGGGTGTCGGGCTCGAAGGCCGCGCGGGTGGTGAGGCGGTGGTCGGGGCCGAGGGCGGCCAGGGCGGCGACGGCGGTGGCCAGTTTGGTGGTGGAGGCGGGGGTGAAGGTCTCGCCGGTGGCCGAGCCGTGCAGTTGCTTGCCGGTGGTCAGGTCGACGACCGAGGCGGCGCGGCGGGCGCCGAGCGCCGCGTCACCGAGCAGCGGGCCCAGGACCTCGGCGAGCGTGGGCCCGTTCGGCGCCGAGCGCACCGTCTCGGCGCCCAGGCCGGTCAGCACGGAGGCGGCGCTGGGCGCGGGCCGTGGGGCACCGGCGGCGCTGTCGGAACCGCCGGAGGTGCCGGACGTAGCGGAATTACGTTCGTGATCTGCGCCACCCGGGCGTTCCGCGGCGATGGCGCGCGCCCGCTCGGCCGTACGCTGGCCGGAGGAGTCCCAGGGGCCCGCGACGGTCACCGCACCGGCGGTCAGCGCCAGCCCGACGACCGTGGCTCCGGTCGTGTACTGCCAGGTGTTCACCCCTGTGACCTGCGGTTTCACCGCCTGCGCCAGCCGTGTGACCCGCGGCCGGGCGGCCGTCGCCACTCGGCTGAGCCGGGGGCGTACGGCATCCGCGATCCGCGCCACACGCGGCCCCGCGGCCCGCCAAGGCCTCAGCTCAGGCACGACCACCAGCCCCTTTCGCGATCACCCACCTGCGTAGGGGACACTTAACCACCAGAACTGCGTGCTGATCATGGAGGAGCCACCGGTGGAGTTCGACGTCACGATCGAGATCCCGAAGGGTTCGCGGAACAAGTACGAGGTGGACCACGAGACCGGTCGTATCCGCCTGGACCGCCGACTCTTCACCTCGACGACCTACCCGGCCGACTACGGCTTCGTCGAGAACACCCTGGGCGAGGACGGTGACCCCTTGGACGCGCTCGTCATCCTGGACGAGCCGACCTTCCCCGGCTGCCTCATCAAGTGCCGCGCGGTGGGCATGTTCCGGATGACCGACGAGGCGGGCGGCGACGACAAGCTGCTGTGCGTCCCGGCGTCCGACCCGCGGATGGAGCACCTGCGGGACATCCACCACGTCGCGGAGTTCGACCGCCTGGAGATCCAGCACTTCTTCGAGGTCTACAAGGACCTCGAGCCCGGCAAGTCCGTGGAGGGCGCCGACTGGGTCGGCCGCACCGAGGCGGAGGCCGAGCTGGAGAAGTCGTACAAGCGCTTCAAGGAGCAGGGCGGCCACTGAGCCCCTACCTTGCCGCCTGCGGGCCGTGTGACCTCCTTGTGGGGTGGCGCGGCCCGTCGGCGTATCCGGGGAGCGCCCCGGCGGTCCAGTGCCCGGTGGTTCTGTGTCCCGGTGGTTGTGTGCCCCGGTGGTTCTGTGCCCCGGTGGTTCTGTGCCCCGGTGGTCTGGTGCGCATACTGAGGCTGTCGTAACGGGGCACAGGAGTAATGACGGAGTCGTACGTCGTACAGGGAGCGCTGCGCAAGTGACGGACGCGGAGGACCGTAAGCCGCATTCGGACGAGGCGAGGAGCGCGTTCGTGCCGTCGGTGGACGGTGAGTCGTCGACGACGTCCGAGTTCGCGGTGCCGGAGGGCCTCGACGTCCCCAAGGTCGTGGCCGAGCCGGAGGCGACCTCGGAGTTCTCCGTCCCCAAGGGACTCGACGTGCGTCCCGCGGGCGAGCAGGAGGGGTCGGCGTTCAGCACGCCGAGCACCTACAGCGCGCGCAGTGCGCCGCCCGCGTTCACCCCGCCGAGCGGTGTGCCGGTCGTCAGCCTCACGAAGGACGCGCCGTGGCAGGTGCGGATGCGCACGATGCTGCGGCTGCCGGTGACCGAGCGGCCCGCGCCGGAGCCGGGGCCGAAAGCGGAGGAGGGCGGACCGGCCGCCCCGCGCGTGCTCGACCTGACGCTGCGTATCGGGGAGCTGCTGCTGGCGGGCGGGGAGGGCGCCGAGGACGTGGAGGCGGCGATGTTCGCCGTCTGCCGGTCCTACGGCCTGGACCGCTGCGAGCCGAACGTCACCTTCACCCTGCTGTCGATCTCCTACCAGCCGTCCCTGGTGGACGATCCGGTCACCGCCTCGCGGACGGTACGTCGACGGGGCACCGACTACACCCGGCTGGCGGCCGTCTTCCAGTTGGTCGACGACCTGAGCGACCCGGAGAACCATCTCTCCCTGGAGGACGCCTACCGGCGGCTCGCGGAGATGCGCCGCAACCGCCACCCCTACCCGACCTGGGTGCTGACGGCGGCGAGCGGGCTGCTCGCGGGCGCGGCCTCGGTGCTGGTGGGCGGTGGTGTGCTGGTGTTCCTCGCCGCCGCGCTGGGCGCCATGCTCGGGGACCGGCTGGCGTGGCTGTGCGCCGGGCGCGGGCTGCCGGAGTTCTACCAGTTCACGGTCGCCGCGATGCCCCCGGCCGCCATAGGGGTCGCGCTCACGCTGGCACACGCCGACGTGAAGGCGTCCGCGGTCATCACCGGTGGGCTGTTCGCGCTGCTGCCCGGGCGGGCTCTGGTGGCGGGCGTGCAGGACGGTCTGACCGGCTTCTACATCACCGCCGCCGCCCGTCTGCTGGAGGTCATGTACTTCTTCGTGGGCATCGTCGTCGGGGTGCTGGTGGTGCTCTACTTCGGGGTCCAGCTGGGTGCCCAGCTCAACCCGGACGCGGCGCTCAGCATCGAGGAACGGCCGCTGTTGCAGCTCGGCGCGTCGATGCTGCTGTCGCTCACCTTCGCGGTGCTGCTCCAGCAGGAACGATCCACCGTGCTGGCGGTCACCCTCAACGGCGGTATCGCGTGGGCGGTCTACGGCGCCATGCACTACGCGGGCGACCTGTCCCCCGTCGCCTCCACGGCCGTCGCGGCGGGCCTGGTGGGCCTCTTCGGTCAGTTGCTGTCCCGCTACCGCTACGCGTCCGCGCTGCCCTACACGACGGCCGCGATCGGGCCCCTGCTGCCGGGTTCCGCGACGTACTTCGGACTGCTGTCGATCGCCCAGAACGACGTCGACAGCGGCCTGGACTCCCTCACCAAGGCCGGTGCGCTCGCCATCGCCATCGCGATCGGGGTCAACCTGGGGTCGGAGGTGTCGCGCCTCTTCCTGCGGGTGGGCTCTCCGGAGGGGCGGAAGGGCGCGAAGCGGACGCGCGGGTTCTGAGCGGCACGCGCGCGTGAGGGTCGCCCGGCTGCTTGCGGGCGGACGTCCACCGGACGGGCGCCTTGCGGACAGAAACTGACCGCAAGGGCTCCTACCGTCGTCGGTGTCGGGCCAGAGGGCCCGCGAGACGCGGCGGGAAACGGCGAGAGGCGGCCACGATGGTGATGCACGTACGCGCGGAGGCACACGGCGACGAGCGCGGGGCGCTGCTGGCGTTCCTGGCCGAGCAGCGGGGCGCGCTGCGGCGGACGGTGCTCGGGCTGCCGGAGGAGCAGGCGGCGGCCCGGCCCAGCGCGAGCGAGCTGACCCTGGCCGGGCTGGTCAAGCATGTCGCCGAGGTCGAGCAGGGCTGGGTCGCGCGGGCGCGCGGCGAGGCGCCCGCGGTGCGCCGGGACGAGTCGAACTGGCACGAGTGCTTCCGGCTCGTCGGCGACGAGACGGTGGCGGAGCAGTTGGCGTACTGGGAGAAGGTCGCCGCCGAGACGGAGGCGTTCCTCCGCGCGGTGCCCAGCCTCGACGACACCTTCGCCCTGCCGAACGACCCGTGGTTCCCGCCGGACGAGCGCGTCTCCATGCGCTGGCTGGCCCTCCACCTGATCCGTGAGACGGCCCGGCACGCGGGCCACGCCGACATCGTCCGCGAGTCCCTCGACGGCCGGACGGCCTTCGAGCTGATCGCGATGGAGCAGGGCTCGGAGCCGCGGTGAGGGGGCGGGTCCTAACCTGGACCGCATGTCAGCGATCCGTCTCCTGGTGCTGGGCGCGGTGCGCCAGCACGGGCGGGCCCATGGGTACCAGGTGCGCAACGACCTGGAGTACTGGGGCGCGCACGAGTGGTCCAACGCCAAGCCCGGCTCGATCTACCACGCCCTGAAACAGATGGCGAAACAGGGCCTCCTGCACGCGCACGAGATCGCCCCGTCGACGGCGGGCGGGCCGCCGCGCACCGAGTACGAGATCACCCCGGCGGGCGACGAGGAGTTCTTCTCGCTGTTGCGCGAGGCCCTCGTCGCCTACGACCAGAAGATGGACGTCAAGTCCGCCGCCATCGGCTTCATCGTCGATCTGCCCCGGGACGAGGCCGTGGCGCTGCTGAAGGAGCGCACCCGGCGCATCGAGGAGTGGCGGTCGGCGGTCACCGAGCACTACGTGCCGGAGTCCGGCCCCGAACAGCTGGGCCACATCGGCGAGATCATGAACCTGTGGGTGCACACGGCCGACGGCGAGGCCGAGTGGACCCGGGGGCTGATCGGACGCATCGAGGGCGGGGCGTACACCTTCGCCGGTGAGGGCGAGCCGTTCGTCGGGGTCCTGGCGGACGGGGAGGAGAACCCGTACGCCACCGGGGAGCGGCATCCGGACGACCGCCGCTGAGAGGGACATCCACCAGGACATCCACCAGGGCATCCACTAATCAAGTTTGACCAATGGTCGGCGCGGGCATACCCTGGCTTCAGTGGTCAAGTTTGACTAGTAAGGGGGTCTCGTGGCCGACGCGGCTATCACCGTCGTAGGGGCACACAAGAAGTACGGCGGCAAGGGCGGCAAACCCGCGCTGGCGGGGCTGGACCTGACCGTCGCCCGAGGCACGGTGCACGGGGTGCTCGGGCCCAACGGGGCGGGCAAGACGACCCTGGTCCGCATCCTGTCCACGCTGCTGCGGCCGGACACCGGCAGGGTCGAGGTGGCCGGGTACAACGCCGTGACCCAGGCCCGCGAAGTGCGCTTCCGCATCGGCCTGCTCGGCCAGCACGCGGCGCTCGACGAGGAACTCGGCGGCCACCAGAACCTGGAGATGTTCGGCCGCCTCTACCACCTCGGCGCCCGCCGCGCCCGCACCCGCGCGGGCGAACTGCTGGAGCGCTTCGGCCTCGCCGACACCGGGCGCAAGGCGGTCAAGCAGTACAGCGGCGGCATGCGGCGCCGCCTCGACCTCGCCGCGTCCCTGATCACCGAACCGGAGGTGCTCTTCCTGGACGAACCCACGACCGGCCTCGACCCGCGCGGGCGCGCCGAGGTGTGGTCGGCCGTCCGCTCCCTGGTCGGCGGCGGTACGACGGTCCTGCTCACCACCCAGTACCTGGAGGAGGCCGACCAGCTCGCCGACCGCATCTCGGTCGTCGACCGGGGCCGTGTCGTCGCCGAGGGTTCGGCGGGCGAGCTGAAGGCGATGACGGGCGGCAACCGCATCGACGTCGTCCTGCGCGACGCCGGTCAGCTCGGCGCCGCCGTCGCCCTGCTGCCGGTGCCGAAGGACACCGTCTCGGTCGACACCGACCGACGGCTGCTCAGCGCCCCGGTCACCGACCGGATGGCGGCCCTCTCCAGCGTCGTGCGGGCCCTGGAGGAGGGCGGTGTCGACGCCGAGGACATCGCCCTGCGCCGTCCGACGCTGGACGAGGTCTTCCTGCACCTCACGGGCGACGACCGCCGAGAGAGGGACGACCGCCAAGAGAGGGAGGCCGTGTGAGCGTGCACGCACTGACCGATTCCTGGACCATGACCCGGCGGGAGCTGGCCCACTGGGCCCGGCAGCCGGTGCAGTTGGCCGTGAACCTGGCCTTCGCGGTGATGCTGCTGCTGATGTTCGGATATCTGATCGGCGGCGGCCGGGGCGTGAGCGGGCCGTACGTCGACTATCTGGTGCCCGGCATGCTGGCGCTCACCATGGCGTTCGGCCTGGAGAGCACGATGCTGGCCGTCACCCAGGACCTCAACAAGGGCGTGATCGACCGGTTCCGCTCGATGCCCATGGCCGATGGCGCGGTACTGGTGGGCCGGTCGGCCGCCGACATGTTCCAGTCGGCGCTGACCCTGGCCGTCCTCATCGCCGTCGGCCACGCGCTGGGCTGGCGCACCCATGGCGGGGCTGGCGCGTTCCTCGGGGCGGTGGGTCTGCTGCTGCTGTTCCGGTTCGCCATGCTGTGGATCGGCATCCACCTGGCGCTGGTCGCCGGGAAGCCGGAGATGGTGCAGGCCGTCCAGATCCTGGTCTGGCCGGTCGGCTTCCTCTCCAACGCGATCGCCGAACCCGGGTCGATGCCGGACTGGCTGGGCACGGCCGTCGAGTGGAACCCGATGTCCCAGACCGCCACGGCCGTCCGCGACCTGTTCGGCAACCCGGGTGGTGAGCCGGGCCATGTCTGGGCCGCCGTCGCCTGGCCGTTGGCGCTGCTCGCGGTGTTCTTTCCGCTGGCGGTACGGCGGTTCGGGCGGCTGAGCAAGTAATCGGGCCGAAGGTGGAACCCCTGAGCGATCCGCGGTGTACCAGAAGCAGAAGCAGGTCACCGCGGATCGGAGGGGCTCATGAACGTACGCCTGGCGACGGCGCTGCTGTGCCTGTGCGTGTTCTTCACGGCGGCATGCAGCGGCCCGGAACCAGAACCAGCGGACGGGGCGGAGAAGAGGGGAAAGGGAGAGGCGCCCACAAGCACGTCGGACAGGGCCTCTCCCCCACCCATACCCTCCGCCCCCGGCCTCCCCGGCGTCTCCCACGCCGTCGACTTCGCCGCGGACGGCAGCGGGTTCACGCTGAGCGCGGAGTGCGGCGACAGCGGGTGCCGTCAGCATGTCGCCGTGCTCGAAGCGGGCGCAGGGCTCTGGCGGCCGGTCGAGTCCCCACTTCCGGACGTCACCGGCGACCAGGGCATCACCGTCGGGCTGACCGTGCTGGGCCCGGGCCGTGCGCTGATCACCGAGCCCTCCGAGCACATCGACGCGCCCGGCCGCACCTGGTTCACGCGTGACCACGGCAGCACCTGGCAGCGCGGCTCGACCCGCCCGACGGGCCGCACCACCACGGTTCCCGAGGGCGCCGCCCTCGCGCTCGACTGCCTGGATACGGCGTCCGACGGCAATGGATGTGCCCGCGGCAGACTGGTGGCCGTCCTGCCCGAGACCGGCGAGCATCGCGTCCTGACCCACCAGCCCCCACTGGACGGCGTCCTCTCCCCCGCGGGTGACGTTGCCGAGAACGCGCTGTTCGTGGCGGGGAAGGACCCCGACACCGGCCTGCCCACCCTGGCCGTCAGCAAGGACCGTGGCCGCAGCTGGCGCCCGACCCATATGACCGGCGCCGCGGAAGAGGGCTGGGCACCGCGGGTGGTCCCCGGCAAGAGAGGGATGTACGCCGTCCAGGCAGGCCAGCTGCCCAGTCGGGAAGGAGTGAAGAACGGCCTGCTGACCCTCCACGTCAGCACGGACGGCGGTGGCACCTGGACCCGGATCTGGCGCTATCGCGCGGGAGTGGAGCCGCTCTCCATCCTCGGCGATCCCGTCGTGGCCGACGACGACGGTCTCACCGTCTACGGCGAGACGGGCGTGTGGCACAGCGACGACCAGGCCCGCACCTTCCGGTCCGAGGGAGCCGCCCGTGGCCCGGCTGGCTACGTGCGGTGGACGCCGCTCGGCTGGCTGTGGTCGGACAGCTACGGCCAGGGCGCCTACCGGATATCGGCCGACGGCACCCACTGGCACGACTTCTCACTCGGGGAGGATTGAAGGCGCCCGCACGGAATCCGGCTTGCACCTCACGTGACGTGAGGACGCACCGTGGAGCGCGTACCGAGAAGGGAGCGGAAGTGAGCTATTCCGTGGGACAGGTCGCCGGTTTCGCCGGGGTCACGGTGCGCACCCTGCACCACTACGACGACATCGGTCTGCTCGTCCCGAGCGAGCGCAGCCACGCGGGTCACCGGCGCTACAGCGACGCCGACCTCGACCGGTTGCAGCAGATCCTGTTCTACCGGGAGCTGGGCTTCCCGCTCGACGAGGTCGCCGCCCTGCTCGACGACCCGGACGCGGACCCACGCGCGCATCTGCGCCGCCAGCACGAGTTGCTGACCGCCCGGATCGAGAAGCTGCGGAAGATGGCGGCGGCCGTGGAGCACGCCATGGAGGCACGCAAGATGGGCATCAATCTCACGCCGGAGGAGCGGTTCGAGGTCTTCGGGGACAAGGACCCCGAGCAGTACGCACAGGAGGCGGAGGAGCGCTGGGGCGGCACCGAGGCGTACGCGGAGTCACAGCGCCGCGCGGCCAGCTACACCAAGGAGGACTGGAAGCGTATGCAGGCCGAGGTTGCCGACTGGGGCGAGCGCTATGACGCCCTGATGGCCGCCGGTGAGCCACCGACCGGAGAGCGCGCCATGGACATGGCCGAGGAGCACCGGCAGCACATCTGCTCCTGGTTCTACGAGTGCCCGTACGACGTCCACCAGGGTCTCGCCGAGATGTACGTGGCCGACGAGCGCTTCAAGGCGTTCTACGACGCCATGCGTCCCGGCCTCGCCGAACACCTCCGGGACGCGATCGTGGCCAACGCGTCCAGACACTCGGCCTGAGGCCGTCCAGACACTCGGCCTGAGGGCGTCCAGATACTCGGCCTGAGCCCCACAAGCCAGGGCCCTCGGGGCCCTGTGCACCCTGTGGGCGGGCGCTGTGGGCCGGACCCGCCGTGTGCGATACGGCCCACAGTGCATCCTGGAGACATCGGTGGAACCAGGGGCGGGCGCCTTACGTTGATAGCTTTGTCCGGCCGTACTTGACGCCGTACCTCCCACCCCTCAGGAGCCCGGAACCGTGACGACGCTTGCCCTCGGACCGAGCTGGCTGGATCCGAACTATCTGCTGGACACCTTCGGTATCTGGGGCCTGCTCCTCATCGTCTTCGCCGAGTCCGGACTCCTGATCGGTTTCTTCCTGCCGGGCGACTCGCTGCTTTTCACGGCCGGTCTGCTGATCACGTCGAACCAGCTGGACTTCCCGCTGTGGGCGGCGATCGTCCTGATCTGTATCGCCGCGATCCTGGGCGACCAGGCGGGCTATATGTTCGGCAAGAAGGTCGGCCCGGCACTCTTCACCCGCCCTGACTCCCGCCTCTTCAAACAGGAGAACGTCGTCAAGGCGCACGAGTTCTTCGAGAAGTACGGCCCGAAGTCCCTGGTCCTGGCCCGGTTCGTGCCCATCGTGCGTACCTTCACGCCGATCATCGCGGGCGTCAGCGGCATGCGGTACCGCTCGTTCCTGATCTTCAACGTGCTCGGCGGCATCCTGTGGGGCGCCGGTGTGACCATCCTCGGCGCCTGGCTGGGCAACATCGACTTCGTCAAGAAGAACATCGAAGCGATCCTGATCCTGATCGTCTTCATCTCGGTCGTCCCGATCATCATCGAGCTGCTGCGGGCCCGCTCCCAGAAGAAGAAGGGCCTCGCCCAGGAGCCCGAGTCCGCCGCCCACGGTCAGCAGGCCCCCCACCAGGCCCCCCACCAGGCCGCCTACCAGCAGCAGCCGGTCATGGACGACGCCACCACCCAGCTCCGCCGCATCCCGCCGACCCAGCAGAACCAGGGCTACGGCGACCAGGGGTACAGCGAGTACGACGATCAGGGGTTCGGGGACCAGCAGTACGGCGACCAGGGCTACGGCAACCAGCGCTACGGCAACCACCAGGGCGCCTACCAGCAGCCGCAGCCGCAGCCGGACCCGTACCAGGGCTACAACCCGGGCTACGCCCAGGGCCAGGGACACGGCCAGGGCCAGGGCCAGGGCGGCTACGACCAGCACTACGGCCAGCAGCCCGCCCAGCCCTACGCCCCGCAGTACCCGCAGGGCCAGGGACAGGGCCAGAACCAGGGACAAGGCCGGGGCCAGGACCCCCACGCCCAGCCGCGGTACCCGTACGACTACGACCAGAACGGCTACCCGCAGCGCTGACCGGCGTCCGCCGACCGCTGCCGCGTGAGGAAGCGGGTTCCGCTCAGAAGGGGAACCCGCTCCGCCCGTGCTGGATCGAGATCCACTTCAGGGTGGTGAAGGCGTCCAGGGTCGTCTCGCCGTTCAGACGGCCGACGCCGGAGTTCTTCTCGCCGCCGAAGGGGACGAGGGGCTCGTCGTGGACGGTGCCGTCGTTGACGTGGAACATCCCGGTGTCGATCCGCTGCGCGAACCGCACCCCGCGCTCCACGTCGCCGGTGTGGACGGCGCCGCTGAGACCGTAGGGCGTGTCGTTGACGAGGCGCACGGCCTCCTCCTCGCCGTCGAAGGGGACGAGGAAGACGACGGGGCCGAAGACCTCCTGCCGGAGCAGGGGCGAGTCGGCGGGCAGGCCGGTCAGGACCGAGGGCTCGACGAGGTTGTCGGTGGTGGTGCCGTGCACCAGCGCGGTGGCGCCCTCGGCGATGGCCTGCTCGACGGTGCCGGAGATCGACTCGGCCTGGGAGGAGTTGATCACCGGGCCGATGACGGTCTGCGGGTCGCTCGGGTCACCCGCCTTGAGGGACTTGACCTTGGCCACGAACTTGTCGGTGAACTCCGCCGCGATCGAGCGGTCCACCAACACCCGGTTGGCGGCCATGCAGACCTGCCCCTGATGGACGTACCGGCTGAAGACGGCGGCGTCGACGGCGTAGTCGATGTCGGCGTCGTCGAGGACGACGAGCGCGCTGTTGCCGCCGAGTTCCAGGATGACGCGCTTGAAGTGACCGGCGCAGACGGTGGCGACATGGCGGCCGACCTTGTCGGAGCCGGTGAAGGAGATGACCTTCGGCACGGGGTGCTCGATGAAGGCGTCACCGACCTCCGCGATGTCGGTGATGATGACGTTGAGCAGGCCGGGCGGCAGGCCCGCGTCCTCGAAGATCTTCGCGATCAGGGAACCGCCGGTGACGGGGGTGTCCTGGTGCGGCTTGAGCACGACGCCGTTGCCGAGGGCGAGGGCCGGGGCGACGGACTTCAGGGAGAGCAGGAAGGGGAAGTTGAAGGGGCTGATGACGCCGACGACACCGACGGGGGCGCGGTAGAGGCGGTTTTCCTTGCCCGGGTCCGGTGAGGGCAGGACCTTGGTCTCCGGACGCATCGTCAGGTTCACCGACTCGCGCAGGAACTCCTTGGCGAGGTGGAGTTCGAAGGCGGCCTTCAGCCCGGTGCCGCCCAACTCGGCGATGATCACCTCGGTGATCTCCTGCTCGCGCTCCTCCACCAGGCGCAGGGCCTTCTCCAGCACGGCCCGCCGGGCGAACGCGCCCGCGGCGGCCCACTCGCGCTGGGCGCGGGCGGAGGCGCGGTAGGCCTGATCTATCTCGTCGACCGTGGCTATCGTGATCGAGGCCAGCTTCTCGCCGTCGTACGGGTTGCAGTCGATGATGTCCCAGGAGCCCGTGCCCGGGCGCCACTCACCGTCGATGTACTGCTGAGCCAGGTCGGTGAAGTACGACGACATGTGATCCCTCAATCCCCTGCCGCGTGACGATGCGGAAAGATGGCGGAAAGATGATCGACTTGACAGCCTGATCGTTCGTCATCGTACTTGTGTTGAAGCCCAGTTGGAGCGGTTGTTTCAGGAGAGTTGAAGCAGCCCGCGCAGCAGGTCCCGGCTGGCGTCCGGCCCCGGACTGTCCCTTTGCAGTTCCTTCAGAGCCTTCTCGTACTGCGCCACGTCCTCCGGTTTGTCCAGATACAGCGCGCTGGTGAGCTGCTCCAGGTAGACGACGTCGGACAGATCGGACTCGGGGAAGCTCAGGATGGTGAAGGCGCCGCTCTCGCCGGAGTGCCCGCCGAAGGTGAACGGCATGACCTGAAGTCGTACGTTGGGCCGCTCGGAGAACTCGATCAGATGCTGGAGCTGGCCGCGCATGACCTCACGGTCGCCGTAGGGGCGGCGCAGGGCGGCCTCGTCGAGGACGATGTGGAAGTCGGGGGCGTTCTCGGAGACGAGGTGCTTCTGCCGTTCCAGCCGCAGCGCGACGCGCCGCTCCACGTCCGCCTCGCTCGCGCCTTCCATACCGCGCCGGACGACTGCTCGCGCGTATGCCTCGGTCTGGAGCAGTCCGTGCACGAACTGCACCTCGTACGCGCGGATGGTGGAGGCCGCCCCCTCCAGTCCGACGTATGTCGGGAACCAGCTCGGCAGGACGTCCGAGTAACTGTGCCACCAGCCCGCGACATTGGCCTCGCGGGCGAGGGAGAGCAGTGAGTTGCGCTCCGCGTCGTCCGTGATGCCGTACAGCGTCAGCAGGTCCTCGACGTCCCTTGTCTTGAAGCTCACCCGGCCCAACTCCATCCGGCTGATCTTCGACTCGGAGGCGCGGATGGAGTATCCCGCCGCCTCGCGCGTGATGCCGCGCGCCTCTCGGAGTCGCCTGAGTTGCGAGCCGAGCAGCATCCGCCGCACCACCGATCCGGGCTCTCCCGCACTCACGTTCGCCAGCCTCCCCAACCGTCTTCAGGGCCCGCAGTCTGCCACTAAAACACTCCGAGCAGTACTCGCCCGGTTACAGAGATGGAAAGAAGCCAAAGATTCCGCTCGGGTTGCGGACCGGTCAAGGGACCGGAGTGGGCAAGGAGAGGGAGGGGACGCAGAGAAAGCGGCGCCAAGATGGCGGAAAAAATGGCCAAGAAGTGGTACGGGAGGGTCCATTTCGGTCGCGTGCACGTGCATCTGCCCTTGCATCTGCTGTACGCATCCGAAACCATGGTCCCGCACCACCGCCGCCTCGCACCGTCCGCGAATTCCCGGGAGTGCCTCGCATGGGGACGAATGGATCGACCATGCTCGAGCCTTTAAGGCAGGGCCTTCCGCCGCTGGATCCCGCGGCCGTGTCCTCAGCTTCCTCCTGTGCCCTGCCCGCCCGCTACGAAGCGGTGCGCGAGGCGCGGCAGTTCACTCGTAGCACGCTCGACCAGTGGGGTATAGAGGAACGGTTCGACGATATCTGCCTGGTGGTGTCGGAACTGGTCACCAACGCCCTGCGGCACGCGGTGCCCACCGCCGCCACGGGGTGCGGCGCGAGCGTCGCCCCGGGGCAGGAGTCGCCGGTGCGGCTGCACTTGATGCGCTGGCCCGACCGGCTGGTGTGCGCGGTGCGCGACCCCAGCGACGACACCCCGGTAGCGCGGGACACGGACGACTTCTCGGCGGAGTCCGGCCGCGGACTGTTCCTCGTCGACTCCTTCTGCGACGGCTGGGGCTGGCACCCGCTGGCGGGCACCCTCACCGGCAAGGTCGTCTGGGCGCTGTTCCGGCTCCAGCCGGAAGGGCTGAGAGTGAACGGCCGACGGCCGGGTGACGTCAGACAGGACGCCTGAGGCGTCGCCGCACCACGTCGATGCGCGTTCACGCTTCTACGCGCGTTACGTACCGTCGCCGAACAGTCACCCGGCGTCGTATCCGAACCCGGGTGGGCGGCGATCGGGGCGGCGCGCTCAACCCGCTATCAGGTGGTCGAACTCGCCGTCCTTGATCCCGAGTAGCATCGCCTCGATCTCCGCGCGCGTGTAGACGAGCGCGGGACCGTCGGGAAAGCGGCTGTTGCGTACCGCCACCTCCCCGCCGGGCAGCCGCGCGAACTCCACGCATGAGCCCTGAGAGTTGCTGTATCGGCTTTTCTGCCAGGCCACGCCGCTCAGTTCGGTGGCGGCCATGCCGTTGTACACGTCGTGATCCACAGGTCGCTCCCCGGTGGTGCACTGGCTGGTGTGGCCATTGATGCATTGGTCAACTGACCCGGATCATAACCTCGTTCATGTGCAGCCGCATGAGCATATGCAGGCGCATATGCAAGAGCAGATGCACGTGCACGAGGGGTGTTCCCGCGGTTACAGGTTGACCGGTGTCCCGGTGAAACTGCCCGACCGCCTCACCGCACCTTTTCCAGCGTTTGCCCCAGACTCCGCAG
This sequence comes from Streptomyces sp. NPDC057877, assembly GCF_042796855.1. NCBI lineage: Bacteria > Bacillati > Actinomycetota > Actinomycetes > Kitasatosporales > Streptomycetaceae > Streptomyces > Streptomyces sp. NPDC057877. Next base: position 78,304 of record NZ_JBHVMS010000003.1, read on the forward strand.
GACATGCGAACGCCAGCCCCCGTCCATGATCTTCCTTGCCATCAGCTGCGCCGGATCGTCCGGATCGAATCCCTCGTGCACTAGGAACAGACGCGTACCGCGGCCTTCCTGTTCCAACGTCCACGTGATCGTCCAGTCCACGGGATTGGCCGGATCCGCGTCGGCCCAGCGGACCTGGAGCATCCGCTGGACGTCGTAGGCGAGCACCTCGACGTCCACCGCGCCGGAGAAGTCGGTGTTGGGGCGCGGGACGGAGGTCATCCGGTAGCGGTGCCCGACCTTCAGCCTGAAGTCCGCGGCCCCCGGCATCTGCCATTGCGCCAGCAACTCGGGCTCGGTGAGCGCCCGCCAGACCTTGGCCGGAGGGTGCGGGAGGAACTGGTCCACGCGGATGGTGGTCAGGTCGATGCCACCGGAGGCGAGGTCACCGGAGGCGGTGCCGTCGGGCGCGAGGTCGTCCGGATCGGGCTCGTGTGTCATGCCGGGTCATCGTCGGGCATGCGGTCGAGAAGGTGACCGAGGCCCTTGAGCTGGTCGCGCCAGAATCGCTCGTACGGGTGGAGCCAGTCCTGCACTTCGGCGAGCGGGGCCGCCTCGAGGCGGTAGATGCGCTGTCGGCCGACGCGCTGTTCGGAGACGAGACCGGCCTCCCGGAGCACCCTGAGGTGTTCCGAGAGGCTGGGGCGCCGCATGTCGAAGTGGTCGGCCAGGGCCTGGACGGGCTGGGGTCCGCCCTCGCGCAGCAGCCGCAGCACCTCACGGCGGGTGGCGTTGGCGAGCGCGGCGAAGACACGGTCCTCGACGGCGGTGCCGGTCCCGGCACCGGTGGCGGCGGCCCCGGTGGTGGTCATGGTGCGGTCGGAAGCCCTTCCTTCTCGGTCAGCAGCATCAGACCGTTGCCGTCCGGATCGCGGAAGGAGGCCATCCGCCCCCACGGCTGCTCGTCCGGGCCCTGTACGGCGACCCCGGCCCGCGCCAGCCGCGCGCAGTCGGCGTCGACATCGGTCGTGACCAACATGATCCCCCGCGTCGAGCCGGGCGCGAAACCGCCCATGCCCGGCCCGGAGAGCGTGAAGACCGTCTGCGCGCCCCTTGGCGCGACCTGGAGCCACCTGCCGGGCGGCATGTCCAGGTCGGCCGTCACCTCGAAGCCGAGCACCTCCGTGTAGAAGCGCAGGGCGCGGTCCTGGTCGGTGACGGGGAGGGTGACGAAGGAGGCGTGAGTGATGTGAGTGGCGGTGTGCGCTGTCATAGGGACGACGATAGGTAGGAGATTCCCTACGTGTCAAACGTAGGGAATCTCCTACCTATCAGCTCCGCCGCCGGTGACCTCGCCGCTCAGCGACCGCCGTACGGCAGCAGTGCCATCTCGCGCGCGTTCTTGATCGCCCGGGCGAGCAGCCGCTGCTGCTGGGCGGTGACCCGCGTGACCCGGCGGCTGCGGATCTTGCCGCGGTCGGAGAGGAACTTCCGCAGCAGGTCGGTGTCCTTGTAGTCGATATAGGTGACCCCCGCCTGGAGCAGCGGATTGGGACGGCTCTTGACGGGCCTGCGGTCGTTCTTGCGGGGCAGGGGGGACACGGCGGTCAGACCTCCAGAAGGGTGTCGAAGGCGGGCGGCAGGCGCTTCCAGGCGTCCCGCCCGGCGGCGTACTCGGCATCGGTGAGCAGGCAGGACTCCAGCAACTCGGCGAGCCCGTCGCGGTCGAGGCCGGGGGACGTGAAGACGAGGTGCTGACAGCAGTCGCCGTGCTCCGGGTGCCAGTCCAGCGCGGCGGCGGCCCGGCGCACCGGCGGCACCATCTCCCAGGCCGCGTCGGGCAGCGACGCGAGCCACGGCCCGGCGCTCTCCACGCACAGCGCGCCCCCCGCGGCGTCCCAGTGCAGCAGCGTGTCCGGCTTGTCGGCGAGCCAGAACCGCCCCCGGCTACGGGCCGCCGCGCAGGTCAGGTCCTCAAGGGCGGCATACAGCCGCTCCGGGTGGAACGGGCGGCGCCGGTGCCAGACCAGGGTCGTGACCCCGCACGCGTCGGCCTCGGTCGGCAGCAGCGCGCACGCCGGATGCTGGGCGGCGGCAGCCGCCTCCACGTCGAAGCCCGCGAGCGCGGCGCCCGCCAGGTCACCGTGGCCGACCAGCACCTGGCGGGCCGTCGGGTGCAGTTGGGCCAACAGCTCCCGGTCCTCGTCGTCGGCCTCCGGGGAGTCGACGAGGGCGAGGACGGGGGCGTACTCCAGCTGCCGCGCGAAGGTGTCGGCGACCGTGCGCTGATCGGTGGCGGCAGCGGCGAGACCACCCTCGGCGAGATCGTCGCCGTTGCCGAGGTACGGCAGCACCAGGGCCGGGTCCACGGCGGTGATGACGCCGGTGACGGTGAGGCGGGCGCTGGTGGCCGTGGGGCCGCCGGTTGCCGCGACCACCTCGGCCATGGCCTTGGGCTCGACGGAGTCCCACAGCTCGACGACCGCGAGCCGGGTCTCCCCGGCCGCCGCCAGCCGCTCCAGCTCCGGCACCAGATCCTCGCGCAGCGCACAGCACGCGCAGTCGTTCACCAGCGGCGCCTCACCGGCGTACCGGATCCCGGTGGCGTCGCGGACGGTCCGCACGACGGTCCCGGCCGCGGCCGCCGTCGCGAGGTCGTGGTGGAGTACGACGCTGCCGGGCACGTCGGCGAGCAGGTGCTCGACGGCCGCCTTGCGGGCGTCGGCGTGCAGCCCGCCGACGATCACGACGGGAAGCTCGGACACCGGCTCAGCCCTGCTTTCCGTACCGGCGTTCGAAGCGCTCGACGCGTCCGGCGGTGTCCAGGACGCGGGCGGTGCCCGTGTAGAAGGGATGGCTGACGTTCGAGATCTCGACGTCGACGACGGGGTAGCTGTTGCCGTCCTCCCACTCGATCGTCTTCTCGGTGGGCACTCCGGCGAGCGTGGAGCGGGTCAGGAAGGCGTGGTTCGCGGCACGGTCGCGGAAGACGACGGGGCCGTACTCCGGGTGGATTCCCTCGCGCATGGCGGTGATCAGCGCTCCTCTCGGAAGTCGACGTGGCGGCCCGCGACCGGATCGAACTTGCGCAGGGTCAGCCGGTCCGGGTCGTTGCGGCGGTTCTTGCGGGTGACGTAGGTGTAGCCGGTCCCGGCCGTGGACCGGAGCTTGATGACCGGGCGGAGTTCGTTGCGTGCCATGCTGCTATCTTACTGAAAACGATTCCCATTTGCGACCCCGCTTCCGGGTCCGGCCACGACCACCGGCCCGGAGACCGACTGAGGAGAGGTACGTCACCCATGTCCGCCCACTGCATGCTGACCGGCGCACAGCCCGGCTTCGGCAACCGCATCTCGCACTCCCACCGGCGCACCTCGCGCCGCTTCGACCCCAACATCCAGTCCAAGCGCTACTGGCTGCCGAGCGAGAGCCGGTACGTACGGCTGCGGCTGAGTGCCAAGGGGATCAAGACGGTCGACACGATCGGCGTCGAGGCGGCCGTGGCCCGCATCCGCGCCCGGGGGGTGCGGGTCTGATGGCGAAGAAGAGCAAGATCGCGAAGAACGAGAAGCGGCAGCAGGTCGTCGCGCGGTACGCGGCCCGCCGCGCCGAGCTGAAGGAGATCATCCGCCGCCCGTCGACGGGAGCGGCGGAACGGCTCGCGGCGCAGCGGGAACTACAACGCCAGCCGCGCGACGCCAGCGCCACCCGCGTACGCAACAGGGACCAGGTGGACGGGCGCCCGCGCGGGTACTTCCGTACGTTCGGGCTGTCGCGGGTGGGGCTGCGGGAGCAGGCGCATGCGGGGTTCCTGCCGGGGGTGCGGAAGTCTTCCTGGTAAGGGGGATCGCGCGATCCTGATGAGGGGGATCGCGCCGTCCAGGTATGGGGAGCGGGTCCTCCCGGTGACGGGGATCGAGCCGTCCCGGTAAGGGAGAGCGGGTCCTCCCGGTAAAGGAGAGCGGGTCCTCCCGGTGACGGGGATCGAGCCGTCCCAGTAAGGGCGAGCGAGTCCTCCCAGTAAGGGCGAGCGAGTCCTCCCAGTGACGGCGATCGCGCCCTCCCGTTAAGAAGGATCCAGTCGTCCCGGTAAGGGGCATCGCCGGGACGGTCCCCGTTCGGGTTACGCCCTGGTAGCTTCTGCCGTCGTACCGGGTGACCGGCTCGTGGTGGGGGGCATGGCAGTGACTTCGGGGAACGTTTCTTGGATATCCAGGGCGCACGCGCGCGTGGCGGTCGCCGCGTTGGGGCTGGCGGGTGTGTTCCTGCTGGGGGCGTGCAGTGACGACGGCGGTTCCGACGCCGACGAGGGCACGCCGAGCCCCAGCGCCTCCGCCACCTCGACCGAGACGGCGGACACGGGCGGCGGCACCGGTAGCGGCGCCCCGTCCGGCGAGCTGGAGGGCAGCTGGCTCGCCACCACCGGCGGCGACGCGGTGGCGTTGGTCGTCACCGGCGACAAGGCGGGTCTCTTCGCGACCGGCGGGACGGTGTGCAGCGGCACGGCCGACGCCCGGACGATCCGGCTCACGTGCACGGACGGCAGCGACGACCGGGAGACGGGGCGAGTCGACTCCGTCGACGGGACGACGCTGAAGGTCACCTGGGAGAGCGGCCTCGGCACGGAGACGTACACCAAGGCCGAGGGCGGACAGCTACCGACGGGCCTGCCCACGGAAGGGCTGGGCTCCTGATCCGATCGCCGATCGGATAGGCGATGATCCAGACGGTCGTCCGACCAACCGGCCCACTGGCCAACTGACCGCCTGATCGTCATCGGCACTACTCCAGGGACTCACCCATGCGCTCCGCTCCCCTCGCCCTCACCGCGTTGACCGCCGCCGCTCTCCTGCTCACCGGGTGCTCGGGGGACGGCGACGACGGCGGTGCCGGTGAGACCAAGGGCACCGGTACGGCCTGCTCCGTCGACGGGATCGACATCGAGGTCGGCCCCGCCAACGCCGCCCCCGTCGCCGGGGACACCGGCAACGTGCCCGTCACCCTCACCAACCACGGCGACGCCGACTGCACCCTGGAGGGCTTCCCCGGCGTCGCCCTCCGCGCGGGCGACTCCTCGGCCACCGTCCCCGAGGAGGAGGCCGCCCAGCCGCAGAAGCTCACCCTCGCGAAGGACACGGCGGCGACCTTCACGATCACGTACGTACGGGGTGAGGCGGGCGGCGCCGGGACACTCGACGCGAAGAAGCTCGCGATCAGTCTGCCGGGCGGTTCGGACGAGCGGGAGTTCCCGTGGTCGTACGGACCGGTGCCCGTCGACGGGGAGGTCGTTCCGGACGCGACGGTGAGCGCCTTCCAGCAGGCGGGCGACTGAGACCGAGGCGCGTACGCCGCCCCGCCCCGTCAGTCGAGGGGGCGGCGCGACCTGACCTGGGCGCGGTCCGCCGCGCGGGCGCCCTCCGTCCAGCCCGCCTCGTCGCTCACCCCGCGCAGCCGGGCGGTGGTGGTCTCCGGGAACAGCCGGTCCGTCGCGGCCGTGACGGCCACCTCGCGCGAGGCGAGCACGGGGAGCAGGTGCGCTGCCTCCGCCGTCTTTCCCGTCTCCGCCGTGACCTGCTCGGCCGCGGCGGCGAGTCGGGTTCCGATGCGATGGGCGTAGGCCGCGAGGAACGACTGCCGGAAGCTCTTGGTGCGCTTGCGGCCACCGGCCCTCTGCGCGGCCTCCGCCTTCGTCATCGCGGTCGTGGCCTGCACGAGGAGCGAGGTGTACAGCAACTCCACGGCGTCGAGGTCCGGTTCGAACCCGACGACCGTGGCGAAGCCGAGGGGCTCGTTCCACACGGCACGGCAGTGGTTGGCGGTGGCGACCGCGTCCAGCAGTACCGCCTTGGCCTGCTCGTACGGCGCGTCGACGCCGATCCGGCAGGCGCCGGGCGCGTCCGTGGCGGGCGTCCGGGCCGCGAGCAGCGCCTCGTCGATGCTGTGCCGGGCCATCAGCTCCTGTGCCTTGGCGCTGAGCGCCTCCGCCTCGTCCGGGTAACCGGTCGCCTCCGCCTTGGCGAGCAGCGCGCGGATGCGGGCGAGCGTGCGGGACTCCGCGTGGGGTGCGGGGTGCTGCCGTAGGGGCTCGTCGACGGGTTCCAGGGTGGGCAGTCGGAGCAGCAGGCGGTACAGCTCCAGGACGGCGGTGGCGTGCGAGAAGCGGTCGCTGCGGGGCGCCGCGCCCGGGTCCCGGTGGCCCCGGTCGAGATCGGCGAGCTGCTCGGTCCAGCGGCGCCCGCGCGGGCGGTCGTCGTGCGGGGCCTGGGCGAGGATCAGCGCCGTGGCGATCCGTACGTGTACGTCGTCCAGCTCCCTGCGCACGACGCGTACGACGTCGGCGGGCTGCCAACCGCGCCGCCAGGCCGCCGCGACGAACTCCTCCCCGCGCCGCGCCAGTTCGCCGTCCGCGTCCGGATCGGCGGCGAGCAGCGACGCGGCCGTGTCGAGGGCGGGGGTGTCGGGGGCGGCGTAGAGGGCGGTGTGGAGGGCTTGTTCGACGATGCTGGGGGTGTCGGGGGTGCGGGGGGTGCTCACGCGGTGATGGTGCCATGGGGCGATCGCCGCCTGCCGATGCGGGCAACCAGGCGAGCGCCCCCGGCATCGGCCCCGTCTCAGCCCCTGAAATTCCCTCGCTCCCGCGCGGGGGCGCTTCCACCATGGCGCGCATGGTGGACATGTCTCTCTACGCGGCCTTCCTCGTCGCCGCCTTCGCGCTCTGCGTCAGCCCCGGACCCGACATGATGTTCATCGTGGCGATGGGCGGACGGGGCGGCCCCGCGGCGGGGGTGATGGCCGCGGCGGGAGTGGCCTGCGCGATGCTGGTGCACGCGATCGCCGCCGCGCTCGGCCTGTCAGCCCTGTTCACGACGCTGCCGACGCTCTATCACGTGCTGCGCTGGGCGGGCGCGGCGTATCTGCTCTACCTCGCCGTCAAGGCCTTCCGGGACCGCTCGGTACTCGGCGCCGAGCCGGGCGGAGAGGGCGGGGAGAGCGGGGAGAGCGGGGAGAGCGGGGAGGGTGAAGGCGGCAAGGCCGGACGGAACGGCATGCGGCGCGCCTTCTGGCAGGGCGCGATCACCAACCTCCTCAACCCCAAGGTGATCCTCTTCAACGTGGCGTTCCTGCCGCAGTTCGTCGACCCGTCCCTCGGCCATGTGCCGGGCCAGCTCATGCTGCTGGGCGCCACGCTGGTGGTGATGGGGTTCCTGTGGGACGGCTTCGTGGGGTTGCTGGCCGGGCGTCTGTCGGCGGTGCTCAGGCGGAGCGCGCGGGTGAACCGCTGGCTGAACATCGTCTCCGGGACGGTGTTCACGGGGCTGGCGGTGCGGCTGGTGGCGTCGTCACCGAAGTAGAGCCCATCGCCTGTCAACCCAGGGTTGACGCCCCTGGACTGTCAACCTACGGTTGACGCATGACCACGAACCCCGCCGTCACATCCTCCGTACGCCTAGACGACCTCATCGCGGCCATCAAGAAGGTCCACGACGAACCGCTCGAACAGCTCCAGGACGCGGTGATCGCCGGGGAACACCTCGGCGATGTCGCCGACCACCTGATCGGCCACTTCGTCGACCAGGCCCGCCGCTCGGGTGCCTCCTGGACGGACATCGGCAAGAGCATGGGCGTCACCCGCCAGGCCGCGCAGAAGCGCTTCGTGCCGAAGGAGTCGGCCGACCTCGACCCGAGCCAGGGCTTCAGCCGCTACACCCCGCGCGCGCGGAACGCGGTCATGGCCGCCCACAACGAGGCGGTCGCCGCCCGCAACCCCGAGGGCCGCCCGGAGCACCTCGCCCTCGGCCTGCTCGCCGACCCGGACGGCCTGGCCGCCAAGGCGATCACCGCACAGGGAGTACCCCTCGACGCCGTGCGCCAGGCGGCCACGTCGGCGCTGCCGCCCGCGGCCGACGAGGTCCCCGACCTGATCCCGTACGGCCCCGACGCCAAGAAGGCCCTGGAACTCACCTTCCGCGAGGCCCTCCGCCTCGGCCACAACTACATCGGCACCGAGCACATCCTCCTCGCCCTCCTGGAGTTCGAGAACGGCCAGGGGACCCTGTCCGGCCTCGGGATCACCAAGGCGGGAGTCGAGCGGTACGTGGCGGAGGCCCTCGCGAAGATCGCGACGGCGCTCAACGAGGCAGGCGACGCCGACGAAGAAGGCTGAAGCAGCACAACCACCGGAACAGGCAGAACCAACAGAACAGAACAGGCAGAACCACCAGAACCACGAAACCAGCAGAGCCAGCGCACCTGCAGCACCACGAACCACCAGAGCCAGCAACCCTGCAGCACCACGAACCAGCAGAACCAGCAACCCTGCAGCTCAAGCCCCATTGTCAGACCCTCCTGCCACACTCTCCACATGGCCGACCGATGGGCACTCGCTCCGGCCGAGGACGGTGGCGTGCAGCTCGCCCCCCTCGGCCCGGACGGGCTGCCCGCCGGACCGGTCCAGTGGGAGGAGGACCTGGCGGGGGCCGTGCGGGACCGCCCGCAGGTGGCCCGCTGGGTATGGCGCTCGACGTCCGAGATGTATCCGCGCCTGCTCGCCACGGGGGTGCGAGTGGAGCGGTGCTACGACATCGAGGACGCCGAGACCCTCCTCCTCGGCCACGAGGGGCGGTACGGCGAGCCCCGCTCAGCGGCGGCCGCACTGGCCAGGCTGCGCGGCGGCCCCGTACCGCCCGACCCGCCCCTGCGTTCCGCCGCCCCCGGCGCGCAGTCCTCCCTCTTCGACCCGGAGGGCACCCGCCCCCTCCCGCTCACCGACCTCCTCGAGGTCTACGCCGACCAGCAGCGGCGCCACGACCACGCCGAACACCCGAACCGGATGCGCCTGCTGACCGCCGCCGAGTCGGCGGGGATGCTGGTGGCGGCGGAGATGAACGCCACGGGCCTCCCCTGGCGCGCCGACGTCCACCGCGAGGTGCTGCACGACCTGCTCGGCGAGCGCTACGCGGGCGGCGGAGAGCCCCGCCGTCTGGCCGAGCTGACGGACGACGTCTCCGCCGCCTTCGGCCGCCGCGTCCGCCCGGACCTGCCCGCCGACGTGATCAAGGCCTTCTCCCAGGCTGGCATCAAGGTCACGTCGACCCGCCGCTGGGAGCTGGAGTCCCTCGACCACCCCGCCGTGAAGCCGCTCATCGAGTACAAGAAGCTGTACCGCATCTGGGTCGCCCACGGCTGGTCCTGGCTCCAGGACTGGGTGCGCGACGGCCGCTTCCGACCGGAGTTCCTCGCGGGCGGCACGGTCACCGGCCGCTGGGTGACCAACGGCGGCGGCGGACTCCAGATCCCCAAGGTCATCCGCCGCGCCGTCGTCGCCGACCCCGGCTGGCGTCTCGTGGTCGCCGACGCCGACCAGATGGAGCCGCGCGTCCTCGCCGCGATCTCCCGCGACCCCGGCCTGATGGAGGTCGCGGGCCGCGAGACCGACCTCTACCAGTCCGTGTCCGAGCGCGCCTTCTCCGGCGACCGCGACCAGGCCAAACTCGCCGTCCTGGGCGCGATCTACGGCCAGACCTCCGGCGACGGCCTCAAGAACCTCGCCGCCCTCAGACGCCGCTTCCCCAAAGCGGTGGCCTACGTCGACGAGGCAGCCCGCGCGGGTGAGGAGGGCCGCCTGGTCCGCACCTGGCTCGGCCGCACCTGCCCACCGGCCGCCGACGCACGGGACGACACCCCCGAGGAGGCGGGCATCCCCCAGGAGGCCCCCACACCCCAGGACTGGGTCCCGGGCTACGCCTCCACCAACTCCCGCGCCCGGGGCCGCTTCGCCCGCAACTTCGTCGTCCAGGGCAGCGCGGCGGACTGGACCCTGCTCCTCCTGGCCGCGCTGCGCCAGTCGCTGTCATCCATGGCGGCCGAACTGGTCTTCTTCCAGCACGACGAGGTCATCGTCCACTGCCCCACCGAGGAGGCGGACACGGTCGCCACGGCCATCCGCGACTCCGCGGCCCTGGCGGCCCGCCTGACCTTCGGTGACACGCCAGTGCGCTTCCCCTTCACCACGGCGGTGGTCGAGTGCTACGCGGACGCGAAGTGACACCCGCCGGACCCGCATCGCAGAGCCGGGCTAGGTACCTTCACCTCCCGGGGAGACGAGCCCCGTCTCATACGCGAGGACCACGGCCTGAACCCGGTCGCGCAGGTCCAGCTTCGACAGGATGCGGCCGATGTGCGTCTTGATCGTGGTCGGGCTGAGGAACAGCCGGTCCGCGAGTTCGGCGTTGCTCAGCCCCGTCGCGAGCAGGCGCAGCACCTCGACCTCACGCGGAGTCAGGCCCGACAGATCGCGGTGGAGAGCGACCGCCCGCCCCTCCTCGCGGTGGGCGAAGCGCTCGATCAGACGGCGGGTGATCGCGGGCGCCAGCAGCGCGTCACCGGACCGCACCAGCCGGACGGCGGCGACCAGGTGCTCGGGGCTGACGTCCTTGAGCAGGAAGCCACTGGCACCGGCGGTGAGCGCGGCGTAGACGTAGTGGTCGAGGTCGTACGTCGTCAGGATGATCACCTTGGTGCCGTCCGGCCCGACGTCGGCGAGGATCCGTCCGGTCGCCTCGATGCCGTCCATCCGTGGCATCCGGATGTCCATGAGCACGACGTCGGGCCGGGTGCGCCGGACCGCGGCGACCGCCTCGGCCCCGTCGGCCACCTCTGCCGTCACCTCGATGCCGTCCGCGGCGAGGATCATGCCGAAGCCGGTGCGTACGAGCGCCTGGTCGTCGGCGATGACGGCGCGCAGCGTCGGCCGGTTCACACCGTCCGCCAAGGGACTCGGGCCCTGATCTGGTAGCCACCGGCGAGGGTCGGACCGGCCGTGAGTTCACCGCCGTAGACCGCGAGCCGTTCGCGCAGCCCGATCAGCCCGCGGCCGTTGCCGTTGCCGTCCGCGGGAGGGCGGGTCGCAGCGGTGTTGATGACCTCGATCTCCAGCACATCACCGGCGTACCCGACGGTGACGGCGGCGTCGGCGCCGGGCGCGTGCTTGATGGTGTTGGTCAGTGCTTCTTGCACGACGCGGTACGCCGCGAGGTCCACGCCGGGCGGCAGCGGGTCCGGCGGCAGTGACACGGCGACGGAGACCGGCGTCCCGGCCGCGCGCACGCGCTCGATCAGGGCATCCAACTGCCCGAGTCCGGGCTGCGGTTCGAGACCGTCGAGGGGGCCGTCGGGTCGGCGGCCGTCAGCGGGAAGGCCGGGGCGGCGACCGTCGGCCGGAAGGCCGGGACGGTGACCGACGACGGGATGGCCGGGACGGTGACCGACGACGGGAAGGCCAGAACGGCGACCGGCGCCAGCGGGGCTGGGGCCGAGTCCGGAGCCGGAGCCGGGGCCGAGTCCGGAGCCGGAGCCGGGGCCGAGTCCGGAGCCGGGGCCGGGGCTGAGTCCGGAGCCGAAGCCGGAGCCGGAGCCGGGGCTGAGTCCGGAGCCGGAGCCGAGGCCGGAGTCGGCCGGTGGGGCCAACAGGCCCATCACATGCCGCAGTTCGGCCATCGCCGCCCGCCCCCCGGCCTCAACCGCCAGCAAGGCCTCCTTCGACCGCTCCGGCGCCGCGTCCATCACCTTGCGCGCCGCCCCCGCCTGGATGACCATCACGCTCACATTGTGGGTCACGACGTCGTGCAACTCGGCGGCGATCCGGGCCCGTTCCTCCTCGACGGCCCGGCGCATGCCGTCCTCCTGCTCCCGCTGAAGCCGGGTCAAGCGGTCCCGGCTGGCCGCCAGCCGCCGCTGCCAGAAGCGGACGGTGCTGGCCAGCGCCCCGGCGACCAGCAGCACGACCGCGGGACTCGACCACCCCGGAAGCACCGGCTCCGTCTCCCGGAACGCAAGACCGGCCAGTGCGGCGGCGACGACCAGCCCGGCCGTCGCCCGTGCCCGGTAACGGCTGTACATGGCGGCGCTGTAGGCGCCGATGACACAGGTCAGTACGTTGATCCAGGAGGCCTTGTCGCCGATGGCCAGCGCCGCGCCGAGCACCACCCCGAACGTGGCCAGCGGATACCGGCGCCGGGCCGCCAGCGGCAGCGCGGTCAGCACGACCAGCGGCCAGGGCGCGAGAAGCTCCCGCCCCTCCGCCTCCCCCATGCCCGCCGGGGGGATCGGGGGCGGGACCGGCGCCCCGTACTCGACCTGCGTCCTGATGAAATCCGGCCCGTCGCCCGGATAGCGCGTCGCCACGGTCAGCGCGACGACGGTCAGCAGGACCGCCAGCACCACGTCGGCGCGCCGGGCCCGCCGCGACAACGGGGCGCTCTCCGCGTCCGGCCGCAGCGCATCGCGCAGTTGCCGACGCCAGCCTTGCCGGTCCTCCGTCTCCATCGGCTCATTGTGCGGCGCACCCTGCCCGCGCCGCGTCCGCCCGCACAACGGAAGTGCCGTCCCTGGGACGTACTTCGCAGGGATGACACCGGCGCCGCGTCCTTCGCCGGGAGGGCCGGAAGTCGGTGCCCTGGCCGACGCGCCCCACGAGGCCACGCCCCTACGTTCGCCGGGACGCACAGCACCCGACCCCGAGGACGGACGACTCCCATGACCCAGGTGATCGAACTGACGGGCGTGACCAAGCGCTACGACAGCGGCGGCACGCCCGCACTCGGACCGCTCGACCTCGGCGTCGCCCAGGGCGAGGCGCTCGCCGTGACCGGCCCCTCCGGCAGCGGCAAGTCCACGCTGCTGAACCTCGTCGCGGGCCTCGACAAGCCGACCGAGGGCGCCGTGACCGTGGCGGGGCAGCGGATCGACCGGCTCAGCGAGCACGAGCTGGCCCGGTTCCGCCGGGCGCGGATCGGCATGGTCTTCCAGTTCTTCAACCTTCTCGACGACCTCACCGTCACCGACAACATCCAGCTCCCCGCCCAACTCACGGGTACCGCCCGCCGTAAGACGGCGGCCCGTGCCACCGAACTGATGGAGCTCCTGGGCATAGCCAGACACGCCCATGTCTACCCGGGCCAACTGTCCGGCGGCGAGCGCCAACGGGTCGCCGTCGCCCGGGCACTGGTCAACCGGCCCGCACTGCTCCTCGCCGACGAGCCGACCGGCGCGCTCGACACCGCCTCGGGCCATGACGTACGGGAGCTGCTGGTGGATCTGCACCGCGGCGGGCAGACCGTCGTACTCGTCACGCACGACATGACGCTGGCGGAGGCGTGCGCGAGCCGCACGATTCAGTTGGTCGACGGCCACCTCACCCTCGACTCGTGTGCGGAGCCCGTCCGATGAGCCTCTTCGGCACCGGCGCGCTCAGCCGGGTCGTACGCTCCGGGGTCGGCCGACGCCGGGTGCAGACGGTGGTCATCGCCGTGGCCACGATGATGGCCGTCGCCGCGGCCGTGATCGCCGGTTCACTCATCGTCGCCACGAACGCCCCTTTCGACCGCGCCTTCGCCGAGCAGCACGGCGCACACATCACCGCACAGTTCGATCCGTCCAAGGCGAACACGGCGCACCTGCGCAAGACCGAACGGCTGGAGGGCGTCACCGCGACCGCGGGACCGTATCCCTCGACGACTGTCAGCCCGGTGGACGCGAACGGCGGCCACCTGCCGACGCTGACCCTGGTCGGCCGGTCCGGTCCGCACGCCGACGTGGACGACCTGGACCTACGGTCCGGGCGCTGGGCGACGAAGCCGGGCGAGGTCGTCCTCTCGGCGTCGTTCGAGGGCCCTTTCCTCAAGGCGGGCTCCACCCTGAGGACTTCGGACGCCGCCGACAGCCCGACCCTGAGGATCGTCGGCTTCGCGTTCTCGGCCAGCGAGACCGCCGACGCCTGGACAACCCCGGGCCAGGTGCGCGCCTTGGCCTCACAGAGCGCACCGATCAGCTCCCAGATGCTCTACCGCTTCGATTCCGCGAAGACCAAGGACCAGATCGCCACCCACCGCAGACAGCTCACCACCGCCGTACCATCCGGCGCCCTGCTGGGCACCCAGTCCTACCTGGACACCAAACGCGCCGCCGACCAGGGCGCCGCGGCGACCATCCCCTTCCTGCTGGCCTTCGGCGTGCTCGGCATCGTGATGTCGGTGATCACCGTCAGTAGCGTGGTCAGCGGCGCGGTCGGCACCAGCCTCCACAGAATCGGCATCCTCAAGGCCCTCGGCTTCACCCCGCGCGAGGTAGTACGGGCCTACGTGGCCCAAGCCCTGATCCCGGCCAGCGCGGGCATCGCACTCGGGGTCGTACTGGGCAACCTGCTGGCCGTCCCACTCCTAGCCCAAACCGCACAGGCGTTCGGCGGCGTCTCCCTGACGGTGGCCTGGTGGGCGGACGTAGCCGTACCCACCCTCGCCCTGCTCGTCGTCGGCATCGCGGCGCTGCTCCCCGCACTGCGGGCCGGAAGGCTGCGCACGGCCGAGGCCATCGTGATCGGCCGGGCACCCCGCACGGGCCGCGGCCGATGGGCCCACCGCGCAGCCGGTCGCCTCCCCCTGCCGCGCACCGTGACCTACGGCCTGGCCCGACCCTTCACCCACCCGGTCCGCACATCCGCGATGCTGCTCGCGGTGACCTTCGGCACGGTCGCGGCGACCTTCGCGGTGGGCCTGACCTCGTCCTTGCACGCGGTCGGCACCGCGTCGGATCCGGAGGAGGGCGCAGCGGTCACCGCCATCGTCGGCGGCCCGAGGGCCCCCGGCGGCACCGACCACAGCCCGACCTCCGCCGACCCGTCAAAGGTCAGCGCCGCCATCAAGGCCCAATCCGGCACCGCCTCCTCCTACGGCATGTCCCGGACCGACGCCACCGTGCCCGGCATCTCCGGCTCGGTCGACGCCACCCTCTACCAGGGCGATTCACGCTTCGGCGCCTACGAGATGATCTACGGCCACTGGCTCACCGGCACCGGACAGGCAGTCGTACCCACCCGCTTCCTGGAACGAACCGGCACCAAGATCGGCGACACGGTCCAGGTGACCATCGGCAAGGACACTCAGCCCCTGAAAATCGTCGGCGAGGCCTTCGACACCTCAAACGACGGCCTCTCCCTCCACACGAACCTCACCAGCTTCCCCGACGCCAAGCCCCAGCAATTCCAGATCGAGGTAAAACCGGGCATCTCCCCCACCACCTACGCCGAGACACTCGCCACGGCACTCAAGCCCCTGGGCGCCGACGCCATGGCCAACTCCTTCTCGGAGCAGGACAACATGATCCTCATCCTGGACGCCATCGCAGCGCTCCTCACCCTCATGCTGGTCTCCGTGGCGGGCCTCGGCGTCCTCAACTCCGTCGTCCTCGACACCCGGGAACGCGTCCACGACCTCGGCGTCTGCAAGGCCCTCGGCATGTCCCCCCGACAGACCGTCGCCCTCGTACTGTCCTCGGTCGCCGGAATCGGCGTCCTCGGCGGCCTGATCGGCGTACCCACCGGCCTCGCCCTGCACGGCTTCGTCCTACCGGTAATGGGCCACGCGGCAGGCACCAACCTGCCCCCGTCGATCCTCAACGTCTACGACCCACCCCAGTTGCTCCTCCTGGGCCTCGCGGGCCTCGCGATCGCCATGCTGGGCGCCCTGCTCCCCTCCACCTGGGCGGCCAGGACCCGCACGGCCACGGCACTGCGCACGGAGTAGACCACCAGCACGCCCCAAGCAACAGAAAACCCCAGGTCAGTGGCTATCTGACCTGGGGTTCGACGGAGCCGCCTTCGGGATTCGAACCCGAGACCTACGCATTACGAGTGCGTTGCTCTGGCCATCTGAGCTAAGGCGGCACGCTGCCCGCACTAATGGTGCGATCGGCAACGTCGGTAAGTCTACACAGTTTCCGGGGGTGCTCCGCACCAGCCCGGAGTGGGTGTGGAGGTGGGGTCAGGAGCAGCGTTTTCCCTCGGATGGCGGGGTTCCGCGCAGGAGGTAGGTGTTGATCGCGGAGTCGATGCAGTCGCTGCCGCGGCCGTAGGCGGTGTGGCCGTCGCCGTCGTAGGTGAGGAGGCGGGCCGAGGAGAGCTGGCGGGCCAGGGACTGGGACCAGCGGTACGGGGTCGCCGGGTCGCGGGTGGTGCCGACGACGACGATCGGGGCGGCGCCCTTGGCTTCGATGCGGTGGGGTTCGCCGGTGGCCGCCACCGGCCAGTACGCGCAGGTCAGGGAGGCCCAGGCGAGGCCCTCGCCGAAGACCGGGGAGGCCTTCTCGAAGGTGGGGAGCGCCTCGCGCACCTGTTCGGGGGTGTCGAAGGCGGGGGGCAGGTCCAGGCAGTTCACGGCGGCGTTGGCGGACATCAGGTTGGAGTAGGTGCCGTCGGCGTCACGCTCGTAGTAGCTGTCGGAGAGGACGAGCAGGCCCGCGCCGTCGTTCTCGCGCATCGCCGCCGTGAGCGCCTCGCGCAGCTGTGGCCAGGCGCTCTGGTCGTACATCGCCGCGATCACCCCGGTGGTGGCGAGGGACTCGCCGAGTCTGCGGCCGTCCGCGTCCCCGGCCGGGATGGGCCGGGCGTCCAGCTCGTCGAAGAACGCCTTGAGGTTCCTGCCGACCTGTTCCGGCTTGGTGCCCGAGCCGCCCAGCGGGCAGTCCGGCTGCCGTACGCAGTCCTCGGCGAACGCCGTGAACGCCGTCTCGAAGCCCGCCGTCTGGTCGAGGTTCAGTTGCCGCGCGGGCAGCGAGGGGTCCATCGCGCCGTCCAGGACCAGGCGCCCGGCCCGGTCCGGGAACAGGCCCGCGTACGTCGCTCCGAGGAACGTCCCGTACGACGCCCCCACATACGTCAGCCGCTCGTCCCCCAGCACCGCCCGCAGGACGTCCATGTCCCGCGCCGCCTCCTCGGTGGAGACATGCCGCAGCAGCCTGGGCGAGTTGGCGCCGCAGCTCTCCGCGAACTTCCGGTACGCGTCGGACAGCGCGTCGGTCTCCCGGCTGTCATCGGGTGTCGTGTCCGTCTGGGTGTACGTGTCCATGTCCTGGCCGTCGAGGCACTCCACCGGCTCGCTGCGGGCGACCCCGCGCGGGTCGACCGCCACCATGTCGTACTGGGCACGCACCGGAGCCGGGTAGCCCGTCGCGGCGTACGACTGCAGGTACCCCACCGCCGAGCCCCCCGGCCCGCCCGGGTTCACCAGCAGGGAGCCGAGCCGCTTGCCAGGGCCCGTGGCCCGCTTGCGGGCGACGGCCAGCCGGACGTCGCCGTCCTCGGGGCTGGCGTAGTCCAGCGGCGCCCGCATCGTGGCGCACTCGAAGCCGACGACACCGCAGTTGCGCCAGCTCAGCTTCTGCCCGTAGTACGACGCCAGGGCGGACGGCGTGGCCTCCGGCAGCGCCGCCAGCACCACCGACTTGCCCGCCGCGCCCGCCGACTCCCCCGCTGCCGCCGCCGAGGATCTGGCGGAGCCCCCCGTGGAACAGGCCGAGACGAGCAGCGCGGCGGCGGCGAGGAGCGTGGCGGCGGTACGGGACCTGGACCTGCGGTGGGGGCGCCTGGTGTGCATCCAGCGAGCGTAACTCTGCGCTACGGGATGAACGCCCTGCGTGCGCGGAATTGCCCGTACGAGTGACACGGCCGGTCGGTCCGGGCCAGTCTCGGCGGCCGGTCCCGCCGCTCAGCCCGCTCTCAGCGCCATCGTCATCGCCTCCACCGCCAGCAGCGGCGCCACATTGCGGTCCAGGGCCTCGCGGCACGCGGCGATGGCCTCTATCCGGCGCAGGGTCGACTCCGGTGAGCTGCCGCGGGCCAGCCGCTCCAGGGCGTCCTCGGCGTCGGTGTTGGCGAGGGCGATACGGGAGCCGAGCTGGAGGGCGAGGACGTCGCGGTAGAAGGCGGTGAGGTCGGTCAGGGCGAGATCGAGGCTGTCGCGCTGCGTCCGCGTGCGGCGGCGCTTCTGCTTGTCCTCCAGGTCCTTCACCACGCCCGCCGTGCCGCGCGGCAGCCGACCGCCCTGGACCGCGCCCAGCGCCGCCTTCAGCTCCTCGGTCTCCTTGCCGTCCATCTCCTCCGCGAGCTGCTTGGCGTCCTCCGCGGCCGCGTCCACCAGTTCCTGCGCGGCCTTGAGCCCACCACCGACGTCATCGATCCGCAGCGGCAGCTTCAGCACGGCGGCCCGGCGCTCCCGGGCGGCCGGATCGGTGGCGAGGCGGCGGGCGCGGTCGACATGGCCCTGCGTCGCGCGGGCCGCCGCGGCGGCGACCTCCGGCTCGACGCCCTCACGGCGTACGAGCATGTCCGCGATGGCGTCGACCCCGGGCGTCCGCAGATTCAGGTGGCGGCAGCGGGAGCGGATGGTGGGCAGCACGTCCTCGATCGAGGGCGCGCAGAGCAGCCAGACCGTGCGCGGCGCGGGCTCCTCCACCGCCTTGAGGACGGCGTTGGCCGACTTCTCGTTCAGCCGCTCGGCGTCCTCGACGAGGATGACCTGCCAGCGGCCGGTCGCCGGTGAGGTGAACGACTTGCGGACGGTGTCGCGCATGTCGTCGGCGAGGATCTGGCTGCCGACCGCGGCGACCGTGGTGACATCGGCGTGGGTGCCGACCAGGGTGGTGTGGCAGCCGTCGCAGAAGCCGCAGCCGGGGGTGCCGCCCAGGGCGCGGTCGGGGCTGACGCACTGGAGCGCCGCGGCGAAGGCCCGCGCCACCTGGACGCGCCCCGCTCCGGGCGGGCCCGTGAACAGCCAGGCGTGCGTCATCTTCGACGTCTCGGGCAGCGGCTCGGCCGCGGCGACCGCGGTGACCAGGGCGTCGGCGTCCCGGGCAGCGGCATCGAGCTGCTCGCTCACCTTCTCCTGGCCGACCAGGTCGTCCCACACGCTCATGGGTCACGCCGCCTTTCCCTCGCACACATCTCGCGTCGCGGCTTCCATTGTGCGGGCCACCACTGACAACGCCGCCCCAGCGCGCCCCACGCCGCGCCCCGCCTCAGCTCCGACGCCCCCGGCCGCCCCCGTCCTCGCGCCCCTCGTCCTCGTACCCACCGAGCAGTTCGTCCGCGAGGCTCGGCAGGTCGTCCAGCGGCGTCTCCTCGGCCCAGTCGGAGCGCGTACGGCGACGCCGCGCGGCCTCGGGGTCGACCTGCGGCAGCTCACGCGTACGGTCCTCGCCCCGGTCGGGCTCCGGCTCCGCCTTGCGGAAGAAGTCCGACGGCACCCGGTCCGCGGGGTTCTCGTCCCGCACCGGCGGCAGTACGGCGGTCTCGTCCGCCGCCCCCGGAGGCGATACGGCGGTCTCGTCCGCCGCCCTCGGAGGCGATACGGCGGTCCCCTCCGACGGCACCGGCGGCAGCACCGCCGTCTCGTCCGCCGCGCCGGGCGTGAACTGCGGCAGTACGGCCGTCTCGTCCGCCGCGCCCGAGGGCTCCCCGGGCTGCGGGAGTTCGGCGGTCACCTCGGCGTCGGAGCCCCGGCCGTCGGCGGTCGGCCCGGCGTCGGGGGACGTGATCACCGGCGTCGGCTCGGTCAGCGCCTCCGGCGACACCACGGGAGGCGTCGGCTGCCGGGGACCGGCCGCCGCGGCGGCCGCCGCCTGCTCCGCCGCCCGGCGTGCCTCCTCGGCGCGCAGCAACGCCTCCTCGGCCTTGCGCTGCTTCTCCAGGCGCCGCGCCTCCGCCTCGGCCCGCAGCCGTGCCTCTTCCTCGGCCTGCTGACGGCGACGGTCCTCCTCCGCCTTGCGGCGGGCCTCCTCCTCGGCGCGCGCCTTCTCCTCGGCGAGCAGCCGCTGCCGCTCCTCCTCGGCCCGTCGACGTGCTTCCTCGGCCCGCTGCCGGGCCTCCTCCGCCTGCCGTTCGGCCTCGCGGCGCTGCGCCTCCTCCAGCTCGCGCCGCTTGCGCTCCTCCTCCTCGGCGCGCAGCCGGGCGAGCTGCTCCTGGCGCTCCCGCTCCAGGCGCTCCTCCTCGGCCTTGCGGGCGGCCTCTTCCTCGGCCTTGCGGCGTGCCTCCTCCTCGGCCTTCCGGCGGGCCTCCTCACGGGCCTGGATCTCGGCCTCGGACAGCGGCAGCGTCTGGTCGAGCCGGTGCCGGATCACGGTCGTGACCGCCTCGGGCTCCTGCCCGGCGTCGACGACGAGATACCGCCCGGGGTCGGCGGCGGCCAGCGTCAGGAAACCGGACCGCACGCGCGCGTGGAACTCCGCGGGCTCCGACTCCAGCCGGTCCGGCGCCTCGGTGAACCGCTCACGCGCGGCCTCCGGGGACACGTCCAGCAGGACCGTCAGATGCGGCACCAGTCCGTTCGTCGCCCAGCGGGAGATCCGCGCGATCTCGGTCGGGGAGAGGTCGCGGCCCGCGCCCTGGTACGCCACCGACGAGTCGATGTAGCGGTCGGAGATCACCACCGCGCCGCGCTCCAGCGCGGGCCGTACGACGGTGTCGACGTGCTCCGCGCGGTCCGCGGCGTACAGCAGCGCCTCCGCGCGGTGGGACAGTCCCGCCGACGACACGTCCAGCAGTATGGAGCGCAGCCGCTTGCCGACCGGTGTGGCACCCGGCTCGCGCGTGAGCACCACCTCGTGGCCCTTGGCCCTGATCCACTCGGCGAGCGCCTCGGCCTGGGTGGACTTGCCCGCGCCGTCGCCGCCCTCCAGGGCGATGAAGAAGCCCGACGCCGTGGGCGCCGTCACCGGTTCGTCGCCGCCGAGCAGCGCGTCCCGCAGGTCGGTGCGCAGGGGCACTCCGGAGCGGTCGTCGAGCTTGGCGAGCACCAGCGCCGCCACCGGCAGCAGCAGCGCGCCGACCAGCATCAGGGTGAAGGCCGCCCCGCCGTGCGCGAACACGAACTTGCCGCTCTCCAGGCGGTGCGGCCCGATGAGCGCCGCGAACAGGGGCGCGATCAGCGCGCCGAGCGCCACCAGGACGCGGACCACCGCGTGCAGGTGCTCGGTCGTCCGGGCCCGCCGGAAGTCCTCGGCCTCCTGGTCGAGCAGGGTGTGCCCGGTGTTGGCGGCGACGCCCGCGCCGACACCGGCGAGCGCGACGATCAGCAGCACGGTGGTGACGTCCGGGACCAGCCCGGCGGCCAGCAGCGCGACGCCGGTGAAGGCGATCGCCAGCGCCAGCAGGCGGCGCCGCGACAGCGACGTCAGCACCTTCGGCGCCGTACGGATGCCGACGACGACACCGCCGGTCAGCGCGAGCACCAGCAGGCCGTACGTCACCGGGCCGCCGCCCAGGTCCTTGGCGTGCAGCACGGACACGGCGACGGCCGCCGCGACCGCCCCGGCGACGGAGGCGCTGGCCAGCACCAGCAGCGTGATGGCGCCGGTGCGGCCCCGGTCCGGGCCCGTACCGGTCTTCGGGCGGCGCAGGCCCTCCAGCGGGGACCGCGCGCGCGGGGTGCGCGTGCCGGGCAGTTCCAGGAAGGTCAGCACGGACAGCGACGCGGCGAACAGACCGGCGGCGACATACGAGGCCAGGGCGGCCTGATGCTGGGCGAACCAGTCGATCCCGGCACCCAGCAGATTGTTGGACAATCCCGCGACGACCAGGACGGCACCCGCGAGCGGGACCGCCACGAAACTCGTCCGCAGGGACAGGCGGCGCAGCGCGTCCATGTGGTCCGGCAGCGGCCGTACCGTCGCGCCCTCCGGGGGCGGGGCGGGCAGCAGCGCGGGCGCGGCGCTCTCCCGGCATACCGTCCAGAAGCGCTCGGCGACCCCGGTCACGAACGCGGTGACCAGCAGGAAGGCCAGCGCGTCGTCCGGCGTCCAGTCGATCCACAGCGGCGCGATGATCAGCAGCACGGCCCGCAGCCCGTCCGCGCCGACCATCGTCCAGCGGCGGTCCAGCGGACCGTCCTGCGAGGTGAGCGAGGTGAGCGGGCCGAGGAGTACGGCGCCGAACAGCAGGGTGGCCAGAATCCGCGCCGCGAAGACGGTCGCCACTGCGAACGCCACACCGCGGTAGCCGCCCCCGAAGGAGCCCTCGGCGATGGCCGCCTGGAGGGCGAGGAGGACCAGCACCAGCAGCGCGAGGGTGTCACCGACCCCGCTCACGAGCTGTGCGCTCCACAACCTCCTCAACTGCGGTCGGCGCAGCAGGGCGCGGACCGCACGCTCGCGGGAATCAGCGACCAGGGCGTCGTCGGGGGCCGGGTGGTGGGCCGTAGGCTGCTCGGCTCGCGTCATGCTTTCAGCCTATCGGCCCGCACCGACACGCCAGTGCGCTCACCCGAACGTTCGCACGCCCCGGTATCGAAGCGATGCCGGGGCGTTCGTTCTGCGAACCGGGAGCACGGCGCCGCGCCGCATGGCGAACCGCGCCGCCCGTCCCTACGACGGCCCTGCGGCGTCCTCACGGAACGCGCCGCCCGTCCCTACGACGGCCCCCGCGGCGCCCTCACGGACCGCCGCGCCGCCCAACCCGCCCGAAAGCGGGCCGAGCCGTCCAGAAGCAGGCTCAGCCGTCCGAAAGCGGCCCAGCCGTACAGGAGCACGCCCAGCCGCCCGAAAGGAGGCGCGCTCAGTCCTCGGACGTCGCCCGCGAAGCCGTCGCCTTCTTCGCGGTCGTCGTCTTCTTCGCCGCCGTGGTCTTCGCGGTCGCGGTCTTCTTCGCGGTCGTCTTCTTGGCGGCAGCCGTCTTCTTCGTGGCCGTCGACTTCGTGGCCGTCGCCTTCTTGGCGGCCGTCTTCTTCGCCGGGGCCTTCTTCGCCGTCTTCTTGGCGGGCGCCTTCGCCCGCTTCTCGGCGAGCAGTTCGAAGCCGCGCTCGGGAGTGATCTCCTCGACGCTGTCGCCGGAGCGCAGGGTCGCGTTGGTCTCGCCGTCGGTGACGTACGGGCCGAAGCGGCCGTCCTTCACCACGACCGGCTTCCCGCTGACCGGGTCCTCGCCCAGTTCCTTCAGCGGCGGCTTCGCGGCGGCCCGGCCACGCTGCTTGGGCTGGGCGTAGATCGCCTGCGCCTCCTCCAGCGTGATGGTGAAAAGCTGGTCCTCGGTCTGGAGGGACCGCGAGTCGGTGCCCTTCTTCAGATACGGGCCGTAGCGGCCGTTCTGCGCGGTGATCTCGACGCCGTCCGCGTCGGTGCCGACGGTCCGCGGCAGCGACATCAGCTTCAGCGCGTCGTCGAGCGTCACCGTGTCCAGCGACATCGACTTGAACAGCGAGGCCGTACGCGGCTTCACGGCGTTCTTGCCGGTCTTCGGGGTGCCCTCGGGGAGCACCTCGGTGACGTACGGGCCGTAGCGGCCGTCCTTGGCGACGATCGTGTGGCCCGTCGACGGGTCGACGCCCAGTTCGAAGTCACCGCTCGGCTTGGCGAGCAGTTCCTCCGCCAGCTCGACGTTCAGCTCGTCCGGCGCCAGGTCGTCGGGGATGTCGGCGCGCTGGTGCTGCTCGGTGTCCTTCTCGCCGCGCTCGATGTACGGGCCGTAGCGGCCGACGCGCAGCACGATGTCGTTGCCGACCGGGAACGAGGACACCTCGCGGGCGTCGATGGCGCCCAGGTCGGTGACCAGTTCCTTGAGGCCGCCGAGGTGGTCGCCGTCGCCGTTGCCCGCGTCGGCAGCGCCGCCGTTGCCCGTGCCCTCGCCGAAGTAGAAGCGCCGCAGCCACGGCACGGCCTGTGCCTCGCCACGGGCGATGGCGTCGAGGTCGTCCTCCATCTTGGCGGTGAAGTCGTAGTCGACGAGCCGCCCGAAGTGCTTCTCCAGGAGGTTCACCACGGCGAAGGACAGGAAGGACGGGACGAGCGCCGTGCCCTTCTTGAACACATAGCCGCGGTCGAGGATCGTGCCGATGATCGAGGCATACGTCGACGGGCGGCCGATCTCGCGTTCTTCCAGCTCCTTGACCAGCGAGGCCTCGGTGTAGCGGGCGGGCGGCTTGGTGGCGTGGCCGTCGGCGGTGATCTCCTCGGCGGTGAGCCGGTCGCCCTCGCTGACCTGCGGGAGCCTGCGCTCGCGGTCGTCCAGCTCGGCGTTGGGGTCGTCGGCACCCTCGACGTAGGCCTTCAGGAAGCCGTGGAAGGTGATCGTCTTGCCGGAGGCGCTGAACTCGACGTCCCGGCCGTCGGCCGCGGTGCCGCCGATCTTGACCGTGACGCTGTTGCCGGTCGCGTCCTTCATCTGGGAGGCGACCGTCCGCTTCCAGATCAGCTCGTAGAGCTTGAACTGGTCGCCGGTCAGCCCGGTCTCGGCGGGGGTGCGGAAACGATCACCCGAGGGGCGGATCGCCTCGTGCGCCTCCTGCGCGTTCTTGACCTTCCCGGCGTACGTCCGCGGCTGCGGCGGCAGGTAGTCGGCACCGTAGAGCTGGGTGACCTGGGCGCGGGCGGCGGCGACCGCGGTGTCACTCAGGGTCGTCGAGTCCGTACGCATGTACGTGATGTAGCCGTTCTCGTACAGCTTCTGCGCGACCTGCATGGTGGCCTTCGCCCCGAAGCCGAGCTTGCGGGAGGCCTCCTGCTGGAGCGTCGTCGTACGGAACGGGGCGTACGGTGAGCGGCGGTACGGCTTGGACTCGACGGACCGCACGGAGAACTGGGTGTTCTCCAGGGCGGCGGCGAGGGCGCGGGCGTTCGCCTCGTCGAGGTGGAGGATGTTCGCGCTCTTCAGCTGTCCCAGGGAGTCGAAGTCGCGGCCCTGCGCGATCCGCCTGCCGTCGACGGTCTGGAGGCGGGCGACCAGCGACGACGGGTCCGACGCGTCCCCCGCGCGGCCGGTCGCGAAGGTGCCCGTCAGGTCCCAGTACTCAGCGGAACGAAACGCGATGCGCTCGCGTTCCCGCTCCACCACGAGCCGGGTGGCGACGGACTGCACACGGCCCGCCGACAGTCGCGGCATGACCTTCTTCCACAGCACCGGGGAGACCTCGTAGCCGTAGAGGCGGTCGAGGATGCGGCGGGTCTCCTGGGCGTCGACGAGCTTCTGGTTGAGCTGGCGCGGGTTGGCCACGGCCGCCCGGATCGCGTCCTTGGTGATCTCGTGGAACACCATGCGCTTGACCGGGATCTTCGGCTTGAGGACTTCCTGGAGGTGCCAGGCGATGGCCTCGCCCTCGCGGTCCTCATCGGTGGCCAGGAAGAGTTCGTCCGAATCCTTCAGGAGGTCCTTGAGCTTCTTGACCTGGGCCCTTTTGTCGGCGTTCACCACATAGATCGGCTGGAAGTCGTGTTCGACGTCCACACCGAGGCGGCGCACCTCGCCGGTGTACTTCTCGGGCACCTCGGCGGCGCCGTTGGGAAGGTCGCGAATGTGCCCGACGCTCGCCTCGACGACGTAGCCAGGGCCGAGATAGCCCTTGATCGTCTTCGCCTTGGCAGGCGACTCGACGATGACGAGTCGGCGGCCGCCCTTCGCGGTCTCGCTGGTCGGGGACAACTTCGCTCTTCTCTCCGGTCGACGCTGGGGCCTCCCCAGGCCTACGTCCCGGGGGTGGGTACTGGTGACGCTGCGGAGTGTGACGGTACATCCCGCCCCCGTGTCAAACGGGAAAAGCCCGCAACGGCCACTCGAACGGTAACCCGACTCCCGCCATTCCTGCCGCCCAGCGTCGACACCCGCCCCTTCGGGTCGTTCCGGAGCATCACCTCTCAGTTACCCGGTGGCCGATGCCTCCGTGCCCGGGAGGGAGCACCTGCGCCGTCTTCAGAGGCGGGTGAAGCACCACGTGCCGAGGGCCAGCGCGAGCACTCCGGCGGCGCTCGCGACGGCCGCCGATGCGACGGGGCTCACACCCTGGGCGACGGTCTCACGGTGCCGCAGCCGGGCCGCCGTCCACACCAACAAGCCGCTTCCGAACAGGGCGAACACCACGCCCGCGAAGATCGCCGGTCCACTCTCCATGGCCGTCCGCGCCCCTTTTCTCCGGTCCCGAGTGCCCAGTCCACCGGAGGTTGACACGCGCGGGCCGCGCCCAGGCGAACCTGAGGTGAACGTGGAGCCGACAGCGGCCGGGATCCGGCCGCCGAGGACGCCCCACGGCACTCTCCGTTCCACCCGAGGGCCCGTGGAACACACCATGGCCAGATTGGTCACACCCGTCCGACGGCATGGCGCACCCGCTCGGACGCGCCCCGCTCAGTCCACCGGGTCGAGGAAGCCCTGCTCCACCAGCAGCCGGATCTGCGCGGGGGTGCGGTCCCGCAGCAGGACCGGGTCCTCGCCCACCAGCTGGGCGATGGCGTCCAGAATGCGCCCCGCGGTCAGCGAGCCGTCGCAGACGCCCGCGAAGCCCGCGCCGACCGTGTCGACCCTGGTGGCCCGGCGCATCCCGCGGTTCTGCCGCAGTACGACGTGCTCGGGATCCTCGGCGCCGGGCAGCCCGACCTGCTCCTGCACGACTTCGGCGGCCAGCCGGAAGCGTTCCTCGAGCAGGGCCGCGTCATCGCGCGTGCGGAGGTGGTCGAGCCGCGCGAAGTGCGCCCGGATCGTCTCGCCGAGCGGCTGTTCGACCGGATGCGGCCATTCCTCGACGGTCACCGAGGGCACGGCGGCCCCCGTCCTGCGCAGTGTGATCCAGCCGAATCCCACCCCCTTCACCTTGCGCGCCTCGAACTCGTCCAGCCACGCGTCGTACCGCGCCTGGTACTCGGCCGGATCGGCGCGGTGGTCACCGGCGTCGCGCAGCCACAGCTCGGCGTACTGCGTGACGTCCTGCACCTCGCGCTGCACGATCCAGGCGTCGCACCCCCGCGGCACCCACGACCGCACCCTGTCCTGCCAGTCCTCCCCTGCCACGTGCTGCCAGTTGGCGAGGAACTGCGCGAACCCGCCCATGTTCAGCCGTTCCCCCGACTGCTGAACGAGCGAGCGGCACAGATCGTCCCCGCCCATCCCGCCGTCGCGGTAGGTCAGCCGGGCGCCGGGAGAGATCACGAACGGCGGGTTCGACACGATCAGGTCGTACGTCTCCCCGTCCCGGACCGGCTCGAACAGCGACCCCTCGCGCAGCTCCGCGGCCGGGGCACCGGACAGCGCGAGCGTCAGCGCGGTGATGTGCAGCGCGCGCGGGTTCACGTCGGTCGCCGTCACGCGCGTGGCGTGCCCGGCGGCGTGCAGGGCCTGGATGCCGGACCCGGTTCCGAGGTCGAGGGCGCTGGCGACGGGCGTACGGACGGTGATCCCGGCCAGCGTCGTCGAGGCGCCGCCGACGCCCAGGACGACGCCCTCGTCCCGCCTGCCGATGCCGCCCGCCCCGCCGACCGCGCAGCCCAGGTCCGACACGATGAACCAGTCCTCGCCGCCGGGTCCGCCGTACGGCCGTACGTCCACGGTGGCGGCCACCTGGGCACCGCCGGGTTCGGAGCCGCCGCCCACGCGCACCAGCCAGCCGCTGTCCAGGCACTCGTCGACGGGCAGCACGCCCGCCACGCGCGCGTGCGGCACGGGCTGCTGCAACAGGAACAGCCGTACGAGCGTCTCCAGCGGCGTGTCCCCGCGGGTCGCCCGGAGCGCGGGCACGGTCTCGCTGCGCGCCAGCGCCGCGTACGCGGGGGCGCCGAGCAGTTCGAGCAGCCCGTCGGCGGTGAAGACGGCGCCGAGCAGGGCGTCCCGCAGCCGGGCGGTGACATCGGGGCGGTCGGTTGCGGGCAGCGGGGGCAGGGTGGCGTTACTCACGCCCCCCATTGTGACGCGCGCCCTGCGGGGTGGGTCGGCTTCCGCGCGGGGCGGGGGTCTGGACACGGGTTCCGGGCGCCGCCGGTCCGCTCCGGCCTACGGCTCCCGTCCGCGGGGAGCGCCACCCCTCCGCCCCGGACTCCGGCTCGCGCCCACGCGGAACGCCACGCCGGGCGCCCTACGCTCCGGCTCCCGTCCCACGCGGGGCGCCCCCCGGCCGCCCCGGGCTCCGACTCCCGTCCACGCAGAGCGCCCCCTCAGGCACGTCCCGGGCTCAAGCACCCATCTGGCGCGCCCCGGGCTCAAGCACCCATCTGGCGCGCCCCGGGCTCCAGCACCCATCTGGCATCTGGCGCGCCACCTGGGATGCCACCCCGGGGCGGCACAGCCCCTTTGCCCCGCCCCGGCCCTCGTCAGCTCTGTGTCGCAGGCGCCGAAGCCGAGGACGTCGCGCTCTTGCAGCTCTCCTGGCGGTTCATCGCCTCGCCGACCTCACCCTCCTCCAGGGCCTTCAGCGCGTCGTTGCCGCTCTTGCTGAGCGTCTCCAGCTCGGTGGCGATGTCCTTGAGGCCATCGGCGAACTTGGCCTGATCCTTGGTCTCCAGTTCGTCGACCTGCTTCTGGAGGGAGGCGTACGAGGAGGAGATGCCGTTGAGTTCCTTGACGGCGTCCTGCTGCTTCTTCTCGCCGTTCTCGACGTCCGGGGCCCCGGCCTTGTTCACGGCCGCCCCGATGGCCTTGTAGGCCTCGGACATGTCCTCGAACGCCTGCGAGTCGGTCTTCTGGACCTCCTCCGGCTTGCTGTTGTCCGAGGTCTGCTTCTGGATCGCGGCATTCGCGTCGGCGATCTTCTTGGCCTGCGGCTGCACACCGTCGCAGACCTCCTTGGCCCAGGCATCGAGCTTCTCGTTGCCGTCGTCGCCGCTGCATCCCGTCAGCGCCAGTACCAGTACCGCACCGCCGGACAGTGCGGCCGCGAGCTTCTTGTTCACCGGATTGGTCCCTTCCATGGCTCTCGGCCCCGGAACATACACGCCATGTGGGAGACAAATGTACGGCGAGCGTCCGATATGACCATCATTGCAGTGATTCATACCAGGCGAGAGAAGGCTCACGGAGAAGGCGTGAACATCGTGAAGCGGGTGGGTGCGCGCCAACACGCGCCACCCACCCGCCCCTTGAAGCAGGCCTCGCTGCCGAGCGCCCCTACGAAACAGCCGCGGGGTCGACCGACTTGGGCGACGGATCGGCCGAGTCGCCGTCGTCCTCGTCCTCCATGGCGATTCCGCGCCGCTTGGAGACGAACACCGCGCCGACGATCACCACGAAGGCGAGCGCCGCGATCACGACCCGTACGCCGATGTTCTCGTCCTCTCCGTAGGAGAACTTGATGACCGCCGGTGCGATCAGCAGCGCCACCAGGTTCATCACCTTCAGCAGCGGGTTGATCGCGGGACCGGCGGTGTCCTTGAACGGGTCACCGACCGTGTCCCCGATGACGGTCGCGGCATGGGCGTCACTGCCCTTGCCGCCGTGGTGACCGTCCTCCACCAGCTTCTTGGCGTTGTCCCAGGCGCCACCGGAGTTGGCGAGGAACACCGCCATCAGCGTGCCCGCACCGATCGCGCCCGCCAGGAACGCGCCCAGCGCGCCGACGCCGAGCGTGAACCCGACGAAGATCGGCGCCATGACCGCGAGCAGGCCCGGCGTGGCCAGCTCCCGCAACGCGTCCCTCGTACAGATGTCGACGACCTTGCCGTACTCCGGCTTCTCGCTGTAGTCCATGATCCCCGGCCGCTCACGGAACTGCCGCCGCACCTCGAAGACCACCGCACCCGCCGACCGCGACACCGCGTTGATGGCGAGCCCGGAGAAGAGGAAGACGACCGCCGCGCCCGCGATCAGACCGACCAGGTTGTTGGGCTGGGAGATGTCCATCGCCAGCGTCAGGGGCGCGCCCTCGCCGGTGAGTTGTTCGCCCACGTCGCGCGCGCCGGTGGTGATGGCGTCGCGGTACGACCCGAAAAGCGCCGCCGCCGCGAGTACGGCAGTGGCGATGGCGATGCCCTTGGTGATGGCCTTGGTGGTGTTGCCCACCGCGTCCAGGTTGGTGAGCACCTGCGCGCCCGCGCCCTCGACGTCACCGGACATCTCGGCGATGCCCTGCGCGTTGTCGGAGACCGGCCCGAAGGTGTCCATCGCGACGATCACTCCGACCGTGGTGAGCAGACCGGTCCCGGCCAGCGCCACCGCGAACAGCGCCAGCATGATCGACGTACCGCCGAGCAGGAACGCCCCGTACACCCCGAGCCCGATCAGCAGCGCGGTGTAGACGGCCGACTCCAGGCCCACCGAGATACCGGCGAGTACGACGGTGGCGGGGCCGGTGAGCGAGGTCTTGCCGATGTCCTTCACCGGGCGCCGGGTGGTCTCGGTGAAGTAGCCGGTGAGCTGCTGGATCACGGCGGCGAGCAGAATGCCGATGGCGACCGCGACCAGCGCGAACAGCCGTGGGTCACCGTCCTTGGCGCGGATCGCCGCGTCGGTGACGCCGTCCAGCTCGGCGTACGTCCCCGGCAGATAGGCGTAGGCCGCGATGGCCACCAGCACCAGCGAGATCACCGCGGAGATGAAGAAACCGCGGTTGATCGCGCTCATCCCACTGCGGTCGGCGCGCCGCGGGGCGACCGCGAAGATGCCGATCATCGCGGTGACCACCCCGATGGCGGGCACCAGCAGCGGGAACGCCAGCCCCGAGTCGCCGAAGGCCGCCGTGCCGAGGATCAGCGCGGCGACCAGGGTGACGGCGTACGACTCGAAGAGGTCGGCCGCCATGCCCGCGCAGTCGCCGACGTTGTCGCCCACGTTGTCGGCGATGGTCGCGGCATTGCGCGGGTCGTCCTCCGGAATGCCCTGCTCGACCTTGCCGACCAGGTCGGCGCCGACGTCGGCGGCCTTGGTGAAGATGCCGCCGCCGACCCTCATGAACATGGCGATGAGGGCGGCACCGAGGCCGAAGCCCTCCAGCACCTTCGGCGCGTCGGCCGCGTACACCAGCACCACACAGGAGGCGCCCAGCAGGCCGAGGCCCACCGTGAACATGCCGACCACGCCGCCCGTACGAAAAGCGATCTTCATCGCTTTGTGGGAGACCTCGGTGAGATCCTTTTCCGGCTCACCCTCGGCCGGAGTCGCCTCACGCGCCGCCGCGGCGACGCGCACATTGCTGCGTACGGCGAGCCACATGCCGATATAGCCGGTGGCCGCCGAGAACGCCGCGCCGATCAAGAAGAACACCGACCGGCCGGCGCGCTGATTCCAGTCGTCCGCGGGTAGCAGCATGAGCAGGAAGAAGACGATCACGGCGAATACGCCGAGCGTGCGCAACTGCCGGGCCAGATAGGCGTTTGCGCCTTCCTGGACCGCCGCCGCGATCTTCTTCATGCTGTCGGTGCCCTCGCCCGCGGCGAGCACCTGCCGCAGCAGCACACCGGCGACCACAAGCGCAGCCAGCGCGACGGCCGCGATGACCATCACGATGACACGGTTGCCGTCGGTCAGTACTGCGGCCGCGAGAGTAGAGGGATCGTCCAGCTGATGAGGGGTAGAAAGCCCCGCCATTCGTCCTCCTTGACGCTTGGGCTGAGCTCAAGATGTGGACGGATTCTAGGGATCTTAGCCTGATCAAAACAGTGCACGGTAAGCGGAATTCGCCTTCACTTGTTCCTCAGCAAAAGATCGCGACAACTCACCGAACCCTAATGGCGTAATGCCTTTGAAGCATGTGGCGGAGATCAGGTAAGGGATCCGGCGCCGTTCGTGAATTGCTTCACGAAAAGCATCCGCAATCACTGTAGGCACAGACCCCAGTGGCCGCACATGCCGAAGGGCCCCACTCACGTGGGGCCCTTCGGGCCAGGAAATCGGCGGGTTGGCCAGGCTCAGGACAGTGAGACGCCCGGCGGTGGCGTGGTCGGCCAGGTCATACGGATCGACCCGCCCTGCTCCCCCGCGGTCACCTCGACGTCGTCGACGAGCCCGCTGATGACCGCGAGGCCCATCTCGTCCTCCTCGGCCTCCGCGTCGGGCACCTCGACCCCGGCGGCCCGCTCCGCGGGCGTCACATGGGGCGCCTCGTCGCCGACCTCGATGGAGAACTGCTTCTCCTCCTCGATCAGCAGCACCTTGACCGGCGCGGTGATGCCGCCGGTCTGGTGCAGCCCGACCGCGCGGGTGCACGCCTCACCGACGGCGAGCCTGACCTCGTCGAGGACGGCCTCGTCCACTCCGGCCCTACGTGCCACCGCGGCCGCCACCAGTCGGGCGGTCCTCACGTGCTCGGGCAGCGCGCTGAAGCGGAGTTCGACGGTGGCCATGCATCCCCCTCGGAGCTACGGGCGTGCTGTCGGGGGGCCGGGCCGCCGAGAGCCCGCCCCCCGTCTTGCGCTGCATCGGCCCGGACGGCATCCGGGCCGCGGGTCAGTCGGTGGCCGCTACCGCTTCCTCGACCGAGGTGTGAATCGGGAACACCTTGGTGAGGCCGGTGATGCGGAAGATCTTCAGAATGCGCTCCTGGTTGCAGACCAGGCGCAGTGAGCCCTCATGGGCACGTACACGCTTCAAACCGCCGACCAGTACGCCGAGCCCGGTGGAGTCGAGGAAGTCCACGCCCTCCATGTCCACGACGAGGTGGAAATTCCCGTCGTTCACCAGCTCGACCAGCTGCTCGCGCAGCTTGGGCGCGGTATATACGTCGATTTCGCCACCGACCTCGACGACCGTACGATCGCCGACGGTACGGGTCGACAGGGACAGGTCCACGGATCCTCCAGCACCTTGCTATCGAGCGGTCGCCCCTTGTGAGACCTCGGCGAAGTCCCCGGGACGGTTCGCCAGCCGCGATGGCATTCAATCACTTACCGGCAGGCGTGCACGACGCCTTGGGCCCATTGTCCGTCACGCCAGTGACACACTCGGTGCCGATGGCCAAGAATCACCGACCCGATCGACACCCGGCGGACCTCGTGCCCCGCCCCGCACCGGACATGGTCCTGGACCGGCTCGCCTCCGGGCCGAGCCGGGCTTCGCGCATCACTCATACGGAGCACTTGCCCCCGCGCGAGGGCCGCCATGCCGTCTGGCCGGACCGGATCCGTCCGGAAGTCATCGCCGCCGTGCAGACCGCCGGTATCGAGCACCCCTGGGCCCACCAGGCACGCGCCGCCGAGCACGCCCTGGACGGCGACTCGGTGGTCGTCGCCACCGGCACCGCGTCCGGCAAGTCCCTGGCCTATCTCGTCCCCGTCTTCTCCACCCTTCTGGACGGCGCCGAGGCCCCCAACGGCCGCGGCGCCACCGCCCTCTACCTGGCCCCCACCAAGGCGCTGGCCGCGGACCAGTGCCGAGCCGTGAAGGAACTTTCACATCCACTGGGCAATGCGGTCCGCGCATCTGTGTACGACGGCGATACTCCGTTCGAGGAACGCGAATGGATCCGCCAGTACGCCACCTACGTGCTGACCAACCCGGACATGCTGCACCGGGGCATACTCCCGTCCCACCCGCGCTGGTCCTCCTTCCTGAAGGCGCTGAAGTACGTCGTCATCGACGAGTGCCACACCTATCGCGGCGTCTTCGGCTCGCACGTCGCCCAGGTGCTGCGCCGACTGCGCCGACTG
Organism: Streptomyces sp. NPDC057877; assembly: GCF_042796855.1. Taxonomy (NCBI): domain Bacteria; kingdom Bacillati; phylum Actinomycetota; class Actinomycetes; order Kitasatosporales; family Streptomycetaceae; genus Streptomyces; species Streptomyces sp. NPDC057877. The sequence goes on from NZ_JBHVMS010000003.1 coordinate 111,433, forward strand.
TGCGCCCGCTACGGCTCCTCCCCGGTGTTCCTGCTGGCCTCCGCGACCGCCGCCCAGCCCGCGGTGGCCGCCCGGCGTCTGACCGGGCTGCCGGTCGTCGAGGTGGCCGACGACGCCTCCCCGCGCGGGGAGCTGGTCTTCGCCCTCTGGGAGCCCCCTCTCACCGAGATGCAGGGCGAGAAGGGCGCCCCCGTCCGGCGCACCGCCACCGCCGAGACCGCCGATCTGCTCACCGACCTGACCCTTCAGGGCGTGCGCTCCGTCGCCTTCGTGCGCTCCCGGCGCGGCGCCGAGCTGATCTCGGTGATCGCCCAGGAACGGCTCGCGGAGATCGACCGCTCGCTGGTCCGGCGTGTCGCGGCCTACCGCGGCGGCTACCTCCCCGAGGAACGCCGCGCCCTGGAACGCGCCCTGCACTCCGGCGACCTGCTCGGCCTCGCCGCGACGACCGCGCTGGAACTCGGCGTGGACGTCTCCGGCCTCGACGCGGTCGTGATCGCCGGATATCCGGGCACCCGCGCCTCCCTGTGGCAGCAGGCTGGCCGGGCCGGACGCTCCGGGCAGGGTGCCCTGGCCGTCCTGGTCGCCCGCGACGACCCGCTGGACACCTATCTCGTCCACCACCCCGAGGCCCTCTTCCACCAGCCCGTGGAATCCACCGTCCTCGACCCCGACAACCCCTACGTCCTCGCCCCGCACCTGTGCGCCGCCGCCGCCGAACTGCCCCTCACGCAGGCGGACCTGTCGCTTTTCGGTCCGGCCAGCGCGGAGCTGCTGCCGCAGCTGGAGGCCGCGAAGCTGCTGCGCCGTCGCACGAAGGCGTGGCACTGGACGCGCCGGGAGCGGGCCGCCGACCTCACCGACATCCGCGGCGAGGGCGGGCGACCGGTGCAGATCGTCGAGAGCGCCACCGGACGGCTGCTGGGCACGGTCGACGAGGGCGCCGCGCACACCAGCGTCCACGAGGGCGCGGTCCACCTCCACCAGGGCCGCACCTATCTGGTCCGCTCCCTCGACCTGGACGACTCGGTCGCGCTGGTCGAGGAGGCCAACCCGCCGTACTCCACCGTCGCCCGCGACACCACCGCCATCTCCGTCCTGGAGACGGACACCGAGATCCCATGGGGCGACGGCCGCCTCTGCTACGGCTCCGTCGAGGTCACCAACCAGGTCGTCTCCTTCCTCCGCCGCCGCCTCATCACCGGCGAGGTGCTCGGCGAGTCGAAACTCGACCTCCCCCCTCGCACGCTGCGCACCCGCGCGGTGTGGTGGACGGTCACCAAGGACCAGCTCGACGAGGCCCGGATCATCCCGGAGATCCTCGGCGGCGCCCTGCACGCCGCCGAGCACGCCTCGATCGGCATGCTGCCCCTCTTCGCCACCTGCGACCGCTGGGACATCGGCGGCGTCTCCGTCCCCCTGCATCCCGACACCCTCCTCCCCACGGTCTTCGTCTACGACGGCCACCCGGGCGGCGCGGGCTTCGCCGAGCGGGCCTTCCACACCGCCCGCGCCTGGCTCACCGCCACCCGCGAGGCCATCGCCTCCTGCGAGTGCGACGCGGGCTGCCCGTCCTGCATCCAGTCCCCCAAGTGCGGCAACGGCAACGACCCCTTGCACAAGCGGGGCGCCGTACGACTCCTCACGGTCCTGCTGCGGGGGGCGCCGGAGGAGAGGCCCGAGCCGGAGGACGGGGATACGGGGGCTGGGGAGCGGGCCGGGCGGGTCGGCCAGCCCGCGGGGGAGGCGTGGACGGAGGCACCGTAGGTGCGGGCGCGGTCGGAGGCACCGTAGGTGCGGGCGCGGTCGGCCCCCATCCCGCCGGTCCCGCCCGTGCCCTGACCTCCGCCGTGAACGGCCCCGCTCCCGACGCCGCCGTCACCTCCGACGTCTCACCGACGATCGCGCACCGCACCAGCCGGGTGCCCTGTGCCCTGGCCACCCGGTCGGCCAGGGCACAGGCCGTGGTGGTGCCCCCGGTCCAGTGGTCGGCCGCCGCGAGCGCCGCGAGGTCGGCGGCACCAGCCGCCCGGTGCCGGGCCACGACGGCCTGCCCCAAGGCGAGCACCACGCCGAACACCACGCACAGGACGGCGATCAGGCAGACACTCCAGACGGTGGCGGACCCCCGGTCACGACCACCCGCCATCAGCCTCACGGCACCTCCCCCACCGTCTCCTCCGCCAGCGCCACGGCTTCCTCCCGCACCTCGACCGGCAGCCCGGACAGCAGCGGCGGCCGGGCCACGACCGTCACCCGGACGTGGTCCCCCTCCCGGCCCACGTCGATCTCGGCGCCGCGGGGCGCCGCCGCGCGGGTCAGTCTCAGGACGGTCTCCGCCGGGTCCTGCCGAGCCGCCGCACGGGCCCCGGTCCTGGCCGCGTCCACGCACTGGATCTGCGCGGCCACCGCCAGCAGCCCGCACACCAGCGCCATCGCGAACATCACCAGCACCGGCAGCACCACAGCGGTCTCCGCCGTCACGAACCCCCGGTCATCGCGTCGCTCACATCCGCGCATCGAGGGCCCGCTCCACGATGTCGTGCAGTTCCGCGCTGACCTGTCCACTGGTCACCACCTTGTAGAGCAGCACCGCGAACGCCGCCGCCGCGACAAGACCAACCGCGTATTCGGAGGTGACCATCCCCGCTTCCCTCCGCGCTCCCCGCACCCCGCACCGCAGGGCGCGCAGCCGCGCACACACCGCCTCGTACATGTCCCCATCCCCTTCACTCACAGATCTGCTGACTGCTGGTCATGGACGGCGCCCGTTCTCATCCACCACCCCCGCCCAGCACCTCACCCGCGAGCCCGATCACCACGGGCAGTACGCCGACCGCGATGAACGCGGGCAGGAAGCACAGCCCCACCGGCGCCGTCACCATCACGGCCGCCCGCCGGGCCCGCGCCGTCGCGTCCCGCGCCCACTGCGCGCGGGCGTCCGCTGCCAGGCGCACGGCAGGCTCGGCGGCGGGGAGCCCGGAGACATCGGCCCGCTCCAGCAGCCGCGCCAGGGGCCCGGCACCGGGCGACGAGGCCAACCCCTCCCAGGCGGCGGCCGGTTTGCCACCGAGCCGCACTTCCGCCGCCCCGCGCGCGAGGGCCTTCCCGACCGGACCGCCCAGTGCCTCACCCACGGCCTGCGCCGCGATCACCGGACCGGCCCCCGCGGAGATGCAGGCCGCCAGAAGATCCGCGGCCAGGGGAAGCTGCCGTGCGGCCTCCCGCGCGTCCCCGCCACCCGCGGAGCCGAGCGCAGATGCGCCAGCCCGGTCAGCCACCGCCGCCCCCGACTGCCGCCGACGCCACCACCACAGCCCCGCGGCCACGCCAGCGCCCGCGACACCGCCCAGAACGCCACCAACCAGCACCCACCCGGCACACCCCACCCCGACCAGGGGCAGCCACGACCGCAGCGCGGCCCGGATCTCGTGGCGCGACACGGCAGACCCGCTCTCCATGCCCAGCAGCCCGGCCAGCCTCCGCCGGGCCCGCCGCCCGCGCCGCACCCCGGTGAGCCACCACACCAGCCACCCGAGCACCAGCCCGGCCGCGCCGAACATCCCCAGCCTGTGGACAAGCGCCTCGTTCATGCCGTCTCCGCCCTGCGCACGATCCGCAGCACCCACCACACCCCGACGGCCTCCAGCACCCCTCCAGCCAGCAGGCAGCCCAGTCCGGCACCGGTATGCAGCAGGACCCGCAGCGGATCGGCACCGAGGGCCGCGCCGAGGAGGAGTCCCAGCGCGGGCAGCCCCGCGAGCATCACGGCTGTCGCGCGGGCGCCCGCCAACTGGGCTCGCAGCTCAGCGCGTTGGTCGCGTTCGGAGCGCAGCGCCCCGTCGAGCCGGTCGAGCCCGGTGGCGAGCCCCGCTCCCTGGTCCACGGCGACCCGCCAGCACGCGGCGAGCCCCCGCAGCCCGTCGGCCCCCGGCTGCCGGGCAGCGACCGTGAGCGCCTCCGGCACATCGCCGCCGAACCGCGCCGCCGCCAGCACGGCCGCCTGCGTCTCACCGAGCCCTCCGGTGTCCCGCGCGGCTGTCAGCAGCGCCTCACCGGGCTGGCGCCCGGCACGCACCTCCCCGGCGAGCGCCCCGCACAGCGCGATCACCGCGTCGGCCTGGCGTTCCCGCGCGCGGCGCCCCTCCCGGGCCAGCCGGGCCCGGCGCAGCAGTGGCACTCCGGCCGCCCCCGCGACGACCGGCATCACGGAGGCCCCCAGCAGCCCGAGCACCAGCCCGGCGGCGAGGGCCCACCACTCGGCCCGCAACCGCCCACGAACCCGCCGCAGTCCATCAGCGAGCCGCTGGCGACCAGGCGGTCCCGTCCCGACGACCCCACCGCCCGCCAGCAGCAGTTGTGCCCGGCGCGTCCCGGAATGCCACCCGCTCATCAGCCAGGCCGCCGCTCCGGCACACACCAGCGCCGCGCCCAACGACATCTCCCCCACACCGTTCACCACTTCAGCTCCCCTCCAGCTCGCTCTCCCGTCGGAGCAACCCGCTCTCCCTGCGAAGCAGCCCGCTCTCCCTGCAAAGCGGCCCGCTCTCCTCGCGGCTCAGGACCGCCTCCCTGCGGGGCCCCGCGCAGCACCCCGCTCCCCCTACGAAGCAGCCCACCCAGCCGCTCCCACCCCCGCTCATAGGCGAAGGCGTCCGCTCCCCACCGCAGCGCCGGTACCGTCCGCACCAGTCCGGAGGGATCCCGCTCCAGGACGTGCACCTCGGCGATCCGCCGCCGCCCGGTCCGGTCCCGCACGAGGTGCAGCACCACCGACAGGGCAGCCGCCAACTGGCTGTGCAGCGCGGCCCGGTCGAGCCCGGCCGCCGTACCGAGCGCCTCCAGGCGGGCCGGGACATCCGCGGCGGCGTTGGCGTGGACGGTGCCGCAGCCGCCCTCGTGCCCGGTGTTCAACGCCGCCAGCAGATGGCTCAACCTCCGTTACGCACCTACACTCCGGGCATGGAGGTTTCGAAGCCCAAGAAGGCAGGGATCTACTGTCGGCTGTCGTACGCCCCGGACGGATCGCTCGAGAAGGTGGAGCGGCAGGAAGCGGACTGCCGCGAGCTAGCCGCGCGGATGGGCTGGACGGTGTCCGACGCGCACGTGTTCCCGGACAACTCGCGGTCGGCATGGCAGCGCAACCGAAAGCGGCCCCAGTGGGACGCGATGCTGAAGGCGATCGAGGCCGGGGAGATCGACGGCATCATCGTCTACCACGGTGACCGGCTGATCCGGCAGCCGTTCGACCTTGAGAAGCTGATCAGCATCGCCGAGAGCAAGAGGCTGCGCATCGCCTCCCCCTCGGGCACCCGCGATCTCGACTCCGCCGATGACCGGTACATCCTGCGCATCGAGGCAGCTGGCTTCTGCCGGGAGTCGGACAGCATCTCCCGTCGCGTGACGCGTGGCGTCGAGAGCCGGGTCGCGAAGGGGCTTCCGGGCACGGCGGGCGGTAAGCGGCCGTACGGGTGGGGTGTCCAGACCGGCACGCGGGAGAAGACCGACCGCGCCACCGGGGAGACGGTCACCGTGCCGGTCTTCGACACCACCCAGCCGGTGCCCGAGGAGATCCGCTTCATCCAGCGCGGGGCCGAGCGCATGCTGGCCGGGATGAACCAGAGCGCGGTCGTCCGCTGGCTCAACAGCCAGGGAGCGCGGACCACCGAGGGCAACCCATGGACGGCCAAGTCGTGGCGCAACGTGATGCTCAACCCGCGCACCGCTGGCTACATCGAGCGGGACGGCAAGCTGTTTCCCGCCCAGTGGGACGGCGCAATCACCCTGGAGACCTGGGAGGCCGTCAAGGGCCTCTACCGCGACAACGCCAAGCAGCACCCCTACCGCGGCCGCGAGCGGGCCCACCTCCTGACCGGCATCGCAGAGTGCTACCAGTGCCACAAGCCGAAGCCCGGCGCGGCCGCTGCGCAGGCGGCGCGGTGCGCCGGGGCCGACTGCGGGGGACCGCACCAGACCGTGCGGTCCAAGCCATCGGGCGGCCGGAACCGCAAGCACGTGCGGCTGTACTACTGCCCCGAGTGCCGCGGCATCGGCCGCAACCTCGCGCTGCTGGACGCCTACGTCGAGGGCAAGGTCCTCAAGCTGCTGTCCTCGCCCCGGTTCGCGGCCGAGCTACAGCGGGCTGTCGAGGATGAGAGCGGCACCGGTCTCCAGGCTCAGATCACGGCGTTGGAGCGGCGGCGCCATAAAACCGCTGCGGAGCTGGAGGACCTGGCCGAGCACCCGGACGTGGACCCCACGCTGAGCATGCTGGCGGTCGCCTCGTTCGACCGGAAGATCGCCGAGCTGCGGGCGCAGATGGCCACGTCGGCGAAGCTGCGGCGGATCACCCGGGTGATGGGGATGAGCCGCGAGGAGTGGGCGGATGAGCCGGTCGACGTGCGCGCCACGGTCGTACGGGATCTGTACCGGGTCGTCATCCTGCCGACCTCGTGGCGGGGCCCTGGGTTCGACCCGTCCAGCGTCCGGCTGGAGCGGCACCCCTTGTCCCAGACCGGTCGGGATGATGGGACTGGCACGGGATCGCGCCCTGTATCAGGCGCAGGTCCGAACGTTTCTGCTCCGTGATCTCGGCGTCTCGGTGCTCCGCCCTCACTGCTTCCGTCGCGCGGCCCAGAGCGTCGAGCATGCGCCCTCGATGCTCGGGCTCGGGCTCTTGCCTCGCGATGGAGAGAGCGGTTTCTATCACGTCGATCCGGTCACCGAGACGCTTGAGCAGTTCCACGCTGAACTTCCTAACGCCGCATCACTTACCGTTGTTGAAGGATCACCGATTGTGCCACTGGCACATGCAACGGTCTATCGAAATGGCTCGAACAGTCCCGAGCTGTCTGCCACAGAGCACGGACGGCGTCGTCACGTTCCGCATCCGGACCAGCGATCGGGTACCCGTTTTTCAAGATCATAAAAAGCTGTATATATTCAGCCGACTCATGGTCAGGCAGGTCAGAGCGTTTGTCGAGTGCCTCGCGACCTGCCCGAAGATGACGACTGGATGCGCGCTCGTCAGCGCGCTATCGGGGCGAAAGTGCGAGCCGAGCGGCGGCGGCAGAATTTGAGCCAAGAGGCCGTGTTCCTCGCCGCAGGCCTTGACCGGCGCACCTTCCAGCTGCTTGAGGCAGGGGACGGCAACCCCACCATGGCGACGCTCATGCGAGTCGCCTACGTGCTCGGGGTGGACCTCACCGACCTCGTACAGTGACGGTGAGGACCCGCCCATCCGCCACGGGGGAGGCGGACGAGCGGGCCCAGCTATCGGGGTGACTCACCCGTTTTTCCCACCGAACTTCCTGCGGTTCTTCCGACTCTTCGACACGCGCCGGTTGAGGGTGGCGCGCCGCGGGGGCTTGGCCGAGACGTGTATGTAGGGGCAGTGCTGGCACTCGGCGGCGTACTGGGGGTACGGCTGTCCCACGGGCCGCTCCGTGAACTCAGCCGCGTGGCTGGCGAGCCACCGGCTGGCTGCTTCGACCGACTCGAACGAGGACTTCCGGGTGACGCGGCAGCGGGGTAAGCGGGGCATCGGCGCTGTTCCTTCGGTGAGCTGGGGGTGTCACGCGCTGGTAGGGCGGGAGGCCTGCCGGTACTCCTCGAACAGCCGGGCACCCTCCCCGCACGGCAGGTTGCGGTTCACACCGAGAGCGTCCACGGACCGGCACGTGTCGCACTCCGACCCGTGCGTGAGCAGGCGCTGGTAGGCGTCCCACTCCGGCGTCGCCTCCAGGGCCCCTATCGCCTGCCGGTACATGGCCCCGGTCGGTCGGCTGCGCCACTGCCACTCGCCGCGGGTCACCGGTCCTGCTCCCCGCCGATCTGGTGGGTGGCGGCGGCGATCAGCCGCGCCACGGCGAGCGGCTCGCACAGCACGCCGAGGGCGGGCATCGGCACCGCCCAATACGACGTGTACGGACCGGTCTCGGGGTGGCTGACGGCGTCGACGGGCGGCACGCCGAGGAGGCAGCCGCGGCCGAAGACGTCGACGTCGACGGTCCGCCAGTCCTCGGCCGCCGCCGCCCAGGTGGCGGGCACGGACGGCGGGACGAGTGCGTAGTAGCGGTACCCGTGGCGGGTGTCGCAGATGACCGGGCCGCCATCGAGGACCTGGCCCAAGAACTCGTCTACGACCAGGGCGCCGCCCAGGTGGCGGGGGTCGTCGACGCCAGCGAGCGCGGCGACCAGGCGCCCGGGGATGCGTACGGCGGAGTACCGCACGCCGAGCGGCATCATCGCCAGCCCGAGCGTCTGCCACTCCACCCTGGCCCGGGCCCGTCCGGGCCGGTCCAGCGCGGCCAGTAGCCACTGCTCGACTGCCAGCCGCCGGTCAGATGCCGACTCGATCCCAGATGGGATGACGGTGAGACGTGATGGTTGTGCGTCCATGGTTCTCTCTTCCGACCCGACTCGGATGTACGAGGGCCACGGTGCGCGTGTTACGTGGTCGAACCGATACACAGCGTGTATCAGGGCGGCGTATCGTCGGCTCATGAGTGGTCGGGAACTCTGGGCAGACACCCGCCTGCGTGCCGCCTGGGCACGCCAGGACTGGGCTGCCATCCTCCGCGAGTACCGCAGGGCGGCCGGGCTGTCACAGCGTCAGCTCGAGCCCCTCGTCGGCATGCCACAGCCCCATATCTCCGCGATCGAGTCAGGTCGGCGTCACGTCACGTCGGCTGAGCTGATCGCCCGCATCACCGAAGGGTTAGCCGTGCCGGACGAACTCAGGGGTATCCCCGCGCGCCATGAGCTGGACGACTGGGCGCCCCCCGCCGAGCTACGCGACCGCATCGCACACGCACACCGCACCGGCCACGCCGACCTGCGCACCGCCGACTGGATCGCCCGGGTCCTGGCCGAGCACCGCCGCGCCGAGGACGAGATCGGCGGCCGCGGCCTCTGGCCGGTCGTGCGCTCCCAGCTCGACACCGTCACCCAGCTCATCCCCCACGCCTCCGGCACGGCCGCCGACCGGCTGATGCTCCTCGCCGCCGAGCACGCGCACTGGCTGTCCTGGGTGGCCTGGCACGAGCACCACCGCGGCCCCGCCCTGGCGTGGATCGACCTCGCCCACGGATGGGCCGTCGACGGCGGCCACACCGACATGGCCTCGTGGGCGCAGCGCGTCCGTGCCTACTACAGCCTCGTCCACGGTGATCCCGTCCGTGCCCTGCGCACAGCGGAGAGCGCACGCCACGCCGGGCCGCGGCCGCTGTCCCCGGCCTCGGAGGCGGCAGCCGCGCACCAGGCAGCGATGGCGGCGGCCGCGTGCGCCGAGCGGGACCGGGCCCGCCGCTTGGCCGATGAGGCGCATGCGCTTGCCCTGAGCACGCCGGATGAGGCGGAGCGGCCGGGGTGGCTGTACTGGCTGAACCCGGCCCGCGCTCGTCTCCAGCACGCTGACGCGGCGTACGCCTGCCGCAGCTGGGCTGATGCCGCCGCCGGTTTCCGCGAGGCGCTGCCCGCGCTCGAGGGATTCCCACGGGATCACGCCTACTACCGGGCCCGCCTGGAGGACGCCGAGCGGCGGACCTAGACCAGGTCCTCGAGGTCGACTCTGATGATGGCGCCCTCGCGTCCGTCGGCCAGGCGCCGCCGTACCGCCAGCTGCACCACGCCCATCGGCGGCCCGTACGTCTCGACGACACCGGCCGCGGTCACGTGCGTCTCGTACAGCGCGGCCGGGAACTGGAAGGCCTCCCGGCGGCGCCCCTCGGGCTCGTCCTCGTCCGGGTCACTGTCCGGGTCGTACGGCTCGTACGTCACCCACGCGGTCAACCGCGGCTCACCGGCCAGCGGGTCATCGCCCGGGCCTGGCTGGTCATGCAGCAGCACAGCGCGGGCCAGCTGGGCGCCGTGCTCGCCCTTGCGCTCGCTGAACTCGCGGACGTACTCGTGCGCCTGGCGGATGCCGTCGCCCATCAGGTCGTCGAACTCGGCCTCGGTCGACCGCGGACAGCGCGGCGTGCCCAAGTGGTACTCAAGGCGCCAGCGCGGCATGGCTCCGTCCCGTGCTCCCGACAGCATGGCGCCCCCGGGTGTCGGGCCACGGGGGCGGTGCGCAACAGCATAGCGGGCCACTCGGGCAGCGTCCCGGGCACGGCGAAAGGCCCCCTGCACGGCCCGTGGGGGGCCGTACAGGGGGCATCGTGTTGCTACTGGGTGAGGAACTGGAGCAGGTACCCGGCGCCCATACAGACCGCGCCGACCGCGCCCGAGGCAGCCCATACGCGCCGCTCGACACCAGTCACCCGCTTCTCGACCGCATCCACGCGGCTGGTCTCCGTGCGCTGCCGCTCGGACTGGCCGTGCTCGAGGGCCCGCAGCCGCACCTCGTGATCGCTAACGTCCTGGCGGATGTCCTTGGCCTCGTCGAGGAACCGATCCATCTTCGCCTCGAGACGACCCACGGCCCTGACCAGGTTCTGCACCTCCGCATAGGTCTGCGTCGGACTGATGTAGACGCCCGGGTCCGGCGACGTCATCTCACGTCCTGGTCGCCGTACACCCGGCGCTGGAGTGCCGCCAGGTCCTCCGGCCCCAGCCTGCCGTCCGCCGGCTGACCGTACTCCGGCGGCCGCGCCCACCCGAGCAGCAGCCCGGCCGCCAGCTGGAGCGGTCGCCAGGCCATCCGCTCGGCCAGGTGCTCGAGGCCGCGGAACGCGGCGTAGTACGCGGCGCCCAGGCCGAGGGAGACGGCGCCGGCCGCGGCGGTGCTGTCGACGGGGATGCCCAGCCACCCGGTGGCGGTGAGGAGTAGGGCGACGCCGTACGGCGTCAGCGTTCGCATGTACGACGTGAACAGGTTCATGGGTGGCCTCTTTCAGGAGAGCAGCAGACGCCAGGTCAGCGGGCCGGGGTAACCGTCGGCGTCCCCGGCGAGGGCCGGGGTGGCGCGTTGGAAGTCCCGCACGTTGGCGAGCGTGTAGCGGGTGAACCGCGGGCCGGGCTGGTAGCCGTTGCCGTCGTGGTGCCGGGCGTAGCCCTTGGCGATCAGCCCCCGGTCCAGGACCGTGACGGCCGGGTTGGAGCGGCCGAGGCGGAACGCGGACCGGCCCGGGAACGGCGGCACCACCGGGGTCTTCGCCTTCACCTTGCCCGGCAGGCGGCCCAGCAGCCGGTGCAGGGTGACCTCGCCGGGCACCCCGTCGGCGTCCTGGTGCGGCGCCGTCCCCTCGTAGCCGAGGCTGAGCTGGTAATCGCTGTAGTTGCGCGTGTCGGCGTCCGACCACGTCGGGCCGGGGCCCACCTCGTAGTGCCGGCCGAACCCGTTCGCGACGAGCGCCTCGCCCACCTCGGTCACGTGCGCGCCCGTTGCCCCGTACCCGTACACCAGCCCGTTGATCCTGACCTGGTAGCGGGCGACCGCTGATCCACCGGAGGCCACCTCGCCGCTCGTTCCGCCCTGCGGGGCGGTGCCGTCCGGACGGTTAGCGCCGGCGTGCACCCACGCATACAGCCGGTCGCCCGGGCACGCGGTGGCCTTGCCGTCCCGGTGTCCGAGGACCTCGCGGCCGGCGGCGCCGCCGTTGCGCAGCCAACTGATCGCGTCCACGAGCCCGTTCAGCATCGTGTCAGGGGGCACGACCAGGCCGGAGGCGCCGAGCATCGCGCACACCGCGTAGTGCGCACGGTTGAGCGCCTGGTCGCCGTTGGCGCCGGTCTGGCGGTGCAGGCCGCGGCCCTCGAACACTGTCCCGTGGGGGCAGACGACCGCGTTGTAGGCGATGTCGCTGTAGTTCTCTCGCTGGTTGGCGAGGTGACTGGCCTGGATGTCGCGCATGCGGCCGGCGCACGTGCTGTGCGCGTCCGCGGCGGCGAGGGACTTGGGAACGTACGTGCCCTCATAGTGGATCTTCACGCCGCGGGTGCTCGCGATGTAGGTGAGCTCGTAGCGGGATGGGCGTGCGCCCCAGGCGGATCGGGTGACCAGCTTCACCGGTCGCTCCTTACGCCCTCGGTGGCCGCCAGGAGGACGGCGCAGTCCTTCGCCTCGCGCAGCTTGCGCAGGCACGCGGTGAGCTCGGGGTCGTCGGGCAGCAGCTGCAGGAGCTCGGCCGCGGCGTCGTGGAAGACGCGGCTGACCGGCTGCAGCTCGGTCGGGAGGTGCTTGTAGGAGAAGCCGCGGCAGGCCTGCACGGTACTGACGTGGCGTCCGAGGGTGGCATCCATGAGGCCTCCAAGGGCATGAGTGAAGCCCCGGCCCGGGCGGGCGCGGGGCGTACGGGTTGGGTTGCCGCTACGCGGGTTCGAACATGACCCACTCCACCGTCGAGGTGTCCGTGCCGCTGGCGCTGTTGATGGTGAACCCGACGCCGGCGTTTCGGGTGTACGTGAGGTCGCCGACGGCGCCTCCGGCTGCCTGTCGTTGGAGGAGGATCCGTGTCGTCGCGGTGACGGAGGTGTTCGCCACGGTGACGGTGCCGGCGGCGAGCGTGGCGACGCCCATACGGGCGTTGGCGCCCTCGGCGATCGCCACGCCCCCGCCGGCGCTGCCGAGGTTGAGGGCCTTGGCCTGGCCGGCCCAGATGTTCCACTGCCCGTCGGACTGGCCGGAGTTCGTGGCGAAGTAGCCGGTGACGGTCATGTTCCCGGCGGCCGTCCACGGCTGGGCGAACGCGTCGACGGGGGCGGCGGTGGTGCCGGTGCGTTCGCCGATGTTCGGGCCGCGGCGCAGCACGGCGTTACCTCCGCCGTCGGACCAGGCGGTCGTGGCGGCGTGCAGGAAGCCGGAGGCGATGGACACGTAGCTGCAGTTGGCGACGCGGACGCCGTACTCGGGGCTGTTGGTCTGGGTTCCGTCGTCGTCGACGCCGGGGTAGCAGGTGACCATGCCGACGAGGACCGGCACCGTGGCGCCGTCGCACTTGAGGCCGGCGTAGCCGCCTCCGCCGGCGCCTAGGTTGCGGCCGTCGCGGCGGGTGTGCAGGTTCTCGATCTGGATGGGCGGGTTGCCGGTGGCGTCGACGAGGACGCCGTTGAAGCCGTTGCGGTCCGTCGAGCAGTCGCCGAGGAGCATGCCGCCGGAGCCGGTGCCCGTGGCCCAGTCCCCGGTCAGGTGAATGCCGTTGTTGTCGTTCCACTCGGCGCGGCAGCCGATCATGTGGCTGTTCGCCGCGTTGGCGATCTCGAACCCGTTGGCACCGCAGCCGATCGCCTGGCAGTCGATGAGGCTGATGTCCGTCATCACTTCCATGGCGAATCCGTGCCATCCAACGTTGTCGATCATCACCCGGTGCAGGCGCCAGGAGTACGGGAAGAACCCGCCGTTGAACTCGGTGTGGATGCCGGCACCGGTGACCAGTCGAATGGTGACGTCCCTCATCGCCACGTTCTGGATGTTGCCCGCGGCCCGGATGCCATCGATGCCCGGGTCCGTGAGATCGGATCCGTCGATCATCACGTTCAGGATGCGGTGCTCGGCACTGATCGTGGAGTATCCGCCGTCGATCTCGTCGAGGAACTTGATCACCCCGTCGCCCACGAAGGATGCGAGGGGCTTGATGTAGCACGGCGGGTCGGTGAGGTTCGGCACCGTCATGAGGTTGGTGTGGGTGCCCATGAGGGTGACGGCGGGCGGGATCGTCAGCGGTGCCGAGGTGCGGTAGGCGCCGGCGGGCAGGTAGACGATGCCGCCCATGGGGCAGGCGGCGAGCGCGGCCTGGATGGCGGCTGTGTCGTCGGTGACGTTGTCGCCCTTGGCGCCGTAGTCGAGGACGTTGAGCCAGTCCCGTACGGATCCGGCGTTCGCGGTGCTTCCGGCGGCGTTGTGGGCCTCGATCCACGCCCTGCTCGTGCCGCCGGCGTCGGCCCACATGCCGGTGATCGAGTCGGGCCCGAAGAAGCGGGGCAGGAAGCCGTACTCGTCAGCGGTCACGGAGTTGATCGGGGCGCTGCTGGCGTCGAGGAGGTCGGTGTACTGGGTGCCGCCGGTGGAGGCGTCGTAGAAGGTGACGACCGCGCCGGGGGCGACGGCCCACAGGCCGTCGGAGGGGCGGACGACGTAGTCGGCGATGCCGGAGCCGAACTCGAGGCGGGCCATGATCAGTCCACCACCCAACTGATGCCGGAGCCGGGCAGGACGAAGTCCCCGGTGCTGATGGTCGGATGGTTGGTGAGCCACACCTGGCCGGGTCGGTCGGTGTTGGCCGAGAAGATGATCGCGCGGCTGACCTCGATGCCGGTGGTGTAGCAGATGGCGTACTGGTCGCGGTTGGGGTGCCGGTAGGCAGACGGGATCAGCACGGGCAGGCGCGATTCGCTGGTCCCGGCGAGAGTGCCGGCAGCGCGCTGGAACGAGCCGAGCCGCAGGTGGGCTGCGCCGTTGCGTACTTCCAGGACGCTGTCGACGGTGTACTTCCACGCGGACAGCGGGGAGTTGATGACGATGGGGCCGGAGTCGGAGTAGATCGTGCGCAGGGAATCCCCGTCATACAGACGCAGCCGCTTAGTGTCGGTCTCCCAACGGACCTCGCCCAGATCGGGGTTCGGGTTCGTCAGCGCTGTCGACGTCGCCGGGCGGATGCGGGTGCCCACGTAGCGCTCGCCGCGCGTCACGGTCACCGTGCCCGCCCCACTGAGGATGGTCACGTTGGCCAGCAGCACCTCGTACGTGGTGAAGCCCTCGCCGGTCGTCAGCACCGGTGGCCCCTCCCCGGGGGTGCCCTGCTTGACGACGGCCCGCACGGTCCAGTCGGAGCGGTCCAGGCGCAGCACCACCCGGTCGACGCGCGTCTGCCCCGACGCATTGGCGGCGACAGCCAGGTTCACGGTGGATGTTCCCGAGTACCAGGCGTGCCCGCGCACGGACGCGTACACCTCAGCGCGGATGTCCACGCTGAGTCCGATCCCGGCGGTCACCACCTGAGTGTCTGTCGGGTTCCCGTATACGCCGTTGTCCGAGAACCGCATCGCGATCTTCTCGTACTCCACATCCGTGACGGCCCGTGCGTTGTGGGCCGGGGACGGCCAGGAGTCCTGGGCCATCGCTCACCTCGTTTCCAGTCGGCCGAGCCGTCGGCTCAGCGCGCGGATCAGCTTGACCATCTGCGGGTCGGTCGTGGCCGCGGGCGAGCCGACCAGGGTGGAGACGTACTCGCCGGAGTCGGGGTCGGCCTGCAGGTGGATGGAACGCACCAGATCGGTGGCTTCGAGGCCGGTCGGCAGGGCGATGGTGACCTTGTCGCCGAGGCCGAAGTCGCGGCCGGCCTTGAGGTCGTCGGTGTCGACGGTGACGGTGGCGAGTTCGATGGGGGCGGCGCCGTCGGCGATTTCGACGGTGCCGGCGTTGGTGAGCTCGCCGTTGGTGTCGTCGGCCTCGGAGCCGTCGACGTACTTCTCCACCCGCCACCAGGTGGCGGCCGCGGTCGCGTCGGCGACCTGGACGAACGTGCGGGTGGTGCCGGTGTCGGGTTCGGTGCCGGCGACCAGGGCGTGGGTGGAGGTGGGCGCGCTCTGCTTGAAGCTGAGCGAGCGCAGGTTGCCCAGGCCGACGGAGAAGCGGGCGGTGGCGGTCAGGTCGGCCGGCGCGTAGCAGCCGAACTTGAGCTGGCTGCCGTCCTGGCGGGTGCGGAAGCCGATGCCCCCGCCGGCCAGGGCGACGCGTCGGCAGGTGTCCAGCAGCGGTTCGAAGCGCGTGCTGACGCTCGTCGTGGTCCCGGCGCCGGCGACCGTGTCGAGGGCCAGGTGCGCGATCTGCCGCTCGGCGCGGGCGCCGGGGCCGCAGGTCTCGTTGACCAGGGTCCGGATGATCGTTTCCGCGTTCGTCGCGTTGATCGTGCGCCAGGTGTTCCCGAGCTGCATGGTCCAAGCGCTCGCGGGGTCGGGCCAGGTGATGTATCCGGCGAGCCTGGCGAGGTCGTCGGCGAAGTTGACGACCACGCGGCCCGGGTCGGGCTCGCCCTCGTCGGAGATGGACCACGTGTAGTCGGTGGGCACCTCCATGGGGCCGGCCATCCAGATCTGCCCGTCGCGGATGACGACCAGGCGGTTGCCGGGCTGCAGCTGCGCCATCACCTCCGGGTAGGCGGTCATGGTCACGGATCCGGAGCCGGGCTCGTTGAACCTCAGCGTGGCGTCCAGGTCGCGCCAGCCGGTGAGCGGATCCCCTTGTACGGCCAGGTCCTTGTCGGTGATGAGCAGCTGCACCGCCACGTACGCCTCACCTCCCAGCCGGTCAGGCCGTCTCGTAGCGCGGGTTGAACGTCAGGTCCACGGCCGAGCCGGGGCCGGAGCCATCGAGCTGGAAGGTGACCTCGGTGATGCCTCGGTCCAGTCCCCACAGCACCGCGCCGGGCCAGTTCAGGGCGCCGACCCAGTTGGAGCCGTCCTGGTAGCGGACTTGGGGCGGGTCGGTGCGGACGGTGACCTGCTCGCCGGCCAGGAGGTTGCCGTGCCCGACCGCGGTGGGGTTGAGCACGAAGGAGTCGCCGGTGTCCTCGCGGGTGAACGTGATCAGGCTGGCGGGGCCGGTGATGGTCCAGGTCGGCCACACGGTGACGTCGCCGGGGTTGTTCACCGTGGTCGCGCCGAGGACCTGGGAGGACGACACGGACGGGTAGGGGTTGAGGAAGTCGGCGAGGGTGCCGCTCTCCCGGTGGACAGCCACCGTGACGGGGTCGACCCAGTACGGGTCCGCGCACCACAGGGTGAGCACCGCGGCGTCCGACGCGATGCCGCTGCCGCGTTCGCTGCGGCCCTCGAACCCTTCCTGGTAGACGACCTGGATGCGGCGGCTGCTGCCGTCTGGGCGGGCGATCTGCAGGGTGCCGGCGCCGTCGCGCAGGGTGCGGGTGAAGGCGGTGGCCAGCGCCCGCCACCGCCGGATGAACTCCATGTGTGTGTCGCCGTAGACGTACAGCGGCAGCACGATCGCCCTCGGCTGCGGCTGGGCGTGGCGCAGCTTGGCGCCGCCGCGGGGCTGGGCGTCGGTGGTGAGCGCGTACGGGGCGGCGCCCAGGCCGGTGACGCCGTCGGCGAGGAGGAACCATCCGGCCGCATCGTCGGTGAGCGGCCACACGGTGCCCGTCGGGTCGGTGTAGGTGGCGGTGGCGAACCCGATCTCGGGTAGCGGGACCGGTGTGCCACCGCCTCCGCCGGTGTCGGGCGGGGTGGTGACCGGCGCGGTAATGAGCGGCATTTACCGAGGCCTCCCCACCCGGGCCAGGGCGTCCTGGCGGCGCTGCAGCACTTCCAGGTCGCGGACGGTCATGTCGAGGGTGCGGGGATAGAAGTTGTACGTGTCCCCGCCGTCGCCGCCGCGGGCGGCGGCCGTGACGGCCTGCCACTGCCGGTCGGTGAGCACCATCTCCGGCTTGCTGGTGCCGTTGTAGACGGTGCTCAGCCCGGGCGGCAGCAGGCCGCCGGAGTCGTAGCCGCCGGGCCGGGTCATGATCCGGATCCAGTTGGCGCCGTAGCGGTGCATGGCGTAGTTGACGCCGGCGTAGATGTTCGCGAGCGGGTCGAAGATGCCGCGGCCGCGGAACGGTCCGGCGTAGGCGGCGAAGGTCGGCGGGATCACCTGCATGAGGCCGCGTGAGGCTACGCCGTTCTTGGCGTTGATGTCCCAGTTGTTGATCGCGGCCGGGTTGCCGCCGGACTCGATGTTGATCCGGGTCAGCACCGCACCCAAAGCGGTGGCCGGCGCCTTCAGCATGGCGAGGACCTGGGAGACGATCGGCGCCCACCGCTTCACCCCGGAGCCCCCGGAACCAGCGGAGAACAGCTTGCCCACGCTGTTCTTCACCAGGTCCTTCAGCCCCTGGATGACCATGCGCGGCAGACCGGCGGCCATCTGGCCGAACGTGGTGCCGCCGAGGTGGCCCTTGGCCTTGTCGATCAGCGGGTTCAGCAGCTTCGCGACGGCGCCGAGCGGGTCGGACAGGAAGTCCGCGGCCGACTTGATGCCGCCGACGACCTTGCCGCCGATGTTCTTGGCGCCGCTGACGATGTCGCCGAGGATCCCGCCGTCCGCCATGAGGCGGCCGCCCGCGGCCTCCCACAGCGCCAGCGCCCGCCCGCGGAACCGCGGGTCGGTGGGGATGACGTACTCCGGGTACAGCGGGTTGCCCTCGCCGACGATGGCCGTGGGCCGGTTGAACACACCCGGAGTGGCGGGCTGGCCGAAGCCGGCGCCGACGGTGCCGCCGGAGGCAAGCATCTTGAGCTTGCCCAGCTGCGGCACGCCCGGGATCCATCCGGTGATCTTCTTCCAGATGGAGACGATGCCCTCGTTCCATACCACCCGGATGACCCAGTTGATCGGCCCCTTCGTCGCGTCCTTGATCGCGTTCCAGGCGGTTTTGATGGCGTCCTTGGCGTTCTTGAAGGCGTCGCCGACCTGGCCGATGGCGGTCTTCAGCGCGTTGAACGCGGGCCGGATCGCACCCGTCCAGATACCGGTGATGACGGACTTGATGGAGTCCCATACCGGCTTGACGACGTTGTTGTAGAGCCAGCGGAACACCGGGCCAAGGGTGTTGCGGACGAACGACACGACCGCGTTGAAGACGGCCTTGACGCCGGTCCACCACAGCGAGATCACCGTCTTGACGGCGTTGAACACGGGCTTCACGACGTTGTCGTACAGCCACCGGAAGACGGAGCCGAGCACGCGGATCCCGGCCTTGACGGCCTCGAACGCGGGCTTCAGCGCGTTGTTCCACAGCCACTTGGCCAGGGCGGCGATGAAGTTGAAGGACGGCTGGATGGCGTTGGTCCACAGCCACATGGCGATGGCGGCGACGGCCTTGAAGCCCAGGATGATCGGCCCGAACACGATGATCAGCAGGACGATCCCCAGGACCTTCGCCGCGGCGGCGATGAAGGAGAACACCGGGGAGAGCACGTTCTGCCACAGCCATGTCGCCGCGGTGGCGACCGCCTGGAACGCGGTCACGAACGCGGAGAAGATCGGCTTGAGGACGGTGTTCCAGACGAACAGTGCGGCCGTCTTGATGCCCTCCCAGGCCGCCTGGACGATCGCGCGGAAGGTGTCGCTCTTCTGGTACGCCACCACCAGGGCGGCGACGAGGGCGGCCACGGCGATCGCCACCAGGACGAACGGGTTCAGCGCCATGACCGTGTTGAGGGCTGCCTGCGCGGCGGCCATGCCGTTGGTCACGGCGGTGCCGATGAGGATGGCCGCCCGGTAGACGGCGAACACCCCGGTAACGATGCCGGTCATGATGGCGTTGGCGCTGAGCGCCAGTGTCAGGCCGCCGACGGCCACGGCGACGGGGATGAGCCATGCGCCCATGTCCCGCAGCCAGCCCACGACCGCGCGGCCGCCTTCGTACAGGCCGACGAGAGCCGGGACCAGGACGCCGGCGACGGCCGAGGCGACGGTGCGGATCGGGGGCAGCAGGTAGGCGTTGAACCAGTGGCCGGCGTCGCTGATGACGGGCAGGACGGTGCCGCCGAGGAAGTTGACGAACCCCTGTTGCAGGGTGCGGGTGAAGACTTCGATCTCGTGGGCGGGGCCCGAGTGGATCGTCTTGCCCATCTTCTCGGCGGCGCCGGAGAAGGTGCCGAGCTTGGCCGTGGCGCTGCTGGGGTCCATGGCCAGCAGCGCGGACCCGAGGTCCTCGGCCTGGGTTCCGAAGAGGTTGACAGCGGCCTGGGACTGCTCGACGGGGTCCTTGATGCCGCGCAGCTTGTCCAGGGTGAGGTCGAGGACCGCGTTGGCGTTCTTGCCGCCCTTGGCGAACTTGGCGGCCATGTCGTCGGCGTTGAGGCCGAGCGCCTTGAAGCCGTCCGCGGTGGACTCGGAGCCGTCAACGGCCCTGATCGAAAACTCTTTGATCGCGTCCGCGGCAATGTCGCTGTCGCGGGCGCCTGCCTGGATGGCCTGGTTGAGTAGGCCGATCGCGCTCGCGCCGTCGAGGCCTGCCTTGCGGAACTGGGTGCCGTACTCGTTGATCGTGTCGAGGAAGTCGCCGCCCTTGTCCGTGCCGGTCTGGAAGCCCTTCGTGATCAGGTCGAACGCTTCGCCTGCGTTCTTGGCCAGGCCGGTGCGCAGCATCTGCGACACGGCGTTGGTGACGCCGCCGAGGTCCTGGCCGAAGACCTTCGCGACGTCGGAGGCCTTGGCGGCGATGGACTGCAGCTGCTTGTTAGTGGTGCCGGGTGGGGCCAGGCCGGCCTGGACGACGGACTTGATGGCGTCCGCGGCGTCCTGGAAGGAGTCGGAGACGCCGCTGCTGTAGAGCTTGCCGGCGACCTTGCCCTGCTCGGCGGCGACCTTGTTGCTCGTGCCGAGCTGGGCCTGCAGCGTCGCGCGAATGTTGGCCTGGTCGATCGCCTGCGTGATGCCCTTGATGAGGACTGCGCCGGCGGCGACGCCTGCGACGAGAGCGCCCTTGGCGAACTTGTTGCGCAGGCCGTCGCCTGCCGCGGCGCCGGCCTGGTCGCCGGCGTCGCCGGCGGCGTCGACGAGCTGGCGGCGCAGCGCGGCGTCGACGCCGCGCAGGGACGGGATGACCTGCAGGACGCCGTAGCCGACCGTTGTCACCCGCCCTCACCCCCTTCCGGTACGGCCCGGGGGCCGGGTGGTGGTGGTCGCGGGCGGGCGACGGCGCGGCGGTCAGTCAGCGGCAGGCTCGCCGATGGGCGTGCCGTCCTCGTTCAGGCCGCAGTGCCTCAGCCAGGCCTGGAACAGGGGCCGAAGCTTGTACTGAGGCAGGCCGACCTTGCGGAACGCGTCGTACTGCTCGCCGAGGGCGTTCTTGAACGCGCCGAGCATCGCGGACACTTCGCCGTTGCTGGCGGCGTCCAGCAGGTCCCAGCAGTCGAGGTCCTGCATGTGCCGGAAGGTCCAGCGGCGGCCGCCGAAGCGGACGACGAACGGCTTCAGCTCCTGCTCGGGTTCGACGGCGTCGAGGTTGAAGTCGAACGGCCGGTCATCGGGACGCCGCTCCGGACGGCGCTGCCTGGTGGGGGCGTTGGTCATGGGCGGGGCCTTTCATCGGGCCGGCGGCCTACTGCGCCGGCGGGTACTCGTGGACTTCCAGACCGGCGGCGCGCGCCGCGCGGATCAGCTCCTGGCGGTGCGGGTGGCCGTCTCCGGCGACCAGGACGGTGGCGCGCTGCCGGTCCGTGACCTCGTGCTCGGTCGTGACCCGTACGCGGGCCGGCACCTGGCCTCTGACGTTCGCGGCCGTCTGGTCGGCGGCCGCGGCGATCGCGGCCCGCATCTCGGGGCCCTTGAGAATCTCGGCGAGGCCTCGGGAGTCGCGCCGGAAGTTGGTGATCATGCCGGTTTTCCTCCTGCCTTCGGCGGGCGGCCGGCGGCGTGCGCCTGGTCGGTTGCGCCGTCGGCCATCGTGGGGCGGCCCTCGGCGGCCGCGCGGGCGAGCTGGGCCTTGACGTGGTCGTGCTTGGCGCGGCCCCGCTGCCGCTTGAGGCGGTCGCGGGCCGTCTGCGGCCGGGGCAGCGGGCGCGGCGGCCTGGCCCTGCGCTTGGCGACGGTGTTGTGCACCGCGGTGATCAGCTCGGCGAGCCGGTCGGCGATCAGGGTGAGCTTGTCGACCTCCGGCGTCCAGGACTCCAGCGGTGGCGGCCCGGGCTTCGTCTCGGGCAGCCGCGCGGCGAGCTCGTCATCGTCGGCCATCGCCGACAGGGTGTGCGAGGTGCCGGGGAGGTGGTCGACGAGGGTGAGCAGCAGCTGCCACCTGCGTTGCCGCCACAGCAACGCCAGGTCCCAGCCGCGCCACGCCAGGTCTGCCTGGATCGCCTCGCCGTACCGCTCAAGCAGCGCGACGAGGCGCCCGGTTCCCCCAGGCCGTAGTACGCCTTCCACTCGTCGACCAGGCGGCGCAGCTTCCACACCGGCAGGCGGTGCCGGCGCAGCTGCTCGGCCTGGTCGCCGAACAGGGTGCGCACGTCGTGCTCGATGTCGGAGCCGAGAGCGGCGATCGCCTGCCAGGGCACGGCCGCCGGATGGGCGAGCACATAGCGGGTTGCGGCGACGGTCACCACGAACGGCTGCGGCTCACCTGTGCCGTCCCGCTCGAGGGCGTCCAGGTCCAGGGGCATGGGCGGGCCTCCGAGCCGTCAGTCGCGTGCGCGCCGCCGGGTGGCGGCCGCGGGCTTGGCCGGCTCCGCCTCGGCGGCCGCGGCCGGGCGGGCGGGCGCGAAGCGGGCCTCACGGGCCTCCTGCTCCACACGGCGCTGCTCGGCGTAGATCTCGGCGCGCTTGAGGTGCTCGCGTGCGGTGGGATCGTCGTTGTCGGCGAGCGCGGCGAGCTCTTCGTACGGGCGCCAGCCGGCCGCGCGCATCCGCTCGGCCACCTGCGGTGAGGCGACCAGCTGGGTCGCGCCGTTGGGCGCGACGTAGGTGGTGGGGTCCATCTCGGCTCCTTCCGGAAGGTGCGGGCCGGGCGGGTGAGCTGAAGAGTGGGACCGTGGCGGCCGGCGCCCGCCCATGAGCCTTATCCGGCCGCCACGGGGATCAGAAGCCCATCTCAGTGAGCAGGGCCTCCCAGCCCGGGCCGCCGAAGTAGTACCGCTCGCTGTAGCCGAGGGCGCTGTCCAGGTAGCCGGTGAGGGTGACCGGCCAGGAGGTGGGGTCGTCGCCGTTGTTGAACGACTGGCCGGCCTTGTCGGAGACCGACGCGCGGGGCAGGAAGCGGGCCACGTAGATCTCGCCGGCGTCGCCGAGGTCCACGCCGATGGTGAGCACGCGCCAGAACCTCAGCGGCGGCCGGTCCGGCTTGGACACGGCGACCTCGCCGGACGTCGGATCCGGCACGACCGCCGTCATGTCGACGCCGGTGTACAGGCCGATGGTGTGCTTGTTGGTCTCCTGCAGCGCCAGCTCGAGCGTGGTGACGTCGGAGGTGATGTCACGGCGGGTGGGCTCCACCGCGCCCCAGGAGGTGACGTCGGAGGTGGAGACGTCCGAGGAGAACTGGGCGCCGTCGTCGGACATCCATCCGAGGTCGTTGTAGCCGGCGGGCAGGGCGAGCAGCGCCTTGTCGGCGCCGGTGAGTGCGCTGATCGCCGCCGAGGTGAGCGGGGCGATGAACACGCTGCCTTCGAGCTGCTTGCGGATGAGCTCGTTCTGGTGCTTCTTCAGGGTCTCCCACGCGGGCATACCCGTCTCCTTCGCTGGTCAAGGGGGGCAGAGCCCCGCGGGGCGGGGCCGGTAAGGGCGGGCGGGCCACAGGGTGAGTTCAGGTGAGGCGGCGCAGGCTGAGCCGGTAGGTGCCCAGCACCGCCCGCAGGTCCGGGTTGTCGAGGAGCACGCCGCGCAGCCCGACCTCGGTGACGGTCCGGTCGACGACGCCGACACCGGCGACGTGCAGGGGGCCGGAGATGAGTCGTTGCTGGATGGCGCGGGCCACCGGCCAGGCCGCCGCGCGGGTGGCGGCCGCGGTCTCGACGTCGACGAGGGCGCTGTCGGTGCGCCGGTCGTCCGTGCCGCCGACGCGGCGTACGCGCGTGAACGGCACGCTGCTGTCGAGGTCCGGCGGGTAGACGGTGCCGGTCTGGCTGAGGTCGGCGAGCGCCTGGACCAGGAGGTCCTCGACGTCGGGGAACGGGGCGAGATCCGCCATGGCGTGCCTCCTTCCCGGGTCAGCCGGTGACGCGGCGCAGCCGCACCTCGATGTGCCGGGTGGCGCCGCGCAGGTCGTCGAACGGCTGCGGGTCGCCGTCCACCTCATACACCGTGCTGCGCCACCGGATCCGGTCGGTGGCGCGGATGTCGGCGGTGGGCGGCAGGAAGCACGTCCAGGCGGAGTCCACGGTGTCGCGGTCGTCGGTGCGCTCCGTGGTGCCGGCGGGCTGCATGAACGCGCCGGTCACCTCGGTCTCGGCCGGATCGCCGGGTAGCGGGTCGCCGAAGCCGTCCTGGCCGAGCGGGCGCAGGACGGTGACGGTGTGGCCGCCGAGCCGGGCGGTCATCCCGGCTTCACCCCGATCGTGCCTGCGCGGCGCGGCCCGTAGCGGCGCAGGTCCTCCTTGTCCTCCTGCGTCATCACGACGGAGGCGCCGACCGAGCCGGCGCCCGGCTGCAGCTGGTAGCTGTAGGCGCCGACCCGTTCCCCGGCCAGGCCCGGGGTCATCGACGGGGACAGCAGCGTGCGCATCACCATGGCGCACACCGTGGCGATCACGATGTCTGGTGCGGTGGCGTCGCCGTGGTCGTAGGTGACCTGGTAGGTGTCCGGGGCCGCCCGGTCCCGCCAGGCCGGGGCGGAGAAGTCGGCGGACCAGGTGGCGTAGGTCAGGTCGACCTTGTCGCGGCCGTCCCACGACCAGCCCGACATGGGTGCCGTCGACGTCCCGTCCGGGGCCACCGCGGCGACGGCGGTCACCGCGGTGACGGGGCGCTGCGGCAGCCGCAGCAGCACCCCCACCGGCCGCAGCACGATGACGTCCCCGGCGACCGCGGTGAACGTCTGGCCGGTGTGGTTGCGCACCTTCGCCGAGGCGTCCTTCAGCAGCGCCGGGGCGCGGGCCGCCTCGTCGACGGTGAGCGACCGGCCGAGCCGGGCCTCGAGGTCGGCGACGTTCGCCAGGTCCGCCACGGTGTCACCCCCCGTACTGCTCGATGAGCTGTTCCTTGGTCATCTGGCTGTGGTCGCCCGGGTCCTGGGTGTCGGCGTAGGCGACCCAGTCGGCCTTCGGCGCACCCTTCGGCGGCCGCTCCGTCACCGGCCCGTCCGGGTCGCCCGGGTCCTTGGGGCTCGGCGGCGGGGGCGGCACCTGGTCCCCGTCGGACTCGGCCGGTGCCTCGGCGGCCGCGGTGTCGTCGACGGTGATGCCGTACCGCTCGGCGGACAGGCCGAGGATGCTCTCAGCCTGCTCGTCACTCACCTCGGCCACCCCGTCGACGAACCGGACGCGGCCGTACGGGGTGGCGACGAGCAGCTGGGGATAGCGCGTGCAGCGCAGCGTTGTCACGATGCCTCCGGTCAGCTCGTGGTGAGGTTGGTGATCTTGCCGTGGGCCTTCTGGTTGCCGTACTTCAGGCCGATCTCGCCGTAGACCTGGTACTTGTCCGCGGCGCCGGTCTTGGAGAGCGGCTCGACGAACAGGAAGCCCTTGCCGGGGATCTCCATGAACGCCGGCGCGCATTCGTCCAGGCTCACGACGGCGACCTGGTTGGTGGGCATGTACCGGTTGAGCATGATGTTCAGCCGACCGAAGTCGGTCTCGATCGTGGTGACGCTGACGCCACCGACGTTGCGGGACTGCTCCTGGTAGTTCGCCTGGGTGACGAAGATGTCCGTCAGCTGCCGCTTCTGGAAGGCGGCGCACATCAGCGTCGCCGTCTCGCTGACCTGGATGCCGCCGTTCTCCCACGTCATCTGCAGCAGGTCCAGCACCAGGTCCTTGGTGAGAGGCCCGGGCGCGCCCGCGCCGGCGTCGACGGCGATCACGTTGGTGGTGATCGCGGCGAGGATGCCGCGGGTCTTGCGCGGGGTGAGGTTGTCGGCCGGGTTCTGGAAGGTGCCCGTGATGAAGGACTGCTCGACGTCGCGGGCGATCTGGATGAGGTGCTGGCGGGTCTGCCAGTCGACCTCGTCGGTGACCGGGTTGGTACCGGAGATGCCCACCGTCCCCGGGTTGTTGGAGCCGGTGGAGTTGAACTGTCCGGTGGCGGCCTGCTTGGTGTAGGAGACCTCCAGCGCTTCCTGGTGGATCTCGAGCACGTTGTGCACGGTGAACCGCGTACGCGCCTCGGCCGTGGGCGCAGCGTCGCCCTCGAGGCGCTGCCTCGCGTCGGAGGCGGCCCGCAGGTCGTAGCCCTGCCACGGGAACAGTGTGGCGCTGACGGCCATGCCGCCGCTCAGGCCGCCGATCGCGGACAGGAACGGGGTGTCCTGCGGCGTCTCGGAGAACAGCTCGCCGACGTAGTTGGGCATGTTGAAGGTCGTGCCCTGACCGGTGATGCCAGGCATCGGTACCTCTCTTTCTCGGCCTGGGCACGATGGCCCGGCCCTACTTGGTCTGCTCTCTCAGCTCCAGCAGCTGCCGCGCCTTCAGCCGGCGCGCCTCGGCCCACTTGCCGCCCTGCTCGGCGGCCTTGATCTGCTCGGCCAGGGTCGGATCAGGCGGGCTCGGCATCGCGCCGGGCCGCAGCTTTTCCACCGGCGTACGGCCCTTGCCGCCGGTGCCTGTGCCTTTGCCGCCGCTGGTGTCGCCTCCGCCGAAGGAGGCGAGCAGCTCGTCGGCGTCCGCCTCGAGTTCTTCCTTCGTGGCGCCGACCAGCCGCTTGGCCTGGGCCTGCGTGAGGCCCTTGGCGGCGGCGACCTCCATGCGCAGCGCCTTCTGCTCGGCGTCGGCAGCGCGTTTCTCGGCGGCGGTGAGCTTCTCGCCGAGCTTCTCGGCCTCGGTCTTCTTGGCGTCCTCGAGTTCCTTCGCCTTCGCGGCGAGCGGCTCGAGGTCCTTCAGCCGGGCCTCGAGTTCCTTGCGCTGCTTCTCGGCCTCGCGCCGAGCCGCGCGCTCCTCATCGAGCGCCTTCTTACCCGCGTCCCCCAGGTCGCCCGTTCCCGCTGGGGGCGCCGGCGGATTGGGCGGGGCTGGCGGGGTGGTGCCGTCCGTCGCGGGCGGCGTCGTGGTGGTGGTGCCGTTGTCGTCAGCCATCGCGGCCGACTCCCTTCGGTGGGTGGTGCGTCCGCCATCGCGGCGGACTCCCCGCAGGGTGCGGGGAAACTCAGGGGGCGCCTTCGCCCGGGGTGCGCTGGCCGGCGACGAACTGCCGCCAGGCGTCGACCGCGGCCTTGCCCGAGTGGCCGGCCGTCGCGGTGTACCACTGCTCCTGCAGCCGCCGGATCTCCGGCGGCTCGGGCTCGTGCCGGTAGAGCAGCTCGGGCTTGCAGCTGCAGCGGTCGTGGGACTGGAAGCGCGCGCTCTGCTTGGAGTAGACGGCGCCGCGGCCGATCAGCATCAGGCAGAACGGGCACGGCGAGGAGCGGCCGGCCACGCGGCGCCAGCCTTCGACCTCGCCGCGTTCGGTGAAGGTGCGCATGGTGGTCTGCCGGTCGCCTTCCAGCACCAGGCGCGTGGCGGCGCCCTGCAGCTGGCTCGCCATCACGCGGGTGGCGGCGGCCTCGCTGCCGGAGATGGCCATCTGCGTCTTGAAGGCCACCGGTCCGCTCACGCGTAGCGCGGTGGCTACTTGCTCGGGGTCCGGCTCGATGATGACCGGGGCCAGGGCCACGCCCTCGAGCGCGGCGTGCTGGGCCAGGTAGCCGCGGGCGAGCCGGGCGAGCGCCGTATGTCCGGTGAGGATCTCGCGCTGGACCTGCGGTGAGATGCGCTCCCACCAGTCGTCGATGTTGGCGACGTCGGCGCGCAGCGCGGTGATGCGCAGCCGTCGGGCGATCAGCTCAGCGACGTTGAGGACCTGCTGCTGGAACTGCCGGGTCAGGGCCTGCGCCTGGGGGCTGGGCACGCGGCGCCTCCTCTCCGGGCACGGCCACGGCTGCCGGCACTTCCGGGGCCCCGGTGGCGGCCGGCTCCTGGGTGCCGGGCACGGGTGGGGCGTCGGCGCCGGGCGCCGGTGCGGCGAGCAGCTGGCTGATGTCGCCGAGGCTGTCGCGGTCCTCGGCGAGCATCTCCCACCGCTTGATGTCCGTCTCCGTCACGCCCGGGATGCGCTCCCACAGCGCCCGGGGCGGGACGTCCAGGAGCTGGGCGAGCTTGCCGAGGGCGTCGGCGACCTGGGCGAGCGAGCGCGGTGTGGTGTCGCGCCAGACGACCTGGGCTGAGGTGTCCTCCCAGGTGTCCTCGTCGTCCATGGCCTTGCCGCACAGGCGCAGCATCTGCTCGACGCTCTCGCCGAAGGCGGTCTTGTGCTCGCCGATGTCGAGCTGATGGCCGGCCTCGAGTGCGGCGAGGGCCTCGGCGGAGACGTTGGAGACGGCGTTGCCGACGACGAGGGTGTGGGGCGGGATCTGCCGGGCGCTCGCCACGTACAGCAGGGTCTTGTCCCGGGAGTCGAGGTAGCCCTTGAGGTCGGCCTGGCTGAACTCACCGAACTTGGTGTCGGGGCTTTCGGCCTGCCATACGCGGTTGACGGCGGCGTTCCACGGCTCGATGGGGTTGCCGTCCTCGTCCTCGGCGATCGCCATGCCGGTGACCCACCGCTGCTTGAACGCCTCGTAGTGCTGCGTCATCAGCAGCCCGAAGGTGGTCTGGTTCAGCTGCCGTTGCGCCGGCAGCATCGGTTCCACCACGCCGGTGGGGCCGTCGTCCAGGTCGTCGTAGGACTCGCAGAACCTCACCACCGGGCATACGCCGAGCCCGTGTTCGTTCACCTCGATCTTCGAGGTGTCGATGCTCAGCCCTTCCATCGGCAGCGGGTCGGTCCACTCGCCGTTGCGCTGGGGCATCACCATCGCCGCGGGCACGTCCGTGGTGTAGGTGAAGTTGTCGTCCAGCACGGTGATCGTGGTGGCCATCGTCAGCGGGGTGTCCGCGTCGATGACGACGTGGGGCAGGCCGACCGTGACGGCGTACTGCGGCCACTCGTCGTTGATCGGGTCCTCGTACAGGGCGGTCAGCCGGCGCGGCGAGTACGGCGTGATCACCGGCACCGGATCCCCGGGCAGCACGACGGCGTAGGAGTAGCCGTACCTCAGCGCGGCCCGGTAGAGGCCGGACTGGCGGGCGTCCATCCGGTTGGGCTGCCAGACGGCGTCCCATACCGGCGAGTTGTCGACGGTGTTGGCCGGCCGGTAGCCGTCGACGAACAGGCCTTGGGCGACGCTGTTGACGAGCAGCGGCAGGATGTTGAACTTGGCCTGGTCGACGAGCTGCTTGTACTCGGCGGTCGCGGACTTGGGCACGTAGATGTCGCAGACCCGGTTCTTCAGGTACTCGCGGATCGTGCTGATACGCCCGGACTCCGCGCGCCGCGCGGCCAGGAGCCACGGCAGGACCTTGCCCAGCTCTGCGGCGTCCATCGGCTCGGCCATTACGCCCCCTCCCGTTCTTGGATCAGGTCGGCGACGTTCAGCCAGGAGTCGACCAGGCCCTCGAGGCGCTCCATGAGCGCCAGGTTGGTTTCCGTCTCGGCCGCGTACAGCAGTCGTACGGCGTTGCCGACCGCACGGTCGAAGGTGACCGGCTCGGCGACTGGCTCCGTGGCCATCGGCTCACCCCCATCCGACGACGCGGCCGGGCCGCTTCTTGGGTCCGGCGTTGTACTTGGCCCAGGCCGGGGAGGCGAGCAGCAGCCGGCGCACCATGCGGGCGCCGATCGCGCACACAGCGAGGTCGATCTTGTGCGGTGATTCGCGGTTCTCCTTGGAGATGGACACGCCGTACTTGTTGGGCCGGCGGCGGGAGTTGAGGACGTGCCGCTGCAGGCGGGAGTCGCCGTCGTGGGTGATGTCCCGCTCGCGGATGTCGACCTCCATGCGCTCGCAGGCCTGCGTGAACTCGCGCAGGTGGCCGCGCATGTCCCAGGCCACCGGGTGGGCGGCGCGGCCGATGGTGGCCTCGATGAGCAGCTGCTCGCCGAAGTCGGTTGCCCAGGTGTCGATGTAGGACTCGAAGTCCTTCACGTCGCCGAAGAACGCCAGCACGGTGCGCTCCTCAAGCGTGGCCCGTACGACGCGGTCGACGTCGGCCTTGTCCACGCGCCAGTTCTTGCCCGCGGGGCCGGCCGGTTTCTCCCAGCAGCCGAGGACGAACACGTGCCCGTCGCTGACGCGGCAGCCGACGAGGCCGGTGGCGTCGTCGGAGGTGGAGCCGTCGAAGAACATCACGATCGGCTCGTCGTCGGCGACGACGCGGGCCGGCTCGGCGCAGGCCTGCCACAGGGGGTGCGTCGTCCATGCGTCGCGGGCCGCGGTGGGCTGGTTGAAGAAGTAGCGCCGGCTCTTCTCGGGGTCCTTCTGGACGTTCCAGAACTCCTTGTAGACGATCCGCGGCAGGTCCAGGGCGTCGGCGAACGGCCCGTACACCTCGCGCAGTGCGGCGACCATCGCGTCGAGGTCGGTCAGGTCGACCTCGGCCGGGGCCTCGCGGTGGTCCCACAGCAGCCGGTGCTCGCGCACCTTGCCCTCAGCGATCAGCTTCGCGCGCTCATGGATGGCCTCCATGACGCTGTCCTCGCCGGGCTGGTACATCGTCGACGTCAGCAGCGCCCAGGGCGCGGCCGCCTTGCGCTTGCTGAGGTTGCGGTCGACGGTGTCGTACATGCTCCGAAGCTCTGGCAGCACGTAGAGGTGGGGCTCGTCGAAGACGGCGAAGGACTCCTTGCCGCCGTCCCGGGAGGCGGCGGCCGCGGTGGACGGGCGGATCTCCCCGCCCTGCGGCAGGAACACGCGGGTGATGCCCGCGGTGCCGGAGGGCAGGCCCTCGGAGAGCGGGCCGTGCTCGAGGTTGAAGTTGATGTTGTCGTAGGTGTTGCCGGTCTGCGATTCCTCGGTGGCCAGGCAGCGGACGAACGGGTACGTGATCGCGCGGCCCATGGGCTCGCCGGGCTCGTACTCGTAGATGAAGTCGCGCCACCGGTACCGCTCGCCGCCCTTGGCCCAGCCGGCGAACCGTACGGGGGCGAAGGCCTCGGCGAGGCTGACGAACCCGGCGAGCTCGCTCTTGGCGCGGCCCTTGGCGCGGGAGATCGCGACCGTGTCGTACAGACGCTGGCCGTCCTCGTCGTGCGCGTAGCAGTCGAGGATCAGGCCGGCGAACTCGTCGTCGAGGGGCAGGTACTCGCCGCCGTGCCGCGGGTGCAGCGGGAGGCCTTGGACATCGCCGGGGCCATGGACGCAGAACCATTCGATCCAGGCCAGCACCACCCCGAGGGCGCGGGCGCGGGTGTGCTCGGGTGAGCGGACCAGTTCACGAGGCATCGGTGAGCCTGCGCCGGCGCTGGGTCAGGTCGGCCACGCCCTCGGGCGGCTCGGCCGCGGCCTGCGTGCTGCCGTCGTCGACGACGGTCCAGCGCAGCGCGGCCATGCCCTTCGGGGTCAGGCCCAGGCGGTCGTCCAGCTCGCGCATCTCGCGGCAGATCGCGAGCCGGCCGGAGGCGAGCGAGGCGAGCCCCTGCAGCAGCCCCCGCAGCTCGGCGGCGCCCTCGGCCTGGGCGTCGAGGAGCTCGGACAACTCGAGCGAGTTGACCGTGCCGACCGTGGCCAGGTCGTCCTCGAGGGAGGCGCGGCGGGCGATCATCGCCTCATGGCCGGGGGCCCAGGCGCAGGCCTGCGGCGTGGACCAGGCCCACTTCCACCAGGCGCGGCCGACCTTGCCGAGCTTGGCCCAGGTCGGCGGCCGCGGCGTGGGTCCGGTGCGGCCGCCGACCGGGAGCTTGGTGGTCGGCACGGTGGGCGCGTTGCGGCGCCGGCGGTTCTCGGCGGGGAGCGGCCCGGGCATCGGCGGTCACCCCCTCGTCGGTCACAGCAGCTGCTCGAGTACCTCGCTCAGGTCGGCCAGGGCGAGGGGCGCGTCGTCGTAGCGGTGACCGAGGGCGATGTAGCGGCCGGAGCTGTAGGCCTCGATGTGGGCGCCGTCGTCGCGGCGGATGCGGCGGCCGCGCTCGAGGCGGCCGTGGCCCCAGATGTGCAGGCCGGTCCCGGAGGGTGAGACCTCGGTGAAGGTGGGCGGGCAGGCGGCGAGGATGCGCGCGGCCCACGGCGCGAGCTGGCCGCCGGTGAGGCAGTGGTCCAGGTCCAGGACGACGACGTCGTCGCCGTCGGCCAGGACGTAGCCGAGGCCGGCGCCGTGCGACGAGCGCGCGGCCGCGGTGTGCGTGGTCCACGTCGACGGGTTGGTGGAGGAGGCGGGGCGGCCGGTGTCGGCGCGCAGCGGCGCCTTGTCGTCGCCGCGGCGTACCCAGCGTTCGCGGCCGCGCAGCTCGGCCGGCACTGCTCGGCGGGCGCGGTGTGCGGCGACTCGGCAGCGCGCGCTGCAGAACCGCTGGGGGCGGCCGATGCCCGTGCGGCGCAGCTCGGCGCCGCAGGTCTCGCGCTCGCAGGTGGTTGGGATCACGCCTCCCAGTCTACCGCACCGTGTAACGAAACGGGGCGCTGACCAGCAGGAATGTACCGGCCGTGTGGGGGCGAGGGGCTGTGTGGCGCTGTGCCGTGAGGGGGGTCGGATCACCCCGGCGCCTCGGCGGCCGGCCGCGTGTGCCTGCGCCAGGCGCCACGGCGGCCCGGTCTGCGGAACCCGTACGCATCGCGGCTTGCTATGCCGCTCCGCGTGCCAGGCGGGGGTGGGGTGGGGGTCACCCCCCACCCCTTGACCCCCGGGGCGGTCAGAACGGGGGGACGTCGTCACCGGCGGGCCGCGGCCGCCGGGCCTGCGTGCTGACCAGTCCTGGGTGCGCCTCGGTCGGCCTGCGCCTGGTGGGCAGCGGGCCGCGGGCCGCGCGGGCCTGCAGGGCTGTGCGCCTGCGGTGGTGGTAGCCGCACAGCAGGCGGAGGTTGGCCGGGCTGTGGTCGTCGGGGTCGCCGATGTGGTCGACGTCCGTGCCCGGCTCGGTGCAGCGCTCGCCGTCGTCGATCCACGTGCACACGCCGCCGTCGCGCTCGAGGATGCCGGCGCGTATCCGCTTCCAGCCGGTAGGGCGCGGCACGGTGCGCCAGCTGCTGGCCGCTTCCTTCCAGTGGCCGTCCATCAGGGCTCGAAGGCCATGAGCTTGAGCTGGGCGTCGTCGACGTCGATGGGGGTGTTGCTGCCGTAGAGGGCGGTGGACAGGGAGCCGAAGGTGCGGGTGGCTGCGGCGGGGATGGACACCGCGGTGTTCTCGACGGCCTTGCCGCCCACGGTGATGGGGGTCACCAGGGTGACGGTGTGAGGGTTGACGCCGTCGGCGTTGCGTACGCGCAGCACGGTGCGGCCGGTGTTGGTCAGCGAGTGCTGGTTGACCGGGTCGCCGTCGGTCTCGACGGGG
The DNA here is from genome assembly GCF_042796855.1 of Streptomyces sp. NPDC057877. Lineage (NCBI taxonomy): Bacteria > Bacillati > Actinomycetota > Actinomycetes > Kitasatosporales > Streptomycetaceae > Streptomyces > Streptomyces sp. NPDC057877. The sequence goes on from NZ_JBHVMS010000003.1 coordinate 144,305, forward strand.
TCGGCGCTGCCGGCGTCGGACAGCTTGGTCACGGGGATGGAGGCGCGGGCCATGGTGTTCTCCCGGGTCAGGTGGTGGTGATGCCGACGAGGCGCAGTGCACGGGGGCGGGTGGCTTTCTCGGCGCGGGCGAGGTCGGCGAGGGCGTAGAGGGGGCGGCCGTGTGCGTCGATGCCTGCGACGGGGAGGTGGCCGCGGGCGCGCCACTTGCAGATGGCGGAGCGGGTGACGGCGGCTGCGCCGGCGCTGCGCATGCGGCGCCATTGGGTGGCGAGCTCGGCGGCCTGGGCGCCGTTGAAGAGGTCGCTGGCCAGGTGTGCCACCTCCCTCGGGTACGCCGCAGCCCCGGGCCTGGGTTGGTCCGGGGCTGCTGTGCCGGTCGCGCTGTCCGGCTGCGCTGCGGTTTCCCGCGCCTATGGGCACACGTGTGCTGTTGGCAGCATGTTGACGCTAAATGGCGATCTTGTCCAGCGGATGCGGCGCGGCCCGCCCCGGTGAGGTGGGGCGGGCCGGTGTGAAGCGCCGACCGGGACCGTCGGTGTCGCGGGGGTCAGTGTGGCACAGGGCCGTGACAGCGGCTATGCGGCTGCTTCCTTGAGGCGGGTGCGGGCGGTGTCGGCGATGCGTGCGGACAGTTCGATGCCGAGGAAGGGGCGGCCGGAGGTGAGGGCGGCGACGCCGGTGGAGCCGGAGCCGGTGAACGGGTCCAGGACGGTGCCCGCGGGGACGCAGATCTTCACCAGCTCGGCCATGAGTTCGTCGGGCTTCTGCGTGATGTGGAGGCGGCCTTTGCCGCGGGGCTGGCTGGCGGTGAACAGGCCGGGGAGGTAGACGGGGTTGCGGGCGGCGTCGACGGGGCCCTTGGTGGCCCATAGGACGTATTCGCACGCGCGTTTGAAGCCGCCTTTGCAGGGGCGGGAGATCGGCTTGTGCCAGGGGACGATGCCGCGCCAGGTCCAGCCGGCGGCCTGCAGGGCGTCGGAGGTGGCGGGGAGCTGGCGGAAGTCGGTGAAGACCAGGAGCGGGCCGCCGTGGGCGGTGATGCGGTAGCACTCGGCGAGCACGAGGGTCATCCAGAGGGTGTAGCCGCGCTGGTCGCGGGTGTCGCCGTCGAAGTCGGGCAGGGCGTGTTGGGCGTCGCCGCTGACGTACTTGTCTCTGGCGGCGTGGGCGGTGCGCTGGGTGGCGGTCAGGCCGCCGGAGTTGTAGGGCGGGTCGGTGATCGTGGCGGCCACGGAGTCGGCGGGCAGGGTCGGCAGGAGAGTCAGGGCGTCTCCCTGGTGCAGAGTCCAGGTAGGCATGGGTGCCCCTTTCGGTGCGGGTCGCATGTGCCGGGTGGGCGAGCGAGTCGGTGCACGGTTGTGCCGTGAGTGTCCGATGGGAACACCTGTTCGGTACAGCGATATGCCGAGCACCCGGCGATGCGCTACGCGGCCGCGGGGCCGCCGGGGTCTGCCTCCTGCTCGGCCTGGATGGTCTGCAGGAAGGCGGCGGCGTGCTGGTCGTACTCGTCGCGTTCGAGGCGGTTGCCGCAGGCGGTGCAGGTGATGCCGTGCTGTCCGTCGACGGCGACCAGGGCGTGCGCGTCGCATCGCGGGCACGGGGCGGCCTGTGGGTGGCGGTGGGGTACGGCGTGGGTGAGGTCGCGGATGCGGTGGATGAGGTTGCCGAGCTGGCGGTGCAGGTCGGCGACGAGGGGCAGGGTGAGGGCGAACGGCAGGTAGGCGGTGAGCCAGGCGCACCAGCCGGTGATGGTCTCGCCGTACGAGGGCCATGCCTGTTCGCAGGGCTGGCTGCGGGCGGTGCCGTAGCGGTCGTATCCGACGGCTGGGTAGTGGTAGGCGATGTGGCCGGCCCAGGCGCCGAGGACGGCGAGGATCGGCGGCGTGCCGTCGTCGTCGGAGCCAGGGGCGGCATCGAGGCGGCCGGGGCCGAGGAGGACCAGGACGCGAAGGTCGACCGGTACGGGCGCATGGGCGCGGCCGGTGCCGCCGATGCGGCCGGCGGTGGGGCGTCCGGCGGGCTCGATGAACTCCTCGAGGAAGCGTGCCTGGTAGGGCAGTTCGGCGAGCCAGGCGCGCAGTTCCTCGGCGTGGACGGGGCAGGCGTGCACGCCGTCGGCGGCGGTGCGCGGGCAGATGGCACAGCTACCCACGGGGGGCCTCGGCTGCGTTGTGGCGGGCTGCGCGCTGGGCGCGGGCCAGGATGACGGGGTCTTGCAGCAGCTCGGGGATGGAACGCTCCTCGCGGCCGTCGGCGACGCGGTCCTGGCCGAGGAGGAGGTCGCGGAGCTTGTCGAACTCGGCGATCACCTTGCTGGTGGCCTTGCCCATCTGCTGCTGGGTCTGCTCACCGAGGGCGGTGAGCTGCCGCGCAACCTCGGCCTCCAGGACCTCGCGGACCTCGGTGGTGGCGAGTTCGGAGACGAGCTTGCGCAGGGAGTCGGCGAGGTCGCGGGCGGTCTTGATCTCGTAGCTGAGGTCCTTGAGGGTGCCGCGGGCGTCGCGGATCTCCTCGCGCAGCTGGTCGCGGATGTGGGCCAGGTCCTCGGGGGCGGGCTGCTTCATGATCACTCTTTCCGGCCGGTGGGCTGCGGCCATGCGTACTGGCGGGTAGGGGCGGTGGCTCGCGTGCGCGCACACGCCTGCGATCGCGCGCGCGGAACGCAGGCGCGCGGGGGTCATGGGGCTCTGCGGGCCTGGCGGGGGCAGGCCGGGTCGTGCTCGGTACCCGCGGACGTCCACCAGGGCTCGCAGCAGGCGCTGTTGAGGGCGGTGGTGACGGTGTCGTCGATGGCTGCGGCGGTGAGGGTGTCGTGGGTGCGGGCGGCGCGGCGGGCGCGGCGGTCGGCGGCGACGTCGAGGGCGCGGCACAGGGCGATGTAGGCGGTGCCGCCGAGGCCGATGAGGAGGGCGAGGCTGGCGAGGGCGAAGAACGCGCCGAGGGCGGCGACGTTGAGGGTCTCGTTGTGGGTCATGCGTCTGGTCCGAAGATGAGGTGGTAGGCAGCGTCGGCGCGGGCGTGGGCGGCGCGGATGCGGTGGTCGGTGTGGTGGGCTCCGGCGATGCAGTCGGGGAGTTCGCAGGTGCGGCGGACGCGTCCGTCGGGGTCGCGGCCGTGGTGCTTGGCGAAGGCGACGTGGCGGGCGTTGTGTTTGCGGCCGGAGGCGATGAGGTCGAGGCCGCGGCCGCTGTGGGGGCCGGTCCACAGCAGGTGTCCGCCGGTCGAGGTGGGGATGGCGTAGCGGGCGAACTGTTCGTCGACGGTGAGGCGCTGGGTGGCGTTGCGGTCGCGGTGGGGGACGGGGATCTTGTGCTGTTTGCGCAGGTCGGATACTCGGTTGTGGCCGAGTCCGAGGAGGCGGTGGATCTCCTCGTAGGTGGCTCCGCCCTGGAGCATGGTGACGGCCTGGTCGTCGAGCGCGGCGAGTTCGGCGCTGGTGCGCTTGGCCCGGCCGGGCGGGACGGGGATGTTCAAGGCGCGGCGGGTGCGCACGATCGTGTGGCTGCTGACACCCAGCTGCTCGATGATCTGGGCGTGGGTGGCGCCTGCGCGGAGCATGGCGGCGACGTCGGCGCGGAGCTGCGTCATGGCTGCTGCCACCTGACGGGGCGTACGCCGGTGCGGGCGCGGTGGGGGGTGCGGCGGCGGGCGGCGGCCTGCTGGCGGGTCGCGGTGCAGGTCGCGGCGTGGGGCATGTGGAGGTGTTCGTCGGCCTCGGGGATGGGGCGGTCGTTGTCGAGCTGGCGGGTGAGCCAGCGGCCGGTGCGGTCCTGGCGTACGGCTTGGTTGCCGCCGGGGTTGCGGTCGCGGTCGACCATCTGGGTGTTCTGCTTGGCGGTGGTGCACCAGATGACGGGGGCGTGGCATCTGGGGCAGGTGCCGGGGCCGTTGGGGGCGGGCGGGCGCGGTATCGGGTAGGGCATCGCAGGGCGGTTCCTTCCTGGTGTCAGGCGGTGCGGCAGGTGGCGCACTGGTGGCCGGTCAGGGGGGTGCGTGAGGGGGCCTGGCAGGTGGTGCATTCGTGCCAGGTGGCGGTATGCGGTGGGTGGGCGCCGAGGGCGCGCTCGGCGGTGTCGGCGCAGGCTTTGCAGGGGGTGCCGGTGTAGCGCTGGAAGCCGTAGTGGCAGTCGGCGGTGCCGCAGGGGCCGGGGCGTACGGGGAGAGCGGCGCCGAGGATCCAGCGGCCGGGGTCGCGGATCTCGGCGGGCGGTGTCCAGGTGCGCAGTCGGGTCAGCTGGTCGCGGATGTCCTCGGCCCAGACGCCGGTGTCGAGCTGTCGGCCGATCTCGCGGGCGATGCGCCGCACCAGGTACGGGCTGATGGCGGGCAGGAGGTCGTGTACGGGGGCGAGGACGGCCCAGACGCGGGGGCTGAGGGTGAGCGGGGGCCCGTCGTACGCGGGGCGTGCAGAGGGGCGCACACGGCCCTGGAAGGCGGCCGGGATGACGGGGGCTACCGGATAGTTACCCCCAGCGCTGTTACCCGGGGTATCCACAGGATCGGCGGGCGTACTACCGGTACCTCGCCTACGGCGGAAAGAACCACGCTCCTGCGTGCTTCTCTCGTCAGTCAGTCCAGCGTCTTCCTTGATCGCGAGGGATCCGCCATCTGTGCACGCACCCGATCCGCCATCTGTGTCCGCTCCGGTGGGGTCGTCGACGGGGTGTAGGGGGCGTTCGTGGACCTCGTAGTCGTGGCGGCCGTGGCGGCCTGTACGCCGGTGGACGGTGATCCACCCGAGCCGCTCCAGCTCGGCCGTCATACGGCGGGCGGTGCGCTCGGTGACGTCCAGGAGCGCGGCCAGCTCCCCCGTCGTGACCGGGGTACGGGTCGCTGTGGCGTGGGCCAGGGCGCAGTACAGGACGAACACCGGGTGCCGGAGCGTCTTGGCGGCCGCGACCGGTACGTACGCGAAGTGCTCACCGCGGGTGCAGCCGCGGGTGCGGCGCTCGGCGGTCTCCCCGTCGCCGTCCGCGCCGGTGCGGCGCACGGTCGCCAGCTCGGGTATGCCGTCCGGCCCGGGCGCGGCCAGCTCGGCGAGATACCGCTCGGCGGTGCGCTTGGAGTCACCGAGGTACCCGGCGAGCGTGGCGACCGCGGCGCGGCAGCCGTCCGCGCGCTGCGCGAGGGCGGTGATCTGTGCGTGGTAGGCGACCGCGCCGGGCGAGTACCGGCCGCCCTCCCACACCCGCCGGGGCACCTTCACCTTCTGGCGGTACCAGGGTGCCTGCACTGGGCCAGCACCACCGGCCCCGCCATGGTGGCGGGGCTCGGCGGCGGGGCGCGCGGGCAGGCGGGTCACGGTGTCCTAGCTGGTGTCGGTGTCCTCGGCGTCGGGGCCGGGGACGGGGACGGTGTAGGTGGCGCCGCACGGGGCGGTGCGGATGCCGGGGGCGATGTGGCGGTGGACGGCGCCGCATCCGGTGTCGCCGTCGCAGCGGACGGCGTACTCGGTGCGGCCCTGGGTGCGGATCGGGTCCACTGGCAGGGCGGCCGGTCCGCCCCAGCGCGGCGGGTCGTCGGGCAGCAGCGGTAACTGCTCGGGACGGCGGGTCATCCGGCCGCCTGGGCGGTACTCGGCGGCGCGGGGCGCGCAGGGGCGGCGGGCAGGGTGAGGGTGATCGGGCGCACGACGTCCTGGGGCTCCCAGGTGTGGATGTCCGGCCGGGTGATCAGCCCGGCCTGCTCGAGCTGGTTCAGCGACATGCGGACCTGCTTGCCGCTCATGCGCAGGGTGCGGCCCAGCAGGTTGGCGTTCTGGGGACCGCCCGCCGGGAGGTAGCCGGAGGAGTCGGCGAGGTGGGCCAGGCCCCAGCCGAGCAGCCGGGCGGCCTGGTGCGGCAGCCGGGTGGCCAGAAGTGCCCGCTCCCACCGGCGCCGGTCGTACAGCGGCGTCGCCGCGGCGTCGGGTTCGGCGGGGGCCTGGCAGACGGGCGCGGGGGCGCCTGCCAGTGGCGTGCCGCAACGGCGCGCGGTCAGGTCACCGGGCGTCGGTATGGGGCGTACGGGTGTGTCGGTCATCTCGACTCCTGAGGACGAGGCCCGGGGCAGCGCCGGGCGTGGATGAAGTGGAGGGAGGCGATGAGGCGGGCGACGTCGACGGCGTCCGCTTTGGCGGGGGACTCGATGAGGCAGCCGTGCGGGCACGTGAGGCGGGCGTACGGCGGCCGCACCCAGCCGTAGGGCGGCCGGTAGTCAGCCACCACCCACACCCCGTACAGCCGGGTCGGCGGCCACTGCTCGGCCATGGCGCGGCTACCAGCCGCTCGGGGCGGCCGGGGCGGGGGCGGGGCTCGGACTCGGCCGGGGCACGGCCAGGTGCTGGCCGGTGCAGCCAGCCACGATCAGGACCGCGGCCGCCGCGGCGGCCGCCAGTACGGCATAGGCACGGATCAGCACCAGCCACCTCCAGGCGAATCGAAGGGGTGGGCCGCCCGCCCGGGCTGTGGACCGGTGGGGGCGGGCGGCCCGGTCATCAGGCGGTCCGGCGGGCGGCCGCGGGCTTCAGCCACATGCGGACCACGTCGAACGACTGGCCCTCACGCAGCAGTCCGCGGTCGCGGGCCGTGCGGTAGGCGGTCGCCAGCCGGTCGATCGCGAAATTCACGACCTCGGCCGGGCTGGCGCCGGTCTGCTGTAGCTCGGCCAGGTCCTCAGCCAGGCCCGGGAACTGGTCGAGGTCGAGGACCAGGCGGCGGCCACTGTCCGGCCGGTGGCCGGTCAGGGCGTCGAGGTGGCCGGTCACGCGGTCAGCCACCGGCCGCACCGGCGCAGCCACCTCAGCCACCGCCTCAGCCACTGGCGGCCGGACGTCGGCCACCGGCTGAGGCAGCGGCCGGGCGAGCAGCTGACTGGCCGCGTGCCGGGTGATGCCGAGTTGCTCGGCGATCCGGCGCGCACCCCACCCGGGATGCTCGGCCTTGAGCCGGTGGGCCTCGGCGTGCTGGTTGGCGGCGCTCACGTCTCGTCGTCCTCGTCGTCGACCGGGTCCAGGTCCGCAGCCGTGTCCTCGTCGTCGTCCTCGTCCGGGAAGTCGTCGTCGCTGTCGTCGACGGGGTCCAGGTCCGCCACCTCGTCCTCGGCGCCGTCGTCGTCCGGGAAGTCGTCGTCGGTGTCGTCGACGGGGTCGATGTGGTCGAGCGCCGTCGCCGCGCCCTCGGTCGCCCACTCGTCCTCGGCGCGCGGGTCGGGCAGCAGCGGCATCGGGGCGACGATGGCGAGCGACGCGCCGCCGGGTGCGGGCAGGTCCACGAAGACGTAGTCGGGTACGCCGCGGCCGCCGCGCCGCTCGGCCTCGGTGTGCTGGTCCCACCCGGACACGGCGTCCAGGGCGGCGTCCTTGTCCTCGTACAGGCCCTCGAAGCTGACCGTCGTGCGCTTCGGGCCGACGGCCAGCACGGCGTACAGCTGCTCGGGCAGGGCCGGGCACTCGTGCGGGGCCGAGACGTGGTCGGCGTCCGGGCTGCACGGCGGCCGGTGGCCGCGCGGCCGCGCACAGTCGGCGTGATCCGGCATCGGCCCGGGCGTGCCGCACGGGGGCAGTGGGCGCGGCGAGCGCAGCCGGGCCAGCGCCAGCTCGGGCTCACCGCGCGTCAGGTAGGCCTTGGCCTCATGGACGGCGTTGGCCAGCTCCCTGGTGGACGCGAGCATGCCCGCGACCACGACCGGGCTGAGGTTGCGGGAGGCGCCGTGGTGGACGACCAGGCCGTCCCGGACGATCGTCAGCGCCTGCGGGCCCGCCTCCATCCACAGTTCCGCGAGCGGGTCCGGGTCGTCGTCGACGGCGAAGCAGCCGACCAGGCCCTCGAGGTCCTCGGTGTCGGGGAAGGTGTGGCAGAGCTGCCTCATCGACAGGAAGCCGTGGTTCCCGGCCTCGATGCGGTAGGTCTCACCGTGCGCCTCGGACAGGCCACCGGCCTCGTAGTGCAGGTGGATCAGGTCGCCGGGGCGGGCCGGGTACCAGGGCGCGGTGGTGAGCTGGGTGTAACCGTCCGTCAGGGCGCCGATCTCGCCGTGGATGTCGCGGGCGCGCTTGGCGTCCTCGGCCTGGGCGAGGGGGCTGCGGTCGTCGCTGCTCCGGGGGCGCCCGTACAGGGCGGTGAACACGTGTTCGGCGAGTCCGTCGGGGCGGCCGGTCCACTGGTGCCGGTGGGTGGTGCCGTCCGGGTTGGCGGTGCCGGGCAGCGTCTCGGCGACCGTGACGGACAGGAAGGCGGGCGTGGCGCCGGGGATGAGGCGCTCGATGGCCCCGGTGATGATCTCCAGTCGCGGGTCGCGACGTCGCATGGTGGTGTCCTTACGTGGTGGCCGGGCGGTTGTCAGGGCACGGCCCGCCCGCCCGGCGGTCTGGGTGGGTCAGGCGGTGTGGGGGTGGGCGGTGCCGGTGTGGCGCTCCCACGGCACGGCGAGCGCGTCCAGCGGGCGGCCGGGCACGATGCGGCCGAGGGGTCGGCCGCACCCGCACACGCCGACCAGGTCGCAGCCGCGGGTGAGGATGACCAGCGGGTGACCGGCCGGGCCGCTCCCGGCCGCACGGGCGGCGGCCGCCGCGGCGTCGGCGTCCAGGGCGGTGTCGATCGCCTCGGCCAGCTGCGGCACGGTCGCCGTCCACTCCGCGACCGTCGACCTCGGCGCGAGTCCCTGCACCAGCCGCTCGCCCAGCTCGTGTGCGAGCAGGGGCCGTAGCAGGCGGGGGTGGCGCAGGGCGGCGGCGATGACGTCAGTGCGTCCCATCGGGGGCCTCCTCGGGTCGGCGGTGGCGGCCGGAGGGGGCCGGGCGGGTGTGCTGTTTGTCGGCGTGCGCCCAGGGCGCCGGGTCCGGCAGCGGGAGCGGCGGCGCGGCCGTGACCGTGGGGGTGGTGCGGGCCTGGCGGGCGCGGGCGAGGTCCTGACGGACGTACGTGGGCAGCCAGCCCGGCAGAATCCGCACCATCCACCGCTCCGGTACGCGCACCTGGCGGTCGGCGAGGACCTCGAGGACCGCGGCCAGCACCCACCAGGCGAGGACCAGGACACCGAAGATGAGCAGCAGGATCAGCGCCATCACCAGGCCTCCCCGAATGCCGGGTGCTCGGCGGGCAGCACCTCGTCGAGCGTGATCACCCCGGAGACGAGAGCGACCACCAGGGCCGGGCCGAGGCTCGTCGACTCGAGCCGCCGGTAGGCGTTCAGCCGGTGCGAGCGGATCGTGGACGGGTACCGGGCCAGGCGCCGCGCGGTCCGGGTGAGGGTCTCCCCGCGCGCGGCGCCGATCAGGACCGCGCGCTGCTGCTGAGTGAGCTTGTAGCGGTCGTTCGTACGCGGCCGCAGCATGCCGGTGCGGTGCAGCGTGAGCAGGACCGCCAGCACCAGCTGCGGGTCACAGTGCGGCAGTTCCCTGTGCACCGCTTCCTGGGCCTGCGTGACGAGGGTGGGCAGGATCTCGGGGGTGCTCACCACTCCACCTCCCGGGCCGGGTAGGCGGCCAGTGCGGCGTCGAGGGCGGGCGCGTGCTGCCAGCGGCCGCCGACCGGCGGCACCCACGTGACGTGAAGGCCGTGGACGGCCAGGTGCAGCGCGGCGTCGGCGATCAGCGCCGGGGGCGCGATGGCGTCGACGTCGACCAGGGCGCGGACGGTGTCGCCGTCGTGGGTGGACCAGCCGGTCAGGTGCGACCAGGACACGGTCATCCCCTCCGGCCACAGGTCGCCGTGCAGGTCCGGGTGCTCGGCCTCCCACACGGCGGTCAGGTACAGCTCCCTCGGGCCGCCGGGCTCACGGCGGATACCGGCGTCGATCCGGTCGGGCTCGAGGCCCGCCGCCACCAGCTCGACGTGGACAGCGTCCGCGTACGGCAGGTGCGGCAGCGGCAGGGCGCGGGTGGCAGCGCCCACAGACAGCCGGCTGCTGTCGCGGGTGCTCTTCCCTCGCCCGGCCGTACCGGTCTGCTCCTCGATGGCGGTCACCGCTGACCACCACCCGTCTCGTGTTCGGCGAGGCGGGCGCCGACCCAGCGGGCCGCCGCGCCGACCGACCGCAGCGGCGAGCCGTCGCCGGTCCCGTACGCCCACCGGATCCGCTGGCCGAACCCGAACTCGCCGTTCGGGTCGGACACGGCGGTGGCGTGCCAGATGACGCCGCCACGGCGGCCGCGGTCCTGGTTGATCTGCCCGACCACGTCCGCCTCGGTCACGCGCTTGACGCCGGTGCGGGTCACGACGAAGTCGTACGGCTCGTCACGAAGGAGGCGGCCGTTGCCCAGCGTGGGCTCGCCGGGCCACAGCAGCAGCCCGGCCGCCTGGCGCGGAGGCAGGCCGTAGCCGTAGGCGGTGTTCGCGGTCTGGCCCTGGCTGGTGTGGCAGTCCTCGCCACGGATGACGGTCGCGGTCTGGCAGGACCGGCACACGATCCGCATCGTCGTCTGGGCGTAGTAGCCGTCGTGGCCGCACACGTCGTTCGTGCACTTGTGCTCGGCGCCGCCGTGACGGTCGCGCCACTTGCGGGGCTCGTCACGGACGTCGACCGACCAGGCCGGGCGCTTGCACCCGACGCGGTGCTGGAGCGTCTCCCACCCCAGGTAGGTGTCGATGGCACGGCTCACCAGGCACCGCCCTGCTCGGCCTGGCGGTCGGCCGCCTCGAGCCGCTCGCCAGCGCGGGCGAGCGCGCGGAAGACACAGGCAGGGGTGCAGTACCAGCGGGGGCCGTCGTCGACACCGGCGACCTCGAGCCGCGCCCAGCCGAACAGGTGCGGGTCGGCGGCGTCGACCTCGTCGTCGGTCATGCCGCAGGCCTTGGAGTGCGGGCACGGCGCGTTGATGTCCCGGACGACCGTCGAGTCCAGCAGCGAGGCGAGGGCGTGGCGTTCGTCGCCGGTGAGGACGAGGTGGGCGCGGCCGCCGTGCGCGGACACGCAGTCGACCACCGCGCGCTGGTCCTCGGCGTCTTCCGCGGGGACGGTGGCGCTGCGGGTCCAGGCGAGCGTCATGGGGATCAGGTCGTGCGGGGTCGGCCAGTCGTACGCGGCGGCGGCGACCTCGGCGACGGCCAGCATGTGCGTGCCCGGGCGGCCCTCCAGCATGCGCAGGACGGCGTCCAGGCGGTGCTTGTAGTCGGCCATGACGGCCAGCTGCTCGCCGCGCTCGCGCAGCTCGGCGGCGCACTCGGCGCGGGCCTGCTCGCGGGCGGCGTCAACGGCGGCCTGGACGCGCTGCGGGTCGAAGAGGAGTCCGGCGTCGGCCTCGGCCTGGGCGATGTCCTGCGGGGTGGTTGCGTCGCCGTCCATCGCCGCGGTGATGACGGTGGCGGCGGCGGTGGCCGGGTTGTGGGGCATGCAGGTGCCGCAGTAGAGGACCTGGGCGCCGGACGGGTAGCGGCGGCCGAGGGGGCAAGGTGCCAGCGGGCCGTCGCTCGCGCCGCAGGTGAAGCAGGCGGGAGGCAGCGGCTCGGGGCCGCGGGCCTGGAGGCGGTGGGGGACGTCGGGGTTCACCGGCACCGGGCCCGCGGGGGCGGGGTGCACGGTGGCGTAGGAGGCGATGGCGGCCTGCAACGGCCGCGGGTCGTGCTGCACCGAGGGCAGCGCCCCGGGCGTCTGGGATGATGCGTTCACGGTCTCCTCATTTCGTGATGGGTGAGGTGTGCCGGAGGGGTCGTGCACCGGGGACCAGCCGGGCGCGGCCCCGCACTTGTTGGTCAGGCGGCGCTTGCCGTGGACTGCGGGCGCTGGCTGCGAGAGCCATGCAGAAGCACGACCAGGCGGCCGATCTCCGCGTCGCTCAGTCGGCAGTGCGGGCAGTCCTCCGGGTCCGGAAGACCGTGCTGACACGGCTCGTTGAACCCGGCCTCGAACGCCTCGTCGGGCGTGAGGCAGATCCGGCCGCTCACGCCGCGTTGCTTCCGGCCATTGCCTCCGTCGGATCCGGAGGCATGAGTTCCGCGATCTCGCAGTCGAGTACCTCGGCAAGGCGAGACAGGACGGGGGCGGAAGCCCCGCTCTTTCCCTTTTCGATGCGACACAGCTGAGCGGCCGATATGCCGACGCGCGCCGCCAGATCGTTCTGAGCGAGGCCCGCCTGTACGCGCTTACGCAGAACCCGCGCAGGGTCCTGAGCAAGCCGAGTTTGGGCTTGTTCCATGCCGGAGAGATTACGCAGGATTACAGTAATCGTCAATAACTACATCCAGAAGCGGGAGCCTGAGGCGTTGACGTGCGTAATTACGCGAGATTGCGTAGGCTTGCCTGCTGGTCGACCGAGCCGGGAGTGCAGATGACGGCACAGCACGCCGCCCCCGAGCCCCCGCCCGAGGCGGTCCTTATCCGCAGGGCACGCCAGGCTCGAGGCCTGACGAGGGCAGAAGCGGCAGAGCGAAGCGGGGTTGTGAAGGCCTCCCGCTGGGGGCAGATCGAGAACGGCTACCTGATGAAGGCAGGCGTCCCCGTCAAGACGAGGGCTGGCGATATGCAGCTCGCGCACATGGCGCGGACGGTCAGCCTGTCTCCGGAACGGCTCGTGGAGGCTGGCCGAAGCGACGCGGCCGAGATCCTTCGGGAGATCCAGGTGCAGGAACGCGCGCCGTACGCCGATCTGTCGGACCGGCTGGAGCGGACGGCATGGGAGATGCCGCTGTCCGTGGAGGACCGGAAGCTGATCGTGGACATGCTGCGCGAGGCGAAAGCGCAGGGGCGGAACAGCGCGTAGATGTAGACGTCTTCTGGCCAGGACCGATCACAGTCCGGAGTGTTGGTGCTTAGCAGACGTTGAGATGGACCACTTCGGGGCCGCGCACCTCGCCCACCACCAGCCGGTCCGGCCGCATCCGCAGTGCCTGGCGCACCAGGTCCTCCAGCGTCACCAGGCCCGCGCCCTCCTGGTTGGCGGGTCTGGTCTCCAGCCGTACGACGTGCGGATGATCCGGCCGAAGCTCCGCCGAGTCCTCCGCGAGCACGATCCGCTCACCCGGTCCGACCAGCCCCAGCAGCGCGCTCAGCAGGGTCGTCTTGCCGCTGCCCGTGCCCCCGCTGACCAGGAAGGACAACCGGGCGTCCAACAGCGCCCGCAGCACCCGGTCGCCGCCCGGCGGCACGGTGCCCGCCGTCACCAGTTCGTCGAGGGTGAACGCGCGCGGCCGTACGACGCGCAGGGACAGCAGAGTGCAGCCGACCGCGACGGGCGGCAGCACCGCGTGCAGCCGGGTGCCGTCGGGCAGCCGGGCGTCGGCCCAGGGCCGGGCGTCGTCGAGTCTGCGTCCGGCCACGGCGGCCAGTCGCTGGGCGAGGCGCCGTACGGCGGCCGGGTCCGGGAAGGTGACGGGGGTCAGCTCCAGTCCGCCGCCGCGGTCCACCCAGACCCGGTCCGCAGCCGACACCAGTACATCGGTCACCGACGCGTCGGCGAGCAGCGGCTCCAGCGGCCCGGTGCCGACGAGTTCCGACCGCAACCGCGCGGCCGTGCCGAGCACTTCGGCGTCGCCGAGGACCCGCCCCTGTTCGCGCAGCGCCTGGGCCACCCGCGCGGGCGTGGGTTCGGCGCCGCTCTCGGCCAGCCGACGCCGTACGCCGTCCAGCAGCGTCGGGCCGCTGGGTGCCTCGGTAGGTGTTTTCATACGGCACCCGCCTCGATCAGCGCGCGCTCCCAGAAGTCGGTGCAGAACCGCGCGAGGGGACCCCGGCTGCTTCCCGGCGGCTCCTTGCCGCCGTCCGGCCGCAGCAGTGCCGACTCGACGGGCACCTCACCGGCCAGCGGCAGCCCGAGCAGGCGGGCCACCTCACGGTCGTCGAGGCCGGGCGCGTACGGCCCGCGCACCGCCACGCGTAGATCACGCAGGACCATCCCGACGGCGGAGGCCACGCGCCCGGCCGCCGCCACGCCGCGCAGTTCGGCGGGGACCACCAGGAGCCCGAGGTCGAGCTGGGCCAGGGCCTCGGCAACACCGTCGTCGATGCGGCGCGGCAGATCGACGACGACCGTGCCGCCGCGCCTTCTGGCCGCGGCGAGCACCGCCCGTACGGCCGTCGGCGGAACGGCGACGCGGTCGCCGCGGTCCCAGCTGAGCACCCGCAACGAGTGCAGTCGGGGCAGTGACTCCTCCAGGGCGCCGCTGCCGACCCGTCCGCGTGAGCCCGCGAAGGCGGGCCAGCGCAGGCCCTCGGCGCCCTCCCCGCCGAGGAGTACGTCAAGTCCGCCGCCCAGCGGATCCGCGTCCACCAGCAAGGTGCGCAGCCCTTCCCGCGCGGAGGTGACGGCGAGGGCGCAGGCGAGTGTGGAGGCTCCGGCGCCGCCTCGGCCGCCGATCACGCCGACGGTGAGCGCGGGGCGTCCGACGCCCTCGGCGACGTCGGCGATGCGGTCGACCAGCCACTGCTCGCCGTCGGGCAGCATCAGGACGTGGTCGGCGCCGATCCTGACGGCGCGCTGCCAGACGCCGGGATCGTCCTGGTCGCGTCCGACAAGCACCACGCCGTGTCGGCGCGCGGCCCCGCGCACGCGCCGTGCGGCATCGTCGCCGACCAGGACGAGCGGTGCGGTCTCCCAGCCGCCGCCGCGCTCCGGCACCGCGTGGTGGACCTCGGGTGTGGCGCCGGCCGCGGCGCACAGGCGCAGCAGGTCGTCCAGAAGGTCGGTGTCCTCGGTGACGATCAGTGGTCCGCCCTGGCTGCCTCCGGCGGCGGGCGGTGGTTCTTGGGTGACGGCTCCGGCCACGGTTTGCTCCCCCTTCGCTGCTTCTTACGCGTGCCGCTTGGGCCCCGCGAATCCCGAACGTGCGGAGAACCGGCATCCGGCCCTCCCTATGCACGGCCGATAGGAACCGGCCATGCGCGCCCCGGAAACAGAACCGGCCATGAACTCGCCACGAGGCGCGCTGGAATCACGGTGCAGCGATGCCGGAAATCATGTGGATCTTGGTCGAAAACTGTGGACGTGCCGACGGTTGTGAATATCGCGTTCACCCGTACCGGTGACGCCCGCGCCACCTCTGTGCGACTTCCGCAGAGGAGTCCAATAACTACACAGAGTAACTGGTCATGCTCATGCCAAGTTTGCTCGGCAGCGCACGGCCGAGCATTCCGGCAACCACACAGAGAGGGAAAAACCCGCCCGGACATGCGACGACCCCCGCCGGGGGGGAGAGCGGGGGTCGTCCCCACGGCCGACTCGGGGGGGGAGGAGTCGGACCGGGTTAGCACGGTCGCGAACGATCCGTGACTTCCATGGTGTACCCGAGAGCCCTCTCAGGCAAACCCACGCGCCCCACCTTACGCCGAATGGGCTGCGCCTATGCTCAGGCTTGTGGAAAACCACTCCTTGCCCCGCACAGCGGCCTTCTTTGACCTGGACAAGACGGTCATTGCGAAGTCGAGCACACTCACCTTCAGCAAGTCCTTCTACCAAGGCGGGCTGATCAACCGCAGGGCCGTGCTGCGTACCGCATACGCCCAGTTCGTCTTCCTCGCCGGCGACGCCGACCATGACCAGATCGAGCGCATGCGCGAGTACCTCTCCGCACTGTGCCGCGGCTGGAATGTCCAGCAGGTCAAGGAGATCGTCGCCGAGACACTGCACGACATCATCGACCCGATCATCTACGACGAGGCCGCCTCCCTCATCGAGGAACACCACACCGCCGGACGCGACGTGGTGATCGTTTCCACCTCCGGCGCCGAGGTGGTCGAACCGATCGGCGAGCTGCTCGGCGCCGACCGCGTGGTCGCCACCCGCATGATCGTGGGGGACGACGGCTGCTACACGGGCGAGGTGGAGTACTACGCCTACGGCCCGACGAAGGCGGAGGCGATCAGGGAGCTGGCGGAATCCGAGGGGTACGACCTCTCCCGCTGCTACGCCTACAGCGACTCCGCCACCGACCTGCCGATGCTCGAGGCCGTCGGACATCCGCACGCCGTCAACCCGGACCGGGCGCTGCGCCGGGAGGCCCTCGCGCGCGGGTGGCCGATCCTCGACTTCCACCGCCCGGTCCGCCTCAAGCAACGGCTCCCCAGGATCTCCGTACCGCCCCGTCCGGCACTCGTCGCGGCGGCGGCCATAGGAGCGGCGGCGGCCACGGCGGGCCTCGTCTGGTACGCCACCCGGCGCCGGTCAGTGTCCGCTTAGCCGATCACCGTCCGTTTGATACTTCTTGATATGCCTTAGTGCATCTTTGAACCTAAAAGTAAAGAACTGCAGCCCAGGCTTCCCCTTGCCCCGCCCCTGGAGTACAAAGGGATTAACGGCCCGCGAGACCAAAGGACATCCGAAGGGATCACCTTTAAGACGCAGGATTGGCCCCACGGACCGCGCATGTGCATCGAGCACCCACGCGACGTCGACCCGTCGATTACGGGCCAGCCGCACCAGGTGACGGGCAAAGAAACCCCGCCTGATGGGCACATATCGAGGACGCTTGGTAACCCGGTGACCATGCCAGCGGCGGTACGAGAACTCGTACCGCCGCAACCCTTTCCGGGCCCCTACGCCGCGCCGCGCTGAAGCGCCTCGCACACCGCCGTCGACTCACGCGCACCGAGCCCGACCGCCTTGCCGCAGTGGGCGATCCAGGCCGCCATCCCGTCGGCGGTGCCGGAGAGATAGCCGTCGAAGGCCGCGAGGTAGGCCTCGCGCCCCAGCTCGGCGTGCCCGACCTCGGCGGGGCACACGGACTTCGGGTCCAGACCGCTGCCCACCAGCACGATCCGCTCGGCCGTCCGCGCGACCAGGCCGTTGTGGGAGACGAAGGGACGCAGCGCCAGCAGCTCACCGTGCACGACGGCGGCCGTCACCAGCGCGGGAGCGGAACTGCCCGCGATGACCAGCTCCGACAGGCCCTCCAGCCGGGCCGACACATCGGCGGCGCTCGGCAGCGGCTGCGTGACCAACGGCTCGTCGACGGGCTCGCCCTGCTGGCGGGGCCGCCCCACCTGACCGCCCTGTTCCGCCGCCGCCACCAGGTGCAGCCGGGCCAGCACCCGCAGGGGCGACTGCCGCCAGATGGACAGCAACTGGCCCGCCTCCGCGGTCAGCCGCAGGGCCGCACCCACGACCCTGGCCTCGTCGTCCCCGCTGAAGTCGGTACGCCTGCGTACCTCCTCCAGCGCCCAGTCCGCGCCGGACAGCGCGGCGGAACCGCGTGCGCCGCGCAGCGCCGCCTCGGAGGTGATCTCGTTGCTGCGGCGCCGCATGATCCGGTGCCCGTACACCCTGTCCACAGCCTTGCGTACGGACTCCACGGAGTCCGCGACGCCGGGCAGGGCGCCCAGGGCGGCGAGCGGATCGGCGGTCGCGCCTGTCGTACTCATGAGTACGACCCTAGGGCCTGTCCGGCCCCGGCCACCCCGGGCTCACACCCCACGATGGAGTGGTCTTCTTCACGTTCGCGCATACGCGGGGGCCCGCCCGGCACTACGCTTACTGAACATGAAAATTGCTTTCGTCGGGAAGGGTGGCAGCGGCAAGACCACGCTGTCGTCCCTCTTCATCCGCCACCTGGCGACCACCGGCGCACCGGTCATCGCCGTCGACGCGGACATCAACCAGCACCTGGGGACCGCACTGGGCCTCGACGAGACGGTGGCGGCGGCGCTCCCCGCGATGGGGGACCGGCTGCCGCTGATCAAGGACTATCTGCGCGGCAGCAACCCGCGTATCGCCTCCGCCGAGACGATGATCAAGACCACGCCACCCGGTGAGGGCTCCCGGCTGCTGCGGCTGCGCGAGAACAACCCGGTCTACGACGCCTGCGCCCGGCCGGTGGAACTCGACGGCGGAGCCGTCCGTTTGATGGTCACCGGCCCCTTCACGGACGCCGACCTGGGAGTCGCCTGCTACCACTCCAAGACCGGAGCGGTGGAGCTGTGCCTGAACCACCTGGTCGACGGCCCCGACGAGTACGTGGTCGTCGACATGACCGCGGGCTCGGACTCCTTCGCCTCGGGCATGTTCACCCGCTTCGACATCACCTTCCTCGTCGCCGAGCCAACCCGAAGGGGGGTCTCCGTCTACCGCCAGTACAAGGAGTACGCGCGGGACTACGGCATCACCCTCAAGGTCGTCGGCAACAAGGTCCTCGGCCAGGACGACCTCGACTTCCTCCGCGCCGAGGTCGGGGGCGACCTGCTCGTCACCGTCGGGCACTCCGACTGGGTGCGCGCCATGGAGAAGGGCCGCCCGCCCCGCTTCGACCTGCTGGAGGAGGGCAACCGCGAGGCCCTCCACACCCTCCGCACCACCGCCGACGCGACGTACGAGCAGCGGGACTGGGAGCGCTACACGCGCCAGATGGTGCACTTCCATCTGAAGAACGCCCAGTCCTGGGGCAATGAGCGCACGGGAGCCGACCTGGCCGCCCAGGTCGACCCCGGCTTCGTCCTCAGCGAGCGCGTCGCGGCCACCGCCTGACCCGCAGGCCCGCCCCCGCCCCAGCCCCCGCGCCCGCGCCCGCGCCCGCCGCCACGGCTACCGGTCGCCCGCCGGTGCCCCGGGCACGCCCTTCGGTGCCGGGGCCGGGCGGGCGGACAGGAAGGACGCCCAGCCCTGCCGGGGCGCCTCGCCGACCTTCAGGGTGCGCAGCTTCGCCAGGGTCTTCGGATCCTGGGCGTCCAGCCAGTCGGCGAGCTGCCGGAAGGACACACAGCGCACCTCCTCCTTGGTGCACACCCGCTCGATGACCTCCTCGATGGCCCGCATATAGGTGCCGCCGTTCCAGGACTCGAAGTGGTTGCCGATGATCAGGGGGGCGCGGTTGCCGTCGTAGGCGCGTTGGAAGCCCTGGAGCAGGCCGTCACGCATCTCGTCGCCCCAGAGCCGGTGCTTGGCGGGGTCGCCCTGGCTGGTGCTGCCCGACTGGTTGACCATGAAGTTGTAGTCCATGGCGAGTTGCTCGAAGGAGTGGCCGGGGAAGGGCACCAGCTGCATCGACAGGTCCCACAGGCCCTCCTTCTTCCCGGGCCAGAGCTGGTTGTTGACGCCGCTGGTGTCATAGCGGAAGCCCAGCTCGCGGGCGGCCTTCATGAAGTTCTCCTGGCCCTCCAAACACGGAGTGCGGGCGCCGATCAGCTCCTTGTCGTAGTCGAAGGGCAGCGGGGCGGAGTTCTTCATGCCCGTGTTGGTCTTCCAGGCCTTCACGAAGGCCTTGGCCTGGGCGATCTCCTCCTTCCACTCCCCGACCGACCACTCGCCGACGCCGCCGCCCCGGCCGCAGAAGTGGCCGTTGAAGTGGGTGCCGACCTCGTTGCCCTCCAGCCAGGCCAGCCGCAGTTGCTTCACGGTGTCGGCGATGCCCTGCCGGTCGTTGAAGCCGATGTCGGAGCGGCCAGGCGAGTGCTGCGGGGGGCGGTAGAGGTCGCGTTTGTCCTCCGGCAGCAGATACACGCCGCTGAGGAAGTACGTCATCGTGGCGTTGTTCTCCTTGGCGACCTCGCGGAAGTGCGAGAACAGCTTCTGGCTGTCCTCGCCCGCGCCGTCCCAGGAGAACACCACGAACTGCGGTGGCCGCTGGCCCGGCTTGAGCCGCTCCGGTCTGGGCAGGTGCGGCTGCGCTCCGGTGAAGGCGGTGGAGCCGTCGCCGATCAGGCGCACCACACTCCTGGGGGCCGGGGCGGCCTTGGCCTTCTGCGGTCCGGACGCCCCCTTCTTCGAACCGTCGGAGTCGGACCCGCAACCGGCGAGTGACCCGGCACAGACCGCGGCGACCATGACGCCCACGGTGATCCTCTGGGTGGCGGCCATGTTCCGCCCACCTTCTTCCTTCTCTGGCGAACTCTGGCGATCTGGCGATCTCTGGTGATCTCTGGCGATCTCGGTGACAGCGCCGTCAAGGTCGCACGGGACGAAGAAGGAGATTTATATGACAAGCCGATCAAATACTCACTTCACTCTCCGGAGTGATTACTTAGCCCATTTGCCCGGAATATCCATGCTTTGCCTTTACTTAGCATTACGATTCGTTTACTGATTGTTGATGCATCCCGCCGCTGTACGCCGTGACCCACGGCCGCGACCCGCCCCCGCCCTCGAGCGGGGACCACCTGTTCCGCGACCGCGCTGCCCCGGAGGAGACGGGAAAACATGTCAGCCTGCGCCCCCACCCGCCGCACCACCGACCCCCAGCAGTCGAAGCCCGTGCGGCAGTCCCACAGTCCGCCACCCGCCCGCCGCCGCTTCCACCTCGCGGGCGCCGACGTCTCGGCCGCCATCGCCGTCTTCCTGATCGCCCTGCCGCTGTCCCTCGGCATCGCCCTCGCCACCGGCGCACCGCTCCAGGCGGGCCTGGTCGCGGCGGCCGTCGGCGGCATCGTCGCCGGACGGCTCGGCGGCTCCGCGCTCCAGGTGAGCGGCCCCGCCGCCGGACTCACCGTGGTCACCGCCGACCTCATCCAGCGCTACGGATGGCGTACGACCTGTGCCATCACCGTCCTCGCCGGGCTCGCCCAACTCGGCCTGGGCTGCCTGCGGGTGGCGCGCGGCGCGCTCGCCGTCAGCCCCGCCATCGTGCACGGCATGCTCGCGGGGATCGGCGTGACCATCGCCGTCGCCCAGTTGCACATCGTCCTCGGCGGCACCCCGCAGAGTTCCGTGCCCGCCAATCTCGCCGCGCTGCCCGCGCAGTTGGCGGATCTGCACCCGGCCGCGCTCTCGGTCAGCGCGCTCACCCTGGCGCTGCTGCTCCTCTGGCCACGGATCCCCGGCCGGGCCGGACGGCTGCTGCGCAAGGTCCCTGCCGCGCTGATCGCCGTGGCCGGAGCCACCGTGGCCGCCTCACTCGCCGGTCTGCGGCTGCCCAAGGTCGAGCTGCCGACCTGGAGCAGCCACGCCCTGGCCGGGCTGCCCGAGGGCCCGGTGCTCGGCCTCATCGCCGCGGTGCTCACCACCACGCTGGTGTGCAGCGTGCAGTCGCTGCTCGGAGCGGTCGCCGTGGACAAGCTGGCGGCCTCCCGCAGCGCGCCCACGGCCACCCAGGCCCAGCCCGCCCCCCACGTCCAACGCTCCAACCTGGACCGCGAACTGCTCGGCCAGGGCGCCGCGAACATCGTCTCCGGCAGCCTCGGCGGACTGCCGGTCGCGGGCGTCGCGGTGCGCAGCACGGCAAATGTCCACGCGGGTGCCGTCAGCCGGAACTCCACGATGCTGCACGGCGTTCTCGTAGTAGTCGCCGCGCTGCTGATGGTCCCGATCCTGGAGCTGATTCCGCTCGCCTCGCTCGCCGCCCTGGTGATGGCCGTCGGCATCCAGATGGTGTCCCTGCACCACATCCGCACGGTGACCCGCCACCGAGAAGTGCTGGTGTACATCGTCACCACCCTCGGCGTGGTGCTCTTGGGCGTCCTGGAGGGCGTGGCGCTGGGCATCGCCGCCGCGGTCGGTGTCGCACTGCACCGTCTCACCCGCACCCGTATCACCCATGAAGTGGAGGAGGGAGTCCATCAGATCCATGTACGAGGCCAGTTGACCTTCCTCGCGGTGCCACGGCTGAGCCGGGCCCTGCACCAGGTGCCCCACGGGGCCGACGTGGTCGTCGAGTTGGACGGCTCGTTCATGGACCACGCGGCCTACGAGACCTTGCAGGACTGGCAGAGCACCCACACCGCACAGGGCGGCAGCGTCGAGCTGACCGGCCGCCGCGCCAGTACCCGGACCGCCGAGCCCACCGCCTCCCCGGCCCCCGGCCCCGTACGGTCCGAGCCCACCGGCCGAGCCCCGGTCGCGGACTGCCGCTGCCGCCCCTGGACGCCCTGGCGCAACCACCAGTGCGAGGCGGTCACGTCCTCGGCACCACAGGAAGCACCAACGTCACAGGCATCACTGACATCACGGGCACAGGAACACCAGAAGACCGACATCGAGAGGAGGAGGACGCCCGACGAGCCGGAGACACCCGACACGACCACCCCCACACACGGCACCATCAGTACGTACGGCACCTACGCCACCTCAGTCGGCCCCGGCTCGGAGGGCAGACGCGGCGGTCACCACCTCATGCGCGGCATCACCGCCTTCCAGCGCAACACCGCCCCGCATGTGCGCGGCGAGCTGGCGCGGCTGGCGCGGGAGGGGCAGCGGCCGGTGCAGTTGTTCCTGACCTGCGCCGACTCCCGGCTCGTCACCTCGATGATCACGTCCAGTGGTCCGGGGGACCTGTTCGTGGTCCGCAATGTGGGCAATCTGGTGCCGTTGCCGGGCGAGGAGAGCGGTGACGACTCGGTGGCCGCGGCGATCGAGTACGCGGTGGATGTGCTCAAGGTGCGGTCCATCACGGTGTGCGGGCACTCCGGGTGCGGGGCGATGCAGGCACTGCTCAAGTCCGGTCCGGGCAGCAGCCGCACACCGCTCGGGCGCTGGCTGCGGCACGGGCTGCCGAGTCTGGAGCGGATGGCCGACGACAGCGGGAGCTGGGCGCGGCTCGCGGTGCGCAGACCGGCCGACGCGGTGGAGCAGCTGTGCCTGACCAACGTCGTCCAGCAGTTGGAGCATCTGCGGGCCCATCCGACGGTGGCGCGGGCGCTGCGGGAGAACGGCCTGGAGCTGCACGGGATGTACTTCCACGTCGGTGAGGCACAGGCGTATCTGCTCACCGACACGGACGGGGAGCCGGTCTTCGACCACGTCCACGCGGAAGGGGTCGAAGGGATGGACGAGTTGCGCAGCCCGGCGTGACGGCGGACGCGGGTGAGGGCCGGATGTGAGAGGCGTTACAGCCCGCCCCCCTGAACCGGGTCGGTATGCCGTCCGTGGGAAGGGGCAACCGGTCCAAGCCCGCACCACCCGTACAGGTCCGCACCAGGTCAGCCCCCGACCCGGGCAGGGCCGATGACAGCCCCGAGATAGGTCTAAACCAATTTCCTGTCGACCCTTGTCATCGGCCCCCCGGGTCTGATGAGCTGTGGCCTGGGACACAACGGACACCCTGGGAAAGGGAGATGTCGTGAGCAACGAAAGCCTGGCCAACCTGCTCAAGGAAGAGCGCAGGTTCGCACCCCCCGCTGACCTGGCCGAGCACGCCAACGTCACCGCGGAGGCGTATGAACAGGCCAAGGCTGACAGGCTCGGCTTCTGGGCCGAGCAGGCCCGGCGGCTGACCTGGGCCGAGGAGCCGACCGAGACCCTGGACTGGTCGAACCCGCCGTTCGCCAAGTGGTTCAAGGACGGCAAGCTCAATGTGGCGTACAACTGCGTCGACCGGCATGTGGAGGCCGGGCACGGCGACCGGGTGGCCATCCACTTCGAGGGCGAGCCGGGCGACAGCCGCGCCCTCACCTACGCCCAGCTCAAGGACGAGGTGTCCAAGGCCGCCAACGCGCTGCTGGAGCTGGGCGTGCAGAAGGGCGACCGGGTCGCCGTCTACATGCCGATGATCCCCGAGACCGCGGTGGCCATGCTGGCCTGCGCCCGGATCGGCGCCGCGCACTCGGTGGTCTTCGGCGGCTTCTCCTCGGACGCGCTCGCCACCCGCATCCAGGACGCGGACGCCAAGGTCGTCATCACCTCCGACGGCGGCTACCGGCGCGGCAAGCCGTCCGCGCTGAAGCCCGCCGTGGACGAGGCGATCGAGAAGGCGGGCACCATCGACCACGTCCTGGTGGTCCGCCGCACCGGCCAGGACGTCGCCTGGCACGACGGGCGGGACGTGTGGTGGCACGAGATCGTGGAGCGGCAGTCCGCCGAGCACACGCCGGAGGCGTTCGAGGCGGAGCAGCCGCTGTTCATCCTCTACACCTCCGGCACGACGGGCAAGCCGAAGGGCATCCTGCACACCTCCGGCGGCTATCTCACCCAGGCGGCGTACACGCACCACGCGGTCTTCGACCTCAAGCCGGAGACGGACGTGTACTGGTGCACGGCCGACGTCGGCTGGGTCACCGGGCACTCGTACATCGTCTACGGCCCGCTGGCGAACGGCGCGACGCAGGTGATGTACGAGGGCACGCCCGACACCCCGCACCAGGGCCGCTTCTGGGAGATCGTGCAGAAGTACGGGGTGACGATCCTCTACACCGCGCCCACCGCGATCCGGACGTTCATGAAGTGGGGCGACGACATCCCCGCCAAGTTCGACCTGAGCAGTCTGCGGGTCCTCGGGTCGGTCGGTGAGCCGATCAACCCGGAGGCGTGGATCTGGTACCGCAAGCACATCGGCGGCGACCGCACGCCGATCGTGGACACCTGGTGGCAGACCGAGACCGGCGCGATGATGATCTCGCCGCTGCCGGGCGTCACCGAGACCAAGCCGGGCTCCGCGCAGCGCCCGCTGCCCGGCATCTCCGCCACCGTCGTGGACGACGAGGCGCGGGAGGTGCCGAACGGCGGCGGTGGCTATCTGGTCCTCACCGAGCCGTGGCCGTCGATGCTGCGCACCATCTGGGGCGACGACCAGCGGTTCATCGACACGTACTGGTCGCGGTTCGAGGGCAAGTACTTCGCCGGTGACGGCGCGAAGAAGGACGACGACGGCGACATCTGGCTGCTCGGCCGGGTGGACGACGTGATGCTGGTGTCCGGCCACAACATCTCCACCACCGAGGTCGAGTCGGCGCTGGTCTCGCACCCGTCGGTCGCCGAGGCCGCGGTGGTCGGCGCGGCGGACGAGACGACCGGCCAGGCGATCGTCGCCTTCGTGATCCTGCGGGGTACGGCGGCGGAGACCGAGGCCCTGGTGGGCGAACTGCGCAACCACGTGGGCGCCACGCTCGGCCCGATCGCCAAGCCGAAGCGGATCCTGCCGGTGGCGGAGCTGCCGAAGACCCGTTCCGGCAAGATCATGCGCCGACTGCTGCGCGATGTCGCGGAGAACCGTCAGCTCGGCGATGTCACCACGCTGACCGACTCCACGGTCATGGACCTCATCCAGGCGAAGCTCCCGGCGGCGCCCAGCGAGGACTGATCCAGGCCTACAGCCCTGCCAAGGGGGCACCCGGTGCGAACGCGCCGGGTGCCCCCTTTGTGCTTAACATGAGGATCATCACGTTTAGCCCGCGACCCGGGGCACCTTAGGTAAAGTAAACAAAGTCATCTTAGGTAAACTAAGCAAAGTTCACGCCTGAAGACCGCGTCAACCCAAGCTCAACACAACCGCGTCAACCCAAGCTCAACACAGCTGTCAAAGATCGAAAAGGTGCGCCGGGAAGTCTGGTCGGCATGCGCTCTGTCCTGCCCACCGACCGGAGGTCTCCTTTGCCTGCGCCCAGCACCACCGACACCCGCAAGGCCCTCGGCCGTCTCTCCCTCACCGAGCGGAACTTCGTCACGGACGCGCTGCGCACCGAGACCGTCGGCGGCGTCCTGCTGCTCCTCGCCGCGATCGCCTCACTGGTCTGGGCGAACATCCCCTCGCTGCACGACAGCTATGAAACCGTCAGCCACTTCCACATCGGCCCCGCCTCCCTCGGCCTGGACCTCTCCATCGAGCACTGGGCCGCCGACGGACTCCTGGCGATCTTCTTCTTCGTCGCTGGCATCGAGCTGAAGCGTGAGCTGGTCGCGGGTGATCTGCGCGACCCCAAGGCGGCTGTCCTGCCGGTCGTGGCGGCCCTGTGCGGAATGGCCGTACCGGCGCTCGTCTACCTCCTGACCAATGTCGCCGGCGGCGGATCGATGGACGGCTGGGCGGTGCCCACCGCCACCGACATCGCCTTCGCGCTCGCGGTGCTCGCCGTCATCGGCACCTCCCTGCCGAGCGCGCTGCGCGCCTTCCTGCTCACCCTGGCCGTCGTCGACGACCTCTTCGCCATCCTGATCATCGCGGTCTTCTTCACCGAGAGCCTCGACTTCGCCGCGCTCGGCGGCGCCGTGATCGGCCTGGCGATCTTCTGGCTGCTGCTGCGCAAGGGCGTACGCGGCTGGTACGTCTACGTCCCGCTCGCCCTCGTCATCTGGGCACTGATGTACAACAGCGGCGTGCACGCCACCATCGCCGGTGTCGCCATGGGCCTGATGCTGCGCTGCACCCCGCGCAAGGGCGAGGCGCACTCCCCCGGCGAGCACATCGAGCACCTGGTGCGACCCATCTCGGCCGGTCTGGCCGTACCGCTGTTCGCGCTGTTCAGCGCGGGTGTCTCGGTGTCGGGCGGCGCGGTGCGGGATGTGTTCGGGCAGCCCGAGACGCTCGGTGTCGTCCTCGGTCTCGTCGTCGGCAAGACGATCGGCATCTTCGGCGGCACCTGGCTGACCGCGCGCTTCACCCGGGCCACCCTCAGCGACGACCTGGACTGGGCCGACGTCTTCGCCGTCGCCTCACTCGCCGGTATCGGCTTCACCGTCTCCCTGCTCATCGGCGAGCTGGCCTTCGAGGGCGACACCGTGATGACCGACGAGGTCAAGGCCGCCGTACTGATCGGCTCCCTGATATCCGCGCTGCTGGCGTCCGTGCTGCTCAAGATGCGCAACGCCCACTACCGCCGGGTCTGCGACGCCGAGGAGCGCGACGAGGACCACGACGGCATCCCGGACATCTACGAGGAGGACAACCCGGCGTACCACCTGCGCATGGCGGAGATCTACGAGAAGAAGGCCGCCGAGCACCGCAAGATCGCCCAAGTCAAGGACGAGGAGCGACGCGCGCTTGCCGAAGTGTCGGCCGGGGCAGGCGAGGAGAGGGACCGTCCGGCATGATCTGACGAGACGGTACAAAAGACGGGACCGTCAGCAGTCAGGCACAGACGGAACCGTAGGCAGATAAGGGAGACGGCGATGAGCGCACCCGAAGGCAGCCCGGTCGGCGCCGAACGCAGCATCGGACAGCTGTTCGCCTCGGCGACCACGGAGTTGTCGGCGCTGGTGCACGACGAGATCGCGCTGGCGAAGGCGCAGCTCAGGCAGGACGTCAAGCGCGGCGCGACCAGCGGTGGCGCGTTCACCGCGGCCGGTGTGCTGCTGGTGTTCTCGCTGCCGATGCTGAACTTCGCCCTCGCCTACGGCATTCACACCTGGAGCGACTGGAACCTCGCCCTCTGCTTCCTGCTGTCCTTCGCGGCGAACGCCCTCGTCGCGGTCGTCCTCGCCCTGATCGGCGTGGCGTTCGCGAAGAAGGCGAAGAAGGGCAAGGGCCCGCAGAAGGTGGCGGCGTCCATGAAGGAGTCGGCGGGCGTGCTCCAGAAGGCCAAGCCGCACCCGCGCCCGCAGCGGGCGGAGCTGACCGAGCTGCCGCAGGACCGGGCCCCCGAGGCCATCGAGGCTGTGGCACGCTCATCGTCATGACGGATCCCGCCACCCCTTGGGCGCAACCCGCCTCACTCGTACGACTCGACCTCCCCGGCGGGAAGGAAGTCACCCACCGGGATGTGGCGGCCAACGGCGCCCGCTTCCATATCGCCGAACTCGGCGACGGACCGCTGGTGCTGCTGCTGCACGGCTTCCCGCAGTTCTGGTGGACCTGGCGGCACCAGATGACCGCGCTCGCCGACGCGGGCTTCCGGGCCGTCGCCATGGACCTGCGCGGCGTCGGCGGCAGCGACCGCACCCCGCGCGGCTACGACCCCGCCAACCTCGCCCTCGACATCACCGGCGTGATCCGCTCCCTGGGCGAGCCGGACGCCGCGCTGGTCGGCCATGACCTCGGCGGCTATCTGGCGTGGACGGCCGCCGCGATGCGGCCCAAGCTGGTACGACGGCTCGCGGTCGCCTCGATGCCACACCCCCGGCGCTGGCGCTCGGCGATGCTCTCGGACTTCAGGCAGACCACCGCGGGCTCCTACATCTGGGGGTTCCAGCGGCCGTGGATCCCGGAGCGGCAGCTCGTCGCGGACGACGGCGCGCTGGTCGCCCGGCTGATCCGGGACTGGTCCGGGCCGCGACTGCCGGACGACGAGGCGGTGGAGACGTACCGGCGGGCGATGTGCATCCCGTCGACGGCGCACTGCTCGATCGAGCCGTACCGGTGGATGGTCAGGTCGATGGCCCGCCCCGACGGCATCCAGTTCAACCGGCGGATGAAGCGGCCCGTGCGGGTGCCGACGCTGCATCTGCACGGCTCCCTGGACCCCGTGATGCGCACCCGCAGCGCGGCCGGGTCCGGCGAGTACGTCGAAGCGCCGTACCGCTGGCGGCTGTTCGACGGTCTCGGGCACTTCCCGCACGAGGAGGACCCCGTGGCCTTCTCCACCGAACTGGTCAACTGGCTCCAGGACCCCGAACCGGACCGGTGACCGCGTGGTCGGCGACCGGTAGCCTCGGGGGGTCGGCCGCCCTCGGTGACCACGTCAGCGCACCCGGTGCCGAGGCCCCGGAACCCCTGTCCTACGAACTGCCAATTGCCCGGCGCATAGGCCAATTGAGGGCGCCGGAGGCGGTTATCGACCTTGGGCCAGGGGCACACGTCGGGGTATGGGCTGGACGCACGACTTCAGTGACGCAGCACGCAACCGCCGCTCGGGCCGCGCCCTGAGCACCCACCAGCGGGGCGGCAACCCCCAACTGGCGGGCACTGATCCGAGGGTGGGCATCCCGCGCATTCTGCGCCGCCGCGCCCGCTGGGTCTCGGTCCGGCTACGTCACCCGCGCGGCTGACGCCTCCAGATCCCTTACGCCCCTCACGTCCCTTGCCTCACAGGGCGCAGCTGTCGCTGTCCACCTGCTGGTTGGCGGTACGGCCCTCGGTGATGTCCTCGCGGATCTCGTCCACGGTGAGGGCGTACCCCGTCTCGGCGTCGTCGAGGGACTTGGCGAAGACCACACCGTAGACCTCGCCCTCGGGGGTGAGCAGCGGGCCGCCGGAGTTGCCCTGGCGGACGGTCGCGTAGAGGGAGTACACATCGCGGCGCACGGTGCCGCGGTGGTATATGTCCGGCCCGTTGGCCGTGATGCGGCCGCGCACGCGCGCGGAGCGCACGTCGTACGCCCCGTTCTCCGGGAAGCCCGCGACGATCGCGCTGTCCCCGCTGACCGCGTCCTCGGACGTGAACTCGAGCGCGGGCGCGGACAGGTCCGGCACGTCGAGTACGGCGATGTCGCGCTCCCAGTCGTAGAGCACCACCGTGGCGTCGTACCGTCGGCCCTCGCCGCCTATCTGGACGGTGGGTTCGTCGACACCGCCGACGACATGGGCGTTGGTCATGACCCGGCGCTCGGCGAAGACGAAGCCGGTGCCCTCCAGGACCTTGCCGCAACTCGTGGCGGTGCCCACGACCTTGACGATGGAGCGCTGCGCGCGCTCGGCGACCGGGCTGCCCGCGAGGGCCGGGTCGGGCGGCTGGACGTCGGTGATCGGCTCGTTGGAGAACGGGCTGAAGACCTGCGGGAAGCCGTTCTGCGCGAGGACCGAGGAGAAGTCGGCGAACCAGGTGTCGGCCTGGTCGGGCAGCGCTCTGGACACGCCAAGCAGCACCTTGGAGCTGCGGACCTCCTTGCCGAGGGTCGGCAGGGTGGTGCCCGCCAGCGCCGAACCGATCAGCCAGGCGACCAGCAGCATGGCGACGACGTTGACGAGCGCGCCGCCGGTCGCGTCCAGGGCGCGGGCCGGGGACCAGGTGATGTGGCGGCGCAGCTTGTTGCCCAGATGGGTGGTGAGGGCCTGGCCGACCGAGGCGCAGACGATCACGACGACGACCGCGACGACGGCGGCGGTCGTGCTCACCTCGGCGTTGTCCGTGAGGGCGTCCCAGATGACGGGGAGGACGTAGACGGCGACGAGGCCGCCGCCGAGGAAGCCGATCACCGACAGGATGCCGACGACGAACCCCTGGCGGTAGCCGACGATCGCGAACCAGACGGCGGCGACCAGCAACAGGATGTCCAGCACGTTCACCGCTTCACGCCCCGCCTCGTCCGCACGCCTCGCCTCGCCTCGTCGTCACTTCGGTCGCTTCGATCACTCGGGGCGCTGCGGCCGGTGCGACACGCGGCGGTGATGGGACACGGCTTCCCCCGGGAGTACACAACACGGCGCCCACCCTGTCATGACCGTATGTCGAGGGGGACCAGCCGGTCGCGGTCCCACGGCCGCTCCCAGCCCGCGTAGTGCAGCAGGCGGTCGATGACTCCGGCCGTGAAGCCCCACACCAGGGCCGATTCGACCAGGAATGCCGGGCCTTTGTGGCCGAGCGGGTGGATGGCCATGGCGCGGTTCGCCGGGTCAGTGAGATCCGCCACGGGGACGGTGAACACCCGCGCGGTCTCGTTCGGGTCGACCACGCCGACCGGGCTCGGCTGGCGCCACCAGCCCAGCACCGGCGTCACCACGAAGCCGCTGACCGGGATGTACAGCTTGGGCAGCACACCGAAGAGTTGCACGCCCGACGGGTCGAGACCGGTCTCCTCCTCGGACTCCCGCAGCGCGCACCACAGCGGGCCGTCGGCCTGTGGATCGCCGTCCTCCGGATCGAGCGCGCCGCCCGGGAACGACGGCTGGCCCGCGTGCGAACGCAGTGAGCTGGCCCGCTCCATCAGCAGCAGCTCCGGACCGCGCTCGCCCTCGCCGAACAGGATCAGCACGGCCGACTGCCGCCCCGCGCCGTCCTCCGGCGGCAGATAGCGGCTCAGCTGGACCGGCTCGACCGTCTCCGCGGCCCGCACCACCGGGTCGAGCCAGCCCGGCAGGCCTTCCTTGCTGAGCGCCACCGAACCGCCCCGCGTATTGCTTGCGCGCGTCATCGCCACCCCCGTTCTGCCCATTCCAACGCCCAGGGCCGTCGAGATCGTTCCACCAGTGGGAAGTCCGGGATGCGCGGGATCCGTGGGACCGGCCGCGGGCCCGTCATCCGGCCCCCAGCGGGGGCGCGGGCCTGCCACCGGCGTCCAGATAGGCCTGCGGAGGGTTGAGCCGCTGGCCGGGGAAGCCGCCCTTCTCGTACTTCAGGAGCTTCTTCGCCTTCTCCGGATCGGTCTCGCCCTCGCCGTACGCCGGGCAGAGCGGGGCGACGGGGCAGGCTCCGCAGGCGGGCTTGCGGGCGTGGCAGATGCGGCGGCCGTGCCAGATCACGTGGTGCGACAGGTCCGTCCAGTCGCCCTTGGGGAACAGCGCGCCGACGGCCGCCTCGATCTTGTCGGGGTCGGTCTCGTCGGTCCACTGCCAGCGCCGCACCAGCCGCTGGAAGTGCGTGTCCACAGTGATGCCGGGCCGTCCGAAGGCGTTGCCGAGCACCACGAACGCGGTCTTGCGGCCGACGCCGGGCAGCTTCACGAGGTCCTCGAGCCGACCGGGCACCTCGCCGCCGAAGTCCGCCACCAGGGCCTTCGACAGCCCTATCACCGACTTGGTCTTGGCCCGGAAGAACCCGCACGGCCGCAGGATCTCCTCGACCTCTTCCGGATTGGCGGCGGCCAGGTCCTCCGGCGTCGGGTACTTGGCGAACAGCGCCGGGGTGGTCTGGTTGACGCGCAGGTCGGTGGTCTGGGCGGAGAGCACCGTGGCGACGACGAGCTGGAAGGGGTTCTCGAAATCCAGTTCGGGGTGGGCGTACGGGTAGACCTCGGCGAGTTCGCGGTTGATACGACGGGCACGGCGGACCAGCGCCGTACGGGACTCACCCTTCGGCGGACGCGCGGCGACGGTCTGCGCCGGGGCGACGCCCTTGACGGCGGCGGCGGCCTTCTTCGGGGCGGTGGCGACCTTTTTGGGCGGGGCGGACTTCTTGACGGGGGCGGAGGGGGACTTGGCGGGGGCGGGGGGCTTCTTGGCTGTGGCGGAGGGCTTCTTGGCGGACTTCCGCGCGACCGCGGCCCCCGTGGACGACCCCGCGGCCGTGGTCGTCTCCTCCGTCGCCGTCCGCTTCTGCACTGGCGTCGACTTCTTCGCCGAGGTCCGTTTCATCGCCTCCGTCGCTTCTTTCGCTTTCCTACCACCATCGGGACCCTGTTCGCCCACAGCGGAATCGCGACGTACACCCATCAGCGCAGCCCCCTAGGCCTGTGCTCTCACCGGCGATTTGGACACCCGGCCAGCCTAAGGCCAGGCACCGACATCCGCCCCGGACCTTGTAGATCAGCCCCCAATTGGACCCCTGCCGCTTACCAGGCGACACACGTGCGGCATCCTTGTGACAGATCACACTGTTTGGACCGTCCG
Organism: Streptomyces sp. NPDC057877; assembly: GCF_042796855.1. Classification (NCBI taxonomy): domain Bacteria; kingdom Bacillati; phylum Actinomycetota; class Actinomycetes; order Kitasatosporales; family Streptomycetaceae; genus Streptomyces; species Streptomyces sp. NPDC057877. The sequence goes on from NZ_JBHVMS010000003.1 coordinate 176,268, forward strand.
GCAAAATGGGCACCACGGTCCCCTGGTACCAAGGGGGAGAAAGATCCCCTGAGCAGGTCGACAAGGAGAGAACTCGTGGACGACGTTCTGCGGCGTAACCCGCTCTTCGCGGCGCTCGATGACGAGCAGGCCGCGGAGCTGCGCGCCTCCATGAGTGAGGTGACCCTCGCGCGGGGTGACTCCCTGTTCCACGAGGGCGACCCGGGCGACCGGCTCTACGTGGTCACCGAGGGCAAGGTCAAGCTCCACCGCACGTCCCCCGACGGCCGCGAGAACATGCTGGCCGTCGTCGGCCCCAGTGAACTCATCGGCGAGCTGTCGCTGTTCGACCCGGGCCCGCGCACCGCGACCGCCACCGCGCTCACCGAGGTCAAGCTGCTGGGCCTCGGCCACGGCGACCTCCAGCCCTGGCTGAACGCGCGCCCCGAGGTGGCCACCGCGCTGCTGCGCGCCGTAGCCCGCCGCCTGCGCAAGACCAACGACGCGATGTCCGACCTGGTCTTCTCGGACGTCCCCGGGCGTGTCGCGCGCGCCCTGCTGGATCTCTCCCGCCGCTTCGGCGTGCAGTCCGAGGAGGGCATCCACGTCGTCCACGACCTCACGCAGGAGGAGCTGGCCCAGCTGGTCGGCGCCTCGCGCGAGACGGTCAACAAGGCGCTCGCGGACTTCGCCCAGCGCGGCTGGCTGCGCCTGGAGGCGCGGGCCGTGATCCTGCTGGACGTGGAGCGGCTGGCCAAGCGGTCCCGCTGACCCACCCGTACGGGCCTCGTACGGCACGGGCTCTAGATGAGCCCGTGCTCCGTCAGGTAGTCCAGCTGGGCCCGGACGGACAGTTCCGCCGCGGGCCACAGTGAGCGGTCCACGTCGGCGTAGACGTGGGCCACGACCTCGCCCGGGGTGCGGTAGCCGTCCTCGACGGCCGTCTCGACCTGGGCGAGCCGGGTGGCGCGGTGGGCGAGGTAGTACTCGACGGCGCCCTGGGCGTCCTCCAGGACGGGCCCATGGCCCGGCAGCACGGTGTGCACGCCGTCGTCGACCGTGAGGGACCTCAGACGGCGCAGGGAGTCCAGATAGTCGCCGAGGCGGCCGTCGGGGTGCGCCACGACCGTCGTACCGCGTCCCAGGATCGTGTCGCCGGTCAGCACGGCCTGGTCGGCGGGCAGATGGAAGCAGAGCGAGTCGGCGGTGTGCCCCGGCGTCGGGACGACCCGCAGCTCCAGACCGCCCACGCGGATCACGTCCCCGGCGGCCAGCCCCTCGTCGCCCAGGCGCAGCGCCGGGTCCAGGGCCCGCACCTTCGTGCCGGTCAGCTCGGCGAAGCGGGCGGCGCCCTCGGCGTGGTCGGGGTGCCCGTGCGTGAGCAGCGTCAGGGCGACGCGTCGGCCCGCCGCCTCCGCCGTCTCGACGACGTGCCGCAGATGGCCCTCGTCCAGCGGGCCGGGGTCGACCACGACGGCGAGACCGGACCCGGGCTCCGCGAGGATCCAGGTGTTCGTGCCGTCCAGGGTCATCGCGGAGGCGTTGGGCGCGAGGACGTTGACAGCCCGCTCGGTGGCGGAGCCCGTGCGGACACCGCCCCGCGGCTGGCCGGGAAGGGTGCTTGCGTCCGTCATGCGGGGGCTCCACCGGTCGGGATGTGCTTGGTGAACTCGTCGTGGCCGGGCCAGGAGAGCGTGATCTCGCCGCCCTCGATGCGCGCCTCGGCCAACACCGGCGTCAGATCCCGCTCCGGGGCCCCGGCGAGGGCGTCCGCGGCCGTGGCGTACGGGGTCAGCTGGCGCAGGGTCGCGATGGTGGGCGGCATCATCAGCAGCTCGCCCTTGTCGTACGACGCCGCCGCCTGGGCCGGTCGTATCCACACCGTGCGGTCCGCCTCCGTGGAGGCGTTGCGGGTGCGCTGACCCTCGGGCAGGGCGGCCACGAAGAACCAGGTGTCGTAGCGGCGCGACTCAAACTCGGGGGTGATCCAGCGGGCCCAGGCGCCGAGCAGGTCGGAGCGCAGGACCAGGCCGCGGCGGTCCAGGAACTCCGCGAAGGACAGCTCCCGGGCGACCAGCGCCGCGCGGTCGGCCTCCCAGTCGGCGCCCGTGGTGTCGCGCACCACGGCGTCGGGCGCGGCCCCGGCGAGCAGGACGCCCGCCTCCTCGTACGTCTCCCGTACGGCCGCGCAGACGATCGCCTGGGCGCCCGCCTCGTCGACGCCGAGCCGACGCGCCCACCACGCGCGCGTGGGGCCCGTCCAGCGGATGTGCCGGTCGTCGTCGCGGGGGTCGACGCCGCCGCCCGGGTAGGCGTACGCGCCCCCGGCGAAGGCCATGGAGGCGCGTCTGCGCAGCATGTGGACGACGGGACCGGTGTCACCGTCCCTGAGCAGCATCACGGTGGCCGCGCGCTTCGGGGTCACCGGTGTGAGGGTGCCAGCCGCCAGCGCGCGGATCCGGTCCGGCCACTCCGGGGGGTACCACTGACCGTTCGCCATGGCCGGAGGCTATCCCGTAGTGCGCGGATGTTCGAGAGGCGACGATCACCTGTCCCCCGCGGGGCGGCAGGCGGCCTGCGGTCACCCGCGCGGGACCACGCGACGGCTTCCCACAGCAGGTCGGCCCCCACGGTCCCCGCTCAGGACCGCGCGAGGGCCTACGCCCCCGTCACCTCCACCTGGATCTCGACCTCCACCGGCGCGTCCAGCGGCAGCACCGCGACACCCACCGCGCTGCGCGCGTGCACGCCCTTGTCACCCAGGACGTCGGCGAGGAGTTCGCTCGCGCCGTTCAGGACGGCGGGCTGGCCGGTGAAGTCGGGGGCCGAGGCGACGAAGCCGACGACCTTCACCACGCGCGCGATGCGGTCCAGATCGCCGATGACCGACTTCACGGCGGCCAGGGCGTTCAGGGCGCAGGTGCGGGCGAGCTGCTTGGCCTCGTCCGCCGTGACCTCCGCGCCCACCTTGCCGGTGACCGGAAGCTTGCCGTCCACCATCGGCAGCTGGCCCGCCGTGTAGACGTACGGGCCGGACCGCACCGCGGGCTGGTACGCGGCCAGCGGCGGGACGACGTCCGGCAGCGTCAGGCCCAGCTCGCCGAGGCGCGCCTCGACCGCGCTCATGCCTGCTTCTCCCGCTTCAGATAGGCCACCAGCTGCTCGGGGTTGTTCGGCCCGGGCACGACCTGGACGAGTTCCCAGCCGTCCTCGCCCCAGGTGTCCAGGATCTGCTTCGTGGCGTGGACGAGCAGCGGCACGGTTGCGTATTCCCACTTGGTCATGAGGCTGACTGTATCCGCTGCGGACCAGCACTCCCGCAGGCCCCACACACCCCGTGTTCGAGCACTTGTCCGACCGAGTGGGCAGTTATCCACAGCCTGCGGCGTAGCCCGGGCGGGAACTGGTTACGCTCGAAGACGTGAGCAGGCTCCAGGTCGTCAGCGGCAAGGGCGGGACCGGCAAGACGACGGTCGCCGCCGCCCTCGCGCTGGCCCTGGCCACGGAGGGGAAGCGGACGCTCCTCGTCGAGGTCGAGGGTCGGCAGGGCATCGCACAGCTCTTTGAAACGGAGGCGCTGCCCTATGAGGAACGGAAGATCGCGGTGGCTTCCGGCGGCGGGGAGGTGTACGCCCTCGCCATCGACCCCGAACTGGCCCTTCTGGACTACCTCCAGATGTTCTACAAACTGGGCGGCGCCGGACGGGCCCTGAAAAAGCTCGGCGCGATCGACTTCGCCACCACCATCGCGCCCGGCCTGCGCGACGTACTCCTGACCGGCAAGGCCTGCGAGGCGGTCCGCCGCAAGGACAAGCACGGCCGCTTCGTCTACGACTACGTCGTCATGGACGCACCCCCGACCGGCCGCATCACCCGCTTCCTGAACGTCAACGACGAGGTCGCCGGGCTCGCGAAGATCGGCCCGATACACAATCAGGCGCAGGCCGTGATGCGGGTGCTGAAGTCGCGGGAGACGGAGGTGCACCTGGTGACGCTGCTGGAGGAGATGCCCGTCCAGGAGACCGCCGACGGCATCGCCGAACTGCGCGCGGCACGGCTGCCGGTGGGCCGGGTCATCGTGAACATGGTGCGTCCGGACGTACTGGACGAGGACGAGCTGGAGCTGCTGCGGATGGTGCCGAGGCCCGCCGTGGCCCGGTCCCTGTCGGCCGCCGGACTGGGCGGGGCGCGCCGCGGACAGCATGCCGAGCGGCTGGTGGACCCGCTGCTGACGCAGGCCGAGGAGTACGCCGAGCGGTATGCGCTGGAGCACGAGCAGCGCGCCGTCCTGGGCGACCTGGACCTGCCGCTGCACGAACTGCCGCTGCTCGCCGAGGGCATCGACCTGGCGGGTCTGTACGAACTGGCCACCGAGCTGCGGAAGCAGGGGATGTCATGAGCCCGGAACCGGCCGAGCACCACCAGCACGGCGACCACCATCCGTACGGCGGCACGCGCGGGCACGACGGCACCCATCCCCACCACCTCTCCCCCATGCGCACCCTCGACGTCGACCCCCTGCTCGACGACCCGGCCACCCGCATCGTCGTCTGCTGCGGCGCGGGCGGCGTCGGGAAGACGACCACCGCGGCGGCGCTGGGGCTGCGGGCGGCCGAGCGGGGCCGCAAGGTGGTCGTCCTCACCATCGACCCGGCCCGCAGGCTCGCCCAGTCCATGGGCATCGACTCGCTGGACAACACCCCGCGCCGGGTGAAGGGCGTGGAGGGCGACGGCGAACTGCACGCGATGATGCTCGACATGAAGCGCACCTTCGACGAGATCGTCGAGGCGCACGCGGACCCCGAGCGGGCGGCCGCGATCCTCTCGAACCCCTTCTACCAGTCACTCTCGGCGGGCTTCGCGGGCACGCAGGAGTACATGGCGATGGAGAAGCTGGGGCAGCTGCGGGCGACGGACGAGTGGGACCTGATCGTCGTCGACACGCCGCCGTCCCGGTCGGCACTGGACTTCCTGGACGCGCCCAAGCGGCTCGGCTCCTTCCTCGACGGCAAGCTGATCCGCGTACTGCTGGCCCCGGCGAAGGTCGGTGGCCGCGCGGGCATGAAATTCCTGAACGTCGGCATGTCGATGATGACGGGCGCACTGGGCAAGCTGCTGGGCGGTCAGCTGCTGAAGGACGTACAGACCTTCGTGGCGGCGATGGACTCGATGTTCGGCGGCTTCCGGACCCGCGCGGACGCGACGTACAAGCTGCTCCAGGCACCCGGCACGGCGTTCCTGGTCGTCGCCGCGCCGGAGCGGGACGCGCTGCGCGAGGCGGCGTACTTCGTGGAGCGGCTGGCCGCGGAGGACATGCCGCTGGCCGGTCTGGTCCTCAACCGGGTGCACGGCAGCGGCGCGGCCCAGCTGTCGGCCGAGCGGGCGCTGGCCGCGGCGGAGGAGCTGGACGCCGAGGAACTGGACGCGGAGGAACTGGACGCGGAGGAACTGGGTCTGGACGAGCCGGATACGGCGGAGACCGACCTCGACGAGTCCGGTGCCGAGGAAAATCTTGCCGAGACCCGCATTGTGGATCAGGTGGAGGGGAAAGCTGGACTTCGTAACTCCCCCGACACGTCCGGCAGTTCGGCTCCCGGCCCAGGTCCCGACGGAGGCTCCCCCGCCGCCGCAGGCACCACCACCAGGGTCGCGGAGGTTGCGGACACCGAGGACGCGACGCCCGTCGTCACCGACACGGAGCGATCCGTCGACCAGCTCACCGCGGGCCTGCTGAGGCTGCACGCCGAGCGGATGCGGCTGCTCTCCCGTGAGCAGCGCACGCGTGACCGCTTCACCTCGCTGCACCCCGAGGTAGCGGTGGCCGAGGTGGCCGCGCTGCCCGGCGATGTGCATGACCTGGCGGGACTACGGGACATCGGCGACCGGCTCGCGGCGCATCGACCGGAGCTGCCAGAGACGCACGAAACGCACGGAACGCCCTGAGCACCCGAAAACACCCGAACAGGCCGGAATGAGCGTCTGAGCCCGACTGCCTGAGCCAGACACTGATTCCCAGGCACGAGGTCGCGCTTGCACCGAGCCGGTATGTACCGGTATGCACCGACATAACAGTCGGGACACCAGCCGGGACAGCGGCCAGAACACCAGCCGAAATACCAGCCAGGACAGCGGCCAGAACACCAGCCGAAATACCAGCCAGGACAGCGGCCAGAACACCAGCCGAGCTACCAGCCAGGACAGCGGCCACGACACCAGCCGAAATACCAGGGGAACCTCGGGGAACCTGGACCTACCCCTCAGCTCACCGCCGCATAGTTCTCGTACACCTCGTCACTGTCGAGGGGAACCAGCCCGGCCCCCCGCTCATACTCCAAACGCGCGGTCTCCAGCAGCCGGCGCCAGGAGGTCACGGTGGGTCGCCTGCGCAGCAGTGCGCGGCGCTCCCGTTCCGTCATGCCTCCCCACACGCCGAACTCGACGCGATTGTCGAGCGCGTCGGCCAGGCATTCGGTCCGCACCGGACATCCGGTGCACACCGCCTTGGCCCTGTTCTGCGCTGCTCCCTGAACGAACAGTTCATCCGGATCGGTAGTGCGGCAGGCCGCCTGCGCACTCCAGTCGGTTACCCAGCCCATACCGGCGCCGTCCTCTCCCGAATCGAGGCTCCCCCACGGCGGCAGCGGCATATTCACCGCCGCCAGTTGAGGACGTTACGGAAGGTGGGCACAGCGCAACACCCCCTTCGGGCCCAATCTTGAATGGCCCGAACGGACTATGGGTAAGCGGCAGATCACCCGCGGGAGTGAGCTGGCGACATGCGCGACAATCCCGGCAAAGCGGGACGGTCCTGTTGAGCCACAACGGACGCCAGGTGACACACAAGGCTGATTCGGGCACGGCCCCAACACGCCCCGGAGGCGCCCCCACACACCTCCCACACGCCCTCGACGTACCTCAGACGGCAAAAACCGAAAAAGTCGAGGAGATCCGGAACGATTCGGGGTCGCCGGACGTATTGATACGTGACCGCACTGCTGTGACAGTTGAGAGCAGCTTAGGCCAAGGCCTGTGTGCGTGTCCGGCGAATGGGAACCTAGACAGGCCACTTTGCCGTGCCGTAACCAGTGAGGGGGCGTGCCAAGGGGACCGCTCCCTCGGTCGCTCATCTCTACGGATTAGGCTGCCCTCATGCCAAAGAAGCGCTCGGGCGGTGGTCTGTCGCCAACGCAGCAGGCCGCGAAGTTCCTCGGTGTCAGTGTGCTCGCGGGAGCCCTCATGGCGGGCATCGCGTTGCCCGCCGTAGGGGCCCTCGGTCTCGCGGCGAAGGGCTCGGTGGAGAGCTTCGACGAGCTCCCGGCGAACATGAAGACCCCGCCACTGAGCCAGCGCACCACCATCCTCGACGCCGACGGCGGCCAGATCGCCACCGTCTACTCCCGCGACCGCACGGTGGTCGACCTCAAGGACATCTCGCCGTACATGCAGAAGGCGATCGTCGCGATCGAGGACTCCCGCTTCTACGAGCACGGCGCGGTGGACCTGAAGGGTGTCCTGCGCGCGCTCAACAAGAACGCGCAGAGCGGCGGCGTCGCCGAGGGCGCCTCCACCCTCACCCAGCAGTACGTGAAGAACGTCTTCGTGGAGGAGGCGGGCGACGACCCGACCAAGGTCGCGCAGGCCACCCAGCAGACCATCGGCCGCAAGATCCGCGAACTGAAGTACGCGATCCAGGTCGAGGAGGAGCTGGGCAAGAAGAAGATCCTCGAGAACTACCTGAACATCACGTTCTTCGGCCAGCAGGCCTACGGCGTCGAGGCCGCCGCCCGCCGCTACTTCTCCAAGTCGGCCAAGGACCTCAACCTCCAGGAGGCGGCGCTCCTCGCGGGCATCGTCCAGTCGCCCAGCCGGTACGACCCGGTGAACGACGAGGCGGAGGCCACCAAGCGGCGCAATGTCGTCCTCCAGCGCATGGCCGACGTCGGTGACGTCTCCCAGGCGGAGGCCAAGGAGGCGAAGGAGAAGCCGCTCGGTCTGAAGGTCCGCCAGCCGAAGAACGGCTGCATCACGGCCGTGAAGGGCGCGGGCTTCTTCTGCGACTACGTCCGTGAGGTGTTCCTGAACGACCCGGTCTTCGGCAAGACCAAGGAGGACCGGGCCAAGATCTGGAACCAGGGCGGCCTGACGATCCGTACCACCCTGGACCCGAAGGCGCAGGACTCGGTCCAGCAGTCGATCAAGGACCACGTCAACCAGGGCGACGACGTGGCCACCGCCGCGGCCATCGTCGAGCCCGGCACCGGCAAGATCCTCGGCATGGGCCAGTCCCGGCCGTACGGCTTCGGCAAGAACGAGACGCAGATCAACCTCTCCGTCGACCAGGCGATGGGCGGCGGCGCGGGCTACCAGCCCGGTTCGACGTTCAAGCCGATCGTGGCCGCCGCCGCCATAGAGGGCGGCATCCCGGCGACGAAGTCGTACGCCTCGCCGTACGAGATGGAGTACCCGAGCCCGGTCACCGCGTGCGACGGCAAGACCTGGAACGAGAAGGGCGTCAAGCTCACCAACGAGAACGAGTCCGAGGTGGGCCCGTACTCCATGAAGGAGGCGACCGCCAAGTCGGTCAACACCTACTACGTGGAGCTGATCAGCGAGATCGGCATCTGCCCGGTGACGGAGATGGCCGAGAAGATGGGCGTCATGCCGGCCAGCGGCAAGGAGTTCCAGCAGATCCCGTCGATCGCCCTCGGCTCCACCGAGATGTCCCCGCTGACCATGGCGGGCGGCTACGCCACCTTCGCCTCGCGCGGGATGTACTGCACGCCGATCGCGATCGAGTCCATCAGCCAGAAGATCGGCGAGAAGTCGAAGTCGCTGGCCGTGCCGAAGTCGACCTGCTCGCGCGCCATGTCCGAGACCACCGCCGACACCATCAACACCCTGCTGCGCGGCGTGGTCGAGGACGGCACCGGCACCGAGGCGGGCCTCGGCAGCCGCCCCAGCGCCGGTAAGACGGGTACGACGGACGAGCGCTACGCCGCCTGGTTCGTCGGCTACACGCCGAACCTGGCCGGTGCGGTCTGGGTCGGCGACCCCGCGCACGAGCGGAGGATGGTCGACATCACCATCGGCGGGGTGTGGCACGACAAGGTCTTCGGTGGCGCGGTCCCGGGCCCCATCTGGCGCGACATGATGACCGGCGCGCTGGAGTCCAAGCCCGTCTCCGACTTCACCTACGTCGACATCCCCGAGCCCGAGGAGCGCGACCGCGACCGGGACCGCGATGACGACGAGGACAACGACAACGGCAACGGTGACGACAACGGCAATGGCAACGGCGGCAACGCCATAGAGGGCCTCATCGGCGGCCTGACCAACGGCGGCACGGCCACGGGCGGCACGGACACCGGCGGCACGACCTCCCCGTCCCCGACCTTCTCCATCCCGGAGGGCTGGATCGAGGGCACGGACAGCGCGGGGAACAACGGCAACGGCAACGGCGGCAACTGGCCGTAGGAGTCGTCGGAGCAGTCCGCGATACGGCGGTGGGGGCGCCCCTGATCACTGGGGGCGCCCCCACCGCCGTACGCGCAGACGCACGGCTGCAGGCGTAGTGCTGACGGATGTCGTCCAGAGGGTAGAACTCGTAGACAGGGCACGATGCGCGTGCCGAGGCACTGCGGAGGTAACCCTGAGGCCCCTAGGCCCCTCCCACAGGCACGTCACTCAGCCCGCGAGGAGCTGCTTCACCACCGCGGCCACCCGGCCGCCCTCGGCCTGCCCCGCCACCTTCGGGTTGACGATCTTCATGACGGCGCCCATGGCCCGCGGCCCTTCCGCCCCCGCCGCCTTCGCCTCCGCGACGGCCTGGGCGACGATCTCCCGCAGCTCGTCGTCGGACAGCTGCTGGGGCAGATACGCGGCGAGCACCTCGCCCTCCGCCTTCTCCCGCTCGGCGCTCTCGGCGCGACCACCCTGCGCGAAGGCCTCGGCGGCCTCCCGGCGCTTCTTCGCCTCCTTGGTGATCACCTTGAGGACCTCGTCGTCGGACAGCTCCCGCTTCGCCTTGCCCGCGACCTCCTCCTTCGTGATCGCGGCCAGCGTCAGCCGCAGCGTCGAGGAGCGCAGCTCATCGCGCTCCTTGATCGCGGCGTTGAGGTCTTCCTGAAGCTTCGACTTGAGCGTGGTCATGGGGTTGATTGTCGCAGGTGTGGACACCCGTACGCCCGTTGGTTTTCCCGTGGACCGGCAGACGGGGGGGCTGACGTTGGACACCCTCCCGGTCTGAGACGATGGACACATGCGCGCGCGATACGGAGTCCCCCTGGGCATTACGGCGGTCGCGGCCGCCGGTCTCGTCTACTCCGCGGGTTTCGAGGCCCGCTCCTTCCGCCTCCGCCGGGTGACGGTCCCGGTCCTGCCCTCGGGCATGCGTCCCCTGCGCATCCTGCACGTCTCCGACATCCACATGGTCAGCGGCCAGCGCAAGAAGCAGCGCTGGCTGCGCTCGCTGGCCGGACTGCGCCCCGACTTCGTGATCAACACGGGCGACAACCTGTCCGACCCGCAGGGCGTACCGGAGGTCCTGGACGCCCTCGGCCCCCTGATGGACTATCCGGGCGCCTACGTCTTCGGCTCCAACGACTACTACGGCCCCACCCTGCGCAACCCCGGCCGCTACCTGGTCGAGAAGGTCCAGGGCCGCCACGGCCTGAACGGCAACGCCGCCGCCGTAGGGGTCGTCCACAACCCGTGGGAGGACCTGCGGGACGGTTTCGACGCCGCTGGCTGGCTGAACCTGACGAACACCCGCGGCACGCTGAAGATCGACGGCGTGTCCGTGGAGCTGACCGGCGTCGACGACCCGCACGTCAAGCGGGACCGGTACGAGGAGGTGGCCGGGGGCCCCTCGGGCTCCGCCGACTTCTCGATGGGCGTGGTGCACGCCCCGTACCTGCGCAGCCTGGACGCCTTCACGGCCGACGGCTACCCCCTGATCCTGGCTGGCCACACCCACGGCGGCCAGCTGTGCATTCCCTTCTACGGCGCCCTGGTCACCAACTGCGACCTGGACACGGACCGCGTGAAGGGCCTCTCCACGCACACGGCGCAGGGCCGCACGTCCCACCTCCACGTCTCGGCGGGCTGCGGCACGAGCCGCTACACGCCGGTGCGGTTCGCGTGTCCGCCGGAGGCGACGTTGATGACGCTGGTCGGCCGCGAGTAAGACGGACGGGCAGCAGGGCGGCCGGATGGACTCCGCCATAACCCACCCGGCCCACCCAAATCGCCCACTGTTCCCGTTTTCCCTACGTTGAGGGCATGACCGCCCCCATACCCAGGGACATCCCGGACCTCCCCGCGATCCCGGGCGTACCCGGCCTGCTCCCGCCCCCCGTCCCGGCCTCGGCGGTGATGCCGCCGGTACGCCGCCCCGTGGCGGCCACACTCCGCCTCCTGACGGCGCTCACGGCAGCGGCGGCGACCACCCTGGCACTCCTGCACGGAAGCCCTCTCCCGGTACTGAGCCTCTTCTCCATCCAGAGCACGATCCTCCTGACGGCAGTCCTGGCCCTGTCGGCCCGCCGCTCCTGGACGGCCCGCCGCCCGCTCCCCGCCACCCTGAGGGGCGCGACACTCCTCTACGTCACGATCGCCGCGTTGACCCACCACCTACTGGCCACCTCGGCACCCCCTTTCTCCGGCGCGACCGATCCCACCTCCTGGCAGACCACCCTGGCCGACCACCTCATCCACACCGCCCTCCCCCTGGCGGCCCTTCTGGACTGGCTCCTCCTCACACCCCCCGCCCGCCTCCACCTCCGCCGAGCCAGCACCTGGCTCCTCTACCCCCTGGCCTACCTGGCCTTCACGATCACCCGCGGCGAACTACTCCCCGCCAACGCCCCCGACCGCTACCTCTACCCCTTCCTCGACATCGCCGCCCACGGCTACAAGAGCACCCTCGGCAACGCCCTCCTCCTCGGCCTCTCCTGCTACGCCCTGGCCGTCCTCCTCATCGCCCTCGACCACCTCCGCCCGAACCCGGTCCGCCCCCACTCCAAAACCGGATTTCGTCTCCAGCCACCGGTGGGCTAAAGTAAACGTCGTCGCCGCGACAGCAGCGACGATCGGGGTGTAGCGCAGCTTGGCAGCGCGCTTCGTTCGGGACGAAGAGGTCGTGGGTTCAAATCCCGCCACCCCGACAGTGAAGTACAAGATCAGGGTCCTGATCCGCTCAGCGGGTCGGGACCCTGAGTCGTTTCTGCTGGGCTGCTGAGGGGTTGCCGAACAAGCTGATCCGGCGTGTGCGGCCGGGGCGGTGGTTGGTGCGATCGCCGTTGACGTCTCTCTTGGTCTTGTTGGGTGTGGGGGTCCCGTGCCGGTTCTCCGGCGGGGCCGGGTCGCCTAGCGCCAGTTCCGCCGGGGCTCACAGCGCACAGGGCGTGGCCTTCGCTCAGGGCATGGTTCCGCATCATCAGCAGGCCCCTCAGGGAGTCGTCAGGTTCGGAGGTCCAGGCCGTCCTGCGGGGCCTGGCCGGTCCGTCCGTCGGGGTTTGCAGGTCAGAGGCCTGTCCGTGGGGGGCGGCAAGCCCGTCGGGGCGGTCGGCGGCAGGTTGGGGGAGCCCCGTCCGGACCGTCGGACGGCCGTGTCCGGGTGGCCGGAGCGCGAATCTGTTGTGGCCGGGGCAGATGTCCGCGGCGTGGGCGCGTTAGGGTTGCCGCCGGGTCTCTGGCCGTGTCTCTCGTGCGAAGGTGTTATGCCTGCTCAGAAATCCCCTGGTGGCGGGAACCTCGAGGATGACGACTACCCCGCGTACACCATGGGGCGGGCCGCCGACATCCTCGGTGTCACGCCCGCGTTCCTACGGGCCGTCGGTGAGGCCGGGCTGATCACTCCGCTGCGGTCGGAGGGGGGGCACCGTCGGTACTCCCGTCGGCAGCTGCGCATCGCCGGGCGGGCGCGGGAGCTTGTCGATCAGGGGACTCCCATCGAGGCCGCGTGCCGGATCCTCGTCCTGGAGGATCAGCTCGGGGACGCCCTCCGGGAGAACGCGGAGATGCGTCAGAGGCTGGGGGACGACGGTGACGGCGGCGCGCGAATCTAGAGTCGCCGGTGCAGGAATGGGTACCGTCGGCGGTTCAGGTATTTGTCGGGGCCGAGATTGGGGCGTGGTTTTCGCCCGGGCTTGTGTTAGCGTGATACCAGTTGCAGTTTTGGTTACATCTTTCGAGGGGTGATCATCGCGGCGACTCGGTTTCCGTAAAGTGCGGATTCCGGCACTGCCCCAAGGGAGATTCAATATGGCATCTGGCACCGTGAAGTGGTTCAACGCGGAAAAGGGCTTCGGCTTTATCGAGCAGGACGGCGGCGGCGCTGACGTGTTCGCCCACTACTCGAACATCGCCACCTCCGGCTTCCGCGAGCTTCAGGAGGGCCAGAAGGTGAACTTCGACGTCACGCAGGGCCAGAAGGGCCCGCAGGCCGAGAACATCGTTCCTGCCTGACGCGGACGCGGAACGGGCTGGGTCGCGCTCTTTGGGCGCGGGCCCAGCCCGTTCTTTTTACTCCCCATCACCCGCCCGTACGCCGCTCGTTAGTCCTCGTCACCCGGTCGGCGGGTTTTCCGTATTTTCTTTCGGCTCAGTCTTGGGACCCTTCCTCGATACGTGCCGCATCGACGAAGGGTTCTCCCCGTCATGAACCGTGGCCGTAAGACGACCCGCAAGACGACCCGCAAGACGCCTCGGGCCGCCTCCGGTCGGCCAGGCGAATTCGCCCCGCCCGTCACCCTCACCGAACCGCTGCCCGCCGTGGCGGACTTCGCTGAACTGGACATGCCGGGGCGGCTGCTCACCACCCTGGGCGCGGCTGGCGTGACCGAGCCCTTCCCGATCCAGGCGGCCACGCTGCCGAACGCCCTGGCCGGGCGGGACGTGCTGGGGCGCGGGCGTACCGGGTCGGGCAAGACGCTGGCCTTCGGGCTGGCGCTGCTGGCCCGGCTGGACGGGCAGACGGCCGACGCCGGGCAGCCGCTGGGCCTCGTACTCGTGCCCACCCGTGAACTCGCCCAGCAGGTCACCGGCGCGCTCACCCCGTACGCGCGGGCGCTGCGGCTGCGGATGGCCACCGTGGTGGGCGGGATGGCGATCAGCAGGCAGGTGCGCGCGCTGCGCGACGGTGCCGAGATCGTCGTCGCCACGCCCGGGCGGCTCAAGGACCTCATCGACCGGGGCGACTGCCGTCTGGACCGGGTCACCGTCAGCGTGCTGGACGAGGCCGACCAGATGGCCGACATGGGCTTCCTGCCCCAGGTGACCGCCCTGCTCGACCAGGTGGCGCCCGGCGGTCAGCGGCTGCTGTTCTCGGCCACGCTCGACCGCAACGTCGATCTGCTCGTACGGCGCTACCTCCACGACCCCGTCGTGCACTCCGTCGACCCCGCCGCGGGCTCCGTCACCACCATGGAGCACCACCTGCTGCATGTGCACGACACCGACAAGCACACCGCCGCCACCGAGATCGCCGCCCGCGACGGGCGCGTGATCATGTTCCTGGACACCAAGCACGCCGCCGACCGGCTGGCCAGGCATCTGCTGTCCGTCGGGGTGCGCGCCTCGGCCCTGCACGGCGGCAAGTCGCAGCCGCAGCGGACCCGCACCCTCACCCAGTTCAAGGACGGCCACATCACGGTCCTGGTGGCGACCAACGTCGCCGCCCGGGGCATCCACGTCGCCGATCTCGACCTGGTCGTGAACGTCGACCCGCCCGGCGACCACAAGGACTACCTCCACCGCGGCGGCCGTACCGCCCGCGCCGGTGAGTCCGGCACCGTCGTCACCCTCGTCCTGCCGCACCAGCGCCGTGCCGTGGACCGTCTGATGGCCGACGCCGGGATCACGGCCCGGAGCACCCGGGTACGGCCGGGCGAAGCCGAACTGCACCGCATCACCGGCGCCCGCACCCCCTCCGGGGTGCCCGTCACCGTCACCGCCCCGGTGGTGGAACAGCCCGCGCGGACCGGGACCCCCGGCCGCGGCCGGGCCGGACGCCGCCGTCGGCCTTCCTCGAACCCGAGGAAGGCACACCGCACCTGACCGGAAAGTCCTGGTGAGCATCATGCGCTGTGTCATCGCACGTTTCTCCTTCGACCTGCTCAAGAGCGAGGTCGAACGGTCCATGGAGGGCGTCAGCCCGCAACCCGTCACCGGGGTGTCCGTGACCATCGGCGGCCATGTCTACCCCGTCATCCAGGTCGGCGAAGTGATCACCAAGCAGGATCGCCGCGACATCACCACCGGCGAGATGTACCGCGCGCTGACCCGGCTGGGCTTCGTCTGCCACAACGCGGGCGGCCTCAACGCGGGCAGCCACAACCCCGGTAGCCACACCACTGGCAGTTCCAGTACCGGCCTCTGAGCAAGCAGCCCAGTTACCTTACATCGAAAGCTTCTTAGCTCGCGAGATAAATAAGTTACGCTGATCGCCATGAGCGACTTCCATGGCGACCACGACATGGGGCACACCCTCGCCGGGTGGACCGGCACGGCGTCATGCCTGGCCGGGTGCGCGGTCGCGGGCGTAAGTCTGTGTGCCGCCCGGCCCGCCGGGGTGCTGCTCGGGGCGGGCGTCGTCGCGGCCGGGGCGCTGGTCACCTGGGCACTGCACCTCGCGGGGTGGGGGAAGCCCAGTGGGCCCCGGGCGCGCGAGGAGTGGGACTGGCGGGCGCGGGATCCGATGACCGGGCACGCGGACTGTCCGGGATGCCGACTCGCCGGACGGAAGCGGCGGCCCCTGGCCGTCAGTCCCGCCCCGCCGACCGGATCTCGTCCAGCGATTCCCGCATCGCCGCCGTCGCACGGCTGAACCAGTCCGCCAGGACCGCGATCTCGTCGTCCGTGTAGTCGGCGAAGAGGGCGCCCAGACGGTCGTAGAAGGGACCGTAGACCTCCAGGACGCGGGCCTGGGCGGAGTCCTCCAGGGTGACCCAGACGCGGCGGCGGTCGTGTGCGTCGGGCTCGCGGCGGATATAGCCCGCGTTTTCGAGTCGATTCAGTACGCCGGTCACCGCGCCGGTCGTCAGCCGGGCCCGCGCCGCCAGGTCTCCGGCGCCCAGGCGGTCGCCCGCCACCGCGGCCTCGATGAGAAAGCCCAGGCAGGTGACGTCCGTGACGTTCAGACCGAAGCGGGACGCGATGTCCTGCTGGCCGAACTGTGCCAGCGCGATCAGCCGGTCCATGGCGTACAGCGCCTGCTCGGGCGTCGCCGCCGGGCGTGCCTTGCCCTCCATCACCGCACCTACGATTCCGCCACCCGGTCCGCTCTCGGACCCCGATCATGGCATGGATCCCGCCCACCGCGTCCGGGCCGGGCAGCCGGGACGGACACACACACCGCACCGTCCGGTACCGGTCCCTCCCCTCGTGGGGACCGGTATCAGACGGTGCGGGTGGGAGTGGTCCGTACCGGGTCGGCGTCGCGGAACGGACCGTCGGTGGGGCGGGGCTCGCCCCGGGGAGGGAGACGATGATCGAATTGCCGTCACCGTTCCGTCACTGGGTGCTACTACGTCTGGATCCTGCCATCCGGTGTCCTGGATGAGGAGGTTCCGGTGTCCGGAACGAGGCTTCGGCGCAGGTCAGGCGTATAGGGTGAGTTTTCCGGTCCGGATGCTCTGCTGGTGTTCAACTACCGAGGAAGTGAGGGGTGGAGGCCTTGGGTTCCGACTCAGGGGCACGTACCGCCTTCGCGGAGCGGCTTGCGCTGCTCTACAAGGAGGCCGGTAATCCTCCCCTCAAGCGGGTCGCCGAGGCCGTCGTCCGGCTGCAGCGGGTGGACGAGCGGGGGCGGCCCGTACGGGTCTCCGCGCAGCGGATCAGCGACTGGCGGCGGGCGCGGAACGTACCGGCCCAGTTCACCGCCCTCGCCGCGGTGCTGCACGTACTGATCCCCGACGCCCGGCGGCTGCGGCCCACCCCCGTCTCCCCGGGGCTGTACGACCTCGGTCAGTGGCAGCGGCTGTGGGAGGCCGCCGTGGGGAATCCGGCGGGCGCCGACGTCCCCTCCGAGGAAAGGGACGAGGAGCGGGACAGCGCCGCCGTGCCCGGCGGGGTCTGTCCCTATCGCGGGCTCGCCTCCTACCGGCAGGAGGACGCCCGGTGGTTCTTCGGGCGGGGCCGCAGCACCGAGGCGCTCGTCCGTCAGCTGTGCGCGGCCGAGCGCGGCGGCGGGCTCGTGATGCTCGTCGGGGCGTCCGGCGCCGGGAAGTCCTCGCTGTTGAACGCCGGGCTCGTGCCCGCCCTGCGCGACGCCTCGCGGGAGGTGATGCAGCTCGTTCCCGGCGGTGACCCGCTGAAGGAGCTGACCCGTCTGATACCCGGCCTGGCGGACCTTCCCGACCCGGGGACCGGTCCCACCGAGGACTTCGACCGACGCGCCCGCGAGGCCGTCACCGCCCGCGAGGCCGCCCTCTCCCGTGAGGCCGTCGCCGCCCGTGAGGCCGCCACCGGGCGCGACGCCGTCACCGCCCCCGAAGCCACCACCCGCCAGGACGCCACCACCCCCTCCCCCGACGCCCCACATCTCCCCGTCCTGATCGTCGACCAGTTCGAAGAGACGTTTACTCTCTGCTCCGACGAGACCGAGCGCCGCACCTTCATCCGGCTCCTGCACGCCATCAGCACCCCCGAGGACGCGGACCAGCCCGCCCCCGCCCTCGTCGTCCTCGGCATCCGCGCCGACTTCTACGAGCAGTGCCTGCGCTACCCCGAGCTGGCCGACGCGTTGCAGCACCGGCACATGGTGCTGGGCCCGCTGACCACCACCGAACTGCGGGAGGCGGTGACCGGGCCAGCCAAAGCCGTGGGCCTGGAGCTGGAGCCGGGCCTGGCCGAGCTGATCGTGCGCGAGGTCAGCGCCGACGGCCCGCGCGGGACGCATGACGCCGGTGTGCTGCCGTTGCTCTCGCACGCGCTGCTGGCGACCTGGCAGCGCCGCAAGGCGGGGCGGCTGACCCTGGCCGGTTACCGGGCGGCGGGCGGCATCCAGGGCGCGGTGGCGGCGACCGCCGAGCGGGCCTGGTCCAGCCTCGACCCGGCCGCCCGCACCGCCGCGCGGCTGCTGCTGCTCCGGCTGGTCAGGCTCGGTGAGGACACCCAGGCCACCCGCAGGCGCGGTACCCGCCGTCAGCTGTCGGCGGAGTCGACGGACCCGGGCAAGACGGAGGAGTCGCTGGAGGCCCTGGTCAGGGCCAGGCTGGTGACGCTCGACGCGGAGACGGTGGAGATCACCCACGAGGCGCTGCTGCACGCCTGGCCGCGGCTGCGGAACTGGATCGACGAGGACCGCGGCGGCCACCTGCTGCGGCAGCGGCTGGAAGAGGACGGGCGTGCCTGGGAGGACGGCGGACGGGACAGTTCGCTGCTGTACCGGGGCTCCCGGCTGGAGCAGGCGCACGGGTGGGCCAGGTCCGCCGGGGACACCTTCCTGACCCGGAGCGCGGTGGAGTTCCTGGCCGCCTCGGTACGGCTGCGGCGCCGGACGCTGATCATCACCCGGGCCGCCGTGGCGGCACTGGTGGTGCTGTCGGTGCTGGCGGTCGGGGCGGCGGTGGTCGCCTGGCAGGAGCGGGACGACGCGGTGTTCGAGCAGGTGGTCGCCGAGGCGGACCGGGTGCAGGACGCCGATCCGTCGCTGTCCGCGCAGATCGCGCTGGTGGCGCACCGGCTGCGACCGGGCGACGAGGGCACGCGCAACCGCCTGATCTCGATAGTGAACGCCCCCCTGGCCACCCCCCTGGCCGGTCACACCGGCGCCGTCTACCTCACCTCCTTCAGCCCCGACGGCGGGCTCCTGGCCACGGCCAGCTACGACCGGACCGTACGGCTGTGGGACGTGTCCGACCCCAGCCGCCCGCGCCCCCTGGGCAAGCCGCTGACCGGGCACGGCAGTTGGGTCAGCACGGCCGTGTTCAGCCCGGACGGCCGCACCCTCGCCAGCGCCTCGGACGACGGCACGGTCCGGCTGTGGGACGTACGGGACCCCGAGCGTCCGCTGCCGCTCGGCGAGCCCCTGACCGGCCACGGGGGCACGGTGTACCTGCTCGCGTTCAGCCCGGACGGGCACGCCCTGGCCTCCGCCAGCGAGGACCGCTCCGTCCGGCTGTGGGACGTACGCGATCCGGGCGCTGCCAAGCCGCTCGGCGAGCCGCTGACCGGGCACTCCGCCGCCGTACGGTCGGTGGCGTTCAGCCCGGGCGGCGGGACGCTGGTGGCCGGGGGCGACGACGGCACGCTCAGGCTGTGGGACGTGCACGAGCCGCGCCGTCCCCGGGAGCTTCCCGAGCCGCCCGCCGTCCACACCGACACGGTGCACTCGGTGGCCTTCAGCCCGGACGGCCACACCCTCGCCACCGGCAGCTCGGACGACACCGTACGGCTGTGGGACGTCGGCGACCCCCGGGACGCCAAGCCGCTCGGGGCGCCGCTCACCGGGCACACCGGACCCATCTGGTCGGTGGCCTTCAGCCCGGACGGCGACATGCTCGCCGCGGCCAGCGCGGACAGCACGGCCTCCCTGTGGAACGTGAGCGACCCGGCCTACCCGTCGCAGGTCGGCGAGCCCCTCGCGGGCAGCAGCGGGGAGATGTACGCGCTCGGCTTCAGCCCCGACGGGCGGACCCTCGCCACCGGCAGCGGGGACAGCAAGGTCCGGCTGTGGTCGATACCGACCGCGGACATGATCGGCCGCAGCGGGGTGTTCCGGTCGGACGGGCAGGTGCTCGCCACGGCCGCGCGGGACGGGCGGATCCGGCTGTGGGACGTCCGGGCGCCACACCAGCCGAAGACGCTGAGCAGGCCCTTCATGGCCGGGGACGGTGGTCTGCGGACGCTGGCCTACTCCCCTGACGGCCGGATCCTCGCGGTGCTGATCGGCAACCGCGCGGTGCAGCTGTGGAACGTCGCCGACCCCGGCCGACCCGTCGCCTACGGACCACCGGTCGCCCTGCAGACCCGGTTCGCGGGCCCGGACGCGCTGGCGTTCAGCCCCGACGGGCGCACCCTGGCGACCGCCCGCACCGACCGCACCATCCAGCTGTGGAACGTCACCGACCCGACCCGGCCGCGCCCGCTCGGCACCCCCCTCACCGGCCACAAGGGGTATGTGAACGCCCTCGTCTTCAGCGCGGACGGCCGCACCCTCGCCAGCGGCGGCGCGGACCACACCGTACGACTGTGGAAGGTCGCCGACCCGCGTCGGCCCGGCCCGCTCGGCACCGTCCCCCTGAGGGGGCACCGGGGTCCCGTCAACGCGCTCGCCTTCAGCCCGGACGGCCGCACGCTCGCCAGCGGCAGCGACGACAACACGGTCCGCCTCTGGGACGTCGACGCGCCCGAGGCGCTCACCACTCTTACGGGTCATACCGAGGCGCTGGTGTCCCTGACCTTCAGCAAGGACGGCCAGACCCTCGCCAGCGGCGGCAACGACAACACCGTCCGCCTCTGGGACGTCGAGCACCCCGAGGACGCCGGGTCCATCGGGCAGTCCATGAGCCCCAACGCCCGCACCGGCACCTTCCTTTCCTTCAGCCCCAGGACCAACATGCTGGGCGTTTCCAGTGGCACCGACACCGTCCGGCTGTGGGACCTCGACGCCGACGACGCCATCCGCCGTATCTGTTCCACCACGCGGAATGTGCTCACCGAGGACAAGTGGCGGGAGTACCTGCCCCGCCTCTCGTACGACCCTCCGTGCGTCGAATGAGGGATTCGGGACTCCCGCGCCGCTCGCGGCCTTGTTAGTCTTGGTTCAGCCCGATCGCTGGTGTATCCCCCGTCGTCAGCGATCGGGCGCTTTCGTGCCCGGCCGTCGCGGGCGTCGTAAGGTGATCTTGCAGGGCAGGTGACCGTCCGACGGATCGGAGCACCCGTGGCAGAGGCCTACGAGGAAGACCGGCGACCGCGCACCCGTGCCGTCCGCGACAACCGGCGCCACCAGTGGGAGAAGGACCGGGCCCGGCAGCCGGAGGATTTGCGCAGACGGACGGGGGCGACCGAGCGGGACACCGGCCTGGACTCCCGGAACCTCGTCTTCCACGCCAGCTACCGCGAAACCAAGGCGGATGCCGGACTCGCCGACGCCTTCGGGGTCCCGGAGGGCACCGCCCTGCTGGAGCGCGCCTACCGCACCCGGTGCGCCACCGAGGGCGCCCCCTTCAGCCTCAGCACCTCCTACCTCCGCCGCGATCTGATCGCCGCCAACCCCGCCCTCCTCGACGAGACCAACGAACCCTGGCCGGGCGGCACCCAGAGCCAGCTCCACACCGTCGGCATCGAACTGGACCGCATCGAGGAACGCCTCACCGCCCGCCCGCCCACGCCCGAGGAGACCCGGCGGCTCCGACTACCACCAGGGGAACCGGTGATCGCGCTCCGCAAGATCTCGTACGACGTCCAGGACCGGGTCGTCGACGTCACCGACGTGACCCTGCCCGGGGACCGCACGGAGCTGCGGTTCACCACGCCGCTGGAGAGGTGGTGAGCGGGCCGGTGCGCCGGTACGTCGATGTCGTCACCGCCGTGCACGCCCCCTCCGCGCGCTTCCTGCCGGAGGCGTACGCCTCGCTGTGCGCGCAGGAGTTACCGCGGGGCTGGGGCTGGCGGTGGCTGGTCCAGGAGGACGGCGGCGGTGACGCCGTACGCCCGCACGTCCCCGACGATCCCCGGGTGACCTTCCGGCAGGGGCGGGCCGGGGGTCCCGGAGTCGCCCGCACGCTGGCCCTGGCGCGGGCCGACGGGGAGTACGTCAAGATCCTGGACGCCGACGACCAGTTGACGCCGGGCGCGCTGGGGCGGGACCTGGCGGCGCTGGAGGGCGATCCGGCGCTCGGGTGGGCGACCTCCCGGGCGCTGGACCTGCTGCCCGACGGCGCCACGGTCGGCTTCCCCGGCGACCTCGCCGAGGGGCCGGTCGAGCGCGGGACCGTGCTCGGCCACTGGGCCGCGCACGACTACCGCGCCCCGGTCCACCCCGCGACCCTCTTCGTCCGCCGCGGGCTGCTGCTCGCCCTCGGCGGCTGGATGGCGCTGCCCGCCTCGGAGGACACCGGGCTGCTGCTCGCCCTCGACGCGGTGAGCCGGGGGTGGTTCACGGCGGAGACCGGGCTGCTGTACCGCAAGTGGGCCGGGCAGGTCACGGGGCAGGCCCCGCACACGGATCCCGCCGAGCGGGCGGCGCGGATGGCGGTGGTGCAGGCGCGGGCGCGGGCGCTGGGGCGGATGGCGTGGGAGTACGCGCCCTCTGCTCTGTCCGTCCCTGCCCGCGATTGAGTCCCTGCCCGCGATCCCGACCCGCGATCAAGTCCCCGCCCGCGATCCCGACCCGCGCTTCAGTCCCGACCCGCGATGCTGATCGCCTGGGACGGGCAGCCCTCCGCCGCCTCCCGCACCTTCGGGTCGTCGTCGGCCGCCTCCCGGCCCTCCCGGACGGCGCCGAAGCCGTCCACGGTGGTGAAGACGTGCGGGGCGCGGTAGACGCAGTCGCCGGAGCCGTAGCAGCGCTCGGGGTCAACGGTGATCATCATTCGCCCTTCAGCGGCAGGGTGTCGGCACGGTGTGCCTGCCCGGCGGGCGATCCGCTGAATCAGGGCGTGCCGAGCCAGTGGGCGAGTCGGCGCACGGTGGTCTCGTCCAGGCGGTCGACCACGGTCTGTACGGCGGTCAGGTCGTCCGGGGTGAGGTCGTAGCGACCGGCCCTGCTCAGCCCGGCCATGAGCACCTGGCGGCGGCGGTCGGTCATGCGCTCGGTGAGGGCGGTGGACCCGGCGGGGCTCGCGGCACCCTCGTCGCCGGGGGCCGGTGCCGGTGACGGCGTCGTGGTGTCGTAGCGCTGCCAGCCGGAGCCGTCGCCGTCCGGTCCCCACAGGGCGACGGTGAGGTCACCGCCGCGTGCGCGGACGGTCTGGGTCATCTCGCCGAGGGCGTGCAGCACGGCGGCGCGGTACGGGGACTCGGCGCCCAGCCGCCAGTCCGGGGACGGTGGCTGGCGGGTCATCAGGACCCAGCGCGGGGCGCCTTGTGGTGGCCGGGGGCTCTCCTGGGCCGCTGTCTGCACTGCGCCCACCTCCTTCGGGGACGGCGTGGCGGTGCGCGACGACGACCGTAACTGACGGCCCGTCAGATGGCCAGAGCGCGACCGCCTCAGGACGCGGAAGGGGCCACCGTCGCCAGCTCCCCCGCGCCCTCGTCGTCCAGCGCCACCGCCGGATCCGTCGCCCCCTCCGGGCGGATACGGATGATGACCCCGGGGTGGGTGATGGCGGGCAGGACGTTGCGCCACAGGACGGCGACCCGGCCGCGCAGGTCCGTGCGCTTGGTGATGGCCTCGGAGACCAACTGCACGCCGGTGAAGGCGGAGACGATGAACTCGGCGGTCTCCTCCGGGTCCACCTGCGGCAGCACCTCGCCCGCCTCCTTGGACTCCGTGAGCAACTGCGCGACCATGTCGAACCAGTCGCCCCAGGGGTGTACGCCGTTGAGGAAGACGCCCTCGATGGACAGCCGGGTACCGGCCCGGGAGAGCGGGTCGTGGACCAGGGAGTGGGCGAACTGGTGGGTGATGTCAACCAGGGCCTGGAGCCGTGAGCCGCCCTCCGGCACCCGCACCCGCGTGGTCTGCTCGTCCATGATCGCCTGCGCCAGCGACTCCTTGGACGGGAAGTGGAAGTACAGTGCGCCCTTGGTGACTTCGGCGCGGCGGAGGATTTCCGAGAGGGCGGCGCGCTCATAGCCGTAGTCGTCGAAAACGCTCGCCGCGGCCTCGACGATCGCGCGTCGCGTCTGGACAGCTCGGGCCTGCTTCGCCATTTCTCGTCCTCCACCGTCTCGACCCGGACCACCCGGAGCTTACGCGACTACCCGGTTTGTTTTATCAAGAAACGATATGGGTCCACGGCCCGGGGTTCACCGAGACCAACGGTCACCCGCGAGGCTGTTGTGCCTTAAATCACACGGTCGCCTGACCCCCTAAGAAACCGCGTGGCTGGTTTTTTGGCAGACTCCCGTCCGAGAGCCTCCTCAAACGACCGCTCTTTTACTGAGGGATACCGTATGACCGTGCTCAGTAGCGCCACCGCCCCGAGTACCACCGAACGGATCGTCCCGCCACCGCAGATGACCATCCCTCAGCAGTACGTCCACCGCAGCCACGACGCGGACGTGCTGCTCTCCCACTTCACCGCCGAGGCCGACGGCACCTACCGCCTCGCGGTCCGCTGGCCCCGCGCGCACGCCCTGTTCCCGCCCGCCGGGGGCGGCCGGGAGAACCCGATGCTGATGGCGGAGACCGTCCGCCAGTCCGGCGCCGTCGTCTCCCACGTGGTCTTCGACGCCCCGCTCGACCAGCACTTCCTGCTGTGGAACCTGCGCTACGAAGTACCCGCCGACGTCTACGCCGCCGCCTTACCGCTGGCCCCGACCGAGGCCCTCGTGCGCTGCACCGACGTACGGCTGCGCGGACGCAAGCTGTCGGAGTTCCGTACCGAGGTCGAGCTGTACCGCGGCTCCCTGCTGGTCGGCCGGGGCGACTGCCGGGCGACCTGTGTGTCCGACGCCGCCTACCGCCGACTGCGCCCGCCCCGTCCCCGGCCCGCGATACCGGCCCCGCCGCTCCCGCCGGTGGCACCCGCCCGCGTCGGACGCGACCGCGTTGAGGACGTGCTGATCTCCGAGTCCGGCAGCCCCGGCACCTGGCTGCTGCGCGTGGACCGGGACCACCCCGTCATCTTCGACAGCCAGAGCGACCACGTGCCCGGCCGCGCCCTCATCGAGGCGATGCGCCAGACGGCCGCCGCGACGACCGGCCGCGGTCAGTCCGTCGCCCCCGCCCTGGACGCCGAGTTCCACCGGTACGTCGAACTCGACGAGCCTTGCGCCCTCACCGCCGAGCCCGGCCCCCGCCTCTCCCACGGCCGCACCTCGGTCCGGGTGACCCTCCACCAGTCCGACGTACCGGCCGCCACCGGCCTGGTCACCCTCGGCGCCGCCGACCGGGACCCGGCACCGTGACGGTCCTGGTCAGCGGGGGCACCGGCTTCGTCGGTACGGCCGTACTGCGCGCCCTCACCGCCGATCCGCGGCTCGCCCCCGGCGCCGTACGGGCCCTGGTGCGGCGCCTGCCCGGACCGGACCGCCGGGTCGCCGGGGTCACCTACCTCACCGGCGACCTGACCGACCCGCACTCCCTGCGCGGCGCCTGCGACGGCGTGCGCTCCCTGGTCCACTGCGCGTCCCTCATCAGCCGCGACGAGGCCGCCTGTACGGCCGTCAACGTCGACGGCACCCACGCGCTGCTGGCGGAGGCGGACCGCGCCGGGGTGCGGCGGACCGTGCAGCTCAGCACCACCGCCGTCTACGGCGCCGGACCGCACCGGGACCTGCGGGAGGACGAGGTGCCGCCCGCGCCGTCCTCCCCCACCAGCCGGACCCGGCTGCTCGCCGAGCGGGCGGTGCGCGCCGCCGGAGGGGTGGTGGTCCGGCCGCCGCTGGTCCTCGGGCCCGGTGACCTGTGGGTCGTACCGGTGATCGCCGACATGCTGCGCCGGGTGCCCGCGCTGGTGGGGCACGGGCGGGCGCGGCTGTCGGTCGTCGGCGTGACCGACCTGGGCCGGTTGCTCGCCGCCCTCGCCCTCGATCCCGGCGCCGTGCCCGCCGGGAGCGTGCACCACGCCGCGCATCCCGAGGTCGTCACGCTGGGCGGGCTGGTGCGGGAGCTGGGGCGGACGCTGGGGCTGCCGGTGCCGGTGGACGGGCTCGACGTGCCCGCCTACGTGGAGCGGCTGAACGCGGTGCCGGGGCGGGCCACCGGGCACCAGGCGGAGATCCTCGGCGAGGACCACTGGTACCGGTCGGACGTCTGGGCACGGG
This sequence comes from Streptomyces sp. NPDC057877, assembly GCF_042796855.1. Lineage (NCBI taxonomy): Bacteria > Bacillati > Actinomycetota > Actinomycetes > Kitasatosporales > Streptomycetaceae > Streptomyces > Streptomyces sp. NPDC057877. The sequence continues at coordinate 202,128 of NZ_JBHVMS010000003.1, forward strand.
CCGACTGCCCCGTGGGACCCGGGCTCGCGGCGCGGCTGCGGGAGGCCGCGCCGTGGTACCGGGAGCACCTCGGGACCGGGGCGACGATGTGAGCGTCTTCGGCGGCGGGGTGAGCGGTTTCGCAGCGGCCGGGTGAGCGTCATCGGCGGCGGGGTGAGCCGTTTCGCAGCGGCCGGGTGAGCGCCCTCAGTCGCCCCCGCTGTCGTCGTACGGCTGCTCCGGCTCCGGTATCGGCTCCGCCCGCGCCACCCTCAGGAACGGGATCGGCCCCTCGTTGACCGGGTCCTCGGCGCGCTGTGCGCTGTAGGTGCCGGTGACGCGGAGCCAGGTGTCCGGTTGCAGCACCGGGGGGACCCGGCCGGTCAGACCGACCTTGACGGGGCGGGCGTCCGCCGCACAGCAGTTCAGGGTCATCCGTACGAGGTACGGGGTGCCCTCGCCGTCCAGGGCCACGAAGCCGGTGACCTTGACCGTGCGCCCGCGCAGGGTGCGGCCGTGGTCGTAGGCGGCGCGGCCCGCGTAGTCGGTCAGGCCGAGGCGGACCGGGTCGCCGTCGGGGAGGGTGGCGTAGCCGTGCGGTTCCTGGAGCGCGGTGCCGGTGTGGGTCGCGCTGTAGGAGCCCAGGGCGGGTGGGGCGATGAGGATGAGGGTGAGGAGGGGGAGGGTGAGGAGCCAGGCGACTCGGGGGCTGTGGTCCTCGTGGCCCTCTTGGCCCACGTGGTTTTCGTGGCCCTCTTGGCCCACGTGGTTTTCGTGGCCCTCTTGGCCCACGTGGTTTTCGTGGCCCTCTTGGCCTTCTTGGCCCCCGTCGCCCTCTTGGGTAGCCCCGCCCCGGTGTTCGTACCAGACCGTCGCCACCGCCGCCGCGACGAGTACGACGCCGGAGGCCAGCAGCAGCGGGCGCAGCCCGTCCTTGACGTACCGCAGGGCGAGGTCGGTGGCCGCCGCGTGCACCACCGCCGCGCCCAGCAGGAACAGCACCGCCGCCTGCGCGTGCCGGTTCACAGCAGCACCGCCCCGGTCAGCACCGACACCGTGACGGCGACGGCGAAGGTGGCGGGCGCGAAGCGCAGCGCGAAGGCGCGGCCGAAGGTGCCCGCCTGCATCGCGAACAGCTTCAGGTCGACCATCGGCCCGACCACCAGGAACGCCAGCCGCGCGGTCAGCGAGAACTGCGACAGCGACGCCGCGACGAACGCGTCCGCCTCCGAGCAGATCGACAGCAGTACGGCCAGCACCGCGAGCGCCAGCACGGACAGCACCGGATGGTCGGCGGCCAGCCGCAGCCAGCTCTCCGGCACGACCGCCTTCAGGGTCGCCGCTGCCGCCGCGCCGACCACCAGGAAGCCGCCCGCGTGCATCACGTCGTGCCGTACCGACCCCCAGAAGGCCGCGCCCCTGCCCTGACCGGCGTAGGAGTCGCGGGTCGGCAGGCGCAGCCAGTCGGTGCGGCCGAGGCGTTGCCACAGCCAGCCCATCGCGCACGCCGCGAGCAGCCCGGCGACGAACCGGGCCAGGACCATGCGGGGTTCGCCGGGGAACGCCACCGCGGTCGCCGTCAGCACCACCGGATTGATCGCGGGCGCGGACAGCAGGAACGCCAGCGCCGCCGCCGGAGTCACCCCGCGCCGCACCAGCGCGCCCGCCACCGGCACCGACGCGCACTCACAGCCCGGCAGCACCGCGCCCGCCGCGCCCGCGACCGGCACCGCGAGCGCCGTGCGCCCCGGCAGGGCGCGGGCGAAGAACGACGGCGGCACGAACACCGCCAGCGCCGCGGACAGCAGCACACCGAACACCAGGAAGGGCAGCGCCTGTACGACCACCGCGACGAACACCGTCAGCCAGCTCTGCAGCAGCGGGGCGGCGAGGGCGCGGCGGACCGGGGACTGGAGGAGCAGGACGAGGAGGAGGGCGAGGACGAGGAGGAGGGAGGAGTCGACGCGGCGGGTTCCGTCCTGTGCGGGGTCCTTCCGCTGGGTCTCTCTTTCGGCTTGCTGGGTGACGGCCACGGCTCGGGTACCTCCTGGATCGCGTCGCCTCCCCTCCCTTACGGCGATCCACCGGCCGACGTTCAGTCAGCTTCTGGAACCGTCGCCGCAGTTGAGGCAGTCTTTGCCGATGTGGGGAGCGTTCCGTATCAGGCAGGGCCGGGTGACACGGCCGCGCACATGGTGGTGTGCGGCGACGACGGGTTGGCGCATCGGCTCGCGGCGGAGCTGCGCGGGGTCTACGGCGAGCAGGTGACGCTCGTCGTCCCGCCCTCCGGGCGCCGGGTGCGGCAGCCGGTGGTGGGCAGGGCGCGGGCGGCGGCGCTGTTCGACCGGATGATGAGCGCCGCGGTCAGCCGGGCCGGGGGCAACGGCACGGGCGGCGCCGGTGTCGGCGTCCCCGGAGGCGAGGGCGCCGGGAACGAGCGGTTGCTGGAGGCCGCCGAGCCGACCGAGGCCGTGCTCGCCGACGCGGGTGTGGAGCGGGCCGCCGCGCTGGCGCTGGTGTACGACGACGACGAGACCAACATCCGCGCCGCCCTCACCGCGCGTCGGCTCAACCCCCGCCTGCGGCTGGTCCTCCGCCTCTACAACCGCCGCCTCGGCCAGCACATCGAGGACCTCCTCGACCAGGCCGCCGCCCTCGCCACCGGCGATATGACGGCCGCGGAACTCGACGCCTCCACCACCGTGCTCTCCGACGCCGACACCGCGGCGCCCGCGCTGGCGGCGACCGCCGTGGTCGGCACCAGCAAGGTCGTGCAGACGGACGGGCTGCTGTTGCGTGCGGTGGAGCGCACGCCACCCGCGGCCGGGGAGGTCGCCGACCCCGGGCTGTGCACGCTGGCCCTGCTGTCGGCGACGAGCAGTGATCCGGCTGGGGCGGACGGCTCGGAGGGCAGCGGGGAGGGCGGGCCCCGGCTGCTGCCCGACGAGGACGAGGTGGCGGCGGCGACGGGCCGGGGCACGGTGGTGCTGGAGCAGGTCTCCTACTCCGGTCCGCAGCAGTCGGCGCGGCGGACCGGCCGGGGGGTGAGTGTGGTGCCGCCCTTCGCCTCGCTGTTCTCGCGGCGGCTGCGGTGGTCCCTGGCCGGTCTGGTGGCCGCGGTCGTGGCGCTGACGGTGGCGCTGACGGTGGTCACGGGCGACCACCCGCTGCACGCCACCTACGAGACGCTGCTCGACCTGCTCTCCATCAACGACCCGGCGCTCGACGAGGCGCCGGGCCGCCAGGTGCTCCAACTCCTCGCCGGTCTGCTGGGCCTGCTCATCCTGCCGGTCCTGCTGGCGGCCGTACTCGAAGCCCTCGGCACCTTCCGCAGCGTGTCCTCCCTCCGCAAGCCGCCGCGTGGGCTCGCCGGGCATGTGGTGCTGCTCGGCCTCGGCAAGATCGGCACCCGGGTGCTGACCCGGCTGAAGGAACTCGACATACCCGTGGTGTGCGTGGAGTCCGACCCCGAGGCGCGGGGCATGGCCACGGCACGGCGGCTGCGGGTGCCGGTGGTGCTCGGGGACGTGACCGAGGAGGGCGTCCTGGAGTCCGCCAAGATCCACCGCGCTCACTCCCTCCTCGCCCTCACCAGCGTCGACACCACCAACCTGGAGGCGGTGCTGTACGCCCGCACGGTCCGCCCCGACCTGCGGGTCGTGCTCCGCCTGTACGACGACGACTTCGCCACCGCCGTCTACCGCACCCTGCGCGCCGCCCACCCCGGCGCCCTCACCCGCAGCCGCAGCGTCACCCACCTCGCCGCGCCCGCCTTCGCCGGGGCGATGATGGGCCGTCAGGTACTGGGCGCGATCCCCGTCGAACGCCGCGTCCTGGTCTTCGCCGCCGTCGAGGTCCGCGGCATCCCCCAGCTGGAGGGCAAGACCGTCGCCGCCGCCTTCCGCGCCGGGTACTGGCGCGTCCTGGCCCTCGACGCGGTCGCCCCGGAAGACCGCCGCCCCGACCTGGCCACGGTCCCCCCGCCCAACACCCCCACCGCCTCCGGCCTCATCTGGGACCTCCCGCCCACCTACGTCCTCCGCGCCGAGGACCGCGTGGTGCTGGCAGCAACCCGCCGCGGCCTGGCCCAGCTGACGGGCCGCCATCACCCGCCCCAGTGACCGCCGGTGGTCCCCGCCCGTTCCGCATCCCGGCCCCCTCCCGCACACTGGCCGCATGGGCTTCGCCGTCTTCGTCACGCTTCCCGGGCTGGTGATCCTGCTCACCGTCGTCGCGATCGTCGATCAGTTGTTGCTGCACGCGGGGCGGGCGGGGGTGTTGCCCTGGCGGCACGGGGGGCGGGCTGGGCAGGTCTCGGCTACCGGGTTCGAGCAGTTGCACGGGGCGCTGTCGCCGGGGAAGCAGCATGAGTTGAAGGAGCGGCAGTCCGCGTTGGTCATGCGGGACGACGAGGAGGACGGGGCGCCGCCGCACCGGACGCGGGTGGATCTGGAGGGGGGCGTGGCGGTGGTGCGGCTGCCGCGTGCGCCGACACCACCGTCCTCGCCGTAGTCCCTCCCGGCAGGGATCAGCTCCGCACCGCCCCCGTCCCGCTCAGGTGCCGCTCGGCGAACTCCAGCTCCAGACGGACCTGCTTGATGCGTTCGTCGACGACCAGTGAGCCGTGTCCCGCGTCGTAGCGGTAGACCTCGTGGACGGCGTCGCGGGCCTCGAGGCGCTTGACGTAGTTCTCGATCTGGCGGATGGGGCAGCGGGGGTCGTTGACCCCGGCGGAGATGTAGACGGGGGCCCGGACCTGGTCGACGTAGGTCAGGGGGGACGATGCCTCGTAGCGCTCGGGGACCTCCTCGGGGGTGCCGCCGAGGAGGGTGCGGTCCATGGCCTTCAGGGCCTCCATCTCGTCGTGGTACGCGGTGACGTAGTCGGCGACCGGGACGACGGCGATGCCCAGGGCCCAGGCGTCGGGCTGGGTGCCGAGGCCGAGGAGGGTGAGGTAGCCGCCCCAGGAGCCGCCGGTGAGGATCAGGCGGGACGGGTCGGCGAGGCCCGAGGACACCGCCCACTCCCGCACCGCCGCGATGTCCTCCAGCTCGATCAGGCCGACGCGGTGCTTGAGCGCGTCCGTCCAGGCGCGGCCGTAGCCGGTGGAGCCGCGGTAGTTGACGCGGACCACCGCGTAGCCGTGGTCCACCCAGGCCGCCGGGCCCGCGGCGAAGGCGTCGCTGTCATGCCAGGTCGGTCCGCCGTGGATGTCGAAGACGGTGGGCAGGGGGCCGGTGGCGCCTGCCGGTTTCTGCACCAGGGCGTGGATCCGGCCGCCCGGGCCCTCCACCCACACGTCCTCCACCGGCACCGAACCCGGCGACCGCATCCCCGGCGGATCCAGCACCACCCCGCCCGCGGTCGACCGCACCGCCGACGGCTCCGCCGCCGACGACCACAGGTACTCCACGCTGCCGTCCGGCCGGGCCGTCGCCCCCGACACCGAGCCCGGCGGGGTGTCGATCCGCTCCAGCTCACGCCCGGCGAGGTCGTACCGGAACAGCTCGCTGCGGGCCTCGAAGCTGTGCGCGATGAGCAGACCCGAGCCGTCCGGATACCACTCGGCGCTCACATCGCCGGGCAGGTCGAGCGCCAGGTCCGTCTCCGTGCCGGTCGCCACGTCCCACACCAGCGGCTCCCAGCGGCCCCGCCGCTGATGCCCGATGAGCAGCCGCGCGTCCCCGTCGACCGGCGCGAAGCCCAGCACCTCCAGGCCCAGCTCGACCGTGCCGCCCTTGGTGTCGTCCAGCTCCGCCACCGTCGTACCGTCCTGGCGGAGCACGCGCAGCGCGGAGTGCATCGCGTCGCCGTGCTCGGTGTGCTCGATGGCGATCAGCGAGCCGTCGTGCGACAGATCGCCGACGCCCGCCGACTCCCGGTGCCGGTAGATCTCCACCGGGGCCGCGCCCTCGCGGGCCAGATGGATCGTCGTACCGTCCTCGTCGGTGGAGCGGCCGACCACCGCCGTGCGGCCGTCCCGCCCGAGCGCGAGCCCGGCGGGGTAGGACGGGTCGAGCCCCTCCACCGCGAGCTGGTCCGCGCCGCCCGCGAAGGGCTGGCGCCGCCAGATCCCGAACTCGTCGCCGTCCTTGTCGTCGAACCACCAGATCCACTGGCCGTCCGGGGAGAGCGTGCCGTCCGTCGTGCCGTTCGGACGGTTGGTCACCTGGCGTTGCTCGCCCGTGGACCGGTCCCACGCGTACAACTCATACGTCCCCGTGGCGTTCGACACGAACAGGGAACGGTCGGGTGCGTCCTCCGCCCAGTCCGGCAATGACACCCGAGGCGCCCGGAAGCGCTTCTCCCACTCGGGCACCACCTCGCCCTGTCCGCTCTCCACATGCTGTTCCCGCTGATCAGGCGCCGCCGCCCCGTTGCTCTCAGTCATGACCCCATACTGCCCGCACCGACCGACACCCCGCTGCCGAGACCCCCAGCCTGTGGAAAACTCCCACAGGCAACCACCCCCGCACCCCCACCCTGTGGATAACTTCTTCACATCCACCGACCACCCCACCGAGCGCCCACCGGACACCCGCCGACCCCGCGACCCGGCGCCCCGCCCCCGCCCCGTACCTTTGAAGGCGTGTACCGGTTCCTGCTGACGCCCCGCTGGTGGGGGATCAACGTCTTCGTGCTGCTCGCCATCCCCTTCTGTCTGTTCATGGGGTCCTGGCAACTGAGCCGGTTCGAGGAGCGCGTCGACAGCCACCGCAGCGCCACCGAGGAGACCACCGCCGACCGCCACGAGGCGGCCCGCCCGCTGGACGAGCTGCTCCCCGTGGACAAGGAGACCTCCGGCGACCGCACCACCGCCACCGGCCGCTACGGCGAGCAGCTCCTCGTCCCCGACCGGGACCTCGACGGCAAGCGCGGCTACTACGTCCTGACCCTGCTGCGCACCGACTCCGGCACGGCCCTCCCGGTCGTCCGCGGCTGGCTGCCCGGCACCGCCGACCCGGCCAAGGCGCCCGCCCCGCCGACCGGCGAGGTCACCGTCACCGGCGCGCTCCAGGCCTCCGAGAACCCCGGCGAGAACGGCGTCAGCGCCCGCGGCGGCCTGCCCACCGGCCAGACCGCGGCGATCAGCGCGGCCTCCCTGGTCAACCTCGTGCCCTACGACCTCTACGACGCCTGGGTCACCCTGGACCGGGCCGACTCCGGCATGACGGCCGTACCGGCGTCCGCGCCGCCGGACACCGGCCTCGACCTGAAGGCGTTCCAGAACCTCGGCTACACCGGCGAGTGGTTCGTCTTCGCGGGCTTCGTCGTCTTCATGTGGTTCCGGCTGCTGCGCCGCGAGGTGGAGTTCGCGCGGGACGCGGAACTGGGCCTCGCCCCGGACGCGGCCGAGCGGGAACAGCGCGAGGCTCCCAGCCCGTCCGGCGTCTGAAAGGTCCGGGCGCCCCGGAAGCCGCGCTCACCCTCAGGACGCGGGCAGCACTCCCGTCCGGTACACCGTCCCGGCGCACGCGTTGGAGATCACCGCGGACACCGTCGGCGCCCCGGCCGCCGCCGTGTGCGAGACGGTCACGCTGCCCTCCGTCGTACCGTCCGACCGCACCGTCTGCGTGGACGTACCGGTGTCACCGCCCGTGGACGTGCCCTGGGCGCCGGAGGTGGTGCTCTGCGTCGGGGACGGGTTCGCCGAGGGATCGGTGCCCCCCGTCTCACCGCCGCTGTCACCACCGGTGCCGCCGCCGTCGGTACCGCCGCCGTTGTCGGTGGGACACGTCTCCGAGGGCACCCAGGCGAACTGCACCTCGTAGGAGTCCCCCGCCTTCAGCAGCAGCGAGGAGACCTCCAGGGACGGGTCGGGCAGGCTCCCCGCCGCGTCCCCCGCGGTGTGCGCGACCACGCTGATCCGGGTGGCGTCCGCCGCGCCCTGCGCGAGGGTGCCCACGGTGCCGGGGGCGTCGACGGTGCAGCCGTTGCCGGAGATGTTGGTGACGCGGAAGGTGCCGTAGACCGTGCCCATGGCGTCGGGGGCGTTCGCCGAGCCCGTGCCGTTGAGCTGCGCGGCGGTGCACAGGGGCGTGCCCACCTCGCTGGTCGCCGAGGGCCCGGCGCTGTCGCTGGGCCCGCCGCCGCTGCCGCCCTTCTCGTCCTGCTCGCCGCCGCCCTGGTCCTGGCCCTCGGTCTGGTCGGCCGTCCCGGCGGTGCTCTTGCCGGCGTCGTCCTTGCCCTTGCCCTCGCTCGCGCCGCCCTGCGCCTGGGAGCCGTGCCCGGCGATCGACGGGTTGGCGTCACTGCCGGTGGCGTTGGAGACGTGCAGTACGGCGGGGATGGCGGTGCCGATGAACAGCGCGGCGGCGGCGAGACCGACGGCGGCCTGCCGCTTGCGGGCCCGGCGCGCGGGCACCGCACGGCGCAGATGCTCCAGCGTGCCGTCGGTCGGCTCGATGTCCTGCACCGCGTCCTGGAGCATCCGGCGCAGCGCCAGTTCGTCGGAGGCGAGCCCTTCGAGGCCGCCCGGGAGCTGTTCCTCGAGTTCCTCGGGACCCTGGTCGTCGGGGCCGTGGTTCACAGTTGGATTCCCAGCGTGCGTGTTCTTCGACTGCGGCCGACCGTCCCCCCGGACGGACCCGGCCGCGTCAGCGTCCTGCGACGCGTCCACCTCGTCCGGCGCCGTCGGGCGCCGGAGATCGTCGTCATGGTCCTTGCTCATGCCTTCGCCCCCATCGCGAGCCGCAGGGCCGCGATGCCGCGCGAGCCGTACGCCTTCACCGAGCCCAGCGATATGCCGAGCGTCTCGGCGACCTGGGCCTCGGTCATGTCGGCGAAGTAGCGCAGTACGAGCACCTCGCGCTGGCGGCGCTGCAGGCCCTTCATCGCCTGGATGAGGGAGTCGCGCTCCAACTGGTCGTACGCGCCCTCCTCGGCGCTCGCCATGTCCGGCATCGGCTTGGACAGCAGCTTCAGCCCGAGGATGCGGCGGCGCAGCGCGGAGCGGGAGAGGTTGACGACGGTCTGACGCAGATAGGCCAGGGTCTTCTCCGGGTCGCGGACGCGTTTGCGCGCGGAGTGGACGCGGATGAAGGCCTCCTGCACGACGTCCTCGCAGGAGGCGGTGTCGTCGAGGAGGAGCGCCGCGAGGCCGAGCAGGCTGCGGTAGTGGGCGCGGTACGTCTCGGTGAGGTGGTCGACCGTCGTACCGGCCGCCGCCACCTCGACCTGCTCGGCACCGTCACGCTGACTCGGGATGCGGGCGGGCCGCGCTGCGGGCATCGGCGCGATCACCGGCATGCCGCCGGGCGCACCGGCCAGGCCGGGCCGGAAGGGCCGGGGGGCGGGCCGGAGTGCCGTGCCGCGCGTCGCCGCTGTGAAGTCGAGTACCTCTGCCACGTCAGTTGGACACGCGTACCCCCGTAGGGGTTGTACGTGCCGGGCATCACTTTCATCGTCGTACACGTCAGGCCCGTAGTACCCGGGGTACCCGGGGTACCTGCGGCACCCGTAGTACCGGTAGTACCTGCGGTACCCGTACGCATCGCCACTGCCGTGCTCGCGGTGCCCGTCGTTCTCGCGTCAGGCAGCACGACCGACGGTGTCTCACTTGCCCTCATGCGTCCCGCTCTTCCCCTATGTCCAGTGAAACGGGCGTCCCCACGCCCGCCGCACGACGTCCCCACGTCGCGTACATCGCGTCTCCACACCCCGGAAGGGCGTTCGCTTAGACGCTGTCCGCCCTCCGCGCGGTTGCGGAGGGCGGGGAGCAAATCCTCGGACGCCGGGGGGGGCACAGTTCAAGTGGTACGGACCATCCACCGGCCCACATTGTCATGCGCAGACGATCTTACAAACCGATCCGGCCATGGCCAGGGCTTTTCCGGCCACGAGGCCGACCAACCGGCCCAGGGAGCGCCTCAGGACAGCTCGGCCGCCACCAGTTCCGCGATCTGCGCGGTGTTGAGTGCCGCCCCTTTGCGCAAATTGTCGCCGCAGACGAAGAGTTCGAGCGCCGTCGGGTCGTCGAGCGCGCGCCGTACCCGGCCCACCCAGGTCGGGTCGGTGCCCACCACATCGGCCGGGGTGGGGAACTCCCCGGCGGCCGGATCGTCGCAGAGCACCACGCCCGGCGCGGTGGCGAGGATCTCGCGCGCGCGGGCGACCGTCACCTCGTCCTCGAAGCGGGCGTGGACGGTGAGCGAGTGGCCCGTGACGACGGGCACCCGGACACAGGTGACCGCGACGGGCAGGCCGGGCAGCGACAGGATCTTGCGGGACTCGTCCCGCACCTTCATCTCCTCCGAGGACCAGCCGTCCTCGCGCAGCGACCCGGCCCACGGTACGACGTTCAGCGCGACCGGCTCCGGGAACGGCCCGGTGTTCTCCCCGACGGCCCGGCGCACGTCCCCGGGGTTGGTGCCCAGCTCGCTCCCGGCGACGAGGTCGATCTGCTGCCGCAGCGTCTCCACCCCGGCCCGTCCGGCCCCGCTCACCGCCTGGTACGAGGAGACGACCAGCTCACGCAGCCCGAACTCGGCGTGCAGCGCGCCCAGGGCGACGATCATGGACAGCGTGGTGCAGTTGGGGTTGGCGATGATGCCGCGCGGCCGGACGCGGGCCGCGTGCGGATTGACCTCGGGCACGACCAGCGGCACATCCGGGTCCAGCCGGAAGGCGCCGGAGTTGTCGACGACCACCACACCCTTGGCGGCGGCGATCGGCGCCCACTGCGCGGACACCTCGTCGGGTACGTCGAACATGGCGATGTCGACGCCGTCGAAGGCCTCCTCGCCCAGCGCCACGACCTCGACCTCCGCACCGCGCACGGCCAGCTTGCGGCCAGCCGAGCGCGGTGAGGCGATCAGGCGGATCTCGCCCCAGATGTCCGCGTGCTGGGACAGGATCTGGAGCATGACGGTGCCGACGGCTCCGGTCGCCCCCACGACCGCGAGCGTCGGTCGGGAGGTCATCGCCCGGTGCCCCCGTAGACGACGGCCTCGTCGCTGTCGGAGTCGAGCCCGAAGGCGGTGTGCACGGCGCGGACGGCCTCGTTGACGTCGTCGGCGCGGGTGACGACCGAGATACGGATCTCGGATGTCGAGATCAGCTCGATGTTCACCCCGGCGTCGCTGAGCGCCTCGAAGAACGCGGCGGTGACGCCCGGGTTGGTCTTCATCCCGGCGCCGACCAGCGAGATCTTGCCGATCTGGTCGTCGTACCGGAGCGAGTCGAAGCCGATCCCGCCCTTGTTCTTCTCCAGGGCGTCGATGGCCTTGCGGCCCTCGGTCTTGGGCAGGGTGAACGAGATGTCGGTCAGCCCGGTGGAGGCCGCCGACACGTTCTGCACGACCATGTCGATGTTGATCTCGGCATCGGCGATGGTGCGGAAGATGGCGGCCGCCTCGCCCGGCTTGTCCGGCACACCGACGACCGTGATCTTGGCCTCGGAGGTGTCGTGTGCGACACCGGAGATGATGGCCTGCTCCACCTGCTTTTCCCCTCGCGTAATCGGCTCACTGCTGACCCAGGTGCCCTGCAGCCCACTGAAGCTGGACCGGACGTGGATCGGGATGTTGTACCGGCGCGCGTACTCCACACACCGGTGGAGCAGCACCTTCGACCCGGAGGCGGCCAGTTCGAGCATGTCCTCGAACGAGATCCAGTCGATCTTCCGGGCCTTCTTCACCACGCGCGGGTCGGCGGTGAACACGCCGTCGACGTCGGTGTAGATCTCACAGACCTCGGCGTCGAGGGCCGCGGCCAGCGCGACGGCGGTGGTGTCGGACCCACCGCGCCCCAGCGTGGTGATGTCCTTCTTGTCCTGCGAGACACCCTGGAACCCGGCGACGATGGCGATGTTGCCCTCGTCCACCGAGGCCCGGATGCGCCCCGGCGTCACATCGATGATGCGCGCTTTGTTGTGGACCGAGTCGGTGATGACACCTGCCTGGCTGCCGGTGAACGACTGGGCGTTGTGCCCCAGGCTTTTGATCGCCATGGCCAGCAGCGCCATGGAGATCCGCTCTCCAGCGGTCAGCAGCATGTCGAGCTCGCGCCCGGCAGGGATCGGGGAAACCTGCTCGGCGAGATCGATCAGCTCGTCCGTCGTGTCGCCCATCGCGGAAACGACCGCAACCACCTGGTTGCCGTTCTTCTTCGCTTCCACGATCCGCTTGGCGACGCGCTTGATGCCCTCGGCATCGGCTACGGAGGAGCCTCCGTACTTCTGCACGACAAGGCCCACGTGCGCTCCTCGCTCAATCCGTCTCTTTCCGCACGTACGTAGATGTACCGCGGTCGGCTCAGTCTATCGAGCAGCCGGATCCCGCCTCTCGGATACCGCATGGTGAGATGTCCCGCTCACCCTGCGATCACCTCGCGGCGTCTCCGGCTGCTCGCCATGGCACATGCCCATCCCGGGCGGAGGCATCCACAAAGTGGGCCAGGTCACCCTGTCCGCCGGAGGACGTCGAGGGCGGCGGACAGGCTGTACGGGGCATCGGACAGGTCCGGTCTGCCTCCGGCCACCTGGCCGTATTCGGCGACGAGGGCGGACAGCCCGGTCCCCACCCACGGCAACGCCTTCGACCGCCCTGCCATACGGCCATGCTCGAAGCCCGAGGCTCAAGCTCCGGGCCGAACCGCGGCGATGAACGCCGCCCAGGCGGGGGCGGCGACGGCTATTTCGGGGCCGGTCGGGTTCTTGGAGTCCCGGATGTGGGTGGGGGAGGCGAGGGCGACTTCGACGCAGTCGCCGCCCTCATCGTCGCTGTAGCTCGACTTGAACCACTTCAGCTGGTCACTCATGGCTGTGATCCACCATCCGCTCGATGAAGCAGGCCGACTCATCGGGGCTGAGGGCCCGCGCGCGGATCATGCTAAGGCGACCGGCCACTCTGCTGACAATCTCCGGCTCGGCTGAAAGCTCACTGGCGAACGGCCCTTCGGTGAAGACGGACCGCTCGTGATCGCCGGTCTCCAGCAGAACCATGGGTCCCATGAGAGCCGCGCTGATGGCCCGTTCGAAGGGGAGCACCTGCAACTCGACGTTCCGCAACCGGGACACCTCCAGCAGACGGCGTAGTTGCGCCGCGTCCACCTGAGGGCTGCGCAGCACCGCCTCGTAGAGGACGAAGCTCGCGGCCACGGGGGGCGTCCGCTGGGTGAGGATGGCCTGCCGTTCCATGCGCGCCGCGATGCGCGCCTCCACCGTCTCCTCACCCAGCGGCGGGTAGCGGTTCTCGATCAGCGCCCGGGCGTACGACTCCGTCTGCGCGAGCCCCGGGATCAACGCCATCTCGTACGACCAGCGACTGATCGCCTCCTTCTCCCGCTCCATGAAGTCCTGCGCCCGCGCAGGAAATCTCTCCCGGTGCAGATAATCCTTGGCCGCGCTCAGCAGCCCCTCCGCATGGCACAACTCGTCGGCCACATCAAGCGCCCGGGGCGTCGGCATCCGCACGCCCTGCTCCATCGCCTTGATGGTGTCCGGCGAGTAGTTGGAGGCCGCGGCCAGTTCTTCGCGGCTGATCCGCGCCTTGGTGCGCCAGCGTTTCATCTGGTTACCGCTGTAACGCCAAGTGACAGGCGGCTGGGAGTTGTTCCGGACGGACACCGCGCGCACCTCCGATCGATACACCCCGGCGTGTATCTCCTCAGTCACTACCGAGCGTATCCCCCAGCGGACACCGTGTGACCATGAACAACGCAATCCACGCCCCCGACTGGGTCCCCGCCACCGGCCACCAACTCCACCTCACCGGTGTGTACTTCGATGCCGTACGGATCGAGGGCGTGCGTGGGGAACTGGTCGCCGCGCGGCTGATCGAGAGGGCGGACGGGGACGCGGGGCCGATCGTCTGTGAGGTGAACGGGTTCCGGTGGATGTACTTCCTGCTCGCACCCGGCGAGGGGCGCAGGCACCAGTGGCCGCTGGGCGTGCGGCAGTTCGGCGGCCGAGGGGTCCGTACCGTCACCTACATCGGGGTTCCCGCGCTGGACGGGAACACCTGGCCGCTGCGGTGGTACAGCGAGCCGACGGCCACGGCGCCGTATGTCGACGCGGAAGCCCTGTGTCAGGCCACCACGGTGACCGGCAGGGAGGTGCGGCGGGGCACCGCCTGAGCGTCGGGCGCGTTCTCGGGGGCGGTCGTGTCGACGAGACGGATGAGTTCAGCTCAACGAGGCGACCGCCCGCCCGGCGGAGGACGCGAGATCCTCCGTCACTGGGGAGCCGACGAACGCAGGCCCAGGGGACCCGCGATCTCCTCCGCCATGACCGCGCCCGCCTCGATTTCCAGGGTGTCGTCGCCCATGCCCTGGTCGGTGTCCAGGCCGTCGAGTTCGGCGAGGGGCTGGTTGAGGCGGACGTGGGCGAGGACCGAGTGGAGGGCGCGGAGGGTGGCGGAGGCGGTGGAGCCCCAGTTGGAGAAGTAGGAGAACTGCCACCACCACAGGGCCTCCGTGGTGCGGCCCGCGCGGTAGTGGACCATGCCGTGCCGGAGGTCGGCGATGACGTCGGCCAGGTCGTCCGAGATGCGGGCCGGGACCGGGGCCTTGCGGGGCTCGTAGGGGTCGAAGACCTCCGAGTACACGTCGACCGGGTCGAGGAGGCGGGCCAGGTTCTCGCGGAGGATGTCCACGTCCTGCTCCGGGCCCGGGTCGGGCTCGTAGCGGTCGTCCGGGACGATGTCCTCGTGGGCGCCGAGACGGCCACCCGCGAGCAGGAGCTGCGAGACCTCCAGGAGGAGGAAGGGGACCGCCGAGTCCGGCTCGTCGCCCTTAGCGACCTCCGTGACGGCGACCAGGAAGCTCTCGATCTGGTCCGCGATCTGGACCGCGAAGTCGTCCGGGTTCTGGTTCGTCGCGTGCAGCGTGGCGTCAGACATCTAGGAGTCGTCTCCCCTCGAAGGCGCGGCCGAGGGTGACCTCGTCCGCGTATTCCAGGTCGCCACCCACCGGGAGGCCGCTGGCCAGGCGGGTGACCTTCAGGCCCATGGGCTTGATCATGCGGGCGAGGTACGTGGCCGTCGCCTCGCCCTCCAGGTTCGGGTCCGTCGCCAGGATCAACTCCGTGACCGACCCGTCGGCCAACCGCGCGAGAAGTTCTCGTATACGCAGGTCGTCCGGACCGACACCCTCGATCGGGCTGATCGCGCCGCCCAGGACGTGGTAGCGGCCCCGGAACTCCCGGGTGCGCTCGATCGCCACGACGTCCTTCGGCTCCTCGACCACGCAGATGACGGACGGGTCGCGGCGCGGGTCGCGGCAGATGTTGCAGTTCTCCTCCTGCGCCACGTTGCCGCAGGTCGCACAGAAGCGGACCTTCGCCTTCACTTCCAGCAGGGCCTGGGCGAGGCGCCGTACGTCCGTCGGTTCCGCCTGGAGGATGTGGAAGGCGATCCGCTGCGCGCTCTTGGGACCGACGCCGGGGAGCCGCCCCAGTTCGTCGATGAGGTCCTGGACCACGCCTTCGTACAACGGACTGCCGTCCTTCCTATGGTCTTTCGGTACGTACGGTAGTTGGCCCGCGCCCGCTTAGAAAGGCAGGCCCGGGATGCCGCCGCCGCCCAGGCCCTGGGCCAGCGGGCCGAGCTTCTGCTGCTGGAGCGCCTGCGCGTTCTCGTTGGCCGCGTGCACGGCCGCGACGATCAGGTCCGCGAGGGTCTCGGTGTCCTCCGGGTCCACCGCCTTCGGGTCGATCTGCAGCCCGCGCAGCTCTCCGGCGCCGGTGACCGTCGCCTTCACCAGGCCGCCGCCCGCCTGGCCGTCCACCTCGGTGCGGGCCAGTTCCTCCTGGGCCTTCGCCAGGTCCTGCTGCATCTTCTGGGCCTGCTGAAGCAGCTGCTGCATGTTGGGCTGGCCACCACCGGGGATCACGATCAGCTCCTCGCCGTCATGTCGTCATGTCCGTCGTCACTCCTGGGACGAGCCTACGTGGTCCTCGCGGGGCTCGCCCCGCCACTCTTTCGAGTGAGTCGGGACTGTGGCCTATACCTGATCAACGCCCTCTTCCGGGCGGAAAAGCGGGGAAACCGTCCTCTTCGCCACCCATTGGGAGGTAGGAAGGGTCCCGCATACGTGCCGGACGCAGTTGACCAGTAGGGAGTGCCGGGTGGGTCAGCCGGAGATGCAGCCCGAGAGGCCGCCGCGGGACGGGCGGGACGAGGGTGCGGCCGGGCTGCGGCCGGGCGATCTGGCCGGGCGGGCGTTTCCGCTCGGTGACTGGGGGGAGCCCGCGGAGCGTCTGGACGAGCTGTACCGGTGGGTGGAGCGGGGGGCGCTGCAGACCGTGGCCTGGTATCTCGTCGACCGGGTCTGGAAGCGGCGCTGTGCGCGCGTGCTGCGCGGTGGGGCGGCGTGTGGGGCGGTGACGGGGGCTGCGTTGCCGTTGGTGGATCTCGCGGGGGTGGTGGGCGGGGCGGCGCCGTGGGGCTATCTGGCGCTGCTGGTGGCGGTGGCCTGTGTGGGGGTGGACCGGTTCTTCGGGGTGACGTCCGGGTGGATAAGGGACGTGGCCACGGCTCAGGCCGTGCAGCGGCGGTTGCTGGCGTTGCAGTTCGACTGGGCGTCGGAGAGCGTGCGGGAGGTGCTCGGGCCCGCGGAGGGGACGGCGGGGGAGGCGGCGGAGCGGTGCCTGGGGGTGCTGCGGCGGTTTTCGGAGGATGTGACCGAGCTGGTGCGGACGGAGACGGCGGACTGGATGGTGGAGTTCCGGGCCGGGGCGTCCGTGCCGTTGGGGGTTCAGGCGGGGGGCGCCGGTGGGGGGCGGGGGGATGCCGCGGGGGCCGGGGGTGGGCGGTTCTCGTTGCCGCCGGGGAATGGGACTCGGCCCAACATGCCTCGGCAGCGGCCGCCGGAGCCTCGGTGACGATTCCTGGTGGGGGGTCGCTGGGTGACCGGCGTTGGTGCGGGCGGCACGACCGCCCGCGGCCACGTCAGCTTCACCTGCACAACTGCCGGTACCGCGAACAGGGCAGATGCCCCCCGTCCTCGACGATCTCCCGGCTGCCGCCGGTCTCCAGGTAGTCGAGGAAGCTGGTCGTCAGGGCCTCCGGGGACGGGGCGGTGTAGGCGTACTCGACGTCGCGGTAGGGGTAGTCGGTGGCGCCCTGGGCGATCAGGTTGATGTCGGCCTTGTGGCCGTCGAGGGCGACGAGGGCCAGCTTGTCGTGGTCCTCGGCGAAGCGGAGTTCGCTGTAGCCGATGGCGCCGGGCCGGGCGGCGACCTTGTTGAGGACCTCGCGGGTGGAGCCCAGTTCGCAGCGGGTGCGGGAGGAGTCGGAGGAGGGCGGGGTGCCGCAGTCGAGGGAGGTGCTCGGGACGTCCTCCCAGTGCTTCAGGACGCGGTCCTGGAAGACCTGGCGGGTGCCGGAGTCGTCGCCGCGGCTGACCATGACGATGGGGAGACCGGCGATGGCGGGGGGAGCGTCGGGGAGGATGTCGCCCCAGCGAGCGGCGTCGCCCCGGTAGATCTCCTGGAGTTCCGGGACCGACAGGCCGCCCGCCCGGTCGATCTCCGCCCCGACACCCTCGTGGACGACGACGGTGAAGACCGAGAGCGCGATCCCCTGCCCCTTCAGGCCCCAGCGCGCGCCCAGCGGACCGTCCGAGAAGGCGATCACGGAACCGGCGCCGCCCTTGTCGTCCCGCACCAGCGCGCCGAGGTCGGCGACCCCGGCCTCGCTGCCGCGCGCGTCGACGGTGATGTCGACGCCCTGGCACTTGTCCTCGTACTTGTCCGCGATCTCCTCGATCACCGGCGCGAAGGCGGTGGAACCGGTGACGGTGAGTTCGCCGCGTTCGCACTCGATGGGGTTGCCGTCGCGGAGCAGGATGATGCCCGCGAGAACCAGTACGGACACGGTGAGCAGCGCCGTGAGGACCCGCGCCGGGAAGCTGAACACCGGTGGTTTGTCGTCCGGCGTGCCCCCGCGGTTGCGGTGCACCCTGCCGTCCCGGATGCCGCCGACCAGCCGTACCTCCCGGCCCACGTCACCGCCGGTGAGCAGCACCAGCAGCTTGAAGTAGTCGCCGCGGTTGAGGGGGACCCGTGGGATGCGCAGGCGGTTGCCCTCGTAGCCGAAGCCGCGTTCCTCGGTGAAGTAGGAGGTGAGGTCGCCGTCGCCGGTCGGCTCGGTGACGGAGACGCCCTCGATGACCCGGTCCTCGAACACGGCGGTCAGGCCGTGCCGGTCGGCGGAGGTGAAGTCGTCGCGGGCGATGCTGCGGGAACCGTCGTTCTCGATGCGCAGCAGGACGAGCGTGGCGTCGTCCATGTTCAGGGAGTGGTGGAAGAAGCCGGTACGGACGTTGGGGCGGCCCGAGCTGACCTCGTTGCCTATCGGGTTGTCCGTCTGGACGCGGTAGCCGAGGCGCTTCTGGCTCGGCACCCGGCGCTCGTACCAGACCAGGCCGGTGGACGCGGCGACGCCGAGCAACGCGGTGACCACCGCGATCACGTTCTCCGCGCTCAGCCACTCCATCGCCGTGCCCCCCACCCGTCTCGACCGGGGGTCACCGTATGTGCGTACGAGCGCTCAGTCAGCAGTCCGTCACAGAAGTTCAATGTACGTTCAACTGACTCACTGCCTGCGGTACGTCAACTCCTCCCCCGTGCTCACGTTCACCCGCTCCAGCCTGCCGTCCGACAGCAGGGTGACCCGGGTGGCCTCGCCCGGCGAGCACGCGGTGGCCGGTTCGGCGACGGTCACCGTGGAGGGGCCGATGCTCAGCGGGCCGTCCTCGGACGAGGGGGCGTCGGTCAGGTCCGCCTCGAACACGCAGTGGTACGTGCCGCCCCCGTCCGTCGGGCCGTCCGCGACCAGGCTCAGCACCGTGTCCCCCACCTCGCCCTGCTGCACGGTCAGCCGCCGGGAGTGCTGCCCGGCCGCGTTGTCGATCGTCGTCGTCCAGGTGCCGAGGTAGGCGGCGGGGACCGTGCCCTCGTCCTCGGGGGGTGGAGTGGTGGTGGTCGTGCTCGGTGACGGTGACGGGGACGGGGGCGGGGTCGTGACGGCCGAGACGGACGGGGTCGGGTCGGCCGCCGTGTCCTTCCCGTCCCCGTTGCTCATCAGCGCGTACACCGATCCCCCGGCCGCCAGCGCCACCACCAGCGCGACCGTGACGAGCAGTGCGGTGGTGCGGCCGTTGCGCCGCGGTGGCTCGCCGGGCGGACCGTAGGGCGGGGTGGCCGTCGGGTCGAGGGGCGGCGGTCCGTACGGCGGGGTGGAGCCGCCGTAGGCGGGGTGCGGGGCGGGGTAGCCGTAGGCGGGGTGCGGATGGCCGTAGGCCGCGGGCTGGGTGGGAGGCGGCGGGGGTGCGGCCGTGGCGCCGGGGCCGACGACGATCGTGGGGAGCCGGTCCAGTGGGGTGCCGTCGGGCGGTCCGTCCGCGGTGGGGGCGTGTTCGGGGGGCGGCTCGGCTCCCGGTGCCTCCGGCGACTCGGTCTCCAGCAACCGCACCGCGTGCCGCCCGAGTTGGGCCACCAGGGTGCCCGGCAGCCACGGCTCGCGGGAGCGGCCGTCGGCGACGGTGTCCTCGGCGCCGACGCGCTCCAGGATCTCGTCCAGGGTGGGACGGGCGGCGGGGTCCTTGCGCAGGCAGTCCTCGACCAGGTCGAGCAGGCCCTCCGGGACGGTGCCGAGGTCGGGGTCGCCCTGCGCGATGCGGAACATCAGCGCGTGCACCCCGCTGTCGGCGCCGCCGAAGGGCAGGATGCCGGTGGCGGCGTAGGCGAGGACGGAGCCCAGGCAGAAGATGTCGCAGGCGGGCGTGATGCGGTCACCGCGCACCTGCTCGGGCGCCATGAAGCCGGGCGAACCGACCAGCGCGCCGGTGCGGGTGAGGCCGCCGTCGGTCACCGTCTCCAGGGCCCGCGCGATCCCGAAGTCGATGACGCGCGGCCCGTCGATGGTGACCAGCACGTTGGACGGCTTGAGGTCGCGGTGGATGATCCCGGCGGCGTGGATGTCCTTCAGGGCCTGCGCGAGCCCGGCCGCCAGGATGCGCACCGACCGCTCGGGCAGCGGGCCGTGGTCCCGGCCGACCACCTCCTGGAGGCTCGGCCCGGCGACGTATCCGGTGGCGACCCAGGGCACGGCGGCCTCGGTGTCGGCGTCCAGCACGGGCGCCGTCCAGTCGCCGCCGACCTGCCGCGCGGCCCGCACCTCCCGCCGGAAGCGCCCCCGGAACTCCTCCTGCGCCGCCAGCTCCGGCCGGACCAGCTTCACGGCGACCGTGCGCCCCCGGTCGGAGCGGGCCAGATAGACGTGCCCCATCCCTCCGGAACCGAGCCGCGCCAGCAACCGGTACTGCCCGATCCTCCCCCCGTGCTCAACGCCTGGGGGGACCCCCATCGGCTCCCCGGGCCCCAGCTTCTCCATGGCCGCACCGCCTCCCCCCTGCGTGAACCCCGGCCCGACAATAGTGCCGCCGCACGCGGGGATCGGATGCGATGCCTCTACGGTTCCGTAACAGGAAGGCCGACCTCGTCCAGCGCCGCCGACAGCCGCTCCAGCACCCGTACCGCCTCCGCGAACCCCTCCTCCCCCAGCGCCCGGGCCAGCCGGTCGGCGAACTCCGCGTGCCCGGGGTCGATGCGCCGTACCGCGTCCCGGCCCGCCGCCGTCGGCGCGAGGAGCTTGGCGCGCCGGTGCGCGGGGTTGGGCCGGTACTCGGCCAGCCCCCGCTCCACCAGCAGATCGGCGATGCGCTGCACGCTCTGCCGGGTGATGCCCATCGCGCGGGCGATCCCGGCCACCGGCAGCGGCTCGGGCAGCACCGCGCCCAGCACCTGCCACCAGGCCGCGCTGAGCCCGGCGGGCCGCGCCAGTTCGTCGGCCACCGCGAGGAACTGGCCGTTCAGCCGGAACACGCCGAGCGCGCCCCGGCTGAGCAGGTCCTGCCGGTCGCGGCTCACAGGGCCCCGGCCTTCGCCAGCACCTCGTACGCCGCCGGGTCGGAGTCGTGGAACAGCCGGTACCAGGCGTCCAGCACCTCACCCTCGTACACCCCGAGCAGCCGGAAGACCTCCCGCGCGAAGGCGACGGGCTCGGTGGGGCCCGCGGTGATCAGTTCGCCGTCGGTGACGGCGTCGGTCTCGACGTAGTGGGAGCCGCCCTGGTACCCGGTGGCGGCGAGGTAGAAGGACACGGCGCTGGTGTGGGCGCGGTCGTCGAGCAGGCCCTCCCGCGCGAGTCCGGCGGTGGCCCCGCAGATCGCGGCGACCGGCACGTCCGCGTCGAGGAACTCCCGCGCCTTGCGGGCGAAGGGCGCGAGGTCGTCGGAGGTGTCCCAGAGGTCGGCGCCCGGGAGGATCAGCAGCGCGCTGTCGTGCGGTCGTACGTCGTCCAGGGCCAGGTCGGGCTGGACGGACAGTCCGCCGATGCTGCGCACGGGCGCGGTGGCCGGGCCGACGGTACGGATCTCGTACCCGGCGCGGGCGAGGTGGGCGGTGGCGTGTCCGGTCTCCCAGTCGGCCAGGGTGTCGTAGACGGCGAGGTGCACGGTCTTGTTCGGCATGGCCTGCTCCCTTGGTGGGCTGTATGACAGTAGGCTGTCATACCGACAGCCTGCTGTCAATCATCAGCCTGGGACCGTCGACAACCTGTCGCGGAAAGCCCGCACCCGCAGACAGGACGCCGATACCGCTTCCGTATCGCGGACATCTACGCTCGCCCGCATGACCCCTCAGCCAGATCCCCAGGTCGGCGCCGCGGTGAAGGCCGCGGACCGCGCGCACGTGTTCCACTCCTGGTCCGCGCAGGAACTCATCGACCCCCTCGCCGTCGCGGGCGCGGAGGGCTCGTACTTCTGGGACTACGACGGCACCCGCTACCTCGACTTCACCAGCGGGCTCGTCTACACGAACATCGGCTACCAGCACCCGAAGGTCGTCGCCGCGATCCAGGAGCAGGCCGCGCGGATGACGACCTTCGCGCCCGCCTTCGCCGTCGAGGCCCGCTCGGAGGCGGCCCGGCTGATCGCCGAGCGCACCCCCGGCGACCTGGACAAGATCTTCTTCACCAACGGCGGCGCGGACGCGGTGGAGCACGCCCTCCGCATGGCCCGGCTGCACACCGGCCGCCCCAAGGTGCTGTCGGCGTACCGCTCGTACCACGGTGGCACCCAGCAGGCCATCAACATCACCGGCGACCCGCGCCGCTGGGCCAACGACAGCGGCACGGCGGGCGTGGTGCACTTCTGGGCGCCCTTCCTCTACCGCTCCCGCTTCTACGCCGAGACCGAGGAGCAGGAGTGCGCGCGGGCGCTCGAGCACCTGGAGACGACCATCGCCTTCGAGGGGCCGTCGACCATCGCCGCGATCGTCCTGGAGACGATCCCGGGGACGGCGGGGATCATGGTGCCGCCGCCGGGCTATCTCGCCGGGGTGCGGGAGATCTGCGACAAGTACGGCATCGTCTTCGTCCTCGACGAGGTGATGGCCGGGTTCGGGCGCACCGGTGAGTGGTTCGCGGCCGACCTGTACGGCGTGACGCCGGACCTGATGACCTTCGCCAAGGGCGTGAACTCCGGCTATGTGCCGCTCGGCGGGGTCGCCATCTCCGGCGCGATCGCGGAGACCTTCGCCAGGCGGCCGTACCCGGGCGGACTGACGTACTCCGGGCACCCGCTGGCCTGCGCCGCCGCCGTCGCCACGATCAACGTCATGGCGGAGGAGGGCGTCGTCGCGAACGCCGCCCGGCTCGGCACGGACGTCCTCGCACCGGCGCTGCGCGAGCTGGCCGAGCGGCACCCGAGCGTCGGCGAGGTGCGCGGCGTCGGCATGTTCTGGGCGCTGGAGCTGGTGCGGGACCGGGAGACCCGGGAGCCGCTGGTGCCGTACAACGCGGCCGGGGAGGCGAACGCCCCGATGGCGGCGTTCGCGGCGGCGGCGAAGGCGGGCGGGATCTGGCCCTTCGTGAACATGAACCGCACCCATGTCGTGCCGCCGTGCACCGTCACCGAGGCCGAGCTGAAGGAGGGGCTGGCCGCGCTGGACGCGGCGCTGTCCGTCGCCGACGAGTACACCGCGTGAACGAGTACGGACGCGTCCACCGCGTGAACGAGTAGGGCGGAGTGGACGCGTCCACCCGGTAACGGACGGACAACCTGGGCCCTGGACCACGTAAGGTGGCGTGCTCGAAGACCTGCACGAGTACGCCACCGAGCGCGACGAGGGGAGACACCCCACCATGCCCGGCCCCACCGGCAACGGCGCCGTGACCCGCAGCACCCTGCGCCAGCAGATCGCGGACGCGCTACGCGACGAGGTGCTGGCCGGGCGGCTGCAGCCGGGGCAGGCGTTCACGGTCAAGGAGATCGCCGAACAGTACGGCGTCTCCGCCACCCCGGTGCGCGAGGCGCTGGTCGACCTGTCCGCGCAGGGCCTGCTGGAGGCCGACCAGCACCGCGGCTTCCACGTCCGCGAGTACTCCGTCGCCGACTTCCGCGGTCTCGTCGAGGCGCGCGCCCTGGTCATCGACGGCATGTTCCACGCCCTCGGCCACGGGCGGGGCGCCGCCCGGGACCCCGGCGACCCGCGTACGGCCGCCGCGCTCGCGGGCGTACGGCGGCGCGGCGAGGAGGCGCAGCGCGCCGCCCGCACCGGTGACCTCACCGTGCTGATCGGCTACGACCTGCGCTTCTGGCGCGAACTGAGCGCCCTGTTCGGCAACCCCTACCTCGTGGACTTCCTGCACCGGCTGCGCGTGCAGTCCTGGGTGTGCACCGTGCAGCGGCTGCGGCGGCTGACGGATCTGCGCGGGCGGCTATGGGCCGAGCACACCGAAGTCGTCGACGCCCTGGTGCGGCGCAACATGGAGGGCGCCCGCGCACTGATCGCCGAGTGCAACGCGCACTCGCTCTCCCTGATCGAGGAACCAACGCGGGACTGAGGGACGTTTTCCGGTCGTGGGGCGGTGCCCGGGGGTATGGGACCTGCACGAGGGGACCCGACCCCCCGCCGTACCGATTACCCTTCCCTGACCACCGGGGTACGCACTGGTGCGAACCCGCCTTCGCGAGGAGTCCCCTTTTGGCCTGTGACCTGTGGCTGGTACCGCTCGTCGACGTGTTGTGCCACACGCCCGACAACCCGTTCGCCGAGGAACTCGCGCAGTACAACAAGGTGCTGGCCGAGGCCGGACTCCCTCCGGTGCCGGTGTACCAGTACATGCCGGGCCTGTCGGGCGATGTCGCGCCGGTGGCCGGGTTCGACTACGACGCGCTGCACTTCCTGCGCCGCGCCTATCTGCTGCAGGTGTGCGGGCTGCCGGTGAACCCGGTGGACGAACTGGGCGGCGACTACGAACAGTTGCTGGAGATGTTCGAGACCACGGCCCAGCAGTCCCACCTCGTCTGGCACTACGACCACGCGGGCGCGTACGTCCCCGTGGACTTCCCGCACCCGCTGTCCAACGAGGAACTCCTCCCGGGCGGCGGCCCGTTGGGCTCGTCGCAGACCCTGCTGCGGGAGCTGGAGTACGTGGCCCCGTCGATCGGCATCGACCCGGCCAACCCCCCGGCCGCGCCCGAACCCCCGCACGGGCCGACCGCGTTGGAGGAACCCGCCGTACCCGCCCCGTACGACCCCAGCCCCTTCGCCCGCGAGCGGCACGTCTGGCTGGGCCTGCACGCGGCGGCGACGCGCAGTCTGGCGCAGGGCTCGATGATCGTCTTCAGCTGAGCATGCCGCTCAGCGGATCAGACCGATCCCCGGCGGCCACAGCACCCCGCTCGCCAGCAGCAGTGAAGGGCCCAGATGCACCGGACACACGCGCAGCGGCGGCTTGCGGTGCCGGGCGACCTCGAAGCGCACGGGGTCCGCGCAGTCACCGGGGTCGCCCTCGTCGCCGTAGGGGCCCTGGCAGAGCATGCCCCGGGCACGGCGGTCGTGGCGGTCGTCCATGGTCCGATTCGACCGCACACGGCCCGCCGCCGCCCGTCGGAGTCATCCGAACGGCGGCGGGCGTCTTCCGCTCGTGCGGCCCTACAGGAACGAGTTGATCTCGATCGTCTCGTCCCGGCCCGGACCCACGCCGATCGCGGAGATCGGAGCGCCGGACATCTCCTCCAGCGCCTTGACGTAGGCCTGCGCGTTCTTCGGCAGGTCGGCGAAGGTCTTCGCGCCGGTGATGTCCTCCGACCAGCCCGGCAGGGTCTCGTAGACCGGCTTGGCGTGGTGGAAGTCCGACTGCGAGTACGGCAGCTCCTCGACGCGCTTGCCGTCGATCTCGTACGCGACACAGACCGGGATCTGCTCCCAGCCGGTGAGCACGTCGAGCTTGGTGAGGAAGAAGTCGGTCAGGCCGTTGACCCGGGTCGCGTAGCGGGCGATCACCGCGTCGAACCAGCCGCAGCGACGGTCCCGGCCGGTGGTCACGCCCCGCTCGCCGCCGATCCGGCGCAGCGCCTCGCCGTCCTCGTCGAACAGCTCGGTCGGGAACGGACCGGCGCCGACGCGGGTGGTGTACGCCTTCAGGATGCCGATGACCCGGCTGATCTTCGTCGGGCCGACACCGGTGCCGGTGCAGGCGCCGCCCGCGGTCGGGTTGGAGGAGGTGACGAAGGGGTACGTGCCGTGGTCGATGTCGAGCAGGGTGCCCTGTCCGCCCTCGAACAGCACGACCTTGTCGTCCTCCAGGGCCTGGTTGAGGACCAGGACGGTGTCGGCGACGTACGGGCGGAGCTGCTCCGCGTAGCCCAGCAGTTCCTCGACGACCTGGTCCACGGCGATCGCGCGGCGGTTGTAGAGCTTGGTGAGCAGCTGGTTCTTGACGTCGAGGGCCGCCTCCACCTTCTGGGTGAGGATCGACTCGTCGTACAGGTCCTGCACCCGGATGCCCACGCGGTTGATCTTGTCGGCGTAGGTGGGTCCGATGCCGCGCCCGGTCGTGCCGATCTTCCGCTTGCCGAGGAAGCGTTCCGTCACCTTGTCGACGGTGACGTTGTACGGCGTGATGATGTGCGCGTTGCCGCTGAGGAGGAGTTTCGAGGTGTCGACGCCGCGGTCGTCCAGTCCGCTCAGCTCGGAGAGCAGGACCGACGGATCGACGACGACACCATTGCCGATGACCGGCGTGCAGCCGGGGGACAGGATTCCGGAAGGGAGGAGGTGGAGGGCGTACTTCTGGTCGCCCACGACCACCGTGTGGCCAGCGTTGTTACCGCCCTGGTAACGCACCACATAGTCCACCGAGCCACCGAGCAGGTCGGTGGCCTTTCCCTTGCCTTCGTCACCCCACTGAGCACCGAGCAGCACAAGTGCGGGCACGCGCGTACACCCCTTCCGGGCGGGGCATGTCCAAGGTCGGGGGCGTACTCGGCACGGACCGTGCCTCGTACCCCGGCAACCCTCATCGGCCACCGACGGCCGTCGTCGGCCGTATACCCGTCGGACCCGGATGCCCCGGAAATAGACGAAGCCCCTGGCGCAATCGCGATAGGGGCTCTTGCACAAAGATGCTACCCGAGGAAGCGAGGCATGACCGAGGTGGCGACCTCCGACCAGCTTCTGGTGCTCATCGACCCGGTCGCCCGACGGACGGACGGCGAGTCTGTACGGATCGCGAAGGACGTGCTCAGCGCGGGTGCCGCCACCAAGGTGAGCCTGCCCGACGGCCCGGAGGAGTTCGCCCGTGCGCTGCGTCGGCGCGGGTCCCGGCGGCCCGTGCTCGTGGGGGACGACCGGGCGCTGCTGCGGACGGTGTCCCTGCTGCACCGCCACCGGGAACTGGCCGGATGCGCGCTGTCGGTGGTGCCGGTGGGGCAGGCGCTGGGGCTGGCCCGGTCGCTGGGGGTGCCTCCGGGGCCGGTCGCGGCGGCGCGGGCGGTGCTGGACGGGGTGGAGCGGCGGCTCGATCTGCTGGTGGACGACAGTGACGGGGTGGTGCTGGGCGCGGTGGGGATTCCGCCGCTGGGCGCGGGGCGCGAGGAGGCTCGCGCGGGTGCGGCGGGCCGCCCGTGGCTGCGCACCTGCCAGTCCCTCGTGCGCACCCTCGTCCCCGCCCGTCCGCCGCGCAGCACCGCGCCCGACCCGGGGCCCTCGCGGCTGCGGGTGGAGGTCGACGGCGTGACGCTGGTCGATCTGGACCAGCCGGTGCAGGGGTTCTCGCTGGCGCCGGGCGCCCCCGGAGTCGCCGAGGTCGAGGTCCGCCCGGCCTCGGTGGGCGCGGAGGCGTCGCCGCTGCGGGCGGCGGGGCGGACGGTGACCGTGTCCGGCGCGCACTTCCGCTACCGGGCGGACACGGTGGTGTCGGGGCCGGTGCGGACGCGGACCTGGACGGTGCGGGAGGCGGCGTGGGGGTTGATGCTGCCGGTGGCCGCGACGCGGTGACCGCGCATCCGCCGGTCACCCCTTGCCGAACAGGTTCTCCCGGTGCGCCCGCCAGCGCTCCATCATCCCCTCGACCTCCGACTCGATGAACTCGAAGAAGGCGAGGGTCTCGGCGAGCCGACGGCCCGCCGGGGTGTCGGGCCCGAGGCTGGTGACGCCGTCGCGGATGGCGTCCTCCCAGCGCTTGATGATCGCGTTGCGGTTGGTGAGGGACTCGTACCACTGGTCGCTGTGCACCCGGTACCGCTCCCTGCGCGACCCCGGCTCGCGCTCCCGGGAGACCAGGTGGACCTGCGCCAGGTAGCGCACGGCGCCGGAGACCGCGGCGGGGCTGACCTGGAGCTGTTCGCCCAGTTCGGCGGAGGTCAGGACGCCGGTGTCGGAGGCGAGCAGGGCCGTGAAGACCCGGGCGGGCATCCGGGGGATCCCCGCCTCCACCAGCTGCGCGGCGAAGTGTTCCACGAACCGCGACACCGACTCCGCGTCCCGGCCCACCGCCTCCGCATCCGCCATTCCCGCATCATCTCCCCTGGTCCCGCGCCTGTCCCCCAGTCTAAGGGCGATTTATACGCTTCCTTAACTTCACAAATTTCTGAAGACAGGAGTACGTTCAGGCCATGACCAAGGCCATCACCGTCTCCGGGCTGCACAAGTCCTTCGGGCGGACACACGCGCTGGACGGCCTCGACCTCGACGTCGAGACCGGCGAGGTCCACGGCTTCCTCGGCCCCAACGGCGCCGGGAAGTCCACCACCATCCGGGTCCTGCTCGGCCTGCTGCGCGCCGACTCCGGCGCCACCCAGGTGCTCGGCCGAGATCCGTGGGCCGACGCGGTCGAGCTGCACCGCCGTCTCGCCTACGTCCCCGGCGACGTCGAGCTGTGGCCCAACCTCACCGGCGGCGAGGCCATCGACCTCCTCGCCCGGCTGCGCGGCGGCCTGAACAAACAGCGCCGGGCCGATCTCATCGACCGTTTCGACCTGGACCCGACCAAGAAGGGCCGCGCCTACTCCAAGGGCAACCGGCAGAAGGTCGCCATCGTCGCCGCGCTCGCCTCCGACGCCGAGCTGCTGCTGCTCGACGAGCCGACCGCGGGGCTCGACCCGCTGATGGAGGTCGTCTTCCAGGACGTGATCGTCGAGGCCAAGGCCGCGGGGAAGACCGTCCTGCTCTCCAGCCACATCCTGGCCCAGGTCGAGAAGCTCGCCGACCGGGTGAGCATCATCCGGCTCGGCAAGACCGTGCAGTCCGGCACCCTCAGCGAGATGCGGCACCTCACCCGCACCACCATCGAGGCCGAGACCGAGCGCCCCGCCGACGGTCTCGACGCCCTGCCCGGCGTCCACAACCTGCTGACCACCGACGGCAGGGTGCGCTTCGACGTCGACGGCGCGCAGGTCGACGGCGCGGTCCGCAAACTCACCGAGTTCGGCATCCGCAGCCTGATCAGCCACCCGCCGACGCTGGAGGAGCTGATGCTGCGCCACTACGGCGACGAACTCGCCGCCAACGGACACGGCGGCACGCCCGCCAAGGGAGACGTGCGATGAGCACCTCGACCGCCCCCACCAGGACCGCCGCGCCACCAGGACCGGTCACCGGCGGCAACACCCTCGCCGGGACCAGGACCCTGATCCGCTTCGCGCTGCGCCGGGACCGCGTCCGGCTGCCCGTGTGGGTCCTCGCCCTGTTCCTCGGCACCGTCATGACGGCGCAGAACTACAAGACCCTCTACCCCGACCCCGAAGACCGCGCCAACATCGCCGAGACCATGAACAGCCCGGCCGGGCTGGCCATGTCGGGCCCGGCCCACTACCTCGACGACTACAACTTCGGCGCCATGCTCTCCCACGCGATGATCGGCTTCATGGCCGTCCTCGTCGGCCTGATGAGCGTGCTGGTCATCACCCGGCACACCCGTGCCGAGGAGGAGACCGGCCGCGCCGAGCTGGTGCGCTCCACCGTCGTCGGGCGGCACGCCCAGCTCGCCGCCGCCCTGTCGGTCGCCGTCCTCGCCAACCTCGTACTGGCGCTGCTGCTCGCGGTCGGGCTCCCCGGGCTCGGCGTCGACGGCATCGACACCAGCGGCTCGCTGCTGTACGGCGCCACCCATGCCGCCGCCGGGATCGTCTTCGCCGCCCTCGCCGCGGTCACCGTGCAGGTCACGGCGCACGCCCGCGGTGCGAGCGGCATGGCCCTCGCGGTCATCGGCGTCGCGTACGTGCTGCGCGCCGCCGGGGACAGCGGCTCCAGCGAGGCCCTGTCCTGGCTCTCCCCGATCGGCTGGGTGCAGCGCACCTACCCCTACGTCGACAACACCTGGTGGCCGCTGCTGCTCTGCGCCGCCCTCGCCGTGGCCTGCGCGGCGACCGGGTTCGTGCTGTCCACCCGGCGGGACGTCGGCGCCGGACTGCGCCCGGAGAAGCTGGGCAGCCCGGTCGCCTCCGACGCGCTCGCCACCCCGCTCGGCTTCGCCCTGCGGCTGCACCGCGGCACGCTGGTCGGCTTCGGGGCGGGCCTGTTCCTGATGGGCGCGATGTACGGCTCGATCCTCGGGGACGCCGAGGACATGCTGAAGGACATCGACCAGATCCAGGAGGCGCTGGACCGGATCGGCGGCGCCACCGTCGTCGAGTCGTTCGCGGCGATGGTGATGGTCGTCATCACGGTCGTGGCGGCGGTGTACGTCGTCATGGCGGCCCTGCGGCCACGCTCCGAGGAGACGGCGGGCCGCGCCGAGCCGCTGCTCGCCACGGGGCTGTCCCGTGACCGCTGGGTCGGCGCCCACCTGGCCGTGGCGATGGGCGGCGGCACCCTCGTCCTGCTGCTGGCCGGGCTCGGCTTCGGCATCTCCGGCGCGGCCTCGACCGGTGACGCCGGGCTGCTCTGGAAGCTGCTGGGCGCGGCCGTCGCCTACGCACCGGCGCTGTGGGTGACCGTCGGCGTCGCGGTGGTGCTGTTCGGCTGGTTCCCGCGGGCCAGCTCGGCGGCCTGGGTGGTGCCGGTGTACGCCTTCGTCGTCGGCTACCTCGGGCAGCTCCTGCAGTTCCCCGACTGGATGAACAACCTCTCCCCCTTCGGCCACGTCCCCCAGCTCCCCGCGGCGGACATGTCCTGGACGCCGATACTGCTGCTGACGCTGGTCGCGGCGGGGTTGGTGTGGCTGGGGCTGGCGGGCTTCCGGCGCCGGGACCTGGAGACGAAGTAGACGAACCGCGGAACCTCCGGCGGCCCGTACGCGTCCCTGCTGACATGGGACAACGTACGCAGGCCGCCGGAGGATGTCTGCTCGCGGCAGTCGGCGCGTGCGCCGGACTGGCGGTGTGGTCCATGGACTTCCGTGGCCGCTTCTTCCGCTTCGAGCAGTCCCCCGACTGGAAGGTCCTCTACGCCGAACTGCCCCTGTCGGTCCTCGGCGGCACCGCCGCCGCGCTGGGCGTCTGGGCCCTGGCCCGCCGCCTCAGACCTCGACGCTGAGCCCCTCCAGCCCCCGGATCACGAAGTTCGGCTTCCGCCGCGGCTCCTCCGCGAGCCGTAGCGTCGGGGCCTTCTCCAGCAGGGCCGTCATCGAGGCCGCGAGTTCGATACGGGCCAGGGGTGCGCCGATGCAGTAGTGAATCCCCGCGCTGAAGGAGATGTGGGGGTTGTCCTGGCGGGTGAGGTCGAGGGCCTCCGGCGCCCGGAAGACCTCCGGATCATGGTTGGCGGACCCGAAGAGCATCGCGATCTCGGCGCCGCGCGGCACGACCGTCCCGTCGATCTCGATCTCGTCCAGCACCCAGCGCTCGAAAAGCTGGAGCGGGGTGTCGTAGCGCATCAGCTCCTCGATGGCGGACGGGACGAGGGAGTGATCGGCGCGCAGGGCGGCAAGCTGATCGGGATGGCGGAAGAGGGCGTACCACCCATTCACGGTGGCGTTCACGGTCGCCTCGTGCCCCGCGTTCAGCAGCAGCACCGCCGTCGAGATCATCTCCTGCTCGGTGAGCCGGTCGCCCTCGTCGTGGGCCGCGATGAGCCCCGACATCAGATCCTCACCGGGCTCCTTGCGCCGCGCGGCGATCAGCTCGCGCAGGTACTCGCTGAACTCGACGGACGCCCGGACCGCCTTCGCCGCCGTCTCCTCGGACGGGTTCAGCTCGTACATCCCACAGATGTCGGCCGACCAGGGCCGCAGGGGCGCCCGATCGGCCTCCGGGATCCCCAGCATCTCCGCGATCACGGCAACGGGCAGCGGCTCGGCGACATCGGCGAGCAGATCCCCACCACCCGCGGCGACCAACCGGTCCACCAGTTCCTCGGCGAGCTTGCTCACATACGGCTTCAGCCGCTCCACCGTGCGCGGCGTGAACGCCTTCGACACCAGCCGCCTGATCCGGGTGTGGTCCGGCGGCTCCAGGTCCAGCATCCCGTGATCGTTGAGCGTATGGAACGGCTCCTGCTCGGGCGGCGGCGCGGTCCGCCCGAACTCCTCGTGCGTGAACCTGTGCGTATACGTCCGCCCGAGCCGCCGCTCCCGCAGAAGCGCCGAGACGTCCGCGTGGTGCGGCACCAGCCACTGCTCGGTGGCCTCGAAGTACACCACCCGCCCCCGCGCACGCAGCTCGGCGTAGGCGGGGTAGGGGTTGTCGAGGAACGCGGGGTTCCAGGGGTCGAAGGGTGCCATGTCGGGACGTTAGCTGGGTGGGGGGTGCGCTGACCAGGGGTGCCGGGTCCCGGACGGGGTTTGGCCTCTTTGGCTCACGTGCGCCGGAGGGTGCCGGTCGGGGGGTGGGCCAAATAGGCCGGTCAGCGGGTTGGCGATGCCTTCGTGTGGTCCTTGAGGTGATCGACGAAGGCGGAGAAGGCGGGGGTGGGGAAGGTGAGAGTCGCGTGGGCCGGGGCCTTGGAATCGCGGACGGATATGTGGGCGGGGCCCTCGGCGATCTCGACGCAGGTGTTGCCTTCGCCGCCGCCGGAGTATGTGGACTTGCGCCAGTACATCAAAGCTCCTTCGCCAGACGGTGGATGAAGTCGCGGGACGCGGAAGGGTCCAGCGATGCCCCCCTCACCGTACGAAAGAGTGTTCGCAGGTGGCTCAAGTGGGCCTCATCATCGATGAACAGCGTCCCCGT
The DNA here is from genome assembly GCF_042796855.1 of Streptomyces sp. NPDC057877. Classification (NCBI taxonomy): domain Bacteria; kingdom Bacillati; phylum Actinomycetota; class Actinomycetes; order Kitasatosporales; family Streptomycetaceae; genus Streptomyces; species Streptomyces sp. NPDC057877. The sequence goes on from NZ_JBHVMS010000003.1 coordinate 234,507, forward strand.
AGGCGCGTCGAGTAGCCCCGTGTCCAGCTTGGGCAACGGTCCGCCCATGTACATCATCGAGGCGTCCGCACCGGCGAATCCGTCCTGATCAACCGGGATGACCCGCACGGTGGCCCGGCCCTTTTCGATCTCGTCGAGAATGAGCCGGAGCTGCGACACGGATGTCTGGCGGTCGGCCACACGAATACGCAGAGCGAACTCATGGACAACCGTCTCGTACGGCGTCGGCTTGTCACCCTCGATGATCTGGCGTCGCCTCATCCGGTGCTCGACACGCGGGGTCAGCTGGCTCTCCTCCAGTTCCGGACGCATATACCTGAACACCGCGCGGGCGTAGTCCGGGGTTTGGAGGAGCCCAGGGACATACGTGATCACGACTTCATTCAGGAACGTCGCATGGTGCTCCGCCTCAGCCACGTCCATGTTCACCTGGGGCAGGACGTCCCGGTACTCGCTCCACCAGCCCCGTGAGCGCTCGCTAGCCATGGCTGCCAAGGCGTCGACGAATGCCTCGTCCGAGCAGCCGTAATGAGTCGTGAGCCGACGGACACGTTCCGCGCTGACTCCCGAGATACCCGCCTCCATCTGGCTCATCTGGGCCGACGTCGAGTCAAGGAAAGCCGCCACCTCGCGGGCCTTCAGGCCTGCGGCCTCCCGCAGCTTGCGCAATTCAGCACCCAGCCGCACCTGCCGAGCAGTGGGATTGCTTCTCGGCGCCATACGTTCTCCCATTCCCAACTGCGTGCAGACCGTGCCACTTTCGGGTGCCAGGCTACGGCAACGGGTTGCACGAGGAGAAATTTCTCCTCTACGTTGAGTGACGCGACGCACACACTGCGAAACTCCGGGACCCCGGAAGCGCACCGCTCCGCCCTGCCAAGACGGCTGCGGCACTGCCACCGCCCGGCGACCGCCCCCACTCACCACCCCACCCCAACGGAGCCGCCCCATGCCCGAAGACACCCCCTGGGAATACTCCCTCTACATCCCCAACGACCCCCGCGCCGTCACCGTAAGCCGCCGCACCCTCCGCCTCATCCTCACCCTGCACGGCCTGATCCGCCTCGTGGACACCGCCGAACTCCTCGCCACGGAGCTGGTCTCCAACGCCGTACTGCACACCAAGGGGCCCGCCGCGCTGCGGGTTCGCTGGGCGGAGGGGGTGTTGCGGATCGGGGCGTGGGACGCGGATCCCGAACCGCCGGAGCCGCCCGCACCGCTCATGGACCTCGCGGACGAGGAAGGTGGTCGAGGGCTCGCCCTCGTGCGGGCCTGTTCCGACCTCTGGGGGTGGCAGCCGCTGTCCAGGTTCGGCAACCGGGGCAAGTACGTGTGGTGCGAACTCGGCACCACTCAGCGCGGTGTCACCAGTCGGGCCTCGTAGGCGAACACGGCCGCCTGCGTCCGGTCCCGTAGGCCCAGCTTGACCAGGACGCGGCTGACGTGGGTCTTGATCGTGGACTCGGCGACCACGAGCCGCTCGGCGATCTCCGCGTTGGACAGGCCCTGGGCGATCAGGACGAGGACCTCCGTCTCTCGCTCGGTGAGGTCGCCGTAGGCCGCCTGGGCGGTGGCGGGGAGGCGGGGGGTGTCGGAGAGCTTGGAGAACTCGGTGATCAGACGTCTGGTGACGGAGGGGGCCAGGAGGGCCTCACCGGCGGCCACCACCCGCACGCCCTCAGCCAGTTGGCGGGCCGAGGCATCCTTGAGAAGGAAGCCCGAGGCGCCCGCCCGCAGCGCCTGGTACACGTACTCGTCGAGGTCGAAGGTGGTCAGGACGAGGACCTTCGCCGCGCCGTCCGAGGCGACGATCTCCCTGGTCGCCTCGATGCCGTTCAGCTCGGGCATGCGGATGTCCATCAGGACCACGTCCGGGGAGAGTTCGCGGACCTTCGTGACGGCCTCGCGGCCGTTCACCGCCTCGCCGACTACCTCGATGTCCGGCATCGCGTTCAGCAGGACCGAGAAGCCCTCGCGCACCATCATCTGGTCGTCCGCGACCAGCACGCGGATGGTCCTCATGCGTCACCCTCGCTCGCCGTGGCGACCGGCAGGAACACCGCCACCTCGTAGCCGCCCTCGTCCGTCGGGCCCGCCGTCATCTCACCGCTCAGCATGGAGACCCGCTCCCGCATCCCGGTGATGCCGTGCCCCGCGCCCGGTGAGGGCTTGATCAGGGCCGGTGCGGGCGGCGGGCCGTTGACTATGCGCAGGCCGAGACCGCCGAGGACGTACCCGATCTCGACGCGGGCGCCCGCGCCGGGCGCGTGCCGCAGGGTGTTGCTCAACGCCTCCTGCACGATCCGGTACGCCGACAGCTCCACGCCCTGCGGCAGCTCCCGCACCGCCCCGGTCACCGCCTTGTCCACCGTCAGGCCCGCGTCCCGCACATTGGCGAGCAGGGCGTCCAGGTCGGCGAGGGTGGGCTGCGGGGCGTCCGGCGCCTCGTAGTCCTCGGCGCGGACGACGCCCAGTACCCGGCGCAGCTCGGTGAGGGCCGCCACCGCGTTCTCCCGGATGGTGGCGAAGGCCCGCTCCAGCTCCGGCGGCGGGTTCTCCACCCGGTAGGGGGCGGCCTCCGCCTGGATGGCGACCACCGACATGTGGTGCGCGACGACATCGTGCAGCTCGCGGGCGATCGTCGTGCGCTCCTCCAGGAGCGTGCGCCGGGACCGCTCGTGCGCGGTCACCGTCTGCTGGGCGGTCACCTCCTGCTCGGCGGTGCGTCTGATGTGCCAGACCGTGACGGCGAGGAGGAGGAACGCGGAGACGACCAGCATGGGCGCGGTGTTGGTGTTGTAGTGGCCCCAGCCGAAGACGGTCTCGGAGACGAAGCCGTACGCCGCCGTCAGCACCCACATCCACGCCGCCGTACGCGGCCGGGTCCGGATCGCCACCACCGCAAGCACGGCCAGGTGGGAGAGGAAACTGCCGGGCAGCCAGGGCCAGTTGCTCCAGGTGGTGCCCACCACGGCGACGGCCGCCGTCGACGCGAAGGACAGCCAGAAGGCGCCCACCGGCCTGATCAGCGTCAGCAGCACCGGCACCAGCGCGAGGAACCCGCACAGCACCGCCGCCACGGTGCCACCGCCGCTCGCCCAGGCGACGAGCATCGCCACCGCCCCGGCCGCCGTCACCAGCGCGTGCGGGAGCAGCCCGGCCTGCTCCCGGAGCCTGCCGGGCAGCCGCCTGACCAGCGGGCCGTCGGTCTCCCTGCGGGGCAGCGGGCGGTAGGCGAACGCGTCGTGGAACAGGTCCTGCCGCAGCCCCTGCAGGGCGTCCATGGCCAGTCGGAACTCCGGGCTGCGGGCCTGGCCGTTCCCGTTCCCGATCTGGGTCGTCGTCTGGGTCGTCTCGGTCACGTACACGACGGTAGGCCGGGGCGGGGCGCCAGTCGTCACCATGGAGAGGGGTTCTTCCGGGTCCCTCTCAGGTACTACGGGTTCTCCGAGGGGCGGATCCCGGTCGTCAGTAACCCGTCGGGCGTACCACTCCCGACTCGAAGGCGAACACCGCCGCCTGGGTCCGGTCGCGCAGCCCCAGCTTCACCAGGATCCGGCCCACATGGGTCTTCACCGTCTGCTCGGCGACGACGAGGTGCTCGGCGATCTCCGCGTTCGACAGGCCCCGGGCGATCAGCGCGAGCACCTCCGTCTCCCGCTCGGTCAGCTCGCCCACGCGCGCCTTCAGCGGGCCGCGGGGCGCGCCGTCCATCCGGGAGAACTCGGCGATCAGCCGCCGGGTGATGCCGGGCGCGAGCAGTGCGTCCCCGGCCGCCACCACCCGTACCGCCTCCGCCAGTTGGTCGGCGGAGGCGTCCTTCAGCAGGAAGCCGGAGGCACCGGCGCGCAGGGCGTCGTAGACGTACTCGTCGAGGTCGAAGGTGGTGAGGACGAGGACCTTGATGTGCGGGTGGGCGGCCAGGATGCGCCGGGTGGCCTCGATGCCGCCCAGTTCGGGCATGCGGATGTCCATCAGGACGACGTCCGGGACGAGTTCGCCGACCTTGGCGACCGCGTCGAGGCCGTTCACCGCCTGGCCGGTCACCTCGATGTCCGGCTGGGTGTTGAGCAGCACGGTGAAGCCCTGCCGGACCATCTGCTGGTCGTCGGCGATCAGTACGCGGATGGTGCCGGTCGTCATCAGGTCTCTTCTCCGGTGGAGGTGGGGCTGCCAGGCAGGGCGCCGGGCGCGCCGTCCCTGGGGAGGAACGCCGTCACGGCGAAGCCGTTCCCGGTCCTGGTCGTCATGACGTGGCCGCCGAGCATCGCCGCGCGTTCGCGCATCCCCAGCAGGCCGTGGCCCGCGCCCGGCGAGGGCTGGACGGGCACCTGCGGACGCGAGTTGACGACGGCGAGATACAGGCCGTCGCGGTAGTGGGTCACCTCGACGCGGACGGCGGCCCCCGGCGCGTGCCGCAGGACGTTGCTCAGCGCCTCCTGCACGATCCGGTACGCCGACAGCTCCACGCCCGGCGGATACGGCCGCCCCCGTTCACCACGGATGTCGGTGACGATCCGCAGCCCGGTCGCGCGGGTGTTCTCGATCAGCGCGCCGAGCCGGTCGAGGGTGGGCTGCGGCGCGTCGGGGGCGGCACCGGGGCCCGCCTCGCCCAGGCCGTACCGGTCGTCCGGGGTGACGGGAATCTCCGAGCGCAGCACGCCGAGCACCCGGCGCAGTTCGGTGAGCGCCTCCACGGCGTTCTGCCGGATCCCGGCGAGGTTCTCCTTCAGCTCGTCCGACGGGTTCTCGACCAGGTGCGGGGCGACCTGCGCCTGGATGGAGATCACCGACATGTGGTGCGCGACCACGTCGTGGAGTTCGCGTGCTATCCGGCTGCGCTCCTCCAGCAGGGTGCGCCGGGCCCGCTCCTCGGCGGTGATCGTCTCCTGCTGCACCAGCTGGGTACGCGCCTCGCTGCGGCCCCGCAGCGCGGTGCCGACCAGCACGGCCAGGCCGCACAGCGCGACGGTCACCGTGCCCGTGCCGGAGTAGCGCTGGCCACCGATGACGCCCTGCATGAGGAACGTCGCGAGAGCGGTCCCGGCCAGGGCCGCGAGCGCTCTGCCCAGCGGCAGCCGCAGGGCGAGCAGCAGCAGCACGACGGCGTGCGCGAGCACCTCGGGGGTGTCCCACGGCCAGTTCGGGCCGGGCAGCGGATGCTCGGCCAGCGTCGGCCGGACGGCCAGCGCGAGCACCACCGCACCGGCCAGCGACAGCGCCCACGCCCGCCCGGGCCACCACAGCGCCACCACCACCGCCACGCCCTGCACGGCCGCCGCCAACAGCCCCTGGAAGAGGGTGATCCGATAGCCCCGGGCGATGTCCTCCCCGCCGCCCAGAGACACCCCGAGGGCGATCCAGGACACCACCAGGTAGGTCAGCAGCCGCACCCACCGGTACCGCGGCAGATGCGGGGCGAGCACGGAGGGCGACGCTCCCAGCCAGCCGCCGAGCCGCCGCAGCCTCGTCCGGGACCGCCGTGCCCCGCGGGCCTCGCCCCCGCCGCGGTCCTCCGCGTACTCCCCGCCGCCCACGGGCTCCACCTTAGGCACGCCGCACCCCCTTGGCCGACCTCGATCCCGGCCCGCGACGGACGAGCACCACCCGGGAGGGCCGCTCCCGCTGCCGCCTCCGCCCCCGCTCGAAGCCGTGGAAGGCACCCCAGCAGACGGCGAGCGCCACCGCGAACACCGGCAGCCAGGCGAACCGGGCCGCCACCCACCCCAGATCGCCGGGGACGGTGTGCAGTCCCGGCAGCCGCCCCGCGAGCAGTCCGGTGGCCGTGGTCGCCATCAGGGCCGTCTGATGCCACAGGAAGACGGTCATCGCGGAGAGGTTGACCAGCGCGACCGCCGCCCAGGCCACCGGCCCGCGCATCGCCCGCCGCAACGGCTGCCGCAGCAGCAGCGCCACCCCGCACTGCGCCAGACCGAAGGTGACGGCGGCCAGCGTCGGCGGGTTCAGGTTGGACACCGCGGCCCCGGGCACCCCGACCATGGACGCCGGATACCCCGCCCAGGCCACCAGCCCGGCCGTCGCCACCGCCCCGCCCACGGCCAGCACCCACCCGGCACGCCGCCGCTCCAGCTCCCCCCGGGTCCAGGCGGCGCCCAGCGTGAAGGGCACCAGCCAGCCCGCCCCCAGATTCACCCAGCCGAGCCAGGCGGGGCCGCCGAAGCCGAACCGGACCAGATCCACATGGAGTACGACGGCCAGCGGCCACAGCGGGTTGACCCGGGCCAGCAGCGGAGTCGCCGCCGTCAGCCCGGCGAACACCAGCAGGAACCACAGGGGTGACAGCGCCAGCTTCACCAGCGCGTGCACGGTCGCCGTCTCCGCCCCCGACAGCAGCAGCGCGAGGGCCGCCACGGTCCACACCGCCAGCACCGCCGCCACCGGCGCGAACAGCCGGGACAGCCGGTCGCCGAGCCACCGCCCGTACGGCACCCCGCGCGCCCGCGCCAAGGCATGACCACGGGTGGCCACATGGCCGCCCACCAGGAAGAACACCGCCAGCGTCTGGAAGGCCCAGGACACCGGCGCCAGCCACGGCAGATACCGCAGCGGGCTCGCGGTGCGCAGCGCGCCGCCGTCCGCGACCAGGGCCGTCACCAGCCAGTGGCCCAGCACCACGCCGAGGATCGCCAGCGCCCGCAGGGCGTCGACGGCCCGGTCCCGGCTCTTTGGTGTGGCGGTGTCGAGACGGTCGGCACCCCGCCGTATGCCGCGCCACACGGCGCGCGGGCCCAGCTCACGCACGGCTCACCTCCGAGGTCTCGCCGAGGACGATCCAGGCGAGGTTGGCCAGGGACGGCGAACCCGGTCTGAAGTAGTCGCTGTGGCCTCCGCTCCCGGCCGCGAAGACCCGGGCGCCGAACTCCGGCGCCATCGGGTCCGGGCCGAGGCCGACGGTCGTACCGAACAGGTCCGCGCTGACGTGCGGCACGTCGGCCACCCAGTCGTCACCCCCGAGGCCCGCCCAGACCCGGGCCCGGGTGCGCAGTGCGGCGGCGGAGTCCGCGCCCGTCCCCGGGCTGCCGATCAGGGCCAGGTCGTCCACCGCCAGACAGGCGGCGGCACGGGCGCAGACGACCGAGCCGTAGGAGTGGCACAGCAGGGACACGCCGCTGTCCGGTCCGGTGATGCCGCGCAACCACCGCACGAACTCCCGCAGCCGGGGCGCGGCCCGCTCGGCGCGGCCGGTCGTCGCCACCGCCGTACTCACCGTGCCCGGCGTCTCGTACCCCAGCCAGGCCACGACCGCGACGCGCGTCCCCGCCGGGGCCTGCCGGACGAGCTGCCGGTGCAGCGCGGACGCGCCCGCGCGGAACCGGTCGTAGGTGTCCAGGCCGGTGTCGGAGCCCGGGACCAGCACGGCGATCCGGTCGGCCCGCGCGAGATCGCCGAAGACCTCGGTGACGAGGCCGGAGCCGCGCCCGTCGAAGGCGAGCAGCGAACGCGCCGGGTCGGCCAGGGCACGGTCCACGGCGGCCCGGCGCCGGTCACCGTGCGCGGCGGCCATCCGGGACGCCTCGACGGCGTTGGCCCGGTGGGCGGCGTACACCTCGTCCAGCGTCCCGGCCGTCACCGCGCCGACCTGTGCGGGCGGCGGGGCGGGCACGCGGGGCCGGGCGGCGGCCGACAGCGGGAACACCACGGCGGCCACGACGAACAGCGCGAGCGGCACGCGGTACCACCGCCGCCGCCCGCCGCCCCGGCCGTACTTCCCCGAGCCCCGCCCCATCGCCGTACCCCCCGCCCAGCGGCCCGCTCATCGGGCCCGTCTGGAGGGGAAGTTACGGATCGGCGGGTGTCGTTCGCGTCCCGCCGGAGAGCTGTCCGTCGGCGTAGCTCTCAGGTACTACGGGTACGACGGGGGCGGGTCCCCGACAGAGCAGGGGACGGATCCCCGGCAGAGTCACACCCCCGGATTCACCACGCCAACTGCATGATCTCCTCCACCACCACCGCGCAGGCGTCCGCCACCGGGTCGATCAGCGGGAAGTGCCCGACGTCCTCCAGCAACGTCAGCCCCACCACCTCCCCGGCCTTCGCCGCCGCGTCCGCGTACGACTCGGCGACCGCCAGGGGCACGTCCACGTCCGTGCGCCCCTGGACGAGAGTGGTCGCGATGCCGGTCGGCAGCAGCAGCGCCGGATCGGCGTAGGGCAGCCGCTCACCGAACTCCGGCTCGGCGCCCAGCAGTTCACGCACCGCACCCCCGCACACATCAAGCTTCCCGGCGACGGAGAAGTCCGCGATCGGGGCGAGGGCGACGACCCCGCGCAACGAGGCGGGCCCGTCGGTGCGCCACGGGGCGTCGGCGGGCAGCAGATGCCGGGCCGCCGCCCACAGGGCGAGGTGCCCGCCCGCGGAGTGCCCGACGAGCACCGTACGGCGCGGGTCCGCCTGCGGTACCTCCCGTATCAGCCGGGGCAGCGCGTCCAGCGCGGCGGCGATGTCGTCGAACGTCTCCGGCCACCGCCCGGCGGCGCCTCCCGTACCGCCCCGCCGGTACTCCACATTGGCCACGGCGAACCCGCGCCGCGCCAGGAAGTCCGCGAACGGCGTGAGGTGCCGCCGGTCGTACGCCGCCCGCCAGGCACCGCCGTGCAGGACGACGACCAGCGGCACGAGGACACCCTCGGCCGCGGGCCCGGCGTCTCGCGGGAGGTAGAAGTCGATGACCTGGTCGGGGTGATCGCCGTACGCCACCGTGCGGTCGGGTTCGACGGGCGGATGGGAGAACGCCGACGCCTCCTCCGCGGCAGCGGCGTCCTGCGGCCCTGCGGCATCTCTGGCGGCGACGGCGTCCGGCATGCTCCAACCCCTCAGCGAAGTCAGTGGAATCAGCGAATCCGTGAATCCGCGAATCCGTGGATCAGCGGAATCAGCGGAATCAGCGAAACTCGGTGGTTGGCCGGGACGGTATCAGCCCGCCCCCAGCACCTCCCCCAGCACCCGAGCCGCCCGCTCCACCTCCCCGAAGCCCACGTACAGCGGCGTGAACCCGAACCGCAGCACATCCGGGTGCCGGAAGTCCCCGACGACCCCCCGCTCGATGAGCCGCCCCATCACCGCACCGGCGTCGGCGCACCGCAGCGCGACCTGGCTGCCGCGCTCGTCGTGCGCCACCGGCGTCACGCTCTCCACGCGCCCGGCGGGGACGTACGCCGCCACGCACTCCAGGAAGAAGTCGGTCAGCGCGAGCGACTTGGCCCGTACGGCGTCGACGGAGACCCCGTCCCACACCTCCAGGGCGGCCTCCAGGGCCAGCATGGACAGGATGTCCGGGGTGCCCACGCGCCCGCGCAGCGCACCGGCCGCCGGTTCGTAGTCGCCGCGCATGCCGAAGGGCTCGGCGTGCGAGTTCCAGCCGGGCAGCGGTGAGTCGAACCGGTCCTGCAGCTCCCGGCGCACATAGAGGTACGCCGGTGAACCGGGGCCGCCGTTCAGGTACTTGTAGGTGCAGCCGACCGCCAGGTCCACGCCGTGCTCGTCGAGCCCGACCGGCAGCGCCCCCGCGCTGTGGCACAGGTCCCACACCGAGACGGCGCCCGCCGCGCGCACCGCGGCGGTGAGGGAGGGCAGGTCGTGCAGGCGGCCGGTGCGGTAGTCGACGTGGTTCAGCAGCACCGCGGCGGTACGGCCGCTCAGCGCGTCCGGCACCTGCGAGGGCGCCACCGGCCGCAGGGTGCGGCCGGTCATCCGGGCGGCGGACTCGGCGATGTAGCCGTCCGTGGGGAAGGTGGTGGCGTCGACGAGGACCTCGTCGCGCTCCTCGCCCGCCAGCCGTACGGCGCCCACGAGCGCCTTGAACACATTGACGCTCGTCGAGTCCCCCACGACGATCTGCCCGGCCGCCGCCCCCACCAGCGGGGCGATCCGGTCGCCGATCCGCTCGGGCGCGGTCCACCAGCCGCTCTCCGTCCAGGAGCGGATGCGCAGCTCGCCCCACTGGCGCCGTACGACGTCGTCCACGCGGGCGGGGACGTCCGCGGGCAGGGCACCCAGTGAGTTGCCGTCGAGGTAGACCGCGTCGTCGAGCACGAACCGGGCGCGCAGGGGGGCCAGTTCGTCTCCGGCGTCCAGCTTCCCGGCCTTCTGGCGCTGCTCGGAAAGCCGCGCGGAGAACTGCTCAGGACGTTGCTCAGCAAGGTGCTCAGGAAGTTGCTCAGGACGTTGCTCAGCAAGTTGCCCAGGGAGTTGCTCACCAAGATGCTCAGGACGTTGCCCAGGGAGTTGCTCAGACATACGACCGCGCCGTCCACAGCTCGGGGAAGACGTTCTTGCGCGCGCGCTTCTCCAGCCACGCCACCCCGGCGGAGCCGCCCGTACCGGGCTTGGCGCCCATGGCACGGCGGGTGGCCACCAGATGGTCGTTGCGCCAGCGCCACACCAGCTCGGCCACGTCCGACAGGGCCTCGCCCAGCCGGGCCAGCTCATCGCCGGGGTCGCCGGAGTAGACGGCCGCCCACGCGGCCTCCACCTCGGCCGACGGCTCGTAGCGCAGCGACACGTCGCGCCGCAGCACCGCCTCCGGGATCGCGTGCCCGCGCCGCGCGAGCAGCCGCAGCACCTCGTCGTAGAGGCTCGGCTCGTGCAGGGCCTTCTCCAGCTCGGCGTGCGCGCGCGGGGCGCCCCGATGGGGCACGAGCATCGACGCGGACTTCTCGCCGAGCAGGAACTCCATCCGCCGGTACATCGCCGACTGGAAGCCGGAGCCCTCGCCCAGGGCCGAGCGGTAGGAGTTGAACTGCTGCGGGGTGAGCTGGCCGAGGGGCTTCCAGGAGGCGTTCAGCGCCTCCAGCTCCCGTGCCGAACGCTTCAGCGCGTCGACCGCGACCGGCACCCGGTCCTCCCGCAGCGCGTCCGCCGCGGTGTCCCACTCGTGGACGATCACGGTGAACCACAGCTCCATCACCTGGGTCGTGACCAGGAAGACCATCTCTCCGGGATCGTCGGAGAGGGTGTGCTGGAGGTGGGTGAGCACGTCCGCCTTGACGTAGTCCTCGTACGGCGTCGTGCCCTGGAAATCGAGATGCGGGGTCTCGGGCTCGTGAGCCTGCTGAGCCTCATGGGACATCGCTGTCTCCTGCTGTGTACTCCGGGTAGCGGTCCGCCCCTGCCGATTCCGGCACGGGGGCCCCGGTCCCCACCAGCATCCTCCGCAATGGCCCCGCCCGCTCGCAAGGCCCGCCTGATCACAGACGGGCCGGGACCACAAGGGTCAGCCCAGGGTCTGGGCCGCCGTCGGCGAGGAGTCCTTCAGGAACTGCGTGCAGCGCGCGTGCTCCTCCTGCTCCCCGATCGCGCCCGCGGCGCGGGCCAGGGCGTGCAGGGCGCGCAGGAAGCCGCGGTTCGGCTCGTGCTCCCACGGCACCGGGCCGTGGCCCTTCCAGCCGCTGCGGCGCAGGGCGTCCAGACCGCGGTGGTAGCCGGTACGGGCGTAGGCGTACGACTCCACGACGCTGCCCCGCTCGAACGCCTCGTCCGCCAGCTGGGCCCAGGCCAGCGAGGAGGTCGGGTACTTCGCGGCGACCTCGGCGGGGGCGGAGCCGTTCGCGAGCAGCTCGCGCGGCTCGGGGTCGTCGGGGAGGTGGGTCGGGGGCGGGCCCCCGAGAAGGTTCTCGTGAATCGTCATGCGTCCAGTCTGCGGCATCCCCGCGGGGTGGGCGGCGGCCGTGGGCACCCCGCCATCCCGGTTGTCAGTGGCATGACTTACTCTTCGCTCACTCGCCACACGCGGCGCACAGGATGTTCACAGACCCGGCCGCGGAAGTGGCCTCCACTTTCGTTCCGGGGGGTTCGAACCCGTGCGTATGCGCACCCTTCCCACCGCCACCGCGCTGGCGGTCCTCTTCAGCTCGGCGGTCCTCGCGACGGCGGCTCCGGCGGCGGCCGACACCAGCCGCCCCGTCCCGGTCTGGGACGTCGACGACACGGTGGTGGACGGCGTCCACCAGCGCGTCTTCCTCAGCGACCGCTACCACGACCAGATCGTGGTCACCGACTACACCGGCCGGGTCGTCACCAGGCTCACCGGTCTGCACCAGGTCCGCGACCTCACCCTGAGCCCGGACTCCGGCACCCTGTACGCCGCCGTGAGCGGCGCCGACAAGATCGTGGCCTTCGACACCGAGCGGCTCACGCCGACGGCGGAGTACCCGACCGGCGACCGGACCATCCCGTCCCGGGTCGCCTACGCCGAGGGCAGGATCTGGTTCGCCTACGGCGACCAGTGGGGCTCCGGGCTCGGCGCCGTCGACCTGACCGCCCAGACCCCGACGGTGACGCTCGACCTGGCCGCCGGTCACGACTGGGCCTCCCCGCCCATGCTGTACGCCGACCCCGACAACCCGGGCACGCTGCTCGCCCTCGACGGCGGCATCAGCTCCGCCCCGATCGTCGTCTACGACATCGCCTCCGGCACCCCGGTGATCCGGACCTCCGCCGAGAAGGGCGGCTTCCACGACGACGCCGCGCTCACCCCGGACGGACAGTCCGTCGTGGTCGCCGGGCCCGGCAACCGGGCCCTGACCGAGTACCGCCTGAGCGACCTCTCGCAGGTGCGGACCTACCCGGTGCCCTCCGAACCGCTGAGCGTCGACATCGCCCCGGACGGCACCGTCGCCGCGACCGTCCTGGACCCCGACGACCTGGGTGACACGTACGTCTTCACCAGCGGCCAGCCCGCCAGCGTCCGCAACCTGGACCACTCCTGGATGCCGTGGGGCGGGCACGCGCTGAGCTGGTCGCCCGACGGCACCAAGCTGTTCGCGGTGACCGGCAACGACGCCTCCACGCGCCTGCACACCATCGACGCGCCGCGCAAGCACGTGCCCGCCCTGACCGTCAACGCCCCCGCCACCGCCCCCCGCGCCCAGTCCCTCACCGTCAAGGGCACCCTGACCGCCACGCTCCCGCTGCCCGCCGGGACCCCGGTCAAGGTCGTCCGGACCGACATGGAGTCACCCGAGGGCAAGTCGCTGGGCACCAAGTACCTCGGCACCGGCGGCAAGTTCTCCTTCACCAACAGCCCGCCCGCGGGCGGCAAGGTGAAGTACACGGTGACCTACGCCGGGGACGCCACCCACACCCCCGCCACCGCCTCCGACACCGTCGAGGTCTCCCGGGCCAAGCCGACGCTGACCCTGAACAACCACGGCAAGAAGTACTCCTACGGCGCCGACGTGAAGTTCACCGCGCACCTCGGTACGACGTACAAGAACCGCAAGGTCGAGATCTACGCCGACCCCTTCGGCAGCGACAAGCCCCGGAAGCTGGTCAAGTCCGGCACCGTCAACTCCAACGGCAACCTGTCCGTCGTACTGGACCTGCGACGGGACACCAAGGTCATCGCGAAGTTCGCGGGCGACGCCCGCTACCAGCCCAGGGCGGTGTCCAGCACGGTCGGCACCCGGGTGCGGGTCTCCACCGCGATCAGCGGCCACTACAAGACCAAGTACGCCTGGAACCACACCTACCACTACATCCACAAGTCCAAGGACCCGGTGTTCACCACCACGATGACCCCGTACCCGGGCCGTCAGCAGCGGCTGCAGTTCCAGGTCTACTACGACGGCACCTGGTACGACAGCGGCTCCGAGTACTTCCCGCTGGACGCGAGCGGGGTCTCGAAGGTACGGCTCACCGGCACGCCCGACACGGGCTGGCGGATGCGGGCCCGGTCGTCGTACTACGACACCACCTCGGGCGACAACGTGAACTCCACGACGCACGGCTCCTGGAAGTACTTCATCTTCACCGGCTGACGCGGATCAGGACAGTCGTCCGCCCCGCCGCCCCTCCAGGGGCGGCACCGCGACCGAGCCATGGGTGTGGCACTCGGGGCGGGCGCAGCCCGGGGGCGGGCGGCGCACCGTCGCGAAGGCCAGCGCCGAGCCCGCGACCAGCACCGCCGCGCAGATCAGCATCGCCCGCCCGAACGCGGCGTCGAAGGCGCCGGGCGACCGGTACGCTTCCGGCCCCATCCCGGCGAGCAGCGGCAGCGCGGCCACGGCCAGCAGGCCCGCCGCGCGGGCCGCCGCGTTGTTGATGCCGCTGGCCAGCCCGGCCCGGCCGGTGTCCACCGAGGCCAGCACGGTGGCGGTGAGCGGCGCGACCAGGGCCACCATGCCGACGCCGAGGACCAGGACGGCGGGCAGGACGTCCCGGGCGTACGACGCGTCCTCCCCCACCCGGATCATCAGCAGCAGGCCCAGCGCGCACAGCAGCGGGCCCACCGTCAGCGGCACCCGCGGGCCGATCCGGTCGCTCAGCTCCCCGGACCGCGCGGAGAACAGCAGCATCAGCAGCGTGGCGGGCAGCAGCGCCGTGCCCGCGCGCAGCGCCGAGTAGCCCGAGACGACCTGCAACTGCACCACACCGAGGAAGAAGAACCCGCCGAACGCCGCGTACACGCACAGCGTGACCAGGTTGACCGCGGTGAACTGCCGGGACGCGAAGATCGAGGGCGGCATCATCGGGTCGGGCCGCCGCCGCTCCACGACCACGAAGCCGACCCCCGCGGCCACCCCCAGCACCGCCGCGCCCACCACGACGGCCCCCGGCCCGCCCTCCCCGGCCTCGATCAGGGCGTAGGTCACCAGCCCGAGGCTCACCGCCCCGAGCGCCGCGCCCAGCACGTCGAACCGCCCGTGCGCCACCTTCCCGTCCCCCGACTCGGGCACGTGCCGCAGCGCCACCGGCACACACACCAGCGCCAGCGGGACGTTCAGCAGGAACACCCACCGCCAGCCGGGGCCGTCCACCAGCCAGCCGCCCAGGAACGGGCCGACCGCCGCCCCGATGCCGCCGAAGCCGGACCACAGGCCCACGGCCCGCCCCCGGTCGTCGGGATGGAACGTCGCCTGGATCAGCGCCAGCGACCCGGGCGTGAGCAGCGCCCCGCCCACCCCCTGCAACGCCCGCGCCGCGATCAGCACCCCCGCGTCGGGGGCGATCCCGCACAGCAGCGAGGCCACCGCGAACCACACCACCCCCACCACGAACACCCGCCGCCGTCCGTACCGGTCCCCGAGCGCCCCGCCCAGCAGGATCAGCCCGGCCAGCGTCAGCATGTACGCGTTGACGGTCCACTGGAGCGCCGCGAGGTCGGTGTCCAGATCGCGGCCGATGCGCGGCAGGGCGACATTGACGACGGTGGAGTCCAGCAGGGCCATGCTGGAACCCAGGACCGTGGTGAACAGCACCCACTTGCCTTGCGGCGAGGCCAGCCGCACATCGGAGGACATGCCCCACATATACAACGAGCCCGGCGCCACCGCGCCGGGCTCGTCGTACAAGTCGTACGTCGTCTACTTCAGCTTCGTACCGGCCGACCGCAGGCTCTTGCAGGCCTCGACGACGCGCGCCGACATGCCCGCCTCGGCCAGCTTGCCCCAGGTGCGCGGGTCGTAGGTCTTCTTGGAGCCGACCTCGCCGTCCACCTTCAGGACGCCGTCGTAGTTGCGGAACATGTGGTCGACGACGGGACGCGTGAAGGCGTACTGCGTGTCGGTGTCGAGGTTCATCTTCACGACGCCGTTCTCCAGCGCCGTGCTGATCTCCTCCGGCGTGGAGCCGGAACCGCCGTGGAAGACGAAGTCGAAGACCTTGTCACCGGCCGGGCGCCCGTACTTCGCGGCGACGCCCTCGTTCAGCTCCTTGAGCAGCTCGGGGCGGAGCACGACGTTGCCCGGCTTGTAGACGCCGTGGACGTTGCCGAAGGACGCGGCGAGCAGGTAGCGGCCCTTCTCGCCCAGGCCGAGGGCCTCGGCCGTACGGAGGGCGTCGTCGACCGTGGTGTACAGCTCGTCGTTGATCTCGTGGGTGACGCCGTCCTCCTCGCCGCCGGTGGGGGTGATCTCCACCTCAAGGATGATCTTCGCGGCGACCGCGCGGGCGAGCAGCTCCTGCCCGATGGCCAGGTTGTCGGCGAGGGTCTCCGCGGAGCCGTCCCACATGTGGGACTGGAACAGCGGGTTCTCACCGCGCGCGACGCGCTCCTCGGAGACGGCGAGCAGCGGACGGACGTACCCGTCGAGCTTGTCCTTGGGGCAGTGGTCGGTGTGCAGGGCCACGGTGACGTCGTACTTCTTGGCGACGATGTGCGCGAACTCGGCGAGGGCCACCGCGCCCGTCACCATGTCCTTGTTGTGCTGACCGCCCAGGAACTCGGCGCCGCCGGTCGAGATCTGGATGATGCCGTCGCTCTCGGCCTCGGCGAAGCCGCGCAGAGCCGCGTGCAGGGTCTGGGACGAGGTGACGTTGATGGCCGGGTAGGCGAACTTGCCTGCCTTCGCCCGGTCGAGCATCTCGTTGTAGACCTCGGGGGTTGCGATGGGCATCTGTCCGCTCCTTGTATGTGCGGGTTGGCGTACTGCGTGCTGACGGCCCTGACCTAGACCTTGGGTGCGACGTCGTTGTCGCCCCCATCTTCCCAGACGGGCCTTCCTCCGGAAGAACCGGAAGCTCAGTGGAGCCCCAGCTCGTCCTTCGAGAAGGCGTACAGGTACGGCACCCCCGCGCCGTCCTGGATCTTCTCCGCGGCGCCGGTCGCCCGGTCGACGATGGTCGCGACGGCGACGACCTCCGCACCGGCCTCCCGGACCGCCTCCACGGCGGCGAGCGGCGAGCCGCCGGTGGTCGAGGTGTCCTCGACCACGAGCACCCGCCGCCCCGCGATGTCCGGCCCCTCGACCCGGCGCTGCAGCCCGTGCGCCTTGGCGGCCTTGCGCACCACGAACGCGTCGAGCCGCTGCCCGCGCGCGGCGGCTGCGTGCAGCATGGCCGCGGCGACCGGGTCGGCGCCCATGGTCAGCCCGCCGACCGCGTCGAACTCCAGCCCGTCGGTGAGGTCGAGCAGCACCTGCCCCACCAGGGGCGCGGCCTCCCCGTCGAGGGTGACCCGGCGCAGATCCACGTAGTAGTCGGCCTCGATCCCTGACGACAGGGTCACCTTGCCGTGCACCACGGCCTTGTCCTTGATCTGCTGAAGCAGCGCAGCACGCACGTCCGTCATGCCTGCCAGCTTAAGGCGGCTCAAAGCCGTCGCCAGCTCCAGGTCGTCGTCGCCTCCAGCGGCTCCAGCGGGGTGACCAGCCGCGGGAGGGTGTTGAGCCCGTTGGGCGGCCCGGTCTGCGGCTCCACGCAGACGGCGGCGTCCTGCTCGTCGTAGACCACGACCCATTCCTCGGGGCTGGTCACCTTCAGCTCCAGCCGTCCCGGCCAGGTGAGGGTGACGTCGACGCCGCCCGGCATGCCGAAGCAGTCGTCCCAGGGGCCGGGCTTGGGGTCGATCCGCCGCCCGGTGGGCAGATGGTCGTCCCCGCGCTCCTCCTGCCACTGCGCGGCGAACCCGATCTCCACCGGGGCGCCGCCGATCTCCCGGTTGAACCACGGGTGCCAGCCGATCTGCGCCGGGAAGGAGGACTCGTACGTCTCCACGGCCATGGTCAGCGTCAGCGCGTCCGGCGCCAGCCCCACCACCTGCGTGACCCGGGCCGGGTAGGGCCAGGGATCGACGAGGTCGTACGTGAGGACCGCCTCGTCGGCGGTGTGCCGGGCGAGGGTCCAGGCGCCGTCGCGGGCGGTGCCGTGGATGGCGTGCGGCGGGGCGTTCAGCGGCATCTGCCGCTCGGTCGCGCCGTCCAGGAACCGTCCGTCACGGATCCGTCCGCACCAGGGGACCATCGGAAAACACCCGAACCGCTCCCCCTGCCGCAGCAGTTCCACACCGCCGACGCGCAGTCCTCCGACCCGGCCGCCGTTGTCCACCTGCACGGTCGCTTCCGCGTCGCCCGCGGTCAACGTGATGTCTTCGTTACTCACGGGACGACCCTACTGTCCCGCGGGAACCGCCCCTCGCGAATACGTCACGTCACCGCCGCTTGCGCAGCACCCGCCCGACCACGATCGACGCCACCACGACCGCCGCCGCGGGGGCGGCCCAGCGCAGGGTGCTGCCGGGGGTGACGGCCTGCGGCGCGGGGACGGGCGCGTAGCGGCCCCGGGGCGGGGCGTGGTCGACCTCCTCGGCGCTGCGGCCGATCATCGTGCGCCGGGCGTGGGCGGCCTCGGCGGGGGGCTCGGGGGCTTCCTGTTCGTCGTCCTCCGGCTCCAGTGCGGACGGCGGCACCTCGGTCTCGTACACGGACGGCACCGGGGCGTCGTCGGCGTCCGGCGCGGCATCGAAGTCCCCGGACGCCGATGGCTCGAAGTCCTCCGTGGCGAGCGACTCGGCGGGCTCGGCGCCGAGCCGTTCCCCGAACCGGTTCAGCAGCCGGGTCAGGGCCGAGGCGACCGTGTCGGCGGAGAGTTCGGTGACCCGTCCGTCCGCGTCCGCGGTCCCGGTGACGACCAGGACGGCGCCGCCCTCGGCGTCCCGCGCGCGCAGCGTGAGCGTGAGCTTGACCGAGCCGCTGCCGCGGGCCTCGGTGGCGTCGCCCTCGACGGTGACCGCGCCGTCCTCCTGGGCGGTGAGCCGCAGGGCGCCGCGGTAGGTGATGCTGGTCGAGCCGATCCGGACCTTCAGCCGACCGGCGACCGGTTCCGCCCCCGCCTCCTGCTGCAGCCCGGGAACCGCCCGGGCCACCCGCGCGGGATCGGCCAGCGCCTCCCGCAACCGCTCGGCGCCAACCGGAATGAAGACCTCGTGCTCCATGTCGACGGAGCCTACCCAGCGGGGCCGGAAATAAGCGGGAAGTGAGAGGGAGGGGCCCAGGGCACCGGTGATCCCGCGAACCACTCACGCCTCATCCGGCATACCGCGGGTGCACCAGCGTGGAAGCCGCCAACCCGTCCACCCGGGTCCGCACCGCCACCCGCGCGTCCCCCACCAGCCCCTCCTGCGTCAGCGTCCGCAGGCGCGGGGCGGCGGGGAGCCGCAGGGGTGGGCGGTGTCCGGGCCCCGCGAGGAGGAAGCCCCAGTCGTGGCCGGAGGGGGAGGGACCGGCCGTGCGGTCGGGGCCCGTGCCGAAGCCGGTGGCGCCGCCGACGCGGTAGGGGGCGGGGCGCAGCCCCGCGGCGCGCATGGTCGTCTCGACGGTCCAGAAGACGCGGGGCCGGGTGGTGACGGGCCCGGCGTGCACGGCGAGCCGTCCGCCGTCGGTGAGCACCTGCCGGGCCAGGCCGTAGAACTCCTGGGAGTACAGCTTGGCGCTGGCCGTGATGCCCGGGTCGGGGAGGTCGGAGATCATGACGTCGTACGACGTGGTGGGCGCCCGGCGCAGCCAGTGGAAGGCGTCGCCGGTGGACACCCGCACGCGCGGGTCGGCGTAGGCGTGGCGGTTGAGCGCGGCGAGGGCCGGGTCCTCGCGGGCGAGCCGGACGACGGCCGGGTCAAGCTCCACGATGTGGACCTCCCGCACCCCGGGGTGGCGCAGCACCTCACGGGCGGCGAGCCCGTCGCCGCCGCCGAGGATGAGCACGCGCGCGTGCGGGCCGTTCATCGCGGGGTGGACGAGCGCCTCGTGGTAGCGCCGCTCGTCCTGCCCGCTGATCCGCAGCCGCCCGTCGAGGAAGAGGTCGAGGGGGCGCCCGTGGGTGCCGCCGGTAATGACGATCTCCTGGATGTCGCTCTGCAGGGCGACGCGGACGCCCTTGCCGTAGACGGCCTGGCGGGCGGCGCGTTCGAAGTCGTCGACGAGTACGGCGGTGGCGGCGAGCACGCCGAGCACGGTGAGGTTGGCGACGGCCAGCAGCCACCGGCCGCGCCGGGTGAGGTCGCCGCGGAACAGGCCGAGGACGAGGGCGCCGCCCGCGATGACGTTGACGGCGCCGGTGAGCAGCGCGCCGGTCAACTGGCCCAGGAACGGCAGGAGAAGGAAGGGGAAGGCGAGCCCGCCGACCAGCGCGCCGACGTAGTCCGCGGCGAACAGGTCGGCGACGGCGCGGCCCGCGTCCTGCCGCCGGATGCGCTGGATCAGCTCCATCAGCAGCGGGATCTCGGCGCCGATCAGCAGGCCTATCGCGAGCGAGAAGGCGACCAGCAGACAGCGCGGGCCGTAGGCCCAGACGCCGCCCCAGTCGCCGGTCCAGGCGAAGACGGCGTACAACACCAGGGCGCTGCATCCGCCGATGAGGGCGAGCACCACCTCGACGGCGCCGAACCCGGCGGCGGCATGGCTGCGCAGCCGCTTGGCGGCGAGGGAGCCGACACCCATCGCGAAGACCATCACGGAGAGGATGACGGATGCCTGGGTGACCGAGTCGCCGATCAAGTACGCGGCGAGGGCGACGAGTTCGAGTTCGTAGACGAGTCCGCAGGCCGCGCAGACGAAGACGCCCGCGAGGACCAGGAACCGTCCGGTGTCCGGCCTGACGGGGAGCCTCGCGGGGCCGCGCCAGGGCGGCGGGGCGCCGGGGCGGGCCGGCGCGTGCGGGTCGATCACAACAGGGACGTTACGTCACGGATGTGCAGCGGCTCGTCACCCACACGTGTGGACATGCATGTCCTATGGGCGTTCGGCGTTTCAGACGGCGGACGGGTCGAGCCGCCCCGGTTCGGCCCCCGCGCGCGGTCTCGCCGCGGCCCTCCGCGCCCGTACGCCGACCCTCGTCCGCGTGGCCACCAACTGCCCGTCCTGCGGGTAGGCGTGCCAGGTGCGCCAGTGCACCTGGCCCTCGTGGCGCTGGGCGAGCATCGCGGTGAAGGCGTGTGGGCTGCCGGGGAAGACCCCGGCGAGGCCGTGCGGATGGTCGGAGACGAGGGCCAGCAACTCCTGGGCGCGGCCCGCGAAGGAGCCCGGGGAGAGGACCTCGACGCGTGCGGCGAACTCGTACTCCCAGTCCCCGACCCGCTTGGCGACGCCCAGCGGGAGGGGCGTGCTGCTGCCGGGGATGCACGCGACCGTCTCCGAGCAGTGCACCCGCCCTTCCTCGAGGAGCACTTGGTGGGAGGCGCCGAGCAGTCGCAACTGGAGCTTGGCACCGGTCAGTTCGAGATCGAGGGTGGCAAGCGCGGGCAGCGGCTCACGCCCCAGCGCCCAGGCGAGGTCGGCAGCGCGCGTATCGGTGTAGGAGGTCTTCAGGGTCGTGAGCATGGATCGGCTCCGCTGGCACGCAAAGAAAAGGCGGTGTGGGGTTTCGGAGTACCCGGTCGGCGCCGGATGTACCCCGGTCTGCACCGGGGGAGATCGCCCGGTCAGCCCGGACAGCCCGGTCGGGAGTCGGAAGGTGTCCGAGGGACGTCCACGGGCTGCGTTGGTGATTTAGAGGGAATCACGAACTGTGGCGCCGCCACAGCGTTTTTACCCAACTTCGTAGGGTTTCCATCCCTCAGAGGGCTCCCCAGCTCAACTGTTCAACTACGGCGTACGCCTGTCCGGTTGAAGCGCGCGCCGGGGCGCCCTCACACGGCGAGGCGCCCGCCGGTTCGGATGAACCGACGGGCGTCCGTGCGGACTTCGTCTCCCGTGTCAGCTGCCGCCCCCGCAGCCACCACCGCCACCACCGCCACCACCGCAGGACGCACCGCCCCCGCACGAGTGACCCCCCGAGTCACCCGAGCCCGCCCACCAACTACCGGCGCTGCTGGAGCCGTTCCACCCCGCGCTGCGGCCGACCCGCGTCCGCGGCGGCCGCCGCCGCAGCAGCGACACCACGGCGAACACCCCGCTGACCACCAACGCCACGGCCACCACCGTCATCACACCGACCACGACGCCCCCCACTCCCAGGCCCAGCTGCATGGCGCCCTCCTTCCGTTCCCCCGAAGCGGCCCCCCGTGGGCGCCTCGCACGTTGTGTGAACGGGGGATGCCCCGCGCTTTCGCGGCCCAAAGCACAGTTGAGGAACTCCAGAGGGTTCTCGCGTGGCCACGGCCCCTGACCTACGCGGAAGGGCGGTTCAGCGGCCGTGCGGGGCCCACTGGGCCGCCTGTGGGCCGTGATCTTCCTCCGGGATCGCTGAAACCCGGAGTCGATGGCTCGCCGGTCACGCTCGCGCCTCATTCGAGGGGCGCCCGCCGGTGCTCAGAGCCTGCGCCAGCCCTCCGCCGCGGAGTCCCAGACCCAGCGCACGATGCCTTCGGTGGTCAGCGCCTTGCCCTCCCAACTCCCCTCCTGCCAGTGGACCCAGCCCGCCGAGAAATGATCGACAGGCGGGTCGGCCTTGCAGAGGTCGACCAGGTGCAGCAGCCCTTCGGCCGGTAGATCCTCCGGGACTGTCAGGCGCCATCCGTACTCCAGACAGAGGCTGACAGACCTGGGGTGATCGCTGTCAGAACCAGAACCAGGACCTTGGTCATCGTCCCCCTCTTCCGCCCTTCGCCGCAGGAAGCCACGCACCGCGGTACGCGTGCGCTCGTCAAGGCCCTCAGCGAGCCTGGTCCCGAAGTGACTGAGGACCGCTTGCAGAAAGGGACCTACTGCCAGCCCGGCTGCGACACTCCACACAAGGTCACTACCAGCGGTGTATACCTGGTCGGCTTGCTGGAGATCTTCATGGGCATCCGTCCCCTCAACGACTCGGTCTTGTGAGGGCACCAGTTCGTCAGACAACGCCGCCTCCTTCGTCCAGACGAGCATGCCAGCTCGGCAACCGGCCACACCGAGTCGATGGCCCGCCGGGCCCGCTCACGACCGCCGGGCATCAGGTGGGCGTACGCCCGCAGGGTGAGGCCTGGGTCGGTGTGCCCCACGTACTCACTGACTGCCTTGACGTCCTCGCCCGCGTCCCACACGAAGGTGAGTTGAGCAACGCCGGACCTTGGGCGCAGGATGACCGCCATGACGTCCACCACGCGCCCCTTCCTCAACCGTCGGCTCGCCGAGTTCGGGACGACGATCTTCGCCGAGATGTCGGCGCTGGCGCTGCGCACCGGGTCGATCAACCTGGGCCAGGGCTTCCCCGACACCGACGGCCCCGAGGAGATCCGCGAGGCCGCCGTCCGCGCCCTGCGCGACGGCCGCGGCAACCAGTACCCCCCGGGCCCCGGCATCCCCGAACTCCGCACGGCCGTCGCCGCCCACCAGCAACGCCGCTACGGGCTGTCCTACGACCCCGACACAGAGGTCCTGGTCACCGCGGGCGCGACAGAGGCGATCGCGGCATCCCTCCTGGGCCTGCTGGAGCCCGGTGACGAGGTGATCGCCCTGGAGCCGTACTACGACTCCTACGCGGCCTGCATCGCCATGGCGGGCGGCACCCGCGTACCGGTGACCCTGCGCCCGCACGAGGGCACGTTCCGCCTGGACCTGGACGAGCTGCGGGCCGCGGTCACCCCCCGCACCCGCCTCCTCCTGATCAACACCCCGCACAACCCGACGGGCACCGTCCTGACCCGCGAGGAACTCACCGCGATCGCCGACCTGGCGGTCACCCGCGACCTGCTCGTCATCACCGACGAGGTCTACGAACACCTCGTCTTCGGCCCGGCGGAACACATCCCCCTGGCCACCTTCCCGGGGATGCGCGAGCGCACGGTCACGATCTCGTCGAGCGGCAAGACGTTCTCGTACACGGGCTGGAAGGTCGGCTGGGTCACGGCGCCTCCCGCCCTGGTCACCGCCGTGCGCTCGGCCAAGCAGTACCTGACCTACGTCTCCGCGGGCCCCTTCCAGTACGCCGTCGCGGAGGCCCTGGCGCTGCCCGACAGCTACTTCACCGCCTTCCGCGACGACATGCGCACCAAGCGCGACCTCCTGGCGGACGGCCTGACGGAGGCCGGTTTCGAGGTCTTCCGGCCGTCCGGCACCTACTTCATCACCACCGACATCCGACCGCTCGGCGAATCGGACGGGTTCGCGTTCTGCCGGGCCCTGCCGGAACGCGCGGGCATCGTCGCCATCCCCAACGCGGTCTTCTACGACCACCGGGAGGCGGGCGCGCCGTTCGTGCGGTTCGCGTTCTGCAAGCGGGAGGCGGTGCTGGAGGAGGCGGTGGAGCGGCTGAAGGCGCTGTCCAAGGGCTGACGGAAAAGAGCCGACGGAAGAGGGCCGACGGAAAAAGGGCCGACGGAAGTGGGCCGACGGAAAAGGGGGCGCGGGCCGCACCGGCCCACGCCCCCTGTCTCCGACTGTGTTGTCTGCCGGGGCCTACTCGTCGCCCTCGGGCTTCTCCGAGTCATTGACCTCCTGCTCCAGGCCGAGCTGCTCGACCAGCCAGCGGTCGAACTCGATGGCCGCGCGCACCCAGCTCACCGTCGACGAGACGAAGAACTCCAGGTTCACGCCGGTGCCGACGAGCATCTGGGCCTCGCCGATCAGGCGGACGGTGCCGTCGTCGTGGGTGTGGCTGTAGACCTTGGGCCACAGCGTGCGGCGGTTCCAGTCGTCGATCGACTCGAGAAGCTGGGGCTTCTCGTCGATCTTGTGGGGGCGGTCGTAGAACGTCCGCACCGAGTAGACCTGCTGGTCACCCTCGCCACGGAACATGAAGTACGTACGGAACTGCTCCCACGGCGCCGCGAGGTCACCCTCTTCGTCGACGACATACTTCAGCTCCATCTGGTCGAGGAGCTGCTTCACAAGGTCCTGATCCGGGACGACGGGGCCTGCCGGTCCTTGGGACTGCGGCTGGGGCTGGCCCCCGAAGTTCGGAATCGAGGACGGGTCGATGGTCACCGTGAATTTCCCTTCGTACGGATTCCGCCATCCTCCCCCATGCGGGGAGGGGGGTGGCAAGCCCCGACATCCCTGTCAGCCCTGGGCTGACACGATCCGGTCACGTCAGCGATCGTCCATCCGCTCCACGAGCCGCCATACGCTGGTGGACGGGTTGCTTTCGTGGTCCTCACCGCTCGGATCGAGTCGCCGGGCACGCTCCACGGCCTCCCCGCGCCCCTCCCGGAAGCGACCGAAGTCGAGGCGCGTCTTGTCGTAGCCAGGCACGTGCCTCTGCAACAGGGGCAGCAGTTTCCTGTACGTCGCGACGTGTGCGGTCTGCGGAGCGAAGTGGAGCAGCAGCCACAGCTCGAAGCACGGATTGGAGACCGCCACCCGGATGCCCGCCCGGCGCGCGGCGACGACCGCCTCGGCGACGTCGACGAACTGGTCCACGTCGAAGACGCACCACACCTCGTCGAAGCTTCCCCTACTGAGGTCACGCTGGGTCCTGGCGTAGGCGACGAGCTGAGTGGGTGAGCAGGCCTTGCCTCGCACCACGACGGAGACCGCGGAATTGCGCAGGTGCTCCCGTAAGCCCTGAAGGTACTGGCGCTCCGTCTCCTTGCTGCCGCAGACGACGAGCATCGTCCGCGCGGACCGCCGGACAGGGCCGCGGCGACGGCCTGATCCCTCACGTGGAAACGGCTTCGCCACGCGCCCTCCAGAACTCCCGGATCACGTCTTCGAGCGCGGTGTCAGGCAGGAACGGGACCGCGCCGTAGCTGCCCGCCAGATAGCGCCGCTCGAAGTTCTCGCCCTTGCGCGGCTTGAAGTCACTGAGCGGGTACAGCTCGGACGCGCCGGTCTCCGGGCTCTTTTCGACGAACCAGACCTGGTCGCGCCGGAGGATCTCCTCACCGAGCATGGTGCCCAGCAGGGAAGCGCTGTGTGTGGTGAAGATCAGCTGTGCGCCGAGCGGGTTGAGTTCCGGGAGCTGGAACAGCTTGACGAGCTTGGCGGTCAGGAGGGGGTGGAGACTGACGTCCACCTCATCGATCCAGACCTGGTCGCCCGCGCCGAGAGCTGCCAGTGCGTAGGAGGCGAGGTTCACCCACGTCTTGGTCCCGGCGGACTCCTCCTCCGCCGCCAACAGAAACTCCTCGTCCCCCACACGATGCACGAACTGCAGCGACTTCAGCATGGCCTCCTTGAGTTCGGCCGGTCTGTCGTCCCAGTCCTCATCGCCCGCGAACGTCTTGGCGAGTGCCGCGTCGTCGGCGCCCTGACGCACCCCGTGGACGCCGAGATCCGCCGCTTTCAGGACAGCGTCCCCTCTCGCGATACCCGCGCGCTCGAGAAGCGCGTAGATGACGGTGAGACCCGCGCCATGCGTGGTGAGGGCATGCCGCGTGCTGTCGTCGACGACGACGGATGCCTTCAGCTTGGCCCAGACGGTCCCCAACCTCGGGTGGGCTGTCTGAGCGGCAGCGGAAAGGTAGAGACTGTTGGGCCGCATCACCCGCTCCGCGGCGACGCGTTCCCCGGTGAGTGAACTCCCGAACGTCACGTCCATCTTCCGACGCTCGAAGAGGACCCGCTTGCGGCCCTTGGGATAGGCGTACAGCCACTCCTCCTCGACGGCCGTGTCCGAAACCGCGAAACCGTAGACGTATCGGATTCCGGTGATCAGGATGTCCACGGCGTACGTCGAGGGTTCCTTCCTGCTGTCCTTGTCCAGCAGGAAGGGCCATCGCCTGATCGGAGCGCCCGGCACCCACCGGGCCTGCGACTGCTCCACGCATTCGAGGAAGAACCTGTAGGCATCGAGCAGCGTCGACTTTCCCGAGGCGTTCGCCCCGTAGAGGGCAGCCACCGCCAGGGCAGGCCGTTCTTCCTCGTACACGGGCACGAGGCTCAGCTCCTGCGGCTCGCGCAGTGATCCGTGGTTGGCCACCCGAAAGCTCAGTAGCACCTGGACTTCTCCCTTCGCCGCCTTGTGCGCAAGTGAATCGCAGCACTTGCCCTTTCCTGATGCTACTGCCCCCTGACAGACCCGGACAGGCCCGCCACCCAGCAGGGTGACGGGCCTGAACCCGCATCGCCTACATCAGCCACTCACAGCGTCTTGCCCGTAGCCGGGCCCACGATCAGCCCCTCCCCGAAGGTGTCCACCCGGACCGTGTCGCCGTCCTGGATCTCGCCGGACAGGATCTCCTTCGCGAGCCGGTCGCCGATGGCGGTCTGGACGAGGCGGCGCAGGGGGCGGGCGCCGTAGGCCGGGTCCATGCCCTCGTCGGCCAGCCAGGCCAGGGCGGCGGGGGTGATGTCGAGGGTCAGTCGGCGTTCGGCCAGACGGCGTGCCAGGCGGTCGATCTGGAGGCGGGCGATCCGGCTCAGCTCGTCCTTGGTGAGGGCCGAGAAGACCACCAGGTCGTCGAGGCGGTTGAGGAACTCCGGCTTGAAGGAGGTCCGCACGACCTCCAGGACCTGCTCCCTCTTCTCCGCCTCGGTCGTCATCGGGTCGACCAGGAACTGGCTGCCCAGGTTCGACGTCAGCACCAGGATCGTGTTGCGGAAGTCGACCGTGCGGCCCTGGCCGTCGGTGAGGCGGCCGTCGTCCAGTACCTGGAGCAGGATGTCGAAGACCTCGGGGTGCGCCTTCTCCACCTCGTCGAGGAGTACGACGCTGTACGGGCGGCGCCGCACGGACTCGGTGAGCTGGCCGCCCTCCTCGTAGCCGACGTAGCCGGGGGGCGCGCCGACCAGCCGGGCCACGCTGTGCTTCTCGCTGTACTCGCTCATGTCGATGCGGACCATCGCCCGCTCGTCGTCGAAGAGGAAGTCGGCGAGCGCCTTGGCCAGCTCGGTCTTGCCGACACCGGTCGGCCCGAGGAAGAGGAAGGAGCCGGTCGGGCGGTCGGGGTCGGCGATCCCGGCGCGGGAGCGGCGTACGGCGTCGGAGACCGCCTGCACGGCCTCCCGCTGCCCGATCAGCCGCTTGCCCAGCTCGTCCTCCATCCGCAGCAGCTTCTGCGTCTCGCCCTCCAGGAGCCGCCCGGCCGGGATGCCGGTCCAGGAGGCGACGACGTCGGCGATGTCGTCGGCGCCGACCTCCTCCTTGACCATGGTGTCCCGGGCGACCTCCTCCTCGGCCTCGGAGGCGGCCTCCAGGTCCCGCTCCAGGGCCGGGATCTCGCCGTACAGCAGCTTGGACGCGGTGTCGAAGTCGCCGTCGCGCTGGGCGCGTTCGGCCTGGCCGCGCAGGTCGTCGAGCCGCTCCTTCAGCTCACCGACGCGGTTGAGGGACTGCTTCTCCTTCTCCCAGCGGGCGTTGAGGCCGCGCAGCTCCTCCTCCTTGTCGGCGAGGTCACGGCGCAGCTTCTCCAGCCGCTCGCGGGAGGGGACGTCGGTCTCCTTGCTGAGCGCCAGCTCCTCCATCCGCAACCGGTCGACGGCGCGCTGGAGTTCGTCGATCTCGACCGGGGAGGAGTCGATCTCCATCCGCAGCCGGGACGCCGCCTCGTCGACGAGGTCGATGGCCTTGTCGGGGAGGAAGCGGGAGGTGATGTACCGGTCGGAGAGGGTGGCCGCCGCGACCAGCGCGCTGTCCGCGATCTGCACCTTGTGGTGGGCCTCGTAGCGGCCCTTGAGTCCGCGCAGGATCGCGATCGAGTCCTCGACGCTCGGCTCGGCGACCAGCACCTGCTGGAAGCGCCGCTCCAGCGCCGCGTCCTTCTCGATCCGCTCGCGGTACTCGTCGAGGGTGGTCGCGCCGACCATCCGCAGCTCACCGCGGGCGAGCATCGGCTTGAGCATGTTGCCCGCGTCCATGGCGGAGTCGCCCCCGGCACCGGCGCCGACCACGGTGTGCAGCTCGTCGATGAAGGTGATGATCTGGCCGTCCGAGTCCCTGATCTCGGCGAGCACGGTCTTCAGCCGCTCCTCGAACTCACCGCGGTACTTGGCCCCGGCGACCATCGCGCCCAGGTCGAGCGCGACCAGCCGCTTGTTCTTCAGCGACTCGGGGACGTCGCCCTTGACGATCCGCTGGGCGAGCCCCTCGACGACGGCGGTCTTGCCGACGCCCGGCTCACCGATGAGGACGGGGTTGTTCTTGGTGCGGCGGCTGAGCACCTGCACGACACGCCGGATCTCGGTGTCCCGGCCGATGACCGGGTCCAGCTTGCCCTCGCGGGCGGCCTCGGTGAAGTCGGTGCCGAACTTCTCCAGGGCCTTGTACTGCCCCTCGGGGTCGGCGGTCGTGACCCGGCGCGCGCCCCGGGCCTTCTCGAAGGCGGCCAGCAGCTTCTTGTCGCCCGCCCCCTGCCGCGTCAGTACGTCACCGGCGGCCCCGCCCTTGGCGGCGATGCCGATGAGCAGGTGCTCGGTCGACAGGTACTCGTCGCCGAGGTCCCTGGCGCGCGCCTGCGCGTCCGCGATGACGGAGAGCAGCTCGCGGTTGGGCTGCGGGGGCGCGACGGTCGACCCGGTGACGCTGGGCAGCCCGGCGAGGATCTTCTCCGCGCCGGAGCGTACGGCGGCCTGGTCGGCGTCGACCGCCGCGAGCAGGTCGGTGATGTTCTCGTTGTCCTGCCCCTGGAGCAGCGCGAGGAGCAGGTGGGCGGGCGTGAGGTCGGGGTGTCCCTCGGTCACGGCCCGGTTGCCGGCCGCGTTGATCGCTTCCCGGCTCCGGTTGGTCAGCTCGGCGTCCACGTTCGCGTTCTCCTCCAAGCGCTCTCGTACAGGCACTGGTCCAGGCACTCGGCCAGGCGTTCGTCGTTGCTCTCGCGGTGCTGACTCCAGCAACGTACACAAACTTGAGTCTATTCCACTCAAGTCCGGTCCCGGGAGGGCAACGGCGCCCTGAAGGGGTTAAGTTCCCGGACCATGGCCACCTCGTACTCCATGGACCCCGGCGATCCGGACCAGCCCTACCTCAGCTTCTGGCTGGAACGGCACCTGTGCACCCTGACGACCCCCCGCCCGGACGGCACCCCGCACGTCGTACCGGTCGGTGTCACCTACGATCCCACCGCCCGGCTCGCCCGGGTCATCGCCGACAAGTCCAGTGCGAAGGTGGCCAACATCCTGGCCGCGGGCCCGGACGGCGCCCCGGTGGCCGTCTGTCAGGTGGCGGGCCGCCGCTGGGCGACGCTGGAGGGGCGCGCGGTGGTGCGCACCGACCCCGACCGGGTCGCGGAGGCGGAGCGGCGCTATGCCGAGCGGTACGGCCGGATCCCGACCCCGAAGCCGACCCGGGTGGTGATCGAGATCGCGCTGACGAGTGCGATGGGCCGTGGATGATACGGGTCTGCGACTGATTCCAGCCACGTCCACGATCACCGGATACCCGTCCATACCGGCGCATACGACAGCGGCGTCACCGTGTTCAGGTCACGGTGACGCCGCTGCGGGGGGAAGCACCTGAGCGATCTTTTACGACGGGGGAATCGCGTCAGGCACTGCGGGGGGTGGCTGAGATGGTCCGTGGGGCCGGGGCCTCCGGCTCCGCCAGCCGATGGTCTCGCTGGTCCAGATTCACAAAGATCATTCCGTACCGAATGGCACACCGCACGGGCTGCGGCGCCCCTCGCGGCTTGCGCAGGCACCGGTACGCCCGTACGTCGCCGTCCTCGTCCCGGGTGACCACGACCGGCTCACCGAAGACGGTCACCATCAGCGAGTCACCGTTGTGGGGGAGAGCGGTGACCAGGTCGATGAAGTGCCATCCGGAGCGGTAGGCCGTGGCCATCTCGCGTCGGAAGGAGCGGTCGTCAGGAGGCGTGGTCATGGTCATCAGTCCCACTTGCTATCGGCGGGAAAGTACGCCGGCTGTTCACCGACGTCCGCGACAACAACGGGCTGCTCGCCATCCGCCTCGTGCGCGTCACCCTTCGCACCGGAGAGGCCCGCCAGGGTTCCGACGGCCACAACGGCGGAGAAGGCGGCAACAAGCACCGAGCGAAGCATTCTCTTGCGCATAGTCGGCTTCGTCCTCACTTGAAGGTCCCCTCACTCCCCCGTCGGATAAGACGATGGCTCATTCAGGTACGTCATGGCCACACGAACGGTGCATCATGTTCCTGCACGTTCAGGACCCTGGGGGGTGGAGTTTTGGGTAAAAACGGGACAAAGGCGATACATCCCCATGCGGTCACGGACCTGTGCGAGGAGGGAAGCCGTCTGTACGCGAACGCCCTGCGCAGCGGGCGTATCCCGAGAGCGGACGCCGAGTCCGCCCCGTGTCTGACCGAGTTCGCCCTCCTGCACCCCGATCCGGACGACCCGAACTGGCTGCGGCCCATCCCGCCGTCGGTCGCCCTGGCCCAACGGCTCACCCCCATCGAGCGTGAGATCTCCGAGCACCGGCGCCTGACCATCGCGCTGACCGAGGTCTTCGAGCCGTTCATGACCCTCAGCACCCAGGAAACCGGATCCAGTCACTCGATCACGGTGGTCGAAGGGCTCGACCGCATCAACGCCGCGCTCGACCTGGCGACCGCCGAGTGCAAGGTGGAGATGCTCACGGTCCAGCCCAGCGGCCCGAGGAGCACGGAGAAGCGGCTCCTGGAGGCCCTGGAGCGCGACAAGACGCTGATCGACCGGGGCGTGCGGATCCGCACCCTCTACCAGCACACGGCCAGGTACAGCCCCGAGCGACTGGCCTACGTGGACCGTTTCGCCAACGGGAAGGCCGAGTACCGCACCATCGACGAGCTGGTGGAGCGGCTCATCATCTGCGATGAGACGGTCGCCTTCATCCCGGTCCGCGACGACCGGCAGATCGCGCTGGAGCTGCGCCACCGGGGGCTGGTCCGGTACCTGATCAAGGTCTTCGAGTTCATGTGGAACCGCGCCGTGCCGCTCAGCGCGGGCGCGCCCTACGAGACGGCACCCGACGGCATCACGGAGATCCAGCACTCCATCGCCAAGCTCCTCGTGGAAGGCCACGTGGACGAGGCCATCGCCCGGCGCCTCGGCATGAACGTCCGCACCTGCCGCGCCCACATCGCCAAGCTCGCCTCCGCCCTCGGCAGCGGCAGCCGCGCGCAGCTCGGCTACCTCATCGCCCAGTCCGGCATCCTCAAGCAGGAG
Organism: Streptomyces sp. NPDC057877; assembly: GCF_042796855.1. Lineage (NCBI taxonomy): Bacteria > Bacillati > Actinomycetota > Actinomycetes > Kitasatosporales > Streptomycetaceae > Streptomyces > Streptomyces sp. NPDC057877. The sequence continues at coordinate 266,156 of NZ_JBHVMS010000003.1, forward strand.
GGAGCCGACGAGTGACCGGGCCGCCGCCGCACACCGAGCACGGGCCGGAGGAGCCGTGCGCCACCGGCAGGGCGCTGTACGAGCGGGCGCTGCGCGAGGGACGGGTGAGCGAGGCGGACGCCGCCGCGGCGCCCTGTCTGCTCGACTTCGGGCTGCTCCAGCCGTCCGTCACCGGCCTCGGCCACCTGGAGCCCGTCGCCCCGGCGGTGGCCCTGCACCGGCTGCTCAGCGGCTCGGCGGACCGCATCGCCGAGGAGCGCCGCCGCGAGGCACGGCTGACCGAGGCCTACGCGCCTCTGCTGCGGACCGGCACGCGGGCCGAGGCGGCCACGGACGGCTCCGCGCTCACCATGCTCAGTGGCCTGCCCCGGATCAACGGGGTCATCGGCCGCGCCATGGCCACCGCGTCCCACGAGTTGCTGGCGATCCAGCCGCACAGCGGCCAGATCAGCATCTCGCCCGAGATCCACGCCGAGGCCCTGGCCCGCGACCAGCGGCTGCTCGACCGCGGCGGCCGGATCCGCACCCTCTACCAGCACACCACCCGGCATCTGCCCAGGGTCCTGGCCCGCTACGAGCAGCTGGCGGGCGACGTCGAGGCCCGCACCCTCGACGAGGTCACCGAACGCCTGATCGTCATCGACCGCGCCGTGGCCTTCATCCCGGCCACCCCGCCGGACCGTACCGTCGCCGTCGAGATCCGGCACCCGCCGCTGGTCGCCTACCTGGCGACCACCTTCGACCGCCTCTGGCGCCTGGCCACCCCCATGCACCCCGAGGCCGTCCGGCACCCCACCACCAACGGCATCACGCACCGCCAACGCGCCATCGCCGCCCTCCTCGTCGAGGGACACACCGACGCCGTCATCGCCGAGCGCCTCGGCATGAACGTGCGCACCGCCCGCGAGCACATCGCCAAGCTCTCCGCCACCCTCGGCAGCGAGAGCCGGGCCCAGCTCGGCTACCTCATCGGACGGTCCGGGATTCTGGATCAGGGACGCTGACGGGGGCCGGGGGGCCGTCGAGGCCGACCTGGGCGATGCGGACGCCGAGTTGGGTACGGCTGGCGGCGCCCAGGGTCTCCGAGAGGCGGGCGATGTGGGCGCGGCAGGTGCGGACGCTGATGCCGAGCCGCTCGGCGATGACGGCGTCCTGGTGGCCCTCGGCGAGCAGCGCCGCGATGGACTGTTCGCGGTGCGAGATGCCCTCGATACGGGTGTCCGGGAGCGGCGCCGTCAGCGGCACGGCGAGGCGCCAGAGGCGTTCGAAGACCGTCACCAGGTACTCGACGAGGCCGGGGTGCCGTAGCTCCAGGGCCATCGTGCGGTCGGCGTTGGCGGGGATGAAGGCCACCGTGCGGTCGAAGAGGATCAGCCGGTCGATGACCTCGTCCAGGGTGCGGGCCTCGACGGCGTCACCCATCAGCTCCAGGTAGTTCAGCAGGCCCTGGCCGTGCCGGGCGACGTGGTTGTACAGGTCGCGCATGCGCACGCCACGGGCGCGCAGGGCGAGGGCGCGGTGCAGGCCCTCGGAGAGTTCGTGCTCGCGGCGGATGCCGCCCGGCTGGACGGTCAGCACCTCCGTCGTGCACGCGTCCGTCGCCTCGTCCAGCGCGGCCTGGATGCGGGCGGGGCCGTCGAGGACGCGGAGTGCCGCGGTGCCCTCGAGGTGGCGTACGGCGGAGCCCTTGGTGCCCAGGCCCGCGTACCAGTCGAAGGCGGCGACCGCGGAGCCGACCCGTCGGTGGCTGGCGCTGATCTCGTCGTACACCCCGCGCAGCAGCCGGGTCATCACCTCCTGCGGCGAGGTCGGGACCAGCCAGTCCATGTCGTCGGGGTCGGGGTGGAGCAGGGCCAGTTCGAGCAGGCAGGGCACCGGCTCGGCGTCCTGGCGCGGCACCCGGCCCCGCCGTACGGCCCGGGAATACACCCGATCCCCGGCCTCGCACAGTCGGTCAGCACCATGTGGATGCTCGTCCGTCCTGTGCCCGGCCATCGCCCATCCCACCCCCGGTTGCAGCGCTCTTCGCAGCGCAACTATGCGCGGATGAGGACTGCTCCGCAACACGGCTCCTTCCACTGTGACCGTGGGAAACCACCGCTATGCCCCGCTTTTTCCAGGCCCCCGTCCGGCGCGTTGCAACAAGATGACGGTGGTGTACGGGGCCCTCGCCGAGGTGCGTCGCGCGACCCGCCTCCCCCGGGCGACGGCTCCAGCGGGCCTCCGGGGATCCCTGAGCGCCGGGAGCGGGCACGGCACTGGCCTGCCCGCCGGTACGGGGTACCGGCGGGCAGGCCAGTGGTGCGGCCAAGACGACTGGAAGGTGACCGCGGAGGTCATGTGGATGGCGCGAAACCGCCCATGACATCAGCGCCCCGGAGCGTCAACGGTCTGACGGCCGCCCGGTCACGACCGCCCGCGTCAGCCCTTGAGGCCGATCTCCGTGCACGCCGCCGCGTACTTGCCCGCGCAGATCTCGGACACCTTGTAGATGCCGTCGGCGATGACGGTCTGCTCGATGTTCTCCTGGGTCAGCGCGGTGACGGTGACGAGCTGGGAGGGGATGTCCTTGTTCGTGGGGCTGTCGACGCGGTCCCGGGTGAGGGCGTCGAACTGGATGTCCTTGCCCTGGATCTTGGCGACGGCCATCTCCGCGGCGGCCTCGGCCTCCTGCGGGTAGGACTTGTAGACGCTCATGTACTGCTCACCGGAGACGATCCGCTGCACCGCGTCCAGTTCGGCGTCCTGGCCGGTGACCGGCGGCAGTTCGGTGGCGCCCGCGGCCTCCATGGCCTTGATGACGGCGCCCGCCATGCCGTCGTTGGCGGAGTACACGGCGGCGATGTTGTCCACGCCGATCTCGTCGATCGCCTGGGCCATGTTGGCCTCGGCGTTCTCCGGCTTCCAGTCCTTGGTGTCGTAGGACTTGGCGATGGTGACCTTGCCGGTCAGCTCGGAGAGCGCGCCCTGCTTGAACTGGCCCGCGTTGGGGTCGGTGGGCGAGCCGTTCATCATCACGATCTTGTCGGAGGTGTCGGCGCCGGAGCCGAGCGCCTCGATCAGGGAACGGCCCTGGACCTCGCCGACGAGGGCGTTGTCGAAGGAGATGTAGGCGTCGATCGGGCCCTCGGCGAGCCGGTCGTAGGCGATGACCGGGATCCCGGCGTCCTTGGCCTGCTGCACGGTGTCCGCGATGCCGTGCGAGTCGACGGCGTCCAGCAGGATGACGTCGACCTGGTCGTCGATCATCCGCTGCATCTGCGCGGCCTGCTTGTCCGCGTTGGCCTCGGCGTTGGCGTAGTCGACCTTGCCGCGCTTGCTGGTGAGCGCGGCGATGCGCTCCTTGATGATGGGGTAGTCGAACTTCTCGTAGCGGGAGTTCGCCGTCTCCGGGAGCAGCAGGCCCACCGTGATGTCGTCGCCCTTCGTCGGACTGGCGTCGCCGCCCTCCTCGGCCGCGCCCAGCACACCGCAACCGGCCAACGAGAGGGTCAATGAGGACAAAGCGACGGATATGGCGATACGACGCATGCGGGGGCTCACTTCTGGTGTCTTCCGGACGTGGGTGCAACCTTGCTACCCAGGTGACTAAAAAGCCAACGCGGCGGCGACCCCCAGCGTCAAGGTGAATCACTTAACGAGATGACAACATCACGTTCCGCTTCTTGTGTGGAGACAGAGCGGAATCACCCTCGCGGACTGATCACCAGCCCTTCACGCAGAAGGATTTCGGGTGCCCACAAGGGGACTTGAGGCACGGTCCGATACCCGCACAACCAATTCCATTCCTCGTCAGTCGGAAAGATCGCGGTGGCCCCCGCCCCGCATCTCCCGATCAGAGGACCGAATGAACCCAGCCAGACGAAGCGCGACCGCCGCCGCCTCGGGCGCGGTCGTGCTCGCCACCGCGGGCACGCTGCTCAGCGCCGTGGCCACGCCCGCCGCGGCGGCGACGAGTTGCGCCTCGCCCGTCTTCAAGCGGCAGTTCTACGCGAACACCACGTTCTCCGGCACTCCGAAGAAAACGGACTGCGACAGCGTCATCAGCCAGAACTGGGGCACCGGTGCGCCCGCCAGTGGCCTGCCGAAGAACTACTTCGGCGTCCGCTGGACCGTCACCCGCGACTTCGGCTCCGGCGGCCCCTTCACCTTCACCGCCTCCGCCCAGGACGGCATCCGCGTCTACCTCGACGGCGTGCGCGAGGTGAACCTCTGGAAGAACGTCTCGTCGACCGTCAAGAAGACCGTCAACGTCACCGTCCCTTCCGGAAAGCACACCCTCCGCATCGACTTCGCCAACTGGACCGGCACGGCGAACGTCACGTTCACCTACGCCCCCCGCACCTCCGCGACCGTCGACACGGTGCGGCCCCTGACACCGACCGGGGCGGCGGTCACCTACGACCCGGCCACGAACAAGGCCAAGTTCACCTGGTCGAAGAACAGGGAAATGGACCTCGCGGGCTACCGGGTCTACCGACGCCTGAAGGGCACCTCCTTCGGCACGCCGCTGGCGACGACCACGGCGACGTCGTACACGGACACCTCCGTGCCCGCGACCGGCGACACGTACTACTACGAGGTCCGCGCCTACGACAAGGCGGGCAACTCGTCGGCGGGCAGCGCCGACCAGGGCGTGACGTCCGTCGACAGGACACCGCCCGGCGTGCCCGGCACGCCGCGCACGTCCTCCGAGTCCGACGGGCTGTGGGTCGGCTGGAGCGCGGTCGACGGCGCGGCGTCGTACCGGGTCTACCGGGCCACCAGCGCGTACGGGACGTACACCCGGGTCGGTACGACCGCTGAGACCTCGTACGTGGACACCACGGCCGTCGGCGGCACCACCTACCACTACCGGGTCACCGCCCTCGACGCGGCCGGGAACGAGTCGGCGCGGAGCGAGGCCGTCAGCGGCGAGCGCCGGGACTTCACCCCGCCGCCCGCCGTCACCGGCGTCACCGTCACCCCGACCGAGTACGGCTTCCAGGTGAGCTGGGACGCCAACCCCGCCGCCGACCTCTTCCGTTACGTCGTTCGCCGCGGTGAGCTGCTCGGCGACGAGGAGGAGCAGGTGTGCTCCCTCTACCCCGGTGAGTACGTGTCGGCCGACACCACCTCGTACGCCTACGCCGCCCTCCCGGACGGCGAGGAGTCCTGCTTCATCGTCGACGCGGTGGACGACTCCGGGAACTCCTCCTTCAAGCGGACCGGGGAGGCGCAGATCGTCAACGCGACCGAACTCGACATGACGCCGAGCGTGGCGACGCCGGAGGGGTCTCCGCTGTGGCTCATGGTGAGCGAGGCGGAGGGCGACGAGGGCAACTGGCTGGCGTGGAGCGGACTCGGCGCGGGTGAGGAGCCGAGCGACAACCCGGCGCGGGCGTTCCGGGTCTACCGGTGGGACCCCGCGGCCTCGGCCTACCAGCGGATCGCCGAACTGGGGGCCGGTGCCTTCACCTACTTCGACACCGGCGTCCCGCGCGGGACCACGTCCTACTACTGGGTGACGGCCGTGACCGCGGACGGCACCGAGACGCTCCCCGCGGACGGCTGGGCGGTCACGACGCCCTGAGCCGACACACGAAGGGGCCCTGGGGCTCGTACGAACCCCAGGGCCCCTCGCGTGGCCGTGGCCGTCAGTCCGGCTGCTGGCGCTTCGGTCGCCACACCACCAACGCGCTGGTCTGCTGCACCTCCTGGTACGGCACCAGATCGCGGCGGTACGACGCGTGCACCGCGGCCTCGCGCTGGCGCATGGTGGCAGCCGCGCCGTCCAGGGCCGCTTCCAGTTCCGCGACGCGGGACTGCAGCGCGGCGACCTGGTTCTCCAGTTCGATGATGCGCTTGATGCCGGCGAGGTTGATGCCCTCGTCCTGGGAGAGCTGCTGCACCTGGCGGAGCAGCTCGATGTCCCGGGCGGAGTAGCGGCGGCCCCGCCCGGCGGTGCGGTCGGGGGAGACCAGGCCCAGGCGGTCGTACTGGCGCAGCGTCTGCGGGTGCAGGCCGGAGAGCTGGGCCGCCACCGAGATGACGTAGACCGGGGTTTCCTCGGTCAGTTCATACGGGTTGCGTCGACGGCCGTCCATCTTCGTCAAGCTCCCTTCGCCGCCTGGAACAGCTCCGCCCGCGGATCCTCACCCGCGGTCGCCTCGCGATACGCCTCCAGCGCGTCACGAGCCTTCCCCGTCAGATCCGTCGGCACACTCACCTCGACGGTGACCAGCAGGTCCCCTCGGGTGCCGTCCTTGCGGACCGCGCCCTTGCCGCGCGCCCGCATGGTGCGGCCGTTGGGCGTGCCCGGCGGCAGCTTCAGGGTGACCGGGGGCCCGCCCAGGGTGGGCACCCGCACCTCCCCGCCGAGCGCCGCCTCCGCGAAGGTCACGGGGACGGTGACGGTGAGGTTGTCGCCCTTGCGGCCGAAGACGGGGTGCTCCTTGACGTGCACGACCACATAGAGGTCGCCCGCGGGGCCGCCCCGCTCACCGGGCGCGCCCTTGCCGCGCAGCCGGATCCGCTGGCCGTCGCTGACCCCGGCCGGGATGCGCACCTGCATGGTCCGCGAGGACTTGGCGCGGCCGGAGCCCTTGCACACCTCGCAGGCGTCCTCCGCGATCAGCCCGCGCCCCTTGCAGTCCGGGCACGGGTCGGTCAGCGAGAAGCCGCCGCCCGAGCCACGCGCGACCTGCCCGGTGCCGACGCAGGTCGGGCACACGCGCGGCGTGCCGTTCTTGTCGCCGGTGCCGGAGCAGGCCTTGCAGGGGGACTGCGACGACATCCGCAGCGGGACCGTCGCGCCCTCGATCGCCTCGTTGAAGCTCAGCGTGACCTCGGACTCGATGTCCTGGCCCCGGCGCGGCTGGGTCCGCGTGCCCGCGCCCGCGCCGCCCCGGTTGAACAGCCCGCCGAAGACATCGCCGATGCCGCCGCCGAAGCCGCCGCTCTGCTGGGTGCCACCGCCCCCGAAGAGGTCACCGAGGTCGAAGTTGAACGATCCGCCACCCGCGCCCGGCCCCGGGCGGAAGCCGCCGTTGCCGAACAGGGTGCGCGCCTCGTCGTACTCCTTGCGCTTCTTGGGGTCCCCGAGGACGTCGTTCGCCTCGGAGATCTCCTTGAACCGCTCCTCCGCCTTGGCGTTGCCCTTGTTGGCGTCCGGGTGGAACTCGCGGGCGAGCTTCCGGTACGCCTTCTTGATCTCGGCCTCGGTGGCGTCCTTGGGGACGCCGAGGACCTTGTAGTAGTCCTTCTCGATGAAGTCCTTGGTGCTCATCCCCGACGTCCCTCCTTCCGTGTCATCCGGTCAAGCTCAGCCCTCTTCCGGGCCACCGCTCTCCTTGTCGTCGCCTTCAGGACTCTCCTCGGCCTTGACGGTCTGCGCGCCCGGCTGCGGCTCGGCGACGGCCACCCGCGCGGGGCGGATGGTGCGCTCGCCGATGCGATACCCGGGCTGGAGAATCGCCACGCACGTCGTCTCGGTGACGTCCGGCGCGTAGCTGTGCATCAGCGCCTCGTGGACCGTCGGGTCGAAGGGCTCGCCCTCCTTGCCGAACTGCTGGAGGCCCATCTTGGCGGCCACGGTCTCCAGCGACTCGGCGACGGACTTGAAGCCGCCGACGAGTTCGCCGTGTTCCCGGGCGCGGCCGATGTCGTCGAGCACGGGCAGCAGCTCGGTCAGGAGGTTCGCGATGGCGATCTCCTTGACCGCGATGCGGTCGCGCTCGACCCGGCGGCGGTAGTTCTGGTACTCGGCCTGGAGCCGCTGGAGGTCCGCGGTGCGCTCACCGAGCGCGGTGCGCACCTGGTCCAGCTGGGCCAGCAGACCGGGGTCCTGGCTGGTGGCGTCCCCGGCCGGGGCCGCCCCCTCCTCGGAGGCGGCCTTCGGCTCGGCGTCGTCGGGGGCGGCGCCGGAGGGGACGTCGGGCTTTTCTTCGAAGCCCGGGGTCTCCTCCGTCACGCGGCACCGTCCTTCCGCTCGTCGTCGACGATCTCGGCGTCCACCACGTCGTCATCGGCCTTGGCGCCACCGGCCGTGGCACCCTCGGGGCCGCCCGCCGCCTGCGCGCCCTGCGCGTCGGCGTACATGGCCTGGCCGAGCTTCTGGGAGACGGCCGCGACCTTCTCGGTGGCGGTGCGGATCTCGGCGGTGTCCTCGCCCTTGAGCTTCTCCTTCAGCTCGGCGACGGCGGCCTCGACCTCGGTCTTGACGTCACCGGGGACCTTGTCCTCGTTGTCCTTGAGGAACTTCTCGGTCTGGTAGACGAGCTGCTCGCCCTGGTTGCGGGACTCGGCGGCCTCGCGGCGGGCGTGGTCCTCCTCGGCGTACTTCTCGGCCTCCTGGCGCATCCGGTCGACCTCGTCCTTCGGCAGCGAGGAGCCGCCGGTGACGGTCATCTTCTGCTCCTTGCCGGTGCCGAGGTCCTTCGCCGTGACGTGCATGATGCCGTTGGCGTCGATGTCGAAGGAGACCTCGATCTGCGGGACGCCGCGGGGCGCCGGGGGCAGACCGGTCAGCTCGAACATCCCGAGCTTCTTGTTGTACGCCGCGATCTCGCGCTCGCCCTGGTAGACCTGGATCTGCACGGAGGGCTGGTTGTCCTCGGCGGTGGTGAAGATCTCGGACCGCTTGGTCGGGATCGTGGTGTTCCGCTCGATCAGCTTGGTCATGATGCCGCCCTTGGTCTCGATGCCGAGGGACAGCGGGGTGACGTCGAGCAGCAGGACGTCCTTGACCTCGCCCTTGAGGACACCGGCCTGGAGCGAGGCGCCGATGGCGACGACCTCGTCCGGGTTGACGCCCTTGTTGGCCTCCTTGCCGCCGGTCAGTTCCTTGACCAGTTCGGCGACGGCGGGCATCCGGGTGGAGCCACCGACCAGGACGACGTGGTCGATCTCGCCGAGGGCGATGCCCGCGTCCTTGATGACGTTGTGGAACGGCGTCTTGCAGCGCTCCAGCAGGTCCGCGGTCAGCTGCTGGAACTGGGCGCGGGTGAGCTTCTCGTCGAGGTGCAGGGGGCCCTCGGCGGACGCGGTGATGTAGGGCAGGTTGATCGAGGTCTCGGTGGACGAGGACAGCTCGATCTTGGCCTTCTCGGCGGCCTCGCGGAGGCGCTGGAGGGCCATCTTGTCCTTGGCGAGGTCCACGCCGTGACCGGACTTGAACTGCTGCACCAGGTAGTCGACGACGCGCTGGTCCCAGTCGTCGCCACCGAGGTGGTTGTCGCCGTTGGTGGCCTTCACCTCGACGACGCCGTCGCCGATCTCCAGGAGCGACACGTCGAAGGTGCCGCCACCGAGGTCGAAGACGAGGATCGTCTGGTCGTCCTTGTCGAGGCCGTAGGCCAGGGCCGCCGCGGTCGGCTCGTTCACGATCCGCAGCACGTTCAGACCGGCGATCTCACCGGCCTCCTTGGTGGCCTGGCGCTCGGCGTCGTTGAAGTACGCCGGGACGGTGATGACCGCGTCGGTGACCTTCTCGCCCAGGTAGGCCTCGGCGTCCCGCTTCAGCTTCTGCAGCACGAAGGCGCTGATCTGCTGCGGGTTGAACGGCTTGCCGTCCAGCTCGATCTTCCAGTCGGTGCCCATGTGGCGCTTGACCGACCGGATGGTCCTGTCGACGTTGGTGACCGCCTGGCGCTTGGCGACCTCGCCGACGAGCACCTCACCGTTCTTGGCGAAGGCGACGACGGACGGCGTGGTCCTGGCGCCCTCGGCGTTGGTGATGACGGTGGGCTCGCCGCCCTCCAGAACGCTGACGACGGAGTTAGTCGTGCCCAGGTCGATGCCGACCGCACGTGCCATGGTTGATTCCTCCAGCTGACTTGAGTGGAACGGACTCAAGTGTGCATGACGGCCCGGGATGGGTCAACAGACCTGAGCCAAGTGGACTCAACTCTTATCCGTTCCTTACACGCAAGGACCCGCGCACATTCCCTCTGACCTGCGTCGACACCCGCGCGGTCGGCACCGCGCGAGCCCCCGCCCCCTTGACGCACACCAGCCCGAGTACGGCCACCAGAGCACCCCCGGCCACCCACCACACGGCCGTCGCGTCCGCCCACCCCCCGTGCACCAGCACCCCCACCGACACGCTCGCGCAGGCCCCGGCCCCCACCACCACCGCCACACCGCGCGAGGTGAGCCCGAGCCGCCGCAGCCGGTGCCCCAGGTGGTCGGGCCCGCGCCGCAGCACCGACCGCCCGGCCAGCCGCCGCGCCAGCACCACCAGCACGGCGTCCGCGCTCACCACGGCCGTCAGCGCGAACAGCACCCCGGCCGACGACCCGGCGTCGTACCCGGTCCGCACCAGCACCGCCGACGACGCCAGCACGAACCCCGCGAACAGCGACCCGCACGCCCCGAACGCCACCCGCGCGGGATGCCAGTTGTGCATCAGGAACCCGGTCAGCGCCGCCGCCAGCACGCTCAGCAGCACCGCCACCCCGTCCAGCACCTCGGCCGCCGCGCACGCCCCCACCCCGAAGGCGGTCACCACCCCGACCGTCCCCGCCAGCCCGTCCGCGTGATCGAGCGCCCGGAAGGCCCCGGCCACCCCCGCGATCCACCCGGCCGCCAGCACCCCGCCGACCACCCCGGTCTCCCCGTACGGCACCACACACAGCGCCGCCACCGCCGTACCGGCGAGCAGCACCCGCCCCCGCAGCCGCCACACGTCCGCCACCAGCCCCAGCGCGGCCACCCCGGCCCCGGCGCCCAGCAGCGTCCCCACGCCCTCCCCGAGCGGCGCCACACCGCTCCACTCACCCGCCCCGGCCACCAGCACCGTCGCCAGCACCACCGCGATGCCGCCCACCACCGGCACCGGCCGGGCGCGCCGCCGGTCGAGCAGCCCGAGCCGCAGTCCGGGCACCCTGAGGACCCCCGCGAGCAGGGCGGCGAGGAGGAGGGCGGCGATGGCGGCGGCGATCCCGTAGAGCACGGGCCTAAGCTAAGTCCGAAGGTCATGTTTTGGGATGAATGGCACGATAAGCTCGGCGCGCCGCACCGGTTTCCGGTCACGCACCGGACAGGGCCGGTCACTCAGGTGAGCCTCAGCGACACAGATCACCGACCGGGTGGCTACAGTGCGACGCAGGATGGGGGTAGTCTCGAACGGACTACATAAGTTACCGCTTAGTAATATCCCTCGCAGGCCCGAGGAGCCCCCGAGATGCAACTTGCCGCGATCATCGTGTCGATGGTCCTGACAGTGGTCGGCTCGGCCCTGTTCGCCCGGGTCATCGCCCAGTTCGTCAGCTTCTTCAGGCTCGGCCAGTCCTTGCCGGACGGGGTGCGGACCGACAACCCCTATCAGCGCAGTGTGACGCTGGTGAAGGAGTTCCTCGGTCACACGCGGATGAACCGCTGGGGCGTCATCGGCTTCGCGCACTGGTTCGTCGCCATCGGCTTCCTGACCCTGATCCCGATCTTGGGGCAGGCCATCGGCCAGCTGTTCGTCGCCGACTTCACGCTGCCGGTCCTCGGCGGCTGGCTGCCCTGGGAGATGTACGTCGAGTTCATCACCGTGATGACCACGGTGGGCATCGCCGCCCTCATCGTCATCCGGCTGCTGAACCTGCCCTCCCGCGCGGGCCGCAAGTCCCGGTTCGCGGGCTCGACCTCCTGGCAGGCGTACTTCGTCGAGTACGTCATCCTGACCATCGGCACCGTGATCTACGTGCTGCGCGGCCTGGAGGGCGCGCTCCACCACGTGGACCACTACGAGGCCGCGTTCTTCGCCTCGTACCCGCTGGTGACGGTCTTCGACGACCTGAGCGTGTCGACGCAGCAGAACCTGGTCTACCTGTTCGCCGGGATCAAGGTCAGCGTCTCCTTCATCTGGATGATCGTCGTCTCGCTGAACGCCGACATGAGCGTGGCGTGGCACCGGTTCCTGGCGTTCCCGAACATCTGGTTCAAGCGCAACGCCGACGGGGCGAGCGCGCTGGGCGCCCTGCAGCCGATGACGTCGGGCGGCAAGGCGATCGACTTCACCGACCCCGGCGACGACGACGTCTTCGGCGTCTCGCAGGTCGAGCAGTTCTCCTGGAAGGGACTGCTGGACTTCTCCACCTGCACCGAGTGCGGGCGCTGCCAGTCGCAGTGCCCCGCCTGGAACACGGGTAAGCCGCTCTCCCCGAAGCTGCTGATCATGTCGCTGCGGGATCACTCGCACGCCAAGGCGCCCTACCTGCTCGCGGGCGGCGGCAAGTCCATGGAGGGCGAGGAGAAGGCCTCCGAGGAGCAGCTCGCCGCGGTGCCCGCCGCCGCGCTCGCGGAGGCCGAACGGCCGCTGGTCGGCACGGTCGAGGAGAACGGCGTCATCGACCCGGACGTGCTGTGGTCGTGCACCACCTGCGGTGCCTGCGTCGAGCAGTGCCCCGTCGACATCGAGCACATCGACCACATCGTGGACATGCGCCGCTACCAGGTGATGATCGAGTCGGCGTTCCCGTCCGAGGCCGGGACGATGCTGAAGAACCTGGAGAAGAAGGGCAACCCCTGGGGCCTGGCGAAGAAGCAGCGCCTGGAGTGGACCAAGGAGGTCGACTTCGAGGTGCCGGTCGTCGGCAAGGACCTCGAGGACCTGTCCGAGGTCGAGTACCTGTACTGGGTCGGCTGCGCGGGCGCGCTCGAGGACCGGGCGAAGAAGACCACCAAGGCCTTCGCGGAGCTGCTGCACATCGCGGGCGTGAAGTTCGCGATCATGGGCGGCGACGAGAAGTGCACCGGTGACTCGGCCCGCCGCCTGGGCAACGAACCGCTGTTCCAGGAACTGGGCATGGAGAACGTCGCCGCGCTGAACATGGCGTTCGGCGAGGACGACGAGGACGAGAGCACCAGGAAGCCCAAGTCGGCCAAGAAGATCGTCGCGACCTGCCCGCACTGCCTGAACACCCTGGGCAACGAGTACCCGCAGCTCGGCGGCGACTACGAGGTCATCCACCACACCCAGTTGCTCCAGCACCTGGTCGACGAGGGCAGGTTGATCCCGGTGACCCCGGTCGAGGGGATCATCACCTACCACGACCCGTGCTACCTGGGCCGCCACAACAAGATCTACACGCCCCCGCGCGAGATCATCGCCAGCGTCCCCGGCCTCCGCAACGAGGAGATGCACCGCCACAAGGAGCGCGGCTTCTGCTGCGGCGCCGGTGGTGCGCGGATGTGGATGGAGGAGCGGATCGGCAAGCGCATCAACAACGAGCGTGTCGACGAGGCGCTGTCCCTCAACCCCGACATCGTCTCCACCGCCTGCCCGTTCTGCCTGGTCATGCTCACGGACTCGGTGAACGGCAAGAAGAACGACGGCACGGCCAAGGAGTCCGTCCAGGTCGTCGACGTCGCCCAGCTCCTGCTGGAGTCGGTCAGGACCCCGGTCGACCCGCAGGACGCCGCGGAGCCGGAGAGCGCGCCGGAGCCCGAGCCGGTGAAGTAGCCCCACAGGACAGGCACCTGAGCCCCGCCCGCCCGGTTGACGCCGGACGGGCGGGGCTTTGCGTTGGCATAGGTTCATCATTAAACCTCCACATCAGAGGCACAGTTCACACTTGACAGTCATTAATTGATCTTGAGAAGGTCTGACGCGATCATGATCAAGATCATTTCTGACGCCGAGATCGGCAGAATCGTTTTTTCAAGAGAAGGCAGATCCCTGTGAACACCAAGCGCAGCCTCAAGGTCGCCCTGGCCGCCGGTGCCCTCGTCATCGCCGGCGCCACCCCGGCGCTCGCGACGATCACCTACCCGTCCGAGGGTGGCATCTGGGACCACGGCGCGGGCACCTCCTACGTGTGGTCGGACTACTACCTGTCGACCAAGTGCCACGGCTCGACCTCGGTCGGCAAGTACATCGACACCGACGAGGCCGCCGCGGGCTCCTGGACCATCACGCAGGCCACGGCCGCGCTGTACGGCAACAAGGCCTACTACAGCACCAGCTGCTGACCCACGGGGCCGCCGCGCCCCGTGCCACGGTGAGGTGAACGCGTCCGTCCGCGAGGAGACCGGCAGCGAGCCGGGTCCCCCGCGGGCGGACCGCTCGACGCCCACCGCCTGTTCCGCTCCTCCGGAGCCGCGCTGCCCGATCGATCGGGGTCGTCGCTCCCCGATCTGGGCCGTCGATGCTGCACCGAAGTACCAAGTTCGTCCACGCCGCCGTGCTGGCGTTCTCCGCCGTGCTCTCCTTCCTGTTCCTCCGCGACCTCGACGAACGCTGGGTCATGGGGCACACGGCCGTCGTCTGGGTGACGGACTCCACGGGAGCGACCTCCGGCGCACAGGTCACCCACCTGCTGGCCGAGTTCGCCACCACCCACAAGGCGACCGTCGCGCGGGAGACCCCCGACCTCAAGGAGCCCTACAGCCGCCGCCACCTCTACCTGGCCCGCGGCGGCCCCCACTCCGACTGGCTGCACGACGGCTACCCGGCCTTCGACCGCGACTACCGCACCGACGTGCACCCCGTCGCCGACCTGGGCAACCGCGACCCGCGCGGCTACTACTACGTCTTCGGCCCGGAGCGGGCGGTGGACGAACTGGTGGGCACCTTCACCGGCCTCGGCTTCGAGGCGACCGCCTACCACCCCTACTCCCTCGAACAGCTCACCCCCGCCTACTCCGACAGCTCCCTGCTGCGCTCCTTCTTCGTCGTCGTCCTCGCCGTCGTCACGATGACGGGCGCGGGCGTCATGCTCAGCGCCAAGTCGTACGGCGTCCAGCGGCTGCACGGCAGGTCGTTCGGCCAGATCCTGCTGCGCGACCTGCGCCAGCTGGGCGCCTTCTGGGCCGCCGCGTTCGCCGCGGTGACCGCGGCGGCCCTGCTGGTCCTCGGCCTCTACAACGGCCTGGCCTGGTTCGGCACCTTCGCCCTGGTCGCCCTGGGCGTGGCACTGGTCCTCGGCCTGGTCTCCGTCGCCGTACACGCGGTCATGCTCCAGCTGACCGGCCAGACCGCGCTGTTGCGCGCCCTGAAGGGCGAACTCCCGGCGCGTACGGCGGCCCTGAGCACCTATCTGGTGCGCGTCCCCGCGCTGCTGCTCGCGGTGAGCATCACGGGCGATGTCGTCCTGGCGGGCCAGAACATCGCGAGCCGGGAGGAGAGCATCCAGACGTACCGCGAGATCGGTGACACCACCGCGATCGCCCTCAACGGCAGCGCGGCCAGCCAGAGCGCCTTCGAGATCCTGGACGAGAAGGTGGGCGGCTGGCTCCGCGAGGCCGACCGGGACGGCGAGATCATCGTCGCCGGGCACCGCAGGTTCCGGCACTCCGGCGGCCTCGACGACCTGCCCGACCGTGACCTGCTGATCGTCAACGAGTCCTATCTCGCCGCCCAGCCGGTCCGTGACGCGTCCGGCCGACGGGTCCCCGCGACCACGTCCGACGACACCCGGGTACGGCTGCTGGTCCCGGCCGGGCTGACCTCGTACTCCGACCGCCTCGCCACCCTGGTCCCGGCGCTGCTGAACCCGGGCGAGCCGCAGAAGATCCCCGCCGGACGGGTCGTACCCCTCACCACCCGTGACGGGCAGCGCCTGTTCACCTACAACCCCCGGGGCCGCCTCCAGGCCGCGACCAACCCCGACGCGGACGAGTCCTTCGTCACCGACCCGGTGGTCATCGTCTACCCGGACGGGGCGCCGTATCTGAGCGACCGGGGGTACATCGCCTACGCCTCCCAGCAGAGCCTCGTCTTCAAGGACCCGGACGACGTCACGGCCGGGATCGAGGAGCACGAGCTGGAGACCTACGTCACCGGCATGAGCCCGGTCGGCCAGAACGCCGCGCTCAGGCTCCGCGACCTCGTCGCCGACTTCCGGCTCCAGCTGTTCAACCTGGGCGTGGCGGTGCTGGTGCTGCTGATCACCGGGGTCGGGGCGTGCATCGTGCACTCGCGGAAGAACGCGCAGGCCGTGTTCGCCCGGTACATCAGCGGCTGGCGGTTCGCGGCGACGCACCGGCCCCTGCTCGTCGTGGAGGGGGTGCTGGCCGTGCTGCTCGCGGTGTGGGTGCCGTTCCAGGTGTGGTGGCGGAACCGGGAGCTGGCGGAGTACCGGACCACCGGGGTCAAGCCACCGGCCGAGCCCGTGCAGCTCACCGGGCTCGATCTGGCCGCCAACACCGCACTGGTCGTGGTGGAGGTCGCGGCGGTGCTGGTGGGGTTGGCCGTGTTCCATCGCCGGATCGTGAAGGAAGGGGCGGCAGAGGCATGACGCCCGTTCACCCAGTCCCCCGTCACCCCCTCGGAGTCACCCCGTGATCGAGATCGACAATCTCCGCAAGTCCTACGGGACCCGAACCCTCTGGTCCGGCCTCGGCTTCACCGTGCACGCGGGGCAGTTGCTCGCGCTGGTCGGCCCGAGCGGCTCCGGCAAGTCGACGCTGCTCAACTGCCTCGGCCTGCTGGACACCCCGACCTCCGGCGCGATCCGCCACGAGGGCCGCGACATCACCGGCTTCGGCCCGCGCGCCGCCCGGCTCTACCGGCGTGACGTCCTCGGCTATCTCTTCCAGAGCTACGCGCTGATCGACAACGCGACCGTCGCCGCCAACCTGGACGTCGCCATGGCACCCCGCCGGAAGCGGGCGGGCGCCCCGACCGTCGCCGAGGCCCTGGAGCGGGTCGGTCTGGCCGGGCGGGAGCAGGAACAGGTCCACCGGCTCAGCGGCGGCGAGCAGCAGCGCGTCGCCCTGGCCCGGCTGATCGTCAAGCAGCCCGCGCTCGTCCTGGCCGACGAGCCCACCGGCGCGCTCGACCACGACAACGCCGCCCTCGTCGTCGACATCCTGCGCGCGATGAGCGAGGACGGCTGCGCGGTCGTCATCGCCACCCACGACGACGCCGTGCGCGACCGCTGTGACGCCGTACTGACGGTGGGCAGCACCACCCGACCCGAACCCGTGAAAGGCAAGCAGCTCGTATGAAGATCCGACTCAGCTGGGCCGTGCCCGGCGCACTGTTCACCCTCGCCGCCATCGCGGTCTTCGCCGTGTACGGCACGCACGCGTTCACGATCCTGGGACGGATCGGGGGGACGATCTTCTGATCGCGTGCGGGGTGGGGTGCCCCGCGCCGGGGCACCCCACCGCCTACGCCTGCTTCGGCGCCGCCTGCTGCACCACCTCGAAGGACCACAGGGTCGACCCGGACGCCGCGGGCTGGGGCCGCTCCGCGCCCGCACCGCCACCGCCGCCCTGGTGCGCGGCCTTCATCGGGCCCTCCATCCACGCCTGGAACGACTCCTCGTCCCGCCAGCGCGTGTAGACGAGGTACTGGTCGGTGCCCTCGACCGGCCGCAGCAGCTCGAACCACTCGAACCCGTCGGAGCCCTCGACGGCGTGCGCCCGCGAGGCGAACCGCTTCTCCAGCGTCTCCCGCTGCTCGGCGGGAACGGTCAGCACATTGATCTTGACTACGCTCATGCCCCCATCCTGCCCGGTTCCGGTCCTGGCCGGGGGACCGCATCCCCGCGAAGGCAGGGGGTGCCACCCCGCCTCGAACACGTGCATCATTGCCGAGGCGTTGTCGGCGGGGCGGGCGAGGTGGACGGTGCGAGTGAGAGCCAACGGACTGGTGGTCGCGACGGTGATCGGATCGCTCGCGCTGCTCGCCGGATGCGGGTCCGCGCAGGACGACGACGCGCGGGCGACCCCGGACAAGCCCGTGCAGAAGGCCGCCGAGGCCCCCGCCTCACCCCAGCTGCCCATCCCGCGCGGCAAGGGCAGCGAGACCGACCACGACTTCAACGGCGACGGCCACCGCGACCTGCTCCTCAACGACCTGGTCAAGGCCCAGAGCCACGCCGACGACGCGGGCCTGGGCATCGTCTACGGCGGCCCCCGCGGCCTCACCCCCGGCGCCCGGCAGCTCCTCACCCCCGAGCGGCACGCCGCCCGCACCCAGAACCAGCTCCCCGCCCTCTTCGACGCGGAGGCCGTCTGCGACCTCGACGGCGACGGCTTCACCGACCTCGTCGTCTCCACCGACCCGCCCTACGACGGCCAGGGCCAGCCCCCGGTCCCCCTGCAGCTCCTCTTCGGCTCCCCGAAGGGCCTCACCGGCAAGGCGGCCAAGCTCACCATCCCGACCCGGGCCCGCGCGGGCAACGACTGGCCGGACCAGCCGGTGTGCGGCGACTTCGACGGCGACGGCGCGCAGGACCTCGTAGTGCACGCCTCCGAGCAGCAACTCAGCTATCTGCGCGGCCCGTTCACCCGCAAGGGCGCCCCCCGCGCGGCCACCGCGCCGCTCCCGGCGCCGGGCAACCTGCCCACCGGTCCGGCCGCCGACGTGAACCGCGACGGCTACGACGACCTCCTCGTCCGTACGGCGGAGGGCGCCGCGCCCGCCACCCTGGTCCTCGGCACCCCCACCGGCCCCACGGGCACCGCGGTCGCCCTGCCGTCCGGCACGGACTTCGCCCTGGGCCGGTTCGGCAAGGGCGCCGCCCTGGACGCCGCGGTGGGCACGGAGACGGGGACGGCCCTGCGCTACGACCTTCCGACCGGCACCCGCGCCACCCTGCCCACCGCCCCCGGCTCCGGCCTCGACTCCGCCGACTTCGACGGCGACGGCTACGACGACCTCGTCTCCGTCTCCGCCGACGGCACCGAGCTGCGCGTCTCCCCGGGCGGTTCCGCGGGGCCGGACGCGGTGACGGTCACCCCGGCGGCGCGGGGTACGTCACAGGTCCTCACGGCCGGGGACTTCGACGGCGACGGGCGTGCCGACCTGGTCGTACGGACGTATCGCGGTGACACGGCGGACACCGTCGCCCTGTATCCCGGCACCGAGCGGGGGCTGGTCGCGGGGTCACCGGTGCTGACGTTCTCGAGCGCGGAGTTCCTCTGAAAGCCGCCGCCTGTAGCCGGTCACCCGTTCCCCCAAACCCCATGGAACCCCCATTGATTTGGGGGAACCCGGGGTGAACCCCCGTAAGGGATGTCACAGCTCGGCCGCAAAGCCCCGCCCGGATGGCCGGGCCCGGCACACCACTCGCCGGGACCAGGTACGTTCGAAGACGTGGCTGGATTCAGGATCGGACGCGGCGGCCGGGACAACCGCGCCCCGCAAGCGCGACCGCAACACCCCCCGTACGGACAGCAGGCGCCCCAGGGACCGTCGTACGGCTACCCGCCCGCGGCCCCACAGCCGCCGTACCCGCAGCACCCGGGCTACGGCGGCGGCGCGGGCGGCGGACACGGCGAGCCGGAGTACTTCGGCGACGGCGGCTACCCGCACGGCGGCGGCTCCCACGGCCCGGTGGGCCCGGACCCGTACGCGGCCAACAACCCGGGCCACACCCAGGCGTTCTCGATCAACGAGGACCCCTACTCCCAGGGTGAGACCTACCGCGCGGGCACCACGCCCCCGCCGCCCGGCCCGATCGGCCCGCGCCTGCACTGGAAGGACCTGCTGCGCGGCGTCGTGCTGTCGCCGAACCAGACCTTCCTCCAGATGCGCGACTACACGATGTGGGTCCCGGCCCTCATCGTGACCTTCCTCTACGGCCTGCTGGCGGTCTTCGGCTTCGACGGCGCCCGCGAGGACGCCATCAACGCCACCCTCTCCAACGCCGTGCCGATCGTCCTGACCACGGCCGTGGCGATGGTGCTGAGCGCCTTCATCCTGGGCGTGGTCACCCACAGCCTGGCCCGCCAGCTCGGCGGCAACGGCGCCTGGCAGCCGACGGTCGGCCTCTCCATGCTGATCATGTCCATCTCCGACGCCCCCCGCCTGGTCGTCGCCATGTTCCTCGGCGGCGACGCCCCCTTCGTCCAGATCCTGGGCTGGGCCACATGGGTCGCGGGCGGCGCCCTGCTGACCCTGATGGTCAGCCGCTCCCACGAGCTGCCGTGGCCGAAGGCGCTGGGGGCGTCGGCGATCCAGCTGATCGCGTTGCTGTCGATCGTGAAGCTGGGCACGTTCTAGAGGCACTGGAGGCTTCTTGAGGCCTCGATGCTTCTTGAGGCTTGAGGCTTGAGGCCAGAACAGGAGGAAGGCCCCCCGGTCGGTACCGGGGGGCCTTCGTGCAAGCATCTGTGCCAGACCTCCAGGCCAGACATCTGTGTCAGACATCTGTGTCAGACACCTCTGTCAAACACCTCTGTCAGACACCTCTGTCAGACATCTGTGTCACGCATCGAGGACCTGCCCACTCCGCTTGACGACGGGCGGCTCAACGGACCACGGAAAGTTGATCCACTCATCGGTCCGCTTCCACACGTACTCGCACTGGACGAGGGAGTGGGACTTCTCATAGATGACGGCGCTGCGCACCTCGGCGACGGCGTCAAGACAGAAGTCCCGCACAAGCTTCAGAGTCTTCCCGGTATCGGCAACGTCATCGGCAATGAGAACTCTCTTCTCAGAAAAATCGACGACGTTGGGAACGGGAGCGAGCATGACGGGCATCTCAAGGGTGGTCCCGACCCCGGTATAAAATTCGACATTCACCAGATGAATGTTCTTGCAGTCAAGGGCATAAGCAAGCCCTCCGGCGACGAAGACCCCACCCCGGGCAATGCTCAGCACGACGTCAGGCTCATACCCGTCATCGGCAACGGCCTGAGCCAGCTCACGCACGGCCACACCGAACTGCTCGTACCCAAGATTCTCGCGCACGTCACTCACACCTGAGTCCGATGAAAGTTGATGAAGGACCGGGAGGCGGTGGGCCCGCGCTGCCCCTGGTACCGCGACCCGTACCGCTCACTGCCGTACGGCGACTCGGCGGGCGAACTGAGCCGGAACATGCACAGCTGCCCGATCTTCATCCCGGGCCAGAGCTTGATGGGCAGGGTCGCGAGATTCGACAGCTCAAGCGTCACATGCCCGGAAAAGCCAGGATCGATGAACCCGGCGGTGGAGTGGGTAACGAGCCCGAGCCGTCCAAGGGAACTCTTCCCCTCCAGCCGCGAAGCCAGATCATCAGGCAGGCTGATCACTTCATAGGTGGAGGCGAGCACGAACTCCCCGGGGTGCAGAATGAACGGCTCATCCCCCTCGGGCTCCACGAGCCGCGTCAGATCCGCCTGCTCCACGGAGGGATCGATATGCGGGTACCGGTGATTCTCGAACACCCGGAAATACCGGTCCAGCCGCACGTCGATGCTCGACGGCTGCACCATGGTTTCGTCATAGGGATCGATCCGTACCCGCCCGGCATCGATCTCGGCCCGGATGTCCTTGTCAGAGAGAAGCACGCCCCGAGGATACGCAAGAAGCGCGGGCCCCCCACACCAAGGGGGGACCCGCGCCACGACAACGACTTCCTACGACCTGCTACGATCTCATACCGCTCGCTACCGCTTCACAAAACTGACCGGCACGACACTGCGGAGCCGCGCACAGCGCGGACAGCGCATGAGCCGACCGGGCCCGAGTCGCTCGGCCTGCTGCATCGGGAACGAAGCGGTGCTGAACACGTGCCCATCGGCACATCGGACGACGGTGCGCTCCATCAAGTCCAAGAGTCCCTTCCCCAAGAGCCGCGTCTGGCGGGTACTGCCCTGACGACGAACCCCCACATTACGGGACGAAAGGAACCCTCCTCCAGGCGGCACTCCGATCGCCCCACCCCCCTCCGGAACACCCCCACCGTACGCCCCAACTCCCGCCCCCCGCAGCCCGGTCCCACCCCTGAAACCGCATCAGGCCCCGCGGCTTGAGCACCGGGGGCCTGGCATGGGGTAGAGTGGGCGAGCATTCAGACACCGACTCGGTTGGCGTCTTACGCGGGTGTAGTTTAATGGTAGAACATCAGCTTCCCAAGCTGAGAGCGCGAGTTCGATTCTCGTCACCCGCTCCATGGCTAAGGCCCAGGTCATCGACCCGGGCCTTTTTACTGTCCGTGCTGATCAGCGGTCGCGTGCCAGATCCGTGCCAGAAGGCCGGCCGGGCCCCTTCTTCCTTGCCACAGCCCGAGCCTTCCGCACGGTCGCGTCCAGCCCGGCGGCGCCTTCCTCCTGCCGCTCGTCGTCGGAGTGCTGGTAGATCAACGCCGCCTTCTCCGAGGACTGCCCGGCCCGGCCCATGGTGTCCTTGAGCGTGGCACCGGAGCGCGTGGACAGCGTGTGCCCGGTGTGCCGTAAGTCGTAGAACCGGAAGCGGCGATGAGCACGGCTTCGGTGAGGCGGTTCTGTCGGGTCAGCTCGGCTGCGCGTTTCAGCGCGCGGAGCGTGGACGGTCGCACGGTGGAGAGTCCTCCGGGTCAGGTGAGTCGAGCTGCGATGGCTTCGGCGAGCGGCAGCGGGACGCCGAGGCGGTTGCGAAGGGTCGCGGTATCGATGGGGGTGCCGGTCCGGGCGCGGTGGTCGTCCGCGACCTTGCGCGCGAGGGCCACGAGGGCGGGCGGAACGGGAGCCGCCGCGGGCGGAGCCGAGTCGTGGGGCGACGGTTCTTCAGTTGCGGTCGATGGCGCAGACGCGGCCGGTTGCTCCCGAACCCCGCCATGAGCGAGGAGAGTCCCGCCGAGGAAGGCGATGGCGGGCCACCCGGCGACGACGATCCGCAGCCAGGCCGGTACGTCGTTCAGGTCGAGCAGTCCGGCGGTGGCGACGTTCGCGCCGAGCGAGGCGGTCAGGGCGACGATGAACCAGCACCACCCGGCCGCTTTCGCTCCGCCGGAGCGGAGTCGCCGCCATGCAGCCACCATCAGCAGGTCGACGGAGACCGGATAGGCCCACGCCTTCCATCCGTGCTGTCCGGCAGCGGAAGCCAGGTCGTGCAGGTGAGCGAAGGACAGCGCGGCGGCGATCAGCGCTTGGACGAGCACGGCGTCAACGCGGACGGGCAGGGCACGCACGGCGCCACTCCTTCCGGATTCGGGCATGGAGGGGGTAAGGACCTGGCGCGGGACGGCCGCGCCGACCGGGGGAGCGGGTACGGCTACTCAGTGACCGGGCGCGGAGTGGCTACCGTTGCGGAGCCCTTCACGGGCACTGGCGGGACGTACGGCCGGAAGGGCGTGAGCGCCGGTACGTCGGGCGCGAGGTGGGCCGTCTCACGGCAGGTGGCCGCAGCATCGGCGAGGGAGAGATGCGGGATACGGATGCGGGACCAGCCGCCAGAGGTGTCCCCGACGACGGCGAGACCGGGCAGCTCGGCGGCGATGGCACAGGCGGCGAAGACCGCCTCAGGGGCGATGTCCCCGAGCGCCATCTTCGCGGAGGCTTCGTCGTTGACCCGGTGGCACACCCGGCCCGTGAGCTGAGCACGGAGCATGGTCGCGCCCTTGCCCAGCTCGGCGCCGAACCGCTGTCCGCAGACCTCCAGGTAGATCCCGGCGGCCCGGCCGAGCTGAGCGAGACGGATGAGCTGGGTCACCATCTCGTCCCGTCGTTCTTCCTCCTTCCGGGTGGCGACGAGGAACAGTTCCGCCACCTCGTCGATGAACAGCACGATGGGATACGGGCGTTCGGACTCCGGCAGCCCCCAGATATCGGAAGTGATCTGCTCGTCCGGGGCGCCGGGCGCGAGGCCCTGCCGAGCCTTGATCAGGTCGTACCGGTCCTCCATTTCCTTCACAAGCACGGGCAGCAGCTCGGCCGCCTGATCGGCATCGGTCGCCAGCGCCGACAGTCGAGGAGCGAACGGTGCCAGCTCGACACCGCGCTTGCAGTCGATGCCGACCAGGACCACCGGTTGGGCGGCGAGCCCGGTGAGCAGGTTGCGCAGGTACATGGACTTGCCGGACAGCGTGGCGCCGAGGACGAGTTCGTGAGGTACGGCGTGGTAGTCGCGGACGAACGCGGTCGCGTCCTCCCGCAGCGCCACCGGCACCCGGAGCGGGCCACCAGGGACCCGGCGAGGCATCCGTACCTTGCGGAGCACGTCGAAGCCGACGAGCCGCAGTTCCACGACTCCGGGCTTGACGTCCCGCACGTACACGGCGTGGACGCCCCAGGCGTGCCGCAGCCGTTCGGCCGAGGCCGCGACGTCCGCAGGTTCCTGGCCGGGGGCGAGCCGCAGCCGTAACCGCAGTCCGGTGGTGGGCCGAATCAGGCCCCGGCGAGGAGGTACGGGCCGAACCTCTCGCCGTGTGGCCGCCTTGACCGCCAGCGCCCGCCAGCGCGACGGCTCGACCGTGAGGCCACAGGCTTCCATGGTCGAGGAGTACGAGGCCAGCAGCCGGACCACGGAAACGGGCAGTCCTACTGTCGACCAGTACGCCGCCGGGTGGGCGTGCCGGGCGTAGGCCGCACCGCTTATCGCAGCGAGCGACCCGCCCAGCTCGGCCCATGTCACCAGGTCGGTCATGACAGTCAGCCCACCTGAGCCATCGGGAAGGCGCCGGGCATCACAGCCGTAGCGCGGTAGGCGATGCCGTGCCGCTGCTGGCCGTTGCCCACGCTCTCCCAGGGCCGAGCCACAAGGCCCGGCAGCGAGACCGGAGCACCGACGGTCAGCCCGTCCGTGACACCGCTCTCGGGGATGGTGACCTGGATCAGCGACGACTCACCCTCGTCGATGTAGACGACGCCGACCGTCATCAGGGCCTCACCGCTCACGGCGTCCTTGGCGATCTCACCGGTCTGCCGGTCGCGCACCTTGGGCGCCGGGGCCTCGGTGAGCAGGATCGTCGCGGCTGAGGCGTCGATGCGGATCACACGCACAGGTAACTCTCCTTCTTGGACAGGTGATCAACCCGTCACCACCAGACAGGTTGACTTAGCAAGTTCGAAGCTAGAGATGCCAGGTTGACTTGCCAAGTGAACTTGTTGGCGAACTGGCCCCGACCGAAGGTCAGTTCAAGCGATAGGCGTCTTCAAGTTCTTGCCGGTCCCCAGGAAGGACCACGTCAGCGACTTGCAGGGCCTGCCCGGACGCGTCGAGCGCAACGACCAGCACACTCAGCACCGGCACAGCATCCGGCAGCTCCAGGAGAACGGCTTCATCGCTACTGGGCAGACGAGCGGAGACCCGTTCCGTCACGTGGTCGAAGCGCACCTTCCTGCGCGCCTCCAGATGCTCACGCACACTGCCGCTCAGGACTTCAGAGGCGCCAAGGTCGGTGCCCTCAGTCAGATCGGCGGGGAAGTACGACGAGACCAGCTCAGCAGGTTCGCTGTCGACCTCGACGAGAAAACGCCGCATGAGGACATAAGCCTTCTTGGGCAATCCCAGCAGCGAAGCGACACGTGCCGGAACCGGCACACGCCCGACCTCAATCAGACGCCCCGAAGCCCGTGACTCGTCACGCTCCAGCGCCTCACGGCCCCGACGATCCTTCTGCTCGACGACTTCAGGACGACCCCGGACGATGGTCCCGTAGCCCTGCCTCGATTCCAGCCAGCCATCCCGCTTCAGCAGATCGAGCGCCCGCACGACAGTCGGGCGGGACATGCCGAAGGCTTGCACCAGTTGGTTCTCACTGGGGACCCGAGTGCCCGGCGAGTACGTACCGTCCTCGATGCGACGCTGGATCGTCTGCGCGAGGCGCACGTACTTCGGTGCCTCCACTTCATACGCCATGAACGCCGCCCGTCGAGATTGGCCAAGTCAACTGGTCAACCAGACTAGCGGCCACTCCCCCGCCGCTGTAGAAGCGGAGCGTATTGCCCTCAAGACGGCCAGGCATCGGCCATCTCGAAGGAGACCAAGGTGCCGCCGAAGCGACTGGGGCCCGCGTACCAGGACTCGGCGAGGGCGTCCACCAGGAGCAGCCCGCGCCCGTGGGCGTCATTGGCATCCGGGCGTCGCATCCGCACGCTCGCCGGGAAGCCGGGATTGTGCACGTCTACCCGCAGCGAAGCACCCCTGCGGAACCACTCCACACGTACAACCCATGTCTCATCCGCCCGGCCATAGACGATGGCATTGGTGACCAACTCCGAGATCATCAAGGCACAGTCGTCGACCGAGCAGGCCGGGTTGTACGGCGCGATGAACTTCCGGAATTACCGCCGAGCCAGCGGCACCGATTCCGGCAGAGGGTGCAAGGTCATCGCTCCGAGTGGTGCCGAGTCACTGGGCCCGTTGCGGCCCGCGGGGATGTTGCCCATCCGTGCTCACTCCTTGCCGCTGCCGTCGCAGTCCAGGCAGCGCCGCTTCGATGCGGCACGGGCACGATCGTTGGCCGTGGACAGCGCCAGAGCCGTACGGGAGCCGACGCGCTTCCAACCGCGCCCCCGGCACCCCCGGCAAGTGGACTGCGCGCCCGCATCCGGCCGCTGACTCATCACGCCGTGCCCCCTTCCAGTAAGTGGCCTTAGCCACTTACTGGATAGTGGCATTGGCCACTTGCGGGATGCAAGCGGTAAGCCACAACTGACAACCCATCAGGCGAACGGGTACCCCTGCTCGAAGGCCCACCGGTGGGGCGGGTAAGTCGCTTCGGCGAACTCCAACGGCCGGTCCTGAAGGTCGTAGACGACGTGATGGACGACCAGGACTGCCGAGCCGGGTTCAAGCCGAAGGTCGGCCGCCTCCTCCTCGGTGGCCTGCCGGGCGCACATCCGATCCTCGGCGTAACTCCCCTGCCGCCCGGTCATCTTCTCCACGTACATCAGCGTGCCCTCTTGGATGCGCTCAGGGTCGGTGAGCTTCGGGGCCCGCTGCCCGACGTCCGGGGCGAACCAAGAGGTGGAGAGCGTGATGGGCCCGTCCTGGTTGTTGGTCACCCGTCGCCGATGCACCGCTTGCCGGTCCTTGGCCAGCCCCAACGCCTCAGCGACATAGTCCGGAGCCTCAAGCCACCCCGCCGAGGTGATGACCGCGTACTCACCAGGCGTGTAGATCTTGCCTGTCTGCCGAGCACGCCCGTACAACTCGCGCGCCCGCCTGTTGACTTCCAGACTCCGCACGTATGTGCCCGACCCCTGACGCTTCTCGACCAGGCCCTGGTGACTCAGCGCCTCAAGCGACCGTGCAGCCGTGGGTCGGGATACCTTCCAGGTCGCGGCGAGCTGCCGTTCCGACGGCACCTCGTCGCCCGGCCGCAGGTCGCCCCGAAGGATCTGATCGCGGATGTAGTGCGCGATCTGGAGATACTTCGGCTGAGCCTCCTCAATCTGGGGCATCCGCCCTCCTTGTCCAAGTGGCTATGGCCTCTAGCCACTATAGGGTGAATGGCCAATGCCCGACCCCGTAGGCTGACCGCATGACGCGGTTGATCGTCGCAGCAGGAGGAGGGGGCGACGCGGTCGCCGCCGCAATGCTCCACGCCGCCCTCTACGGCGACGAGGACCAGGCGGTGATCCTCACGTACGCCTGGGACCGCCTCCTGATCGACCCGATCCCGGGCCCTCGAGGACCACAGGACTTCACCGGCCTCAAACGGCTCACCCCGGCGGTATGGACAGTCCCAGCCGAGGCCCGCCCGACCGCACCAGCGGGCTCCACGCTCCCCCACCTAGCCGCAGAGTTGCCGCACACCTTCGTACTGATCGACCCGCACCATGGCGCCCAGGGCATCACACGCCAACTGGAGCAGTTGGTGGAGCACTTGGCGCCCACGTCCATCGACCTCCTGGACGTAGGCGGCGACATCCTGGCCCGAGGCGACGAACCAACCCTCAAGAGCCCACTCGCCGACGCCCTCACACTGGCCGCGTGCTGCCAGGTGAACGCCCCGGTCCGCCTCCTAGTGGCAGGCCCTGGCCTGGACGGCGAGTTGCCGCCCGAAGACGTACTCGACGCAGTCGGCCCGGCGACCCACACCTTCACGGCGAAAGACGTGGACCCCATCACCTCAGTCCTGGAGTGGCACCCATCCGAGGCCACCGCGATGCTCGCAGCGACGGCACGAGGAGTACGAGGCACCTGCGAAGTACGCGACGCAGGACTACCCGTACCGCTGACAGCCGAAGGCCCGGCAGTCCACGAGGCCGACATGGACGAGGCCCTGAGCCGCAACCAGCTAGCTCGCGCGATCCTGGACACAGCCACCCTCACCGAGGCGGAAGCACACAGCCGCGAGATCTGCGGCTACTCCGAGATCGACTACGAACGCAACAAGGCAGCATGGCTCACCGAACAGCCACCGGTGCCCCTGAACCCGGAGACAGTCATGGTCAGGCTGGACGATTTCGAGGCCGAAGCCCGCAGCCGCGGAATCACCCACACGACCTTCCGCCACCTCACCGAGGCCCTGAACCTCAACGGCACCCAGCGCCAAGACCTACGCGAGCTACTGACCAACAGCCGCCCAGCACAGTACGACGCACCCTTGTGGCGCATCACAACCACTCCTGAGTAACAACCTTCTTCACGGGTTCAAGGGCGGCTCGCTCCGCTCCCCGCGCGCGGCCCGGCCCCCGGCCGGGCATGCGCTCCTGTCTCCGCCCCGCTCCAGCCCGGCCGGTGCCCGTGCCGCGCCAGCAGCAACGAGCCGCCTAAAAGTCCGAGAGATACGCACCAGGCGTTACCCAAGCATAGGCCCAGGCTTCTACTGAGCGTGACATTCGCTGGATGGCGCGCACTGCGCCGGAGGACATGAGAAACTACGCGCTGCAACATTGGCGGTGGCGTACTTCGGGAGTAACGGTGGAAGAAGAGGAAGAAGAGGGCTATGAAGTTGTTGAAGGACCGCCCGAAGAGGGCGAAGGGCTTCCGCCTAACTCTCTAACTGACGCAGAAAAGAATGCAGCTAAGACGCTATCGGAAACCGGCATCCGGTTCATGGATATAGATGGCGACTATCTGAAATTCTCGCCGAATCCGAGGGTTACAGATGCGCGAGGGGGTCGCGCAGTATTCCTGCCTCGCGAGGATGTGCGCAATCTTCGAAGTCAGCTAGAAGCTGGCGTGAACGCCCACTCTGAACTTATGGGTATCGCGATCCCAAGCAGTGGATATCTTGAAATTGCAGTTCAGAGTAACGGTTTGTATGTTGGACAGTTGGCGAACGTAATCAACCGACTCAGCCCCGAAGGGGTTCCCGACTGCAGGCATTCGAACGGCGAGTCGGAGCTTCTGTGCTCGCGCATCCTCAGGTCGCGGGAGAAGGGGCCAAAGCTCCATCTCCAAGAAAGCGCTCAACGTCCATGCCTTGAAATATCGACACTTTCTCCCGCCGCGCTCCTTTGGGCCACAACCCCGCGCATGCGGGCCCACCAGACCTTTAACACGCCGATGAGCCTGAAAATCCACTTCGCCGAGGCCATGCCACAAAGGGACATGGAGACTCACGCGCGCGAACTCGTTAGCTCACTGTTCTACGAGCTAGACGTCCGCAATGGTGTGAGGCTAAGGACGCGCAGGTGGCCTTCCTCTAATCGGCCTGCCGCAGTGGCGTACAGTGAAGATTTCGATAACTTCGCGCGATACCCTGAGACCAAGGTGAACGCGGAGATGTCTACACTCTTCGGCTTCGCAGGAAGCGTGATCGAAAATCCCCCGCTCTCCTTTCTTTCGTACTATCAGGTGTTGGAGTTCTATTTTCCGGCAGCCGTGAAGCGTACTGCGCTTAGGCAGCTAAGTAAGGAACTGTCGGATCCGAGATTCAGTCGAAGTGACCGGGAAGATCTTCTCAGGATCCTCAAGATCGGTGAGCGTTCATTGAACGCTACCGAATCCAGCCAGCTCCGGACTTTGCTTGAAGAGTGTGTACGAACAGAGAAAGTCGAGTCGTTCTTTGCGCAGAGCTGGGGGGAGCACTTCACCAAGACAGGCCCCATTAAGGGGGTTAGTGTTATTAATTCAAAGAACACGCAAAGTCCACTAGCCAATCAAGTGGCTGATCGAATTTATAAGATCAGGAACAGGATTGTGCATGCGAAGGACGATCCGAAGTTTGAGGATGTTCCAGCCTTGCTACCGCAGAGCGAAGAAGCGGATGCGCTTGGTCCAGACATCGCACTAATCCGTCTCCTGGCATCAGAAGTAATCCTCGACAGTCAAGCCAATTAGAAAGGGCCCATCCCGCCGCGCCTGGATCACTGACACAAGCGGATGGCGTGGCTGAGGCCGGTGGGGGTGCAGCGAGGCACACGCGCGCCTGGTCAGTCGGCTGACGCGCCGTCGTGGCGGGCTTTCGACGGCTGAGGCTGAGCCGGGCCGCGACGAAAGGTGTCGGCCGTCAGCAGAACGGAGCCCCGCGCCAGGCAAAGCTGGGCCGTCCCTGGGCCGTCCGAGGCTGCTCGACAGTGGCCAATGACGACCAACGACGACCACCAGGTGCACGAGCCCACTACCCCTGACCAGCAAGACTCAGCTCGCCAAGACCCGGGCAAGAGAACAGTTCGCGCGCTTCCGCCAGTTGCGGTAGACCGCCCCTCAACTCCGCCCCCTCCTGCGAGACTCGGTTCATGAGGCGTTGCGCTGGTGTGACACGGCGAGGGCAAGCGTGCAGGAACGTGGCCGGATGGAACGGTTACTGTCATCAACATGGTGGAGGCGGTCGAGCGCGCGCACCTCGGCTCCGCCAGCCGATCCCCAGTGCTCGACGACGGGGCTTGTTGTGGACGCTGTGGCGGTTGCTCGTCGATGGGTTCAAGCGTCTGCGCAGCGGAAGGACTTAGCGCTGATCGCCGGTCGTGCCAGACGCGTGCCAGATCGTGCGGGGAATCACGGGGAACACCGGGCAATCAACGGACCCGCCCACGAGGCGTCATCACCCTTTCGGTGCAGGTCAGGCGGCGTAACGAGCCCTAGACCACCTCAGCTTCCCAAGCTGAGAGCGCGAGTTCGAATCTCGTCACCCGCTCCAGAGTGAAACCCCCAGGTCAGCGGCCCGGAGTTTGTTGTTTGTCTAGACCATTTCCAAGGCTCGGTGCCCTCCTCGCGCCCCAAGTTGCCCCATTCGAGGCGTGAAACCAGGCCCGTGAACACCCAACGGCCGACCCGGCCAGCGAGAAGCCCGTCGCCTACGCCGAGGCCGGCATCCCCGTCTACGTGCTCATCGACCGCGACCGCGACACCCGCGAAACCGTGGTCCACAGCGGACCCGAGGACGGGAAGTACCGCGCCGTGCACTCCCATCCCTTCGGCGCCACCTTCGAGATCGCCAACCTCGGCATCAAGCAGTACGTGCGCTGAGCCCGTCCACCGGCGGAGCGGACATGGCTCAGAGCGCCTGTCGGCGGGCCCGGGCCATCTCGATGTCCGGGACATGCTCTTCGGCCCAGAGCCGCACGGCCCGCAGGGGCACGAGCAGGGAGCGGCCCAGCGGTGTCAGGGCGTACTCGACGCGGGGCGGGTTCTCGTCATACTCGTGGCGGCTGATCAGGCCGTCGGCCTCCAGGGAGCGCAGGGTCTCGGTCAGGGCCTTCGATGTGATGCCCCTGATGTGCCCCTTCAGTTCGCTGAAACGGCGAGGCCCTTCCTCAAGGGCGTTGACGACGAACACGGTCCAACGGGCGCCGATTCGGTGCAGCACCGTGCGGCTCGGGCAGGACGCCGCCATCACGTTGTACGCCTTACCCATGACTGCCCCCGGTTTCGTTGAAGATACCGGTATCAAAACTATACCGTTCACCCGATCCTACGAGAGGGCGGGGAAGCACATGGAGCGGATCCTGGTCATCGGCGGCGCACGGGCACTCGGTGCGGCCGTCGCGAGGCGTGCGGCGAAGGACGGGTACGAGGTGGTGATCGGTGCCCGCAACCTGGCCGCGGCCGAGGCGCAGGCATGCGAGATCGGCGCCATGGCGGTGCGGATCGATCTGCAGGACGAGTCGACGATCGCGGCCGCGGCGGAGCGCTTGGGAGAGGGAGTCGACCACATCGTGACGACCGGTTCGGCGCCGCACGACGTGCGCGCCACCGAGCTGGACCGCGACAGCCTGCTGGCCGCGTTCACGGCGAAGGTGGCGGGCCCGATGCTGGTGGCCAAGCATTTCGCGCCGGTACTGCGGTCTACCGGGTCGATGGTGCTCTTCTCCGGTGTGGTCGGCTGGCGCCCCGGGCCGGGATCACTGGTCAAGGGGGTCACCAACGGCGCGGTCGAGTATGCCGCGCGCCATCTGGCGGCGGATCTGGCGCCGGTGCGGGTCAACGCCGTCTCGCCCGGTGTCGTGGACTCCGGCGCGTGGGACCGGCTCGGGGAGAAGAAGGCCGATGTGCTGGGCAGGAGCGCGGCCAGGACCTTCGTGGGACGTCACGGCAGCACGGACGATGTCGTCGACACGGTGATGTGGCTCCTGCGAGCGGGCTTCGTCTCCGGCGAGACGATCCACGTCGAGGGCGGCGCCCGCCACAACTCGGCCTGACACCCGGTCGAAGGGCGGCGTCCGGTCGAGGGGCGGCGTCGGCATCCTGACGGAACGTGACAGGCCGTGACGGTCCGAGCGGACAAGGCCGGGCACCCGCGGCCCAACGGTCCCGGGTGCTCCGTGGGTGCCGACCGCCGCTTCTCAGTCCTCGTCGTCGCCGTTGCAGTCACGGCAGAGCTGTTCAGCCGGCGGGATGTGATCGCGGTACCAGCGCTCCCGCTTTCCCGCCTTGTCGCCGTCGATGAGCAGCAGCGCGGAGCGGATCGGGCCGGGTCGAAGGCGAAGATGATCCGGATCTCGGAACGCCCGCCGGAACCGGGCCTCGGCTCCTTCAGGTGGTGCGTTTCGGAGCCCTTCAAACAGTCGACGAGCGGGCATCCCAGGGTCGGCCGCACATCTCGCCCTGGGGGTCTGGGGCGTCGCCTACACGGCCACGAGGTTCACTCTGTTCTCACACAGCTTTGCCATGTCGTCGATGTCCGAGGTGAGCATGACGACGGGACGACGCTGCCGCGACGCCATCTCGGCCACTGCGGCATCGACGGCGTACTTGTGACCATGAAGCCCGGCATTGGTCAGCATGACCGAGGCGGCCTCGGCCTCCTCACGGCGTGCGGGTCGTGCCGTCGGTGACGATGTCCCACCATGCCCGAGCTCCGAGAAGGGACCGCTCCGCACCCAGGGAGCCGACGGCTCCATGCGCAACCGCAACTCGGCGTCGAAGGCCGCCTCCATACATCCAGGTACAGGCACCGGAGGCCGTTCTTCCCGCTTCCCCGCAGGCCCCCTTGGGCGACGTGCCCTCCGTGTGCCCGTACGGACGGAGAACCACGGTCTGCAGCGGTGTCTCCCGGCACTCGGACCGCTGGGCGTGTACGGCGAACCCACAGGTCACACACCCACGGCCGCCCCAGGCGCCGTCGCTTCCCAAGCTGAGAGCGCGAGTTCGATTCTCGTCACCCGCTCCACGGCTAAGGCCCAGGTCAGAGACCCGGGCCTTTTTGCTGCCCGCTGTGATCAGTGGTCACGTTGCAGATTCGCGGCAGAACGCTGAGCAGCGGGGTGTGAGGAAGCGGAAACAACCAGCACGGTCAACCTCCGGGCAACCCCGTGCGCAGCGAGCGCCGTTCTACAAGGTGCCTCGTCTCAGACCTTCTCCGCGCTCACGCGCGGATGCTCGGCAGTGAGCAACCCGATGTCTTCCACGTCCGAGGTCAGGATCGTCACCCGGCCGGGATGCTGCAGGGCGGTCGCGCACAGCATGGCGTCGATGGCGTACTTGTGGCCGTGCAGCCCCGCCGCACGCAGCAAGGCGGCAGCGGACTGCGCGAGGGTTTGGGTCACCGGCTCGACACTCAGGCGGGACAGGGTCCACTTCAGGGCGGCGTCATTGATCTTCGGGTGGATCGCCTCGACCAGCACGGCGGCCGAGGTGATCACTGGCAGGTCCGCGTCGCGCGCCGCCGTCAGCCACTCGTGAATTTCCCGATCCCTCTGCACGGCCTTTGCCAGGCCCTCGCTGTCCAGGACCAGGGCACCGCTCACGCGGCTACCCCGGCGTTCGAGTCGCCTCCGGTCAGTCGGGCGCGCTTGGCCGCCACGGCCGCGGGGTCGGCCGGGCCGTGCATCTTGTCGAAGTCCGCGATCAACTCGTCCAGGTTGTCGCGCTCGATCTGGCGCTGGGCCGCCTTCTCCAGGTACGCCGAGACGCCTCGCTTGCCGACCCGCTCGCGGATCGCCTGAAGGGTTCCGGCGGTCAGCGTGACGGAGATACCGCTGGTGGGGCCGTCGCCGGGTGGGAAGTCCACGTCATCAGTCACACGTCAAGTATGCCATTCGATATGGCATAGCGCACAGTGCGTGTACGGGCCGTGGTCCGATAGCGAGGGCGCGGAGGGTGGTGGGCTGTGCAACAGCAACGCTGCCTCTACGGCTGATCTGCGCATGGTGCGGACCGTGCGGAGTTGCCCCCCGATGAAGCCAGCTTCGGCCCTTTCCGGAAGTACGTTCCCTCCGCGTGCCCGTAAGGGCGGAAACCCACGGTCAACAGCGGTGCGATCCGACGCGCAGGACCACCCCGAGGTCCAGGTATCCGTGCTGGTCAGAGCTGTGAAGCCGGTGCGAGCGCCGCCGCTTCCCTAGCTGAGAGCGCGAGTTCGATTCTCGTCACCCGCTCCAATACGAACCCCCAGGTCGTCAGCCTGGGGGTTTAGTCGTCCAGGCCTGCAGTGAGGCCCAACGTAGCGCGGGCAGCATGAGGGAGACACGGCTGCATGTGTTCTCAGCGGCCGTCCCCACCCTCCGCACAACTTCCGTGCGTGTCAGAGCCGCACGAGCTACCGTCACTTCCCAGGCTCAAGACGCAAGTGCAACTCTCCTCGCGTCAGAGCGGGAGATCGTCGGGGAGTACCCGAAACGCCTTGTGGTGGCCCAAGGGGCGTACGGCCCGGAAGTCACGTCGGTCGAGGGTCAGGATCGCGTCCGTGTCGTAGTCGGCAGCGAGCGCCACGTTGACCGCGTCAGTGAGGTCGAGGTCCAGCGCACGGTAGCGGACACGGACGGACTGGGCGGCGCCCAGGTGGTCCTCCGTGATCTCCGGCATGACGACACGACCCCGGCTCATCCAGCGCCTCAGGTCGTCGACCGCGCTGTGGGCGGCCACCCTGCCGAGTTCGCGCGTGGCCACGTGATCCAGTTCGGCCAGCAGCAGCGGGGACATGACGAGGAGGCCGGCCGCCATGATCGCCTCGTTCGCCGCCCGGTGTTCCGGGTGAGCCGAGTCCAGGGCCGCCAGGAGGCCGGACGTGTCGGCGACGACAATGATCACGCGGCGGTTCCGGAATCCGAGTCGGTCTCACGGCGGACAGCGTCGGCGACCGTGTCACGCACCTCCGACTTGGAGGGCGTGCGACCCGTCCCCTCGAAGGTGCGCGAGAACAGCGGCTCGTCCCACACCCTGTTCGCCATGGCCGCGAGGTGGATGCCCTGGCGGATGATCTCGGCCTCGCTTATCCCCCGGCGCTTCGCGGCCTCTTTGATGATCGCCAGGTCTTCGGGATCGGCGTAGACGTTCGTGCGCTTCATGGACATGTACCAAGAGTAGTCCATGTACCAAAATGACACACGCGGGCACCTCGTCCTTCGGCTCATCGGATGCCGCGATCGCAAACGACAGAGCTGGTCGCGCCCACCATGAGTGGGAGGCATCGGGCCGTGGAACCGCAACGTGCTCGCCGCCTCTGCGACAGCAACGGCTGTGCTCAGTCGCTCCGCGCGTCCCCGAGCCGGGACACCGAGCAGTCCGCATCAGCGCAGTGTTCGTCCACCTCGCGGTGTCGTGCCCACAGCATGCCTTTCAGAGCGGACACTTAAGGTCAACAGCGGTGCCACAGGACGCCCACGCCTACCGCAGCACATTGAATTCACGCAGGTCAGCAGCTGCACGCTCGCGCGAGCGCCGTCGCTTCCCAAGCTGAGAGCGCGAGTTCGATTCTCGTCACCCGCTCCACGACTGAGGCCCAGGTCAGAGACCTGGGCCTTTTTGTCGGCCGGGCTCAGCCGCGCGGACGGTCGGTCCGGGTCAGTTGCTCCGCCGTTTGAGTTCGCCTACCGCCGCGGGCAGTGCGAGGCACAGGGCGAAGGAAGTCGCGAAGCCTCCTCCCCCTGCTAGGACGGCATCGGTAGAACCAACGCCTGACCGCATCACCAACAGGCTGACGAAGAGGCCGACCACCATGGAGCAGGCAACGTACAGCGCCAGCCACAGTTGCCACGTACGTGCGGAACGACCTGTCGATTCGGGCATGGACGTAGATCCTTTCGAGGGTTACGGGCGGGAAGGGAGACGTGCGAGGGGCCCAGCGGCGGCAGGCCCTCACAGCGGCTCGACCGAGCCATGCAGCAGGTGTTCGGCGAGTTCGGCCCGCAACCGGCCAAGTGCCGAGACGTACGAGGCATACGCGTCGGCGCGTCGGCCGAGCTCATCGAGAAGACGCACGCTCCGCCGCTGGTGCCCGATCGGCGGAAAGCGCACGGGAAGGTGGCCCAGAGCAGCAGAGCTCAGTGACGGGGCCGCCGTAGCCGCCGCGCGGTGGGACATCCACTCACGCGAGTACCGGAGGCCCAGGTAGGCATGGAGGTACTGAGGGTCGATCTCGACATCCGGGCGTGCGCGCAGCCGCGTCACATTCGAGCTGAGCAGCCATCCGGTCTGCGTGCCGGAGACCAGCGCGGGTCGTTGCTGCGCACCCGTGCGTACGCAGACGATGTCGTTCGGAAGCAACTCGAACCTCTTGAAACGCTCGGCCATCTCCCAGGGCACACGGTCCCGGGTTTTGTCCGCGATCCTCCCGTCAACGAGATCCTGCGGGAAGACGAGCGGAACGCCAGCGTCCGCTGTGCGTGCCACTGCGGGCAGGCGGGTGTACGACGGCCCGGGTCGGATTTCGCACAGTTCCCCAAGCACTGCCTCGTTCCAGCCGCCGGGTCCCGAACCCGTGCGATAGCCGTTCCCTGATTCCCTCGCCCGCCGCTCCGGCAGAAGCAGCTCGTCCCTACGACCCACCACCTCACCTGCTTCGAGCAGTTGGGCCGTGGCGGGAGCAGCGCCGTACTTTCCGCTCCCCAGGTAGTCGGCAGGGCGGAGTGAGCACCCTTCGTCGGCGACGACCTGGCGGGCCACGACGACAGCAGAGAAGCCTCTCTCAGCCGCACGCACCGCGTACTCGCCGTCCGGGCACCGCTCCCCGTCGAGCCATGGGCGGACCACGGCCGTGATCGCTTCGCAATCCGTGTCCCGCAGTACGCGTCGACGCCGGACCTTCGTCCCCAGATCCTGGGCGTCGACGAACAGGATGCCTTCCCTCTCCGGATGCTCCGCTCGTCGCAGCACCCACAGGGACACCGGCACGGGCGTCGCGGAGAACAGATGGGACGGCAGCGTGATGACACACTCCACGGCCCCTCCACGGACCAGGGCGCGGCGGATCTCGCGCTCGGCAGTGTTGACCGAGTTGCCCGCCTTGACCGGCATGACCACCACTGCCCGACCACCGGGTACCAGTGCGCCGAGGGCGTACTGCACCCAGGCGAAGTTGTCATTGCCCTGTGGCGGTGATCCGTACGGCCAGTCTCCTGTACGGCGTCCAAGGGCCCTGGCGCGTCCAAGCGGCACAATCGGCTGGCCCGGCTCCTGGCGAACGCCCTGGACGCCGCCGCGGGGCCCGACTGGAACGCCGACACGGGCTTCGACGTCCGGCTCCAGGACGTCCCGCTGACCAATCGCCGTCCCGACGTCATCGTCTACCGCGCGGACACGATCGACGTCACGCCCACCCGGCCCGAGCACGTGCTCCTCGTGGCCGAGGTGGTTTCGCCGGGCTCCGAGACCACCGACCGGATCGTGAAGACCGACCAGTACGCCAAGGCCGGGATCGCCTTCTACTGGCGGATCGAGCAGGCCGCGACGGGGACCCCTCTGGTCTATACGTACCTGCTCGACCCCGCGACGAAGACCTACCGGAACGGGGACGTGTTCACTGGTGTCGTGAAGGTTGCCGCCCCCTTCGCCGTAGAGATCGATCTCAACCAGGTGTGAAGCGCCGGTGAGTGACGTCGGCCGCCGGGTCGGCGTGGTCGTCGACAACACCCGCCGCTACGGCCGTCAGCGCGCCGTCGCCGAGGCCGTGCAGCGCAACCTGCTCGCCCCGCTGCCGACAGGCATGGCCCAACTGCACGGCATCCCCGCCGGAGGGCTTCAACCCGCACGTGTGGAGCGGCAGGGCGATCATCGACGACTCGCTCAAGCACCGTGCGCACGACGTTGCGCCGCGGCTCGCGCTCGTCAGTCTCGACCGTGCCGGGGCAGCGCTGCGGGAGACACCTCTTCGGGCTGGACGGACGGCTGCGGTGTTCGCCGGGGCCGGGCCCCTTACCGGGGCCTCTGGGGAGATGCGAACGTGCGGATGTGGGAGGAAGGTGGAAGGGGGGTCGCAGTCACCCGGCCGGGGCGCAGGGGGTGGGGGCACTCGCAAGCCTGGCGACAGGGTCGCATGCGACCTGAGCAGCACGATTCGCTGACCGTAACTTGAGGTCACTCTTCGCTGACTGTACTTGAGGTCACTCATGGAAACCGAGACGCAAGCCACGCTCGCCGCCGCCCTCGCCGCAGGATACGTGTTGGGTCGTACCAAGAAGGGCAAAGTAGCCATCGGGGCCGCCTCCGTACTCGCCGGGCAAGGGCTGCTGAGCCCCAGGGAGCTGCTCAACCGAGCGCTGCGCAAGGCATACGGAAGTCCGCAGGCCGCGCAGTTGCTGGAGCAGATGCGTGGGGAACTCATGGGAGCCGCTCGATCCGCCCTCTCCGCGACTGCCGATCGCCGTCTGGGAGCGCTGGCCGCCTCGCTGCAGCAGCGCACCGACTCTCTCGTGGGCCGCCCGGGCGACGAGGCCGAGGAATCGTCCAAGGGCACGGAACCGGACGATGAGGAGGAAGGAGGAGACGAGGAAAGGGAGCAGGAAGAAGGGACTGGAGAAGGAGGAGGGGAGGAACCCCAGGTGCCGCCCCGTCGGAGCCGGGCGAAGAAGATCCCGGCGAAGAGGTCCGCACCCCGGACCGCTCCGGCGAAGAAGGTCGCCGCCGGGAGGAAGGCCGCCGCCGGGAGGAAGGCCGCCGGACCCAAGCCGACGAAGGAGAACGGCGCCTCCGGCAAGGCATCCACCCGTGGCAGCCGTAGGAGGTAGGTCATGGCCAGGACGGAAGAGAAGGCCGCCCACGCTGGCGCTTCCGGCATGGACCAGCTCAAGGAGCAGTTGTCCGCCTTCGCTGCGGCGCAGGGCCAGCGTCTGGTGGACAGGGCCAGTGACAAGA
Organism: Streptomyces sp. NPDC057877; assembly: GCF_042796855.1. Classification (NCBI taxonomy): domain Bacteria; kingdom Bacillati; phylum Actinomycetota; class Actinomycetes; order Kitasatosporales; family Streptomycetaceae; genus Streptomyces; species Streptomyces sp. NPDC057877. Next base: position 305,175 of record NZ_JBHVMS010000003.1, read on the forward strand.
TCAGCGATCTCGCGCAGGGCCTGGGAGACGTGGGCGACGGCAACAGCACCTTGCTCAACGTCGGCAGACGCGTACTCGGCGAAGGGGAGTCGCCGGTCAAGGCGTTCCTCAGCGAGAAGGCGGGGGACGTGAAGGACAAGGTGGCCGACACCGTGAAGGGCGCCTTCGGCGGTGGCGGTGGCAAGGCGGGGAGCGTGAAGGTCACGAACATCGTCGAGGTCGTCGACGTCGGCAAGCCACTGCGCACCGTGTACGACCGCTGGACCCAGCTGGAGGAGTTCAGCTCCTTCACCAAGGGTGTCCAGAGCGTCTCGCAGTCGGACGAGGTCGAGAGTGACTGGAAGGCCAAGATCGCTTTTTCCAACCGCAGTTGGAAGGCCACCGTCCAGGAGCAGGTGCCCGATGAGCGTATCGTCTGGAACTCCGAAGGCGGCAAAGGCACCACGCGTGGGGCCGTCAGCTTCCACGAGCTGACTCCGGATCTCACACGGGTCGTCGCCGTGGTCGAGTACTACCCGTCCGGCTTCTTCGAGAAGACCGGCAACATCTGGCGCGCACAGGGCCGCCGCCTGCGCCTCGATCTCAAGCACTTCCTGCGGTACGTCACTCTCTCCGACGACGAGGACCTGGAGGGCTGGCGCGGCGAGATCCGCGACGGCGAGGTGGTCCGATCGCACGAGGAAGGCCTTGAGGACGACGAGGAGCCCGAAGAAGGCGACTCGGACGACGCCGAGGCCCAGTACGAGGACGAGGACGAGTACGACGCCGACGCCCAGTACGAGTACGAGGACGAGGACGAGGAGGAAGAAGACGAGGACGACGAGGAGCAAGGCCGGTAGGCGGGCCGCAAGGCGAGGGCGTGCCGACGGAGCCCAGTGGGGCCGGGCGCGCGAGGGGAAGTTCGGACCGCTCAGGGACATGGTGTGCAATCCGTCTCCGGACGTCCGCAGGGTCCGCCCGGCGCTGCTCGCCGGGGAGACACCGGCAGCGGGGGCGGTGCGCGAAGGCCGCCGGTGCCCTCAGGCCACTCCGGCTGGCAGCCACGTCCCCGCTACGGGTGCGATGCGTGCGGTGATCGAGAGCGTCCCTCCGGGCGGGAGCCCGGAGGATCACCCCGGGCTCGGTTCCGAACCCGGCTCGCGGGTGTCCGCAACCAAGCACATCACTCCGCCGACAGGGCAGAATTCTCGATGAGGTTTCGGCACTCCCCAGGAGAACCGACCGCGACCGCCGCGCTCGGCGACGGTGCGCCGACAGGAGTACGTTGGGATGCCGAGGGGGTCTCGAACAGGCGGGTGAGCACATTGGCTGGTCCCCCGAGTCCGACGGGTGTCCTGGCGGACGGCGGTCACGACTCGGCGACGCCCTCTTCGCGTTCCGGATCAGTCTCGCTGCGGCCGTTCACGACGTACCTGCTCGACGGCGCGTGGTGGCCGCGTTGCAGGATTCTCGCCGCCGAGTCGCCCGCCCTGATCCCCGCGCTCACCGAGCGCCTCGGGCCGGTCACCCGGATCGGCCTGGACCGGGCGGCGTGGGACGAGATGGCGACGCGGGTGACCGTCGACGGCCGCGTGGTGACCGTCGACGGCCGTGTGGTGCACGTCGACGGCCGCGTGGTGCACGTCGACGGCCGCGTGGTGCACGTCGACGGCCGCGTGGTGCACGTCGACTCCTTTCCCGTGGGAGACCACACCGTGCCCGTATCCCGAGGGCACCAGGACGGTCCTCTCCCTGCCCGCGGTCCCACCGGACCCCCTGCGAGACGGCGCGGGCGGCGATGACCGAGGCGATCCGTGCGGAAGACCCCGGGCAGGCGCGGCAGATCATGAGGGACGCCAGCACGGAACAGGTCCTCCGTCCCGGCCGACGGGCTGCGGACGAGGCCCGGCACCGGGGCCGTCCACCCGCCTGACCGACTCGTGCGGATACGCACCGATGACGGACCCGATGCCTTGGAGGACGCACCGCATGGACGTGCGCGACAGGAACCACGTGACAGTGACCGGACGGGCCGACGGGCCGGTGGTGATGCTGGCGCACGGTTTCGGGTGCGACCAGAACCTGTGGCGTCTGGTCGTACCGACGCTCGAACGCGACTTCACCGTTGTCCTCTTCGATCACGTGGGCTCCGGAAACTCGAACCTGTCGGCGTGGGACCCGGAGCGCTACGGCTCACTCGACGGTTACGTGGACGACGTGCTGGAGCTGTGCCGGGAGCTGGCGCTGGGGCCCGTCACGTTCGTGGGACATTCGGTGAGCGCGATGATGGGCGTGCTGGCCGCCGTACGGGAGCCCGAGGCGTTCGCCGGGTTGGTGCTGCTCGCACCCTCGCCGTGCTTCGTCGACGACCCGGACACCGGCTACCGGGGTGGTTTCAGCGCCGCGGACATCGAGGAGCTGCTCGATTCCCTGGACGCGAACTATCTGGGCTGGTCGGGGGCGATGGCACCGGTGATCATGGGGAACCCCGAGCGGCCGGAACTGGGCGAGGAACTGACCAACAGCTTCTGCCGCACCGACCCGGACATCGCGCGCGTCTTCGCCCGGGTGACGTTCCTGTCCGACAACCGCGCCGACCTCGCCCGGGTGCGGGTGCCGACGCTGGTCGCACAGTGCTCCAGCGACGCGATCGCCCCACGGGAGGTGGGCGCGTTCGTCCACGCGCAGATACCAGTGAGCCGCTTGGTGACGCTGAACGCGACCGGGCACTGCCCCCAGCTCTCCGCACCGCAGGAGACCGCCGCGGCCATAGCCACGTTCGTGGGTGGTGCGGATTGATGCGCGGGGCCGCTGACCAGGGCGAGAACCGTGGACGCGGGGAGGTTCAGGGACCTCTTGACGAGCAGGCTCGATTCTCCGCTCTGCTGGAGGACAGCGCCGAGGACCTGTACGAGCATGCGCCCTGCGGCTACCTTTCCACGCTGCCGGACGGACGGATCGTGAGGATCAACACCACTCTGCTGGACTGGCTGGGATACGAGCGCGGGGACCTGGTGGGGCGCAGACACTTCTCCGACCTGCTGACCGTGGGCGGTCGGCTCTACCACGAAACGCACTTCGCCCCGCTCCTGCGCATGCAGGGCGAGGTCAAGGGCATCGCCCTCGACCTGAAGGCCGCGGACGGCTCCCGTCTGCCCGTGATGGTCACCTCAACGGTGAAAGGCGGCGACGACGGGCAGCCACTGCTGATCCGCACCACCGTCCTCGACGCCCGCGATCGACGCGCCTACGAGCTTGAACTACTGCGCGCACGCAAGGAGGCCGACCTCGAACGGGACCGCCTCAAGGACCTGAACACCACCCTGCAGAAGACCCTGCTGCCACCGGAGCTGGTGAACGTCCCCGGCCTGGAGGTCTCCGCGCACTACCACGTCGCGTCCGTCGACGAGGTCGGCGGCGACTTCTACGACCTCTTCCCCCTCGCGGCCGGCACCTGGGGGCTGTTCCTGGGCGACGTGTGCGGCAAGGGCGCCGCCGCAGCGGCCGTCACCTCCCTGGCCCGCTACACGCTGCGCGCCGCCGCCGTCTACGACTCCGACCCCGCCGCCGTCCTCGCCAACCTCAACACCGTCCTCAACCACGAGTACAACGGCACCGACCCCCGCTTCTGCACCGTCGTCTTCGGCCTCCTCACCCCCGACGAAGACCGAGGCGGTTTCCACGTCACCCTGGCCAGCGGTGGTCACCCACCGGCCATACTGATGCGCTCCGACGGCACCGCCGTCTTCCTGCACACCCCCGGCGGCCAGCTCATCGGCGTACTCGCTGACGCCCACATCGCCACCACCAGCGTCCACCTCGCCCCCGGTGACACCCTGCTCCTGCACACCGACGGCCTCACCGAGGCCCACACCGCGGCCACCGGTGGGGAACGCTACGGTGACGACGCCCTCCTCGACTTCTGCCAGGACCTGGCCCCCACCACCGCCTCCGGGGTCATCGACGCGATCCGCGACCTGCTCGACACCTTGGGCGCCGGTGTGGACGACGACACCGCCGTCCTCGCCATCCACGTGCTCCGATCCCCAAGTGACGAGCAGGAATGAGCAAGAACCTGACCGTCCACGTTCGCACCGGCAGCGCCGGAGCGGTCATCGAACTGACCGGAGAACTGGACCGTCACACCGCTCCCGACGTCCGGGACACGCTGCCGGGACTCGGACTTCAGCCGGGCCAGCAACTCGTCCTGGACCTGGCGGGTCTCACGTTCCTCGACTCGACCGGCCTCACCGTCCTGATCGCCGCCCGCAACCACACCCTGGCCACCGACTCGACGATCGCACTGGCCGCGGTCCCCGAGCGCGTCAGCCGCATCATCCGAGTCCTCGGCCTCAACCCGTTCTTCCCGACCCATCCGACTGCCCAGGACGCGGACACCGCCTGGCTGAGCGAACAAGGCTGACCGGCACCGGTCCGCCCTGCCGGGCCGTATGCCAACGGCCCGGCCCGCCGAACCGACCCGTCGGACCCGCCGAGTCCCCCCGGGCGGCGTGACGGAAGTCGCGCCCTCCGGCTCCGCTCGTTCTTGCTTCGCGTGCCCCGACGGCACGGCCACCGTCCAGGGTGGCCATCCCGCCGCCGCGTGCGCCCAAGCCTCGCGTCACAGGGGTTCGGCCAGGCCGCTGCGGTGGGCGAAGACGACGAGTTGGGCGCGGTCGCGGGCGCCGACCTTGACCATGGCGCGGTTGACGTGGGTCTTGACGGTGGCGGGGCTGAGGACGAGTCGCGCGGCGATCTCGTCGTTGGACAGCCCGGTCGCGACGAGGGTGGTGATCTGCCGTTCGCGGCCGGTGAGCGCGTCCAGACCGCGACGGCCCTCCTCGTCCAAGGGCTGGGGTGGGGCGGGGGTGGCGAGGAAGCGGCTGATGAGGGTTCTGGTCGCGGCGGGGGACAGCAGTGCGTCGCCTCGGCTGACCGTGCGGACCGCCTGGAGCAGTTCCTCCGCGTCGGCGCTCTTGCCCAGAAAGCCGCTGGCCCCGGCACGCAGCGCTTCGAAGACGTACTCGTCGATCTCGAAGGTGGTCAGGATCAGGACCTTCACCCCGGCGAGGTCCTCGTCCCCGGTGATCAGTCGGGTCGCCGCGAGGCCGTCCAGGACCGGCATGCGGATGTCCATCAGCACCAGGTCCGCCTGCGCGGCCTTGGCCAGGCGTACCGCCTCGCGCCCGTCACCGGCCTCGCCGACCACCTCCAGGTCAGGGGCCGGTTCGATCAGGGCCTTGAAACCGGTGCGGACCAGGGGCTGGTCGTCGGCGATGACTACGCGGATGGTCACGGCGCGGGCTCCGGGGCGAGGTCGAGGGGCTGGTAGGGCAGGTCCGCGGTCACCTGGAAGGCCCCGCCCGGGCGCGGCCCGGCGGCGAAGTGCCCACCGAGCGCCAGGACCCGTTCGCGCATGCCCGCGATGCCGTGCCGCCCTGCCGGGACCGGGCGGTCGGCGTGGCTGGGCTCGTCGGCGGCGCGGTCGCCTCCCGGGTCGTCGACGGTGATGCGCAGCTCCTGCCGGTCGTAGCTCAGGGTCAGGCGTGCCTGACGTCGGCGGGAGTGCTTGTAGACGTTGGTCAGCGCTTCCTGGATCACGCGGTACGCGGTGAGGTCGGCCGCGGGTGCCAGGGGTACCGCCGTGCCGTCGACGCGGAGGCCGACGCCCAGGCCGGAGGCGCGCAGCGAGGCGAGGAGTTCGTCGAGGCCGTCCAGCCCCGGCGCGGGGATCGCGGTGGGGGCGGCGGGGTCTCCGGGCTGTCGTAGCAGGGTGACGGTGTCGCGCAGTTCGCCGAGGGCCTTGCGGCTGGCGGACTTCACATGGGCGATGGCCTCGCTCGCCGCCGCCGGATCGCGGTCGAGGGCTTGCCCGGCGACGTTGGACTGCACGCTGATCAGGGCGAGCTGGTGTCCTACGGCGTCATGCAGGTCGCGGGCGATGCGCAGTCGTTCCTCGGCGATGCGTCGTCGGGCGTCCAGCTCGCGCTCGCGTTCCGCGCGCTCGGCGCGACGCTCGACCTCGGCGAGGTAGGCACGGCGGTTGCGGGAGGAGTCCCCGGCCGCGATCGCCAGGCCGCCGAGCGCGATGAACGCCAGGTTCTGCGGGCCGAGCAACGCGGGCCCGTGCACGACGTGGATGAGGGCGAGCGCGGCCACCGCTCCGGAGCCGAGGATCAGGCCGGGGCGGCGTTCGACCAGGTCGGCGACGGTGTAGAGGGCGATCAGGGGGGCGAGCAGGATCAGTACCCCGCTGGTGCCGCCGCTCTCGGCGAGGAACACCTCCGCCGCCGCCGCGCTCACCCCCAGTGCCACCAAAGGCCGCCTGCGCCTCCCGGCCAGCACGCCGCAGCTGAGCGCGGCGGCGGCGATCGCCGTGGTGCCGTGGCCCCCGGTGGTGCCGGAACGCCCCGCGAAGGCGGTGAGCAGGGTGGCGGTGAGAACAGCCAGCGCGATCGCCGCGTCCGCCAGGTGCGCATGCCGACGACCGGCCTGGCGCAGGTGGGCGAGGGGGTTCATGCCTTCACGATAGGCGGCCTCCGACGGACCCTCGTCGGCCTCGCGCGGCAGCCGGACGTACCGCGGGCGCGGTAGCCGGGCCCGCGGTCACCGCGTCCGCGGTAGCCGCTCTTACCGTGCCGGTCCGACGACACGCGGCGCCGGGCTCGCGAGGGTGGTGTCGGCGCCCGATGCCGAGCGTCGCAGGCACGTTCCGGACACCCAGGAAGGGAAGACCTCCGATGTACGCGACCACTCCACCGACCCCCTGCCGACGGACGCCATGAGCGGCGGCATCACGATCGACGGACTGACCAAGCGCTATGGCGCGGTGACCGCGGTCGACGACCTGACCTTCGCTGTCGAGCCCGGGGTGGTGACCGGGTTCCTCGGCCCGAACGGGGCCGGGAAGACCACGACGCTGCGCATGCTCCTGGGCCTGGTGACGCCCACCGCGGGCCGCGCCCTGATCGACGGTCACCGATACGCCGAGCTGCCGGAGCCGAGGCGGGCCGTCGGCGCGGTCCTCGAGGCCACCGGCTTCCACCCCGGCCGGAGCGGCCGGGATCACCTGCGGATCCTCGCCCGGGCCGGGGGCGTCCCGGCCTCGCGGGTCGAGGAGGTGCTGGACCGGGTCGGCCTGGGCGGTTCCGGGCACCGGCGAGTGGGCGGTTACTCGCTCGGGATGCGTCAGCGGCTGGGGCTGGCCGCGGCCCTGCTCGGCGAACCGGGGGTGCTCGTCCTGGACGAGCCCGCCAACGGGCTGGACCCGGCTGGCGTAGCCGATCTGCGGGAGCTGCTGCGCGGGCTGGCGGAGGAAGGCCGCACGGTGCTGATGTCCAGCCATGTACTGAGCGAGGTGGCGCAGACCGTGGACCGCGTGGTCATCGTCGCCGGGGGCACGCTGCGCTACTCGGGACCACTGGCCGACCTGACCGCGAAGGGGGAGACGCTCGAAGCCGCGTTCCTCCGGCTGACGTCGGACCCGGACACCGACCCCGCGACCGGCGCCACGACGGCACCGGCCCACCGCTGAGCGCGAGGAACGAGCGACATGCACATCCTGATCCGCACCGAAGTGCTGAAGCTGCGCACCGTCCGCAGCCCGTGGCTCCTGCTGGCCGCGTCCCCCTTGCTGATGATCGCCGGTGTCAGCGGTCTGGTGGTCTCCAGCGACGAGGGGCTCGACACGGCCGCGCAGAGCGGCGCGCTGGCCCACGTCGGTGTGACCTCCGTCCTCACGCTGGTCTTCGGAATCCTCGCGGTCGCCGGGGAGTACCGGCACAGGACGATCACCGACACCTATCTGAGCACTCCCGCACGCAGCCGCGTCATCGGCGCGAAGCTCGTGGTCTACCCGGTCCTCGGCGCGGTGTCCGGTGTGCTGAGCGGCCTCGTCGGCCTCGGCGTCGCCGCCGCCTGGTGGGCGGACAAGGGCGTGGCCTTCCAGTGGTCGGACTCGTCGATGTGGGCCACGATCGGCGGCGGCATCGCCTGGAACGCGGCGTTCGCCGCGATCGGGGTGGGAGTCGGCGCCCTCGTCCGCGGTCTCGTCGGCGCGGTCGCCGTCGCGCTGGCGTGGGTCGCCCTGGTCGAGGGCATCGTCGGGCAGCTGATCGGCGACCTGGCCCGCTGGCTGCCGTTCAACGCCGGGCGGGCGCTCGGCGCCGGGGCCGAGGCCATGGGGACCGCGGACCTGCTGCCGCGCTGGGGCGGCGGGGCCGTCCTCGCCGTCTACACCCTCGTGTTCGCGGTGCTGGCGGTCACCACGAGTGTGCGTCGGGACGTGTCCTGACGCCTGCGGCTCGACTCCCGCGGCTTGCTTCCCGCGGCTTGCTTCCCCTGGCTTGCTTCCCGTGGCTTGGCTCCGGGGAAGCGATCGGACGCCGGGCGTGCCAGCCGCCGGACGTTCCGGACGCCGGGCGTTCCAGCCGCCGGACGTTCCAGCCGCCGCGGGGGCGATCCGGCGTCGACGCCACGGTTGGGCGGGGAGCGGCCACAGTCGCGCGATCGTCACACCTCCTGACCGAGGTCCGCGACGCCTTCTGCCCCGAGGCCGGTGCCGGTTCGGGTTCCAGCTCCGGCTCCGGCTCCAGCTCCAGCTCCAGCTCCAGCTCCAGCTCCAGCTCCGATGGTGCCAGCGACGCCCCGGGAGTCCGCCGCGTCCGGGGCTCACGCCCCCTGCGGGTGCAGCAGCCTCGCCAGCAGGTCATCCAGGGTGACCATGCCGGTGAGCCGTCCGGTGTCGTCGCGTACGACGGCGAGGGTGGCGCGGCGCTGGCGGAGCTGCTCGATGGCGTGGCCGACGGTGTCCCGTTCGGCCAGCTCCGGTACCGGGCGGGCGAGTTCGCGGGCGGTGGCGGAACGGCCACGCCCGCGGGCGATCAGGGCGTCGCGGGCGTGGACCGAACCGACGACCACCGGCCCGTCGCGCACCAGCAGGCGGCTGCGGTCGTACTCGGCCGCGGTGGCGAGTACGGCGTCGAGGTCGGCGTCGGCCGGTACGGAGGTGATCGCGGCGGCCGGGATCTGGAGGTCGCCCACCGGCGTCTGGGGTTCGGTGAGCGAGTTGGTGATCAGTTCGGAGTCGTCCTTGCTGATCAGGCCCAGCCGCTCGGACTCCTCGACGAGGTGGGTGAGCTGCTCGCGGTTGTGGACCGAGGCCAGTTCGTCGCGCGGGGTGACGCGGCACAGCCGTACCAGCATGTTGCTCACCCTGTTGAGCACCCAGATCAGCGGCCGTACGACCTTGACCACGGCCCGGAAGGGCGCGGACAGCAGCATCGCCGAGCGCTCGGGGTGGGCGATGGCCCATGACTTGGGGGCCATCTCGCCGACGACCATGTGCAGGAAGACGACGACGATCATCGCGACGGCGAACGCGATGCCGTAGCTGAGGGCGCTGGGCAGGCCCAGGTCGTGCAGCAGCGGGTCGAGTTCGTGGGAGATCGCGGGCTTGGACACCGAGCCCAGGCCCAGCGTGCACACGGTGATGCCGAGTTGGGCGCCCGCGAGCATCAGGGACAGTTCGCGCATGCCCGCGAGGGCCGCCTTGGCGCCGCGCTGCCCCTCGGCCGCGGCCCGCTCCATGCGGTGTCTCTTCGCGGCGACCAGCGCGAACTCGGCGGCGACGAAGAACCCGCTGCCGATCAGCAGCAGCACGGTGACAAAGAGCGCCATGGGAAAACTCATGCCTGCGCCTCCGCGTTCCCGGCCGCCAGCCGCTGGATCCGCACCCGCTCGGGCACGTGCCGGTCGAGGGAGCGGACGTCGATCAGCGCGCTGTCGCCGCCGGGCAGGGTGACGGTGAGGTGGTCCCCCACGGTCGGGAAGCGGCCGAGGCGGTCGACGATCAGACCGGCCACGGTGTCGTAGTCCTCCTCCTCGGGCAGGGCCACGCCGGTGGCCTCGGCGATCTCGTCCAGGCGGCGTCCGGCGTCCACCAGCCAGCCCTCGCCATCCCGGACGGCGATCTCGGTGACGGTGTCGGTCTCGTCGGCGATGTCACCGACCAGTTCCTCGGCGATGTCCTCGTAGGTGACGATCCCGGCCACGCCGCCGTGCTCGTCCAGCACCACGGCGAACTCGTCGCCGGTGGACCGCATCCGCTCCACGGCGTCCGGGAGGGACAGGGTGTCGGGCAGCAGGAGGGGACGCCGCGCGACCGCGCCCGCCGTCGTCGCGGACATGCGGTCCGCGGGCAGCCGCATCAGCTCGCGTACGCCGAGCACGCCGGTGACGTCGTCCGGGTGGTCGCCGAGGACGGGGTAGTTGGAGTGACCGTGCTCGCCGATGAGGGCGATGGCCTCGGCCGCGGTGGCCTCCCTGCGGACGAAGACCGCGTCGACGCGCGGGACCATCACCTCGTCCAGCGTCCGCTCGGAGAACTCCAGGGCGTGGTCCAGGAGGGCGGCGGTGTCCTTGGGCAGCTCGCCCTGCTCGTGGGACTCACCGATCAGATGGCCCAGCTCCTCCAGGGTGGCGCCGTGGTGCAGTTCCTCCACCGGCTCGATGCCGATCCGGCGCAGCAGCCGGTTGGCCGCGCCGTCGAAGACGTGCACGACGGGGCCGACGACCTTCAGGTACGCCAGAGTGGAGGCGGCCAGCGCCTTCGCCAGCCGCTCCGGCACCGCGATGGCCAGGTTCTTCGGAGCCAGCTCACCGAGCACCATCTGCACGACCGTGGCACCCGCGAAGGCCAGCACGACCGAGATGCCGCTGACGGCGGCGTCGGGGATGCCGACGCCGCCGAGCGCGGGCCGGAGCAGCGCGGACACCGAGGGCTCCGCGATGAAACCGACGACCAGACCGGTCACGGTGATGCCGAGCTGGGCACCCGACAGCATGAACGACAGCCGCTCCAGCACCTGCAGGGCGCGGGCGGCCCTGCGGTCACCCGCCTCCGCCTCCCGTGCCAGCGCGAGCCGGTCGGCGGAGACGTAGGCGAACTCCTGGGCGACGAAGTAACCGGTGCCCGCGGTCAGGACGAAGACGGCCAGCAGGCCGAGTAGCGCGTTCACGGTGCTCATCGAGCACCGTCCCGCCGGGTGCCGGTCTCGTGTCCGAGGGGGCTGTGCCCCGGGGGGTCCGTCGGTCTGGCGGACAAGCAGCCGCTCCTTTTTGTCACGGTATGTGGAGGGATAACGACGGGGAACGGAACGGTGTTCCCGTCACCCGGCGGCCGGAGCCGGACCGACCAGTTCGGACAGCACGTCCTCCATCGTCACGAAGCCGATCACCTTGCCGCTCCCGCCGAGCACGGCGGCCAGATGGCTGCCCTCGGCGCGCAGCGCGGTGAGGGTGTCGTCCAGCGGGGTGTCGATGTTCACCCGGGTGACCGGGTGCAGGGCGGTGGCGGGGAAGGGGCGGTCACGGTCGGGGACGCCGAGGGTGTCCTTGATGTGCAGGTAGCCGAGGAGGGCACCCTCGAGGCCGGTGACCGGGAAGCGGGAGAAGCCCGCCTCGGCTGCCACGCGTTCCAGTCGGGCCGGGGTGATGGTGTGGTCGACGGTGCGCATGTGCTGCGCGAGGACGAGGATCTCGCCGACCGGACGGGTGCCCAGTTCCAGCGCGTCGCGCAGTCGTTCGCCGTCGCCGGGCGACAGCAGCCCCGCCTCGCTCGCGTCCACGACCATGCGCGCCAGCTGGTCGTCGGTGAACACGGCCTCGACCTCGTCCTTCGGCTCGACGCGCAGCAGCTTCAGCAGCGTGTTGGCGAAGGCGTTGATGCCGAAGACGACGGGGCGCAGCGCGCGGGTGAGGGCCACCAGGGGCGGGCCGAGCAGCAGCGCGGTGGCCACCGGCGCGGCGAGCGCGATGTTCTTCGGGACCATCTCGCCGATCAGCATGTGCAGATACGTCGCCAGGGTGAGCGCGATGACGAACGCGATGGGGTGGATCAGGCCGTGCGGGATGTGGGCCGCCTCGAAGGCGGGCTCCAGCAGGTGCGCCATGGCCGGTTCGGCGACCGCGCCGAGGACGAGCGAGGAGAGGGTGATGCCGAGCTGGGCGGTCGCCATCATCGCGGAGAGGTGTTCCAGGCCCCACAGGGTCATCCGGGCCCGTGCGTCGCCCTCGCGGGCGCGGGGTTCGATCTGGCTGCGGCGCACCGAGATCAGCGCGAACTCGCCGCCGACGAAGAAGGCGTTGGTCAGCAGCGTCAGGGCGCCGACGAGCAGTTGGACGACGGTCATCGGGCCACCTCGGGCTGCTCCTCGGCGTCGGCGGGGTCGGGGGCCGTGATGCGGACCCGTTCCGCGCGGTGGTGCTCGACCTCCACCACCTCCAGCCGCCAGCCGCCGACGTCGACGGTGTCGCCCTGGGCGGGGATGCGGGCGAGGCGGGTGGCGACCAGACCGGCCGCGGTCTCGTACGGCCCGTCGGGCGCCGTGAGTCCTATGGCGGCCAGTTCGTCCAGGCGTACGCTCCCGTCCGCCTCCCAGACCTCGCGCCCGTCCTCGGTACGCGGAGCGGACAGCAGGTCGGGGACCTCGACGGGATCGTGCTCGTCGCGGACCTCGCCGACGACCTCCTCCACGATGTCCTCCATGGTGGCCACGCCCGCCGTACCGCCGTACTCGTCGATGACGACGGCCATGGTGCGGTGCGCGCGCAGCCGTTCCAGCAGCCGGTCGGCGGTGAGGCTCTCGGGGACGAGGAGGGGCTCGGTGGCCAGGTCGGTGACGGGTGTGACGGCCCGCTTCTGCGGGTCCAGGGCGAGTACGTCGCGGATGTGGACGGTGCCGATGACCTCGTCCAGGCTGTCGCGGTAGACCGGGAAGCGGGACAGCCCGGTCGCGTACGTCAGGTTCGCCGCGTCGGCCGCCGTGGCGTGGGCCTCCAGGGCCCGGACGTCGACGCGCGGGGTCATCACGTTCTCGGCGGTCAGCTCGCCCAGGTGCAGGGTGCGCACGAACAGTTCGGCGGAGTCCGCTTCCAGGGCGCCCTCGGCGGCCGAGTGCTGGGCGAGGGCGACCAGTTCCTCGGGGCTGCGGGCGGAGGCCAGTTCCTCGGCGGGCTCCAGGCCGAAGCGGCGTACGAAACGGTTCGCGGTGTTGTTCAGGTGGCGGATGAACGGGCCGAAGGCGGCGGTGAAACCGCGCTGCGGGCCCGCCACCACCTTGGCGACCGCCAGCGGGCGGGAGATCGCCCAGTTCTTCGGCACCAGCTCGCCCACCACCATCAGGACGACGGTGGACACCGCCACGCCCAGCACGGTCGCCACCGGCGGGGCGGCGCCGCCCAGGCCCACGGCCTCCAGCGGCCCGCGCAGCAGCGCGGCCAGCGACGGCTCGGCGAGCATGCCGATCACCAGCGAGGTGACCGTGATGCCGAGCTGGGCGCCGGAGAGCTGGAGGGTCAGCCGTCGTACGGCCGTCAGCGCGCCGTCGGCGCCGCGCTCGCCCGCCTCGACGGCACGCTCCAGCTCACCGCGCTCGACGGTGGTCAGCGAGAACTCGGCCGCGACGAACACCGCACAGGCCAGGGTGAGGAGCAGGGCAAGCAGGAGCAGCAGGATCTCGGTCACCGCGCCACCCCCGCTCCCTCGGTCGCACAGGGCTGGCGGGACGCGGCACGGCTGGTACTGGGAGGCTCACCCATCGGGGGAACGTCGCTCCTTCTCGAAACGCGCGAAGCATGCGTGAGGACAGTGATGGGAAGCAGGATCGCCTGCCTCTACACCAACTGTAAAGGAACCGGAAAACACGTCGTCCGCCCCCGCCCCACGCCGGGGCGTGGCCGACACCGCACCCCTCCCCGGCCCGACAGCCCTATGCTTCTACGCGTATGTAGAAGGCTTGCGCCTCACGAACGACACGCACGTACGCGCGCACGCACGTACGCGCGCATGGGCGTATGGGCGCATTGACGCACGGACGCACGGACGCACGGACGCACGGACGCACGGACGCATAAGGACATAAGGAGCGGACGCCACGATGGTGTTCAAACGACTGCTCGGCTCACTCGGTGTGGGCGGGCCCACGCTGGACACGGTCCTCGACCCGGGCGCGGCCCGGCCCGGCCATCTCCTGTCCGGGCAGGTTCACCTCAAGGGTGGGGACGCCGACTTCGACATCGAGCACATCTCCCTGGAACTGGTGGCGCGGGTCGAGGCCGAGCACGAGGGCGGTGAGAGCGAGGGCGTGGTCGTCTTCGACCGGTTCGCCGTCGGCGGCGGCTTCCGTCTCGCCGCGGGCGAGCCGCGCAGCGTTCCGTTCGCCGTGACGCTGCCGTGGGAGACGCCGGTCACCGAGTTGTACGGGCAGGACCTCGGCATCGCCCTCGGGGTGCGCACCGAGCTGGCGGTCGCCGGGGCGAAGGACAAGGGCGACCTGGACCGGCTGAGCATCGCCCCGCTGCCCGCGCAGGAGGCGATCCTCGAAGCCCTCGGCCAGCTGGGGTTCGGCTTCAGGTCCGCCGACCTGGAGTACGGGCGCATCGGTGGCACCGGCCAGCGGCTGCCCTTCTACCAGGAACTCGAACTGACCCCGGCGCCGCAGTACGCGGGGCAGGTCAACGAGATCGAGGTGACCTTCCTGGCCAACCCGGGTGGCGTGGAGGTCGTCCTGGAGGCGGACAAGCGCGCCGGGCTGCTCTCCTCCGGCCACGACGCGCTGACCCGGTTCACCGTCTCCCACGAGGGCGTCGAGCACCAGGACTGGAACAGCGTCGTCGACGGCTGGCTCCGCCAGTTGGTGGAGCACCGGGCCGCGTACGGCTCCCACGACGGCCACCGCACCGGCCCCGGCATGGGCACCGTCGTCGCCGCGGGCGCCGCCGGGCTCGCGGTCGGTGTCGTCGGCGGCATGGTCGCGGCGGAGGTCGTCGACGAGGTCGGTGACTTCTTCGAGGGCGAGGAGGAGGAAGAGGAGGGCTGACGGCCGACCGGGGGGGGCGGCGAGCCCTCCGAGCCGCCTTCCGGACGAACCCCGGAGGGCGACCGGAACTTGTCCGGCCAGTTGCCCGTTTCTACATTGGTGTAGAAACTCAGGGGTCAACGGGCCGTCGCCGGGACGGGCCGCACCCCCGACCGACCGTATGGAGTTCTCATGGCCCTGTGGGACCGCATCAAGGAGTCCGCGTCGACGATGCAGACCCAGCTCGTGGCGAAGAAGAACGACCTCAAGAGCGGAGCCTTCCGGGACGCGAGCATGGCCATGTGCGCCCTGGTCGCCGCCGCCGACGGCACCATCGACCCCGCCGAGCGGCGGCGCGTGGCCCAGCTCATCGCCACCAACGAGGTGCTGCAGAACTTCGACGCCGCCGACCTGCGACGGCGCTTCGAGGACAACCTCGACAAGCTCACCGCGGACTTCGACTTCGGCAAGGTGAGCGTCATGCAGGAGATCGCCAAGGCGAAGAAGAAGCCCGCCGAAGCGCGTGCCGTCATCCAGATCGGCATCGTCATCGGCGGCGCCGACGGCGACTTCGACAAGACCGAGCAGGCCGTGGTGCGCGAAGCCTGCTTCACCCTCGACCTGCCGCCGCACGAGTTCGACCTCTGACCGACCGGGGACCCGGTGCGCCGGGCCTGACTGACGCAGGGGCGGCCCGGCACACCGACCAGGGGCCCCGTGGGGGCCGGACGCCCGTCCGTCCGCGGCGCCGCCTGGTCACAAGGGCGTGGCGGCGTACAGGATGAAGAACATGGTCACGGCGGAGTTCGCCGACGACATCGCCGAGACGGCCGTGCCCACGGCCGCGCCCCACGCCGCCAGGCCCACGCTCGTGAACAGCGAGGGCCAACGCCGGACGGCGGGCGCCGGACCGAGCAGCGCCGCGACCCGCCGCGGCACCGGTCCCGCGGCGGCGAACCCCAGCAGCGTGGGCGCCGGGGTACCGCGGGACACCAGCGCCGCCTTGCCGATCGCGCGCGCCACGGCCCGACGACTGCCCACCGTCTGCGCCGCCTCCTCGTCCGCCCAGCGCTCCGCCGAGTACGACACCGCCGTACACAGCGGACGCAGGAACGGGTTCGCGCGCGCCGCGAGTCGCACGGTGAGCAGGAAGCGGTGGTGCCGGGCGGACAGATGAGCGCGCTCGTGGGCGAACAGCGCCCGGCGTTCGGCCGGTTCGAGACATTCCAGCAGCGCCGTGGTCACGACGACCCGGTCCCGGCGACCGCCGGGCAGCGCGTACGCGTAAGGGACTCCGTCCGGCAGTACGACCACCTCGGTGCCCGGCAGCCCGGTCAGCGCCCGGTGGGCACGGCGGCGCACCCGGCCGTGCCGCCACAGCGTCCGGCCGCAGGCGGCCAGCACGGCGACGAGCGCGGGGATGGCGGCCTTCCCGGCCACCTCGTCGTACGGCACCGCCGCCCGCACCTCGGGGTCGGACCAGCCGTCGGGCAGCGGATTGCCGGGGAGTTGGGCGGTGCCGACCACCATGACCAGCGCCAGGCACACCGTGCTGCACGTCGCCATCACGGCCGCCACCCAGGTCAGCAGCCGGGTCGCGGCACGCGGATGCAGGTGCTGCTCGGCCAGCCGCGCGATCGGCCACGCCGTGAGCGGCAGGACCAGCGGCAGAAAGACGAAGACCCCCATGAGCCGTCAGTCTTCCCCTTCGCCCCGGGTCCGACGCAGCAGTTCCCGCAGCAGACGTTCGTCGTCCGGGCCGAGACCGGTCACGAAGCTGGCCAGCACCGCCTGCCGGTCGCTCTCCGCGTCCAGCACCTTGCGCATCTTGTGCGCCGCGAGGCCCGCCTCGTCCGACGCCGACGTCCACACGAAGGACCGGCCGACGCGCTCGCGGGTGACCGCGCCCTTGGCCAGCAGCCGGGTGAGGATCGTGATCACCGTCGTGTAGGCCAGGTCGCCGCCGAGCCGCTCCTGCACCCAGCCAGCCGTCGCCGACTCGTCCGCCTCCCGCAGCACCGACAGGACCAGCGCCTCCAGCTCGCCCTGCCCCCGCCGCCGGGACTGCCGCTGATCCGTCACGCCCTGACTCCCTTCCGCCGCCGGGTTCCCGACCGGACATCGTATAGACGCCCGCGGGCCGCCACCCGCACCGCTGACCACGAGCGCAGCGGCTAGGGAACCGTAGAGGACAGGGTGCCGGGATGCGCACTTCCCTGCCACTCCCCCAGCGAAGGCAGGACACCCTCTTCTACAGTGCTGTAGATTCACGACGGGGTCCCTACCGGTCCTGACCCACCATCGGGCACATCGACATCGGGCACATCGACATCGGGCACATCGAGAAGGAGCACGCAGTGGGAGTTTCGCTGGCCAAGGGCGGCAACGTCTCGCTCAGCAAGGAGGCTCCGGGCCTGACCGCCGTGGTGGTCGGTCTGGGCTGGGACGTCCGCACCACCACCGGCGCCGACTACGACCTCGACGCCTCCGCCCTTCTGCTCGACACCTCCGGCAAGGTCCTGTCGGACCGGCACTTCGTCTTCTACAACAACCTCACCAGCCCGGACGGCTCGGTCGAGCACACCGGCGACAACCTCACCGGCGAGGGCGAGGGAGACGACGAGGCGATCAAGGTCGACCTCGCCGCCGTTCCCATCGAGGTCGACCGCATCGTCTTCCCGGTCTCCATCCACGACGCCGAGAACCGCGGCCAGAGCTTCGGACAGGTCCGCAACGCCTTCATCCGCATCGTCAACCAGGCGGGCGGTGCGGAGATCGCCCGGTACGACCTGTCCGAGGACGCCTCGACCGAGACGGCCATGGTGTTCGGCGAGCTGTACCGCCACGGCGCCGAGTGGAAGTTCCGCGCGGTCGGGCAGGGCTATGCCTCCGGACTGTCCGGAATCGCCGCCGACTTCGGCGTCAACGTCTGACCGACCAGGGGGACCGCGTCTCCGGGGCCGCGCCCCAAAGGCCGGGTCCAGCCGTCCCGCACCCGCCCCGCCGAAGGCCCGACCCGTCAGGAGACCGCGCGGCTGGCCTGGCGACAGGCCCCGCTGGCCCACGGCATGTTGCCCTACCCGCGCTCCGACGGCCGCCCGCCGTACACCGACTGACCAAGGACAGGATCCGTATGTTCGGACTGAGCGAACTCGCCGTCATCCTCATCATCGTGGCAGCCGTCCTCGCCGCCAGGAAACTCCCCGACCTGGCCCGCTCCGCGGGCAAGTCGGCCCGCATCCTCAAGGCCGAGGCCCGTGCCAGGAGCGACGAGGAGACCACCGGGAGCCCCCGGCCCCGGGTCGTGCGGGGCGAGGCCGCCCCCGGCCCCGCCCCGCACGACCGGACGGCCGTACGCCCCGAGGACCACCCCAGGCCGTAGCGGCACGAGCACGCGCCCGACCTCCCCGGACCCGTGCGGTCACGGTCGCAGCGGACGATCCGCCTCCTGAGGCTCCGCCCTCCGACCCTCCCGGGTGGTGCCCGATGATGGGCGGACCATGGCGGGTCCGGGGGGGGCGACGCCCCCGAGGGACGGGGGTGATCGCAGCCGGGAGAGATCCATGGCGTGGACTGGCGACGCGACCCATCCCACCCTTCAGGAATGCCGCATTCCTACCGAGACCCGGCCGCGCCTGGGCCATGATGGTCCCGCTATGTCGGCCTTCCGCGCACTCGACCGCCGCCGTCCGGCCCAGCGCCCTCGTGCGAAGGGCGCCGTCGGCCGTGCGATCGTCCTTGCGCTGGCGGGCACCGCGCTCGCCGCCGGGCTGCGCCACGCGACGACGGACTCCGCGGTCTCCTGGCCCGCTCTGCTCGTGGCGGCGGCGGTCCTCGCCGTATGCGCCTACCCGGCCATGCGCTCCGAGGCCCCACGCGTCGGCGTCCTCGTCGTCACCGCCGTACAGGCGCTGCTGCCCGGCTGGCTGGAGCTGACCAGTACGGGCATCCCCGCGGCGCGACTGGACGACCACCCGCGGCTCCCGGCCGCCTGGCACCACAACCCCCTGGCCATGGCCGCGTTGCACTTCCTCGCCGGTCTCGCCCTCGTCCTCCTCCTTCGCGGTACGGCCAACGTGCCCGCCGGACTGGCGCATTCGGCGGCCAGCACCGCACGCCGCTGGTGGACGCGCCTGCTGTACGCCATCGGTCTTGTGCTGCGCCACACAAACGAGCCCCTGCCGCGGCCCGGACCGGCGCCCCGGTCGGCCGTCACCCTGCCGAGACCGCGCTCGCTCGCGGCCCTGCTGCACCGCGTGCAGCCCTGCGCCCCGTAACGCCCGGGCACTCCACCGCGCCATGTCATCACGCACGCCCCTGACTTCGGCGTGCCTCCACGACACATCGCCGCCCTCGCCGGACTGATCGCCCTGGTGCTGCTCGCCGTCCGGCTGTGGCCGGGGCGCCGACCCGCACAGGCCGAGCAGCCGCAGGAGGCGGGAGAGGAAGAGGGAGAAGGAGAGGGAGAGGGAGAGGGGCGTACCCCGCCCGACAAGACCGACGCCTGACCACGTCGGCCTTCCGCGCGAGCGGAACTCCATCAGCCGCTCGGAGGGCTTCCGCTTCGGACACCGAGAGTGGCGACGATCCAGGTGGTTCGCCCGACGGGGGCGGCCAAGAGGGGAACACACGTGTTGAAGTCAGGGGTCAAGCGGCTCTTGGGACGTGCCGGGTTCGACATCGTCCGCAGCACCCACAACCGGGGCGGAGTGGACGACTTCCTCCCTTTCGAGGCAACGATGCGGGCCGCACGGGCGGCCGGTCTGTCGGTCGGTGACTACATCGACGAGGTCATGAACGGCACGCCCGGCGCCACCCAGTCCACCATCGACGCACTACGCGCCCGCGGCGTCTTCGCCGCCGGTCCGAAGACCGTGCTCGAGATCGGACCCGGTTCCGGACGGTACCTGGAGAAGACGCTGAAGGAGTGCTCACCGGGACGCTACGAGATCTACGAGACGGCCGCGCCCTGGGCCGACTACCTGGTGGACACGTTCAGCGTGGTCGCCCAGCCGACCGCGGGATGCAGTCTCGCCTCGACACCTGACCGCAGCGTCGACCTCGTCCAGGCCCACAAGGTCTTCAACACCCTGACCTTCCTCCACGCCTCCCGCTACTTCTTCGAGATGGCACGGGTCATACGACCCGGTGGCCGCATCGTCTTCGACGTCATGACGGAGACCTGCCTGGACCCGGCCACGATGCGCGTCTGGGCGACGAAGGGCGGCGCGGGCCACGACTCCTACCCGACCGCCATGCCGCGCCGGGCCTGCGTGGACCTCTTCACCACCCTCGGCTGCCACCTGGAAGCCAGCTTCCTGGCACCCCTGGGCGTCGCCTCCACCGAGGTGCTCGTCTTCTCGAAGGGGTCCTGACCTCACACCGACGACGAAGGCTTCCGAGCCCCCGAAGCCCCCGGCCTCGACGTCGTCCCGCGCGGCCTGTCCATGACCGGCGACGACACCCACACCATGACCGTCGCCGACCCAGCGCTCCGCTCGGGGCCGGAGCCCTGGGGGTGGCGGTCGGCCTGGTGGGCTGGTCGGTGGGCTGGTCGGTGGGCTGACCCGCCGCGCAGCCCGCGCGCCACAGCGATACCGGCCGCATCATGGTTTCGGGCGGCCCTGCCCGCGCGTCGACAGGGCCCTTCAAGGTCACGACGTGGACCGTTCGGCCTTTCCACAGCCGTTCCACCGTCCTGCCCTCCGCCCACACAGACACACAGGACACGCACAGGGAGGTGGGTGATGAGCTTCACGGACCGCGAACTGTGGGGGCTGATCCACGGCATGGTCCTCGGCGCGGTGTTCCTGCTGGCCTTCGCCGGCGGGCTGGCCGACCTCTACGGGCTCAGGACGGCGCTGGTCACCGGCACCGGTGTCGTCGAGCGCATGCGGCGGCTGAGGATCGGGGTCACGGCGATGGCGGTGGCCGCCTGGGGGACCGTGATCACCGGTACCTGGGTGGTCTACCCGTGGTACCGGGAGAAGGTGCCGGACAGCCCCAGGTCGCAGCTGCTGGCCGATCCGGACACCGCCGACTGGCACAAGTTCGGCATGGAGTGGAAGGAGCACATCGCCTGGATCAGCCCGATCCTGGCCACCGTGGTCGCCTTCATCGTCCTCTACTACGGCAACACCCTCATCCGCCACAACCGAGTACGGCGCACCACGATGCTCCTGTTCGTGCTCGCCTTCGCCTTCGCCGCGATCGCCGGGGCGTTCGGCGCCCTCATCACCAAAGTCGCACCGGTCGAGTGAGCAGGGGAGTGATCGAGATGACCCACAACGAGGACCGCGCGCAACACGCCGACCAGCCACTGCCACCGGCCCCGGTGGAAGAGGACAAGGGCACGGCGGACGTCGACCGGCCCGAGGGACCGATCTCCGCCGCCATCATCGCCGCCGGTGTCGGCGCCGCGGCCCTGGGCCTGTTCACGACCCTGGCCGAAGCCAGCACCGGCGTGGCCGAGTGGATGCAGTGGAACGACCGGGTCGGCCCGCTGTCCGGCAAGACCCTCATGGCGGTGATCGTCTGGCTGGTCTCCTGGGCGATCCTGCACCTGGCCCTGAGGAACAAGCCCCGGGAGACCGGACGTGCGCTCACGGTGGCCCTGGTCCTGATCGGCCTCGGGGTCCTCGGCACCTTCCCGACGTTCTTCCAACTCTTCGCACCCGAGTAGCCGGGCCCGGCTCGGATCATCGACTTACGCCGTCACGAGTCGGCGTCGCGCCGGGCGGCCACTGCCCGGCGGCGGTGCTACGGGGCGTCCTTGCCCAGGGCTCCCGGGCCAGCTCGGTCAGCGCCCTGCGGTCCTCGGCCAGCGCTTCCCCGTCGGCCTCCGTCCGCACCCCGGCCCACCCGCACGCCGCCGTCCACGGCAGTGACGAAACCGATACCGGCCTTCGACTCCGCGGGTCCCGGGGAGTCGCCGGGCGTGGGCGGACCGGGCAGGGGCACGTGGCTGGTGCGGACGCGTTGCCTGTCCGGGCGAAAAGGCCCGCCTGTCCGCGCGGACGGCCGGGCTTCCGTAGCATGAGAGCTGTGAAAGCCCGTGCACAGCTCCGTCCTGCGCCATCGCCCCTGACGCGGTGGCCCAGACTGCTGGTGCTCGGGTTGCTGGCCGGACTGTTCGGCATGCACGGCCTCACTCCAGGCGTCGCGGCCACCGTCACCGGCCATCACTCCCCTGCCGGACATCACGCCTCCGCCGCCGCGCATGCGGACATGGCGGGCTTGATGAACACCGAGTCCGTCTGCCATGGCGACAGCGACGGCAGCGGGCACGCACGGCATGCCGACGCGACATGTTCTTCCGGCGCCATCGGCGCGAGCCCGTCCCTCCCCGCGCTGCTGCCCGACCCGGCCGGTCAGGCGGCGTCGCCGGTCGGCGGCCACCGGTCCACGGCGACCGAGCCCGAAGGTGGTCGGTCGCCCCCTTCGCTCGCCGAGCTGCAGCTCCTGCGGATCTAGGACAAGGTCAGCCGTATCGGACACTGCCGCGTTGGCGCGGCCAGCGGTCTTACGGCCCTCAGCCATGTCCCGCGCCCTGGCGCACCCTCATTCAGTCCACAGGAGTTCCCGCATGACCAGCACCCGTTCCCTCGCCCGTCGCGTCGGCCTCGTCGCCACGGCAGTGACCGCTGCCCTCGTCCTCGCCGCCTGCGGCAGCGACAACGGCTCTGACCCCGGCTCCGGCGCACGGACGACGTCGGCCTCGGCGAGCGCCGAGGACACCGCCGGTGCCCACAACGACCAGGACGTCTCCTTCGCTCAGGAGATGATCCCCCACCACCAGCAGGCCATCCAGATGGCGAAGATGGCCTCGACGCAGGCTTCTTCCGCCGAGGTCAAGGACCTGGCCTCCCGCATCGAGAAGGCCCAGGACCCGGAGATCGAGACGATGTCCGGGTGGCTGGAGTCCTGGGGCGAGGACGTGCCCTCGTCCATGCCGGGCATGGACCACGGCGGCCATGACGCCTCCGGCATGCCCGGGATGATGGACACCGAGGACATGGACGAGCTGATGGGGGCGTCCGGCAAGGACTTCGACACGATGTTCCTGACGATGATGGTCGAGCATCACGAGGGCGCCGTGGAGATGGCCACCACCGAGAAGGACAAGGGCCAGTACGGCCCCGCCAAGAAGCTGGCCGACGACATCATCGCGGCGCAGACCGCCGAGATCGAGGAGATGAACAAGCTCCTCGGCAAGAGCTGACAGCAACCCCGCATCGACACATCGGGCTAGGGGCTGCCTCGCGCAGCCCCTGGGTGTGCTGTCCGGACAGCACACCTAGCCCCCTCCTGGCGTGTCCGGCGCCCACCACTGAGCCCGCTCCTCCCACCCCGCATGGAGAGATCCTTCTCGTGACGGTTCACTCCCGTTCGGTCGCCGCGGTCGCCACGGCTGGCCAGCACGGGATCCGGGTCCTTCGGGCTGACGGCGATGTCCAGGGCGGCCAGTTCGGCACGGGTGTCCCAGGTCGTGCGGTCGGTGCTGACCCGCAGGACGCCGCGGGTGCTACCTGGACGAAGGCGGGCACCGTCCCGGGCGGACAGCCGCAGGCCCTGACCGCAGTCGACGGCAGGCACGTCCTGGCTGCCACCCGGGACGGTGTCTACGATTCCCGCGACGGCGGCAGGACGTTCACCGAACGCCTGTCCGTGTCCTCCACGGGAGGCCACTGAGCGCCTCGCGTCAGTGGCCGTGTCCTGATGCGCCGTGATCCTCGGCGGCATCCTGGGAGCCGGGCGCGGTCGCCGTCGGTTCCGGAGTCGGCTGTGAGCTGGGTGCCGTTCCGGTTCCGGGGGACGTTCCCGCGGTGGAGCCGGATCCGTGCTGGTGTCCGTCCGCGCCGCCCGTCTCCGGCTCCGCTTCCGCCCCGGGCTCTACGCCGTGGCTGTGGCCGTGGCCGTCGCCGCCCGACTCGGTGGCCATCTCCTGGGCGATGCCCTTCAGGCCCAGGAAGGCGACGGCCGCCGTCACGGCGACGAGGACGCCAGCCGGGCCCAGGATGCCGCGCCACCGGGCGGGCTGGTGGCGCAGCACGTACGAGACGAAGGAGAGCGCCAGGCCGAAGGGGATGAGCATCGCCGCGCGTTCGGGGAAGTCCTCGAAGTGCTGCAACCCGCCGCTGAGCATGCCGATGCCGAACGACAGCGCGAGGGAGGCCGCCACCACGCCGCAGACCTTCGCGGCGCTGGGGCGGCTGCGGGTCAGGACGAACTCGTTCAGCACGGTGGCGCAGAGGAAGACCACGGCGCCTATGACGGCGATGAGGGTGTAGCGGGCGGGGTCGAGCGGGTGGTGCACGATGGCGCCGCTGATCAGCCCCGCTCCGACGAACGTCGCGGCATACCCCAGGTAGTCGCCGAGCAGTGCGGGGCGCTTGGGTGCCCGGCGGCGTCCGCGCCGCCCGCCGGTCCTGTTCGCGGGCCCCCTCTCGGTGCGGCGCGGTGCGGGCGCGGTGCCGCCTCTCGCGGACGTGGGTGAACCCTCCGGCATCGCCGGACGGAAGGGGGGCGGCGTGTGGGACGCGGATCGCGGCGCCGTCACGAGGCGGGGGTCGGCGACATGCTGCTGGGACACGGGAACGATGACACCTTTCGGCACGGGTCGGCCAGGGCGCGATCGGCGCTCGGCACCGACCCGGAAGGACACGGGACGGAGAAGCAGCCGGGTGCCCTCGTCGGGGTCGCGGACCGGCTGCCAGGCCGCACGGGGACAGGAGTCGCAAGTGCGGCTGCGACGCGTATCCGGTGTCTAGATCCGCATGATTCCCCGTGTGTGCGGTGATGTGCACGCGCGGGGGCTGAGTGGCCCGTCGACCGGCGGGGTCACGTACGCGGTGTCAGTGGTCCCGGCCTGGGACTGAGCTGGTGGGACGAGCCCAGGCCCGGCAGGCACCGAGGCCCAGCAGTCGCCGTCGGGCAGGGACTCCGGGTCTGCGGTGGCGAGCAGTGGTCCGCTGTCGGCCGCCGCCCCGGTGCGGGTGGGCGCATCCTCCGTCGCCGACGCCTCGTGGCCGTGGGACCCGTGGAGGGAGTGCTGGTTTGCCGCAGGGGGTTCGAGGTGGCGGGCGGCCGTGTGCCGGGTGATGCCGTCATGGGCGTCGGCGTGCGCGAGTGTGTGGACAACGCCGAGCCCGATGAGGAGCAGGGCGAGCAGCAGCAGACGTGCCAGGCCGCCGACTGCTCCTGCTCTGCTCGTCACGTGGGCGCTCCTCGTCCGCGCCCGCGTGGGCAGCGTGCTCGTACTGACCGCCTCAGCGTACCCATGGACGCGTCGGCCCTCGCGGCAGAGCTGTGATCCTCCTCGCGCGGTCCCCTCGCGGGCTTCAGCCCAGCGAGGCGATCACCGCGGCCATCGCGTCACCGCCCGCCGGGCCCGGTCCGGTCAGGGCCGACCCGGTCCGGTGTGGTGGTCGTGCTGGCGCGGCGGGTCCTCGTCCCGGTCCTCGCGGTGTTGGTCGTGGCCGCCGTGCATGTCCTGGCCGTGCATGCCCCGCATCATGAAGAACATCATCAGCGGGCAGGCCGCCACGAGGGCGAGCCAGACCATGCTTTCCAGCGGCACGCCGACCATCAGGGCGCCGACCACGAGGATCGCGGCGGCGAGGGCGTACAGGCCGTAGTTGTGCTTGTCGTTCATCACGGGCCTCCTTCAGCGGAGGGCACAGAGGCCGCACCCAGGGCGACCGGGTCTCAGGCTTTGGTGAGAGGGCCGACGTCCAGCGCGCTCAGGCGGCGCCGGTACTCCTCCTCGTCGATCTCTCCGCGGGCGAACCGCGCACCGAGGATCTGCTGCGGTGTGGGCGCGGCGGGAGTGTGGGTGTGCTCGTTGGGCCGGTTGACGGCGCGGAAGACCAGCACGAGGGCCGTGATGATCAGCGCCCAGAACGCGACCATGCTGACCGACATCCCGAACCAGCCCCACCCGTTCATGCCGTGGGCGTACCAGAACATCATCGCCACTCACCTGCTTCGGAATAGTCGGCGACCGGGCGCTGGACGGGCTCCCGGGACTTCCCGCCTTCTCCGCCTCCATCGTCCCTCCGCCCGGTGGGGCGGCCTGGGGCCGGACGGTCCACGACCGGTGGGCCGTTCAGCCCCTACCCGGCAGGGGTATCCGGGCGCAGGCTGGAGAGTGACCCGCCAAGGGAGGCGAGAAGCCCATGGGTGCCGTCGACGTCGTTGTGGTCCTGGCCTCCGCCGCGCTTGTCGCCGCGCTGGGCTGGTATTTCTTCGGGCCGCGCCGGGCCGGTGCCGCCCGGTGGGAAGGCGGCGTACAGCGGGTGGAGGTGACGGTCCGAGGCGGCTACAGCCCCGACGTGATCAAGGTGCGTCAGGGCACGCCGGTGGAGTTGGTCTTCGACCGGCAGGAGGCTGGCGAGTGCACCTCCCGGGTGGTCTTCCCCGATCTCAAGGTCGGTGCGGGCCTGCCCGCCCACACGCGTACGACCGTCCGGCTGAGCCCCGACCGACCGGGCTCCTTCGGCTTCGCCTGCGGCATGAACATGATCCACGGAACGCTGCTGGTCGAACCCGCCAACGGCTCCGCGGGCCCGCCACCGCTCTCCCACGGCCACGACACGGGCACCGAGGCGGAAGCTCCGACGGCCGAAGGACCGCCACCACACGAGGAACGGACGGCCGCCCAGGCGGAGGCGGCCGATGCCACCGAGCGGCAGGCGGAGATCAAGGACCTCACGCGCCGAGTGCTGGCAGGCACGGTGCTCACCGCCCCGGTGCTCTTCGCCGTGATGGCCCACGAACTGTTCGGCGCGGACTGGGTGCCCGGCTGGATGCTGAACCACTGGCTGCAGCTGGCGCTGATCACGCCGGTGATGTTCTACACCGGAGGGCCGATCCATGTGACGGGCTGGCTGACCCTGCGCCACCGGGCCGCCGACATGAACTCCCTGATCACCCTGGGCACTTCGGCCGCCTACGGCTACAGCCTGCTGGTCACCCTCGCCCCCGGCCTGCTGCCGGAGGACCTGCGCGAGGTCTACTTCGAAGCCGTCGGCGTCATCCTGACCCTGATCCTTCTCGGACGGCTGCTGGAGGCCCGCGCCAAGGCCGGTACCGGCGAGGCCATCCGCGCCCTGCTCGGTCTGCAGGCCCGCACCGCGCGGGTGGTGCGCGACGGCGCCGAGTCCGAGATCCCGATCGAGGACGTCGTCGTCGGAGACGAGATCGTCGTCCGGCCCGGAGAGAAGGTCCCCGTCGACGCCGAGGTGGTCTCGGGTTCCTCCGCCGTGGACGAGTCGATGGTCACCGGTGAGCCGATGCCGGTCACCAAGCACACCGGGGACACGGTCATCGGGGCCACCGTCAACGGCACCGGGTCCCTGCGGGTACGGGCGGCCAAGGTCGGCGCGGACACGATGCTGGCCCAGATCATCCGGCTGGTGCAGCAGGCCCAGGCGTCGAAGGCCCCCATCCAGCGGCTCGCCGACGCGGTGTCGGCGTACTTCGTGCCCGCGGTGATCGCCATCGCGATCGGCACCTTCGCGATCTGGTTCACCCTCGGGCCGTCGCCCGCGCTGACGCTGGCGCTGGTCTCGGCGGTCGCGGTGCTGATCATCGCTTGCCCGTGCGCGCTGGGCCTGGCCACTCCGCTGTCGGTGATGGTCGGCACGGGCAAGGGCGCCCAGGCCGGCATCCTGATCCGCTCCGCCGAAGCCCTGGAAACCGCCCACAAGCTGGACACGGTGGTGCTGGACAAGACCGGCACCGTCACCGAGGGCAGGCCCGTCCTGACCGACGTCCGCCCCGCCGAGGAGTTCGACGAGTCCGCACTGCTGCGGCTGGTGGCCGCGGCCGAGGCCGACAGCGAACACCCCCTCGCCCAGGCCATCGTCACCGGCGTCCGCGACCGCGGCCTTCACCCACCGACGGCGACCGGGTTCGGCTCGGTCACCGGCAAGGGCGTCCAGGCCACCGTCGACGGACACACCGTCCGGGTCGGCACCGCACGGCTCCTCGGCGACGTCGGCATCGAGACGACCGCCCTGGCCCGCGTCGCGGCCGACCTCTCCGCCGAGGGCAAGACCCCCGTCCTCGCGGCCGTCGACGGACGTCCCGCAGGTGTGCTGGCCGTCGCCGACACCGTCAAGGACGACTCCGTCTCCGCCGTCGCCGCCCTCAAGCGCCTCGGCATCGAGGTCGTCATCATCACCGGTGACAACGCCCGCACCGCCGCGGTGATCGCCGCCCAGGTAGGCGTGGACCGGGTGCTGGCCGAGGTGCTGCCCGAGCACAAGGCCGACGAGATACGCCGTCTGCAGGGCGAAGGCCGGGTTGTCGGCATGGTGGGCGACGGCATCAACGACGCTCCCGCCCTGGCCGCCGCCGACGTCGGCCTGGCGGTCGGTACCGGCACCGACGTGGCCATCGAGGCCGCCGACATCACCCTGATCTCCGGATCCCTGGGAGGCGTGGTCACCGCGATCCGCCTATCGCGGGCCACCATGCGCAACATCCGGCAGAACCTGTTCTTCGCCCTGGTCTACAACGCGGTCGGCGTCCCCCTCGCCGCGGGCGCCCTCTACCCGATGTGGGGCCTGCGGCTGAGCCCGATCATCGCCGCCGCGGCCATGGCGCTCAGCTCGCTGTCGGTCGTCACCAACGCCTCCCGGCTGCGCCGCTGGCACACCGGGCCACTGCCTGAGGCTTCTCCCGCCCTCGTCCAGCCCCGGGTCGAGACCTTCGCCGACCGGGCCCAGGCCGACAGCACACCCGCCGGGGCGGGTCCTGGGCAACACCAGCCCGCGTCCCAGGGCGGCGAGAACGCGGCCACGGACCCGGTCTGCGGCATGCGGGTGGACACGACCACCGCCGCCGAACACCGGCGGACCGAGCACGGCACCTCCTACTTCTGCTCCGCCCACTGCGCCGCCACGTTCGACGCCGACGCGGACCGGTACACGGCCCCCACACCCGGCAGCACACACGAGGGAGGCGAACCCCGATGACCACCGCTCAGGCCAGCCCTCGCCACCCTCATGGCCAGCACCCACAGGCACCCGGGTACGCCGCCCACAAAGCCGACCACCTGGCCCGCCTGAACAAGATCGAAGGCCAGATACGCGGCATCTCCCGCATGGTCACCGACGACCGCTACTGCATCGACGTCCTCACCCAGATCAGCGCCGCCAGCCGCGCCCTGCAGGAGGTCGCCCTCGGCCTCCTCGACGACCACGTGCGCGGCTGCGTCACCGACGCCGCCCGCACCGAGGCGGCCCAAGCCGAGGAGAAGTTCGCCGAACTCAGCAACACCTTGCGCCGCGCACTGCGTCTGTAGCCACCGTCGCGACGGGGGTTCGCGCCTCGCCACCTGGCCCTGAGGGCCCCTGCAAGGGGGCGCACCTGGATGGGTGCGGGCCATGGAGCACAGCGCTCATCACACCGGCCCCACACACAGCCCCTTCGACCACGAAGACCACGGTCACGCCGCGCACGCGGCGCACCAAGGCGCTCACACGGGGGCGTCCCGGCCGACGAAGGCGAAGGCGGCTGCTCACACCGCTCCCTCGGTCCGGCGCGCGGGAAGGGTGGCAGAGCATGGCGATGTGGTGACCGGCAGGCAGTAAGGACATGCGGTGAGCATCTGTCCCGCGGACAGCATTTCGCTCCCGCGAGGGCGTGAACGCGAACGCCTGACACTGCGGCGCGCGCACCGGCCCAGCAGCGGTCTCCCTCACGGCATGGAAGGCCTGTAGCTGTTGTCAGAACCACGTCTGCGGGGATGGAAGCGCGAGCGTGGACGCGAAGTGCGCCCCGGCGGCTCCGTCCCGCACTCGGGGCGACGCCGCTGCGACATGAGTGGCGGACAGGTGTGGATTCGCAGGCCAAATCGTTTTTTCGAGCTTGCGTCGGCGCTTTCATTTGATGTGGAATCTTTAACTAAACCGGTAAGGCCTGATGCGTCTATCTGACCACTTCCGAAGTTTATCTATAGTCATATTTCCTCTTAGTGGCCTTGCCACGCCATCTGCCGACGCAGCTATCTTTTGGCCGCGCCCGCTTCCTGGCTGGGGGTTCCCGATGAGCCCTGGGCAGGTCGGCAGTGGATCGGTGACCCTGCGCGCTGCCGACCAGGGAAACGGTCGTGACACCTCTCCCTAAGGAGTAGTCGTGAAGAAGGCTTACGAGGCCCCGGCGCTCGTCCGGCTCGGGACGTTCAGGAAGAAGACCGGGCTCCTGCAGAGCTCCGGCAACGACCGGCTCATCCTGAGCAAGAACTGACGACCGACGGTCCTTGACCTGACGTCATGACTGAACTGCACGAGAGTGCGGGGACGGGCCCCGGCGACGCGCACTTCGCGGTCTTCACCGATCGCGAGGACGCGGCCGCCGTGGCCCGCTCCTTCGCCCGTCCCGGAAACCGGACCCTCACACATGCCTCAGGTCGCCCCTGGCTCGTCGGCCAATGGCACGACGAGGACATCGTCAGCGCCCGCGTCGGCACCACCGCCATCGCGATCATCGGTTGCTGCCCGGTCGACGCGGAGGAGCTGCAACGCCGCGCCGCGAAGCTGCGGGACGTCGGGGAACTCGACGCACTGGCCCGGTCCCTTCCCGGGAGCTTCCACCTCGTTGCCGTCCTCGACGGCCGACTCAGGGTGCAGGGCTCCGCGTCGGGGCTCCGGCTGGTCTTCCATACCACCGTGAACGGCGTGCGGGTGGCCGCGACCCGTGCCGACGTACTCGCCCACGTGCTCGGGGCCGAGCCGGACGAAGGGCAGTTGGCGGTAAGGCTGCTGTGGCCGGTTCCCTATCCCCTGTTCGAGGCGTCCCTCTGGACTGACGTCACGGCTGTTCCTCCGCAGGACGCGCTGATCGTCGGGGCGGACGGGCGGACCGCACACCACTCCCGGTGGTGGACACCGCCTGAGCCGGTCCGCACGATGACCGACGGTGCCCCGCTGGTCCGCGAGGCCCTCACCGAGGCGGTAGGCGCCCGCACCCGCCAGGGCGGTGTGGTCAGCTGCGACCTGTCCGGAGGACTGGACTCCACCTCCATCTGCTTCCTGGCGGACCACTCGCCCGCCCGCGTGGTGGCCAGTACGTGGCCGGGGCGGGACCCGGCCGACTCCGACCTGTACTGGGCCGAGCAGGCGGTGAAGCACCTGCCGGACGTCGACCATGTGGTGTGGGACGCCGACGCGTCCCCGCTCGTGTACGACGACCTGCTCACCATCGACGACCTGCTCGACGAACCGACCATCGGCGTCATGGACCGCTCACGGGTGCTGCACCACCTGCCCGGCATGGCTGAGCGGGGGAGCCGACTGCACCTGACCGGCATCGGTGGCGACCATGTGGCCTGGTGCTCCGAGGCGTATTACCACCGACTCGCCCGTACCCGCCCGCTGTTCGCCCTGCGGCAACTGCGCGGGTTCCGGGCCCTGTGGCAGTGGCCGCTCGGCGGCACGGTCCGTGCGCTGGCCGACTCTCGCCCGTACGGTAAGTGGCTCGCCGACTCCAGCGGTCACCTGCGTGACCCGGTCCCCGCCACCGTCACCACCAGCCTCGGCTGGGGCATGCCCCCACGCCTCTTCGACTGGGTGACGCCCGAGGCGGAACGGCTGGCGCAGCGGGCGCTGCGGGAGGCCGCCGCGACGGCCACGCCGCTGCACCCGGACCGCGGCCTGCACGCCGACCTGGAACAGATCCGCTCCTGTACCCGCATCATCCGCCAGTGGGACCGGATGGCGGCCCGGGCCGGGGTGCCGATGGCCTCGCCGTTCCTGGACGACCGGGTCATCGAGGCGTGCCTCGCCGTGCGGCCGAGCGAGCGCGTGTCGCCCTGGCGGTACAAGCCACTTCTCGCCGCGGCCATGCGGGGCATCGTGCCGGAGGCGTGTCTGCGCCGCACCAACAAGGCCACCGCTGCCATGGACGCCGCGGACGGGCTGCGCCGACACCGCGCCGATCTGCTGGCGCTGTGGGAGGGCTCCCGGCTGGAAGCGCTCGGACTGGTCGACGGGAACGCGTTGCGCCGTCTCGCTCAGCGGCCCTCCGCTCCCGGACTGCGCGACGCCATCCTCTACTCGACCATCGCCACCGAAGTCTGGCTGCGCGGTCTGTCCTCCAGCCGCGTTCCCTAGGCCCGCCACCGGAGAAAGGCAGTCACCCACCATGGCATTGAGGTTCGGCCCCGACGTCTCCACCGCCGAGACCGACTACGGCACCGTCCTCCTGGATCAGCGCAGCGGCGACTACTGGGAGCTGAATCCCACCGGCACCCTGGTGGTCAGGATGCTCCTCGAAGGCGGCGACGAAGCTGCGGCAGTCGACGCACTGGTCGAACAGTTCGACATCGACCGAGCCCGTGCGGAGCAGGACGTCACGGCTCTCGTGCAGGGACTGCGGGAATCGGGGCTGGCCACATGACGACACCCAGCGCCTTGGAGCGCCCCACCGGCGTTCCGTTCACCCGGCGTCTGGCCGCCCGCCTCGTGCTGCTTCCCGCCGTCGTCCTGTCGCTGCTGCCCCCGCGCCGGATCCGCGCCTTGCTCGGTGTCGTACGTCGCGGCGCCCCGCCCGCCACCGCCGCACAGGCGAAGAACGCCCGGGACGCGATGTGCGCGGTCAGCCTGCTGTGCGCCGGTCCGAAGGGCTGTCTGCCCCGTTCGCTGGGCGCGGCTCTGCTGTGCCGACTGACCGGCAGTTGGCCCACGTGGTGCACAGGGGCGAGCATGGTGCCCCCCTTCAGCGCGCATGCCTGGATCGAGGCGGAGGGCCGACCCATCGGCGAAGGCGTGCCCGACGACTACTTCAGGCGGCTGCTGGCGGTGGGGCCCGTGACGGCTAACCGGCCGCCCGGCCCATGACGGGCTCCCCGGCGGGGGTCCCGGACCGCTCGACACGGGTCGCGGTGGCCACCATGTACCGGCTGACCACCGGGCACCGGACCTCCATCGTCGTGGCCACCGTGCTCACCCTCGTAGGCTCCGTCCTCGGGCTGGCCCAGCCGCTCGTCGCCAAGCAGATCGTGGACGTGAGCGGCCACGGACGGACGTTCTGGCCCCTGCTGCTCCTCCTGGCCGTGCTGTTCGTCACCGAAGCAGCCACGGGCGCGATGGGCCGCTTCGTCCTGGAACGCATGGGTGAGGGAGTCGTACGACAACTCCGCCACGGGCTGGTGGGACGGCTGCTGAGGCTGGAGATGAGGGAGTACGACCGGCACCGCAGCGGCGACCTGATCTCCCGCGTGACCACCGACACCACCCTGCTCAGGGAAGTGGTCTCCCAGGCCCTCGTCGACCTCGTCACCGGAGCCCTCGTCGCGGCGGGCGCGGTCGCCCTGATGCTGTGGATCGACCCGCTCCTGCTTCTCCTGGTCGCCCTGACCGTGGCAACCGCCGCCGCGGTCGTGGCGTCGCTGCTGAGCGCCATCCGGGCCGCCTCCGAACACATGCAGAACTCCGTCGGCGCGATCGCCGCCGACCTCGAACGCGCACTCGGCGCACTTCCGATGGTGCGCGTGCACCGCGCGGAGGACCGCGAGGCACAGCGCATCGGCGCACGCGTCGAGTCCGCTCACGACGCGGGCGTACGCACCGCGAAACTGGCCTCCGTGATGAGCCCGGCGGTCGAACTCGCCGTCCAGGGCTCCTTCCTGCTCGTCCTGGTCATCGGCGGCCTGCGTGTCACCGGCCACGCCAACTCCCTCGGCGACCTCGTGGCCTTCCTGCTCTATGCCTCCTACCTCGTCCTCCCTCTGTCATCGGTCTTCCGCGCCGTCGGCCTGATCCAGCGCGGCATGGGCGCCTACCAGCGCATCGACCAAGCCATCACGTTGCCCGTCGAGCCCGCACCGGCGGAGCCTCCTACCGTCCGAGTACGTGTTCGCGAACCGGCCCGCCCGACCGGCACCGGCGAACATCCGGCCCTCGCCCTGCGCGACGTCCGCTTCGGTTACGACGCCAAGCGGCCCGTACTGCGCGGCGTCTCCTTCACCGTCCCGCACCGGCAGCAGGTCGCCCTGGTGGGCCGGTCGGGTGCTGGCAAGAGCACGATCTTCGCGTTGATCGCCAGGTTCTACGAACCGGACGACGGCGACCTGCTGTTCGACGGCCGACTCGCCACCGAACTGAGCCGTGCCGCATGCCGCGAACGCATCGCCATCGTCGACCAGAACACCCACGTCGTCCACGGCACGCTACGAGACAACATCACCTACGCCGTGCCTGACGCCGCCGACGCGGAGATCCAGCGCGTCGTCGAACTCGCGCAGCTCGAAGGGGTCGTGAAGCGCCTCCCCGGCGGCATGGCCGGGATCGTCGGGGAGCGCGGCGGCACCCTCTCGGGAGGAGAACGCCAGCGCGTCGCCCTGGCGCGCGCCCTCCTCGCACGGCCGTCGCTCCTGCTCCTTGACGAGCCCACCTCACACCTCGACGCCATCAACGAAAGCGCCCTCACCACGGTCATGAAGGACGTCACCCATGAATGCGCCGTTCTGGTGATCGCGCACCGGCTCTCCACGGTCCAGCACGCCGACCGGATCGTCGTACTGGACAACGGCCACGCCACCGCCTCCGGCCGCCACGAGGAACTGTTGACCAACAGCTCCCTCTACCGCGACCTGGCCACAGGACAAATGCTCCGGCCGGGCACCACCCGCCTCTCCCCTGCGGTGACTCCCCGCACGCGCCCGAACCGTCCACTGTGACTGGTGGAGACACGACCGGCGGCCCAACTCCGGGGCGTGCGGCCCGTGTCCGCGAAGGTGCGCGAGGACAGCGGCTCGTCCCAGACCCTGTTCGCCATGGCCGCGAGGTGGATGCCCCGGCGGATGATCCCGGCCTCGCTTATCCCCCGACGCTTCGCGGCGTCTTCGGTGATCGCCAGGTCCCCGGGGTCGGCGTGGTCCTTCTCCGGGGCCGTGCCGTGTTCCCGGTTCGGCGGGTCCGCTCCGCGACACCCGATAACAGATGTCCCATGAGGCACACCTGTGCGATCATTCGGCTGATTTCGCCGTGCGCCGCCCTCGACCCGCGGTCAGCTGGGCCCCGGCACTCACCTGCGTCGCTCGACGCCGTCCTGGGGGGAACGCAATGCCCTACCGCCTGTGTGTACGCGAGAGACCCGTGGCGTACACCGCGCTCCTGTTCACGCTCACGCTGTCGGTCCTGCTGACGGCCCTTCTCCCGGTCGGCGCGGCACAGGCGGCCGACGGCACCGTGACCACGGCCGCGTCCGAGGCCACCACATCCGCCACCATGGATGGCAGTACCGCATCGTCCGCCCCGGCCGCCACCGCCGACACCGCCGACACCGCCGCTGAAGACTGCGCCCCCCTTCCGCTCGCCCCCTTCGGCGACCCGGGCTCCGCGGTGGGCAAGGCGACGGTCCCCGCCGACGGCAGCGCCTGCTTCACCTTCACCGCCGAACAGCCCGGCATGCACCGGGTGTTGACGGAGAGGAGCGCGACGACCGCCGAGGTCTTCGACGGTGAGACCCCGCTGGACTGCTACGACCCCGCGTGGGGCAGCGGCTGGTGCGCGCTGCCGCGCGCCGGTGCCTTCACCCTGAAGCTGACCGACACCAGCTGGGGGACCGGGAGCCGCGAGATCCCCGTGACCGTCACAGCGCTGGCCTCCACCGCGGGCTGTGCGCGGGAGACCGGCACCTCGTGGGACCTGCCCCCGGTCACCGGCTCCGCGGTCTCCCCGTACGGCCTCGTGTGCCACCCGTTCACGGGAAGGCCCGGCGAGCGGATCACGGTCGACTTCCGCACCGACACGTACGGCGAGAGCGTCAACTGGATCACCGACGAGACGGGTGCCCACATCTGCCCGCACTTCAACGAGGACGACAGCGACGGCTGCGTGCTGCCCGGCGACGGGCCGTACCGGGTGCTGGGGCACGTCAGCTACGCCGAGCGCGGCTTCCCCGCCCCGTACACCCTGAAGATCCGTCGGTTGTCCGACCCCGCGGGTTGTGCGCGTGTCCCCGTGAACGCGTACAACTCCGCGCCCACCACGGTGGATCCGGCCACCGGCTGCAAGGTCTTCACCGCCGCGGCGGCGGGACGGTACAGCGTGTACGAGGTGACGGACGGGGCCCGTTCCTCCCTCACCGTGTACGACCGTGAGGGAAAGACCGTGTGCGCTGGCTGCGGCATCCCCGCCGGTGACTACACCGTCCTCACCGACCACGCCACCCTCGTCCTCGACCGCGCCGGCACCGCTGGCTGCGAGCCTGTCGAACTCGGCACCCACCAGGGCACCTTCGCCACGGCGGGCGAGACCGACTGCCTGACACTGCCGCTGCCCGAGGGCGCCCGGATGGCCGCGCTGACTCCCCTGAGCGGTCCCGCTCCGCAGCCGGAGGTCGTGGTCGTCGACGCCGACGGCGTCCAGCGGTGCGACGGGGAGTCCCTCCGCACGGGCACCTGCGCGCTGACCGGCTCCGCCCCGTTCCGCGCCCTGGTGTCCACCGACGACGACAACACGGCGACCGGCTCGTACCGCGTCGCCCTGCACCGCACCGACGCCGCGAACGCCTGCCCGGCCGTCCCCGCGGGCGACTTCACCGCCGACGGCGCCACGGCCCGGTTCGGCACCGGCGGCGGCGTCTTCTCACACTGCCTGTCCATCCCGGCGGACGACCACAGCGCGACGGAGAACCTCCAGCTGCGGGCCGTCTCCGGTGGCTCCACCGCCGAGTTCTCGGTGCTGGACGCAGGCGGCAAGCAGGTCTGCAACGTCCGGCCCTCCCTGTCCACCTGGACCACCTGTGCCCTCGCCCCGGGCGTCGCGCACACGGTGCTGGTCACCGGCCGCGACACCACCGCCGAGTACACCCTCGCCCGGCGTGACGTCACCGCCACCGCCAAGGGCTGCGCGGCGAACCCGGCGACCGCGGTGGGCGGCCCGTCCACGGGCGGCACTCCGGCCGCACCCGGCCTGCTGCTCTGCCGTCAGGTGACCACCGCCGACGCCGGCGACACCCTGCACCTCGACGTCCGCGACCCGCTGGGCACCGCCAACACCCTGGTGTACGACGCGGAGGGCGACGCCGTCTGCGCGTACCGCAACAAGGCGTGCGCGGTCACCGGCTCCACCAGCTACCAGGTCCTCGTCACCGTCCCGCCGACCTCGAAGGCCGCCGAGTCCTACCGGTTCGACGCCCTGCGGATCGCGACCCCCGCCGGACCGGCCGCCGAGTGCGCCAAGGTCCCGAACGTCAGCTACGGATACGGGCCGGTCACCGGGACCCTGGACGAGCAGCACACCGCTGTCTGCGCCGCGCTGCCCACCGCGTACCGCGACCACTTCGACTTCGTGGTCAGCGACACCGCGGGCGGCACCCAGACGGCTGTGCCCGCGCTGTACGACGCCAGCCTGGACAACACCTGCGCGCTGTACATCCCGACCGGCTACGAGTGCTCCGTGAATGAGCCGTACACGACGGATGTCACCCCGAGCATCCTGGTCGTCGGGCTGCCCGAGAAGGCCTCGCGGACCGCCTACAAGGCGGAACTCGTCTGTACGTTCTCACTCTGCGGCACCGACAAGATCACCGTCGGCACGGTCACCCCGACCAGCGGCGTCAGCGGCACCAAGGCCACGGTGACCGTGACAGGCACCGCCCTGCACGAGGACGACAAGGTACGGATCAGCAAGTCCGGCAGGACGGTCGAGTCCACCACCACCTCGGTGGCCGCCGACCGGAAGTCCCTGACGGCCGTTCTGGACCTGACCGGACTCACCCCGGGCGACTGGTACCTCAGCGTCATCACCCACAACAACTGGGAGTATCCGCGCGGCTCCTTCACGGTCACCCCGGCCCCGCTGAAGAACACCACGGCCCCGGCCGCCACCGGCACCGCCCGGGTCGGCTCCAAGCTCACTGCCGCGCCCGGCTCCTGGACGCCGTCCCCGGACTCGTACGCCTACCAGTGGAAGGCCAACGGCCAGGTGATCTCGGGGGCCACC
Source organism: Streptomyces sp. NPDC057877 (assembly GCF_042796855.1). Lineage (NCBI taxonomy): Bacteria > Bacillati > Actinomycetota > Actinomycetes > Kitasatosporales > Streptomycetaceae > Streptomyces > Streptomyces sp. NPDC057877. The sequence goes on from NZ_JBHVMS010000003.1 coordinate 342,970, forward strand.
GCCTCCACGTACCTGGTGCCCGCCTCGCTGCGCGGCAAGAAGGTGACCGTGGCCGTCACCGCACGCAAGAGCGGCTGGGAGAGCACGACTGCCGAGTCCTCCGCCCGTGTCATCACGGCGGCGCCCAGGGACCACGCGGGTACCGGTTCGGTGCCGGACGGCATCGGGGACCTGCTGACGCTGAACTCCAGCGGCTCGCTCACCTTCCACCGTGGTTCCGGTACGGGTGTCTTCTCGGGCAGGACCAGCGGCTCGGGCTGGTCGACATCGGTCAGGGCGGTCCCGTTCGGGGACGTGAACGGTGACCGGTGCAACGACGTGCTGGTGCGGATGGCCAACGGCTCCCTGCGGGCGTACCGGCCGGGCTGCGGGAAGGCGGTCACGCCGTCGACGTCGTACGTGTCGCTGGGCACGGGCTGGAACCAGTACAACGTGCTGACCTCGCCGGGGGACATCACCGGTGACGGGCGGGCGGATCTCATCACCCGCAACTCCTCCACCGGGGCGGTGTACCTGCACAAGGGCACCAGCGACGGGAAGCTGGCGGCACGGGTGAAGCTGTACGACAACTGGCGGGGCTACAAGAAGATCGTCGGGGTCGGGGACCTGAACGGCGACGGCCACGGGGACCTGGTGGCGCAGGACGCCTCCAACGAGCTGTGGCGCTACAACGGCACGGGCGGCGGGAAGTTCACCTCCCGCACGAAGGTCTTCGACAACTGGGGCACGTCGTACAACGTCGTCGTCGGCGTCGGGGACATCACCCGTGACGGGAAGGCGGACCTCGTCTCCCGGGACACCTCCGGCAACCTGTGGCGCAACAGCGGCAAGGGCAACGGCTCGTTCTACGGCCGGGTGAAGATCGCCACCGGGTGGCAGGGCTACAAGGCACTTCTCTGATCCGACGCCGTGAGAGGACGAGGAAGGCCCCGACCGGTTGTGGTCGGGGCCTTCCTCGTCCTCGCCGTGGTCGTAGTACGCGGGGTCGCCCTTGTGACACCTCGCCCGCTCGGCACACCAGGTCGCCGATGGTGGGGCGGCGCGAAGTCCGATCGTCGTACCGACTGGATGGTATGCAGGGTGAGTCCTTTCCTCTAGCCTTCTGTCGACCACCGGCGCGCTGCGGGCCGCGAGAGCGGTCCGCTGCCCGTGCCAGCCCTCGGAGACCGGGAGACCTCCATGGCCGTCGACCCCTCGGGAGCCGCGCTCGCGGCGCTTCGCGCGCACGCGCCGGACGAGCCCGTCGTCATGCTCAACCTGCTGCGTTTCGCGCCCGGTGGCCGTGACGCGTACCAGGAGTACTCCCGCCGGGCCGCGCCCTTCCTGCGGCAGTACGGCGGCGAGTTGCTCTACGCCGGTGACGGCGGCACACCGCTGGTCGCCGAAGACGGGCAGGAGTGGGATGCCGTGCTGCTCGTCCGCTACCCCAGCCGGGACGCGTTCAGCCGCATGGTGGCCGACCCCGAGTACCAGAAGATCACGGCGCTACGGAGCCAAGCCCTCACCGAGGCCGTACTCCAGCCGACCGTCCCCTGGACGCGACGCGGCAGGGACTGAACGTCCCCTCGCCGTCAGCGGCGACGCCTTCGTCGTCTGCGTGTAGCTGACCTCCATGCGTCCCACCAGCTCGGTGTGAGCACCCGCCACCCGCGCCGCGCCGGAGAAGCGTCGCCCTGCGAGCACGTCCCCTTCGGAGGACCATCGACGGGAAGATGGTCTCAGGAGGATCCGTGCCTGACGCGGTGGGTGATGACATGGGGCGCTGGTCGGCGGGCGGGCCGGGGTTCTGGCGGCAGGTCGTCGAGCGGCTCGGCACGGCGCTGGTCGTGTTGGACGCGGCGGGACGGGTCGTCGCCGCGAACCCGGCGGCCGAGCGGCTGCTGGGCCGTGGCACCGTCGCGATGCGCGGTGCTGACGCGCACGACCTGCTGCACCGGGACGCGGACGGCAACACGGTGCCGCGGGACCGGTGCCCACTGCTCCACGTGCTGGCCGAGGGGAAGGAGGCGCGCGGCGAGGAGGGGGCGTTTTTGCGGGGCGACGGTCGGCTGCTGGCGGTGTCCTGGTCCGCGTCTCCGCTGACGGTGGACGGCTCCGTGAGGGGGCTGGCGGTGCTGTTCACCGATGCCACCGCGGACCGCCTCGTCCACTGGGAACGAACGGCACGCACGCGTGCCCTGGAGGACCTCAACGAGCGGCTGTCCCTGGTCGCGGAGATCACGGGCGTGCTGGGGCAGACGCTGGAGACCGACGAGGCCCTGGCCCGTCTGGTACGCCTGCTGGTGCCCCGCCTCGGCGACTGGGCGGCGGTGGATCTCCGGACCGGTCCCGGGGAGGTCCACCGGGTGGCGGTGACCGGTCCCGACGGGCGGGACGCCGGGTTCGAGGGTCGACAGGCCTCCGTGCCGGGTGAGGCCGGTGAGGCGGGGGACTCCCCCCTGGACCGGGCGCTGATCGGTGGTGCGTCCGTTCTGGAGGAGCGGGTGACTGGCGTCGTGTCCACCGCCGGGGATTCCCCGCTCGCCGCTCTGCACAACGGCTTCCTGGGTGCCGTGGGCGCCAGTTCCGCCGTCACGGTGCCGCTCGGCGTCGAGGACCGGATCACCGGGGCGCTGACGGTGGTGCGCACCGACCCGGCACATCCCTTCGACCAGGGAGACCTGGAGGCGGTGGGGGACGTCGGCCGCCGGGTCGGCATGGTCGTCGACAACACCCGCCGCTACGGCCGTCAGCGCGCCGTCGCCGAGGCCATGCAGCGCAACCTGCTCGCCCCGCTGCCCCGGCCCGGCCGCCTCCGGCTGGCCGCCCGCTACCAGCCCGCACCGGCGGGCTCGCAGGTCGGCGGGGACTGGTACGACGCCTTCACCCTGAAGGACGGCGCGCTCGCCCTGGTCATCGGTGACGTCGTGGGCCACGACCTGACCGCGGCGGCGGGCATGGCCCAACTGCACGGCATCCTGCGCTCACTGGCCTGGGACCACACGGGCCCGCCCGGCGCCGTCGTCGACCGCCTCGACGCCGCCATGCCGGTCATCACCACCGTCCCGCTGGCCACCCTGATCCTCGCCCGCGTCGAGGGCGACCCGGACACGGGACCGTGGGCGCTGCACTGGACCAGTGCGGGTCACCCCCCTCCGCTGCTCCTCTCCCCGGACGGCACGGCGTGCTACCTGGAGGCGGGCCAAGGGCTGCTCCTCGGTACCGGTACGGCCACCGGCGTGGGCCGACCGGACGCCGTACGGCCCCTGGAACCCGGCTCCACCCTGCTGCTGTACACGGACGGGCTCGTGGAGACCCCGGGCAGCGACCTCGACACGGGCCTGGACCGGCTGCGTCGGCACGCCCTCACGCTCGCCCAGGAACCGCTGGACGCGCTGTGCGACCAGGTGCTCGACCACGTGCCGCCCGGCAGCACCGACGACGTGGCCCTGCTCGCCCTGCGCGTGCCACCGCCCTGAGACGACCGCAGAGAGCGCGACGCGTCACCCGTCGCCCCTCCGGCACCGGTGACCGAGGCCGAGACGCGCGGACCGCGGACCCGGTGACCAGCGCGTTGCCAGCCGCTCGGCTGCTGGCCGCGGCGGCGTCCGGGGCGGCGTGAAGGGTGCCCGCCCCGCGCACCGAACCGGCACACGGCATCATGCGCGTATGGTCACCATTCACCTGAAGTACGAGATCGACGCCGACAAGCTCGCGGACTTCGAGGAGTACGGTCGTCGCTGGGTCCGGCTCGTGAACCGTTTCGGTGGGACGCACCACGGCTACTTCCTGCCGAGTGAGGGTGACAGTGACATCGCGTACGCCCTCTTCTCCTTTCCCAGCCTGGCCGCGTACGAGCGGTACCGCACGGACAGCATGGCGGACCCGGAGTGCCAGGAGGCCTTCGCGCTGGCTCGGGAGACCCGCTGCGTCAAGCGCTACGAGCGCCGCTTTCTCCGGCCGCTCGACGGCCTTGCCTAGGCCGACGGGAGGCCCCCCGTGCGCCCGCTGCCCGCCGCCGCGCGCAACGCTTCGATGACAGCCGTGGTCGTCGGGTTGGCGGTCCCGGTCCGCCGCGTCGCGGCGAAGATCAGGCGCAGGATCGGGTGGTCTTCGATGGGTGCCGTGCCGATGCCGGGGGTGGCCGGGTCGATGGCTGTCCGGGGAACGAGCGCGGTGCCGAGGCCCGCCCGTGCGAGGGTGAGCTGGGCGGCGATGTCGGCGGTGAGGTAGCGCGCCGTGGGGGTGAAGCCGACCTGTTGGCAGGCGTGCAGGACGGCCTGCCCGCAGTCCGTGGCCGGCGGTGGCAGGACGAGGTCGTGCGTGGCCAGTTCCCGCAGGTTGACGGGGCGCGGGTCGGCCCCCGCCGTGACGACCAGCAGCGGATCGTCGAGCAGTGGCGTGACCTCGACGCCCCGGGGGGTGGCAGCGGGGAGGTGGTGGTACCGCTGGCCCAGCACCACATCGACGGCGCCGAGGGTGAGTTCCCGCAGTTGCGCCTGGTCGGTGACCAGACAGGTCACCGTGAGCCGCGGGTGGCGTGCGCCCAGGTCCTCCAGTGCGGGGGCGACGATCCGGGCGACCGTCGACGGCAACGCGGCGAGTGTGGCGGTGGCGCCGACCGTACCCCTGACCGCCGCGACCGCGGTCTCGGCCTCCTCCACGGCGGCGAGGATCCGCTCGGCGTGTCCGAGGAGTACGCGGCCCGCCTCCGTCAGCGCCACGGTACGTCCCTCGGGTCGCAGCAGATCGACTCCCACGTCACGCCGCAGCGCGGACAACTGCTGGGAGACGGCCCCCGCGGACAGTGCCAGCGACTGGGCCGCCGCGGCGATGGAGCCGCGGGCGGCGACGGTCTTGAGCAGGTGCAGACGGCGGACATCCAACATGACCCGATAGATTACCTAAAGCATGGGAGCAGAAATCATGGCCTTGACCTATTGAGTCGTGGTGGGCGACCTTCAGCGCATGGAGATCTTCGACTGCATCGCCGCGGTGGCCCGGCCCCTCCACGACTTCGGCGACGAGTTCATGTCCGACGAGACGACCGCCGCCGTGGGGCTGCGCGCCGGGTTCTCCCCGGGGCGCGGTTTCTACTGCCGGGGCCGGTTCGGCGTGCTCGGCGAGGCACCGGTGGCGGTGGTTCAGGCGGTACAGGGCTTCCTCGGGCCGGGCCTGGTCACCGCTGGATGGCTGGCGGGGCGGTCCGTGATGTCGGCGCAGGACGCCGCCGCCTGCTACGCGCGGGCCGTCCGGGCATGGGGGCGTGCCAACATTCCCGCCGGCGTCGACGTGGAGCACTTCAACCGCCTGGCACAGCGGTTGACTGACGCCGCCGACGCCGACGCCCTGCCCCTGTTCGCGGGCTGGCGCGCGCTGTCCTGTCCCGCCGACGATCCGGTCGGTGCCGCCATGCAGCGGGTCCACGTACTGCGGGAACACCGTGGCGCCTGCCATCTGGCGGCGGTGCGCCTGTCCGGGTTGACCGCCCGAGAGGCCATGGTCGTCAACCTCGGCGTCGAGCAGGCGAGCCACTACGGCTGGCCGGAGCCGCATCCCGTTGCCACCGGCCTCCTCCCCCGATGGAGGCGGGCCGAGCAGCGCACCGATGAGCTGCAGGCACCGCTCTACGCCACCCTGTCCGACCGGGAACGGGGCGAGTTCGCCCAGCTCGTGCGCTCGTTGACCGGGTTCCCGGGAGGGCCGCAGGACTCGGCTGAGCGTGCCGCGGCATCCTGACCGGTGCCCTTGGACGAGGGCGGCGGCTGTCGGGTGCGGGGCCGCAGAGGCACGGCCGAGTACAGTGATCGGCGCTCTGGTCCCGTCGCACATCGAGGTCGCCATGGAGTCCCCCGACATCCCGTCGCACGGCTACGCCGAGGTCCATGTCACCGCCTCGTCGCCCGAGGTCGCACGGCGGGTGGCGGAGGTCCTGCGGCACTGCTTCGCCACGACCGAGCAGCGCAGCTATCCCGCCGGTGCCGAGGGTGGGACCCGCCTGGAACTCACCGTGGACACCACGCGCGCGGCGGAACCGGCCCGCTCCTGGCTGGAGTCCAGCCGCTGGACCGGCCACGCCGACCGGGAGCCCGGACGGGACTGAGCACGGGCACCGCTTGTCGCCATGACGGGCGCTTCCGGCGGTGGCGTCGAGGCCGACGCGGGTGACCGGCCCGAAGTGCTCGGTCAGTGCGGTGACCAGGGCCGGGAGTTCAGCGGCGATGTCACGGGACCGCGGCCACCACGCCCCGTCCAGCACACCCTGCCGGTCGCGTGTCGTCTCCAGCCGCACCACGGCCGTCCCGGGCTTCACCGCCGGGTGCAAGGCGCCCGGCGGGAGCCTGGTCACACGCGGGGAGACGGAGTCGGACATCACACGCACCTGTCTGCCGACGAAACCCACGGAGTGGTTTCCCGTCTCACGCTACTCCGCGGCTCGTCGCGGCCGTGGGGCCCGCGGTCAGGACGCACCCTCACCGCGTTGACACGGATCGTCGCCGGACGTTGACTGACAGAACGGCGCAGGGCCGTGAAGGGCAGGACCGGGAAGCCCGAAGCACCGTCGAGAAGGCGAAGGGCGCCTTCGGACGGTGACCCCCATCGCAAGGGAAACGGTACATACGACGATGTACGACCAGACACGCGCCCAGCAACCCGCCGACCGGTCCGCGGGCCTCGCCGGGCGCCGCGCCCAGGGCCCGGAACCACTGCTCCCCGCTGACGAGCGGGACGAGATCGCCCGGCACCTCGGACACGCCGTGAACACCTTCGCGGACTCCCCGCACGAGGCGCTGGAGGAGGCCGAGAGCGCGTTGGACGAGGCCACCGACGCGTTGGTGAGGGCCCTCACGGAACGGCGGCGCGTCCTGCGCGCGTCCTGGCAGGACCAGGACCCCGAGGCGCAGTCCGCCGAACTCCGCCTCGCGCTGCGGGAGTACCGGGAGATCACCGCGCGGCTGCTGCGCGCCTGAGCGACCCCGGGTACGCCGGTGCGGTCGCCCTCCGACGGCCGCCACCGGTCGTCCGCTTCCCGACGGCGGCCGTACGAGGCTCCCCCGCCGTGCCGACGCGACGCCCGGACCGCCGATTCCGGTTGGCGACCGTCCACACCGGGCACAAGCTGTGGGCAGGCCCGGCCGGGCGGACGTAGCGCGGCCCGGCAAGCGGCCACGGCCACGGGGGCCGGTGGCCCAGGAGGGGAAAGTGATGCGCCATGCGTACGCATCGGCGTGCCGCGCAAGTCGAGTACCTGCTGCCGGACAGACCCGAGTCGGCGGGGAGGGCGAGAAGGCTGACCGTGCGGTTCCTGACCGGGGCCGATCGCCGGACCGCGGTGCTCGACGCCGAGCACATCGGTGACGTGACCCTCATCGTCTCCGAGCTGGTGACCAACGCCACGCGCAACGGCGGACGTTGCCGACTGCGGCTGCGCGTGTCCGACACCCAGGTGACCATCGAGGTCTACGACGGCAGCCCCGGCCGACCCGGTGTGCGCCCGCTGACGACCTGGCGGGAGAGCGGGCGGGGCCTCGCCATGGTGCGGTGCCTGGCCCACCGCTTCGACATCGACCGCATCGCCGGGGGCGGCAACAGGGTGCGTGCGGTGCTGGCCCTCTGACCGGCCGGGCGAAGAATATCTGTCACTTCGACGGCAGAATTTGGCATGCCGTACCGGGAATATTTCCCCGGTCACCCTCGGAGCGCGATTATTCGCGACGCACCACCGAGTTGGCCGTGTTACTGTCGAACCAGGTTGCAGTTGTGGTTGCCAGAAGGTTGATTTTTCCGACGGGCAGATAATCACGGCTACACGGAGTACGCACAGGGCGAACTCCGGACACCGTCCCCGAAGGAGAAAAAACATGGCTACCGGCACCGTGAAGTGGTTCAACGCCGAAAAGGGCTTCGGTTTCATCGCGCAGGACGGCGGCGGCGCCGACGTCTTCGCCCACTACTCGAACATCGCCACCCAGGGCTTCCGTGAGCTTCAGGAAGGCCAGAAGGTGTCGTTCGACATCGCCCAGGGCCAGAAGGGCCCGACCGCCGAGAACATCGTTCCGGCCTGATCTCGGCACCGACGCATACTTCGCAGCTGGGGCCCGCACCTTGGGGTGCGGGCCCCAGCTCGCTGCATTTCCAGAGTGATTCACCCCAGAGTGATTCACCTCTGTCGTCTTCGCCTGTCGTCTCCGGCTCGTTCTCGCGATTCTCTGCGCCGTTCACCGTGCTGCGGGAGTTCCTTGATACGCGCCCGCATCGAGGAAGGTCCCCCATGACCCAAGCACGAGTTTCACGCGCTCAACGCCCCCAGCGAGCCGCACGCGCGACCCGCCCCTACGACCGTTCCGAGGGCTCTGCCGCGCCCCGCTCGGGCGCTCCGCGCCGCCGCAAGGGCGGCGGAGGTCAGCAGCCCCTGGCCCGCGGCGAGTTCGCGCTCCCGAAGACGGTCGTGCCCGCGCTGCCCGCCGTCGAGTCGTTCGCCGAACTCGCCCTTCCGGCACCGCTGCTGGCCGCACTCGGCCACGAGGGCGTGACCGTGCCGTTCCCGATCCAGGCGGCGACCCTGCCGAACTCCCTGGCGGGCCGTGACGTACTCGGCCGTGGCCGCACCGGTTCGGGCAAGACCCTCGCCTTCGGGCTCCCGCTGCTGGCCCGTACGGCGGGACGGCGCGCCGAGCCCCGGCAGCCGCTGGCCCTCGTCCTGGTGCCCACCCGCGAACTCGCCCAGCAGGTCACCGACGCGCTCACCCCGTACGCCCGCGCCGTACGGCTGCGGCTGACCACCGTCGTCGGCGGCATGTCGATCGGCAGGCAGGCGAACGCGCTGCGGGCCGGGGCGGAGGTCGTCGTCGCGACACCCGGACGGCTCAAGGACCTCGTCGACCGGGGCGACTGCCAGCTGGGCCAGGTCGCCGTCACCGTCCTGGACGAGGCGGACCAGATGACCGACATGGGGTTCATGCCCCAGGTCACCACGCTGCTCGACCAGGTGCGTCCGGGGGGTCAGCGGATGCTCTTCTCGGCGACGCTGGACCGGAACGTCGATCTGCTGGTCCGCCGCTACCTGACCGACCCGGTGGCCCACTCCGTGGACCCGTCGGCGGGTGCCGTCACCACGATGGAGCACCACGTCCTCCATGTGCACGAGGCGGACAAGCACCGTACGACCACCGAGATCGCGGCCCGGGACGGGCGCGTGATCATGTTCCTGGACACCAAGCACGCGGTGGACCGGCTGACCCGGCACCTCCTCGGCAGCGGCGTCCGCGCCGCCGCCCTGCACGGCGGCAGGTCCCAGCCGCAGCGCACCCGCACCCTCGACCAGTTCAAGAACGGGCAGGTGACCGTGCTGGTGGCGACCAACGTCGCGGCGCGCGGCATCCACGTCGAGGGCCTCGACCTGGTGGTCAACGTGGATCCGCCCGGCGACCACAAGGACTACCTGCACCGCGGCGGCCGTACGGCGCGCGCCGGGGAGTCCGGCAGCGTCGTCACGCTGGTGACGCCGGACCAGCGCCGCGACATGAGCCGGTTGATGGCCGCGGCCGGCATCACCCCGACGATCACCGCGGTGCGCTCGGGAGAGGCGGAACTCAGCCGCATCACCGGCGCCCGGACCCCGTCCGGCGTCCCGGTCGTCATCACCGCACCGACCCCGGCTCCCGTCCGCCGCACCGGCGCCGCCGGTTCCGCTTCGGGCCGGGGCCGCCGGGGCCGCACCTCACGGGGTGCTTCCGCGGCCAGGCGCCGCGGGTGACGTGTGCTCAGGGCCCGCTCCTCGCCCCTCACACCCCAGTCACCGAACTGCCAGTCCCCTCCCCTTCCCCCTCCCCTCTCCCCTGTGAGGCACCATGCGCTGTGTCATCGCCCGGTACCCGTTCGAACTGACCAAGCCCGGAGTGCTGGCCTCGATGGCGGGCATCAAGCCCGAACTCGTCACCGGCGCCTCCGTGACCATCGGCCGCCGCCGCTATCCCGTGATGCAGGTCGGTGAGGTCCTCACCCGGCAGGACCGCCGCGACTTCAACGGCGGCGAGGTCACCCGGGCCATGGCCCGCCTCGGCTTCACCTGCCACGCCCGCCCCGAGGCCCCGCCGCTCCTGGACGCGACTCCCCGCAGCCCTCTCCAGGCGGCGTCGGAAGCGCTCGGGAGCCCGGACTCGCAGCGCACCTGACGGCGCGCGGACTCGACGGCCGCCGCCGAAGGCGCCCGGTGCCGACCATGCGGCGCGGCCGGTTCGCTCGTCGGCATCCCCGTAGGGGTGACGTCTGGTGCGCGTACCGGGCAGTTCGTCGCCTCGGCGACGACTCACCTCCACCCGACAAGCCGCGTGCGAGGATGTCGCCCGTGACCGGATCGTCTTCCTCGGCTGTCGCGGAGGGTGCGCCTGGCAGTCACGGCCTGGGACCCCGTACCGCTGTCGTGCTCGTGTTCGGGTCGTCGGCCGCGGTGCTGGTGGTCGAGATCGTCGCCTTGCGGTTGCTGGCTCCCTATCTCGGTCTCACCCTCGAGACCAGCACCATGGTGATCGGCATCGCCCTCACCGCGATCGCCGTCGGCTCGTGGATGGGCGGGCGGATCGCCGACCAGGTCGATCCGCGGCGGCTGTTGGGGCCCGCGCTCGGGGTGTCGGGGGCGATCGTGGCGCTCACCCCCGCCGTGCTGCGCTCCACGGCGGAGTGGGCGCCGGTGGCGCTCCTCCTCATCGCGTCGCTGACCATCCTCGTGCCGGGAGCGCTGCTTTCCGCGGTGACGCCGATCGTGACGAAGCTACGGCTCACCAGCCTCGCGGAGACCGGGACGGTCGTCGGGCGGCTGTCCGGTGTCGGGACCGTGGGCGCGATCGTGGGCACCGTCCTCACCGGCTTCGTGCTGGTGTCGCGGCTGCCGGTCAGCGGCATACTGATCGGCCTCGGAACACTGCTGGTGCTCGGCTCGGCGCTGGTCGGGTGGCGGCGGCGCGGGTGGAGCGGTACGCCCGCTCTGACCCTCGTGGTCGTCGCCGGTGGCCTTGCCACCAGCGTCGCGCCCGGCGGCTGCGACACGGAGACCAAGTACCACTGCGTACGGGTCGTGGCCGACCCCGACCGGGCCAGCGGTCGCACCCTCGTGCTGGACGGCCTGCGGCACTCCTACGTCGACATCGACGACCCGACGTTCCTGGAGTTCGAGTACGTCCGCGCCATCGCGTCGGTGGTCGACGCCGCGTTCCCCGAGGACGAGCCCCTCTCGGCCTACCACGTGGGCGGCGGCGGGCTCACCTTCCCCCGTTACCTCGCGGCCACGCGGCCCGGGACGCGCAGCCTCGTGTCCGAGATCGACGACGGCGTCGTGCGCGTCAACCGCGAGCGGCTCGGCCTGGGTTCACAGGCCGGGATCGACGTACGCGTCGAGGACGGCAGACTCGGCCTCCGGCGCCTGGACGCCGACAGCCGTGACCTCGTCGTCGGCGACGCCTTCGGGGGCGTCAGCGTGCCGTGGCACCTCACGACGGTGGAGGCGCTGACCGACATACGGCGGGTGCTCCACGACGGCGGCCTGTACGTCGCCAACCTCATCGACCACGGCGACCTGGCCTTCGCCCGCGCCGAAGTGGCCACCCTCACCGAGACCTTCGCGCACGTCGCCCTCATCGGCGAGCCCACCGACATCGGCCTCGACCCGACCGCCACCCCCGTGGGCGGCAACCTGGTGGTGGTCGCCTCGGACCGGCCCGTCGACCTGCGCGCGACCCAGGCGGCCCTGGGCACCCGGCGAACCGGCTGGGGGATCACCACCGGCGACGACCTCGTCTCCTGGATCGACGGCGCGCGACCGCTCACCGACGACTACGCGCCCGTCGACCAGCTCCTCCAGCCCTCCAGCCCGGACAGCAGCGGAGAGTAGCGCCTCAGGCTCCCCCGCCGGTCTCCGGTACCGGCACACCCGGCGGCGTGAAAGCCGCGAGCACCGTCGCCGTGATGTGGTGCGCGGCGTGGTCGGAGGTGAGGCGGCCCGCTCGGATTTCCTCCGCCGCGCTGTGCATGACCGCGTGCAGGACGTTGACCATCCAGGGGATCGGCAGGTCGGTGCGGAAGGCTCCCTCGGCACGGCCGCGGGCGAGGAGGGTCTCGACGCGGGCGGCGGGGGCGGCGTGGAGGTCGCGGACGCGGCCGGGGGACAGTTCGCGCTGGGCGGCGGTGAGGAGTGCGCGGGCCTGGTCCACCAGGGGCCAGCCCGACTCGATGTAGCGGGCCAGGGCGAGTCGGGGGTCGCCGGTCAGGTCGACCGTGTCCAGGACCTCGTCGCCCTGGTCGAGGGCGCGGCTCAGCGCGGCGTCGACGACCTCCGCCCGGGAGGTGAAGTGCGCGTAGAGCGTCACTCGGCCCACACCCGCGGCCCGCGCGATCTCGGTGAGGCTCGCCTCCGGGTTGCGCCCCAGGCATTCGGCCGCCGCCCTCACGATCGCCTCGATGCTGCGCAGGGCGTCGGCGCGCTTGGTGGCGGGGGAGTTCCTCGTGGCCGTGGGGTTCTCGGTGCCCATGCGCCCACCGTACCGCAGCAAGTCGTACAGGACTGTTTGCCTTATACCCCCGGGGCGTATTAACTTGAACAGTGCTGTACGACTTGATGGGCGATGAGGAGTGAGCGTCATGAGCGATACGGAGACCGCTGCCACACGCGCGCCGGATGCACCGCATCCGCTGCGCTGGTCGGCCCTGGGGCTGCTGGGGCTGGCCCAGTTGATGCTGATCCTGGACATCACCGTCGTCGCGATCGCCCTGCCCGACATGGGCTCCGAGCTGGGGCTGGGGCGCGCGGCGCTGACCTGGGTCGTCAGCGGCTACGCCCTCACGTTCGGGAGTCTGATGCTGCTCGGCGGCCGGGCAGCTGACCTGTTCGGGCCCAAGCGGGTGGTGCTGGCGGGGCTCGCCCTGTTCACCGTCGCGTCGCTGGCCGCCGGGCTCGCCACGGGCGCCCCGCTGCTGCTCGCCGCGCGCATCGCCCAGGGGGCGGGGGCCGCGATGCTCTCGCCCGCCGCGCTGTCCGTGGTGGTGCGGCTGTTCGACGGTGACGAGCGCAACCGCGCGCTGGGGATCTGGTCGGCGCTTGGTGGCGGGGGCGCCGCCCTCGGTGTGCTGCTGGGCGGGCTGATCACGGCGGGGCCGGGCTGGGCCTGGGTCTTCTTCGTCAACGTCCCCGTCGGGCTCGTCGTCCTCGTCTCGCTCGCGCGGATCCTGCCCCGCCTGCCCCGCGCGGCCACCGGCTCCCTCGACCTGCCCGGCGCGGTCCTCGTCGCCGCCGCGACCGGCGCCCTCATCTACGCCCTGATCCGGGCCGGTGATCACGGCTGGCTCAGTGGCCTCACCGTCCTCCTGGTCGTCGCCGCCGTAGTCGGCTACGCCGTCTTCGCCCTCTGGCAACGGCGGGCCGCGGCACCGCTGATGGATCTGCGGCTGCTCGGTCGGCGGCCGGTGGTCGCGGGCACCTTCGTGATCGCCGTCGCCACCGCGCTGATGGTCGGGGTCTTCTTCCTCGGCTCCTTCTACCTCCAGAACCTCCAGGGGCACGGTGCCCTGACGACTGGTGTGCTGTTCCTGCCGGTGGCGCTGCTGACCATGGCCGCCGCCGCCAGCGCCGGGCGGGTGATCGGGCGGCTGGGGGCACGGCTGCTGGGCGTGGCCGCCCTGGCCGTCGCGGCCCTCGGGTTCCTCGTACCGGTGCTCTGGTCCGGAACCGCCGCGATGGTCACCGGGGTGAGCGTCGCCGCGGCGGGACTCGGTGCCCTGTTCGTCGTCGCCTCCGCCACCGCGCTCGCCAGCGTCGCTCCCCAGGAGGCCGGGGTGACCTCGGGCATCGTCAGCACCTTCCACGAGTTCGGCGCCTCGGCCGGAGCCGCGGCCGTCTCCAGCGCCGCCGCCACGAGCATCGCCGCCCGCACCGGTGCGGGTAACGCCTCCGGCTTCGACGACGCCTTCCTCGTCGCCACGGGCATGGCCGCGGTCTCCGCCGTCATCGTCCTGCGGCTGATTCCGGCCAGGCGGGCCCCGTGACGTCCTGCTCAGGTCATCTCGGGTCCCAGGCCCCGGCCGTGCACACGGCCGGGGCCTGGAACCCCCTGGGCAAAGAGGCCACCGGAGTGTCCCCACGGCAGTGTCGGGCGGCCGACCGGTCGGCGTTCAGCCATGCTGCACAGGGGGGCGCCCCTTCTCCCGAAATGGAGCACCGTATGCCCACGGACCCGGTCAACCGCTTCCTCGCCTCCCTGGCCCCGGAACAGCGCGAGGCCATCGGCGCCAAGCCACGCCAGCAGCAGGAGCGCCTCGCGGCGGCCTGGGAGCGGGAACTGGAAGCGGACGACGAACTCGACACCCTCGACGAACTGTCTCCCCCGGCAGCGGAGGCCGAGGCGGCCCGCCGCGTCCTGAGCCGCGAGACCGACCAGGACCAGGCCCCGGGGGACGCTCAGTGATCGGACGTCCGACTCCGGTGCGGCACCTGCGGTGACTTCGCCGCCTCCGCCTCCGCCTTGGCGTCGCTGACCGCGGCGGCGGCCTGTTTCTCCGCCTCGTTGGTGGCGGTGGCGGCGTCGAGGGAGGGGAGGGGGGCCGTGCCGAGTTGGGGGGTCCGGGACTGGTCCGGGGTGGTGGTGGTCGTCTCTTGCGGGGGTGTGGGCCCGGCTGCCGTCGACTGGTCGCCGAAGGCGCTGGTGACCGTGCGGATCGCCTCGGTCAGCTCGCCCGGGATCACCCAGAAGGTGTTGTTGTCGCTGCCCGCGAGGTGGGGGAGCGTCTCCAGGTACTTGTAGGCGAGGATCTTCGCGTCGGCGTTGTTGCGGTGGACGGCCTGGAAGACCAGCTCCACCGCCTTGGCCTCGCCGTCCGCCCGCAGGATCATGGCCTGTTGGGTGCCCTGGGCCTCCAGGATGTCCTTCTGCTTGGTGCCCTCCGCGGTGAGGATCTTGGCCTGGCGCTCGCCCTCGGCGTGCAGGATGGCCGCGCGCTTGTCCCGCTCGGCCCGCATCTGCTTCTCCATCGCCTCCTTGATGGTGTGCGGTGGGTCGATGGCCTTGATCTCGACGCGGTTGACGCGGATGCCCCACTTGCCGGTGGCGTCGTCGAGGACGGCGCGCAGGCGGGAGTTGATTTCCTCGCGGGAGGTGAGGGTCTCCTCCAGGTCCATGCTGCCGATGACGTTGCGGAGCGTGGTCACGGTGAGCTGGTCGATCGCCTGGAGGTAGTCGGCGACCTCGTAGGCCGCCGCCCGCGGGTCGGTGATCTGGTAGTAGAGCACCGTGTCGATGTTCACCACCAGGTTGTCCTCGGTGATCACCGGCCTGGGGTCGGACGAATAGACCTGCTCGCGCACGTCGAGCTTGGTGTTGATGCGGTCGGCGACCGGCAGGACCAGGTTCAGGCCGGGCTGCAGGGTCCGGCGGTAGCGGCCGAAGCGCTCGATGTTGTAGCGGCGCGCCTGCGGCACGATCCGCACGGTGGAGGCGACGACGAAGACGACCACCAGGGCCGCGACGAGAATGAGGATGACAACCGGGTCCACAGCGCCTCCGTTGCTCTGCGTTCAGCCGTTCACGGAAGGAGTTCTCGGGGGTAGACGATGGCCGTCGCGCCCTCGATCTCCATGACGTCCACCAGCGCGCCCACCGGGATCACCAGGGTCTCGTCGAGGGCGCGGGCCGACCACTCCTCGCCGGAGAGTCTGATCAGGCCGCGGGTGGCGGTGACCTCCTGCATGACCTCGGCCCGCTTGCCGATCAGCGCGTCGCTGCCGTCGCGCACGAGGGGTTGCTGTTCCATCTGGCGCAGGGCGACGGGACGGAGGATGACGATCCCCGCCACTGCCGCCAGCCCGAGCGCCACCAGCTGCCCCAGGAGGCCGACGCCGACGCCGGCGACCACGGCGGCCACCAGCGCGGCGCCCGCCAGCAGCCCGAAGACCAGGGTCAGGGTGAAGAACTCCGCGGCACCCAGCGCCGCGGCGGCGAGCAGCCATACGAACCACGGCATCGGACCACCCTCCTTCAGGGGCCTTCCCACCAAGCTACCCCCCGCCACGCCGCGCAGACAGACGCGGCAACGGGGCTTCTCGATCGATGTCCCGGCGCGGGACCCGGCCCAGGCCTCGACCGCGGGCCCGCACCGGCCCGGTAGGCTCCGCCGCTCCGGAGGCGCTCGGCGCCTCGGTGACGGCCCGCGAGTCCGGTGCCGCGCGGACCAATCCGCGCCCGCCGCTGGCTCGGATTACCTCCGGAGCAGATACGACCGCGGAGGCCGCCCTGTGAAACAAGCCGTGCACATCGGCAGAAACCCCTCGTCGGAGCCGGACCTCGAAGAACTGGTCGGGCGCGTGGCACTGGGCGACGAGGAGGCGTTCGCCGCCGTCTACGACCTCGTGGCCGGGCCCGTCCTGGGGGTGGCGCGGGCCGTGCTGCGGGACCGGGCGCAGTCGGAGGAGGTCGCCCAGGAGGTGCTGGTGGAGCTGTGGCGCACCGCTCCCCGCTACCGGGCGGACCGCGGGACGGCCATCAACTGGGTGCTGACGCTGGCGCACCGTCGCGCGGTGGACCGGGTGCGGTCGGTGGAGGCCGCGGCGGCCCGTGACCACAAGGCCGCCCTGCTGGACCGTACGCCCGAGTTCGACGAGGTGACGGAGCAGGTGGAGGCCCGGCTGGAACGGGAACAGGTACGGCGCTGTCTGCGCACCCTGACCGAGGTGCAGCGGCAGGCCGTCACCCTCGCCTACTACCGCGGGCTCACCTACCGCCAGGTGGCGGAGGCGCTGACCCTGCCCCTGGGCACCGTGAAGACCCGCCTGCGGGACGGCCTCATCCGGCTGCGCGACTGCCTGGGGGTGACCGCGTGACCACCACCGACCCGCACCACCTGACGGGTGCCTACGTCCTGCACGCACTGCCCGACGACGAGAGCGACGCCTTCGAGCGGCACCTCGCGTCCTGCGAGCCGTGCGCGCGGGAGACCACGGAACTGTCCGCCACCACGGCCCGGCTGGGGCTCGCCGCCACCGTGTCGCCACCGGCCGCCATGCGCGAACGGGTGCTGCGCCGGATCACCACCGTCCGGCAGCAGTCGCCGGGCGGGCCGGAGCCGGTCCACGGGGTCCGGTACCGGCCGCGCGGCCGTGCGCTGTCCCGGTGGGCGCTGGCCGCCTGCCTCGCGGGGGCCGCCGCACTCGGCGGGACGACCGCGGTGTGGCAGTACCAGCGGGCCGAGGACGCCTCCCGCGCGGCCCGGCAGGCCGAGCGCGCCACGGACGCGATCGCCGCGGTGCTGGCCGCGCCGGACGCCAGGACGCGCGCCGCGACGCTGGGCGACGGCTCCACCGGCACGGTCGTCGTCTCCCGGGACCGGGACCGGGCCGTCTTCGTCGTCTCCGGGATGGACCGGCCGCCCCGCGGCCAGGTGTACCAGCTGTGGTTCGACGACGGCGGCACCATGCGCTCCGCCGGTCTGCTCGACCCGGGCCGGACCGACCAGGCCGTCCTGATGCGCGGCGCCGTCGACGGGGCCGCGGGCATGGGGATCACCGTCGAACCGGCTGGCGGCTCCGCGCGGCCCACCTCCGCACCGCTGGCGCGGATGCCCCTGCCGACCTGACCGGACCGGACGGCCCGTCGGCCATCCGTAGCCAAGAGAACCCGCAGCCAAGAGAATCCGCAGCCGAAAGAATCCGTAGCCGAGCGCGCCGCGGATTGGTCCCGGAAAAGATTTCATCCGATCCGGCGTCCGACCAATCCGCCAGCCGCCCGGGGCCGGATTCCCCACGTGACCGACGACAAGAACGAAGCGCGCGCATTCCGCGACCCGGCCCGGCTGGTGGCCGGTGCGGTCAGCGGGCTCGTCGCGGCGCTCGCCGCGCTCGCCGCGTCCGAGCTGGTGGCGACGGCCGTACGACCGCAGGCGGGACCCGTCATCGCGGTGGGGGGCGCGGCGATCGACCGCACCCCCGCCCCGGTGAAGGACTGGGCGATCCGCAATTTCGGCACCAATGACAAACTCCTCCTCCAGGCCGGAATTCTGGTCGTCCTGGCCCTTTTCGCGATCGTCCTGGGAATCGTCGCCCTGCGATTCCGGCGCACCGGCGCCGCCGGGGTTCTGGCCTTCGGTGTGATCGGGGCGACCGCGGCCCTCGGCCGCCCCGACTCGGACGGCCTCCTTGACGCCCTGCCCTCCCAGGCGGGCGCCCTCGTCGGTGCCGTCCTGCTGTACGTCCTCGCGGGCCGTCCGGCGTCCGGCACGGCCGCGCCTGCGGAGGCCGTCGACGGGTGGGACCGGCGCGGCTTCGTGATCGTGGCGTCCGGCGTCGTGGCGGCGTCCGTCGGGGCGGGCGTGCTGGCCCGGTTCCTGAACGGCTCGCGCGGGCGGGACGCGGTCGCCTCCCGCAACCGGCTCGCCCTCCCGGCGCCTGCCTCGTCCGCCCCGCCCGTGCCCAGGGGCGCGCAGGCGCGGGTGCCGGGCGTCAGCCCCTTCTTCACCCCCAACACGTCCTTCTACCGGGTCGACACCGCCCTGGTCGTACCGAAGATCGACGCCGCCTCCTGGCGGTTGCGCATCCACGGCCAGGGCGTCCGGCGCCCGCTGACGCTCACCTTCGACGACCTGGTCCGGCGCGCACCGGTCGAGCGGGACATCACGCTGACCTGCGTGTCCAACGAGGTCGGCGGCCCTTACGTGGGCACCGCCCGCTGGATCGGCGTACGGCTGGCCGAGCTGCTGGACGAGTGCGGGGTCGTACCGCCGTCGAGGGGCGGCCCCGCCGACCAGCTGGTGGCGCGCTCGGTCGACGGGATGACCCTCGGCAGCCCCGTCGAGGACGTCATGGACGGCCGCGACGCGCTCCTCGCCTTCGGCATGAACGGCGAGCCGCTGCCCTTCGAGCACGGCTTCCCCGTCCGCATGATCGTGCCCGGTCTCTACGGGTTCGTCTCCGCCTGCAAGTGGATCGAGGAGATCGAGCTGACCACGTTCGACTCCTACGACCCCTACTGGGTGGAACGCGGCTGGGCGCGGCGCGCACCGGTGAAGACCCAGTCGCGCATCGACACGCCCAAGCCGTTCGCGCGCCCCGGGGCCGGGACCGTCATGGTCGCCGGGGTCGCCTGGGCCCAGCACCGCGGCATCGACAAGGTCGAGGTCCGCGTGGACGACGGCCCCTGGCGGACCGCCGATCTCGCGGCGGAGGACAGCCGTGACACCTGGCGCCAGTGGTCCCTCCCCTGGGAGGCCACCAAGGGCGGCCACACCCTGACCGTGCGCGCCACCGACCGCACCGGCCGGGTGCAGACCGAGGAACGCGCCCGGACCGTCCCCGACGGCGCCAGCGGATGGCACTCCGTGGTCGTGACCGTCGACTGACCCCCGTACCAACTGCCCCTTTCCACATGTCAGCAGTTCACATCACGGCAGCTCCGGCTGCCCTCACCCCAGGAGAACCACGATGAACACCCGTATCCGCCGCACCGCCGTCACGCTGGCCGCCGCCGCCGTCCTGCCGCTCGCCCTGAGCGCCTGTTCCGACAACGGCGGTGACTCCGCGGGGTCCGACGACTCGTCGAAGGCGTCCGCGTCCTCCCCGGCCGGTGCGGAGGGCACGGCGGGTGACGACAGCGCGGTCGGCTCCGGCACCTCCGGCGATCAGCCCTTCGGAACCGCCTGTTCCGCGGTGCCGGAGGACGGCGCCGGTTCGTTCGACGGCATGGCCAAGGACCCGGTGGCCACCGCCGCGTCCAACAACCCGGCGCTGTCCACGCTGGTGACGGCGGTACAGAAGGCCGGGCTCGTGGACACGCTCAACAGCGCCCAGGACATCACCGTGTTCGCGCCGACGAACGACGCCTTCGCCAAGATCCCGAAGGCCGACCTGGACGCCGTGCTCAACGACAAGGAGCAGCTGACCAAGATCCTCACGTACCACGTGGTGGGCCAGAAGCTGGCGCCCGCGGATCTGGCGGACGGGTCGTTCGCGACGCTGGAGAAGTCGAAGCTGACCACCTCCGGGTCCGGTGAGTCCTACCGCGTCAACGACTCCGCCGAGGTCGTCTGCGGCCACGTGAAGACCGCCAACGCCAACGTCTACATCATCGACACGGTGCTGATGCCGGGCGCCTGAGGCGCGACAGGGGCCGGACGGGGTCGTGCGTGGCCCGTCCGGCCCTCACCGTCGGTGCGGGCCCGCGTGTTTCATGGAGGTGGCGGAAAGGACCACCAGTAGGCGCGGGGCAGCGGTCGTCATCTGCTCACCGCGCAATCGGGATCCGCGACACGCGGGTAGTGGTCCTCTCCGCCGCTCTCCTGCCCCACGATCCCCCCGGGAACGGTGGTCAGCCGCCCTCGCGCGGGAGCGGAATACTCCAGTCCAGGACCGCGCCCGCGGGATGGTTAGAGGTCAGGACGAACGTGCCGCCCAACTCCTCCGCGCGCGAGCGGAGGTTGGCCAGACCGCTGCGGCGGGTGACGGCGGGGTCGATGCCACGGCCGTTGTCGCTGACGCGCAGCCGCAGCACCTTGTCGGACCCGTTGGCGGACACCGTGGTGGTGACCTCCACCGATACGTCCACGGCGGTGGCCCCCGCGTGCTTGGCCGCGTTGGACAGCGCCTCGCCGAGGACGGCCAGCAGGTGCTCCGCGTGCGCGGCGGGCACCTCCGTGTCCAGCAGCCCCGTCATCCGCAGCGCGGGCGTGAAGCTGAGGATCTCGGCGGCGCGGTCGGTGGCCACCACCAGCCGGGAGCGCAGGCCGCCGCCGCCCCGCTCGTCCTGCCGTGGCTCGCGCAGGGCGTAGATGGTGGAGCGGATGACCCTGATGGTGTCGTCCAGGTCGTCCACCACCCGCTGGACCCGCTCGGCCACCCGCGGCCGGTCGCCGACGCGGCCCAGCGTGGACTGCAGCGTCAGCGCACCGGCGAACAGCCGCTGGATGACCAGGTCGTGCATGTCACGGGCGATACGGTCCCGGTCCCCCTGGACCTCCCGCTCGGTGCGCGCGGCGGCCAGTTCGGCCTGGGCGGCGAGTTGCTGGGTGATGTCCCGCGCCACCGTGGAGAAGCCGATCAGCGTGCCGTCGGCGTCGCGCATCGCCGAGACGGTGACGGCCACGTCGACCACGGAGCCGTCCACCCGGCGCCACCGGGTCTGGTGCGGCTCGGCGTGCCCATGGGCGCGGATCTCCGCCAGCGCCGCGCGGAAGGCGTCGAGGGCCGCGTCCGACAGGAGCGTGTCGACGGGCTTTCCCACGATCTCCGGTTCCTCGTGCCCGAACAGGCGCACCGCGCCGGGGTTCCAGGTCTGGACGCGGTGCGCGGGCGCCGGGTCGACGGACAGGATGGCGTCGTCCGACGAGGTCACGATCGCCGCCAGCCGGGCCGCCGCGCGCTGGGCGGCCTCCAGCTCGGTGTGCAGGGCGATCAGGCCGCGGTTGGTGTCCTCCAGTTCCTGGCGCAGCTCGGCGACCAGTTCGGTGGGGTCCTCCGGGTCCTCAGGACGGCGTTCGTGCGGCTCCCCCATGGTCGACCGCCCCTCGTCATCTGTCATATGCCCGCCCCTGCCCGCCCTCATCATGGCACGCTGCCGCCCGCCCGGACCACGAGCACCGTGGCGTCGTCGGTGGGCCGCGCGTACTCCCGGTGGACGACCGCGGCGACGATCGCCGGGTGGTGTTCCAGCAGCCGCGGGTGGCCGTCCAGGCTCCAGCCGGACCGGATCCCGTCGGAGGTCAGGACGAGCGTCGAACCGGGTTCCCAGGCGCCCTGCTGGAGCCGGACGCTGGGCACGGGGAGGTGGGTGCCGAGGGTGCCGGGGCGGTCCAGCAGGTGGGTCGTACGGCCGCCGGTGAGGACCCGTCCGGTGACGTTGCCGACCGCCGCGTACGTGAACGTGCCGCCGTCCGGGTCGATCAGGCACGCGCCCAGCACACCGCCCCGCGTGCCCCGCATCGCCTCGTGGGCGCGCGGGACGAGGTGGCCGGGATCGGTGACCGGGCCGTCGTCGAACGCGGCGACGGCGGCGCGGGACGCCAGGGACGCCGCGGGTCCGTGCCCGAGGCCGTCCACGACCAGCGCGGCCAGCCGTCGGCCCGGGGTGACGGCCCAGGCGTCCCCGGACTCGCCGTCCCCGCCGAGGGGGACGTTGACCCCGCCGAACCGCCACGCGCCCTCGGCCGGGGCGCCCAGACGCGCGTATACGACCGTGCCGCGCCGGGTGGAGTAGCAGTCGAACTCGGCGGAGTGCGCCCGTACGACCCCCAGCCCCGCGTTCAGACCGCCTCCGCGGTACGGGGGCGGCGAGGAGGGAGACGGCACGGCGGGCGAGGGCGGCCACGACGTCCCGGGCACGGCGGGCGACGGCGGCCCCGGCGTCCCGGGCACGGCGGGCGACGGCGGCCCCGGCGTCCCGGGCACGGCGGGCGAGGGCGCCCCCGGCACCGCGCCCGAGGGCGTCCACGGCATCCCCGGTCCGCCGTCGACCGAGATCAGCTCGATCCCGTCGGCGGTGGTGCGGGCCAGCACCCAGCCCCCGGGCAGCGCGTGCCGTACCAGGTTGGTGCCCAGTTCCGTGGCCACCAGTTCCGCCACGCCCGCGCGCAGGCCCGGCCGTCCGGTGGCCATCCGGGCCACCGCCCGGCGCAGGGCGCCGACGTCCTCCTCGGCTCCGATCGGATGGAGCCGGTGCTCGCTCTCGCTCAAGACCGCGTCCCCGTCGTCGTCACCGCTGCCACTTCACGATCACCACGGTGGTTCCCGACCCAGCCGCGGAGGCGACGGTTAGGTCGTCCACCAGCCGCCGCGACCCCGGCAGCCCCAGGCCCATGCTGCCCCTGGTGCTGAAGCCGTCGGTCATCGCGGCCTCGAGGTCGGCGATGCCCGGCCCGTCGTCGGCGAACGTGACCCGCACGCCACGGCGGCCCTGCTGGTACACCTGCTCGACACTGACCCGGCCCCGGCCGCCGGTGGCGTAGTTGAGGATGTTGCGGGCCAGCTCGCTGCCCGCGGTGATCAGCTTGGTGGCGTCGACCAGGTTGAGCCCCGCCGTCTGTGCCTCGGCGCGCAGCACCTTGCGGACCCGGATCAGGTCGGCCTCGTGGGCGATCGCGAAGACCTCCGGCACCCGTTCCGTCATGGCGTCGGCGGTCACGGGCGGTCCCGGTCCGCACCGGTGTCGGCACGGCGCAGCCGCTCGAGCAGGGCCAGCCCCTGTTCGGCGTTGAGCGCGGTGTCCAGGTGCCCCATCGGCACCCCCAGTTCCACCAGGGTGATGGCCACCGCGGGCTGGATGCCCACGATCGCCGCCTGGGCGCCCAGCAGCCGGACCATCGCCACGATCCTGGCCAGCACCCGGGCGATGAACGAGTCCACCAGGCTCAGCCTGCTGACGTCGATGAGCATCCCGGACGCGCCGGTGCGGGCGACCTCGCGGGTGAGCTGCTCCTCGATCTGGACCACCGTGGTGTCGTCCAGGTCGCCCTGCAGCGCGACCAGCAGGGTGTCGCCGATCCGCATGACCGGTACGACGTCCTCCTCATGCACCACGGCCTCCCGAGGTCAGCGCACGGGCGGCCGTCTCGGCGGTCCCGGCCCGCTCGGCCAGCACGGCGAGCGCGAGCTGCAGGGCGTCCTGGAGGGTGTTGCGGGAGCGCAGGCGTCCCATGTCGATGCCGAGGTGGACCATGGACTGCGCGGTCTCGGGCCGCACCCCGCTCATGAT
Source organism: Streptomyces sp. NPDC057877 (assembly GCF_042796855.1). NCBI lineage: Bacteria > Bacillati > Actinomycetota > Actinomycetes > Kitasatosporales > Streptomycetaceae > Streptomyces > Streptomyces sp. NPDC057877. The sequence goes on from NZ_JBHVMS010000003.1 coordinate 366,663, forward strand.
GCTCACGGTCCCCATCAGGGCCGCCGCCTGCACCGTCTTCAGCAGGTGCTGGGCGACCTGGGTGTCTATGGTGGGCACGCCGCTGATGTCCAGGATGGCGACCTCGGCCTGCGTCTGGGCGATCTTCTCCAGCAGGCCCTCGGTGAGCCGGGTGGCGCGCAGCGTGTCCAGCGTGCCGATGATGGGCAGGGCCAGCACCTTGTCCCAGACCTGGATCACCGGCGTCGACAGCTCCAGGATCTCGTCCCGCTGCCGCTGCAGCCGCAGTTCGGTCTCCCGGCGCTCGGTGACGTCCCGGATCGCCGCCGCCACCAGCAGCCCCTCGGCCGTCTGGAGCGGGCTCAGGCTGATCTCGACCGGGAACTCGGTGCCGTTGCGGCGCACCCCGGACAGTTGCAGGCCCACGCCCATCGGGCGCACCTGCGGGGCGTTCAGGAAGCCGTTGCGGTGGCCGACGTGCCGGTCCCGGTAGCGCGGGGGCACCAGCACCTCGATCTCCCGGCCCACCAGTTCGGCGCGCTCGAAACCGAACAGCGCCTCGGCCTGCCGGTTGACCAGCACGATCCGGCCGTCCTCGCCCACGATCACCATGGCGTCCGGGGCCGACTCCAGCAGTCCGTGGAACAGCGACTCGGCGCGGGCGCTCTCGGTGGCGTCCCGCAGCACCTCGACGAAGCCGGTCACGGCGCCGTCCTCGTCCGTGACCGGTGTCAGGCTGACGTGCGCCAGGAACCGCTCCCCGTCCTTGCGGACCCGCCAGCCCTGGAACTCCCGGCGGCCGTGCTCCCGTACCGCCGCCAGTTCCTGCTCCAGGAGTCCGGCGTCGCGGTCCTCCTCGGTGCGCAGCGACGACAGTGGCTGCCCCGCGACCTCGTCCTCGGCGTAGCCCGTCATCGCCTCGGCGGCGCGGGTCCAGCGGACCACCTCGCCGCTCGGCCCCAGCCTGATCACGGCGTGATCGCTGATCGCGTCCAGCATCGATTCGAGATCGCGCAGGTGTGCTGAGGAACCCTGCTCGTCTCCCGGAGGCATCGTCATAGTCCGCTCCGCCCTTCCTGTCGTCCGTCCTGGCCCGGGTGGTCGGTCCCACGAGCGACGCTGCACATTCCCGGCGGGCCGATGCTATCGGGGGCTGGAAGGCGCCGATCGGGTGCCTGCCCGGGCATACGAACCGCTCCGTACGAGCCCTTACGCGCTCGCTCGAGATAGTCGAGATAGGGGAGCAGCGAACGGGCCAGCTCGGTGCCCTGTTCGCGGTCGCGGGTGACGAGGGCGGCGGCCTCCAGGGACGGCTCGCCCACCGGCTGGGACGGCCTCACCGGCTAAGGCGGCTCGCTCACCGGGACAGGGTGAACACGCTCCGCGCCGCGTCCACCCCGCCCGCGGTGGTCCGTGACCACACGGCGGTGGTCCGTACATAGCCGTAGATCACCGAGCCCATCGCGAGGACGAGCAGCGGCCCGGAGACCCACGGGTGTTCGGCCATCCACACGGGCAGCCAGCGGTACGACACCAGGAACGCGGTGAAGACCGCCGCCCCGTAGGCGACCAGCCGAAGGCCCGCCCGGTCCCAGCCCCGGTCGTACGAGCGCAGGGCCGCCTCGATGGTGAGCGTGAAGACCACTCCGGCGATGAGGTCGGCGCCGTAGTGGTAGCCGAAGCCGAGCGTCGCGCAGAGGGTGGCGATCAGCCAAAACGTTCCTGCATGGCGCAGCAGCCGTGGCCCCTTACGGGTGTGGATGAAGATCGCCATCGCCCACGCCGTGTGCAGGCTGGGCATGCAGTTCCGCGGGGTGACCTCGTCGAACGGCATGAGGCGCGGGGCACCGATCGGCGGTGGCGTCTGCGGCCACAGGGTGGCCACGGCCCACGGCTCGCTGGGCGGCATGTCCGGCGCCCAGAGGCTGACCCCCGCCCAGTGCTCGGTGCCGGTGCCGTAGGCGAAGATCGGTCCGACCACCGGGAAGATCATGTAGAAGGCCGGTCCGAGCAGGCCGATCGCCAGGAACGTACGCACCAGATGGTGGCGCGGGAAGCGCCGCTCGGCCGCCACGTGGCGCAGTTGGTAGAGGGCGGCGATGACCGCGGCCACCGGGAGCTGGCCGTAGACGAAGTCGAGGAAGTTGAAGCCGACGGCGCCGCTGGCCGTCACCACCCGGCCGACCAGCCACGACGGGTTGCCCAGCGCCTGGTCGGCGGTCGCCACGTACTGGTCGAGCACCCCCGGCCGGGTCTTCGAGGTGAGGAGCAGCCAGGTGTCACCGGTCTTGCGGCCCGTCATCAGGAGCAGCCCGAGCCCGACGCCCTTCAGCAGCAGCACCCGTTCCCGGCCGCTGCGGCGGGTGACGGCGACGACCCCACAGCCCAGGGTCACCCACAGGGCACCGTTGCCGAAGGGGTGGCCTCCGCCTGTCTCGACGTCGAGCGCCCATCGGACCGCCAGGAAGCCGACGTCGACACCGATCGCCGTACCCACCGCGATGAAGCGTTCCCGCCAGGAGAGCACCACCATCGTCAGCGCCATGGCGGCGTAGAGCAGGCCGCCGGACTTCGGGGCGAAGACCACCTCCCGCACCTGGTTGGTGATCGGCCCGGGGACGCCGTAGTGGCGGGCGGCGCATTCCAATGCGACGAGGAAGGCGAGGAAGACGAGTGCCGCGACGGAGGCGGCCACGACTCTGCCGCTTATTCGGTCGGGTCTCCGGCTTCTCTCTCCGGATCTCCTGGTTCTGCGCGCGGAGTTCCGCGGTCGTACCTGTCTCAATTTCTGTCGGCCCTTGATCCCGAAACGCCCGCACACCAGGCGTGCCCTTGATGCGCCCCTGACGTGCCCTTGATGTGCCCTTCAGAGCGGGCGACCACGGCGGTGCTCTCAGGACCGCGCTGAGGGAAGCACATGGGATCTGCGCAGGTCAAGCGGCACATACGGAAGAAGGCCCGCGCATCAACACGACTTTCGGCAGTGTTCGGTGGTTTCCGGGCTTCCGTGGGGTCGCGGTCGTGAGGCAACGGGTCAGGACGGGCGTTCCCGGTTCAGGGCCCGCGCCACTCGCGGCGGCGACGGGTACCGCCGGGCGGCCCCGCCGTACCGCGTCTTCGACTTCGGTTCCATGCCCGCCGACGTCCGTCGGGCTTGACGTACCCGGCCCCCCGGGGGGGGCTGGGCGGGCGTCACCACATGACGGCGTCGTCCATCGACTGCTGCCAGTACGTCACCTTGAGCGAGTCGTCGACATAGGCGCCCTGCGCGGGCAGCGACGGGTGGGCGCCCGTGCCGACGCTCTCGTTGCCGGAAGGGCCGCGGAAGTAGACGGCCAGGGACTTCACGGTGTGGCCGTTCGAGCCGCTGCCGTCGGTGGCGGACAGGCTCACCGACGCGTACCCCGACGCACCCGGCTCGAGCGTGACGACCGCCTGCGGCTGCGACTCCTCGACGACCGGGGGTACGGACTGGGCTTCGCCGAAGCGGACGGCCGGGTAGCCGTAGAGGAAGCAGGTGTCGTCGCTGGTGTTGGTGACGGTGAGCAGCATGTGGTTCAGGGGGCGGGTCAGGGGGGCGGCGACGGTTTTGGTGTTGGAGCCTTCGCAGGTGACGGGGGTCTTTGAGTCGTCGTTGGCGGGCTTGTCGGTGGGGGCGCCGGTGTCCGGGGCGTCAGTGCCGGGCTTCGAGGAAGGCGCGCTGGCGGAAGGGCTGGTGGGGGCGGAGGGACTGGTGGGGGCGGAGGGACTGGTGGAGGCGGAAGAACTGGTGGAGGCGGAAGAACTGGTGGAGGCGGACGGACGCGAGGCGGCACCCTCGTCCTGGGCGCCCGTCCCGTCATCGCAGGCGGTCAGGGAGAGCGCGGCGAGCACGGCGGTCGCGGCACCGGCGACGAGACGGGTACGGGAGGCACGGGAGGTATGGGAGGCACGGGAGGTACGGGAGGCGCGGGAGGCACGGGAGGCGCGGGAGGCGCGGAGATAGGACATGGCACTGAGCCCCTTCGGAGTTCGGGTGGCGGTGGTGATTGGATGACGGAAGCTTGTGAGGCGATCTGTCCCCACCGCCACGCCCGACGGCCAGTTGGGGACGCTGGAACGCCGAAACGCGCTCTGACCAGCGCGAACACAGTGGCCCTGGAATGCGCGACTGGAACACGGGGGATGAGGGGAACGGGTGTCAGGGGCAACGGAGGCCGGTGAGGCGGAGGCGTTCGCACGGCTGCTGCGCGAGCTGAAGGACCGCTCGGGACTCAGCTACGGGGCGCTCGCCAAACGCCTCCACATGAGTACGTCGACACTGCACCGCTACTGCAACGGCACCGCGGTGCCGATCGAGTACGCACCGGTGGAACGCCTCGCCCGCGTCTGCCGGGCCACGCCAGAGGAACTGGTGGAACTGCACCGCCGCTGGATCCTGGCGGACGCGGCCCGGGGCCGCAGACCGGAGCCGGACACCGCGCCAACGCAGGACGAGCCGGTCGTGGTCGGCACCCCGGACGCCCCGGCACCACCGCGCGGCCCCGACCGCCGCCGCACCGCCCTGATCGCCACCGCGGTGACGCTGGCCGCCGCACTGGGAGCAACACTGCTCACCGTGGGCCCCCTGTCCGGCAACGGCAGCTCAGACGCCTCACGGGAGGACCGCCCGGCGACGGCACAGCGGACGACCGCCCACCCGACGGATGCCGAAAGCCCGACCGCCAGCCGTCCGCCAGCAGGCAGCGCATCCCCCACCGCACCCAGCAAGCCAGAGACCGACAACGCCCAAGGCGCCCGACCCGACCCCACCAGGGACACCACCACATCCACCGCCGTCCCCCTCACCGTGGGCACCCGCCCTTTCGTCTACGACAACCCCTGCAGCCAGCACTTCCTCGTCGACAGCGAACCCGAGCAGGTCGGCCCCCCGGCCAGCGAGCAGGACGCCCCCCGCTGGGCGGCGGCCTACGGGGCGGTCTCCTCGGGCGAGCAGCGGGTCGCCCTCACCGTCCAGGGCACCGGCGAGGACACGGTCGTCCTGGAGGCCCTGCACGTACGGGTCCTGACCAAGGGCGCGCCCCTCGCCTGGAACGACTACTCCATGGGCGTCGGCTGCGGCGGCTCCGTCGAGACCAAGTCCTTCGACATCGCCCTCGACCGCGGCAGCCCCACGGTCACCGCCCAGAACGGCCAACGCGACTTCCCGTACCAGGTCAGCGAGTCCGACCCCGAGGTCTTCTACATCACCGCCCACAGCACGGCACACGACGTCCGCTGGGACCTCACCCTCACCTGGTCCAGCGGCCCCCGCCGCGGCACCGTACACATCGACAACGGCGGGACACCGTTCCGCACCAGCGCGAACGCGGACCGGCCGGGTTACGACTATCCGCTGGGGGGCGGGGAGTGGATCGAGCGGGAGTGAACTCGCGGTGTCCGGGCGTGGGCTGACCCATACGAGGGGGCCCGGCGGCGGCCGTGCCGGAGGCCACGTGACCGTCGGCGACGTCGATGCCGAGGAGCGCGCACTGCTTGTCGTGGTGGGGGAATGACGGGTAGGGCAGCTGAGCCTGGCGCGGTCTGCGGGTGAGACGCCGATCAGGCCTCCACACCCCTCACCAGGCCCGCCAACTGGATCTGCAGGTTCTTGAGTCGTCCGAAGGACGCGATCACTTCTGTCTCGAACGACTTCGGCCAGTTGGCCTTGGAGTGCCAGGAGTACGGCACGCCCTCCTCCTTCCACCTCAGGTGGGTCACGCGCCAGGAGTTGTGGTGGTCGATGAAGGCAAGGTAGGAGTCCGGCATCCGGTCACCCACGATGAGGTGCGCCTTCGAGGACAGGAGGTGCTGGATCGCCTCATTGCGCGGCATGAACTCGTGGTCGACCCAGAACAGCCAGAGGTCCTGTTCCTCGGGGCTGAGCGGCCTGCCCGCCGCGAACACATAGTTGCGTCCGAGGGTGTCGCAGAAGTCGTGGAAGGCCGACCGCCCTTCCTCGACCAGGAACAGGAGCGGTCCGTAGAGCTGTTCCAGCTGGTTCTCCACATGGGTGAGCCTTGCCTCAGCCTGCCTCCGCCTCAGATCGGCTCGGGCGGCCAGCGCGTGATTGGCAATCCATCCGCCGGCCGTGACCGCCGCAGCGATCAGTGCTGCCAGGAAGGTCGAATCCATGCCATCGGATTCTGGGACACGTTGCCAAGGTAGGTCCACCCGCGGTGGGTGAGACGCATCTGGGGGCGCTGGCTGGAAAGCGCATGGCTGTTGCTTCGGGCACCTCCCCTGGTGGCCCCGCGGATCCGAGCGCGGGCCGGTGGGGGCTGACACAGCCCCCGTCAGCAACGTCATCCGTTCACCAACCACTGCTAACCTGCGCCCACTTGTCAGGAGGGTGGGGGCCCTCCCGGGGGAGGGAAACAAGTGGCTCGTCGTGCCCTGGTGCGTGGCTGTCTGGCCAGTGTCGCCGCGTTGGCGGTCTCCGCGTCCGTGATGCCCCTCGCGGCGCCCGTGTACGCGCGGGCCGTGAGCGTCGGAGGCGAGGAGGTCGTCGTCCCGGCCACCATGCGGGTCACTCCGCGCACCGCCTACCTGCAGAGCGCGGGAGCCTCCGGCTTCCTCCAGTACCGTTCCGCCACCAGCGGGTCCGGGCTCTGGTGGACGGGCTATGACGGCACTCGGAAGCCGGTTGAGGGTGGGGAGCGGCTCGGGCCGGGCACGCAGGGGGTGTACGGGACCGGTTCCGATGTGGTCGCCCTGCCGCCGGTTCAGGGCAGTGGGACGGTCCGGCTACTGGACATGGGGACGGGCACGACGGAGAGCGTGACGGTTCCGGCGGGGCAGAGCTATCTGCAGACGTATGGGCGTACCGTCCTGAGCAGCACCTCGACGGGTGGGGAGCGGACCGGGCTGTTCCTGTCGCGGAGCGAGGACGGCCGCACGGTGCAGACGCCCGTCACCGGGTTCCCGGAGGGGACGGTCTTCCCCTCCTACACCAGGGGTGACGCCTCCGGCATCCTCGTCGGCTACTACGGCCCGGAGCGCGTCCTGAAGTACGCCTGGGTGGACCTGGAGACCGGGGCGGCGACTCTGCTGCCGCCCTTCGTGGCGAGCACCGACGCCGTGGTGGGTCCCGACTACCTGGCCAGTTGGTACACCACGGGGCGGGTTCGGGTGTACGCCAAGGGTGCCTACGACACGCCCGTGCACGAGGTGCCGCTGCCCCAGGCCGCCACGAAGGTGCTGGGCGTCGTGGGGGACGCGCTCGTCGTCGCGCGCAGTGGCGGATCCTCCGTGTGGAGCGTGTCCGCGTTGCCCTTCGACGGCTCCCCGGAGGTGCCGCTGGCCCAGCGGGCGGACCCGGCGGCGCTCGTCACGCCCGACGGTGGTCTGGTGCTCGCCGGGGGTGAGTCGTCCGTGGACTACGGCATCGCGAAGGTCGTCGCGGGGGACGACGGGCTGCCCCGGATGGAGCGGATCGTGGGACTGCCCGCCGTGCCCATGGGGATCGAGTCCCTCGACCTGAGCGGCGGGGAGTTGCTGACGTACGAGTCGGGGGACGGGGCCACGCGGCTCTACAGCCGCTCGGTCGTCGCCTCGGGTGCCCTGGCAGCGGGCGTCCGCACCGACCGGGGGAGCACCGTGCGGTGCGGGGTCATGGCCGGGGACCACGGCAGCTGTCCCGAGCTGATGGGTACGGGGGACGGGCGCGCGGTCTACCGGACCTGGGACGGAGGGGTGTACGTCCTGGGGCAGGGGCAGTCGCTGCCCGGCGCCGCCTTCGCCTCCGGGCTTCAGGACCACCACGGGCTCGTGGACGCCGAAGGGCGGTACGCGGCGTGGCGCGGGCCGTCGGCTTCCGGTGACGGTCTCATGGTCGCGGATCTCGATACCAGGGCCGTCGTCCTCAGCCGCACCGGCACGGCCGCCACCGGCTCCGCCGCCCTCTGGGGAGAGACCCTGTGGACCTCGTCCGGCGACGGCGGGGTGACGGCGACCGAGGTGCGTACCGGCGCCACGATCACCTCCTTCCGGGTGGGGACCACCTGTGGCCACGGGGACATCCAGGCGGTGGGGCGCTGGGTGTACTGGTCCGGGGCGTGCCGTACGCCCCAGGGGAGCGAGACCAGGTCCTTCGTCTACGACGCCCGCGAGAAGTCCCTCGTCACCGTTCCCTCCGCCGGGGCCGCCACGCGCCTCGGTGACGGGTTCCTCGTCACCCGCGGCAGCGGCACCGCCACCGCTCTGACCCTCACGGACGTCCGAAGCGGCTCCCCCGTCAGCAGGACCCTGGCCGCCGAAGCCGGGCACTGGGACGTCGATCCGTACACCGGGCTCGTCGGGTACGTCGATCCGGCCACCCAGGACGTCCATGTCGTCCGGAGCGGTGTCCCCGTCACGGACCTCGCCGTCCTCGGGGCGAAGACGGAAGCCGCGCTCAGCCTGGTCGGCTCGTCCTCCCTCTGGGACGGCAAGTGGTGGCTGTCCAGGCCCGCCGCCTCCTGGAAGCTGGCCCTCAGGAACAAGGCGACCGGCGCCACCGTGCGCACCCTCACCGGCGGTGCGGCACGCGACGCCGTCAAGGCGTCCTGGAACGGGCGGACTTCGACGGGCGCCTACGCGCCGAACGGGACGTACACCTGGACGCTCACCGTGACCCCGGCCGACGGGCAGGGCACCTCCGCGACCGCGACCGGCTCGCTCAGGCTGACCGGGGGCGCCGCCGTACGACGCGACCACGTCGGCTCCGACGGCATCGGTGACCTGCTCACGCTCACCCCGTCGGGCACCCTCACCTTCCAGCAGGGCGACGGCGCCGGGAAGTTCTCGAAGAAGACGTCGGCGTCCGGCTGGCCCAGCTCCGTCACCGCCGTGCCGTTCGGGGATCTCGACGGCGACCGCTGCAACGACGTGCTCGTACGGCTCAGCAGCGGCGCGCTACGGGCGTACCGGCCGGGGTGCGGCAAGGCCCTGACGAGGTCGACGCCGTACAGGACGCTGGCGGCGTCCGGCTGGAACCAGTACGACGTGCTGACCTCACCCGGTGACATCACCGGCGACGGCCGCGCCGACCTGATCGCCCGGCAGGCGTCCAGCGGGGACGTCTACCTCCACAAGGCCGCCAGCAGCGGGACGCTCTCCGCGCGGGTGAGGATCTTCTCCAAGTGGTCCGGGTACAAGAAGATCGTCGGCGTCGGCGACCTCAACGGTGACGGGTACGGCGACCTGCTCGCGCAGAACAAGTCGAATGAGCTGTGGCGGTACGAGGGGAAGGCGACCGGCGGCTTCAAGGCGCGGGTCAAGGTCGCCGGTAGCTGGGGAGCCTCGTACAACGTCGTCGTCGGCGTCGGTGACATCACCGGCGACGGGAAGGCGGACCTCGTCTCCCGCGACACCTCCGGCAGGCTGTGGCGCAACAACGGCAACGGCAAGGGGGCCTTCGGGGCGCGCACCGGGATCGCCACGGGGTGGCAGGGGTACAAGGCGCTGTTCTGAGAGTACTGAGACTTCTGAGAGATGGGCGTGCCCTGAAAGCGGTACGGTGACCAGCCCTCAGGGCACCTCGTAGCTGACGAAGGTCACAGGCCGTAGAGGTTGAACTCCTCCCAGGAGCCCGAGATGTCCGCCGAGCGGGCACGCAGGGCGTACTGGAGGGAGCCGGTGTAGTTGTTCTCCATGGCGACGAACATGCCGTTCAGGGTGGACTGGAAGGCCCAGCGGCCCAGGGTCTCGTGGTAGTAGAGGTTGAAGCGCTCCCAGCCGCCGACCGTGGTGGAGCGGGCCCGCAGGATGTTCTGGGCGCTGCCGGTGTAGTTCTTCTCGACGGCCACGTAGCGGTCGTTCGCGAGGGACTTCAGGGAGTACGTCTGGGTGATGTCGTCCCATTCGAGGGAGAAGCCCTCCCAGGAGCCGCCGTAGGCGTCGGAGCGGGCGCGGAGTACGCCGGTGTTCGGGGCGGCGTAGTTCACCTCGGTGGTGACGAATTTCCCGTTGCGGACCGACTCCATGGCCACCAGGTCGGCCTCCGCGGCGGCCGTGGCGGAGGCACCGCCGCCCGCGGCGAACGGGGCGCGCCCGGTGCCCGACTCCTCGACGATGCGGGCCAGTTCGGCGCCGTCGACGGCCTCCCAGCCGCTGGGGACGGGCTGCGGGGCAGCGGTGGCCGTGGGGGCGGCCAGCGCGGCGGCGGCCACCAGGGCGCTCAGGGACAAAAGGGCGGACGCAATTCGTCGCATGACTATTCCTCGGCGTTATCGGCAATATGCGAATTCCGGGTGTTCGGCCGCCTCAGAGTAGCCATGAGGTGCGGTTTTTCGCAGGCATTTATCGGGCCGCCGGAAGCGGCAATGGTGCGTCGCTTTGAATTATTCGTTCCGGGGGATTTCGTTAAGGGAGGCGAAACGCGTCGTTTGCTTGGCCCGTGATCTTCGCTCCGTGTTCACCCACGTGCCGCGTCCCCGCTCGTCCCGGAGTGGGACGATCCGCGCCGAACTGGACCGGTACCGGAGGAACGATGTCCCAGAAGAGAACCCACGCCGCGCTCGCCGCCCTGGTCGTGGCGGTCGGCTCACTAGCGGGCGCGGGCGTCGCGGGCGCGGGCGTCGCGGGCGCGGACCAGCAGCGGGGGGCGGCACCGGCCTTCGCGCGCACCGCCACCTACCCCGTCTTCCAGAACCGGCCCGCCGGTGCGGACGCGTCCGAGCAGACCGTCGCGGAGATATCGGCGGTCAGCGAGGACGGCCGTACCCTCGTCTACACCGACGCGGCGGCCCGGCGGATCGGTTTCCTCGACATCGGCGATCCGGACCGCCCGCGCGGGCTCGGCACCCTGTCGCTGGCCCGGCTCGGGAACGCCGAGGACGAGCCGACCTCGGTGTCCGTCGTGGGGCAGTACGTGCTGGTGGTCGTCAACACCAGCGCCAGCCAGGCCGATCAGTCGGGGCGTCTCGACGTCATCTCGCTGCGTGGCCGGGAGCGGGTGGCGAGCTTCGACCTCGGGGGGCAGCCCGACTCCATCGCGATCAGCAAGGACCAGCGGTACGCGGCCGTCGCGATCGAGAACGAGCGCGACGAGGACGCCACACCGCCCGGCGGGGAAGAGGGTGATCTGCCGCAGGCTCCCGCCGGGTTCGTGCAGATCCTTGACATCAAGCAGGGCGCCGAGCCCGCCCGTTGGCGCACCCGGGCCGTTCCGCTCACCCAGCCCGACGGCAGCGCGCTGCCCGGCCTCGCCGCCGCCGGGATCGCCGAGCCGACCGACCCCGAGCCGGAGTACGTCTCCGTCAACGGCCGCGGCCAGCTCGCCGTGACCCTCCAGGAGAACAACGGCGTCGTCCTCGTCGACCTGCCCAGCGGGCGGATCACCAAGGCCTTCGGTGCCGGTACGGCGTCCGTGAGCGGGATCGACACGGTGGAGGACGGCACGATCGACCTCACCGGCTCCCTCACCGACGTACCCCGCGAGCCGGACGCGATCGGCTGGATCGACGACCGCTATCTGGCGACCGCCAACGAGGGCGACTGGCGCGGCGGCACCCGTGGCTGGTCCGTCTTCGACAGCCGGACCGGCCGCGTCGTCTGGGACGCGGGGAACGGCTTCGAGCACCTCGCCGCCCGGCACGGGCTGCTCAACGAGGGCCGCTCCGAGAACAAGGGCGCCGAGCCGGAAGGGCTCGCGATCGCCGAGTACGGCGGTGTGCGGTACGCCTTCGTCGGGTCCGAGCGTTCCCACTTCGTCGCCGTCTACGACATCTCGCGGCCGACCCGCCCGGTCTTCCGCCAGGTGCTGCCCGCCACCAACGGGCCCGAGGGCCTGCTGCCGATCCCCTCGCGCGGCCTGCTCGCCGTCTCCAGCGAGGAAGACGACGCGGGCGCGGGCGTGCGCGCCTCGGTGAGCCTGTTCCGGCTGGGCAAGGGCGCCCCGGAGTTCCCCGGCATCGTCTCGGGCCCGGACGCCACCGGCGCGCCCATCGGCTGGGGCGCCCTCGGCGCGCTGTCCGCCGTACCCGGCAGGCCGCACCACCTCTATACGGTCACCGACGCCGCGTACTCGCCGACCAGCATCCTCACCGTCGACGCGACCCGGCGGCCCGCCGTCATCACCAAGGCGCTGACCGTCAAGGACGGGAACGGACAGCCCGTCGGCTACGACGCCGAGGGCATCGTCGCCCGGCCGCGCGGCGGCGGCTTCTGGCTGGCGGTGGAGGGCAAGAAGGGCCCCGGCAACCAGCTCGTACGGCTCGACCGGGACGGCGTCACCCGGCAGGTCGTGACCCTGCCCTCGGACGTCGCCGCGGGCCTCGGCGGGCAGGGCTTCGAGGGCGTCACCGCGACCACCGACACCGAGGGCCGCGAGATCGTCTGGGCGACCCTCCAGCGCCCGGCGTCGACCGACCCGGCGGGGGTCGTCCGGATCGGGCGGTACGACGTCCAGGCCGGGACCTGGAGCTGGTACGGCTACCGGCTCGACACCACCAGCACGCCCGGCGACTGGATCGGCCTCTCCGAGATCACCGTGGTCGGGGACCGGCTCGCGGTCATCGAGCGCGACAAGCTGAACGGCCCGGCGGCGGCGGTCAAGCGGATCTACACGGTCCCCCTGCCGACGGCGGCGGCACCGTCCGGCTCCCTGCCCGTGCTGCCGAAGCGGCTCGCGTACGACGTCCTGCCGGACCTGCGCGCGACCAACGGCTGGACGCAGGAGAAGCTGGAGGGGCTGACCGTGGCCGGTGACGGTTCCGTCTACGCCGTGACCGACAACGACGGGCTCGACGACGCCACCGGGGAGACGGTGTTCCTGGATCTCGGGGCCAGCAAGAAGGTCTTCGGGCGCCGGGGCTGACCGGGTCTTGAGCGGGCGGCCACCGGCGACTCACCGGCGGCCGTCCGCCAGGGCGAGGACGGCACCGGCGTAGCAGCAGACGCCGAACACCGTCGCCAGCCAGACGGTGCCCGTGTGGACGGCGAGTCGGCCGGGCGCCATCCCGAGGTGCACCCGCGCCGCCCTGCTCACCCTCGGCCGCGCCCCGCGTCGGGACGGGCGCTCCAGGGCCCGGCGCAGCGTCCTGCGGGAAGCCGCGCCGGTGAGCCCGAGCCAGGTGCCCTCGGTGTCGCGCACCAGCAGGACGCGCTCGGAGACGCCGCTGCGGGAGAAGTAGGTCAGCAGCCGTACCCGCTCGATCCGGTCCAGGTCGAGGGTGCGCTCGCCGGTCGTCGTCCGGGCGGTCAGCAGGGGTCCGGAACGGCTGCGCGGCGGGCGCTCGGTGTGCAGCTCGCCAAGGAGCAGCAGCCCGCCCGGACCGGCGGTCAGCACCAGCGCGATCGCTACTCCGCCGGGCACCGGGCCGACGGCCAGCGCGGCGTAGGGCGACACGACGAGCGCCAGGGCAACGGCGACCCCTCGGCGCATCCGGCGCCGGGCCGCCGCCGGGGACGTCCACGTGGGCGCGTACGCCGCCCGCACCCTGATCCTCGTCGCCATGACCGCTCCCCTCCCTCATCGCCCGGAGCCCGGAGCCCGGAGCCCGAAGCCCGGAGCCCGAAGCCCCGAGCCCGGAGCCCGGAGCCCGAAGCCCGGAGTCTCCCCGACCCGCGCCCCCTCCGTCATTGCCGGAACCCGGCAGTCTCCGGATGGCCGGGGCGGGCGGGCGTGCCGCGGGCTAGGGTCGTGCTCTCAGGTGCGGTACGTCGGTTCGGCAGGGGGATGCGTGGACCCGCAACTCGCTTTGGTGGCAGGGGCGTTCGGTACGGCGGTCGTGGGCGCGATGGCCTCGGACGGCTATCAGCAGGCACGAGAGGGCGCGGTGGCGCTGTGGCGGCGGTTCCGGCCCGGGGCGGCCGACGACGTGGGCCAGGACCTCGACCGGGCGCGCGAGGCGCTGCTGTCCGCGCCGACCGCGGACCGTGACGCGTTCGCCGCGGCGCTCGCCTCCGCCTGGCAGGGGCACGCCCTCACCCTGCTGCTCGCCGAGCCCGCCGCGGCGCGGGCGATCGAGGAGCTGGCCGCGCGGCTGAACACCTGGGACGACTCACCCCACATGACCTTCCACGCGCACGCCTCGGGCTGGGCCCGGATCTACCAGTCCGCGGGCGACCAGCACATCAACGAGTGGTGAGTCCGTCCTGAGCGCATGGGCAACCTGCTCGCCACCGTCTGGGGGCTGATCACCTTCGCCGGGTTCGTCGTCGCGCTGCTGCTGCCCAAGGCCGAGGACACCATCAAGGCGTTCTGGGAGACGGCCGAGGAGGGTGCGCGGGCCCGGGCGCGGAAGTGGTCCTTCGCCGTGCGGACGGCGCCGGTGGTCACTTGTGGGGTGGTGGCCGTGGTCTGCGTGGCGGCCGGGCTGGCACTGCGCGGCTCCGAGCGGCCGACCGGTGTGGACGTCGGGCTCCTCGTCGTCGCCGGGCTCACCCAGGCCGGGTTCGCGGTCGCGGTGCTGTATCTGGTGGCGCGGGTGCCCCGGGCCATGCGGACCGTGCTGCCCACCCCCGTGGGCGAACCGGCGACGCTGCGCTCCGAGGACGGGCCGCGCACGGCGCTGCGGTTCGTCAACGAGAGCCATGCGACACTCCAGTTGCTGTGGGTCGACCACAGCGGCACGCTGCACGAACGGGGCCTGCTGCCGCCGGACAGTGAGCGGGCGCAGCTGACGTACGCCGGGCATCCGTTCGTGATCAGGCTGCCCGGCGGTGGGCGCGTGCTGGCGGTGTTCGTGGCGACGGCGGTCCCGGGGACCGCGATCCTCACCGACGCCATGACGCGGACTGACCGCGCGCCCGGCTCAGCATGACGGCGGCGGACTGACCCGCGCGCCCGGCTCAGCATGACGGCGGCGGACTGACCGCGTGCCCTGTTCAGCGCCACGCCCCCGACAGGTGCCGGGTGACGGCGGTGTCCAGGACGCGGACGCCGTGCGTGGAGGCCGGGTCGATGCCGGTCAGGTCGCGGACCCGGCGCAGGCGGTAGTCGAGGGTGCGCGGGTGGACGTTGAGGACCGTGGCCGTGGCGGCGCGGTTCATGTCGTGGCGGTAGTACGCGTCGAGGGTGACGAGGAGGTCGGGGCCGCCTTCGAGGTGCCGGGCGACGGTGTGCAGCCAGCGGTCGACGGACGGCACGTCCGCGACCGCGAGTTCCACGAAGACGTCCACCATGGTGTACGGCCGCAGCCGCGCCGACGCCCGCCGCGGTGGGGCCGCCGCGCTGATCCGCCGGGCCCGGTCGAGCGCGTCGGCGAGTGCGGAGCGCGGGGCGGTGGCGGTGCCCGCGGCGCAGGGGCGTCCGACGGTCAGGGCGAAGTCCCGCAGCAGGTCGAGGGCGCGGTCCGGCACGTGGTCGGGTACGGCGGGCGGCCGGGGCGTGTCGGCGGCGGTGTCGGGCACGAGGGCGATCAGCTCGCCGGGTTCCGGACGCCAGATGACGGGCGCGCGGTGGGTCGACACCAGGGCCTCCAGGTCGCTCTCGCGGGGGCGGTGGGCGGTGGGGAGGTCCGGCACGCGGATCACCGTGACCGCGTAGTGGTCGGCCGGTTCCAGGTCGAGGAGGCGGGCGAGTTCCTCCGTCCCGGGGTCGGCCGACAGCAACGACCGTGCCAGCAGGGCCACTTGGGCGACGTACGGCATACGGCGTCGCAACACCGTCAGGAAGCCCTGGCGGTAGGCGCCGATGCCGCGCTCGCCCTGGGGCGCGAACCAGCTCATGACACGCATGAGTTCGTCGATGCCGCCGCCGCGCTGGGCCTCCGCGGCCTCGTTGATCTCGCGGAGCATCAGCGCGGTGTGCACCCGCAGGATGCGCCCGCGGGACTCCAGCGACATGCCCGCCTCGGCCCGGAACTCCCCCATCGAGGCGATGTGGCCGAGGTCCTCGGCGGTGAGCATGTCGTTGCCGGGGGCCAGTTCGATCGTGCGGCGCCGGAACCACACCGCGTGCTCCATCGTCTCGGCCCTGGCCTTGGGGCTCGTGTCCAGGAACGCGAACTCCGGGATCTCGCGCGCGTACGTCTCCACCTCCCGGCGCGCGTGGGCCGACGCCTGCCGGGCCAGTTCGGCGAAGAGGCTACTCATGGCCGTGAGGATGTCACCGGGTCCGGAGCGTGCACAGATGAAAACCGGACGCCCGTTTATCACAACCGGTGAACCCGTGAAGGGCGTGTCGACGGCGTATTTGTCATCGCGCGCAAACTTCCCGGACCCCCTCATTCCGGTCGCGGGATTCGCTTGTAGCGGCAGCGCTGCCTGGGCTTAATGGGAACGCGCGGCCGCCACCCGGGACCACTTCGGTATTCACTCCGGCAATCAAACGCCGGTGCACCGGCACCCATCGCCGGTTCAAACGGGAGGGAAGCGACACATGCGCGTAGGAATCAGGAAGAGAGCCGCGGCGGCCGTCACCGTCATGTCCGCCGTGACCGCGCTCCTGGTGAGCGCCCCCGGCGTCAGCTCCGCCGCCCCCGATGCCGTACCCAGCCTGCGGGCGTACGGGATCACCGGCGACGGCAGCCTGATGGTCACCTTCACCACCGACCGGCCGCAGCGACTCGACTGGGTCCAGCAGATCATGGGCCTCTCGGGCGACACCAAGCTGGTCGCCGTCGACCACCGGCCGCGCAACGGCCTGCTGTACGGCCTCGGCGACAAGGGCGGCATCTACACCATCAAGACCCCACCGGCCGTCGACAACGTGCTCATCACCAAGGTCTCCCAGCTCCAGGTCGCGCTCTACGGCACCACCTTCGACATGGACTTCAACCCGGCCGCCGACCGGCTGCGCGTGATCAGCGACCGCGGCCAGAACCTGCGGCACGACGTCGACGGCCACACCACGGCCACGGACGGCGCCCTGAACCTCCCGCCCGCGACCACCAACGCCCTGGGCGTCACCGCGGCCGGGTACACCAACAACGACCTGGTCGGCTCCACCGGCACCACCCTGATCGACATCGACACCTACAACGACCAGGTGGTCATCCAGTCGCCGCCCAACGCGGGCAACCTGGTCGCCACCGGTCTGCTCGGCTTCGACGCCGGGCTCGACGCGGGCCTGGACATCTTCAGCACGGTGGTGGGCGGCAAGACCGTCGCGAACGACGCCTTCGCCACGCTGACCCCGTACGGGTCCACGCTCCCGTCGCTGTACAGCCTCAACATCCTCACCGGCGAGCCGACGCCCATCGGCCAGTTCCCGTTGAACGTCACGGACCTCGCCATCACCCTCAGCGGAAGCTGACTCCGTCCCCTGTTCGGCCGTCGGGCCCCGGCATACCCTGCCGGGGCCCGATCGCGTTCAGCGCACGGCGAGGAAGTCGCCCGCCCCGGTGGCCGTCAGCAGGAGGGCCACGGTCGTCACGGCGGTGAGCAGGGTGACGGTGAGGATCGCGGCGAAGGTGACGCGGGGGCGGCGGGTGGTCGCCGGGCCCGCCGCCACCAGTTGCGCCCACTCCCGCGCCGTCTCCCGGGCGGTACGGCGGTGCGCGACCGCCGCCTGCAGCCCGAGGGCGGCCGTCGCCACCGCGCCCGCCCCGGCCGCCGCGCCCGTCAGCCACCAGCCGTCCGCCAGCAGCAGCAGTACGGCGACCAGGGCGGCCGTGCTCCAGCCGCTGACGCACGCCGTCGCCGCCGTACGGCGGGCCACCGGGCGGTCGGCGCCCGCGCGCAGATCGGCCAGGGCGGGGACGTACCAGACGGAACCGGCAAGCGTCAGCACAGCGGTGCCCAGGGCCAGGACGGGGTGGGACACGGTCAGTTCACCGCCCCGACGGCCACCCGCTGCCGCTCCTCCAGGGCGGCGATCTCCTCGTGGTGGGCGTCGAACGCCGGGGACTCGGAGCGGATGCGCGGCAGGGAGGAGAAGTTGTGGCGCGGGGGCGGGCAGGACGTCGCCCACTCCAGGGAGCGGCCGTAGCCCCAGGGGTCGTCGGTCTCGACCTTCTCGCCGTACTTGGCGGTCTTCCAGACGTTGTAGAAGAACGGCAGCACCGACAGGCCGAGCAGGAAGGAGCCGACCGTCGACAGGGTGTTCAGGACGGTGAAGCCGTCCGCGGCCAGGTAGTCGGCGTAGCGGCGGGGCATGCCCTCCGTGCCCAGCCAGTGCTGGACGAGGAAGGTGAGGTGGAAGCCGACCGTGAGCGTCCAGAAGGTCATCTTGCCGAGGCGCTCGTCCAGCATCTTGCCGGTGAACTTCGGCCACCAGAAGTGGAACCCGGCGAACATCGCGTAGACGACCGTGCCGAACACCGTGTAGTGGAAGTGCGCCACCACGAAGTACGAGTCGGAGAGGTGGAAGTCCAGCGGCGGTGACGCCAGGATCACACCGGTCAGTCCGCCGAACAGGAACGTGATCAGGAAGCCGGTCGTCCACAGCATGGGGGTCTCGAAGGACAGGCTGCCCTTCCACATGGTGCCGATCCAGTTGAAGAACTTCACCCCCGTCGGCACCGCGATCAGGAAGGTCATGAAGGAGAAGAACGGCAGCAACACCCCGCCGGTGGTGTACATGTGGTGCGCCCATACGGTCACCGACAGCCCCGCGATGGCGATGGTCGCGGCGATCAGCCCCGAGTAGCCGAACATCGGCTTCCGCGAGAAGACCGGGATCACCTCGGAGACGATGCCGAAGAACGGCAGGGCGAGGATGTACACCTCGGGATGGCCGAAGAACCAGAACAGGTGCTGCCACAGCAGCGCCCCGCCGTTCGCCGCGTCGAAGATGTGGCTGCCGAACTTGCGGTCGCACTCCAGCGCGAACAGCGCCGCCGCCAGCACCGGGAACACGATCAGGACCAGCAGCGAGGTCAGCAGCACGTTCCAGGTGAAGATCGACATCCGGAACATCGTCATGCCGGGCGCGCGCATGCAGATGATCGTGGTGATGAAGTTGACCGCGCCCAGGATCGAGCCGAACCCCGACAGCGCCACACCCATGATCCACAGGTCGGCGCCGAGGCCGGGCGAGTAGACCGAGTTGGACAGCGGCGCGTACAGGAACCACCCGAAGTCGGCGGCGCCGCCCGGCGTCAGGAAGCCGAACGCCGCGATCGACGAACCGAACAGGAACAGCCAGTAGGCGAGCATGTTCAGCCGCGGGAACGCCACGTCCGGGGCGCCGATCTGCAACGGCATGATCCAGTTCGCGAACCCCGTGAACAACGGCATCGCGAACATCAGCAGCATGATCGAGCCGTGCATCGTGAACGCCTGGTTGAACTGCTCGTTCGACATGATCTGCATGCCGGGCCGGGCCAGTTCCGCGCGCATCATCAGCGCCAACGCCCCGCCCACGACGAAGAACACCAGCGCGGTGACCAGGTACATCGTCCCGATCTTCTTGTGGTCGGTGGTCGTCAGCCACTCCACCCACGACGCCCGCGGCTTCTGTATGTGTCCCTCGTCCACCGGTACCGCTCCCCATCCACTCGTCTCATGCGTGCCGCCGCACATGATCGTGGTTGGGGTACAGGGGCCGACCAGGGCCGAACAGCCCCTGTTGGGTCCCGGGTGGGAGGGCCGTTGGTCCCTCCCACCCGGGGGTGCCCGTCACGTCACGCCACCGGAGCCGGGTGAGTTGTTCGCTATCACAAAGATGTACGGCAAACAAGTGAGGGTGGCTATGTACAGGCTTCGGCGCCAGCTTTTCACCGGGTACGTACCTTTCGGCATGCGGACTAACTCGTGACGCGTCGAAAACCGGACGGGCCACGTCATCGATGATCTACGCTACCGCAGCCGCGCGGGGCTCACTCGTGCCACCAGGAAACTCGTGGATCACGAGTTCGTGCGACGCTCAGCCAAAACCCCGCGGATCCCAGCAAGGGCCCGAGCGGCTCGCTCCTCCTCCGCCGGGGCCGAGATGCGTCGGCTGATTGCCCGGCTTTCCTCCAGGTGCGCCACGGCCTGGGTCACGCGCCCCGTGGCCCGCTCCGTCAGGGCCAGGTCGTAGAGCACGTCGGCCTCCTCGCTCACCGCGTGAATGCGCCGTATGACGCTGAGGGCGGTGACGTGCCAGGGCAGGGCCTCCTCGGCCCGACCGGCCGCGCGGTGCGCCCTGCCGGTCCCGTTCAGGGCGATGGCCTCGGCCCTGCGGTCCCCCACGGCCCGCAGCACCGGAAGGGCTTCCCCGTAAAGGGCCAGGGCCTCATCGGTTTTCCCAAGGGTGTCCAGAAGGCTGGCCAGGTTCATACGGAGGGTGGCCTTTTCCCGCCTGTTCCCCATTCCCTCCGCAACGCTTATCGCCTCTCGGTAGGCACTTTCCGCGGCCTCCGGGTCACCCATCCGCTGACAGAGCTTCGCGATATTGTTCAGGGCGCTGTACCGCCCCCGTTCGTCGCCCAGTTCCGTGAATTCGGCGAGCGCCCTGCTGAAGCATTCCAGCGCCTCCTGGTTCTCTGCCAGGTGGAGGTGCGCTATGCCCAGCATGTTTCGACTGCGTGCGATCTGACGCTTGTTGTCTGTTTGCGGAAGGAAACTCAGCGAGTGCTGATGTAGTGTCCGGACCTGCGTGTACTGGCCGGTCTGCCACAGGGGTATCGACAACTGGTGGATGCACTCGCTCTCCAGTCGCAGATCACCGAGGGCACGCGCGGTCTCCAGGGCCTCGTTGGCGACCGAGATCCCCTCGGCATAGCGGGCACTGTGGTTGTAGACGGCGCTGAGGTCGAGCAGGGCACGCGCCCGAGCCGCGCTGTCACCTGCGGTGTGCCAGTGGGCGACGGCCCGCCGCAGCAGTGGCTCGGCCGTGACGAGGTGTCCCTCCATCTCCAGGAAACCGGCCAGCACATGGACGGCACAGGCGAGTTGGTGCGCCGTTCCGTGGTCCGCGAGCCAGTCGAGGGTGTGCAGGAGATTGCCGCGCTCGGTGATCAGCCATTGCTCGGCCGTATGTGCGTCGGCGAGTTCCGGACCCGGTGGATCGGGGGCCCCGGCACCGATGTCTATGCGGGAGCGGAAGGGATAGGCCAGCCGGTCCGCCCGGTCCGCGGCGTGGAGGTAGTGATCCATGAGGCGGCGTACGGCCTGCCGGGATTCCTCCCGCGAGTCCGTGTCACCCGCTTCGACCAGCGAGCGCGCATACCCGTGCAGAAGATCGTGCATCGTGAATCTGTACGGGGATTTCTCCACGACGAGGTGCTGGGTGAGCAGTTCATCCATCACCTGCCCGGCCGTGTCGGCACTCAGACCCGTGAGTGCGGCCACCGCGTGCGGCCCGAATTCGATGCCCGCGTGCAGGCCGACGCGACGGAACACCAGTTGTTGTTCCGTGGTGAGCGCACGGTACGAGAGGGCGAAGACATGGGTCATCGCCCGTTCTCCGTCGTGCAGTTGGGCCAGGCGGGCGCCGCGCAACTGGTGCAGCAGGTCGGACGTGGTCCAGGAGGGGCGGGCGAGCAGACGGCTGGCGGCGATCTCGATGGCCAGGGGCAGATGGCCGCAGATCCGGACGATCTCCGCCATGTCGGCCTCGTCGACGCCGCCGCGGGCGCCCAGCCGTCGGGTGAAGAGGGCCATCGCGTCCTGCGGCGGCAGCACGTCGAGGGAGAGCGGCCGTACGCCGGGCAGTCCCGGGAGCCGTCGGCGACTGGTCACCATGACGGCGGTCGGGGAGGCGCCCGGGAGCAGGGGGGCGACCTGGTCGGAGGAGGCGGCGTCGTCCAGGATCACGAGCATGCGCCGGTCGCGGGCCACGGAACGCCAGAGCGCGACCAGTTCGTCCGTCTTGTAGGGGAGTTCCTGGGAGTTCATGCCGAGCAGCCGCAGCAGTTCGGTGAGGGCGCGGGCGGGGGTCGTGGCCGTCCGGTCGGGGGAGCCGCCGCCGAGGGAGAGGAAGAGGACCCCGTCCGGGAAGCGGTCCCGCAGTCGATGCCCGACATGGGTGGCCAGGGCCGTCTTCCCGACCCCGGGCATTCCGTCGATCGCCTCGACGGTGACCACCACGGCCGACGCTCCCTGGCCCTCGCAGAGTGCCGAGGTGAGCGAGCGCAGTTCGTCGCGGCGGCCGACCCAGGGGATGTCCCGGGGCAGGTTGTCCGGCACCCGGCGCGTCGGCCGCGCGGGCTTCGCCCCGGCGGCGCCTTCCTGGCGCAACAGGGCCGACGCCGGGGTGCCGGACAGGATTCCCTGGTGGACGCGGTGCAGTCCGCGGCCCGCGTCGAGGCCGATGTCGCGGACGACGCGCTGCCGGGTGCGCTGGAGCAGCCGGGTCGCCTCGGCGGTGCGGTTGCTGCCGTACAGCGCGACGGCCAGCCGTTCGGCGAGCGCCTCGTCGACGGGGTGCTCCTCGGCCAGGGGCAGCAGGACCGGAACGGCGTCGGCGAACTTCCCCTCGTCCAGCAGGATCCCGGTGCGGATCATCGCGGCGGCGAGTCTGGTCTCGCCGACGGTGGCCCGCAGATGCTCGGCCCAGGAACCGGTGATCCCGGCCAGCGGCTCGCCGTGCCAGCACTTCTCCGCCCGGTCCAGCAGCCGTAAGGCCGCCTCCTTGTCGTCGCTGTCCCGGAGGGAGCGGGCCTGTTCCACGCGGCTCGTGTAGCAGCGCAGGTCCACCCGGTCCGGGTCGACGTACATCACGTAGGAGTGGGTGCGGCTGACGATCCGGGGCGCGTCGGCCCCGGCGATGCGCAGGGCGGCGCGGATCCGTGACACGTAGGCGTGCAGGGCCGCGGCGGGCTTGCCTGGCGGATGGTCGTCCCAGATGCGGCGGATCAGGGTGTCCACGCCGACGGTGCGGCCCGCGTCCCAGGCGAGGGAGGCCAAGGCCAGCCGGGCCTTCGTCGAGCCGAGGTCACCGCGTCGGTCGGCAGCCCGTACTTCGACGGCTCCTGAGAGCCGTATCTCGAACTCCACCAGCGTCCTCCCGCCGGTAGGGCCTGCTGTCTCCGGGAACGGGAGCGTGTCATGAACCTCACACGGTGGGCCAGACGGCGACCCCATCAGTCTCAAATTGACTGATAAACAATCGATTTTGTTCGCGCCGAGCCGGGAACGGGGAGTGACTTCCGAGGCGGCGAAAGGAGTCACGCACGTGGGAGCGTCCTCTTCCGGCGGGCTGGAGGCGTGGTTGTCGGCCATGGTCGCCCACGGCGCGGACCAGGAGTCCGCGGCCTGGCAGGACCTGGCGGGTGTGGTGGCCGTCGCGGCCCGCGCGAACGCGGAGGTCGCCCGGCTCTGGCCCTCCGACAGCGGGCTGGCGCGGGAGCTGCTCGCGGTCGCCTCCCATGACCCGGCGACGGCGGGCGCGCTGACGGACTGGTTACGGCGCCACGCGGGGCCCGGCCCGGCGCCCGGGGCGACCGCCAACGTCATCAGCGGGGAGGCGGTGCTGCACGGACCCAGCGTCCAGGCGGGCAACATCCACGGCGGCATCCACTTCCACCCCCCGCCCACGGCTCCCCCGCCCCGCCCGCCCGTACCCCGCCAACTGCCTCCGGTGACCGCGCGGTTCCTGGACCGCGAGGCCGACCGCCAGGCCCTGGACGCGCTGCGCGCCGGGCATCCCGCGCACGCGCCCCAGGTGCTGGTCGTGAGCGGACTCGCGGGCGCCGGAAAGACCGCCCTCGCCTGCCACTGGCTGCGCGAACACGCGAGCGGCTTCCCCGACGGCCAGCTCTACGCCGACCTGACCGGGCACGCCGTCGAGGGCGAGACCGGGCCCGCCTCCCCCGCCACGGTGCTGGAAGCGTTCCTGATCGCGCTCGGAGCGCCGTCCGTACCGGCCGGAACGGTGCAGCGCAGCGCGCTGTGGCGCTCGATGACCGCGGAGCTGCGGCTGGCCGTGCTGCTCGACAACGCCTTCACCGCCGCCCAGGTACGTCCGCTCCTGCCCGCCACCCCGACCGGGCTCACCGTGGTGACCAGCAGGAACAACCTGACCGGTCTCCGGGTGGACGGCGCGTGTCTGCACCGGCTGGAAGGGCTGCCGACCGAGTCCGCCGTCGAACTCCTCGCCGTCGGCGGCGGTACACGCGTGGCGCGGGAGCCCGCCGCCGCGCACGAGGTGGTCCGGCTGTGCGGCCGTCTGCCCCTGGTCGTCGGCCTGGCCTCCGCGCAGCTCGCCGTCCGGCCGCACCGCACCATGTCCGCCCTGGCCGAGAGCCTGGCCCAGGGGCAGG
This sequence comes from Streptomyces sp. NPDC057877, assembly GCF_042796855.1. NCBI lineage: Bacteria > Bacillati > Actinomycetota > Actinomycetes > Kitasatosporales > Streptomycetaceae > Streptomyces > Streptomyces sp. NPDC057877. Next base: position 390,716 of record NZ_JBHVMS010000003.1, read on the forward strand.
GGGCCGTGGGCCAGCTGCACATCGACGGAGAGGCCGTGATGCGTACCGCACTGGACATGTCGTACGAGGTACTGCCGGAGGAGAGCGCCCGGCTGTACCGGCGGATGGGGCTGCTGCCGACGGACCGCTACGACCTCATGATGCTGGCCGCCGTCACGGCCGACCGCGCGGGTCCGGCCGGGCACACGTCCGACACCGCCGTCCACGGCCTGGTCGAGGCCAACCTGCTGGAGGAGACGGGGCCGGGCACCTACCGCTTCCACGACCTCGTCCAGCCGCACGCCCGTCGGCTCGGCGAGCGGACGCAGGACGGCGACCAGCGCGAAGCCACCCTGCGCCGGTTCGTCGACTGGTGTCTGGCCACCGCGGCGTCGGCGGAGCGGATCCTCACCCCCTCCCACCCCCTGCCGGGCCACGACCTCCCGGCGGACACCGTGGCACCCACTCCCCTCACCACCCCCGAGGAGGCCCTGACCTGGCTCGACACCCACCGCAACGGGCTGATGGGCGCGGTACGGCTCTGCGCCCGGGAGGGCTGGCACACCTCCTGCTGGCGTCTGGTGGACCTGCTCTGGCCCCTGGTCCAGCGGTTCCGTCCCTCCGAGATCTGGATCGAGTCGCACCGCCTCGGGCTGGAAGCGGCCCGCCGGAGCGGTTCGAGGCCGGGTGAGGGCCGCATGCTCACCTCCGGTGCGATCGGCCTGCGCGTCGCCGGGCGGTACGCGGAGGCGGCCGACTGGTACCGGCAGGCGCTGGAGCTGGCCACCGCCGACGGGGACGCCCGGCAACAGGCGCAGGCGGTGAACGGGCTGGGCCACATCAGCCTCCTCACCGGCCGACTCGACGCGGCCCGCGGTCACTTCGAGGAGGCGCTGCGGCTGCGCGAGTCGATCGGCTACCGGCGCGGGGCCGCGCTCAGCCGACTGCGCCTCGGCGAGACGGCCCTGGCCGCGGGCGACTTCACGGCGTCCGCCGCCCAGCTGGGCCGGGCACGCGAAGAACTGGAGGCGATGGGTGAGACGTACGAGGCCACCCGGGCCCTGGCTCGACTCGGCCATGTCCTGGACCGCGCCGGGGACCACGAAGAAGGCGTACGGCGGCTGCGGGAGGCGCTGGCCCGCTTCCGGGCGGGCGGCACCAGATCGGAGCACTGGGAGGCGCGTTGCCTGGAATGGCTCGGCATGGCGGCCGAGTCGGCGGGCGACCGGGAGCGGTCGGTCCGCGACTACACGGCCGCCCGGGACCTCTTCCGGCGGCTGAGCCCCGCGGACGCCGACCGGCTGGACGACCGGCTGCGGCGGCTGTGAACACCCCCGCGACCGGCCGTCCGTTCCCACAGGTCACCCGGGCGGCAGCGCGGCGATGGCACTCAGCGCACCCACCGAACCCCCGGCCACGACCCACGCATGGACCACCGAGGCGACCACCCGCGCCGGAACCGGGACACCCGCCTCGCTCTGCCGCCCCAGCCCCGCGCACCGCACGCCCCGTGCCGCGTCCCGCACCCCCACGGCACACCCGGTGCCGGGTCCGGGCACGGCGACGGCGAGGCAGCCCGGATGCCTGCTGAGCAGTTCACGCACGCGCCGGTGGGCCGCCGGACCGGGAAGCGGCACACGGCTCACGAGCACATCGGCCTGCTCCCTGAGGTCCGGCGCGCCCCGGGCGTCCGCGTCGGCCCACAGATGCACATCGCACGGCAGGCGTCCGGGCGGGTGCGGACACGGGTACGGATGACCGGCGGCCGGGAAGCGCAGGGCGTCGGAGCGGACGACCACCAGACCGCGCACCCCGCCCGCGCGCCAGACGACAGCCCGGCCCACGGGGCGGGGCGTGCCGAAGCACACCGTCGCCCACCCGGCATCCGGCCCCAGGTCCCCCACGAGCGCGGACCGGGACGTCGGCTGCCCGTGGCTCATCGCGCCGCTCCCCGGTCGGCGCACGCCTCCCACCAGGACAGCGGCGGAGGCGGCGGGGGCGGCCCCACGAGGGGCGGCCGAGCGGGTTCGCCCAGCCCCAGCAGCCGGTAGACGACCGAGCGCATACGGCGGTGGAACTGGCCCGGTGCCGACGACAGCGAGGCCGTCACCTGGTCGTACTGCCCTGGCTGGCGCGACTGTGCCGCGTACTCCAGCTGATCGGCCAGGGGGTACCCCGGCGAGACCACGGGCGCGACCGCGGCCAGCAGCGCCGCGGGGGACGCGGCCGACACCTCGCGCCGGGCGGCGTCCGTGAGCAGCAGGGTCGCGTCCGTGAGCGTTCCGTAGGCGGTCAGTGACCCGTGATCGCCGATGATCCAGTCCGCCGCGATCAGCACCGGCTGCCAGTCGGCCTCCGGCGGCACCACGGCGACCCCTCGCTCGCGGCAGTCGGCGAGCCAGCCGCGCACCTGCCAGGTGCCGTGGCCCGCGAAGACGTTGGGATGGACCAGCATCGCGACCCGGTAGCGGTCGCCCGGCAGCTGGCTCAGCAGTTGCGGCAGCAGGGAGTCGAGCCGCCCGAACGTCGACCCCGGCCCCCAGGTGGAGGTGACGACCACAAGCCGCTCCCCGGACCCGAGCCCCAGCGCGCGGCGGTACCGCTCACGCTGGGGCCTGCCCGCCGTGATCCGGTCGACGCACGGGTCACCCACGACATGCGCCACCCGCAGCGCCTCCGGACAGGTCCGTGCCAGCTCCGCCACGTCCCGCTCGTGGGCGTAGCCGACCGCCGCCGGGAACAGGCGTCCCTCGTGCAGCAGATGCTGCCTGCTCAGCATCCCCGGCACCCGGCGCTCCCCCGGCGCCAGCAGGCTGACATCGGTGAGCAGTTTGATGTGCCCGGCCCCGTGCGAGATGCGCACGACCGGTGTCCGTAGCTTGTGCACTCCCCGAAAGCCCGCGGCCAGTGCCAGATCGAACTCGCTGAGCAGGGCCTCCTCCCACGGCACCGGCGTGATGCCCAGTCCTTGCAGGTACGGCTCGACCCCGCCGCCGAAGGCATGCGGCGCCACGGTGAAGACCAGCTGAATGCGCCGGTCGGCCTCCAGCAGCCCGAAGACCTCCCGCAGGCGCTGGGCGAACGTCACCGTGTGAACGACCACCAGCACCCTTTTGCAGTCCCGTACGGTCAACCAGTGCCCCTGCTCGATCAGCGCTGGCCGAGTGGTTCCGACAGACATGCGATCCCCCATCGCTCGTCGCTGCGTACAGCAGTCGGCAGGGGGCTTCCCCGGGGGGTCCGGCGGTTTCCTTGCAGGGTTCTTGCAACTCCCTTGCTCGGGGCGGCGTTCCGGGACCGCCGACAGCCGCCCGGACGTCCCTTCGCTGGTTAACCTGCCTGCGTGACCACCGAACTCACCCTCCTGTCCGACGTCACCTGCCGCGGGCGGGAGATCACCGCCCCCCGTCTGCGCGGGCTGCTCGCGTTGCTCGCCGGGGAGTTGCGGAGTGGGTGCAGTACCGGGCGGCTGGTGGAGGGGCTGTGGCCGGACGCGCTGCCGGAGCGGCCGGGGAAGGCCGTACAGGTGTTGGTGTCGCGGTTGCGGGCGCAGGTGGGGGCCGAGGTGGTCGTGAGTACGGCGACCGGGTACCGGCTGGCGCTGGACGAGGGGCAGGTGGACGCTTCGGCGTTGCTGGTGCATGAGGCGGCCAGTGGTGAGCGGGCGCGGGCCGGGGATCACGCGGGGGCGCTGGCGCGGGCCGAGGCGGGGCTGGCGTTGTGGGACGGGAGCGTGGGCGCCGGGGCTGGGGAGGAACTGCACGATCCGGTGGCGGCGCTGCGGGCCGAGCGGGTCCCGGTGTACCGGTCGCTGGTGCGTTCCCGGGCGCTGGCGCTCGCGCGGCTGGGGCGGTCGGCGGAGGCGGTGGGGGCGTTGGCCGAGCTGGTGCGGGAGCTGCCTCGGGACGAGGAGGTGCTCGCGGAGTTGCTGCGCTGTGAGGCCGCCACCGCGGGGCGGGCAGCCGCGCTGAGTCGGTACGACGGTTATCGGCGGGGGCTGCGGGAGGAGTTGGGCGCCGATCCCGGGGTGGAACTGCGGGGCGTGCACCAGGAGTTGCTGCGGGCCGATGCGGCGCCCGTGCGGCACGGGGTGCCCCATGAGCCGAACGCGTTGTTGGGGCGGGACGCGGATGTCGCCGCCGTGGGCGGGATGTTGCGTGCGGCGCGGGTGGTGACCGTTGTCGGGCCCGGGGGGCTGGGCAAGACGCGGTTGGCGCACGCGGTGGGGCGGGCGGTCGAGCAGGGTGTGGTGCACTTCGTGCCGTTGGCGGGTGTCGCCGATGACGAGGACGTGGCCGCGGAAGTCGCCTCGGCTCTCGGGGACGGGGGACCGCAGCTCGGGGTCGGGGGTGGTGATGCCGTCAGTCGGATAGTCGGCGCGCTGGGGGGTGGGGCCGTGCTGCTGGTGCTGGACAACTGTGAGCACGTGGTGCGGGGCGCCGCCGATCTCGTACAGGCGCTGGTGTCACGGTCGAGGGAGCTGCGGGTGCTGGCCACCAGCCGGGCGCCGCTCGGGCTGACCTCCGAGTCCGTGTACGCGCTGCCGGAGCTGTCGCTGGCCACCTCGGTGGAACTGTTCGAGCAGCGGGCGCGGGCCGCTCGGCCGGGTGTGGAGCTGCCCGCCGACCAGGTGGCCGAGATCTGCCGTCATCTGGACGGGCTGCCGCTCGCCGTGGAGCTGGCGGCGGCGCGGGTGCGGGTGCTGTCGGTCGCCGACATCTCCCGTCGGCTCAGGGACCGGTTCGCGCTGCTGCGCGGCGGTGCCCGGGACACGCCCGAGCGGCATCGCACGCTGCACGCGGTGGTGGAGTGGAGCTGGAATCTGCTGGATCCCGACGCGCGGTCGGCGCTGCGCGCGCTGTCCGTCTTTCCCGGGGGCTTCACCGGGGACGCGGCGGAGTACGTGCTCGGGGAGGGCGACGCGCTGCCGCTGCTCGAGCAGTTGGCCGAGCAGTCACTGGTCAAGGTGGGGGACACGCCCGCCGGGGTGCGCTTCCACATGCTGGAGACGCTGCGGGAGTTCAGCGCCGCACGGCGGGCCGAGGCCGGGGAGGAGGAGGCGGTCACCGGCCGGTTCCTGGGGTGGGCACGGGAGTTCGGGCGGGCGCATCACGGCGTGCTGTTCGGGGCGGGGTCGTCGTCGCGCTGGGCGCGGATCCGCGCCGAGCAGGACAACCTCGTACTGGCGATGCGGCACGCGCTGGCCCGCGCTGACGGGCCGACCACCGCCGCCGTCACCGCCGTACTGGCCGCCCTGTGGTCCACCGGCTCCAGCTACACCCGGCTCGCCCAGCTCGTCGCCGAGACCGGGGGGCCGCTGTCCCACTTCCGTCCCGGGCCGGAGGACGTCGAGACGACCCGTAGCGCCGCCGCCTCCAGTGTCGCCGCCGTCTTCATGGGCCACGGGCCCCGCGCCGTCCGCCAGCTCGTCACCCTGCGCAGGCTGCCGCCCGCCCCGCCGGACACCTGGGTGCGGGCCCTGGCGGTCGTGCTGCTGGCCGTGCCGGAGATCCAGCCGCCGCGGTACGCGCGGCTGCGGGAGCTGTGCGACGCCGACGCGCCGATGCTGGCGGGCATCGCCTCGGGTGTCGCCAGCTATGTCTGGCAGTCGGAGAACGACAACGAACTCGCCCTGCACTACGCCCGTCGGATGCTGGACGTGCTGGCTCCGCTCGACAACCCGGCCATGGTGCTGCTCGGTCATATGCGGCTCAGCGATCTCTGTCTCCAGCAGGAGCGGAGCGCGGAGGCCTACGACCATCTGCGGGCCTCGCTCGACGGGCTCGACGGCGTCGGTGACTGGTCGGGCACCAGTGGCCTGCACTGGGGGCTGGTCCTCGCCTGTCTGCAACGGGGCGAGATCGACGAGGCGGAGTACTGGCTGCGGCTCGCCGCCACCGGCCAACAGCCGGACTCCGCCCACACCTTCGCCTCCGACCTTCCGGCCCGCGCGGAGATCGCGCTGGCCCGGGGGCTGACGGAGGTCGGGCTCGGGCTGTGGCGGCAGGCGGCGGAGCGGGTGCGGGAGGGGGCGGCGCCCCACGCGGCCGACCCGTTCGCCGACCCGTGGGCGCTGGAGGTGCAGTCGGCGGCGCTGGCCGCGCACGCGCACCACGGGCGGCTGGAGCCGGTCGCCGCCCTCGTCGGGTACCTGAGGGAACGGCTGGTGGGGAAGCTCTCCCACGATGCCGCTCCCACCCGTCTGCCGGTGTACGGGACCGTGCTGCTGGCCCTCGGACTCGCCGGGCTGGCCGAGGGCGACCGCACGGCCGTGCGGCTGGTGGCGCTGGCGGAGCGGATGTCGGTGGTACGGCAGTACCCCGCCCTGTCCTCGGCGCGTTCCCGGCAGGCGGCGGAGCACGCCGACAGGGCGGCGTACGCCGACGCGCTGTCGGCCTGCGCCGCCCTGGGGCGGGAGGAGGTGCGGGAGGCGGCGCTGGGCGCACTCACTGCCGGGGCTCGCGGTTGAACTGCGCCTTGGCCCAGAGGTAGCCGAGCACCGTCAGGCCCAGGCACCAGCCGAGGGTGAGGAGGGCGTTCTTCGTGCCGATCCCACTGCCCAGCAGCAGCCCGCGCAGGGTCTCGATGGCGGGTGAGAAGGGCTGGTACTCGACGAACCAGCGGAACCCGCCCGGGATGGACTCCACCGGCACGAACGCGGTGGAGATCAGCGGCAGCAGCATCAGCGGCATCGCGATGTTGCTGGCGCCCTCCGCGTTCGGGCTCATCAGGCCCATGCCCACCGCGATCCAGGTCAGCGAGAGGCTGACCAGGGTGAGCAGTCCGGCCGCCGCCAGCCACTCCACCGGCGACGCGTCCGGCCGGAACCCCATGGCGATGCCGATGACCAGGACCAGGGCGAGCGCCATCAGGGTCTGGATCACCGTGCCGACCACGTGCCCGATCAGCACCGAGGCCCGGGAGATCGCCATCGTCCGGAACCGGGCCATGATGCCCTCGGTCATGTCGCTCGCCACGGACACCGCCGTGCCCAGCGCCGTGCCGCCGATGGTCATCAGCAGGATGCCCGGGACCAGGTAGGCGAGGTAGTCGGAGCGGTTCGCGTCGCCGCCGTTGATGCCCGCGCTCATCACGTCGCCGAAGACGTAGACGAAAAGCAGCAGGAGCATCACCGGGGTGAGCACGATGTTCAGGGTGAGGGAGGGGTAGCGGCGGGCGTGGAGCAGGTTGCGCCGCAGCATGGTGATGTTGTCGCGGACGGTGTGGGTGAGGGTGCTCATCGCGTGGTCTCCTTCTGGGCGGTGGTGGTGGGGGTGGCGGTGCCGCCGGTGAGGGCGAAGAACACGTCGTCCAGGTCCGGGGTGTGCACGGACAGCTCGTCGGCCTGGACGTCCGCGGCGTCGAGCCAGTCGAGGATGGCGCGCAGCTCGCGCTGGCTGCCGTCGCTGGGGATCTGCAGGCCCAGCGCCTCGTCGTCCCGGGTGCTCTCGCGCAGCGCGGTGGCCGCCCGCTCGTACGCCGCCGGGTCGTTGAAGCGCAGCCGCACATGACCGCCGGGGACCAGCCGCTTCAGCTCCTCGGCGGTGCCCTCGGCGACCAGCCTGCCGCCGTTGAGCACGGCGATGCGGTCGGCGAGTTGGTCGGCCTCCTCCAGGTACTGGGTGGTGAGGAAGACGGTGGTGCCGCCCGCGACCAGTTCGCGGATGATGCCCCACATGGTGTGGCGGGAGCGTGGGTCGAGGCCCGTCGTCGGCTCGTCGAGGAAGATGACCCGCGGGCTGCCGACCAGGGTCATGGCGATGTCGAGGCGGCGCTTCATGCCGCCGGAGTAGGTGGAGGCGGGCTTCTTCGCGGCGTCGGTGAGGTCGAACCGCTCCAGCAGTTCGGCGGCTACCCTGCGGCCCTCCCGCTTGGGCAGGTGGTGCAGGTCGGCCATGAGCAGCATGTTCTCCTCGCCGGTGATCAGCCCGTCCACCGCCGAGAACTGTCCGGTGACGCCGATCGCGGCGCGCACCGCCTGCGCGTGGGCGGTGAGGTCGTGGCCGTCGACCCGGGCCTCTCCGGCGTCCGCGGAGATCAGCGTGGAGAGGATGTTGACGGCCGTGGTCTTGCCCGCGCCGTTCGGGCCGAGGAGGGAGAAGACCGTGCCGGTGGGGACGTGGAGGTCGATGCCGTCGAGGACCAGCTTGTCGCCGTAGGACTTGCGCAGTCCGGTGGCGGCTATGGCGGGTTGCCGGGTGTCTGTCGTCGCTGTGTTCATGCCGGGAAGCTTGCGGGGGCCCGCATTCAGGCTGGCTTCAGCGCGGTTTCAGGGCCGGGCGCCGGGTTTCAGGGGGCACGGACGGACGGTCCCGGGCCGGGGAGGACGGCGGAGTGCGCCCCGGCGCGCTGAAACCCGCCCGATCGTCCTTTTCGTTCCCCGGAATTAACCTCACCCCTCTTGGCGACTCCCCCTCTACGCGCGTAACTTGAGCCGACTCACCCACGTCCTGTGACGCACCTGAAGTACGAGGAGACCGCCAGCGTGTCCAGATCCGTAGGTAACAGACGGCGCGTGCGCCGTGCCGTCTATCCGGTGATATCCGTCGCCGTGGCGGGGGCGTTCGCGCTCACCGCGTTGCCCGCCGCCTTCGCGGCGCCGTCCACCACGGTCGTGATCTCCGAGGTGTACGGCGGGGGCGGCAACTCGGGTGCCACGCTCGTCCGGGACTTCGTCGAGCTGGGCAATGCCGGGTCCGGGGCCTACGACCTGTCCGGATACAGCGTGCAGTACCTGCCCGGATCGCCGTCGGCGTCCTCGCAGTGGCAGGTGACCGCGCTCAGCGGATCCGTCGCGGCCGGTGGGCGCTATCTGGTCGCCGAGGCGGCGGGCACCGGCGGGACGACCGCGCTGCCCACGCCCGACGCCACCGGCTCCATCGCGATGAGCGCCACCAACGGCACCGTCGCCCTGGTCTCCGGCACCACCGCGCTGACCTGCAAGACCGCCGCGGACTGCGCCGCCGAGAGCCGGATCGTCGATCTGGTGGGCTTCGGCAGCGCGGTCGTCCGGGAGGGCAGCGGTCCCGCCACCGGCGCCTCCAACACCGCGTCCGTCGCCCGTGCCGCCTCGCTGGCCGACACCGACGACAACGCCGCGGACCTCGCCGCCGGTACCCCGTCGCCGGTCAACTCGGCCGGTCAGGGGCCCGGTTCGGGCGACGGCGGCGGTGACGGCGGTGGCTCCACCGAGCCCGGCACCGTGCGCGTGCACGACATCCAGGGCACCACCCGGGTCTCCCCGCTCGCCGGGCAGACCGTCACCCGGGTGCCCGGCGTCGTCACCGGCGTCCGCACCTCCGGCTCGCGCGGCTACTGGATCCAGGACCCGCAGGCCGACGCCGACCCGCGCACCAGTGAGGGCGTCTTCGTCTACACCGGGTCGGCCACGCCCACCGTGTCCGTCGGTGACTCGGTGCTGGTGAGCGGCAAGGTCACCGAGTACTACCCGAGCAGCACCACCCAGTCGCTCACCCAGATCACCGGCCCCACCGCGACCGTGCTCTCCAGCGGCAACCCGGTCCCCGGCGCTGTGGCACTGGACGAGGACAGCGTCCCGGACGGCTATGTGCCCACCGCGGGCGGCGGCAGCATCGAGGCGCTCCCGCTCGAACCGGCCGTCTACGCCCTCGACTTCTACGAGTCCCTCGAGGGCATGCGCACCGAGATCGCCGACGTCCGCGTGGTCGGCGGCACCACCGAGTACGACGAGCTGTGGGTGACGGTCAAGCCGGACGAGAGCCCGAGCGCCCGCGGTGGAACGCTCTACTCCGGCTACGACCAGCCCAACACCGGCCGCATCAAGGTGATGTCGCTCGACACCACGGCCGACTTCCCGGTGGTGAACGTCGGCGACGAGCTGACCGGCACCACCAGCGGCCCGCTCGACTACGCCACCTACGGCGGCTACAACCTCCAGGCCACCCGCCTGGGCACCGTCGTGGACAACGGGCTCCAGCGTGAGGTGACCCGGCGCCAGTCCAGGAAGGAGCTGGCGGTCGCCACGTACAACGTGGAGAACCTGGACGCGCTGGACAGCCAGGAGAAGTTCGACCGGCTCGCCGAGGGTGTCGCCGTGAGCCTCCGCTCGCCCGACATCGTCGCCCTGGAGGAGATCCAGGACGACAACGGCGCCGTGAACGACGGGACCGTCACCGCCGAGGCCACGCTGAAGCGGTTCACCGACGCCGTCCGCGCGGCAGGCGGCCCCAGCTACTCCTGGCGCTATGTCTCCCCCGAGAACAACCAGGACGGCGGCGAGCCCGGCGGCAACATCCGGCTGGCCTTCCTCTACAACCCCGAGCGGGTCTCCTTCGCCGACCGGCCGGGCGGCGACGCCACCACGGCCACCAGCGTGGTGAAGACGAAGAAGGGCGCCCGGCTGACGCACTCTCCCGGCCGGATCAACCCGACCAGCGACGCCTGGGACAGCAGCCGCAAGCCGCTGGTGGGTGAGTTCGTGTTCCGGGGCGAGAGCGTCTTCGTGATCGCCAACCACTTCGGCTCCAAGGGCGGCGACCAGCCGCTGCACGGCCGCTACCAGGAACCCAACCGCAGCAGCGAGACCAAGCGCCACCAGCAGGCCGCCGAGGTGAACACGTTCGTCAAGTCGCTGCTCGCGGCGGACAAGAACGCCAAGGCCGTCGTCCTCGGTGACCTCAACGACTTCGAGTTCTCGCAGACGGTCTCCACGCTCACCGACGGCGGGGTCCTCAACCCGCTCGTCAGCACCCTGCCCGCCGCCGAGCGGTACACCTACGTCTTCGACGGCAACTCGCAGACGCTGGACCACACGCTGACCAGCCCCGCGATCACGCACTTCGACTACGACATCGTCCACATCAACTCCGAGTTCGCCGACCAGGCGAGCGACCACGACCCGCAGATCGTGCGGATCGACGTCAGCAAGTGCCGTAAGTGACATCGGCAGTGCCGTGAGCAGGCACTGAAGGCCGGGGGACGGCGCACGCCCTGCCGGGCGCGCCGTCCCTGTGCGGTGCTAGGGATGGAGCACGACCTTCCCGGCGACGGTCCCCGACTCCGCCAGCCGCAGCGCCTCCGCCGCGTGGTCGAGCGGGAACCGACCGGCTATGCGGGCGGTGACATCGCCGCGCTGCAGGGCGGTGAAGACCTGGGTGAGGTCGGCGCGCAGCCGGTCGCGGAAGCGGGACCTGGACAGGGCGCGCCCGGCCCAGACGTTGTAGAAGTAGGCGCGGCGGCGGTTGGGCAGGGCGTTCCAGAGCCACACCCGGCCGAGCAGCTTCAGCACCGGCCACTGCTTGGAGCCGGTGTCGTCCCGGGTGGACGCGGTGCCGTAGGAGACGAGGGTGCCGCCGGGGGCGAGCAGGCGCCAGGAGTCCACGATGCCGGGTCCGCCGACGTGGTCGAAGACGGCCGCCACTCCCTCGGGGGCCAGTTCGCGGACGCGGGCGGGGATGTCCTCGGTGCGGTAGTCGACGGGGACGACGCCCAGGGCGCGCAGGTGCTCGTGGTGCCGGGCGGAGGCGGTGCCGATCACCTCGATGCCCGCGGCACGGGCGAGCTGGACGAGGACCGAGCCGACGCCGCCGTTGGCGCCGTGCACCAGGACGGTCTGCCCGGCGCGGACGCGGGCCTTGCGGTGCAGCATCTGCCAGGCGGTGACGCCGTTGACGACGAGGGTCTCGGCCTCCGCCGCGTCGATCCCGTCGGGTACCGGCACCACGTCCGCCGCGTCGACGACGACATGGCTGGCCCAGCCGCCGACCTTCGTCAGGGCGGCGACGCGGGTACCGGCCAGGTCCCCGGGCGTGAGCACCGTGCCGACGAGGTCGTAGCCGGGGACGAAGGGGTACGGCGGCTGGTCGTAGTACCGCCCGCGGCGCATCTGCTGTTCGGCGAAGGAGACTCCCGTCGCCTCCATCCGGATCACGACCTGCCCGGGGCCGGGCGAGGGGACGGCGCCGCCATGGCGGACCTGGAGCCCTTCGGGCTCGACTTCCCCCGGCAGGACGACTTCCACGAGCGCGTTCATGACGGCCTCCAGCCGATTAGTCGCCTTCGCTTTCGTTACAAGTTATAACTCGACGGCACGGCGAGTGTCAATCACTCTCGTGATAGCCTCTAACAAGACGAGAGGGAGGAGGCGACCAGTGCGGCCGGACCAGGGCACCAGGACCCCGCGCGAGCGCTATCGCGCGCAGGTGCGCGCGGAGATCAAGGAGCGCGCGTGGGAACAGATCGCCGCGGCGGGCGCCTCCGCGCTCTCGCTCAACGCGATCGCCAAGCAGATGGGCATGAGCGGACCCGCGCTCTACCGGTACTTCGCCAGCCGCGACGAGCTGATCACCGCGCTCATCAGGGACGCCTACCGCAGCCTCGCCGACACCTTCGGCGCCGCCGCGCGCACCGGCCCCGACCTCACCGCCCTCGCCCACGCGATGCGCGACTGGGCCCTTGCGGACCCCCAGCGGTACTTCCTGGTCTACGGCACACCGGTCCCCGGCTACCACGCCCCCGACGACGTCACCACCATCGCCGCCGAGATCATGACGACCCTGCTCGACGCCTGCGCCGAACTGCCGTCACCCGCCCCCGCGTCCCCCCTCGAGAAACACCTGGAGGCCCACCTGGCGACCCACCGCCAGTGGGCCGCCGACCACCCCGCCCCGCCCGCCGCCCTGCACCGCGCCCTGACCTTCTGGACCCGCCTCCACGGCACGCTGTCCCTCGAACTGGCCGGGCACTACACGGGCATGGGCTTCGACCCGGCCCTGCTCTTCGCGGCCGAACTGGCGGACCTGACCGGAATCAGCCAGCCCCCGACGCCTCCGTCAGCTTCTTCAGCTGGGCGTTGATCACGTCCTGCGGAGCGGCGCCCGCGTTCTTGTGGGCGCTCAGGGACTTCCAGCCGAAGACGGCCACGTGCGGGCCGCTGCGTACGACCTGGTACCAGTGGATCGTGCCGGACAGCTCTCGCTGGTAGGCGAGCGCCTCGTCACCGGGCCCCGGGTCGGGGTCCGCGAGGGCGGTGACCGTCGGGTTCAGGCCCGTGTCGTCCTCGTACCCGGCGGGGCAGTCCTTCGTCGCCGTGCGCAGTCCGGTGAGGAGTTCCTCCGCGTCGGCCGCGCTCGCGTAGGCGTACAGCTCGATCGACGTCTCGCCGGGGTCCGTCTCCGGGTGGACCGAGCGGGCCGAGGCCGCCGCCGGTTCCGGCTCGGGGGAGCGCAGGCGGATGTCCTCGATGGGCTGGCAGACGGCGGGGTCGGCCGGTGCGCCCTTGCTGCCCAGCGCGTCGCCCTGCTGGAAGACGGTGAAGGTGTAGCCGGGGAGGTCGGCCTCCGCGATCGCCGCGTTCTCCAGGGCGGCCGCGTCCAGGGGGCCGCCCCCCGACGTGCCGGTCGAGGTCTGCGGCGACGACTCACCGGAGCCCTCCCCGGAGTCGTCGGAGCCACCGCAGCCCGACAGCAGGGCCGCCGTCGCCAGCAGTGCCACGACCGCAGGAACCCGCCGCCGTCCGTTCATTCGCCGATCACTCCCCCTGACCAAGGTCACCACGGGGACGACGGTGGCAGAATGCGCCCCGTGCGGGCGTCGGTGAAAATACGTAACCCCGCTCACCGGCGAAAGGTCCCCGCGATGGCTGAACCGGCAGAGTCCGATGCCCTGGTGCGTAAACGCGGCGGGTGGGCGCGCACCGTGCCCACCCTGGAGGGGCACCGGGTCACGACGTTCGAGCTGTTCTTCGATCTCGTCTACGTCTTCGCGGTCACCCGGATCACCGGGTACATGGCGCACGAGCACTCCGCGCACGGTGTCGTGCAGGGCATGCTGCTGCTCGCCCTGCTCTGGTGGACCTGGTCCGCCTACACCTGGCTCGGCAACCAGGCGCGCGCGGACGAAGGGCTGTTGCGGGCCGGGATGGGTACGGCGATGGCGGCCATGTTCGTCGTCGCGCTCACCGTCCCCGAGGCCTGGCACGACATGGACGGCGGGCTCTACGGACCCGTGGTGCTGGTCGGCGCCTATCTGGTCGTCCGCTGTATCCACCTGGTCGTCTACAGCGCCGCCGCGACCGCCGTCCAGGACAGCGGGCTGCGCCACCAGGTCGCCGTCGCCTGGCCGCCGCTGCTGCTCAGCGCGGCGCTGCTGGTCACCGGGGCGCTGGTGGGCGGCCGGGTGCAGACGCTGCTGTTCGCGTGCGCGCTGGCCGTGGACTGGGGCATCGTCTACCTCACCTCGCGGCGCGGCAACTGGCGGGTGCACAGCGCCAGTCACTGGTCGGAGCGGTACGGGCTGTTCATGATCCTGGCCATCGGGGAGTCCATCGCCGCGATCGGCGTCGGTGCCGCCCAGCACCCCGTCAGCACCCAGCTCATCATCGGCGCCGCCCTCGGCATCGCCATCGCGATCGGCCTGTGGTGGCTGTACTTCGACATCCTCGCCCTGGAGGCCGAACACCGGCTCTCCCGCGTACGCGGCCGACCGCGCGCCCGGCTGGCCCTGGTGGCGTACTCGTACGTCCACTACGTGATCGTCGCCGGGATCGTGCTGACGGCACTCGGCATCGAGGGCGTCCTCGAACACGCCGAGGAAGGCAAGGGGCTCGGCGGGTTCTACGCCACGGCGCTGTGCGGCGGGGCCGCGCTGTACCTGGCCGGGCTGCTGCTGTTCAAGGGGCTGACCGGGATCGGGCTGAGCGTTCCCCGGCTGGTGGCGGCCCTGCTGCTGCTCGCCCTCATCCCCGCCCTGGCCGCCCTCCCGCCGCTCGCGGGGCTGGGCGGCGTGGCGGTGGTGCTGGCCGGGCTGATCATGGTGGAGGGCGCGCGGTACGCGGAGGTACGACGCGAACTCCGGGGCGCCTAAAGGGTTTCCGGGACCCCTACCGGCTTCCCTGGCGCGTCACGGTTGTCATGGACCCAGGCCGCCAGCTGGGAACGGGACGTCAGGCCCAGCTTGGTGAGGACGCGGCCCACATGCGTCTCCGCCGTGCGGCGGGCTATCACCAGCGTGGCGGCTATCTCGGCGTTGGCCAGGCCCGCCGCCACCAGGTCCGCGACCTCCCGCTCCCGACGGGTGAGGGACGTGCGCGCGTACGGCTCCGGGGGCGGGGTGGTGGGCGCGGGTTCCTCGAGTACGTAGGTGAGGGCGTCGGCGAGGGAGAGGGCCGCGCCCCGGCGCAGGGCGCGGTCGAAGTCCCGTGGGGACAGGGCCGCGCGGGTGTCCCGCTCGCACCGGTCGTGCGACACCCGCATGAAGGGCGCCACGAAGAAGGTCCCGCCGACCGACTCCCACAGCGTGCGCAGGACACCGAGGAGACACGCGGCGCGCTCCGGATCCGCGCCGTCCGCCGCGCTCCACGCCAGCACCTCCACGCACAGGGCGATGCCCCAGCGGTCACCGAGCGGGCGCAACAGCCGTACGGCGTCCCGCGCGAGGGCGTCGGCGCGGCACCGGTCGCCCGTCTGACGGCGGACCAGTGACTCCGCGAAGAGGGCGTCCGCGCGGGTCCAGGACTCGCCGTGCGCCGCGGTGATCTCCTGGCTCTCGCGGCACAGGGCGAGGGCGAGGTCGGTGTGGCCGAGCAGCGTCTCCACGATGGCCCGCTTGAACGTGCACTCGGCCACGCCGGTGAGATCACCGGCCGCCCGGTGCCGGGCCACGGCCTCCGCCAGCAGTGCGGTGCCCCGCTCCGGTTCGCCGCCGAAGAACGCCAGCAGGGCGCGGTGGTGCCGGGCCCACGCCAGCGCGGAGGCGTCCTGGAGACGCTCCGCCAGCGCCTCGTACTCCTCGACCGCCGCCGCGCCCGCGCCCTGCAGCACGCCGAGGTAGGCGTAGGTGCCCAGGGCTGCGAGGCGGGTGGGCTCGTCCTCGCCGGTGTCCAGCAGCCGCGCCAGCCAGTGGCGGCCCTCGCTGAGCGCGCCGTGGCTGATCCAGTAGTGGTGGGGCAGCGACGCCAGCTCCCGCCCCGCGCCCTGCTCACCGGGGGTGCTGAGACAGAAGTCCAGCGCCGCGCGGAGGTTGGCGTGGTCCCGCCGCAGCCGGGTCAGCCAGGGGATCTGCCCGGGGCCGAACCACTCCCGCTGGGCGCGGCGGACGAGGTCCAGACAGTGGTCACGGTGACGGCGGCGGTGGACGGCGAGGGCGTCAGGGCGGGCTCCCGGCTCCGCCCTGCCCTCGGGGCCCCCGGCGCGGGACCCGGCCCCCACCAACCGCCCCTGCCCGTACTCCCGCACCGTCTCCAGCATCCGGTACCGCGCCCGACCGTCCTCCTCCCCGGCCGGGCTCCGCGTGAGCACCGACTTCTCCACCAGGGCGTGCACGAGGTCGGCCACCGCGGACCGCGCCAGATCGGCCCCGGAGCACACCGCCTCCGCCGCCTCCAGATCGAAGCCACCGGCGAAGACGGAGGCGCGCGCCCAGAGGGTGCGCTCCTGGGGGGAGCAGAGGTCGTAGCTCCAGTCCATCAGCTCGCGCAGGGTCCGCTGCCGGGGCGGCGCCGCGCGGCTGCCGCCGGTGAGGACGGCGAAACGGTCGTCGAGGCGGTCGAGGAGTTCCCCCGGGGTGAGGGTGCGCATCCGGGCCGCCGCCAGTTCCAGGGCGAGGGGCAGCCCGTCGAGGCGGTGCAGCAGGCGGCCGACGGCGGCGGCGTTGTCCCCGTCGATACGGAAGCCGGGCAGCACGGCCGCCGCCCGCTGCTCGAAGAGGATCGCGGAGTGGCAGCCGCTGAGTTCGGCGGCCGTCGGGGCGTGGTCGGGGGACGGCACCGGGAACGGGGCCACCTCGTAGGTCTGTTCGCCCGTGATGCCGAGGACGTGTCGGCTGGTGGCCAGCGCGCGCAGGCCGGGCGCGGCGCGCAGCAGGGCGTCCAGCGCGGTCGCGCACTCGGTGGCGAGGTGCTCGCAGTTGTCGACGACCAGCAGGACGCGTCGGCCGCCGAGGTGTTCGGCGAGCACGTCGAGAGTGAGGGGGGCGCTCTGGTCGCGCAGGCCCAGCGCGGCGGCCACGGTCTCCACCAGCAGTCCGGGGTCGCGCAGCCCGGCGAGTTCGACGACGTGGATCCCGTCCCGGAAGGCACGGGTGAGGGTGGCGGCCACCTGGTGGGCCAGCCGCGTCTTGCCCACGCCCCCGACGCCGGTCAGCGTCACCAGACGGGACGCGGACAGCAGCCCGCGCACATCGGCCAGTTCGCCGCGCCGTCCGACGAAGGGCGTCAGCTCGGCCGGTAACCCGCGCGCCCTCCCCGACGGCTCCGCAGCTCGCATGCGCCCCAACCTAGAGGACCCCATCGCCCGGCTCACGCCCCCATGTGCAGATGCGCGGCCCACACCGTCGGGTGCGCCGGATACCGGTCGCGGACCATCCGGAGCGCGGCGTGCACGCTGGCGCCGGTGCGGGTGGCGTCGTGGCCGAAGGCGGTGAGGTGGGCGTAGACGCGCTCGGCGATGTCCACGGCGACGGAGTCGTTGACCTGCCAGAGGGTGCCGACGACCTGCGGGAATCCGGCGAGTTGGAAGGCGGTGGCGACGTGCAGGGCCTCGTCGGCGAGGTCGCCGCGGGTGACGGCGGTGCTGCACGCGGAGAGGTAGGCGAACTCGGAGGTCTCCAGGCGCAGCCGGGAGATCGCCAGCACGCTGAGCGGGTCGGTGGCGTGGTCGTGGACCAGCAGTCGGCTGCGGTAGGGGTCCTCGGGGTCCGCGCCCGCGTGGCAGGCGAAGTGCGCCCAGGGGTAGGCGGAAAGGCGGGTGAGGACGGCCCGGCAGGTGGCCTCCGCACCGACGAGGCGCTCGGCGTCCGGGAGGAAGCGGGCCAGGCGCTGCAACTCGGCCTCGGCGCCCGGCAGGTCGGCCTGTCCGGGGGTCCGTGGCATGGCGACGGCGAGCATCGGGGGGCGACCGGTTCGCCCGGTGGCGGCGGTCTGCCGGGCACGGGCGTGGGACAGGGCGCGCACGGTGGGGGTGTACGAGGAGGCGACGCGGTCCATGACCGTGGCGCGCGGTGTCCGAAGGTGGCGGCCCGCGGCGTGCAGCGGGAAGTGGGTCAGGGGGCCACAGGGGATCCACCACAGGCGGGGCGCGTCGGCGGGGTTCTTCGGGAGGGGGCCGGTGAGGCCGAGCCGGTCCAGGACGGGTGCCGCCACCGCGTCCCACAGCCACGGCAGCAGGTCCCCCGCCAGGGCGGCGTCGCCGGTGCCGCCGTCGAGGAGGACGCGCAGGTCCGTGAGGCGGTCGTGGACGGTGCCGGGGTCCAGGCCCGGCAGCTCGCACACCTCGACCCCGGCCGTGGTCAGGACCAGCGCGTCGCTGCGGTACCGGCTGACGTTGACCATGACGATCGGCCCGGCGTGCGCCTCGGCGGCGAGCCGCGCGGCGCGGGGCGGCAGCAGGAACCCCGCCAGTCCGGGCAGGGCGCGGACGCGGTCGAGCAGGGCGTCGAGTTCCTGGGCGAGCCCGCGG
This sequence comes from Streptomyces sp. NPDC057877, assembly GCF_042796855.1. NCBI lineage: Bacteria > Bacillati > Actinomycetota > Actinomycetes > Kitasatosporales > Streptomycetaceae > Streptomyces > Streptomyces sp. NPDC057877. Next base: position 409,129 of record NZ_JBHVMS010000003.1, read on the forward strand.
CGCAGGTCGGGGTCGTCCTCGTCGGTCTCCTGCCCGGCGGTGGAGTCGTCCAGCCGGGCACACAGGTGCGCGAAGCGGTCCGCGAGGTCCGGGGCGCGGTCGCGCAGTTCGGTGAGGTCGGTACGGGACTCCAGGGCCTGCGCCAGCAGCACGCCGCGCCCCATCTCCAGTACCTCGACGGCCTGTTCGGGGCGTCCGGCGGCCAGTGCGCAGGCCGCCGCGTCGCTCGCCAGCCGGGAGTACTCCGCCATCCAGCGGGCCGCGTCCGCCCGTACGAGACTCCGGGCCGCCAGCCGGGGCAGCAGCCGGACGCCGAGCGCCAGGGCGTCCGCCGCCTCGGCGGGCCGTCCGGCCGCCATGGCCAGCTCGGCCCAGTCGCGGGCGGCGGAGATCCGGATCCCGGTGCGGGCGGTGGGCCGGGACGCCGCGGCCCGCAGCAGGCCGGTCGCCTCCTCGTGGGCCCCGGCCGTGCGCAGCGACAGCGCGAGGTTGACCTCGCACTGTGCCCGCGCGAGGTGGTCCTCGCCGGTCCCGGCGACGGCGGCCCGGCCCACCGCGATCGCCTCGGCCAGCGCGTCGGCGTCGCGGGTGAGGTCGTAGCAGAACCGCAGGGTGTTGCCGAGGTTGGTCAGCGCGGCGGCCCGGTGGCGGCCAGCGCCGTCGGCGAGGCGGGCCATCTCGCGCTCCAGGCCGAGGGCGCGCCGCACGTCGTCGAGGTCGTCGGTGTGCCGGGCCCTGGTCTTCAGGACGACGGCGAGGTTGGCCAGGTGCATCCAGCGGTCGGGGTGGCCCTCGGGCGTCGCCGCCAGCGCCTGGGTGGCGAGGGTCACCGCGCGGTGCAGCGCGTCCGGGTCCCCGGTCCGCTGGTGGCGTTCCTTGAGCATGTCCACGAGGGTGGAGCGGTAGCGCGGCCCGTCGGGGTGGTCGGCCGGGGTGGCCCGTACGACGGTGTCGGCGGTGTCGACGGCCTCGTCCAGGGCGGTCAGATCGCCGGTGCGGGCGGCGATCGTCAGGAGCATGCCGCCGAGGTTGTGGAGGGCGGCGAGCTGGGTGGGCGTACCGGCGGGCGCGGCATCGACCGCGCGGCGCATCAGGGCGATCGCCTCCTCCAGGTCGCCGGGGTCGCCGGTGCGCTCGAAGCGCTGCCGGAGCAGCACGGTGGCGTTGACCAGGACCGCCGCGGGGGCCTGCGTGCCGGGCGGTACGGCCTTCAGCGCGGCGGTGCTCAGCCGCAGGGCCTCGTCCAGCAGGCCGGGGTCGTCGGTGCGTTCGTGGAGCATGCGCAGGGAGTCGGCCAGGCCGCCCAGGGCGATGTACCGCTTGTCGTCGGTGTCCGTCTGCTCGAGGACCGCCGCCCGCCCGGCGCCGACGGCCTCCCGCAGGGCGTCGAGGTCGCCGGTGCCGGTGAAGCGGACGCGCAGCGCCTCGGCGAGGTTGTGCAGGGACATCGTCCGGTCCTGGCTGGCGGGGGGCGAGTGCCGTACCGCGCGGCGGGCGGTGGTGACGGCCTCCTCGATGGCGGCGGGTTCCCCGGTGTGCTCGTAGAGCCGCTGCCAGGCCATGCCGAGGACGCGCAGGCGCCCCGGTGACGCGAGGTCGGTCACGGCGTGGCGCGCGGCGGCGATCGTGAGCCGGGCGGTGTGCGCGTCGGCGCCGTCGTCCAGTCTGAGCGCCAGCACTTGCAGCAGGTCCTCCCAGGTCGGCGTGCGCCCCGGCGCGTACGGGCCGCCGGACGCCGCCCCGCACGACCGGCGCACCGGCTCCGGCACGGGGAGGGCGGGCGCGCACAGGGCGACCAGGGTGAGCAGGGCCGCCGCCGTCCGCATCTCCGGCACCGCGCGCTCGTCGGCGAGGGCGATGCCCCGCTGCCAGTGCAGTTGCCCGACGAGATGGCAGGTCTCGACGACGTCCGCCGTACGCGCCGTGTGGCGGAACAGCTCCTCCGCCTCGCTCAGGGCGTCGTCCCCGAGCAGCCCGTACGGCCCGGCCGAACCCCCGGCACGGGACCGGACGGCCACGACCCACCGCTCACGCGTCTCCCGCATCCACAGCCCCCAACTCCCCGGTTCTCACCCGAACGATACGGTCCGCCCCCTAGCGTGACGGCATGACGGATCTTGTCGAGGCCCTGTCCGGCGCCATCCACGAGACGGCCGAGGAACTGATGCGCGAGCACGGCGCCTGCCTCCGCCCCCAGGTCCACATCCTGGCCGAGGACATGGACCAGCCGTACATCGGCTTCATCACCTGCCGCCCCTTCTACCGTGGCGCGGACGCGGCGACCGCGCTGACCGGCCTCGGGCTGTTCCCGTCGGTGCTGATGGCGACGCGCCTCCTCGTCGCCTGGGACGACCGCGATCTGCGCACCGGCCTGGAGATGCCGGGCGAGCCCTACGCGAACGGCCTGGTCGTCCTCGACGCGAGCCTCGAGGAACACACCCTGAACTGGCACCCGTACGATTTCGAGGTGCTCGGCGACACCCCGCACGGGCTGACCGCGATCGAACCGCTGTGGGGCACCCCCGCCCGCTTCGAGAACGTGAGCCTGCTCGCCCCGGTCGCCGAACTACTCTCCCTCTGGCGGGAGTTCCGCCACGAGGACATCCAGGAGACGGCGATCGAACTGCAACGCGCGGGCTACGAACTCGACATGGTCAGCCGCTGAACGCCCCTGACAGGAGGTCCGACCGGTGGACAGCACACGCGGACGGGTGGGTGTGTACGTCGCCCACCCGCGCCCGGACAGTTTCAACCACGCGCTGTTCGCGGCGGTGACCGACGAACTGCGCGGCCTCGGCTGCGAGGTGGTCGCCCACGACCTGTACGCGGAGGGGTTCCCGCCGCTGCTGTCGGCGGCGGAGACGGACACGGTCGGGGCCACGGCGGGGGCCGCCGACCCGCTGGTGGCCCGGCACCGGGCGGAGGTCGCCGGGTTCGACGCGCTGGTCCTCGTGCACCCCAACTGGTGGGGCATGCCGCCCGCCGTCCTCACCGGCTGGGTGCAGCGGGTCCTCGTCCCCGGCGTCGCCTACAAGCTGGGCACGGCGGACGGCGAGCCCGCGGGCCTGCTCAAGGCGGGCCGGGCGCTGGTCCTGAACACCTCCGACACCCCGGCCGACCGGGAGGAGCGGGAGTTCGGCGACCCGTTGCAGCGCGTCTGGGCGGCCTGCGTGCTGCCGTACGTCGGGGTGACGGACGTACGGCGGAAGGTCTTTCGCACGGTGACGGACTCGGCGGCGGAGACGCGCGAGGAGTGGCTGCGGGAGGCGCGCGGGCTGGCGGCGGCGCTGGTGGGGTGAGCCGAGCCGACGGGGCCGATACGGGTCCTCGGTTCCGCGTCGTGCACTACCGTGCCGACGTGGAACGGGACGCGGGTGCGGATGTGGACGCGGATGCGGGTGCGGGTGCGGACGCGGGTGCGGATGTGGACGCGGATGTGGACGCGGATGCGGATCTCTTCTCCGACCGGAACGCCCTGCTGGTCGGGACCGGGCGGCGGGCGCCGAGCGGGCGGGAGCGGGGCGCGCTGGGTGACGGCCTGGCGGGGAGGCTGCCCTTCGTCCTGGCGTGACTAGTCGTTGACCACCAGCGCCGGAGTCCCCGTCGTCAGTACCTCGCCGCGGAAGAACGCCGGGCTGCGGCGGCGCATGACCGCCATGATGACCAGGCCCAGCAGGAGCAGGCCGACGCCGATGACGAAGACCGAGCCGACGCCGAGGACGGCGGAGCCGCTGCCGTAGGCCGGGTCCCACATGTCGTAGAGGGTCTTGGCGAAGACCGCCGTGAGGAGGATGCCGCCGAGGACCGGGAAGACGCCCTTGAAGAGGGTGTCGCGCGGGGAGCGGGTCAGTTCGGCGCGGAAGTACCAGGCGCAGGCGAAGGCGGTCAGCGCGTAGTAGAAGCAGATCATCAGGCCTAGGGCGTAGATCGTGTCGATCAGGACGTGTTCGCTGACCAGGGTCATGACCGTGTAGAAGACGCCCGTCGCGACGCCCGCCGCCACCGTGGCGCGGCCCGGGGTCCTGAAGCGCTCGTGGACGCGGGCGTACGACGCGGGCAGCGCCTCGTACGTCGACATCGCGAGGACCGTGCGCGCCACCGGGATGAAGGTGGTCTGGAGGCTGGCCGTGGCCGAGGCGAGGACGGCGACGAAGAGGAGGATGCCGAGGGTCTCGCCCATGACGGGGCCCGCCAGGGCCGCGAAGACGTTGTCCGAGGTCTCCGGGTTGGCGAGGCCCAGGCCCGCGCCGCCGCTGCCGACGGCCAGCTGCGCGGCCACACCGGTCAGCAGGTAGGAGCCGACCAGGACGACCATGGCGATGAGCGCGGCGCGGCCCGGCGTGCGGTCGCTGCCGACGGTCTCCTCGTTGGTGGTGAGACAGGCGTCCCAGCCCCAGTACATGAAGATCGACAGGGAGAGGCCCGCGCTGAAGGCGGCGAACGACCCCACCTCGAACGGGTTCAGCCAGGACCAGGAGAAGTCCACGCCGCCGGGGAGCACGGCGTCCGGGCCGCTCGCCTTGTTCAGCGCCATCGCGACGAACAGCGCCAGCACCAGGAGCTGGAGGCCGACGAGCGCGTACTGGACGCCCTTCGTCGTCGTCATGCCGCGGTAGCTGATCGCCGTCGCCACCGCGATGAGGAGCAGACAGGTGCCGATGTGCACGGCCTTGTTGCCGTCCAGGGCCGCGACCGACTCGCTGCCCGTGACCTCGCCCGCCAGCAGCCAGAAGTACGACGTCGCCACGCCCGCCAGGTTCGACAGCACGATCACCGTGGCGATCACCAGGCCCCAGCCGCACATCCAGCCGACGTGCGGGCCGAACGCCTTGACCGTCCAGGTGAAGGAGGTGCCACAGTCCGGCACGGCCCGGTTCAGCTCCCGGTAGGCGAAGGCGACCAGCAGCATCGGCAGGAAGCCCGCGAGGAAGATGGCGGGCATCTGCAGGCCGACCTCGCCCGCGGTGGAGCCGAGCGTGGAGGTGAGGCAGTACACCGGGGCGACGGTGGACACACCGATGACCGCGCTGCCGAGCAGGCCGACGGAGTTGCCACCGAGGCCCTTGCCGCGCACGTCCTGCGTCTTGTCATCGGCCCGGGGCGGCCGTATCGCCGTGTGTGTCATGACACGGGACAGTAAGTGCTGCGATTTCCATGGATTTGGGTCGACCGGATGCAGGCCAGCAGCTCATCGCACCTTATATTCACTGGGCACATCGGCAAAATTCCCATTGATTTCATGGGCGTGAAGGCGCTCCGACCGAGCGGCGCAAGGTCATCCGGCGAACGCGGCGGGTACGGGAACCGCAGGCCGGTCCGGAATGTCCGGTTCCGAATTTGCTGCGTGACCTGCGTCACGGTGGAGTGCCGTCGGCGGGGGGCGCGGTGGTGGGCGCCCCGCCATGACAGCCGTGGGGGATACGACAGCTGCGGGCACCCGGCGGGCCCCTCCCGCCGACGGCACCACCAGCCTGCCCCGCCGCGCGGGTCGGCACAGCACGGGCCGCGGAAGATCCGTACACCTACTTCCGGCGAGCGTCGGACACCTAGGTACCTGTCGGACACCCAGATGCTGCCGGACACCCAGATGCCGTCGGACACCCAGATGCTGCCGGACGCCCAGGTACTGCCGGACGTAGGTACTGCCGGACGCCCAGGCACTACGGTCCCGCCACCGCCGGTATCTCCGTCCGCGAGGCGATCCCCAGCTTGGCCAGGATGTGCTCGACGTGGGCGTCCACCGTGCGCTTGGAGATGACGAGGCGCCCGGCGATCTCCCGGTTGGACAGACCGCGCGCCACCAGCGCCGCGACCTCCCGCTCCCGCCGGGTCAGGCTCGCCACCGTCCGGGACCGGGCGGGCGGCGCGGCGGGCGGCGGCGCCGGTGCCCCGGCGGGGACGGCGTCGGCGTCCGCGCGCACCGCCTCCAGCACCTGCCGCCCCGACATCCGCGCCCCCACCTCCCGCCACCGCTCGAACTCCGCGTCGCCGAGCGCCGCCCGCACCGAGCGCTGCACCGCCTCCTGCTCATCCAGCAGCCTCGGCAGCATGGCCACCGGGTCGCCCGCGAGCCGCCGGGCGTGTTCGGCGTAGCCCAGCAGCCAGCAGGCCCGCACCTGGCGTCCGCGCCGGGCCGCGTCCCAGGCGAGGCCGAGGCAGGCCAGCGCCGCCACCAGCACCTCCCCGACCTCACCGGCCGCCTCCAGGGCCCGCCGGAACGGTTCGGCGCTCTCCCCGTGGTCGCCGGAGAGCCAGCGGACCATGCCCTCCACGGTGAGCGTGGAGGCGTACAGCTGGCACTCGCCGGTGCCCTCCAGGTGGGCGAGCCCGGTCTCGCACAGCTTCAGCGCCCCGGCCGGATCGCCGAGCACGGCCCGCAGCAGGGCGCCCTCGTAGTGGACGACGCCGATGCCGAGCCCGTCCCCGGCGGCGACGATCCGCAGCCGGGCCCGCTCCAGCGCCGCCAGACCGCCGTCGACGTCCCCGCCGAGGGCCCGCATGGCGCCGAGATAGGCGTCCGCGAACAGCTCCACGCGCCGCTCCCCGACCCGCACCGCCACCTCGCGCGCCCGCGGGAAGCTCTCCAGCGCGGCCGTGAGATCCGCCGTCCACACCCCGAGCACGCCGGTCATGAACAGCCCCCAGGCCCGCTGCGGGCAGTCCTGCGGGGTGCGGTCCAGGCCCTTGCCGATCCAGTACCGGCCCTCGGAGATGGTGCCCGCCGCCCGCCAGTACGGCCCCAGCCGAGCCGCCAGCCACAGCGCGTCCGGCGCGGTCTCCGGCGCCGCGAGGCCGTGCTCCAGGGCCGCCCGCAGATCCGCGATGTCCTCGCGCACGGCCCGGTGCAGCGCGACCTGCGCCCCGCTGAGCAGCCCGTCCCAGAACCGGGCGCCGAGTTCCGCGTAGTGGGCGAAGTGCCGCAGCCGTACCGGGCCGCCCGCGTCCGGTGTGTCCGCCAGGTGCCCGGCGCCGTACTCCCGGAGGGTGTCGAGCATGCGGTAGCGCCCCCGGCCGCCGTCCTCGCCCACCCGCCGCACGACCGACTTGTCCACCAGCCCGATCAGCGCCTCCACCACCTGCCCGGCGGGCAGCGCGCCGTCCGCGCACACCCGCTCGGCCGCCGCCAGCCCGAAGGACCCGGCGAACACCGACAGCCGCGCCCACAGCAGCCGCTCCCGCGGGGTGCACAGGTCGTGGGACCAGTCGATCGCCGTACGCAGCGTCTGGTGCCGGGTCAGTACGGTGCGACGGCCGCCGGTGAGCACCTCGAACCGGCTCTCCAGCCGGTCCACCAGCTCCGCCAGCGGCACCGCCCGCAGCCGTACCGCCGCCAGCTCCAGCGCCAGCGGGATGCCGTCGAGCCGGTCGACGAGGGCGAGCACCCGCTCCCGGTCGGGGCCGGTCGCCCCGGCGTCGCCGGTGACCGCCGCCGCGCGCTGGAGGAACAGGTCGGCGGCGTCCTCGCCGGGCAGCGGGGCGAGCGGCACACAGTGCTCGCCGGGGACGTCCAGGGGCTGACGGCTGGTCGCGAGGACGCTCAGCCCGGCGGCCTCGCGCAGCAGGATGTCGCAGAGCATGGCGCACGCGTCGACGAGGTGCTCACAGGTGTCCAGCACCAGCAGCAGCCCCCGTCCGCGCAGATGCTCCACCACCGCGTCCAACGGGGTCATCCCCGACTGCTCCGGCAGCTCCAGCACCCCCGCCAGCGTCGCCGGGACCAGCTCCGGGTCGTGCAGCCCGGACAGCTCGACCAGCCGCACCCCGTCCGCGAACCGGCCCCGCTCCGCCAGCGCGCCCGCCGCCCGCAGCGCCGTACGGCTTTTCCCGACCCCGCCCGGACCGACCAGCGTCACCAGCCTCGACTGCTCCAGCGCGGCGCCGAGCAGGGCGAGTTCCTCACCGCGGCCGACGAAGCTGGTCAGATCCACGGGGAGCTGCCCGCCCCGCCGCTGCCCGAAGCCGTACCCCATGCGTCCCCCGTTGTCGTCCATCCGGTCATCACAGCGTAGGCAGTCGGTTCCCGAGCGTGAACGGGGCGGTCGTCCCGCGCGCGAGTGAACGACCGGCGGACGGGGGCGCGTGGTGCTCGACGTGCGGTGGGCGGCGCGCGGGACTTCACTGGAGTAAGCGGACGGCGGGAGGCGAGATGGCCGGTCACAGGGTGGTGGCGGGTACGACGGTGGCGGCGGCGGTGCTCGCGGGCGCGGTGCTGACCGGCTGCGGGGCCGACGGCGACGAGGACACCCCCGCCGAGTCGGTCAGCGAGGCCGCGTCCGCCGTGGAGTCGGCCGCGTCGAACGCCGCGGACGTCTGGGCCTCGGCGACGGCGGAGGCGGGGCGGAGGCTGGACGAGATCCGGGAGGGCATCGACGTCAAGAAGGACGTCCGGCTCGGCGCGCCCACGGAGGACAACGGCCGGACCACCGTCGAGATCACCGTCCACAACACCGCCGACTCCCGGAAGTCCTTCGCGGTGCAGGTCGACTTCACCGGCAGCGACGGCGGGTTCCTCGACACCGTCGTCGTCCATGTATCCGACGTACCGGCCGGGGGCACACAGACGGCCACCGCCCGCAGTACCCATGACCTGTCCGGTGAGGTGAAGGCGGAGACGGTGAGGGCGGTGCGGTTCTGATGGTCGTGGCGGACGTGGCGGACGTGGCGGGCCCCTGATGGTCGTGGAGGACGGGACGTCGGTCTGCTTCACCGAGCGGGACTACGCCGCCCGGATGGCCAGGGCCGCCCGGGACGCCGTCGACGCCGGGCTCGCCGGGCTGCTGCTGACGACCGGGAGCGTGGACCTCGTGCGGCTGTGCGGTCACCGGCCCCGCCCGGACTCCGGCCGCCTCACCCTCCTGGTCGTCGTCCCCGAGGCGGAACCCCGGCTCCTGGTGCCGGTGACCGAGCGCCCCGCCGCGGAGGCGTCCCCGGGCGCGGGCGCCGTGCGGATCACCGACTGGCGCGACGGCGAGAACCCGTACGCGGCCGCCGCCGGTCTGCTGCGCCCCAGCGGCCACTACGGCGTGTGCGAGGTGACCTGGGCCCTGCACCTGACCGGCCTGCGCGAGGCCCTGCCGCTCGCCGCCTACCGGCCGCTGGCCGTGGCGCTGCCGCTGCTGCGCGCGGTGAAGGACGACCACGAGGTGGCCCGGATGGCCGCCGCGGGAGCCGCCGCCGACGCCGTCTACGAGGAGATCCTCGACGCCCGCTTCGCCGGGCGGCGGGAGACGGACGTGGCCGCCGAGCTGGCCCGGCTGCTGCGGGCGCACGGGCACAGCCGCGTCGACGTCACCGTGGTGGGCTCCGGGCCCAACGGCGCCGACCCCCGGCACACCGCCGGGGACCGGGTCATCGAGCCCGGCGACATGGTCGTCCTCGGCTTCGGCGGCCTGAAGGACGGCTACGGCTCCGACACCACCCGCACCGTCCACGTGGGCGAGCCCACCCCCGAGGAGCGGGCGGTCCACGAGGTGGTCCGCGCCGCCCACCGGGCCGCCGCGGCGGCGGTGCGCCCCGGCGTGCCCTGCCACGAGGTGGACCGCGCGGCCCGCACGGTCATCGAGGAGGCGGGCTACGGCACCTACCGCACCCCCCGCACCGGCCACGGCATCGGCATCACCATCGACGAACCCCCCTACCTCACGGAGGAGGAACCGCTCCCCCTGGCATCGGGGATGTGCCTGGCCATCGAGCCCTCCCTGCGCCTGCCCGGCCGTTTCGGCGTCCGCCTCGAGTCCACCCTGACCTGCACGGAGACCGGCGCCTGCCCACTGAGCAGGGCGTCACAGGAGCTGGCGGTGGTCGCCTGAGGCGCTCTCAGGCCAGCCATGCGGTGGTGTCCGGCCCCAGCAGCCCGCCGTCGGCCAGCGGGCGACTGCTGAGCAGCACCTCCCCCGCGGGCAGCGGTACGGCCGTGTCCGACAGGTTGGTGACACAGCGCCAGCCGTCGTGGCGGGCGAAGTGCAGGACGCCGGACGGGGTGTCGTCCAGCCAGGTCAGGGTCTCGCCGTCGAGCAGCTTGCGGCGCAGCTTCAGCGCGGCGCGGTACAGCTCCAGGGTCGAGCCCTCCGTCCCGTCCTGCGCCTGCACGGCGTACGCCGCGAACCACTCCGGCTGCGGCAGCCACGCACGCCCCGGCCCGAAGCCGTACGACGGTCCGCTCGTCGTCCAGGGCAGCGGCACCCGGCAGCCGTCGCGGCCCTTGCGGACCCGGCCCGTCTGTTCCCAGATCGGGTCCTGGAGCACCTCGGTGGGCAGGTCGGCGACCTCGGGGAGGCCGAGTTCCTCGCCCTGGTAGAGGTACGACGAGCCGGGCAGCGCCAGCATCAGCAGCGTCGCGGCCCGGGCCCGGCGCAGGCCCGCCGCCTCGTCGAGCGCGGGTGCGTGGCCGCCGGACAGCAGCCAGGCGTTGTCGTCGGTGCCGGGCGGCAGGAGGAGGCGGGAGGCGTGGCGTACGACGTCGTGGTTGGAGAGCACCCAGGTGGCGGAGGCCCCGGCGGCGCGGGCGTCGGCGAGGGAGGCGGTGATCAGCCCGCGCAGCTCCTCCGCGTCCCAAGCCGCCTGGAGGTACTCGAAGTTGAAGGCCTGGCCGAGTTCGTCGGGGCGGGCGTAGAGGGTGCGGCGGGCGCCGGGGACCCAGGCCTCGGCGACGGCGGTGCGGGGTGGGGCGTAGGTGTCGAGGATCTTCCGCCAGTCGCGGTAGATCTCGTGGACCTCGTCGCGGTCGTAGAAGGGGTGGGTGCCGGGAGCGAAGTCGGCGAGGGCGGCCTCGGAGGAGAGTTCGGGGGCGCCGAGGTCGCGCAGCGGTTCGTCGAGGTCCTTGGCGAGGGCGTGGGCGACGTCGACGCGGAAGCCGTCGACGCCCCGGTCCGACCAGAACCGCAGGGTGGTGCGAAAGTCGGCGCGGACCTCGTCGTTCGCCCAGTTCAGGTCGGGCTGTTCGGGGGCGAACAGATGCAGGTACCACTGCCCGTCGGGGACGCGCTGCCAGGCACTGCCGCCGAAGACGGACTGCCAGTCGGTGGGCGGGAGTTCCCCGTGCGGGCCGCGCCCCTCGCGGAAGACATAGCGGTCGCGGGCGGCGGACCCGGGCCCGGCGCGCAGCGCCTCCTGGAACCAGACGTGCTGGTGGGAGGTGTGGTTGGGGACCAGGTCGACGATGACCTTCAGACCGAGGCGGTGGGCCTCGGCGGCCAGGGCGTCGAAGTCGTCGAGGGTGCCGAGGCGGGGGTCGACATCGCGGTGGTCGGCGACGTCGTAGCCGCCGTCGGCGAGTTCGGAGGGGTAGAAGGGGCTCAGCCACAGGGCGTCCACGCCGAGGGCGGCGAGGTGGGTGAGGCGCTGGGTGATGCCCTTGAGGTCGCCGAGCCCGTCGCCGTCGGCGTCGGCGAAGCTGCGGGGGTAGACCTGGTAGATGACGGACTGGCGCCACCAGTCGGGGTTCTTGGGGGAGAGGTCGGGGGTCCGTGCGGTCACGCGATCGTTCTCCTTCTCGCTGCGGTGTTCGTACGGGGGCGACGCGTGGGGGCGACTGGTGAAACCCTGTCCACATCGCCGGAAAAGTGAACATCGGTACCGTGCGGAAGAGATCGCTCCCAATGTGGCGGATGTGTGCCCGAGCCTTGCCGGAACAGTGAACTCGACCACCGTTAGCGCAGGTTGACAGGTAGTCCGCGCCCCGACGACGATGGTCACCGCTGTGACCCATGTGACCAATGGGCCCAGCATTTCTCAGACCACTCATGCCCGGCCCGACCAGCCGAGCCGCAGCCGCGACCGCAGCCGTGCCTGCCCTTCCGTTGCTGCTCCCCGCTGCCGTCGCCCGGGTCCTGCACTACTTTCAGATGGGATCCGCATGTCCATAGCGAGACGTGTCACCGTGCGACGCCTGCTGGGGACGGGCGCCGCGACCCTCGCCCTCTGCGCCGCCTCCGCGTCCGCCACCGCCTGGGCCACCGGCTCGCACGGCGGCGGCGACGGCTGGGGGTCCGGCGGCAGCTACAAGCCCGGCACCGGCGCGGGCACGGAGACCGCCACCGACCGCTGCCAGTTCTCGCTCGACGGCACCACCTTCCACGACTCGGTCAAGGTCGACGACCAGAACCTCAAGCCCGGCACCGACGGCAAGGTCCACATCACCGTCCGCGCCGCCGGTGACGCCACCACCTGCACCGCCTCGCTCGCCTCCTACCTCGCCCACGGCGCCACCTTCGCCACCTCCGGCGAGCAGGTCTTCGTCGACTTCGACACGGTGACCGTCAAGCCCGGCGCGACCGACACCCTCGACATCGCGGTGCCCGACGCGGGCTGCTTCGCGCAGATCGACCTGTACCGGGGCGCGGTCAAGTTCGACGGTGAGCTGGACGCGAACGACGGCTTCGAGCACGGTGAGCTGCCCAAGGGTCCGGACCGGCCGGTCATCAAGGACAAGCTGATCGCCGCGTGGAACGGCGGTACGAAGGACTGCGCGACCGAGCCGTCGACCGAGCCGTCCACCCCGGCCGAGGAGGAGGGCACGCCGACGCCGACCCCGACCCCGACCGAGGACACCCCGGCGGAGGAGACCCCCGCCGAGGAGGGCACGCCGAGCCCGGTCCCGACGGAGGACGGCGAGGACACCCCGTCCCCCGCCGCCAGCGAGTCCAGCGCCGCCCCCGCCCCCAGCACCAACGGCGGCGACGGCGACCTCGCGGAGACCGGCGCGAGCAGCACCACCGGCCCGATCGCGATCGGCGCGGCGGTACTGCTGGCGGGCGGCGCGGGCATCGTGGTGGCCACGCGGCGCCGCAAGGCGGCGGCACGCGGCTGAGGCCTCGTCCGCCGGGGCTGGCGCCCCGGACCCTTCCGGCTGGGGCCGAAGAGTGGACCTACACCCCTTCGACCGCCTTCAGCCACAACCGCACGTAGCGCTCCACGTCCACCCCGAGCGCCACATCCACGAGGGCCTGCTCCCGCACCCCCTCGTGGATCTCGGCCTCACCGGCCCGTGGGCGGCGGTCGACGACCGTCTGCCCACGGGCGGCCCCCGGCGCCAGGACCACCTCCACGGGCAGCGTCTCGGTGGTCAGCCCCGCCGGATCGACGACCGCGCAGACCGCGCCCGCGTCACCGAGTCCGCCGCCGGGGGTGGGATCGCCGGAGGTGGCCGGATCGCGGTGGGCCAGCAGCTCACCGGCCAGCCGCAGACTCGGCTCCGCACTGCCCCGCAGCCGCTGGACGTCCGCGCCGTCCACGACGACCTGCCGGAACACATCGAGGCCGTACATGGTCATCGGCACCCCCGAGGTGAGCAGGACCGCCGCCGCCTCCGGGTCGTGCCACACGTTGAACTCCGCGACGGGCGTGGCGTTCCCGCCCGCCACCGCGCCCCCCATGAACACGATCCGCTCGATGTTGCGCACCACCTCCGGGTGGGTCCGCAGCAGCAGCGCGATATTGGTGAGCGGCGCGGTCGGGATCAGGGTCACCGGCCGCGGCGAGGCGAGGATCTCCCGCCGCAGCAGGGTCACCGCGTCCACGTCGACCGGCACCCGGGTCGGCGCGGGCAGCCCCAAATCGCCCATGCCGTCCGCCCCGTGCACATGCCGCGCCGCCCGCACCGGCTCGATCAACGGCCGCTCGGCGCCGCGCGCGACGGGGATGCCGGGCGCCCCGGCCTGCTCCAGCACGGTGAGGGTGTTGCGGACGACGCCGTCGACGTCGGTGTTCCCGGCGACGCAGGTGACGGCGCGCAGGTCGAGGTCCGGGTGCCGGACGGCGAACAGCAGGGCCAGGGCGTCGTCGACGCCAGTGTCACAGTCGATGATCACAGGGATGGGCTGACCGGTCACGCGGGGCTCCTCTCCACGGCTACGGCACCGACCCTACGCAGCGCGGCCCTCGTCCGGCCGCTCACCCGGACGGCCCGTCGCACTGGTGCCCGAGCGATGACGGTGGTGCCGTGTGATCAGGCAACTGATCGGCACCCCAGTCCCAGTGGAGCCCCGATGACCCGACCCCCGGCCGCCGTCCGCGCCCCGCTGGCCGCCGTGCTGCTGCCCGTGCTGCTGGCCACGGGCGCCTGCTCCGCCCTCGCGGACCCGCCCACGGCGACCGCCCCCGAGGTGGCCGCCTCCACCCCCGCCTCCCCCGCGGCCCGGCCGTCCGCGCCCGCGGCCCCGGCCACCGCACCGGGCCTGAGCACGGCGCAGGCCCGCGCCGCCCTGATCACGGAGGCCGACCTGGGCGCCCCCTGGGTCCCCACCGAAGGCGCCGCCACCTGGCGGGACGGCTACCTGAAGGCGAAGACCACGGCGGGCACCCCCGCCGACTGCCAACGCCTCCTCGACGGCCTCTACGCCGATGAACTCCTCGGCGCCCCGCCGCGCGCCGTGGTCGGCCTGGACGACAGCTACACCGGGGCCCAGCTGCGCTACCAGGTCACCGCGCAACGCCCCGCCGCCGTCGACCGGACCCTGACCTGGCTGTCGAAGCTGCCGAAGACGTGCGCGGAGTTCACGGCGACGACCGCGAGCGGCGCCACGGAGCACGTCCAGGTCTACGACGCCGCCCTGCCGGACGCCGGGGACGCCCGACAGGGCCTGCGCCTCACGGTCACCCCGGAGGGGGCGGAAGAGGCGGCCACCCTCACCCTGGACGTCGCCGCCGTACGGGTCGGGGACGACGCGCTCGCCCTCACCAACGGCGGTCTGGACGTCGTATGGTCCGAGATCACCCAGGCGGTGACCGAACTGGGCGCCGAGCGGCTGGCGGCGGTGCGCAAGCAGGGCCGGGCGGAGGTGTGAGCGCCCTGGCCCTTCACAGCTCGTCGAACCGCCTCCGGTTCGTCACCACGTCATGCGCCGCCGTCGCCACCGTGCTGCCCCGCGCGAACGCGTGCGCCCGCAGCCGCGCCAGCGCCTCGTCCGCGCCCACCCCCAGCTGGGCCATGATCATGCCGGTGGCCTGGTAGACCTCGTCGTGGTCGGCGGCCAGCTCGCCCAGCCACGGCCCGCCGTTCTCCTCCCGCAACGGCAGCTCCGTCAGCGCCACCGTCATGACCTTGGCCACGACCTGCGCGGTGTGCAGTTCACGGACGCCGAGTTCGCCGGGGACGTCGCGATACAGGTCGAGGGTGCCCAGACAGCGGCTCCCCGTGCCGAGCGGCAGGGCGTACACCGCCCGGACCCCGGCCTCGGTGGCCTGCTGGGCGTAGACCGGCCAGCGGTGCGCGTCCGGTCCGGACGTCAGGTCGGGGGCGAGCACGGGCGCGCCGGTGCGGGCGGCGTACAGGCAGGGGCCGTCGCCCAGGGTGGCCTGGATCTCCATCAGATACGCCGCCCGGGGGTCGCTCGCGCTCAACGGCACCGGCATGCGGTCCCCGCACAGCGACACGCTCGCGCCGGAGACCGGCAGCACCCGCGCGGCGACCTGGCACAGCCGCTGCGGCACCTGCGCGGGCTCGGCGCCCCGCACGCCGTCCGCGATGGCGTCGAAGGGGTCGTCACCCGACCCTCCGGGCTCCTCACCGAGCCGCACGCTCCCGCCCTCCTCGGCTGATCGACCTGCCGTCTCCCCGGTGGGTCCGGACGGACGCGCCCGAAGCGGAACGGGGACAGGTAACGGCCCGCGGGAGCGCACCCGCCCGGAAACGAGGCCCGACTACCCCTGCCCGGCGACCCGAAACCGCCGCGCGCCGGGGCTCCAGAGCCCCCTCACATACGGCGCTTCGTCACCGCTTCTCGTACGGGTTCGCCGGTTCGGTCACCGTCTTCACACCCACCGCGTCCAGCACGGGCGGCCACGCGTCCTCATCCCCCAGCGCGCCCTCGGGGTGCCAGGTCCCGGTGACGGTGACCCAGGTGTCATCGGCCGGTGCCGCCACCCCCAGCACCCGCACCTTGCCGGTGGTGGCGTCGGCGGCACAACAGGCGACGCTGAGCCGCGTGAGATACCAGGTCCGGCCCTCCTCCCCACGGGTAACGAACCCCGTCATACGAACAACACGACCGCTCAGCGACCGCTCGCGGTCGTAGATCGCCCGGGACGCGAACTCCCCGAGGGTCAGATCGACCGGATCAGCGTCGGGCAACTCGGGAAACGTCCCCACCCCCCGCGCGGCCCGCTGAGCCGCCTCGCGCTCGGCGCTGTAGGAGCCGAGGGCGGGCGGCGGAAAGAGCAGGAGAGCGAGGGCGGGAAGAACGAGAAGCCAGGCGACACGCCCCCCGTGCCCGTGATGGCACGGCTCCTCCCGTCCCCCAAGCCTCACGACCACCACCATGACCACCCCCAGCAACACCAGCGCTCCGCCGGACACGACGAGGTAGGGCCGCAACGAGGGCTGGACGTACCGCAGGTACAGCTCGCTGAAGAGGGAGATCCGCAGCACGGCGCCCCCCACGAGAAGCAGCACCACCGGAGCCCCGTACCGACGACCACTCACAGCAGCCACCACCCCACCACCGCACTGCTCACCACGACCACTCACAGCAGCCACCACCCCACCACCGCACTGCTCACCACGGCCACCACCCACGTCACCGACGAGAACCGCAGCGCGAAGGCGCGCCCGAAGGTCCCCGTCTGGAGGGCGACGAGCTTCAGGTCCACCATCGGCCCGACGACCATGAAGGCCAGCCGCGCGGTGGGCGAGAACCCGCTCAACGAGGCCGCCACGAACGCGTCGGCCTCACTGCACACGCACAGCACCACGGCGAGCACGGCCAGCAGCAGCACCGACAGCCAGGGCGAGTCGGTGAACAGGTCCAGCGCCGCACGGGGCACGACGCTGTTGAAGGTGGCGGCAGCCGCCGCCCCGACGACGAGAAACCCGCCAGCATGCAGAAAGTCGTGCTGAAGCCCGACGACGAAGGCCCCCGCCCCGCCGTTGGCGTCGTCCCGCCGGGGCCGCTGAGGCAGCCGCAGCCACCGCTCCTTCCCGAACCGGGCCCACAGCCACCCCATCACCACGGCCGTGACCAGCGAGGCCACGAACCGCCCCGCGACCATCTCCGGCTGCCCCGGAAAGGCGATCGACGTCGCGACCAGCACCACCGGATTGATGGCGGGCGCGGAGAGCAGAAACGCCAGCGCGGCGGCCGGAGCGACCCCGCGCCGCATCAGACTGCCCGCCACGGGCACGGAGGCACACTCACACCCCGGCAACACGACTCCGGCGGCCCCGGCAACGGGAACCGCGAGAGCCGGACTCCGGGGCAACAGCCTCTTGAAGACCCGCTGGGGCACGAAGGCCCCGATGGCCGCGGACACGACGGTACCGAGCAGCAGAAAGGGCACGCCCTGCACCGTGATCGCCGTGAACACGGTCCACCACGCGGCAACCGGCGGCGTGTACAGCTCCAGCGCCACCATCGGCCCCAGCACGGACCCCACGGTCACGATGGCGAGGAGCGCGCCCCCGCCCACGCCCGCGTAGACAACCGCCCGCACCCCGACCCGAAGTCCGTCCCCCACCACCCGCAGATCCGCCACACGCCCACCTTGCCGCCGTCCCGTCCGGGGCAGGCTAGCCGGTGGGGCTGGGAGTGGGCTGTGGGAGGGGCCGCGGCGAACCCCGAAGTGTGCGGCCCTTACAGCGGGGGCTGTGCCGGGGCCGGTCCCAGGGTCGTGTGGCCCGGGGCCGTGCGGTGGCCCAGTCCCGTGCGGTAGGCGTCGAGGGCCGCCTCCACCCGCCCCGTCCGCCGGAACAGGTCCCCCAGCAGGCGGCACAGGTCGGCGAGGTCGGCCGCCGCGCCCGCGCGTTCCAGGAGGCTGAGGGCGCGGACGTAGTGCTCCTCGGCGGCGTCGGTGTCGCGGGCGTCCTCGGCGATGATGCCGAGGAGGCGGTGCGCGGCGGCGGAGTGCAGGGCGCCGCGTTCCGGGCTGAGGTCGGTGAGGACCTCGTGGAGCAGGGCGGCGGCCTCGACGGACTTGCCGCGCCGGTGCAGTACGTCGGCGAGTTCGACGGTGGCCTGGCTGTGGTAGAGGGCGGCGCGCTTGGCGGAGAGCATGCGGCGGGCCTCGCGCAGTTCCTCCTCGGCGCGTTCGTAGGCGCCGTTCTGGGCGTGGAGGTAGCCGCGCATCCAGTGGCAGTTGGCGAGTTCGGTGCGGATCTGGAGGCGGCGGTACAGCTCCGCCGCCTTGGCCAGGGACGCGTCGGCCTCCGCCATCCGGCCCTCGGCGATCATCGTGCGGGCGACCGAGCGGTGCATCCGGGCGACCAGCGCGGGGTCGCCCGACTCCGGGGCCAGGGCCAGGGCCAGTTCGGCCGCCTGCGCGGCGCGCGCGTGGGCGCCCATGTCCATGTACGGGGCGATGACACCGCTGTAGAGCAGCAGCAGCGCGTCCGGGTCGTGCATGCCCGTGCGGTTCAGTTCGTCCAGCGTCGATTCGAACAGGTAGCAGGAGTAGCGGAGTTCACCGGCCAGGTAGTGGGCCACCGCCCGGCCGCGGCGGGCCGGGACCCGGGCGGGCAGCGGCGCGTCCTCGCCCAGCCGCTCCTCCGCCTCCGCGAACCGCCGCTGGGCGGTCTCCAGATCCCCCGTCTCCAGGGCGCACTCACCCAGCCCGAGCAGCGCGTCCGCCTGCTCGGCGCGCAGCCCGTGCCGGTCGGCGTCGACGAGCAGTTCGGTGAACTCCGCGTCGGCGGTCTCCGTCTCGCCGGTGGCGAGGGTGCGCTGCGCGCCGGTGAGTCGTAGTCGTAGCTCCGTGGCGAAACCCGTCGGCCGCCCGGTGGCCAGTTCCTCGTACCCGACGCCCAGCCGCTCGGCGATGTGCCGCAGGGCGGGCTCGGAGGGCCGCACCCGTCCGGCCTCCAGGGTGGAGATGTACGCGGGCGTGTAGGCGGGCTCGGCCAACTGCCTCTGGGTCAGCCCGAGTTCCGTCCGCAGTTGCTGCACCCTGCGCCCGATGATCTGCGGGTCGTCACGCTCGGCCATGCGGTAAGCATGCCAGTAAGGCGACTTAAGCCGATCGTTTTACTTGAACTCCCCAAACATGTCTTGCGGTTGCCGCGTCGAGCCCCTACGTTAAGCGGCACGTTAAACCCGCTTAATCACTCGCTGTCACCCCCTTTCCGGCAGCGAGCGCCGTCACCCGCTGCCGTCGCCGTGCGAGGTCCCCGTGCTCCGAGACCTGCTCGCCCGCCACGCCCGCCCCGTGACCGCCGCCCTGCTGGCCATAACGGCCCTGATGACGGCGGCGAACGCGCTGCCACTTCGCTGACAGCAGCTTCGAGGCTCGGTAACGGGCCGTATCCGTGGCGGTCCCGACGCCCGTCCGCGAAGATGCGCGCATGGCCAATTCGGGGGATGCGTGGCGGCTGGCGCGCCGTGTCGTGCTCGTGTTGCCGATCGCAGGCGCCTTGGTGCTCGGGTTGTGGGTCGTCCTGCCTTCCGGGCCCGAGCCGCCGGTCGCCCTCGTCGTGAGCACGATGCTCACCGCCGTCGCCGGGAGCGTGGCCGTCTTCTCCATGGGGGCCGTGTCGTCGCTCCGCCACCACCGGACCACCGACGCCGACGCGTTCTCGCACCGGGTGCGGAGCGTCGAGTCCCAGCAGTTGCGGCGGCTGGGAGACCTCCTGATCCTGTCGCTCAACGGCGACGACCTCGTGCACCGGTACGAGTCCCTGCGCGGCCGACGGACGGTCATCCTCGGCGACCCCGGGTCGGGCCGGTCGACCGCCGCCCGCAGGCTGGTGCTCGGGCTCATCGGCGAAGAGGCGTCGGATGACCACGGCCCCGTGCCGGTGCTGGTCCCCCTCTCGTCGTGGGATCCGGTGGCCGATCCGCTCGAGGAGTGGTTCGTCGCCCGGCTCGTCGCCCGGTACGGCACCCACCAGGCCACCGTCCGCCAACTGCTGGCCGAACAATGGCTGCTCCCCGTACTCGACGGACTCGACGAGCTGCCCGCCTCGCGGCGCACGGCCGCCGTGACCCTGCTGCTGCGCTGGCTCGACCGCTTCCCGCGCTCCGTGTTCACCTGCACCACCGCCGTCCACGAGGAGCTGACCGGCCAACTGGACCGGCCCATCGGTACGCCGCTGCCGCTGCGGCCCCTCAGCCCCGCCGGCGTCGTCGAGCATCTGCGCGAGGTCGGCGGTGAGCCGTGGGAGCCGGTCGTACGGGCCGTCGAGGCCGAACCGGACGGGCCGCTGGCCGAGGCGCTCACCTCCCCGTGGCTGCTGGCCCACGCGGTCAGCGGCTACGGCGGTTCCCGGCACCGGCGGCCCGAGGAGCTGGCCGACCGTGCCGCGCTGCCCGACGTCACCGCGATCCGGGACCGGATCCTGAACACCTCCGACCCGACGGCGACCCTGGAGGGGGCGGAGGGCACCGACCGCAGACGCCGACTGGTGCTGCTCACCGACGCGATGGGGCACGAGGACGACGGACTGCTGCTGTGGTGGCGGCTGGCGGAGCGCCATGGTTCGTGGCGGCTGGCGACGTTCACGGGCGGGCTGCTGCTGGGACTGCCGCTGGTGCGGGCCGTCGAGGTCGACCGACCGCTCGGGCTCCTCGTCCTCCTGCTGTACCTGTTCACCTGCCTCGTCACCGGCCTGGCCCTGCTCGTTCCCGACCGCCCCCGGCTGTCCCTCCTCAAGCAGCCCCGGCGGCTCTGGCGGCCCTCGGACGGACACCTCGCGCAGCGGGCCGGACTGGTTGTGCTCGGTGCCCTGGGAGGCCTGGCCTTCTCGGTCATCCCGATGGTGATCGACCCGGCCGAGGGCATCCACGCACCGGAGCCGTCCGCCACCGGCATCGCCGTACTGGTCACGACCGCCCTCGCGGGTGCCGTCCTCCCGCTCGTCCGGTCGAACACCGCCCCCGGCCCCGCCGCCCAGAGCGGGGACCTCCGCGCCGACCTGCACGCGGCCCTGGTCCTGGCGAGCGCGGTCACCGCCCTGGGGATCGCGACGGTGATCAACTACGCGGACCACTCCTCCCTGCCGTCCGCCGCGCGGACACCCCCCGACGCCCTGGTGTTCCTCGCCCTGTGCGTGTTCTGCGCGACCCTGCTGCTCGGCACCGCCTGGGGCCGCTACCGCCTCACCCACTTCCGCCTCGAAATGCAGGCGGAGTTACCACGACGGCTCAGCCGCTTCCTGGCGGAGGCCCAGGAACAGGGACTGCTCGTCCCCGCCGACGGATACGGCCGCGGCTGCTACGCCTTCCGCAACGACCTGGTCCGGCAGGCCCTCGCCGCCCGCAGCACCCACCGGCGCGCCCATGTCCGCGCCGTCGAACGCCAGCGGGACGAGATACGCGCCCGGGTGCTCGCCCTGCCGGAGGCGGTGGCGTACCTGTCGTACGCGTCGGACGGCGACTCCGAGGCGTACGAACGGGAAAAGGACCGGGTCGTCGAACTGGTCGACGCGCTCCTCGGCGAGGAACTGCGGGCGGTGGCGGACCGGGGGCACGAGGCCTACGACCGCTACCGGCGCGCCCGACAACGGCTGGCGGACGCGCTCGGGATGCCGCCGTGGGCGAGCCCGGCGATGACCAAGGTCTACGGGTGCATGGCGCTGGTGGGCGGGGCCGCGGCATGGTGGGCCGTGCTGCGGCTGGTCGGCTTCGGCGCGCGGACCCTGGACCCCCTGGTGCCGCTGCTGTTCCTGGCCATGATGACCCTGGGCACGTCGATCTGGCCGTTGGACCCCCTGCTGAAGCGGCTCGGCGTCGAACCGGTCGTCGAACTGGGCGTCGCCGTCATCGTCTACTTCACATGGAGCCTGCTGCTGGCCCCGCTCATCCCCGTGTCCCTGGCGACCCCGGTCGCCCTGACCGCCACCTCCGTCACCTTCACCTCCCTCCTCCTCTACCTCTACGCCCGCCCCCACGCCGCCCACGCCCGCGCCGTCCGCCGCGACGACCCCGCCGCCTGGCCCGTGCCCCCGCCCTCCCGCTCCCGGCACCGCGACGCCGCCCTCCAGGCCCGGCAGGACTGGCTGACGACCGTGGCCCGGGACGGCGTCATGCCGCAGATCCGGAGCAGGCTGCGGGTCGGCGACGAGACCGGACCGGTGCCCGCGTTGCCCGCGATCGACCCGTCCCGGCTGACCGCCACGCACCGGGCCGACCAGTTCGTCAGGTCCAGCGCCGCCGACGAGATCGAGTTCCAGCTCGGCAGGCTGGACAGCGCCAGCGTGGGCGTCAGCGGGCAACGCGGGGCGGGCAAGTCGGGCCTGATGCAGCGGTTCTGCACGCCGGGGCCGACCTCAACGCCCGATGACCTGCTGGTGCTCGTGCCCGCGCCGACCTCGTACGACCCCCGCGAGTTCCTCATCCATCTGTTCGCCGAGGTGTGCCGCCGTATCACCGGGGACGGGCCGGGGGACGACGGCCGCCCAGGGCCCGTGCCGGGCCGTGGCCGGGCGCTGGTGCACCGGTTCGGCGCGGCGGTGACCACCACCGCGGGCGTCCTCGTCGTCCTCGCGACCCTGCTGTGGCCGCAGGTCACCGCGGCCACGCGAGCGACCACCCAACACCCCAGGGAACTGCTGGTCGGCACCGGCGTCCTGCTCATCGCGACCGGCACCGTCTGGTCGCTGCTGCTGCCGGTCCGGGCGAGCCGCTCCGCCCGGCTCCCGTCGGCCGGTGCCGAGGCCGCCGCCGCCCAGCATCTGCGCACCCTGCACTACCAGTTGATGGTGATGAGCACCCGCAACGCCCAGCTCGCGCTGCCCGGCGGACTCGGCGTCCAGCTCGCCGGAGGCCAGCAGATCCAGCACACGCGGCAGGTGCTGACGTACCCGGAACTGGTGTCCCGCTTCCGCGCGCTGCTGGACCAGGTCGCCCTTGAGCGGCGGGCCCTCGGCGGCCGGGTCGTCCTCGGGATCGACGAACTCGACAAGCTCGGCAGCGCCGAGGAGACCGAACGGTTCCTCAACGACCTCAAGGTCGTCTTCGGCATCCGCGGCTGTCACTTCCTCGTCGCCGTCTCCGAGGACGCCCTGACCGCCTTCGGACGGCATGTCCTCGACGTCCGCACCGTCTTCGACAGCGCGTTCGACCGGGTCGTGGCCGTCCACCCGCTCGGCCTCGACCAGGCCCGCGAACTGCTGCGGCTGCGCGGCGTCTGGCTGCCCGAGCCCTATCTGGCGCTGTGCCAGATACTGTCCGGCGGGCTGCCGCGCGAGCTGCTGCGCACGGTGATGAGCCTGGCCACCGAGCGCGCCCTGCGCGGCACCACCGACCTGCCGACCCTGGCCAACCGGCTGATCGAGGACGACGCCCGCTCCGTGCTCTCCGCCCAGACCCGGTACGCCGCCACCCTCGGCGGCGCGGAGGGCCCGGCCGCCGCCCGCTGGATCGCCACCGCGTCCCAGGCGCCGGTCAGCATGGCCGAGTGGCAGCGGATCATCCACGAGGCGCCGTTCGTCGACCCCGACGAGTACGACGCCGCGCACGCGGTGACCCAGGTCCGCGCCTATCTGGAGCTGGGCGTCGACCTGCTGGCCACCTTCACCCGCACCGACGGCGTCCTGCCGGGCCCCGCCGTCGGCCTCCTCACCACCGCCCGCGCCAAGCTCGCCACCGAACCGCAGGCGTCCCTGGCCGCCGTGAGGCGCTACCGGGGCTGACCCTGGAGCTGCCGCAGCTGACGCCGGACATCGTCCAGCGCCCCCTTGCGGCTGCCGGGCACCCGGCCGCGCAACTCCGCCAGGGCAGGCCCCAGTTCGCGGGCCCGCGCCGGGTCGGTGATGCGGCCCCACTGGTGGTGGGCGCGGTCGACGGCCGTCTCCACGGCGGGGGCGTCGGGGGACTGTCCGGCGGCGAGCCGGGCGGTGGCCACGGCCAGCCAGGCACGGCAGCTGCGCGCCGCGTCCCCGGCGAACATCGCCAGGTCCGCCCGGACCTCGGTCCAGTGCAGCGCCTCCTCGCTGCCGGGCCCGTGACCGCGTACGGCGGCCTGCTCGCAGCGCGCGGCCAGCGCGTCGGCGTCCGCGTGCCGCCCGGCCCGCACGGCGGCGCTGATCGCGGCATGCGGGTCGGCGGGCGGGGGCGGGGCGCTGGCCAGCAGCAGGGCGGCACCGGCGTCCGGTTCGTCCGCGAGGAGGCGGGCCAGCGCCTGCTGGTGCAGTTGCTCCACGGGCGGGCGGTGGCCGCTGCGCAGGATGGTGGCGACGGCCTTCATGTACGACGGTGGCGCGGGCGTCCGCCGGTGCGGCGGGGGCGGCGCGACGCGACCGTAGACGGCGGTGGCGGGGCCGGAGTCGAGCGGGGCGGTGCGCAGGTGCGCCCAGGTGTCGGCGTCCGCGTGCAGGTCGGCGAGGACGGTGGTGGTGCCGGGCGGGCGCAGCCGCAGCTCCTCCCGGAACCAGTGCCAGGGGAAGGCCGTGTAGCGGACCGTCGCGGGAGTGGTGCGGGCCAGCGCCAGGTGCGGGAGCCGTTGGCGGCGGTCGAGCTGGAGCTGGCCGGTGACGAAGACGGTGAGCGGACCGGGCGCCGCGGCGGCGGCCCGCAGCCGGGTGAGGACGGCCTGCGGCTCCAGCGGGTCGGCCAGCTCGACGACATTGGCGGTGTCCGCCCCGGCCAGCACCCCGGGCGGTACGGCCGCCAGCACGGGGAGCACCGCCGCCGCGTCCACCAGCCGACCCCGGCCCACCGGCGAGGCCGCCAGCAACAGCACAGTTCCCGGCATGCGCGTGTTCCCCTCCCCCTGTCGATCACCCACGGCAGCACGGTAACCGGTGCGCCTGCAAAGGTCGTAGGCCACCGGCGGTCAGAGCGGGCGGCGGCGGACCGCGAACACCGTGGTGTCGTCGGCCAGATGACCGCCGCAGTGGCGCAGCGTGCCGTCCCGGACGAAGGTGACCAGCCGACGCGGGCGGGCCAGCCGGGGGTCCTCGGCGACGGCTCTCGCCACCTCCTGCGCCAGCGGATAGAAGACGTCGCAGCGGTCCCGGGCCTCCGTCACCCCGTCGGTGGTCAGCAGCAGCGTCTCCGCGGTGCCGACCCGCACCCGGCGCACCCGCGGTGCCGGGCCGCCGCGCACCAGGTCGCCCAGGCCCAGCGGGAGATCGTCGCCGGGCGGGAGGTGCCGTACCTCGCCGTCGTCGCCGACCACCAGGGGCGGTTCATGACCGAAGTTGACGACGTCCACGGCGTCGACGGTGTCCGGGGGGAAGCCCAGCAGCACCGCCGTGGCGAACCGGTCGCCGTCCGTGCGGCCCAGGGCGGCCGTGTGCTCGCGGTGCCGCAGCATCCGTACCTCCAGGCGCTGGGCGACCGTCGTGAGGTCCGGCTCGTGGTACCCGGCCTCGCGGAAGGTGCCCAGCAGCGCGGCGGCGGTCTCCACCGCTCGCAGTCCCTTGCCCTGGACGTCGCCGATGAGGACGCGGGTGCCGTGCGGGCCGGGCTGGATGTCGTAGAAGTCGCCGCCCACCCGGGCGTCGGTGTCGGCGGGGAGGTAGACGGCGGCGTGGTCGAGCCCGCCCCAGACCGGGGGCAGCGGGCGCAGCAGGGTACGGCGGATGGTGTCGGAGATGTCCGCCATGTGCACGGCGCGCGCCTCGCCGCGCAGCCGGACCGCGCACGCCGCCGTGGCCAGCGCCCCGCCGATCGTGGCGAGCACGAAGTCGGCGAGCCCGGCCTGGTAGTTCCGGGGCAGCGCGCTGTCCACGAAGAGGTACGTCAGCGGTGTGATCACCGCGAAGGTGACCGTGCCCCACATCCCGCAGAGCGCCGCCGCGATCCCGGGCACCAGCACCAGCCAGGAGATCATCCGGAAGTTGCTGCTGGTGTTGTAGTCGATCGTCACGATGCCGATGAGCAGCACCAGCGGCGGCACCCAGGTGACGCTGCGACCGCGTACGCGCAGCAGTTGCTGGCGGCGCAGGGCGTCCCGGCGCCCGGCCTGGGGATACCGGTCGAGCAGGCTCTGACCCCCGCCCCCACCGCTCACGGGCCCGGGCCTGGTCATGCCCCTCAGCGAAGCACGCGGGCGCCGAGGGCGCACCCTCGCGGGGGCCGGGGCGGTGCCGACTTGCCGGGCGCCGTCGGCAGGTGTGCCCTGGAATCCGGGGTACCCGGGGGGTGAGGAGAGGAAGGAGTGCTCCCATGGCTCAAGCGGCACCCAGGCCCGGCCGGATGACGCGGGGCGACCGAACGGACCGCGCGGACCGTACGCCCGACGTCTTCAGCCCGCGCACCCACATGATCATGACGTGGTCCCTGACCGTCCTGGCGGGCCTCGTCGTCGGCTACTGGGCCGCGGCCAACCGGCGCTCCGGCGGTCCCATCACCGGCTGGAACCTGCTGTTCGGCTTCTGCACCGCCCTCGCGTTCGTGGTGCTGTGCGTCGCCGTGCGGATCGCCGCCTCGCGGATGAAGCGGGAGCTGCACGCGATCACCTGGGCGGTCTTCCTCGGCGGCACGTTCGGCTTCGTGTACGCGCAGACGGACAAGACGGCGCTGCGGTCCGCCGTCATGGCCGCGGCGATCGGGGCGGTGGTGTTCGCGGTGCTGTTCTACCGGTACTACACGCATGAGGACGCGGAGGGCCATCGGGTGCCGTAGGGGGCTCACCGGGCTCACCCCCGGAAACACCCGTTCGGGTGAAGCCTCCACCGGCAGGGGGCTTCGCGGCGGGGCCGCCCGTTCGGCTTGACCTCTGCCGCCATCCGCAGGCGTCCCGCTGGCCCCGCCCACCGCCCGGGTCTTTTCTGGAGACGTGCCCGTACGTCTGCGCAACGCGCTGTCCGCCGCCCTGATCGCCCTGTCCTGCCTGCTCGTCCCGTTCGGCGCGCTGGCCGCCTGGGCGGCGTACGGGCTGACCGACACGGGCCGCTACGTCCGCACGATGGCGCCGCTCGCGACCGACCCGGCCGTCCGCGCGGCGGTCGCCGACAGCCTCGGCGACGGCATCGAGCGGCGCGCCGACCTCGGCGCGATGGGACCGTTCGTCCGGGACGCGGTGCGCTCGTTCACCCACACCGAGGCCTACCGCGCGGGCTGGGACGCGGCGAACCGGGCCACGCACGACGCGGTGCTGCGCGCGGCGCGGGGCGCGGACGCCGGGGGACCGGTCACCGTCGACCTCGCGCCGGTGGCCGACCGGGTCAAGCGGGAACTGGTCGACGACCGCGTGCCGCTGGCCGAGCGGATCCCGGTCACGCACACCCGGGTCGCGGTCCTCCCGGCGCGGGACGTGGAGCGGCTGCGCAGGGGGTACGACGTCCTCGAGGTCGCCGCGTTCTGGCTGCCGCTGACGGCCGTCGTGCTCGCCGTCGCCGGAATCGCCCTCGCCGCGTGCCGCCGCCGCGCCCTCACCGCGACCGGCCTCGGCATCGCCCTCGGCGGCGCCCTGCTCGCCCTGGCCCTCACGCTCGGCCGCCACTTCACCCTCGCCGGAATCCCGGACGACCTCCACCGCCCGGCCGCCGCCGCGGTCTACGACGCCCTCACCACCACCCTGCGCACCACGTCCTGGCTGCTCCTGGCCCTGGGCCTGACCACGGCCCTGACCGCCTGGCTCACCCGCTACCTGCCAGGCCGACGAGCGTCTCCAGCGCCCGCCCCAAGTCCTCCTCCGCGGCCGACGCGAGCCCAAGCCTGACCGCGTCCGGCGTGCGGCCCGGGTCCACGGCGAAGGCGGGGCCCGGCGTGATGGCGATCCCGTGCCGGGCGGCGGCGGCCGTGAAGGTGTCCGCGCGCCAGGGCGGCGGCAGCTCCCACCAGGCGAAGTAGGCGCGCGGGTCGGCGCGCAACGCCCCGATGCCGTCCAGGGCCCGGCGGACGAGCAACTGCCGTCGCGCCGCGTCCGCCCGCTTGGCCGCCACCAGGCGCTCGACCGTCCCGTCCGCCATCCACCGCACGGCCGCCTCCAGCGCGAACCGCCCCGCGCTCCAGCCACCGGAGCGGATCGCGGTGGCCACGGTGTCGACGCGGTGCGGGGGTACGACGAGGAAGCCGACGGTGAGCCCGGGGGCGACCCGCTTGGACAGCCCGTCGACGAGGTGCGTGAGGGCGGGCGCGTGCCGGGCGAAGGGGGCGGGGCCGCTGTGCAGGAAGGACCAGATGCGGTCCTCCACGACCGGGAGGTCCAAGTCGGTCACCAGCGCCGCGAGTTCCTCCCTCCTCGCCTCGCTCATCGTCACCGAGGTCGGGTTGTGCAGCGTCGGCTGGAGGTAGAGGGCCGAGAGGGGAGCGGTGCGGTGCACGGCGGCCAGCGCCTCCGGGCGCACGCCGTCCGCGTCCATGGCGAGCGGCACGAGGGTGACGCCGAGCCGCCCCGCGATCTCCTTGACCAGCGGATACGTCAGCTCCTCCACGCCGACCCGGCCGCCGGTCCTGACCAGCGAGGCGAGGGCGGCGGAGATGGCCTGGCGGGCGGTGCCGGTGAAGAGGACCCGCCCGGGGTCGGGGACGCCGAGCAGCGCGGCGGCGGCCTCGCGGGCGGCGGCGGTGCCGGTGGCGGCGGCGGGACGCAGCGCCTCGGTGAGGACGTCGGGGCGCGTGAGGGCGGCGAGGGCGGGGGCGAGCAGGTCCGACTGGCCCGCCGCGGAGGGGTAGTTGAGCTGGAGGTTCACCGGCACCGGGGCGACCGGGGGCTCGATCAGCGACCGTCCGTCCCCCGCCCGGGGTGGCGCGGCCCGCACGAAGGTGCCCCGGCCGACCTCACCCACGACCAGCCCCCGCCGCACGAGTTCGCCGTACACCCGCCCCGCCGTCGACGCGGCGATCCCGCGCCGCCGGGCGAACGTCCGCTGCGGGGCCAGCCGCTGACCCGGCTTGAGCCGCCCCGTGGCGATGTCGGCGGCGATACGGTCGGCGATCCGCAGGTAGTCATCCACTGAAGTCCCTCCCCTGAAGTCCCTCCCCGCCCAGCACATTGCACCGAGGGCAAAGATTTTATTGCACCGAGCGAGCGCCCGGTCCTAGGGTCGATCACATGACCCCCTTCCTCGCATACGAGGACAAAGGCGACGCCGGTACGTCCTCCCGGCCGCCCCTCGTCCTCATCCACGGCCACCCCTTCGACCGCACGATGTGGACCCCCCAGATCGAGGCCTTCGCCCCCGGGCGCCGGGTCATCGCCCCCGACCTGCTCGGCTACGGCGCCTCACCGGTCAAGCCCGGCATCACCCCGCTCTCCCGCTTCGCCGCGGGCATCGAGGAACTGCTCGACGCCCTGTCCGTCGACACCTTCGTCCTCGCCGGGCTGTCCATGGGCGGCCAGATCGCGATGGAGTGCTGCGCCCGCTTCGGCCACCGTGTCCGCGGCCTGGTCCTCGCCGACACCTTCGCCGCCCCCGAGACCGAGCAGGGCAGACGGGCCCGCAACGCCATGGCGGACCGCCTGCTCCGCGAGGGGATGCGCGGGTACGCCGACGAGGTGCTGGACAAGATGGTCGCCCCGTACGCCGACCCGGCCGTCCGGGCGCACGTCCACCGCATGATGACGGCCACGTCCCCCGAGGGCGCCGCCGCGGCCCTGCGGGGCCGTGCCGAACGCCCCGACTACCGCCCGCTGCTGCCCCGCATATCCGTCCCGGCCCTGGTCGTGGTGGGCGCCGACGACGCGTACACCCCGGTCTCCGACGCCGAGTCCCTGCACGCCGCCCTCCCCGACTCCACCCTCCGAGTCATCGAGGGCGCCGCGCACATGCCCAACCTGGAGCGGCCCGAGGAGTTCAACCACGCGCTGGGGGACTTCCTCGCGAGACTGGGGCCGACACTGGAGCGGTGAACGGTGAGCGGGAGGTCGGGGCGGTCGTGCGGGGGCGGTGGGCGCGGTGGTGTGCCGGGGTGCTGTTCGCCGGGGTGAGCGTGGTCGTCGGGTGCCGGGTGGCCGACACCGACGCGATCACGCCGGTGGCGCAGTTGCTGTCCTTCCTGCCGTGGCTGCTGGTGCCGGTGGCGGCCGGGCTGCTGCTCGCGCTGGTCGCGCGGTGGTGGGTCGGGCTGGTGTGGGGGGTCGTCGTCCTCGGGCTGCTGGCGTGGTTCATCGAGCCGTACGGGAAGACCGTGTCACCGGACGGGGCGCCGGTGGCGTCCTTCCGGGTGCTGACGGCGAACGTGGAGTTCGGGCAGGGCACACCGGCGCTCGTCGCCGCGGTACGGGAGTACCGGCCGGACGTGGTGTTCGTACCGGAGTGCGAGTACACGTGCGACGCGCGGCTGGCCGAGACGCTGGACGACGACTATCCGCACCGGCGGGTCGTCGCGGGGGGCGGCTCGGACGGGTCGGTCCTCCTCAGCCGGTTCCCGCTGCGCGGCACCGACCCCGTCCCCGGCGACCTGGGCATGCCCGGCGCGGTCGCCGACGTGCGCGGGAACGCCGTACGGCTCCAGCTCGCGCACCCGATGCCGCCGGTGCCGGGCCAACTCGACCTGTGGCGGCGTGACCTGGGCGCACTGCGCGACTTCGCCGCCGACCACCGGGACTCGGCGACCATCATCGCCGGGGACTTCAACGCCTCCCAGGACCACGCCGCCTTCCGCCGCATCCTCGACACCGGCCTGTACGACGCCGCCCGCCTCCGGGGCGACGACCGCACCCCGACCTGGCCCGCCCGCACGGCACCGGCGTTCGGGGTGCAGATCGACCACGTGCTCGTCTCCGAAGAGTTCTCGGTGCGGGAGGTCCGCTTCCTGGACCTCGCGGAGTCGGACCACCGGGCGCTGCTGGTGGACGTGACGCTGCACGAGCGGGAACGAGCGGTGCGGACCGCCCCGTAGTACTCCCTGTACTACCTACCGGGACGGCCCGCACCGCACACGTCATACCACCGCTCAGCAGCCGATGTCGCTCCCGTCGGCACGCCACACGGCCACGACCGCCGGGCGGACGTAGCTGCCGGGACCGTCGGGCCAGGTGCTCTTGGGGGTCTCGACGCTGGCGCCGTCGACCTCGCCCGGGTGCTGGACGGCGACCAGGACGCGGCGGTCCTGGATGATCGGGCCGCAGGTCTCGGCGCCGATCGGCACGGTCAGGAACTGCTTCAGCTCACCGCGCCGCTCACCGCGGGTGGCGACTCCGAAGAGACCGTCGTGGTAGCCGAGCTGGGCGCCGTCGGTGGAGATCCACAGGTTGCCGTACGGGTCGAAGGCGACGTTGTCCGGGCAGGAGATCGGGCTGACCTGGTCCTTGGGGAACCCGGCGAAGTAGGTGGCCGGGTCCGCCGGGTCACCGGCGACGAGGAACAGGCTCCAGGCGAACTTGGTGCTGTCGGCGCGGTTCCAGCGCTCGGTCAGCTCCAGCACCGAGCCGTGCTTGTTGCCGATGCGCGGGTTGGCCTCGTCGACGCCCGGGTTGCCGGAGGTGCCGCGGCGGCTGTTGTTGGTCAGGGCGACGTACACCTTGCCGGTGTGCGGGTTGGGCTCGACGTCCTCGGGCCGGTCCATCTTGGTGGCGCCGACCTTGTCACCGGCGAGGCGGGTGAAGACGAACACCTCGTCGGCGGTCATGCCCTCGACGTGCGAGACGGCGCCCTTGGCGGTGGCGGTGGCCAGCGGAATCCACTCACCGCTGCCGTCGAACTCACCGTCGCTGGGCAGCTTGCCGGTCCCGTCGATCTCGATGGCGGGGGAGTCACCGGTGAGCTTGGCGACGTACAGGGTGCCCTCGTCGAGCAGCGAGAGGTTGTGCTCCCGCGCGGCCCGGCTCGACCCCTTCATCATCCGCTTGCTGCCGACGAACTTGTAGAAGTAGTCGAAGCGCTCGTCGTCACCGGAGTAGACGACGGGACGGCCGTCGTCGGTGAGCCGCACGGTCGCGCCCTCGTGCTTGAAGCGGCCGAGCGCGGTGTGCTTGCGCGGGACCGAGTCGGGGTCGTACGGGTCCAGCTCGACGACATAGCCGTGGCGGTGCACCTCGTTGGGCTCCTGGGCGAGGTCGAACCGCTTGTCGAACCTCTCCCACTTGCGCTCGGACGCCCCGGTGGGCAGCCCGTAGCGGGCGCCGGTGGTGCCGCTGCTGTTGGCGAAGTACTGGTTGAAGTTCTCCTCACCGTGCAGCGTGGTGCCCCACGGCGTGGTGCCGCCCGCGCAGTCGTTGAGGGTGCCGAGGACCTTGGTGCCGGTCGGGTCGGCGGAGGTCTTCAGCAGGTCGGAACCGGCGGCCGGACCGGTGAGCCGGAACTGGGTGGTGGCGGTGACGCGCCGGTTGAGCGAGTGCCGCGGTACGGGGGTCAGCTTCCCGGTCCTACGGTCCTCCTCCACGACCACGACGGACAGCCCGTGCGCCGCCCAGGCGATCTCGACCTGCTCACGGCTCGGGTTGGCGGCGTCGTACCCGCGGAACATCAGGTTCTCGTCGGTGTACTCGTGGTTGGCGACGAGGATCTGCCGCCCGCGCTCACCGGGGAGGGGCAGCAGGGCGAGGAAGTCGCAGTTGTACCCGAACTGTCCGGCCTGCGCCTTGGCCGTCTGCTTCTCCGGGTCGAAGGCGGGGGCACCGCGCAGGATGGGCTCGCCCCAGCGGATGACGATGTTCTGCCGGTAGCCGTCCGGGATGGTCACGGCGTCGGCGGTGTTGGGGGCGACGGGGGTGAACCGCAGCCCACGGGCGGCCTTGCCGGGCCTGCGGCCCGCCACCGGGGCGGCCTGGGCCTCCGGCGCGGCGGCCACCGAGACGGCGGTCCCGGCCGCGGTGGCCGCGGTGACCACGGCGGCGGCGCGCATCACGGAGCGGCGGCTGAGGGCACCGGCGATGACGTCGCCGACGTACGGGTTGGCGGAGGTGTTGGGCACCTCGTGGAAACAGGCGTCACCACACCGGTACCGGCAGGTGAGCGCGGACCGCCCGCCGGGATGGGCCTCGGACGATGACGTTCTGATGATGGGCAGTTGCATACGCACTTGATTCTCCCCTGACTTCCCCTTTGATCCAGCCTGAGGGACGCTAGGAGCACGTTTGTGCGGGAGCGGGGCGCCCGGGTGAACGCCGGGTGAACCTGGGGCATCCGTAACGGACTTGCCGGAACGGCCGGGACAACCCTTGACGAGCCCGCCCTCCCGTGCCCGCCCCTGCCCAAGATCACCATCGTGGACCGCTAACCTTACGTGTCCGTCCTGGCCAGGGATCGACGGGCTACAACTCATTCGAAGGGTTGCGCACATGGGCATTCTCACTCTCCTGCGGAACGCGTTCAGCCGCTCACGCAAGACCCACGACACGGAGCCGGAGACAACACCGGCCCCCACGCAGGAGCCCACGGAGGAGTCCCCGCAGCCCCCGAAGATTCCCTCCCCCTCCCCTGCCCCCTCCCCTTCCCCGGTCCCCTCCCCTTCCGTGGTCGACGACCTGGTCTCGGCCGCCTTCGACAACGTCACGGTCCCCAAGCCGACGGTACCGGCGGCACGGGCCGCGACGGATGCCCCGCCGACTGAGCAGAAGCCGACGGCGCCGCAGGCACCGGCCGTCGCGGAGGAACCGGCTGCCGAGCCGGAGCCGGTGGCCGCGGACGAACTGAAGGCCGAGGCAAAGAAGCCCGAAGAGGCACCGGCACCCGAGGAGAGGCCCGCGGCCGAGGAGGAACCGGCGGCGGAAGAGGAGCCCACCACCGCGGACGAACCGGCAGCCGAGGCCGAGCCGCAGGCCGAGACCGCGGCATCGGCGGAGCCCGAGCCGCAGACGGAAGAGGCAGCGGAGGCCGAGCCGCAGACGGAAAGCCAGCCGCAGGCCGAGGACGAGCCGCAGGCCCAGACGGAGTCGGAGCCGCAGGCCCAGGCCCAGGCCGAGGACGAGCCCGAGGTCGAGGTCGAGCCGCAGGCTGAGGCGGAGCCGCAGGCCGAGACCGAACCGGAGGCGGAGACCAAGCCGGAGCCGGAAAGCGAGCCGCAGACCGAGACCGAACCGCACGCCGAGACCGAACCGCAGACGGACTCGGAACCGCAGACGGACTCGGACTCGGACTCGGAACCGGGCTCGGAACCGGAGCCGGAAAGCCAGCCCCAGGCTGAGGCGGACCCCGCCCCCGAACCGACGGAGTCACCCGCACCCGGCGACGAGGTCCGCACGGATGGTGTGGGCGGGAGCACCCCCGAGGCCGACGGCGAAGCCGAGGCCGAGGTCCCCCCGACCACCACCCCCGCCGCGATCCCCGCCACCCTCGCCACCGCCTACACCACCGCCGCCACCACCCTCACCACCCACCACCTCACCACCACCCCCGCCAAGGTCTACCTCGTCCTCGACCGCTCCGCCTCCATGCGCCCGTACTACAAGGACGGCTCCGCCCAGGCCCTCGCCGAGCAGACCCTCGCCCTCGCCGCCCACCTCGACCCCGCGGGCCCGGCGGACGCCACCGTCCACGTCGTCTTCTTCTCCACGGAACTCGACGGCACCGGCGAGCTGACCGTCACCGACCACGAGGACAAGATCGACAAGCTGCACGCCTCCCTCGGCCGCATGGGCCGCACCAGCTACCACGCCGCCGTCGAAGAAGTCGTAGCCCACTACGGGAAGTCCGGCACCGACGCCCCCGCCCTCGTCGTCTTCCAGACCGACGGCGCCCCGGACGCCAAGACCCCCGCCACCCAGTCCCTCACGGACGCCGCGAAGAACCACCCCCGCGTCCACTTCGCCTTCGTCGCCTTCGGCGAACACGACAACAAGGCCTTCGACTACCTCCGCAAGCTGAAGACCGGCAACACGTCGTTCTTCCACGCGGGCCCCACCCCGAAGGAACTCACGGACGCGGAAGTCTACGAAGGCATCCTCTCCGGCTGGCGCCCGTAACCCCGCCCCGTAGGAACACCCGGCCGCCCCTTCCCACCCCGTAAAACGGGAAGCGGGCGGCCACCCCACGTCGGCTACGATTCCAAGGTTCACAAAACGACCGACCTGGGAGCAGCCGCGATGGCTCGACACCTCATCACCAGCGCCCTTCCGTACATCAACGGGATCAAGCACCTGGGCAACATGGTGGGGTCCATGCTCCCGGCGGACGTGTACTCCCGGTACCTCCGCCAGCGCGGTCACGACGTCCTCTACATCTGCGCCACCGACGAGCACGGCACCCCGGCCGAACTCGCCGCGAAGGAGCAGGGCGTCCCCGTGGCGGAGTTCTGCGCGCAGGCGCACGACGCACAGAAGGCGATCTACGACGGCTTCGCGCTCGCCTTCGACTACTTCGGCCGCAGCAGCAGCCCGCAGAACCACGAGATCACCCAGGAGATCGCGCGGGAGCTGAAGGCGAACGGCTTCATCGAGGAGCGGGCGATCCGCCAGGTGTACTCCAACGCCGACGGCCGCTTCCTCCCGGACCGGTACATCATCGGCACCTGCCCCCACTGCGGCTACGACAAGGCCCGCGGCGACCAGTGCGAGAACTGCACCCGCGTCCTCGACCCCACCGACCTCATCGAGCCGCGCTCCGCGATCAGCGGCAGCAGCGACCTGGAGGTCCGGGAGACCAAGCACCTGTTCCTCCTCCAGTCCGCGCTCGCGGGCGAGGTGGAGAGCTGGGTCGACGAGCGCGCCGACAACTGGCCGGTGCTCGCCTCCTCCATCGCCCGCAAGTGGCTCACCGAGGGGCTGCACGACCGCGCGATCACCCGTGACCTGGACTGGGGCGTCCCCGTCCCGGCCGACACCTGGCCGGACCTCGCCGCCGAGGGCAAGGTCTTCTACGTCTGGTTCGACGCGCCCATCGAGTACATCGGCGCGACGAAGGAGTGGGCCGACCAGGACCCGGAGCACCGCGACTGGCGCTCGTGGTGGTGGAAGTCGGACACGGACGTCCACTACACGCAGTTCATGGGCAAGGACAACGTCCCCTTCCACAGCGTGATGTTCCCGGCGACCCTGCTGGGCACCCGCGCCCCGTGGAAGAAGGTCGACGTCATCAAGGCCTTCAACTGGCTGAACTACTACGGCGGCAAGTTCTCCACCTCCCAGCGCCGGGGTGTCTTCACCCACGACGCCCTGGAAGTGCTGCCCGCCGACTACTGGCGCTACTTCATGATGGCCAACGCCCCGGAGTCGGACGACTCGTCCTTCACCTGGGAGCACTTCACGGCCACGGTGAACAAGGATCTCGCCGACACCCTCGGCAACTTCGTCAACCGCGTCCTGTCCTTCTCCAAGAAGCGCTTCGGCGAGGAGGTCCCGGCGGGCTCGGCGCCCGGCGAGGCGGAGGCCAGGCTCGGCACGGAGATCGCCCGGCTGCTCGCCGAGTACGAGGAGCAGATGGACGCCCTCCAGTTCCGTAAGGCCGCCGCCGCCCTGCGCGCGCTGTGGTCGGCGGGCAACTCCTACCTGGAGGAGAAGGCCCCCTGGCTGGAGATCAAGACCGACAAGGACGGCGCGGCCCTCACCCTGCGCACGGCGATGAACCTGATCCACCTCTACGCCGTCGTCTCGGAGCCCTTCATCCCGGCCACGGCCGCCGCCATGCGCGAGGTCTTCGCCCTCACCGACGACTCGGCGACCTGGGTCACCCAGGAGGAGGCCAAGTCCCTGGCCACCGTCCCCGCGGGTACCGCCTTCACCGTCCCGCCGGTCCTCTTCGCCAAGCTCACCGACGACGACCTGGCCGCGTACAAGGAGCGCTTCGGCGGTGAAGGGGCGTAAGGCCGCGTAAGGGAAGGGGCCCAACAGCCCTGGACAGGTCCCCCCACAACGCTGATCATGAGAGCCCCGCCTGCCAGGCGGGGCTTTCGATTCACGTGGGGGGACCACACATGGCACTCTTCGGCAACGCGCACGCCATCGACCCGGCCCAGGCACAGCAGGAGTACGCCCGGCTGCTGGGCCAGGGCGAGCAGGTGCACGCCGCGTACCTGCTGATCCGCGACACCATCCTGTTCACCGACCGCCGTCTGATCCTGGTCGACAAGCAGGGCATCACCGGCAAGAAGACCGAGTACCACTCCATCCCGTACCGCAGCATCACCCACTTCGCCGTGGAGACCGCGGGCACGTTCGACCTGGACGCCGAGCTGAAGATCTGGCTCTCCGGCTCCCCGACGCCGGTCCAGAAGACCTTCACCAAGGGGGTCGACATCTACGAGGTGCAGGCGATCCTCACCCAGTTCGTGGCCCGGTGAGCCCGATCGCGAAGAGACCGCGCACAAGACGCCGGGTCCTCGCCGCCGCGCTCGTCGGTGGGCTGATCGGCGGCGTTCCGGTCACCTCCGCGCACGCCGCCGGGGACACCGTGCCCGCCGACTTCAACGGCGACGGCTACCGCGACGCCGTGCTCCGGGTGCCCGCCGCCACGGTGAACGGCCGCAGCGGCGCCGGTGCCGTGATCGTCATGTACGGCTCGGCGTCGGGGCTCTCGGCGCGCAAGCACGTGTTCCTCACCCAGAACTCGCCCGGTGTGCCCGGCTCCGCCGAGAAGGGCGACTACTTCGGCGCGTCCACCGCCTCCGCGGACCTCGACCGCGACGGCTATGCCGACCTGGTCGTGGGCGTGCCCTACGAGGACACCTCCGCGGGCACGGACAAGGGCACGGTCACCATCCTGTGGGGCGGCAGGTCGGGGCTGGTGTCGGGGCGCGCCCTGCCCACACCGGCGGGCTTCGACCAGTTCGGCCGGGACGTGGCCGCCGCGGGCAAGGGGTCGTCGTCGGCCAGCATGGTGACCGCGGGCGGCTGGAACGGCACCCGGACCTTCCTGGGGCCCTTCACCCGCTCCGCGGGTCCGGCCTCCTCCGTCCCGGGGATCGACGCCTGGTTCGGCAGCGTCACCACCGGCGACCTGAACGGCAACGGCCGCGCCGACACGGTGGCGGTCACGGGGCGCACGGGCGGTCACACCGGCGGTCTGGTCGTCGTGAACCCGGAGGACCACCCGGTCTACGAGCAGCCCCTCACCGGCGGTGACGCGCTCGTCGCCACCGTCGGTGACGTCAACGGCGACGGGTACGGCGACATCGTGGCCGGTGACCCCGACGAGCCCGAGCGGCGCGGCGTCGACGGTGAGCTGGGCGGGCGGGTGCTGATCTGGTACGGCGGTGCCTCAGGAGTCACCGTCGACGCCAAGCCGGTCGTGATCTCCCAGGACAGCCCCGGCGTCCCCGGGGCCGGGGAGAAGTACGACGGCTTCGGCTCGTCCGTCGCCGTCGCGGACTTCAATCGCGACGGCGTCGACGACATCGTGGTGGGCACGCCCACCGAGAAGCTCGGCACCGTCGCCGCGGCCGGGATGGTGACCGTCGTACCGGGCACCCGCACCGGCACCCCAGGGGCGGGCGCGTACTCCTTCCACCAGGGGACGGCGAACGTGCCCGGCGGCAACGAGGCGGGGGACCACTTCGGCACCACCCTGTCGGCGGGCGACGTGAACCGCGACGGGCGGCCCGAGCTGATCGTCTCCGGGGACGGCGAGAACAACTACGCGGGTGCGGTCTGGGTCCTTCCCGGAGGATCCTCGCGGCCGACCGCGACCGGCAGCCGGATCTTCACCACGGGCTCGTTCGGCCTGCCGTCCTCCGGCTACCAGTTGCTGGGCGGCAGCGGGCTTCCCCTGCTGTGACGCCGTAGCACCACGTGGAGGCACGAAAGCGGCCCGGTCCCTCCGTCGAGGGGCCGGGCCGCCACCGTTCGTCGGCGTGCCGCGTCGGCTGCTTCGGCGCGGCTCCCGCACCCGAAGTGCGACTACTTCGGCTGCGGCTTCCGCACCTGAACTGCGACTACTTCGGCTGCGGCTTCCGCACCGACAGGTGCAGCTCCTTCAGCCGCGTCTCGTCCAGCTCCGTCGGCGCGCCCATCATCAGGTCCTGGGCGTTGCCGTTGAGCGGGAAGGCGATGGTCTCGCGGATGTTGGGCTCGTCGGCGAGGAGCATCACGATGCGGTCGACGCCGGGGGCGATGCCGCCGTGCGGCGGGGCGCCGAAGCGGAAGGCACGCAGCATGCCCGCGAACTGCTCCTCGACGGTCTCCCGGTCGTAGCCCGCGATCTCGAAGGCCTTGAGCATGATCTCGGGCTCGTGGTTCCGGATGGCGCCGGAGGACAGCTCGACGCCGTTGCAGACGATGTCGTACTGCCAGCCGAGGATGTCCAGCGGGTCCTGGGTCTCCAGGGCCTCCAGGCCACCCTGCGGCATCGAGAAGGGGTTGTGCGAGAAGTCGATCTTGCCGGTCTCCTCGTCCTTCTCGTACATCGGGAAGTCGACGATCCAGCAGAACCGGAAGACGCCCTCCTCGAAGTGCCCGGCACGCTTGGCGGCCTCGACCCGCACACCGCCCATGATCTTGGAGACCTCGTCGAACTCGCCCGCGCCGAAGAACACGGCGTGCCCGGCGGCCAGGGAGAGCCGCTTGGTCAGCTCGGCGACGTTCTCCTCGGTGAGGAACTTCGCGATCGGGCCGGACAGCGTGCCGTCCTCGCCGACGCGCACCCAGGCCAGGCCCTTGGCGCCCAGCGAGACGGCGTACTCACCGAGCTGGTCGAAGAACTTGCGGGGCTGGCCGGAGACGTCCGGCACCGGCAGGGCGCGTACGTGCTTGCCCGCGAAGGCCTTGAACTCCGAGCCCTCGAAGATGTCGGTGATGTCGACCAGTTCGAGCTGGGCGCGCAGGTCCGGCTTGTCGGAGCCGTACTTCAGCATCGCCTCGCGGAACGGGATCCGCGGGAAGGGGGACGTCACGTGGCGTCCGCCGCCGAACTCCTCGAACAGCTCCGTCATCAGCTGCTCGATGGGCTGGAAGACGTCCTCCTGCTCCACGAAGCTCATCTCGACGTCGAGCTGGTAGAACTCGCCCGGCGAGCGGTCGGCGCGGGCGTCCTCGTCGCGGAAGCAGGGCGCGATCTGGAAGTAGCGGTCGAAGCCGGAGATCATCAGCAGCTGCTTGAACTGCTGCGGGGCCTGCGGGAGGGCGTAGAACTTGCCCGGGTTCAGGCGGGAGGGGACGACGAAGTCGCGGGCGCCCTCGGGGGAGGTGGCCGACAGGATCGGCGTCGCCATCTCGTTGAAGCCCAGCGCGGTCATCTTGTGCCGGATCGCCGAGATCACCGCCGTACGCAGCATGATGTTGCGGTGCATGCGCTCGCGGCGCAGGTCCAGGAAGCGGTACTCCAGGCGCCGCTCCTCGTTGACCCCGTCCTCGGTGTTGATGGTGAAGGGGAGCGGGGCGGCGGCGCCGAGCAGCTCGACCTCGCCGACCTCGACCTCGACCTCACCGGTCGGCAGGTCGGGGTTGATGTTCTCGGTGCCACGGGAGACGACCTTGCCGTCGACGCGGACCGTGGACTCCTTGGAGAGCTTGTCGAGCGCCTCGTAGGCGGCCGTGCCGGGGCGGGCGACGAGCTGCGTGATGCCGTAGTGGTCGCGCAGATCGATGAAGAGGATGCCGCCCAGGTCGCGCCGATTGTGCAGCCAGCCACTCAGCCGGACGTCGGTGCCGACGTCAGAGGCGCGGAGCTGCCCGCAGGTGTGGGACCTGTACCGATGCATCGTCGTTCATCCAGTCTTCGCGGATCGGGGCCGTGTTTCACGTGAAACACCCCCAGGGTACCGGGCGCCTCAAGATCACCTCTCCCTCATAACGGGCGCCCGACAGGTCACCTGTGCGACTTCAGTGGCAACGTTCGATCACCTCTTCTTACAGTGGGGCAATGCGCACTGGTGAGCCCCTGCCCGCCGTGGGGCAGGTCCTCGCCGCCCTCGCGACCGGCCTCTGGCACTGGGACACCTCGAGCGGGCGGGTCACGGTGGATGCCGAGGCCGCACGCCTGCTCGGGCTGCCCGCCGAGCCGACCAGCCTCAGCGAGGCCCAGGTCAGGGCCCGACTGCACCCCGTCGACTGGAACGAGATCACCGGGGTGGTGCAGCTCGCCGTCGCCGAGGGCACCCTCGCCGAGGTCCGGATCCGGATCATGGACGAGCGGGGACGCGTGATCCGCGTCGTACGGTCCCGGTCCAAGCCGTCCTTCGACCAGGAGAAACGGGCCTACGAGCTGATCGGCACCCTTCAGGAGGTGACCGAACCGGCGCCGGGCACGCCCGCCGGGCGCAGCGCGGTCACCGGTGACTGGCGGCGCTCCCGGGAGGCGTTCCTGCTGGACGCGGGCCGGGCGCTGGCCGAGGCACGGTCCACGGAGGAGGTCCTGCGGGTCGCGGCCGGGCTGTCGATGCCGGGGTTCTCACCGGACGGGCTGGCCGTGTTCGGGGTGCAGGGCGACCGGCTGACGATCATCGGCCACCACGGTCAGCAGCCCGGCGACGAGGGTCCCTTCGCGCAGATGTCCGTGGAC
Source organism: Streptomyces sp. NPDC057877 (assembly GCF_042796855.1). Taxonomy (NCBI): domain Bacteria; kingdom Bacillati; phylum Actinomycetota; class Actinomycetes; order Kitasatosporales; family Streptomycetaceae; genus Streptomyces; species Streptomyces sp. NPDC057877. The sequence goes on from NZ_JBHVMS010000003.1 coordinate 450,257, forward strand.
ACCGACTATCCGGCGGCGGAGGTCGTGCGCACCGGGCGGGCGGTGTACCTGTCGTCGCCGCAGCAGTACAAGGACCGCTATCCGCTCACGTGGCCGCTGGCCCAGCACTTCGACCGCCGCTCCTGGGCGTTTCTGCCGCTGACCGTGGCCGGGCGGACGATGGGCGCCTGGATGGCGGGCTTTACCTATCCGGTGGCGTTCACACCGGACGAGCGGTCCGTGCTGACGACGGTGGCCCGGATGCTCGCCCAGGCCCTCAGCCGCGCCGGTGCCGCCGAGTCGGAGCGGGAGCTGACCGACGGCCTCCAGCGCTCGATGCTGCCCACGCTGATCCCCCGGATCCCCGGGATGAGCGTCGCCGCCCGGTACATCCCGACCGGCGGCGGGCTGCAGGTCGGCGGTGACTGGTACGACATGATCCCGCTGCCGAGCGGACGGTTCGCGCTGGTCATCGGCGATGTGCAGGGGCACGACGTGCGGGCGGCGGGACTGATGGGGCAGTTGCGGACGGCCCTGCGGGCGTACGCCTCCGAAGGGCACCGGCCGGACGCGGTGCTCTCCCGCGCCTCCCGCTTCCTGCACGGCATCAGCGCCGTCGAGGACGACGTCACCGATCTGCGCTTCGCGACCTGCCTGTACATCGAGGCCGACCCGGTGAACGGGACGCTGGAGCTCGCCCGCGCCGGGCACCCGGACCCGGCGATCCGGATGGCCGACGGGACGGTGATGAGGGCGCCGACGGCGGGCGGGCTGCCGCTGGGCATCGACCCGGACGCCGACTACCCCACCACCCAAATCCGCCTCGAACCGGGCGAGACCCTGCTGACCTGCACGGACGGCCTGATCGAGACCGGCGGCCACGATCTGGACACCGGCTGGCTGCGGATCCGTACCGTGCTGGAGGAACACCGGGGCGACCTGGAGGAGCTGGCCGACGCCCTGGTGCAGGCGGTGCACGGGCCGACGTCGTACTACACCACCGGCCCGCTCGCCGACCGGCGCGAGGACGACATCGCGCTGCTGCTGCTCTGCCGGGAGGGCGAGGGCTGCGGCGGCACGGTCACGGTACGGCCCCCGGTGCGCCGGACGATGATGACGGTGGCGCAGGCCGAGCCCGAGCGGATCGCCGTGGTCCGGCATCAGCTGCGCGAGCTGCTGCACGACTGGGCCTCGCCGGACCAGGTCGACTCGGCGGTCCTGCTGCTCTCGGAGACGCTCACCAACGTGCTCGTCCACACCGACACCGACGCGCTGTTCACCGCCGAGGTGCGGGGCGAGGCGGGTGAGCGGCGGCTGCGGGTGGAGGTCACCGACGCCAGCGACGACCTGCCGCACATGCGGCGGCCCGGGGAGCTGGCGTCGTCCGGGCGCGGGCTGCTGCTGATCGAGATGCTGGCGGACGCCTGGGGCGTGGATCCACGCGGCGAGGGCAAGAGCACCTGGTTCGAACTGGCCGAGCGCCACGCCCCGGAGGGCTTTTGAGCCTCGTAGCGGCCGAGCGCTACGACCCGGACGCCCCCTGAGCCCCGTAGCGGCCACGTAGTTCGTGGACGACGCCGAAGGCGGCGGCGGTCAGGGGGACCGCGAGGAGCATGCCGAGGACTCCGGCGACGGACGCGCCCGCGGTGATGGTGATCATGACGACCGCGGGGTGCATCTGCACGGTCCGGCTCTGGATCACCGGCTGGAGCACATGCCCCTCCAGTACCTGCACGGCCAGCACCACCCCGAGCACCCACAGCGCGATCACGAACCCGCGGTCGGCGAGCGCCACCAGCACGGCCACCGCGCCGGAGACGAAGGCGCCCAGGTAGGGGATGTAGGCGCCGACGAAGACCAGCGCGCCGAGGCCGATCGCGCCGGGGACGTCGAGGATCAGCAGCCCGACGGTGATGCAGACGGCGTCGATGAACGCGATGAAGGTGGTCCCGCGCATGAAGCCCTCGACGGCCCGGAACGCCCGCCGCGCCATCGCCTCCAGCATCTCGGCGCTGCCGCGCGGCGCGAGGGCGTGCAGCACACCGGCCGCCTTGTCCGAGTCCCGCAGGAAGAAGAAGACCAGCAGCAGGGCGAGTACGGCCATGGCGAGGGTCTCGCCGACGACGCTGACGCCGCTGATGACGCCGGACGCGGCGGTCCCGCCGAACCGGCCGAGCAGTTCACGGGCGTTGGAGGCCATGTCGTCCAGCGAGGTCCCGGCCGCGCCGAAGTGCTCGCTGAGGTCCTCGGCGGCGGTCCGCAGCGAGTCGAGGATCTGGTCGCCGGTGTCGATCAGCGCGGCGACGATGATGTACATCGCGCCGCCGACCACGGCCACCACCGCGACACAGGTCAGCCCCGCCGCGACCGACCGGTTGACGTGCGCCTTCACCAGCCAGCGGTGGAAGGGACCGAGCAGCGCGGTCCCGAGCAGCGCCAGCAGCACCGGCACCACGGCCGTCCGCAGCTCCGCGCACAGCAGGATCCCGACCCACGCCACCCCCGCGACCAGCAGCAGCACGGCACACCAGGCGGCGAGACGGCGGACGGGTTCCGGGAGGAGCTGCACCCCTCCAGCCGATCACGCCCCGGCCGGGCTGTCCTGCGCGGACTGCCCGGCCGGGTGACGTGATGTCAACTCACACGCGTCAGATGCCGTTCTCGGTCATCCCGTGGACCGCCGGGACGGAGCCGAGCCGCCCCTTCTGGAAGTCCTCGAACGCCTGCTGGAGTTCGGCCTGGGTGTTCATGACGAAGGGACCGTAGTGGGCCATGGGCTCCCGGATCGGCTGCCCGCCCAGGAGGACGACCTCCAGGTCCGGGGTGTGCGCGTCCTGCGTCTCGTCCGCGCGGACGGTCAGCGAGCCGCCCTCGCCGAAGACGGCGGTCTGCCCCATGTGGACCGGGCGGCGCTCGGCGCCGACCGTGCCGCGCCCGGCGAGCACGTACGCGAGGCCGTTGAAGTCCTCCCGCCAGGGCAGGGTGATCTCCGCGCCCGGCGCCAGGGTGGCGTGGATCATCGTGATCGGGGTGTGGGTGATCCCGGGGCCCGCGTGACCGTCCAGCTCACCGGCGATGACGCGGAGCAGCGCGCCGCCGTCGGGGGAGGTGAGCAACTGGACGCTGCCGCCGCGGATGTCCTGGTAGCGGGGGGCCATCATCTTGTCCTTGGCCGGGAGGTTCACCCACAGCTGGAGCCCGTGGAAGAGACCGCCGGAGACCACGAGGTGCTCCGGGGGCGCCTCGATGTGCAGCAGGCCGGAGCCCGCGGTCATCCACTGGGTGTCGCCGTTGGTGATGGTGCCGCCACCGCCGTTGGAGTCCTGGTGGTCGAAGACCCCGTCGATGATGTAGGTGACGGTCTCGAAGCCGCGGTGGGGGTGCCAGGGGGTGCCCTTGGGCTCGCCCGGCGCGTACTCCACCTCGCCCATCTGGTCCATCATGATGAACGGGTCGAGATAGCGGTAGTTGATCCCGGCGAAGGCCCGGCGCACCGGGAAGCCCTCGCCCTCGAAACCGCTCGGCGCGGTCGTGACAGCGAGCACGGGACGTGCCACGGCGTCTGCGGTGGCGGTCACGCGGGGCAGCGTCAACGGGTTCTCGACGGTCACTGCGGGCATGTCGGTACCTCCTTGTGCGGCAGTTTAGTTGAGCATTGAACTTTCTGCCAGCCCCAACAGAGAAAGTCCGGAGGGCATTCCCTCCGGACTCTCCAGGTCGCCTCCAGGGCGGCTTATCCGTACATCCGGCGCATGGCGAAGTCGACCATCTCCTCGACCGCCTTCGCGTCGAAGACCATGCGGTGCTCGCCCTCCATGTCCAGGACGAAGCCGTAGCCGGTCGGCAGCAGGTCGATCACCTCGGCGCCGGTGATCACGAAGTACTTGGACTCCTTGCCCGCGTACCGCCGCAGCTCCTTCAGCGAGGTGAACATGGGGATCACCGGCTGCTGGGTGTTGTGCAGGGCGAGGAAGCCGGGGTTGTCACCGCGCGGGCAGTAGACCTTCGACGTGGCGAAGACCTGCTGGAAGTCCTCCGCGATCATCTGCCCGGTGGTGAACGCCCGCACCGCGTCCGCGAGTGAGGGCGGCGACGGCTCGGGGTACAGCGGCGGCTGCTGCCCGTATCCGCCGTTCATCGGCTGCTGCGGAGGGGCGTACTGCTGCTGGGGGCCCACGTTCTGGTCGTAGCCGTACATGAGCGCAAGAGTACCGAGAGCAGTCGGGCGGACGGGTCGGTACCGGTACGCGGGCGGACCGACAGCGACTCGACGGTGACTTGACAGGCGCCGTCCCTGCCGCCGCATGATCCGGGTCATGACCGGGGTGAGCCTGATACCCCTGGTGGGCTGCACCTCCGAGGAGGACGGGACCCCTGCGTCGTTCCTGCGTCGTCCCCTGCCTCGCCCTCTCCCTCGCCCTCTGCCTCGCCCTCTCCCTCGTCCCTCCCTCGTCCCCTCCCTCGTCCCCTCCCTCGCCCTCAGGACGAGCACGACCGGGGACTCCGCGGGCGGTACGGCGGCAGGGCGTGCCGCTGACCGGCGGTCTCCCGCCGGAGACCGACCTCGTCTTCAGCGACGGCTACGAGCGGCGGCTGGCCACGGTGACGGACGGTCCCGGCGACGGTTACACGGCGACACTGACGGTTCCGGTGTGACCTGTCACAGATGACGGAATCGGGGTTGCTTCTTATTACCGACGGGTAGCATCATCGGGAACTACTTGTTGGTACATGAACTAGGTGCGAGGAGTCAGTGCCTCGCCGATCTCCCTACCTCTCTACGGAGCCAGTCGCCATGGGGCACTACAAGTCGAATCTCCGCGACATCGAGTTCAACCTCTTCGAAGTACTCGGGCGCGACAAGCTGTACGGCACCGGCCCCTTCGAGGAGATGGACGTCGACACCGCCAAGAGCGTCCTGGAGGAGCTGACGCGGCTCGCCGAGAACGAGCTGGCCGAGTCCTTCACCGACGCCGACCGCAACCCGCCGGTCTTCGACCCGGAGACGAACACCGCGCCGGTCCCGGAGTCCTTCAGGAACAGCTACCAGGCCTTCATGGACTCCGAGTACTGGCGCCTCGGCCTGCCCGAGGCCATCGGCGGTACGACGGCTCCCCCGTCGCTGATCTGGTCGTACGCGGAGCTGATCCTCGGTGCCAACCCGGCGGTGTGGATGTACTCCTCCGGCCCCGCCTTCGCCGGGATCCTCTACGACGAGGGCAACGACGTCCAGAAGAAGATCGCCGAGATCGCCGTCGAGAAGCAGTGGGGCTCGACGATGGTGCTCACCGAGCCGGACGCCGGTTCGGACGTGGGCGCCGGGCGCACCAAGGCCGTGGAGCAGGAGGACGGCTCCTGGCACATCGAGGGCGTGAAGCGCTTCATCACCTCGGGTGAGCACGACATGTCGGAGAACATCCTCCACTACGTGCTCGCGCGTCCCGAGGGCGCCGGTCCCGGCACCAAGGGCCTGTCCCTCTTCCTCGTCCCGAAGTACCTGTTCGACTTCGAGACCGGCGAGCTGGGCGAGCGCAACGGCGCCTACGCGACGAACGTCGAGCACAAGATGGGCCTGAAGGCCTCCAACACCTGCGAGATGACCTTCGGTGACCGCCACCCCGCCAAGGGCTGGCTGATCGGCGACAAGCACGACGGCATCCGCCAGATGTTCCGGATCATCGAGTTCGCGCGGATGATGGTCGGCACGAAGGCGATCTCCACGCTGTCCACGGGCTACCTGAACGCGCTGGAGTACGCCAAGGAGCGCGTCCAGGGCCCCGACCTGGCGAACTTCATGGACAAGACCGCGCCCAAGGTCACCATCACCCACCACCCCGACGTGCGCCGCTCCCTGCTGACGCAGAAGGCGTACGCGGAGGGCATGCGCGCCCTCGTCCTCTACACCGCATCGGTCCAGGACGCCATCGCCGTCAAGGAGGCCGCGGGCGAGGACTCCAAGGCCGAGCACGCGCTGAACGACCTGCTCCTGCCGATCGTCAAGGGCTACGGCTCCGAGAAGGGCTACGAGCAGCTCGCCCAGTCGCTCCAGACCTTCGGCGGCTCCGGGTTCCTCCAGGAGTACCCGATCGAGCAGTACATCCGGGACTCCAAGATCGACACCCTCTACGAGGGCACCACGGCCATCCAGGGCCAGGACTACTTCTTCCGGAAGATCGTCCGCAACCAGGGCGCCGCGCTGAACACCCTCGCCGAGGACATCAAGAAGTTCCTCGCCCTGGCCACCGGCGGCGAGGAGCTGTCGGGCGCCCGCGAGCACCTGGCCAAGGCCGCAGTCGAGCTGGAGGCGATCGTCGGCCTGATGCTGACCGACCTCGCCGCCACCGAGCAGGACGTCAAGAACATCTACAAGGTGGGCCTGAACACCACCCGCCTGCTGATGGCCTCCGGTGACGTCATCGTCGGCTACCTGCTGCTCAAGGGCGCGGCGGTCGCCGCCGAGAAGCTCCAGTCGGCCTCCGCCAAGGACAAGGCCTTCTACACCGGCAAGATCGCCGCGGCGAAGTTCTTCGCGGCGACCGTCCTGCCGGGCGTCACGCTGGCCCGCAAGGTGGCCGAGGGCGTCGACCTGGACGTGATGGAACTGGACGAGGACGCGTTCTAGTCACCCCTGTCCCGGGTCTTCCCGGGCATCGATCGGGCCGTATCCGGACAACCGTCCGGGTACGGCCCGCTTCGTGCTCCCCCGTGCCGCCGCGGGCCGCGAGGTGACCGTTCCCACGTCGTTAAGGTGAACTCCATGAGCGAACCCTCCCGCTTCGACCGCGGTCACACCGACGACCTCATGTCCTTCCTCGCGGCCAGTCCGACGCCGTACCACGCCGTGGCGAACACCGCCGAACGGCTGGAGAAGGCGGGCTTCAGGCAGGTCGCCGAGACGGACGCCTGGGACGGGACGAGCGGCGGCAAGTACGTCCTGCGCGGGGGCGCGATCGTGGCCTGGTACGTGCCCGAGGGCGCCGCGCCGCACACCCCCTTCCGCATCGTCGGCGCACACACCGACTCCCCCAACCTGCGGGTCAAGCCGCTCCCCGACACCGGCGCGCACGGCTGGCGCCAGGTCGCCGTGGAGATCTACGGCGGCCCCCTGCTGAACTCCTGGCTCGACCGCGACCTCGGACTCGCGGGCCGCCTCAGCCTGCGCGACGGCTCCACCCGGCTGGTCGACGTCGACCGTCCGCTGCTGCGCGTCCCGCAGCTCGCCATCCACCTGGACCGCACGGTCTCCTCGGAGGGCCTCAAGCTCGACAAGCAGCGCCACCTCCAGCCGATCTGGGGCCTCGCCGACCACGTCCGCGACGGCGACCTGATCGCCTTCCTGGAGCAGGAGGCGGGGCTCACCGCGGGCGAGGTGACGGGCTGGGACCTGATGGTCCACTCCGTGGAGCCGCCCGCCCATCTGGGCCGCGACAGGGAGCTGGTGGCGGGCCCGCGGATGGACAACCTGCTCTCCGTGCACGCCGGTACGGCGGCCCTGGCCGCGGTGGCGGCGGCCGACGCCGGGCTGTCGTACATCCCCGTCCTCGCCGCCTTCGACCACGAGGAGAACGGCTCGCAGTCCGACACGGGCGCCGACGGACCGCTGCTCGGCAGCGTGCTGGAGCGTTCGGTGTTCGCGCGGGGCGGTACGTACGAGGACAGGGCGCGCGCCTTCGCCGGGACCGTCTGTCTGTCCTCCGACACCGGGCACGCCGTCCACCCCAACTACGCCGAGCGGCACGACCCGACGCACCACCCGCGCGTCAACGGCGGCCCGATCCTCAAGGTGAACGTCAACAACCGCTACGCGACGGACGGTTCGGGGCGCGCGGTGTGGGTGGCGGCCTGCGAGAAGGCGGACGTGCCGTTCCAGTCCTTCGTCTCCAACAACTCCATGCCCTGCGGCACCACGATCGGCCCGATCACCGCCGCGCGGCACGGCATCAAGACCGTCGACATCGGGGTGGCGATCCTGTCCATGCACAGCGCACGGGAGTTGTGCGGCGTGGACGACCCGCATCTGCTGGCGAACGCGCTGGTGGCGTTCCTCCAAGGGTGAGTTCGGGGGGCTGATCCGGCGGCGAGGACTGCCCTGCGGGCCCGCGGGTACCCGGCCCGAACCGGAAACGCGGAAGTACCGTACCGGGCAGGGAGGCGACAACTCATGGGCCTCGGCGGGTGCATCATCCTCATCGCCGCGGGAGCCATCCTCAGTTTCGCGACCGACTGGGAGATGGAGGGAGTCAATCTCGACCTGGTCGGGATCATCCTCATGATCGTGGGGCTGATCGGCGTCACGACGTTCAGCAGCATCGCGAGGCGCAGGCGCGTGGTGGTGCCCCCCGCGACGCCGGTGATCGACGAGGAGCGGCACCACTCACGGCGCGACGGCTACAGCGATGGGTACGGGGTGTAGATGCGGTGTGCGACCAGGCGCCGTCAGGCGTCCAGACCGGCGAGGACCAGCGGCAGACGGTCCGCGCCGGTGTCCGTGAGCCGGACGGGGACGCCCCAGTCCTGCTGATGGACATGGCAGGCGGGGTGCCCTCCCCCGGTCTTCGACCGGGAGGTGCCCCCAGCCGGGTCGTCGTCGCAGGACGCCGCCGTCGCGGAGACGTGTAGGACCCCTTCGGGCACGGCAGGGTTGAGTTCCAGGGCGCGGGAGAGACCGGTTCCCGCGCCCTCGCCGTGCACCAGCAGCTCGGGCGGGGTGGACGAGACCAGCAGCCGCGTCGAGGGGCCGTACCGGGTGTCCAGCTTCTGACCGGGCGGGGCCTGGAAGACCACGTCGAGCTGGAGCTTCCCGGGGGTGACCTCGGTGGCCGCGCGCCGCGTGCGGTGGGCCACCGCCTTGACGCGGACCGCCTCCTGGGGCAGCCGCAGCCGGGTCAGCCGGTGCCGCGCGGACTCCACGACCACGATGTCCTCGCCGGTCACCACGGCGTCGCTCGGCTCGCGCAGGTCCGTCGCGAGGGTGGTGACCTCGCCGGTCGCCGGGTCGTAGCGGCGCAGGGCGTGGTTGTAGGTGTCGCTGACCGCGACCGAGCCGTCCGGCAGCGCGGTGACGCCCAACGGGTGCTGGAGCAGGGCCTGTCCGGCGGCTCCGTCCCGGTGCCCGAAGTCGAACAGGCCGGTGCCCACGGCGGTGTGGACCGAGCCGTCCGCCGCCACCCAGCGCAGGGCGCTGGTCTCGGAGTCGGCCAGCCAGAGCCGGTCGGCGGTGGCCGCGAGGCCGGACGGCTGGGCGAACCAGGCCTCGGCGCCGGGCCCGTCGACGAGGCCCTCGTTGGTGGTGCCCGCGGTGACGGCGACGGTGCCGTCCTGAGGGTCGTACGCCCACAGCTGGTGGACACCGGCCATGGCGATCCACACCCGGCCCTGCCACAGGGCGACGTCCCACGGGGAGGACAGCTTCACCTCGCGGGCGGGCCCCGCCGTGGCGTCCCCGTGCATCCACTGTCCGCCGGTGCCCGCGAGGGTGGTGACCTCGCCGGAGCCGAGGTCGACGCGGCGCAGGGCGTGGTTCACCGTGTCGGCGACGACGACGGACCGCTCGTCGAGGAGGGCGAGTCCCTGCGGCTCGCTGAAGGTGGCCGCCCCGGCGCCCCCGTCGGCGAACCCGCGCGCCCCGGAGCCGATCCGCCGCACCACCCTCTCCCCGTCCTCGGCCAGCTCCACCAGTTGGTGCCGGGTGGTGTCGCTGACCAGGAAGGTGCCCGAGGGCAGCGGCAGCGCCTTGCCCGGGAAGCGCAGCACGGTCGGCTCCGGCTCCGGCGCCACGTACGGCCCGTCGCCGCGCCGCAGGGTGCCCTTCGCCTCGTGCTCCGCCTCCAGCTCCGTCACCAGGCGCTCGATGGCCTGCACATGGCCCTCACCGGCGTGCTGCGCGACGACGTACCCCTCCGGGTCGATCACGACGAGCGTCGGCCAGGCCCGCACCGCGTACTGCTTCCAGGTCGCCAGCTCCGGGTCGTCCAGCACCGGGTGCTCGACGCCGTACCGCTCCACCGCGTCGGCGACCGCCCGGTGGTCGGCCTCGTGCACGAACTTCGGGGAGTGCACCCCGATCACCACGACCGTGTCCCGGTGCCGCTCCTCCAGCCCCCGCAGCTCGTCCAGGACGTGCAGACAGTTGACACAGCAGAACGTCCAGAAATCCAGGATGACCACACGGCCGCGCAGGTCGGCGAGGCGGTACTGGCTGCCGCCGGTGTTCAGCCAGCCGCCCGCGCCGGTCAGCTCGGGGGCACGGACACGGGCGCGGCGGCGGGTGGTGGGGGCCGGGTCCCGGGACGAAGCGGTCATGGATCAAGGGTGCCACCCGCCACTGACAATCCGGCGGTCAGACGGTCAGACGGTCATGCGGTCATGCGGTCGTCCGGCAGTCGGTCAAGCGGTCAGGCGGTCATGCGGTCGTCCGGCAGTCGGTCAGGACAGCCGGTGCCCGGTCGTCGCGTCCACGTGGTCCGGCACGTCGTCGTGCCGGTCGCCGACCGTGAGCGTGCCGGTGGGCTCGAACATCAGGATCTGGGTCGGCACGGGGGCGTACGGCTTGTGCTCGGTGCCGCGCGGGACGGTGAAGACGGCGTTCTTCGCGAGGACGACGGTGCGCTCCCCGGCCGCCTCGCGCAGGGCGATGTGCAGCTCCCCCTCCAGGACGAGGAAGAACTCGTCGGTGTCGTCGTGCACGTGCCACAGGTGCTCGCCCTCGATCTTGGCCACGCGGACGTCGTAGTCGTTGACGGCGGTGACGATGCGGGGGCTCCACTGCTCGGAGAAGGAGGCCAGGGCGGTGGGGAGGGAGATCGGTTCGGTTGCCATGGGCTCATCCTCCGGGGTGGGATCCCGGCCGCACGAGTGCTAGAAAGCGCATATGCCGCAAGATTCCTCTCACTCGGCGGCGGTGCCGCACCGGGTCGCCGTGATCGTCGACGAGGGCACCAACCCCTTCGAGGTGGGTGTCGCCACGGAGCTGTTCGGGCTGCCCCGCCCGGAGCTGGGCCTGCCGGGCCCGCTGTACGAGGTGACGCTGTGCACGCCCACACGCGCGGGGGTGCGGATGAACCACGGTTTCTTCGCGATGACCGGGGTGCCCGGCCTCGACGCCGTCGACGAGGCCGACACCCTCGTGGTGCCCGGCCGCCCCGACAACGTCGTCCCGCGCGGCCCCGAGGTCCTGGACGCCATCCGGCGCACCCACGCGCGCGGGGCACGCGTGCTGAGCTTCTGCACGGGCACCTTCGCGCTCGCCGAGGCCGGGCTGCTCGACGGGCTCCGGGCCACCACGCACTGGATGTGGGTGGACTCCTTCCGCGCGCTGCACCCGCGCGTGCGCCTCGAACCCGACGTCCTCTTCGTGGACGAGGGCGGGATCCTGACCGCCGCCGGGAGCGCCGCCGCGCTCGACCTGGGGCTGTACGTCATCCGCCGCGACCACGGCGCCGAGATCGCCAACGCCGTCTCGCGGCGGCTGGTCTTCGCGGCGCACCGGGACGGCGGGCAGCGGCAGTTCGTGGAGCGTCCGCTGCCGGAGGTGCCCGACGAGTCGCTGGCCCCGCTGCTGGCGTGGGCGCAGGAGCGGCTGGCCGAGCCGTTGACGGTGACGGACCTCGCCGAGCGGGCGGCGCTCTCCCCCGCCACGCTGCACCGGCGCTTCCGGGCGCAGCTGGGGACGACGCCCCTGGCGTGGCTGACGGGCGAGCGGGTGGCGCTCGCGTGCCGCCTGATCGAGCGGGGCGAGGAACGCCTGGACGTGGTGGCGGCCCGCAGCGGCCTCGGCACCGCCGCGAACCTGCGGGCACGGCTGCGGCGGGAGACGGGACTCAGCCCGTCGGCCTACCGACGGCGTTTCGGACCGGCCGCCGGGGAACCGGTGGTCCCATGAGATACCTCGTACGCGACCGGCTCCTGGGCCTCGGTGACGACTACTGGATCGAGGACGCGCAGGGCAACAAGGCGTTCCTCGTCGACGGCAAGGCCATGCGGCTGCGGGACACCTTCGAGCTGAAGGACACCGAAGGCCGGGTGCTGATCGACATCCGGCAGAAGCTGCTGTCCCTGCGGGACACCCTGCTCATCGAGCGCGACGGCGAGCCCCTGGCCACCATCCGCCGCAAACGCCTCTCCCTGCTGCGCAACCACTACCGGGTGACCCTCGTGGAGGGCACCGAGCTGGACGTCAGCGGCAAGATGCTCGACCGGGAGTTCGCCATCGAGTACGACGGTGAACTCCTCGCCGTCGTCTCCCGCCGCTGGTTCCACCTCAGGGACACCTACGGGGTCGACATCGTCCGGGACGACGCCGACCCCGCTCTGCTCATCGCGGTGGCGGTCTGCGCGATCCATCTGGCGGAGAAGGAGCACGAGAACGCGTAGGGAGTACCAGGCCGCGTGAGGCCTCAGCCGAGCCTGGCGAACCCGTAGTTGAGGATCCGCTTGGCGTCCGTCTCCCGCTGGGTCGCGGAGGTCGAGGTGAGGACCGTGCCGATGACCGTCTTGCCGTTGCGGGTGGCGGCGAACACCAGGCAGTACTTGGCGATGCTGCCGGAGCCGGTCTTCACGCCGATGGTGCCCGAGTAGTTGCTGAGCAGGGTGTTGGTGTTGGACCAGTTGTAGTAGCGGTAACCGCCGCTCGCGGTGGTGACCTTCTGCTGCGTCGACTTGGTCTTGACGACCGAACGGAACGTCGAGTGCGTCATCGCGCTGCGGGCGAGCTTGGTCAGGTCGCGCGGCGTCGAGTAGTTCGAGCCGTTGCTTATGCCGTCGAACGAATCGAAGTGCGTGTTCGTCATGCCGAGCTGGTCGGCCTTGCGGTTCATCTTGCCGATGAACGACTTCACCCGCGCCGCCCGGGTGTCACCGGTGCCGAACTTGTCCGCGAGGGCGTACGCCGCGTCGCAGCCGGAGGGCAGCATCAGGCCGTACAGCAGCTGGCGGACGGTGACCTTGTCACCGACGATCAGCCGTGCGGACGAGGCGTTCTTCGACACGATGTAGTCGCTGTACGCCTTGCGGATGGTGACCTTGGCGTCCAGGTTGAGGTTCGCCTGGGTCAGCACGACCTTCGCGGTCATGATCTTGGTGGTGGAGCCCGTGGCGCGCTTGGTGTCCGCGGCCTTGGTGTAGAGCGTGGTGCCGGACGCGCTGTCCATCGCGTAGCCGCCGAGGGCCGCGATGGTGGGCTTGGTGAGCGCCTGAGCGGGCGTCGCGGTGACGGCCCCAGCCGCGAGCATGGCGCCGGTGGTCACGGCGACCGCGGCGGCTCTGCGAACACGGATGCCCTTGATGCCGGTTATCAAGTCGAATACCCCGATTGCGTGAATGCCCCTGCGGTGCGGCCGGGTTGGGGCGACAGGGTTGGGCCGCAGGAGTGTGACGCGTCAGGGGGGTAAAGGGTTGTACGGCGGATGCCGACTTTCTTCGACGTCGGCATTTCGCCCCCATTCGTACACCTTGGGATAGGTGCCGCGTCCGCATACTGGACCGGCGTTCTCATGCGTACGTGATGTATCTATCCTGTCGGCATGACCTTGGCCGACGTGACCGCCGTGAAGCAACCGCCCGCCGCCGACCGCGTCTACACCCACGTCAAACAGGCCGTCCTGGAGCGCCGCTACGAAGGCGGCACGCTCCTCACCGAGGGCGAGCTGGCCGAGGCCGTCGGAGTCTCCCGCACCCCGGTGCGCGAGGCGCTGCTGCGGCTGGAGGTCGAGGGTCTGATCAAGCTCTACCCGAAGAAGGGCGCGCTGGTCCTGCCGGTCTCCGCGCAGGAGATCAAGGACGTCGTCGAGACCCGGCTGCTGGTCGAGGAGCACGCCGCGCGCAAGGCCGTACCCGCCCCGCCCGGACTCCTCGAACGCCTCGCGGAACTGCTGGAGAAGCAGAAGCGGCAGGCCGCCGCCGGTGACCTCGCCGGGGCCGCCGTCACCGACCGCTGCTTCCACGCCGAGATCGTGCGCAGCGGCGGCAACGAGATCCTCTCCCGCCTCTACGACCAACTGCGCGACCGGCAGCTGCGGATGGGCGTCGCCGTCATGCACTCCCACCCCGACCGGATCGCCAAGACCCTCGCCGAACACGGCGAGATCCTCGACGCGCTGCGCTCCGGCGACGCCGAGGGGGCCGTGGGCCTGGTCCACCGGCACATCGGCTGGTTCTCGCACCTGGCCCGGGGTGAGGTCCGATGAGCCGGGCCACCGCACTGCCCGGTGATCCACCCGGCGGCCGTCGCGCCGTCGCCGTCTGGTCCATCGGCGTCTCGGTCTACTTCGTCGCCGTCATCTTCCGTACGTCGCTCGGGGTCGCGGGCCTCGACGCCGCCGACCGCTTCGGCGTCAACGCCTCCGCGCTGGCCACCTTCTCGATCCTCCAGCTGCTGGTCTACGCGGGCATGCAGATACCCGTCGGCCTGCTGGTCGACCGGCTCGGCACCAAGAAGGTGCTGACCATCGGGGTGGTGCTGTTCACGGCCGGGCAGCTGGGCTTCGCGCTGTCCCCGTCGTACGGCATGGCGCTCGCCTCGCGCGCGCTGCTGGGCTGTGGCGACGCGATGACGTTCATCAGCGTGCTGCGGCTCGGCACCCGCTGGTTCCCGGCCCGGCGCGGACCGCTGGTCGCACAGCTCGCCGGGCTCGCCGGGATGGCGGGCAACCTGGTCTCCACGCTGCTCCTGGCCCGGCTGCTGCACGGCATCGGCTGGACCGCGGCGTTCGCGGGCAGCGCGCTGGCCGGTGTCGTCGTCCTCGTGCTGCTGCTGGTCTTCCTGAAGGACCACCCCGAGGGCCATGAACCGGAGCCGTTCCCGCACCGGGGCTCGGCCTATGTACGACGGCAGATCGCCGCCTCCTGGCGGGAGCCGGGGACCCGGCTGGGTCTGTGGGTGCACTTCACCACCCAGTTCCCGGCGATGGTGTTCCTGCTCCTGTGGGGGCTGCCGTTCCTGGTCGAGGCGCAGGGCCTGTCCCGCGCCACGGCGGGTGAGCTGCTGACCCTGGTCGTGCTGTCCAACATGGTGGTCGGCCTGGTCTACGGCCAGATCGTCGCCCGGCACCACGGCGCGCGGCTGCCGCTCGCGCTCGGCACGGTGGCCGCCACGGCCACCCTGTGGGCGTCGACCCTCGCCTACCCCGCGCTCGCCTCGGCGGACCGGGCCCCGATGTGGCTGCTGATCGTGCTGTGCGTGGTCCTCGGCGCCTGCGGGCCCGCCTCCATGCTCGGCTTCGACTTCGCCCGGCCCGCCAACCCGCCGGAGCGGCAGGGCACGGCCTCCGGAATCACGAACATGGGTGGCTTCGTGGCCTCGATGACCACCCTGTTCGCGGTCGGTGTGCTCCTGGACGCCACCGGCGACGACTACACGGTCGCCTTCTCCTCCGTGTTCGTCCTCCAGGCGCTGGGCCTGAGCCAGATCCTGCGGCTGCGGCGGCGGGCGGCGCGCCGGGAGCGGGAGCGGCTGGTGGCGAGCCGGGTGGAGACGGTGCACGTCCCCGCCTGAGCGGTCAGTGCGCGGGCCCTCAGCTGACGGGTACGAGGGTCAGGTACGCGAGGCCGAGCACGCCCCGGTAGCTCATCCACTGCGCCCGGTGCCGGTCCAGCCGCTCCCGGGTCACGGTGGCCAGCGGATGGTCACCGTGACCGGCGAGCCACACCTCCGTGTCCGCCTGGTACGCCGACTCGAACTCCTCCCACTCGTCCGCGTTCGCGGTCTCCGTCCACTCGGGCCGGAAGCCCGCGGCCACCGCCAGATCGAGCAGGGTGGCGAGGTCGGGGTGGTCGGCGACGGACGCGCCCGGCCACATGCCGGACAGCTCGGCCGGGGTCGGGGTCCGCTGCCAGAACCCCTCACCGAGCAGGACCCGCCCGCCGTCCCTGACCAGTCCGCGCAGGGCGGCGAGGGCGTCGGGGAGGTGCCGGGGCGGGTCGAGCGGACCGAGCGCCTGACTCGAACCGACGCACAGCACCAGGTCGGCGGGGCCGTGCGGGGTGTCCTGCGCTGACTCCTCCAGGAACCGCACCCGGTCCGCGAGCCCCCGTTCCTCGGCGTGGCGACGGCCGCGTGCCAGGTCATCGGCGTTCAGATCGATCCCGACGCCCGTCGCGCCGGGCGCGGCGGCCAGCACCCTCAGCATCAACTCCCCCCACCCGCACCCGATGTCGAGCACGGTCGCGGGCGCCGTACCGGCCAGCCGCCCGGCGATCCGGTCCGCCCGCGCCTCGGAGAGCGGGCCGTGGAAGGTGAGGCGGGTGAGACGGGGCGGGAGGTCGGTGGCCGCGGTGTCCGGGGACGGCTGAGGTTGGGTCATGATCGGGACGGTACGTGGGCGGCGGCCCCGGCGCGAGAAGATTCCGGCGGCCCCCCGGCTACGGCGTCACGGTGAAGTTCCGCAGAATGGCGGCCGTCAGCTCCGGATCGCCTTCCGCCTTCACCCGGTCCTGCACCGACTCCAGGCTGACCCGCCCGCACGCCAGACGGACGTAGGTCTCCCAGTCGAGGGTGAGGGTGGCGGCCGGGCCGAGCGCCGGGGTGGTCTCCACGGTGCCGCGGCCCTGTATGTCGACGCGGACCGTGCGCAGGAACTCCACCGGGCCGTGCACATCGAAGACGATCGCCGAGCTGCGGGGCGCGTCGGCCCGTCCGGCGACGACCTCGGGGAGCAGCTCCAGCAGGACGTCCCGGGCGATGTACGCGCCGGGGGAGTCGAGGTTGCCGGGGCGGCCGAGGGCGGCGCGCAGGTCCTGCTCGTGCACCCACACGTTGAACGCGTGGCCGCGCATGGACTCCTCGAGGGTCAGCTCGGCGCCGAGCGGGCCGCGCACCTTGGTGCCGGGGTCGCGGGACTCGTTGCGGAGCTGGCGGTTGCGGCGGATGACCGTGTACTCCAGCTCGGACGTCATCTCGGGGGCCGTGTGGTGGCGGCGGACGTCCACCTGCATCTCCATGTAGCGCTGGTGATCGTTCGTCACATGGAACAGGTCGCGCGGGAGGGTGTGGATGGGGCGCGGATCGCCGAGCATCTCGCAGTCCAGTCCGATGACGTGGGAGACGATGTCGCGGATGGACCAGCCGGGGCAGGGCGTGCGCCGGTTCCACTCGCCCTCGACAAGGGGCGTCACCAGCTCGGATATCGCTTCGATGGAGTGGGTCCAGGCGTCGGCGTAGGGCTGGAGGGTGGGATGCAGACTCACGGAACGGGACCCCTCGGCGGTCGGTACACGGGCGGTTGGTGGCGGCGTTGCCAGCGGGAGGCGGCGGCTGTCGGCGGGTGTCGTGGAACGCTAAGTTACGCTGCTGTGCGGCACCCCGGCAGTGCTTTCGTGTGACGATCGTAGGCCTGTGTGGACGGCTCGAATGCCAGGACGGTGGTAGTGTGCGCGCCTCTCTCCTCCAAATCGGCGTAGATGACGGTGAATCGGTCGAATCGCGTCGGCGTCGGGTGGCCTCGCTGGTACGGGAACAGGCCGGAGCCGATCTGGTGGTGCTCCCGGAGCTGTGGACCACCGGGGCCTTCGCCTACCGCGCCTTCGCGACCGAGGCCGAGCCGCTGGAAGGGCCGACCTACGAGGCGATGGCCAAGGCGGCGAGCGACGCGGGCGTGTGGCTGCACGCGGGCTCGATTCCGGAGCGGGATCCCGAGGGACCGCTCTACAACACCTCCCTGGTCTTCTCTCCCACCGGCGAACTGGCCGCCGCTTACCGCAAGATCCACCGCTTCGGCTTCGACAAGGGCGAGGCCGTGCTGATGGGGGCCGGGCGCGAACTGGTGACGGTGCGCCTGCCGGAAACCGTGCTCGGGGTGGCTACCTGCTACGACCTCCGTTTCCCTGAACTCTTCCGTGGACTCGTGGACGCCGGTGCCGAGGCCTTCGTCATCCCGGCGGGCTGGCCGGAGCGGCGACGGGAGCACTGGACGCTGCTGGCTCGGGCGCGGGCGGTGGAGAACCAGGCGTTCGTCCTTGCTTGTGGAACGGCCGGGACACATGCCGGGGTTCCACAGGCGGGTCACTCGATCGTGGTAGATCCCTGGGGCGACGTACTCGCCGAGGCGGGCCCCGGCGAGGAGGCACTCTCCGTGTCGATCGACCTCGGCAAGGTCGGCGTCACCCGGGAGCAGTTCCCGGCGCTGAAGGACCGGGTGCTGGGGTTGGCGGAGCCGCGGCGGTGAACAAGGGGCGGCCCCTGTCCCCGGTTCCCCGGAGGCAGGGGCCGCCGTCGGCTCATGGCCTCAGCTCACGCCCAGGTGATCAGCCGCTTCGGCTGTTCCAGGATCGCCGCGACATCCGCCAGGACCTTGGAGCCCAGTTCGCCGTCGACCAGGCGGTGGTCGAAGCTCAGGGCCAGGGTGGTGACCTGGCGGGGCTTGACCTTGCCCTTGTGGACCCACGGCTGGAGCTTGATCGCGCCGACCGCGAGGATCGCCGACTCGCCGGGGTTGAGGATCGGCGTGCCGGTGTCCACGCCGAAGACGCCGACGTTGGTGATCGTCACCGTGCCGCCCTGCATGGCGGCGGGGGACGTCTTGCCGTCGCGGGCGGTCGAGACCAGCTCGCCCAGGGACTGGGCCAGCTGCGGCAGGGTCTTGGCCTGCGCGTCCTTGATGTTGGGGACGAGGAGACCGCGCGGGGTGGCGGCGGCGATGCCCAGGTTGACGTAGTGCTTGACCACGATCTCCTGGTTGGCCTCGTCCCAGGAGGCGTTGATGTCCGGGTTGCGCCTGATGGCGACCAGGAGGGCCTTGGCGATCAGCAGGAGGGGGTTCACGCGCAGGCCGCTGAACTCCTTGTCCTGCTTCAGCTCCTCGACCAGCTTCATCGTGCGCGTCACGTCCACCGTCACGAACTCGGTGACATGCGGTGCCGTGAAGGCCGAGCCGACCATCGCCGCCGCCGTCGCCTTGCGCACGCCCTTGATCGGGACGCGGGTCTCGCGCGCGGTGTCGTACGTCGACGGGGCGACGGGAGCGACGGGCGCGGGGGCCTCGGGCTGGGGCGCCGCCGTCACCGGCTCGGGTGCCTGCCGCGGGGTCGCCGCCGCGTGCACGTCCTCGCGGGTGACGATGCCGTCGGGGCCGGTCGGGGTGACCGTCGTCAGGTCGACGCCCAGGTCCTTGGCCAGCTTGCGCACCGGCGGCTTCGCCAGCGGGCGCTCCCGGACGGGGGTGGTCGCCGTGCCATGGCCGTTCAGCTCGGACTGGATCGCCGAGGACGCCTGCTGCACCTGGACCTCGGGGCCCTTGCGGGGGCGGCGCTTGGTCGAGGTCGTCGCGACGCCGTAGCCCACGAGGACCGGCTGACGGCCCTCGGCCTTGGGCTCCTCCGGCACCGGCTCCGGCTCCGGCGCCGACGGCGCGGCCTGCGGCACCGGCGCCGCCCCGCCGCTCACGTCCACCGCGATGATGGACGTGCCCACGTCGACCGTGGTGCCCTCGGGGAAGTGCAGCGCGCGCACCACGCCGTCGTACGGGATCGGCAGTTCCACGGCCGCCTTGGCCGTCTCGACCTCGCACACCACCTGGCCGTCGGTGACCCTGTCACCGGGCTGGACGTACCACTTGAGGATCTCGGCCTCGGTGAGTCCCTCGCCCACGTCGGGCATCTTGAACTCACGTACGGACGCTTCAGTCATCGTCGTCATGCCCCTCTCCTCAGTACGCCAGGGCACGGTCGACGGCGTCGAGCACCCGGTCCAGACCCGGCAGGTACTCCTCCTCCAGGCGCGCCGGCGGGTACGGGGCGTGGTAGCCGCCGACCCGGAGCACCGGGGCCTCCAGGTGGTAGAAGCAGCGCTCGGTGATGCGGGCCGCGATCTCCGCGCCCGAGCCGAAGAACACCGGGGCCTCGTGGACCACGACCAGGCGGCGGGTCTTCTCCACCGACGCCTGGACGGAGTCGAAGTCGAGCGGGGAGACCGAGCGCAGGTCGAGCACCTCCAGGGACCTGCCCTCCTCGGCGGCGGCGTCGGCGGCCTCCAGGCAGGTCTTCACCATCGGACCGTAGGCGGCCAGGGTGAGGTCGGTGCCCTCGCGGACCACGCGCGCCTTGTGCAGCGGGCCGGGGATCGCCTCGGTGTTGACCTCGGCCTTGTCCCAGTACCGCCGCTTGGGCTCGAAGAAGATCACCGGGTCGTCGCTCTGGATGGCCTGCTGCATCATCCAGTACGCGTCGGACGCGTTGGCGGGGCTGACGATCTTCAGGCCCGCGACATGCGCGAACAGCGCCTCCGGGGACTCCGAGTGGTGCTCGACCGCGCCGATGCCGCCGCCGTAGGGAATGCGCACGACGACGGGCATCTTGACCTTGCCCAGGGAACGGGCGTGCATCTTCGCGAGCTGGGTGACGATCTGGTCGTACGCCGGGAACACGAAGCCGTCGAACTGGATCTCGACGACGGGGCGGTAGCCGCGCAGGGCCAGGCCGATGGCCGTGCCGACGATGCCGGACTCGGCCAGCGGGGTGTCGATGACGCGGCTCTCGCCGAAGTCCTTCTGGAGGCCGTCGGTGACGCGGAACACGCCGCCGAGCTTGCCGACGTCCTCGCCCATGACCAGGACCTTGGGGTCGGAGTCCAGGGCGCGGCGCAGCGACTCGTTGATCGCCTTGGCCAGAGCCATCTTCTCGGCTGCCATGATCAGACCCCCTGTCCCTCTGCGTCCGCGAACGACGCCTGGTAGGCGGCGAACTGGGCGCGCTCCTCGTCGACGAGCGCGTGCCCGTCCGCGTAGACGTTCTCGAAGATGGCGAAGTGGTCCGGGTCGGGCATGGCGCGGACCGCTTCGCGCACTCGCCTGCCCAACGCCTCGCTCTCGGCCTCGAGTTCCGCGAAGAATCCCTCGTCCGCGTGGTGTGCGGCCTCCAGGTAGCGGCGCAGGCGCAGGATCGGGTCCTTCGCCTCCCAGGCGAGACGCTCCTCGTCCCCGCGGTAGCGGGTGGGGTCGTCGGAGGTGGTGTGGGCGCCCATGCGGTAGGTGAACGCCTCGACCAGCGTCGGGCCCTCGCCGCCGCGGGCGCGCTCCAGCGCCCACTTCGTCACGGCCAGGCAGGCCAGCACGTCGTTGCCGTCCACGCGGACGCCCGGGAAGCCGTAGCCCTGGGCGCGCTGGTAGAGCGGCACGCGGGTCTGCTTCTCGGTCGGCTCGGAGATCGCCCACTGGTTGTTCTGGCAGAAGAACACCACGGGGGCGTTGTAGACCGCGGAGAAGGTGAAGGACTCCGCCACGTCGCCCTGGCTGGAGGCGCCGTCGCCGAAGTAGGCGATCACCGCGCTGTCCGCGCCGTCCTTGGCGATGCCCATCGCGTAGCCGGTGGCGTGCAGCGTCTGGGAGCCGATGACGATGGTGTACAGGTGGAAGTTGTTGCCGTTCGGGTCCCAGCCGCCGTTGTTCACGCCGCGGAACATGCCGAGCAGGTTGGCCGGGTCGACCCCGCGGCACCAGGCGACGCCGTGCTCGCGGTAGGTCGGGAAGACGTAGTCGTCGTCGCGCAGCGCCCGGCCGGAGCCGATCTGGGCGGCCTCCTGGCCGAGCAGCGAGGCCCACAGGCCCAGCTCGCCCTGGCGCTGGAGCGCGGTGGCCTCGGCGTCGAAACGGCGGGTGAGGACCATGTCGCGGTACAGCGCGCGCAGCTCCTCGGGGGTGATGCCGGTGACGTACTTGTCGTACTCGGCGTTCTTGACGCGTTTGCCCTCGGGCGTCAGCAGCTGCACCAGCTGGGGCTCACCGCTGGGCGTCTTCCTTGTCGTCGTGCGCTTGCCGGCCGTGCTCTTGCTACCGGCGCTGCTTCGCGGCTTGCGCGCGGCAGTGCTCTCCACGGTCACGTGTGCTCCTCCGTCGGTCCGGCCCCCGGGTTCGCCGGGTGCCTGGGGGTCCCCCCTGCTCCCTTTAGGAGCTCGGGGGAGCGGCTCACCTGGCCCGGACAGGACGCACAGGGTGGGTGCGGCTCGGTCGGGAACAGGCGTGACAGGTGCCCCGGCGAGCGCCCTGCAAAAAGCACGTTACCCAGTGCCGCACATTTCTGTGAAACCCCATCTGACCTGCGTTTTTGCTTGGATTTCCAAGTAAATACGGAAAGCGGGGGACAGCCGCTGGTCACAGCCTTGCAGAGGGCCGGAACAACGGCACGTTAACCCGGTGACCGAGGTCTCGTGAAGAGCTAACGGCCACGGAAAAATCAAGCCGATCAGCCGCACTGAATGGAGCAGCACCAGCTGTGACCGAAAGCGACAGAGTGCGACTTTCTGTGATTAGGCGCAGCTCAGGGGCTAATTTCCGTGCCCTAGCATCTGCCGCGTGTCGCGCCCGTGTGTACCACCCCTCGTGCCCCATGCGCCCCCGTTGGGCGCCCTGCTCCGCCAATACGCCGCCGGTTCCGCACTCACCTGCGAACCCGTCGACCAAGGGCTGCTGAACCGCGGCTACCGGCTCCGCACCACCCGCGGCCGCTACTTCCTCAAGCACCACTTCGACCCCGAGACCGCCGACCCGGCGGCCCTGGAGCGCCGCCACCGCGCCACCCAGCGCCTCGCCGACCTGGGCGTCCCGGTGGCCCCGCCGCTGGCCGGACGGGACGGCCGTACGGTCGCCGTCGTCGGCGGCCACACCTACGCCCTGCACCCCTGGATCGACGGCCGCCACCGGCACGGCGGCCAGCTCACCACCGGGCAGTGCACCCGGCTGGGCGCCCTGCTGGGCGCCGTCCACGCGGGCCTGGAGCAGGTGATGCCGCCCAAGGCGCGCACCCGGCCCGCCACGAGCCCGCACCCCGTGCGCAGCGCCGACCCGGCCGACACCTTCGCCCTCATCGACGACCTGCTCGCGCGGGTGCGCCGCCACCGCCCCGCCGACTCCTTCGACGAACTCGCCCGCCACCGCCTCCTGGAACGCCGCGCCCTGCTGGAACGGCACGCGGACCGGCGTCCCCCGCGCGGGGGCTCGGTCGGCTGGGTGCACGGCGACTTCCACCCGTTCAACCTGCTGTACCGGGGGGACGCCCCGGCCGCGATCGTCGACTGGGACCGGCTCGGCGTACAGCCCCGCGCGGAGGAGGCCGTACGCGCCGCCGCGATCTTCTTCGTACGGCCGGACGGCACGCTCGACCTGCCGAAGGCACGGGCGTACGCGCGCGCGTACCGGCGCGCCGCCGGGGCCACGCCCTCGCAGCTCGCGGCGGCCGTGTACCGCGTGTGGTGGGAACGGCTGAACGACTTCTGGATGCTGCGCTGGCACTACGAGCGCGGCGACACCCGCGCGGATCCGCAGTTCCCGGCGGCCTCCGCGCTGGCGGTGTGGTGGACGCGGGAGTACGACGCGGTGTGTGACGCGTTCGTGGAGTGACGGGCCGTGCGGGGTGGCACGCGCGCGTGAAGGCGACGTCTCACGCGCGCGTGGCGGCCGTCCAGGAGGGTCTCAGCCCCCCAGTGCCCCTTCCAGGCTCCCGGTGCCGCCCTCCGTGCCGCCCGTCTCGGTGTCCGTCGGCGCGGTGTCCGTCGGCTCCGTGTCGGTCGGCTCGGTGTCCGTGGGCTCCGTGTCGGTCGGCGCGGTGTCCGTCGGCTGGGTGTCCGTCGGGTCGTCGGTGGGCGTCGGTGACGGCGTCCACGACGGTGTCGGCGTCGGCGTCCAGTCCCAGTCGCCGCCCGTGCCGGTGCCCTCGTCCGTGCCGGGGTCCGTCTCCTCCTCGGTGGCGTCCTCGCTCGGCGTCGGACTGGCCTCCTCGTCGGTGGTCGTCTGGGAGACGGTCGGCGACTGCGTGGTGCCGGGACCGCCCTTCCCGTCGTCGCCGTTGTTCAGGGCCAGCGCCACCCCGGCCGCGATGGCGATCACCGCGAGCACCGCGAGGATCCACAGCTTGCCGCGCCCGCTGCCCCGGTTGCCGTGGCCCTCGAAGCCGCCGTCGTCACCGCCGCCGTACCCGGTGGGCAGGATCGGCTGCGGGATCTGGGTGGTGCCGGAGGCGTCGGGGTGGGCCATGGCCGAGGCGCCGCCCGCCATGCCCATCACCGCGGTCTTGCGCCCGTCGTGGGCGCTGGTCACCGGCCCGGTGTTCCAGGTGCCGGTGTGGCCGCCCTGGTCGTACAGCATCTGGAGGCCGTACTGCACCAGACCGCGCATCTCCTCGGCGGTCTGGAAGCGGTCGTCGGGCTCCTTGGCCAGCGAGCGCATGACCAGGCCGTCCAGCTCCGGCGGCACGGCGTCGGAGACCTCCGACGGCGGCGTGGGGATGTCCTGGACGTGCTGGTAGACCACCGACAGCGGGGTCTCGCCGACGAACGGCGGGCGCAGCGCGAGGAGTTCGTAGAGCAGACAGCCCGTCGCGTACAGGTCGGAGCGGTGGTCGACGGCCTTGCCCAGGGCCTGCTCGGGGGAGAGGTACTGCGGGGTGCCCATGACCATGCCGGTCTGCGTCATCGTCGTGGACGCGCCGTGCAGGGCGCGCGCGATGCCGAAGTCCATCACCTTCACGGCGCCGTTGTGGGTGATGATCACGTTCGCGGGCTTGATGTCACGGTGCACGATGCCGTGCTGGTGCGAGTAGGCGAGCGCCTCCAGGACCCCGGAGACGATGATCAGGGCCTGCTCCGGACCGGGCGCCTCGGCGTTGAGCAGCAGGTCGCGGATGGTGCGGCCCTCGACGATCTCCATCACGATGTACGGCACCGACTGGCCGCCGACCGTGT
Source organism: Streptomyces sp. NPDC057877 (assembly GCF_042796855.1). Lineage (NCBI taxonomy): Bacteria > Bacillati > Actinomycetota > Actinomycetes > Kitasatosporales > Streptomycetaceae > Streptomyces > Streptomyces sp. NPDC057877. Next base: position 474,897 of record NZ_JBHVMS010000003.1, read on the forward strand.
CCTCGCCGGAGTCGTACACGGCGACGATGGAGTGGTGGTTGAGCCCCGCCACCGACTGGGCCTCGCGCGTGAAGCGGGCCTTGGAGACCGGGTCCTCGGCGAGATCCGCGCGCAGCAGCTTCACCGCCACCGTACGGCCGAGACGCACGTCCTCGGCCGCGAACACCTCGGCCATGCCGCCCCGGCCGAGCCTGCGGGTCAGCCGGTACCGGCCGTCCCCGACAAGCCCTCCGTTGCCCCAGGTCTCCGGCGCGTCCGAGATGCCGCCGCCAGTCGCCTCGGGGTCGGACGGGCCCTGAGCGCGCTGCTGCTGTGCCATCAGTCCTCGCCGTCGTTTCTGCCCGCGGTGCGCGCGGTGTTGTTACGGTCTCCGTCGGCCACGCTACAGCCTCCGCGCAAACCGCCGGTCCGCATTGGGTGCCGGGACCGGCACGCGACGGACCGGCAATCAAACCCTGCTGACGCGGCGCCGTGCAAATCCTGTGTACCGGGCGTACGCCCGCTGTAACGCTTCCGCGACGCTTCTTTCGCGTACGGTCACGGAACGGGCACCGAGCTTGACGTGTCAGTGGCCTGGGGCAGACTTGGCCGGGAATAGGCACATTGGATCAAGACAGGTCCAGCCGGATCGAGACGACGGCCAGACGGTGGCCCGAGGGAAAGTGGCCGGGCGGTGGCCTGAGGGAAGTCGGCGGCGCCACACGGGCTGTATGGGGGACACGGAGAGATGAGCCAGGACGGCGCACACAACCACTACGCGGGGCGGGCGATCGCGGGCGGCCGCTACCAGCTGCGCGATCTGCTCGGCCAGGGCGGCATGGCCTCCGTCCACCTCGCCTACGACTCCGTCCTCGACCGCCAGGTCGCGATCAAGACCCTGCACACCGACCTCGGCCGGGAGCAGGCCTTCCGCGAGCGGTTCCGCCGCGAGGCGCAGGCGGTGGCCAAGCTCACGCACACCAACATCGTCTCGGTCTTCGACACCGGCGAGGACGACGTCGACGGGGTGACGACGCCGTACATCGTCATGGAGTACGTCGAGGGCCGCCCCCTCGGCTCGGTCCTCGACCAGGACGTCCAGCAGTACGGCGCGATGCCCGCCGACAAGGCCCTGAAGATCACCGCGGATGTGCTCGCCGCGCTGGAGATCAGCCACGAGGCGGGCCTGGTCCACCGCGACATCAAGCCGGGCAACGTGATGATGACCAAGCGCGGTGTGGTCAAGGTCATGGACTTCGGCATCGCGCGCGCCATGCAGTCCGGGGTGACGTCGATGACGCAGACCGGCATGGTCGTCGGCACCCCGCAGTACCTCTCCCCCGAGCAGGCCCTCGGCCGGGGCGTGGACGCCCGCTCCGACCTGTACTCGGTCGGCATCATGCTGTTCCAACTGGTCACCGGGCGGCTGCCGTTCGACGCGGACTCGCCGCTGGCCATCGCGTACGCGCATGTGCAGGAGGAGCCGGTCGGCGCGTCCACCATCAACCGCGCGCTGCCCCCGGCCGTGGACGCGCTGATCGCCCGCGCGCTGAAGAAGAACCCGAACGAACGCTTCCCGACCGCCGAGGCCATGCGGGACGAGTGCCTGCGCGTGGCGTCCTCCTTCCACGCCGCCGCCCCGAGCATCGTGCCCGGCGCCCACACCTCCAGCGGCGCGGGCGTCGGCTCCGCGGTGTTCCCGCCGGTCGACCAGTCCGCCCCGGCGCCCACGGGCGGCGTCCAGACGCCGTACCAGCCGACGCCGCCCCCCAACCCGTACCACACGCCCTCCCCGGCGTACGGCTATCCGCAGCAGGGCGGCTACCAGACCCCGGCCCCGTCGGCGTACACCCCGCAGGGCCCGTCGACCCCGCCGCCGTACAACCTCAGCCCTCAGCAGCCCTCGGCCCCCTCGGGCGGCGGGCGGAACAAGTCGGTGATCATCGGTTCGATCGTGGTCTCCCTGGTCGCGATCGGCGGTCTGATCGTCGCCCTGTCGCTGAACGGCGGCGACGGCGACGGAGGCGACGCGGGCGGCGACGCCAGCCCCTCGGCGTCGGCCTCGGAGACGCAGGCGGCGGGGTACCGCGGGCCGGACACCTCGAAGAAGATCGAGGAGACCGAGTGCAGCGAGCCGCAGGAGTCGTACAACGACCCCGACCAGATCCAGCTCCCGGACTTCCGGTACAAGCACATCGACTCGGTCCGCAAGTGCGCGCAGGCCGCGGGCTGGCAGCTGGACCTCAAGGACATCAACGAGAACACCTACGGCCAGGGCGCCGTCATGCAGCAGTTCCCGTCGGCGGGCACGGACGTCGACCCGAAGAAGATGCCCACGATCGAGCTGACCGTCTCGACGGGCAACCCGCCGTCGTGAGCTGAGACTGCCCCAGAGCAACAGGGGCAACAAGGGCAATGAAGGCAATGAAGAGGCCCGGCATCGGTGATGCCGGGCCTTGTTGTCTACGGGTTACAGGTACGGCCCGCCCGTACGGCCCCCGGGCCCCTGGAGATCCTCCATCTCCGGGGCGGCGCCCGGTGGCAACGCGCGGCGCATCTGCTCCAGTTGGGCGCGGGCCGCCATCTGCTGGGCGAACAGCGTGGTCTGGATCCCATGGAACAGACCCTCCAGCCAGCCGACCAGCTGAGCCTGGGCGATGCGCAGTTCGGCATCGCTCGGGGTGGCCTCGTCGGTGAACGGCAGGGAGAGCCGCTCCAGCTCCTCCACCAGCTCCGGCGCCAGGCCGTCCTCCAGCTCCTTCACCGAGCTGGCGTGGATCTCCTTCAGCCGGACCCGGCTGGCCTCGTCGAGGGGAGCCGCGCGCACCTCCTCGAGCAGCTGCTTGATCATGCTGCCGATCCGCATGACCTTGGCCGGCTGCTCGACCTGCTCCGTCACCGGGGTCTCGTGGGAATCGTCGTCCCCGCCGCCGCCGAGTGCCATGCCGTCCTGGCCCACGACCAGGATCCGCTGGGCGTTCTCCGGCGACCTCTCGTTCCTCGGCATCTCCATGCCGCCATTGTCTCGCACGCCTCCACCTCATCACCGTGGTGCCCCCGGTCGCCGCCGATCGACCTATTACGTCAGCCGCAGCAGCCGTGTCTCGCAGTGGTCGAGCCAGCGCAGCTCCGCCTCCGCGTGGTAGACGCGCTGCTCCAGCACCAGCAGCCGGGCCACCTCCTCCGGGTGCCCGGGCGCCGCCCGCGCGAGAGCCCGCGCTCGCTGGCGTACGTACGCCTCCAGCGCCTCGGCCACATGCCGCCGCTGCGTCTGTACGACCTGGCGTACGTCGACGCCGGGCGCCTCGACCGCCATCACCAGCTTGATCGCCAGCTCGTCGCGGGGCGGGCTGGCCCGCTGCACGGGGCGCGCGTACCAGGCCCGCAGCTCGGCGCGGCCCGCCTCCGTCAGCGCGTACCGCACCCGTCGTGCCTCGTCGGCGCCCTCCTGGACGACCATGCCGTCCCGTTCCAGACGGCCGAGGGTCGTGTAGACCTGGCCGATGTTCAGCGGCCAGCTCTCCGCCGTGCGCGCCTCGAACTCCGTGCGCAGCTGTGAGCCGTAGCGGGAACCGGGCTCCAGGAGGGCCAGCAGGCCGTGTCGTATCGACATAAGCGGATTGTGCAGCGGGATCGGCCCATCGGCGGAGTCCGGAATGCCGGGGCTGACCGGGGATGTGAGGCTTATGGCGTCCGACGACTTGAGGAATCCGGTTCCGGGAGGGGGTCACGGGTGTGACTCCATGGCGGTGTGTGACGAGGGTGGTGGTGGGGTCGGTGGTGGCTGCCGTGACGGGCGCCGTGGTGATGTGCGGCACCGTGACGGCTTACGGGGCTGTGTCGGCGTATGGGGCCGTGTCGGCGTACGGGACCGTGTCGGCCGGGGGTGCCCATGCCGTGTCCGCGTCCGCCTCCCCGTCCGGCGACGATCCTCGGCGGGCCGGGAGCCGGGCCGGGGAGGGGCGGGTGCGGCCGGGGCGGCCGGTGGCGCCGGGGGACGAGGTGGCGCCCACGGTCTCCGTCACGCCTCCGGCCCGGGCAAGCGCCGTGCCCGTGCCCTCCGCGCCCGGCGAGGAGCCCGTACGGCAGGCCGGTGGCGGCACCGAGCCCGTGCTGCGGATCCTGCCGCTGGGCAGCGGGCTGGTCCTCATCGGGCTCGGGCTCGGGCTCGCCTTCGTGGGGCTGCGGGTGCGGCGGGGCGCCGGATGAGGCGCTCCCGTGCGGCGCGGATCAGCCCGTGACCAGCAGGACCTTGCCGACGTGACCGCTCTCCTCCAGCAGGCGGTGCCCCTCGGCGGCCTCCCGCATCGGCAGCTCACGGTCGACGACCGGGCGCACATGGCCGCCGGACAGCAACGGCCACACGTGCTCCCGTACGGCCGCCACGATCGCCGCCTTCTCGCTGAGCGGCCGGGCCCGCAGCGAGGTCGCGCTGATCGCGGCGCGCTTGGCGAGCAGCGCGCCGATGTTCAGCTCGCCCTTGACGCCGCCCTGCATCCCGATGATCGCCAGCCGTCCGTTCACGGCGAGTGCCTTGACGTTGCGGTCCAGGTACTTGGCGCCCATGTTGTCCAGGATGACGTCGGCGCCCGCGCCGCCGGTGGCCTCCTTGATCTCGGCGACGAAGTCCTGGTCCCGGTAGTTGATCAGGATGTCGGCGCCCAGTTCGGCGCAGCGCTCCAGCTTCTCCTTGGTGCCCGCGGTGACGGCGACCTTCGCGCCGACGGCCTTCGCGAGCTGGATCGCCATGGTGCCGATGCCGCTGGAGCCGCCGTGCACCAGGAGGGTCTCGCCGGGGTGGAGGTGGGCGACCATGAAGACGTTCGACCAGACGGTGCAGGTCACCTCGGGCAGCGCCGCCGCCTCGGTGAGGCCGACGCCCTCGGGCACGGGCAGCAGCTGGCCCGCCGGGACGACGACCTGTTCGGCGTAGCCGCCGCCGGACAGCAGCGCGCACACCTCGTCGCCGACCACCCAGCCGCCGACGCCGGGCCCGACAGCGGCGATCCGCCCGGAGCACTCCAGGCCGGGGTAGGGGGAGGCGCCGGGCGGGGGGTCGTAGAAACCCTGCCGTTGCAGGAGGTCGGCGCGGTTGACGGCGCTCGCCGCCACCTCGAGCAGGACCTCGCCCTCGCCGGGCACCGGGTCGGGGACCTCGTCCCACACCAGTGCCTCGGGCCCTCCGGGTTCGGGAATCGTGATCGCATGCATGTGCAGGACGCTACCCCTCGGCCCCGCGGCCGACCCGGTTCCGTCTCCGCATCGGTCTCCGGTCGGAGCCGGAGCCGGGTCGTTGGGCGGGTCCCGGGAAAATCCCGGTGCGCGACCGATGAGTTTGCGGGACGGTGAAGGTCTCCCCATGCGTAACCCCCCGTACGCGGAAGGACATCCCACCATGAACGAGCCAAGCTCGGGCCTGGCCATCGAGACCGCGGGCCTGGTGAAGACATTCGGTGAGACCAGGGCCGTGGACGGCGTCGACCTCGCCGTGCCGACCGGCACGGTCTATGGCGTCCTCGGTCCCAACGGCGCCGGAAAGACCACCACCGTCAAGATGCTCGCCACCCTGCTGCGGCCGGACGGCGGCGAGGCCCGCGTCTTCGGCCACGACGTCGTGCGCGAAGCCGACGAGGTCCGTGGCCGGGTCAGCCTCACCGGGCAGTACGCGTCCGTGGACGAGGACCTGACCGGCATGGAGAACCTGATCCTGCTGGGCCGTCTCCTCGGGCACGGCAAGAAGGCCGCGCGGGAGCGGGGGGCGCAGCTGCTGGCGGCCTTCGGGCTGACCGAGGCCGCGGCGAAGCAGGTCAAGCACTACTCGGGCGGTATGCGGCGCCGTATCGACATCGCCGCGTCCATCCTGAACACTCCCGACCTGCTGTTCCTGGACGAGCCGACCACCGGTCTCGACCCGCGCAGCCGCAACCAGGTGTGGGACATCGTGCGCGCGGTCGTCGCCCAGGGCACCACCGTGCTGCTGACCACGCAGTATCTCGACGAGGCCGACCAGCTGGCGTCCCGGATCGCGGTCATCGACCACGGGAAGGTGATCGCCGAGGGCACCAAGGGCGAGCTGAAGGCGTCGGTCGGCGCCGGTTCCGTCCATCTGCGGCTGCGGGACGCGGCCCAGCGCCCGCAGGCCGAGCAGGTGCTGCGGCTGACGCTGGACGCCGACGTGCAGTTGGAGCCCGACCCGGTGGCGCTGACGGCCCGGGTGGGCGCCGGGGCCGCCAACGGCCAGGGCGCTGCCGAGCAGGCGGCCCGCGCGCTGGCGGAGCTGGCCCGCGGCGGCATCGTCGTCGACAACTTCGCGCTGGGCCAGCCCAGCCTGGACGAGGTGTTCCTCGCCCTCACCGGACACGACACCACCGTGGGCGCCACCGACGGCGCGGAAAGCGAGGCGGCGGCATGAGCACCGCGACCACCACCGAGACCAAGGACCTGGCACCGGTCAGCGCCGAGTCGCTCGCCGCGCTGCTCGTCGCCAAGGAGCGGCCCGCACGGCCCAGCGCCTGGTCGGCGTCGCTGACCTTCGGCTGGCGGGCGATCCTGAAGATCAAGCATGTGCCGGAGCAGTTGTTCGACGTCACCGCCTTCCCGATCATGATGGTGCTGATGTACACGTACCTGTTCGGCGGGGCGCTGGCCGGTTCGCCGAAGGAGTACATCCAGTTCCTGCTGCCGGGCATCCTCGTGATGTCGGTCGTGATGATCACGATGTACACCGGTATCTCGGTCAACACGGACATCGAGAAGGGTGTCTTCGACCGGTTCCGCAGCCTGCCGATCTGGCGGCCGTCGGTGATGGTCGGCTATCTGCTCGGCGACGCCCTGCGCTACACCCTGGCGTCCGTGGTGATGCTGACGGTCGGCATGATCCTCGGCTACCGCCCGGACGGCGGCGTCGGTGTGCTCGCCGGGATAGCGCTGCTGGTCGTCTTCTCCTTCGCGTTCTCCTGGATCTGGACGATGTTCGGACTGATGCTGCGCACCGAGAAGTCGGTGATGGGCGTCAGCATGATGGTGATCTTCCCGCTCACCTTCCTGTCCAACGTCTTCGTCGACCCGCACACCATGCCGGGCTGGCTCCAGGCGTTCGTCAACAACAGCCCAGTCACGCATCTGGCGTCCGCGGTGCGCGGGCTGATGGCGGGCGACTGGCCCGCCGACGAGATCGCCTGGTCGCTGGGGTGGTCGGCACTGTTCGTGCTGGTCTTCGGGCCGATCACGATGCGGCTGTACAACCGCAAGTAGGCCTCTCGGAACCGGGTTTCCGCACACCGCCCGGTTTCCGCACACGGCCGGTTCTCCGTCATACGGCCGGTTCTCCGTCATACGGCCGGTTCTCCGTCATACGGCCGGGCCTCCGTCATACGGGCCGCGCTGGGCCGTTCTCCGGCGCGGTCCGTACGACGATGATCAGCCGGTCCGTCAGCTCCAGCCGCCCGATGGCCGGGTCGTCGTAGCCCAGGACCCGGTGCCCGCGCACGACGCTCACCACCATCTCCTCCGTCTCCCGTGGGCGCAGTCCCGCCTCGGCCCGGGTGACCGGCCGTTCGACCATGTCGAGCCCGCTGCCGCGGCGGATCAGGTCCTCCATCACCATCCCGGCCGCGGGGCTGAGCACGGACAGCCCGAGCAGCCGCCCGGCCGCTCCGGAGCTGGTGACGACCTCGTCGGCGCCGGACTGCTTCAGCAGCGGCGCGTTCTCCTCCTCCCGCACCGCGGCCACGATCTTCGCGTCACTGTTGATCTGCCGGGCCGTCAGCGTCACCAGGACGGCGGTGTCGTCGCGGCCCGTCGAGATCACGATCCGCCCGGCCCGCTGCACCTCCGCCCGCCGCAGGACATCGCTGCGGGTACCGTCCCCGACCACGCCCGAGTAGCCCTCGGCGAGCGCGGCGTCGATCACCTTGGCGGAGGGGTCGACGACGGCGACCTGATCCTTCCTCAGCCCGGCCGCGCAGACGGCCCGGATCGTGGACCGCCCCTTCGTACCGAAGCCGACGACAACGGTGTGGTCACGCATGTGAGTTCTCCAGCTAGGTCGAACCGGTGGACCGGCGGGCTTTGGGCGACGCGGTGGACTCTGGGGGACGAGGTGGGCGATACGGCGATCAGTCAGGGACCATGGTGCCCACTGTCCGGACCAGTACCGCATCGCAGGGGGCCAGCGTTGAAAGGCGACGAGCAACGACCTTCCCAGCCGGGGAGATTGTCCATCCTCAGGTCGCTGTGGTTCCGCTCGCAGCGGGAGGCACGGGACGACGCCGAGGCGGGCCGCTCCATCAGCATGCCCACCCAGACCGTCCTGCCGCCGCTCCAGCAGGTGCTGCGACGGCTGGCGATGGCCCTGCTGGTGCTGATCGCCACCACCTTGATCGTCTACTTCGACCGCGACGCCTACAACGACAACGTCGACGGCTCCGTGGACTTGCTGGACGCCGCCTACTACGCCACCGTCACCCTCTCCACCACCGGATACGGGGACATCACCCCGGCGGGTGACGCGGCGCGGATCACCAACATCTTCGTCATCACGCCCCTGCGCGTGCTGTTCCTGATCATCCTGGTCGGCACCACCCTGGAGGTGCTCACCGAGCGCACCCGTCAGCAGGTCCGCATCCACCGCTGGCGGCACCGCACCCGCGACCACGTGGTGGTCATCGGCTACGGCACCAAGGGCCGCCACGCCGTGGCGACCCTGCTCGCCCAGGGCGTCACCAGGGACCGGATCGTGATCGTGGACGCGCAGGGCAAGAACGCCGAGGCGGCCGGTGATGACGGGCTGGTCGCGGTGACCGGCGACGCCACCCGCTCCGAGACGCTCCTGAAGGCCGAGGTCCACAGCGCCGCACAGGTGATCGTCGCCCCGCAGCGCGACGAGGCGGCCACCCTCATCACCCTCACCGCCCGCCAGCTCAACCGGCGCGCCACGATCGTCGCCGCGGTCCGGGAGGACGAGAACGTCCCGCTGCTGCGCCAGAGCGGCGCGGACACCGTGGTGACCAGCTCCAGCTCCGCCGGTCGGCTGCTCGGGATGTCCCTGGTCAGCCCGCCCGTGGCCCGGACCCTGGACGACCTGATGACCATCGGCAGCGGGCTGGACCTCATCGAGCGCCCGGTGACCCCGCAGGAGGTGGGCCGCTCGCCCCGCGAGTCCACCGAGCTGGTCCTCACCATCGTGCGCGACAAGGACGTACTGGACTTCACCGATCCCCGGGTGGGGGAGCTACGGAAGGGGGACCGGGTGGTCACCATCGCCCGGGCGGCGCCGCACGGTGAGAACGGGGAGTGAACTGGCCTTTCGGGATGGCCAGTTCGCGTGTTTCACGTGAAACACGCGAAACGGCCGTCCGGGCGACGTTTCACGTGAAACACACGCTGATCCCGGAGACCGCCCACGGCAGATCGAGGATCTCCGTGTCCTGACCCGCCCGCGCCCCACCGGGTGGTACGACGGCCAGCGCATCGGCCGCCGCGACTCCCCTCAGCATCGCCGGACCGTTGTAGTGCAGCGGCGCGGCCCGGTCTCCGCGCAGTACGACCGGGATCAGCCGGGTGTCATGGGGATGCCCGTGCACGGCCTCCGTCAGGGGCAGGGCGTACGGCTCCGGGGCCGGGCGGGCGCCGAGCGTGCGCAGCAGCGGCTCGGCGAGCGTGAGCAGCCCGGAGACGGCGGCGAGTGGGTTGCCGGGCAGGCCGACGAGGTGCTGGTTCTCCTGGGTGCGGGCCAGCAGCATGGGATGGCCGGGGCGCACCTTGACGCCGTTCACCAGCAGTTCCGCGCCGATGCGGCGCAGGGTGGGGTGGACATAGTCGACCGGGCCCGCGGCGGTGCCGCCGGTGGTGACGATCAGATCGGCGGTGCTGCCTGTGATCGCCCGGTACAGCGCCTCCGCGTCGTCCCCGAGACGGCGTACGGAGGTGACGTCGGCGCCGAGCGCGCGCAGCCAGGGCGGCAGCAGCGGGCCGAGCGCGTCCCGGATCAGGCCGTCGTGCGGCAGGCCCTCGGTGAGCAGTTCGTCGCCGAGGACGAGGAGTTCGGCGCGGGGGCGGGGAACCGCGGTGAGCGTGTCGTATCCGGCGGCGGCGGCGAGACCGAGCACGGCCGGGGTCACCAGGGCGCCGACCGGCAGCAACTGGTCACCGCTGCGGCACTCCTGGCCGCGTGGACGGATGTCCTGGCCGTGGCCGACCTCGCCGTGGGTGGGGTGCAGCCGTCCCTTGTCGTCGGTGCGGCCGTGTTCGCTGCGGAGCACGGCGGTGGTGTCGGTGGGGATCCGGGCCCCGGTGGCGATGCGGACGGCCTCCCCGTCGCCGAGCGGCGCGGGCTCCGTGTGTCCGGCGAGGACGCCCTCCTCGCGGACGTCCCAGGGGCCGGGCCCTGCGACCGCCCAGCCGTCCATCGCGGAGGTGTCGAAGGACGGCAGGTCGGTGAGGGCGGTGAGGGGGGCGGCCAGGGTGAGGCCGAGCGCGGAGTCAAGGGTCACGGAGACCAGGTCCCGGCGCGCACCGGCGCGCCGCCCGGCCCGCTCGGCGATCGAACGGGCTTCGGGCCAGGGGGTGGCGAGGTGGCGGGCGCCGGGCTTTCCAGGGGCCTGGGACGCCCGGGGCCCTTGAGACGGCTGCGGCTCTTGCGGCTGCGGTCCCTGCGCGGGGTCCGGCTGCTTCACCAGGGCGAGCGCCTCCTCGACGTCGAGGTCATCGGCTTCCTGCCCGGCCCGCACACCAGGGGCGGTCATCCGGCGTCCGGCCGGATGTCCGGGGCGGCGTCGGGTTCGCCGGGCGCCTTGGTGTCCTCGTCGGACCAGCGCAGGGCGAGGGCCGCGGCCTTGCGGGCGGCCTCGGCGACCGCCTCGGGGCCGCCGTTCGCGGCCTGTGCGGCGGCGTAGCCGACCAGGAAGGTGGTCAGTGGCGCCGCGGGCCGGGCCACGTTGTGCGCGGCGTCCCGGGCCAGGTCGAGCAGGACGCCCTTGTCGACGTCGAGTTCGATGCCCAGCTCGTCCTTGACTGCGGAAATCCATTCATCCAACACGTGCCCATGCTCCCTGATGCGTGCCCTGGCGATGGCGATGTCGTCCCAGGTGTCGCAGTCGAAGGCCGCGACGGGGTCCGGGACCCGGGTGAGGTCGAGACCGGCGGTCAGCAGCCGCAGCGGCAGCCCGTCCAGGCCGCCCCGTTCCTCCGTGAGCGCGGCCAGCCCACGACGCAGCGCCGCCGCCCGGTACGCCGCCACCAGCGGCTGTTCCCGGCCTTCGGCGTCGGTGAGCTGGGCGCCCTCGGCACCACTCGTCCGCAGGGTGTCCAGCAGCCGCCCCACGGTCCGCCCGCCGAGGAACGGCAGATCGGCCGAGAGCACCACGACCTGGTCCGCGGTGCTGTGCCGCAGCCCGGCGTCGAGCGCGGCGAGCGGTCCGCCGCCGGGCGGGTCCTCCCGTGTCCACAGCACGGGCCGTACGGTCCCCCGGGGTTCGGCGACGACGACCGTGCGCCGGGCGTCGGCGCAGGCCGCCAGCACCCGGTCGAGCAGGGCCCGCCCGCCGACCGGCACGCCGGGCTTGTCCGTGCCGCCGAGCCGCCGCGCGCCGCCACCGGCGAGCACGACGGCGTCATAGACCCGTCCACCGTCGGCGGCCGGGGGCACGGGGGGCTGCTTCTCGGTCACCCCCCGAGTATGCGGGCCGGAGGGATCACAGGGAACGAGGACGGTCGACCTCATCACCAGGGCCGTTGGGCCCCGTGTGGTCACACGGTGCGCAGCAGCACCGCCGGTTGTTCGACGCAGTCGGCGACATAGCGCAGGAAGCCGCCCGCCGTGCCGCCGTCGCAGACCCGGTGGTCGAAGGTGAGCGAGAGCTGGACGACCTGCCGCACCGCCAGCTCGCCCTCGTGCACCCAGGGCTTGGGGACGATCCGGCCGACGCCGAGCATGGCCGCCTCGGGGTAGTTGATGATCGGAGTGGAGCCGTCCACGCCGAACACGCCGTAGTTGTTCAGCGTGAAGGTGGAGCCGGTCAGGTCCGCGGGCGTGAGTGTCCCGGTGCGGGCCGCGTCGGTCAGCCGGGCGAACTCCGCGGTCAGCGACTCGGCGTCGCGCGTGTGCGCGTCCCGGACGACCGGCACGACCAGGCCGCGCTCGGTCTGCGCGGCGAAGCCCAGGTGCACCCGGTCGAGCCGGACGACCTCCCGGGCCGCCGTGTCGACCGTGGAGTTCAGCTCGGGGAACCGGGCGAGGGCGGCGGTGCAGATCCTGGCCAGCAGCGCGAGGACGGAGATCTTCGGGCCGCCCGTCGCGTTCATCGCGGCGCGGGCCCGCATCAGCTCCGTGGCGTCGGCGTCCACCCAGCAGGTCGCGTCCGGTATCTCACGGCGGCTGCGGGAGAGCTTGTCGGCGACGGCACCGCGGACGCCCTTGAGGGGGATGCGGGTCCCGCCGGGAGCGGCGGGTGCCGCGGGTACGGGTGCGGGCGCTTCCGTGCGCGGCTGCGTCACCGGCGCCGGACGGCCCTGCGGCACCGCCGCGGGGCGGCCCTGTGCGGCCGCCACCCGCAGCGCGTACTCCACGTCCGCGCGCAGGATCAGCCCATCGGGTCCGGAGCCGGTCAGCTCCCGCAGGTCCAGGCCGTTCTCCCGGGCGAGGCGCCGCACCAGCGGCGAGATCACCGGGACGGGGCCCTCGCCCCGGTGGGTGAGGCCTTCGCCGCGATGGCCGTTGGCCTCCTCGGCGCCGGGGGGCGCGGGGGCGGCGCCCGGACCGGGGGACGCGGGACCGGGGGCCGACGGGCGCAGCCTTCTGCGGCGGGCCGGAGCGGCACCAGTGCCGTAGCCGACGAGGACGTTGCCCGAGCCCTCGCCCTCCTGGCGGGCCGGGGCCGCGTCCGCGGGGGACCGCCGTGCGGCGTCGGCGGCCTCGGCGGCGGCTGCCCGGCCGTCCGCCACGGTCACGTCGGAGGCCGCCGCGCCCACCGCGACCGTCAGCAGCGGGGCGCCGACGGGCAGCTCGGTGCCCTCCTCGCCGAAGCGGGCGGTGACCACGCCGCCGTACGGACAGGGCACCTCGACCATCGCCTTGGCCGTCTCGACCTCGACCACCGGCTGGTCGATGGCGACGAGGTCGCCGACCTCGACGAGCCAACGCACGATCTCCGCTTCGGTGAGCCCCTCGCCCAGGTCGGGGAGCTTGAACTCCAGACTGTGCATGTCAGAAGCGCGTGCCATCAGCTCTCGGCCTCCCATTGCAGACGCGCCACGGCGTCCAGGATCCGGTCGACGCCGGGCAGGTGGTGCCGCTCCAGCATCGGCGGCGGGTACGGGATGTCAAGCCCGGCCACCCGGAGCACCGGCGCCTCCAGGTGGTGGAAGCAGCGCTCCGTGACCCGGGCCGCGATCTCCCCTCCCGGTCCGCCGTACCCACCCGACTCGTGTACGACGACCGCTCGCCCGGTCCGCCGTACCGAGGCGCAGACCGTCTCGTCGTCGAACGGCACCAGGGAGCGCAGATCGACGACTTCGAGGTCCCACCCCTCGGCCCGCGCCGCCTCGGCGGCTTCGAGGCAGACGGGTACGGACGGCCCGTACGTGATGAGCGTGGCGCTCCGGCCGGAGCGCCGCACCACCGCGCGGCCTATGGGTTCAACGGTCCGCGGGTCCTCGGGGTTCCAGGCGTCCTTGGACCAGTACAGCCGCTTGGGCTCCAGGAAGACCACCGGGTCGTCGGAGGCGATGGCGGCGCGCAGCAGGCCGTAGGCGTCGGCGACGGTGGCGGGTGTGACGACATGGAGCCCCGGAGTCGCCATGTAGTACGCCTCGGAGGAGTCGCTGTGGTGCTCGACGCCGCCGATGCCACCGCCGTAGGGGACGCGGATGGTGATCGGCAGCGGCATGGCGCCGCGGGTGCGGTTGCGCATCCGGGCGACGTGGCTGATGAGCTGTTCGAACGCCGGGTAGGCGAAGGCGTCGAACTGCATCTCCACGACCGGCCGCAGCCCGTACATGGCCATGCCGACCGCGGTGCCGAGGATGCCCGCCTCGGCCAGGGGGGTGTCCGTGCAGCGGTCCTCGCCGAACTCCTTGGTGAGTCCGTCGGTGACGCGGAAGACGCCGCCGAGGGCGCCGACGTCCTCGCCGAGGACGTGCACGGCCGGGTCGGCGGCCATGGCGTCGCGCAACGCGCGCGTGAGGGCCTGCGCCATGGTGGCGGGCTTCACGGCGACGGTGGTCATCAGCGCGCCCCTTCCTGCTCGGCGTCCAGTTCGGCACGGAGTTGGGCCCGCTGTTCGCGCAGTTGCGCGGTGGGCTCGGCGTAGACGTGGTCGAACAGGTCCATGGGGTCGAGGACCGGGTCCTGGTTCATCCGGGCGCGCAGGTCGGTGGCGAGGGCCTCGGCGTCCTCGCGGGCTGCCTGCACGCCGTCCTCGTCGAGGAGGCCGCGGGCGGTCAGCTCGCGCTCCAGGAGCAGGATCGGGTCGTGGTCGCGCCAGGCGTCCACCTCGGTGTCGCCGCGGTAGCGCTTGTCGTCGTCGGCGTTGGTGTGGGCCTCCATGCGGTACGTCACCGCCTCCACGAGCGTGGGGCCGCCACCCGCGCGCGCGTGCCGCACGGCGTCGGCGAGGACCTCGTGCACGGCGGCGGCGTCGTTGCCGTCGACCAGGCGGCCCGGGATGCCGTATCCGACGGCCTTGTGGGCCAGGGACGGGGCGGCGGTCTGCTTGGCGAGCGGCACGGAGATCGCGAAGCCGTTGTTCTGGACCAGGAAGACGACCGGGGCCTGCCATACGGCGGCGAAGTTCAGCGCCTCGTGGAAGTCGCCCTCGCTGGTGCCGCCGTCGCCGACCATGGCCAGCGCGACCACGTCGTCGCCCTTGAGCCGGGCGGCGTGCGCGAGCCCGACGGCGTGCGGGAGCTGGGTGGCGAGGGGGGTGCACAGGGGGGCCACGCGGTGCGCGTACGGGTCGTAGCCGGTGTGCCAGTCGCCGCGCAGCAGGGTGAGCGCCTCGACGGGGTCCACGCCTCGGGCGACGACGGCGAGCGTGTCGCGGTAGCTGGGAAAGAGCCAGTCACGGTCCTCCAGGACCAGCGCCGCGGCGACCTCGCAGGCCTCCTGGCCGGTGCTGGAGGGGTAGACGGCGAGGCGGCCCTGCTTGGTGAGCGCGGTGGCCTGCGCGTTGTAGCGACGGCCGCGCACCAGCTCGGCGTACAGGCGGCGCAGCAGGCCGGGGTCGGCCTGGGCCGCGGCGTCGGTGCCGAGGACGCGGTGGGGGGCCGCGTCGGGCAGCAGCGGCGCGGGGTCGGTGCGGGGCTGCCAGGCGGGCGGCGGCGACGGCCGATACGCGCCACGCTGCTCCGTGACCGTCATGACGGCACCTCCTCGTGGGAGCGGCTTGAAGAGGCGCGTCGGGTGTGATGCGCCTCACCTACCGATTGTTCGGTCGTCGGCACATTTTGGCTACAGGCGCCCGTGGGCTGTGGACAAACGGTTCTCCACAGCCTGTGATGGACGCAGTACGTCCATGGTAGGGAGGCGGGGGGATATGGCATCTGAACAAATGGCCGACGGCGCGGACGCCGCCAGCCCGCCGCCGCCCCGGCCCCTCGACGCCGTCGACCAGGACATCCTGCGGATGCTGCAGGCGGACGGCCGGGCGTCGATACGGTCGGTCGCCGAGCGGGTGCACGTCTCGCGCGCCAACGCCTACGCCCGGATCAACCGGCTGGTCGAGGACGGGGTGATCCGCGGCTTCGGCGCCCGCGTCGACCATGAGCGGGCGGGGCACGGCACCTCCGCGTACATCACCCTGAAGATCGTCCAGAACTCCTGGCGCACGGTCCGCGAGCAGCTCCGCCAGTTGCCGGGCGCGGCGCACATCGCCCTGGTGGGCGGCGACTTCGACGTCCTGCTGCTGGTGCACACCCCGGACAACCGGGCCCTGCGCGAACTGGTGCTCACCCGGCTCCAGGCGATCCCCGAGGTGCTCAGCACCCGCACGCTGCTGGTGTTCGAGGAGGAGGACCTGGAGCCGCAGGGCTGAGCGGGCCACCCGGCGCACCACCGCGACCAAGCGCCCCCTGGGGCCTGTCGTCCGCCCCGCGGCGCCGACATGATCCAGACGACAGGCCCTAGCCCTGCCGCAACCCCGCGAACGCCACCCGCACCACCGCCTCCGCGACCTCCCGCTCGCCCATGCCCCGGCCGTCCGGCCGGTACCACTCGGCGATGGAGTTGATCATCCCGAAGACCAGCCGGGTGGCGAGCCGCACCTCCACGTCGTCGCGTATGTCGCCGTCCGCGGCGGCGGCCTTCAGCAGTTCGGCCACCCGGTGGTCGAACTCGCGGCGCCGCTCCAGCGCCCACCGCTCGGTGCCGGTGTTGCCGCGCACCCGCAGCAGCAGCGTCACATAGGGCAGCTCGGATATCAGCACCTCGACCATGCGCCGTACGACGTGTTCGAGTCGGTCGGCGGCGCGGCCCTCCCGCGCGGGCTGCTCGTCGAGGATCGCGAAGAGGCCGTCCAGCGCCCGGCTCACCGCGCGGCGCAGCAGTTCCTCCTTGCCCGCGACATGGTGGTAGATCGAGGACTTGGAGATCCCGGCCGCCTTGGACAGGTGCTCCATGGAGGTGCCGTCGTAGCCGCGCTCGTTGAAGACCCGCACGGCGACCGTGAGCAGCGTCTCCGGCGTGTACGTGTCGCGCTTGGCGGTGGTCATGAGGGGCTGCCCTCCCGCTTGTCGGAGGCGTAGGCGTGGCGGTAGAGCGCCAGGGACGGCGCGTACCGGCCCGAGGGGTCGCGCAGGTGCAGATCGTCGAGGAGGGCGTACGCCCAGTTGCGGCCCAGGCGGCGGCTCCACTCGAAGGGACCCAGAGGGTAGTTCACTCCGAGGCGCATCGCGGTGTCGATGTCCTCCTCGGTCGCCACGCCCTTGGCCACGGCGTCGTGCGCCAGGTCGACGATCCGCGCGACCGTGCGGGCGACGATCATGCCGGGCACGTCCCCGATGACGCTGACCTTCTTGCCGAGCGCCTGGAACAGGCCGGTGGCCTCGGTCAGGGTCCGCGAGGAGGTGTCCTGGGAGGAGGACAGGGCGATGCGGGTGGCGCGGCGGTAGTCCAGGG
Source organism: Streptomyces sp. NPDC057877 (assembly GCF_042796855.1). Lineage (NCBI taxonomy): Bacteria > Bacillati > Actinomycetota > Actinomycetes > Kitasatosporales > Streptomycetaceae > Streptomyces > Streptomyces sp. NPDC057877. Next base: position 491,989 of record NZ_JBHVMS010000003.1, read on the forward strand.
CGAGGTCGAAGTAGACGACGTCGCGGAACTCCACCGACGTCTGGCCGTCGGCGAGGGCGAGCTGGCCGCCGCCGGGCAGCACCAGCCGGGTGCCGTGGTCCTCTTCCTCCTCGCGGACCTGGATGCCCGCCTCGCGGATCAGCGCGAGCAGTTCGGCGGCGGGGCCCAGGTCGCCCTCGACGGTGACGTAGGCGGGCGGCAGGGCCCGCTCGGCGGTGTGCGGTTCGGGGCGCTCGGCGGCCCCGTCGGCATCCGCGTAGTCGTACCAGCCGTGGCCGCTCTTGCGGCCGAGCCTGCCGGACTCGACCAGGCGCCGCTGGGCGAGCGAGGGGGTGAAGCGCACGTCCTGGAAGAAGGACTGCCACACGGAGTGCGTGACGGACTCGTTGACGTCCTGCCCGATCAGGTCGGTCAGCTCGAAGGCGCCCATCCTGAAGCCGCCGCTCTCGCGCAGCACCGCGTCGATGGTGGCGGGGTCGGCGCCCTGCGCCTCCAGGACGGCGAACGCCTCGGCGTAGAAGGGCCGGGCGATGCGGTTGACGATGAAGCCGGGGGTGTCGGCGCAGGCGACCGGCGTCTTGCCCCAGGCACGGGCGGTTTCGTACGCGCGCGTGGCGTAGGTGACGTCGGTGGCGAACCCGGAGACCACCTCGACCAGCGGCAGCAGCGGCGCCGGGTTGAAGAAGTGCAGGCCCACGAAGCGGCCGGGGGCGCGCAGCGCGCCGCCGATCGCGGTGACCGACAGGGAGGAGGTGTTGGTGGCGAGCAGACAGTCCTCGCCGACGATGTCCTCCAGCTCCCGGAACAGCTCCTGCTTGACGTCCAGACGCTCCAGGGCCGCCTCGACGACGAGGGCACAGTCGGCCAGTTCGGTGAGGCTCTCGGCGGGCAGCAGCCGGGCGCGCGCCGCGTCCCGTTCGGCGCCGGTCAGCCGGTCCTTGGCCACCAGCCGGTCGAGCCGGGCGCCGATCGCGTCGGCGGCCTCCAACGCGCGGCCGGGCAGGGCGTCGTGCAGCCGTACGGGGTGCCCGGCGACCAGCGCCACCTGGGCGATGCCCTGGCCCATGGTGCCGGTTCCGACGACGGCCACGGGGCTGGTGAGGTCGAGTGCTGTCATGGCGCGATCCTCCCGCACGCGGTCGGCCCAGATGCGGCGGACCCCCTTGTCCCGACCGATCGTTCGGTTACTCTAACTCTGCACCCACCGACCCTGCCCGCCGTTTCCGCGAGGTCGTGGACTCGACGAGGAGTCCCCCAGACGAGGAGTTGGACCCGCATGGCCGCCGAACTCACCGCTGACCAGCTGATCGCCCAGCACCGGCCCACCCTCGACCAGGCGCTCGAAGCGATCCGCACGCGCGCGTACTGGTCCCCCCACCCCGAGCACCCCAAGGCCTACGGCGAGCACGGCAGCCTGGACGCGGCGGCGGGCAAGGCCGCCTTCGACGCCCTGGTGGGCACCCGCCTCGACCTCGGCCAGCCCGGCACCGACGACTGGGTGGGCGGCGAGGTGTCGCCGTACGGCGTCGAGCTGGGCGTGAGCTACCCGCACGCGGACGTCGACGTGCTGCTGCCCGCCATGCGGGCCGGGCAGCGCGCCTGGCGGGACGCGGGCCCGGAGCTGCGCGCGCTGGTCTGCCTGGAGATCCTCAAGCGGATCAGCGACCGGACGCACGAGTTCGCGCACGCGGTCATGCACACCTCCGGACAGGCCTTCATGATGGCGTTCCAGGCGGGCGGCCCGCACGCGCAGGACCGCGGCATGGAGGCGGTGGCCTACGCGTACGCCGAGCAGGTCCGCACCCCCGGCACCGCCGAGTGGACCAAGCCCCAGGGCAAGCGCGACCCGCTCACCCTCACCAAGCGGTTCACGGCCGTCCCGCGCGGGATCGCGCTGGTCGTCGGCTGCAACACCTTCCCGACGTGGAACGGCTACCCGGGCCTGTTCGCCTCCCTCGCCACCGGCAACGCCGTACTGGTCAAGCCGCACCCGCGCGCGGTGCTGCCGCTCGCGCTGACCGTCCAGGCCGCGCGGCAGGTGCTCACCGAGGCGGGCTTCGACCCGAACCTGGTCGCGCTGGCCGCCGAGCGTCCCGGCGAGGGCGTCGCCAAGACGCTCGCCGTCCGCCCCGAGATCCGGATCATCGACTACACCGGCTCGACGGCGTTCGGCGACTGGCTGGAGGCGAACGCCCGCCAGGCGCAGGTCTACACCGAGAAGGCGGGCGTCAACACGGTCGTCGTGGAGTCCACCGGCGACTACAAGGGCATGCTGTCCAACCTGGCGTTCTCCCTGTCGCTGTACAGCGGCCAGATGTGCACCACCCCGCAGAACCTGCTGATCCCGCGCGCGGGCATCTCCACCGACGCGGGCCCGAAGTCGTACGACGAGGTGGTGGCCGACCTCGCGCGCGCGGTGGACGGTCTGCTCGGCGACGACGCCCGCGCGAACGCCCTGCTCGGCGCGATCGTCAACCCGGACGTCAAGGCCCGCCTGGAGGCCGCGGCGGACCTCGGGGAGGTCGCCCTGGCCTCCCGGGAGATCACCAACCCGGAGTTCCCGGGAGCGGTCGTGCGCACGCCGGTGATGGTGAAGCTGGACGGCACCAAGCCCGACGCCGAGGCCGCCTACATGAGCGAGTGCTTCGGGCCGGTGTCCTTCGCCGTCGCCGTCGACTCCGCCGCCGACGCGCTGGACCTGCTGCGGCGCACCGTCCGCGAGAAGGGCGCGATGACGGTCGGCGCGTACACCATCGACCCGGAGTTCGAGCGGGCCGTGGAGGAGGTCTGCCTGGACGAGTCGGCGCAGCTGTCGCTCAACCTCACCGGCGGGGTGTACGTCAACCAGACGGCCGCCTTCTCCGACTTCCACGGCTCCGGCGGCAACCCGGCCGCCAACTCGGCGCTGTGCGACGGCGCCTTCGTCGCGAACCGCTTCCGGGTGGTGGAGGTGCGCCGGGAGGCGTGAGGCTCACGCGCCCCTGGTGAGACTCCAGTGGTACAGCGTCATGGCCACGCTGGTCGCGAGGTTGTAGCTGGAGACCTGGGGGCGCATCGGCAGCGCCACCAGATGGTCGGCACGCGCGCGTAGCTCGCGGGACAGCCCGCTGCGCTCCGAGCCGAACGCGAGCAGCGCGTCGTCGGGCAGCTTCAGGCCGCGGATGTCCTCGCCCTCCGGGTCGAGCGCGAAGACCGGCCCTGACGGCAGCTCGGCGACGTCCAGCCGCTCCACCGCGGTCGCGAAGTGCAGCCCGGCCCCGCCGCGCACCACCGTGGGGTGCCAGGGGTCGAGCGTGCCGGTGGTGATCACGCCGGTCGCCCCGAAACCGGCCGCCAGCCGGATCACCGCGCCCGCGTTGCCCAGGTTGCGCGGCTGGTCGAGCACGACGACGGGGGCGCCACGCGCGGCCTGCCCGAGGGCGCGCAGATTCGCCTCGCGCGCGGGGCGTACGGCGAGGGCGGCCACCGCGGTGGGGTGCGGACGCGGCACCAGGGCGGCGTACGCCGCCTGCGGCACCTCGGTCAGCAGCGCGTCCAGCGCCCGCCGTACGTCCGGGGCCAGCTCGTCGGCGAGGGCGAGCGCGGCGCGCCGGTCGGCGGTGACCGCCACCGGAACCTCGGCGCCGAAGCGCAGGGCGTGCTTGAGGGCGTGGAACCCGTCGAGGAGCACGGCGGAGCCGACGAGCCGCCGCCAGTGCGCCAGGGCGTCCGCGGGGTCGGCGGTTTCCGCGTGCTCTGCGGGGTCCTGGCGGCCGGGGTCGTTCATGCCGGGAAGCCTACGGGGCTGCGCTCGGTGTCCTCCGGGGCGGGCGGCGCGGGCGGTGGCGTACCCCGGCCGCCGCGCGGAAGCAGCCGCTCACGCGCGCGTGCCGCCCAGCCGCCGACACGGCGCAGGAACGTCGTCGGCAGGAAGACCGCGTCCGCCGCGATCATCGCCAGCGAGAAGAACGGCAGCCCAAGCACCACGGCGATCACGGCATGCTCGGTGATCATGACCGCGAGCAGGACGTTCTTGGCCCGCCGGTGCAGCAGCGTGAACGGGAAGGCGACCTGCACGATCACGGTCCCGTACGTCACCAGCAGGACCATCGTGCCGCTGCTGGACAGCGCGTCGGCGAGGGCGGGCCAGGGCGAGAAGTAGTCCAGGTGCAGCGGGTAGTGGACCGCCGTGCCGTCCTGCCAGCGCGAGCCCTGGATCTTGTACCAGCCCGCCGTGGCGTAGATCAGACACGCCTCCGCCATGATCACCAGCAGCGCGCCGTTGTGCAGGATGTTCGCGAGCACGTCGAGCAGGATCCGCGGCTCGGCGGTCTTCGGGCGCCGGGCCACCGCCCACCACAGCGCCTGCGCCGCCCAGACGCCCCACAGCAGCACCGGCACCAGCGGGTCCGAGTCGAACAGCCGCCCGGATCCGGTCGCGGCGGCCAGCACCAGCCCGAGGACGCCCCACAGCACCGGTCCCGTACGGTCCACGGAACGCTCGCCACGCGCGCGTGCCCGCCGCCGCAGCCGCTCGCGCCGGGCGTCCAGCGACCACACCTGGCCGCAGCGCGTGAACACCAGGTAGATCGACATCAGGTGCAGGACGTTGTCGCCGCCGTCCCCCATGAAGACGCTGCGGTTCTGGAGGGAGAGCACGCCGATCATGAACAGCACCGACATGGTGCGGGTGCGCCAGCCGATCATCAGCAGCAGGCTCGACAGCACCGCGAGCGCGTAGGCGGCCTCGAACCAGAGCCGGGCGTCCGACCACATCAGCACCGTGAAGGAGCCGTTGAGCCCGGTCAGCTGCTGGCCGAGGTCCCAGCCCCACGGGCCGTTCGGGCCGTACAGCTCATGCCGGTGCGGATACTCCCGCAGCAGGAACAGCAGCCAGGTCCCGGCGAACCCGATGCGTATCACGGCGGTCTGGTACGGGCCGAGGGCCGACTCGGTCACACGCGCGATGCCGCCGGAGACCGCCAGGGCGACGCGGTTCACCCGATGCCTCCCTCGGCCTCGTCGTCCGGCACCGGCCACCAGGGCAGCTCCCGGTGGACCGACTTGAGGGAGACGCGTTCCTCGCTCCACTCGGGCGGCGCGACATTGGTGGTGCTGGCCCGCACCTGCACCCGCTCGAAGACCCCGTCCGGCCCGGCGGCGCCCGCCCGGTCGAGGCGCATCACCACGATGCGCCGCATGTACGCCTCGCTCATGGCGCCCCGCTCACCCGAGGGGCGGTTGTCGGCGTCGTGCGCGCCGGCGTAGAAGTCCCAGGCCCGGCGCAGTTCGTTCTGGATGGTGTGGCTGGGCAGCAGATTGCCGTCGATGGCCCGGCCGTCCTGCGCGGCCAGGTCGTACCAGCCGGTGACCCGTGAGCTGCCGTCCGGGGTGCGCACCTGCGCCCGCGCCAGCACGGCGATGTTCTGCTGCAACGGGTTCGGCGCGAACAGTTTCCAGTTCTGCTCGAACTCCGGGTAGACCCACTCCTCGATCGCCTTGCCGTGCCGCTGGGTGACCGTGTTCGACGGGGCGACGTGCAGGAACACCATCCCGAGGTGGACACAGACGACGACCGCGACGACCGCGAGCACCAGGGCGACCCCGACCTGGTAGGCGGGACGCAGCGCGGCCACCCCGGAGCGCGGCGGGGCCGGGGCGTACGGAACGGGCGTCTCGTCGGTGAGGCGCGGACCCCCGATGGGACGCGGACTGTCGATGAGACGCGGACTGTCGATGAGAGGCGGACTGTCCGCGAGCCGGGGGCTGTCGGCGGGCAGGTCGTCCGGGGCCGGGTTATCGAGGCGCGGCGGGTCGTCCGGCGCCGGGTTATCGAGGCGCGGCGGGTCGTCCGGCGCCGGGTTGCCGAGGGGCGGCGGGTTGTCCGGGGGCGGGGCGTTCACGCCGTCGCCGCCGTGCGCGTCCCCTGCGCCGTACGCGTCCATTCCGCCCCGTTTCCCGATCAGGTCCGTCCTTCGCCACCCCGCCCGCGCACACCTGTGTACGCGCTCGCACGGGCACGGTACTCAGGGCGACCGGCCCGGCACAGCCCCATCGGATGAGCCGCGCGCCACACGCGCGGGGGCAAGCGGTTGCTCGGCGGGCGGGCCGACGGCGGCGCCGTACGCCCGGCAGGGCGGAGGACACCTTACGGCCCCGCCACCACCGTTCCCTTCTCCTAGAACCTGTTCTATCTTGGCGGCTGACTTGACGCACCGTCAGATCGCGGACCGGGTCCAGCGGCCGGGTCCGGCGACGCCGCCGGGAGGACAGGGACCGTGGACTTCACCTTCACCGAGGAGCAGCAGGCGGCTACCGAGGCGGCGCGCGGCGTCTTCGCCGATGTCGCCCCGGACGCGGTGCCCAGCCCGGCGGTCACCGCGGGCGCCGTGGCCGAGGGGCACGACCGCGCGCTGTGGGCCCGGCTGGCCGACGCGGACCTGCTGGGGCTGCTGCTGGCCCCGGAGTACGGCGGGGCCGGGCTGAACGCCGTGGCGCTCTGTCTGGTGCTGCGCGAGTCCGCGAAGGTGCTGGCCCGGGTGCCGCTGCTGGAGAGCACCGCCGCCGCGGCCGTCGTACAGGCCTACGGCGCCCCGGAGCTGAGGTCGGCGCTGCTCGCGGGCGTGGGCCGGGGCGAGACCGTGCTGACGGTCGCCGCGCACGGCCGCACCGGCCACGACCCCGCCGAACGCGCGGTGACCGCCCGGCGCGACGGCGACGGCTGGGTGCTGGACGGGGTGCAGACGGCGGTGCCCTGGGCCTACGACGCGGACTTCACGCTCGTACCCGCAACCGCCGTATCGACCACCGTGCTCGCCCTGGTGCCGCGCGGCCACGCGGGTGCCGTGCTCGCCGAGCAGATCTCCACCACCGGGGAACGGCTCGGCGAACTCCGGCTGGAGTCGGCACGGATCCCGGCCGCACGCGTGATCGACGCCGAGGGTGCCTGGGAATGGTTGCGGGCGCTGCTGGCGACCGGGACCTGCGCGCTGGCGCTCGGGCTGGGCGAGCGTGTCCTGCGCATGACCGCCGACTACACCAGCGGACGGGAGCAGTTCGGGCACCCGCTGGCCACCTTCCAGGCCGTCGCCATGCAGGCCGCGGACCGCTATATCGACCTACGGGCGATGGAGGCCACGCTGTGGCAGGCCGCCTGGCGGATCGGCTCGCAGGCCGCGGCGCCGGGGGCGCTGCCCGTCTCCGGGGACGTCGCCGTCGCGAAGATCTGGGCGGCGGAGGGCGTACGACGGGTCGTGCAGACCGCGCAGCATCTGCACGGCGGCTTCGGCGCCGACATCGAGTACCCGCTGCACCGCTATCACGCCTGGGCCAAGCACCTGGAACTGTCCCTCGGCCCCGCGGCGGCCCACGAGGAGGCGCTGGGCGATCTGCTGGCGGCGCATCCACCGGGCTGAGCGCCGCGGCGGCGGACCGCTAAAGAACGAAGCCCGGCTCACCCTTGTCGTTCACGACCGGACGGCCCGCGGCCTCCCACACCTGCATGCCGCCGTCGATGTTCACGGCGTCGATGCCCTGCTGGGCCAGATACATCGTGACCTGCGCGGACCGCGCGCCGGAGCGGCAGATCACATGGATCCGGCCGTCCTGCGGCGCCGCCTCGGTCAGCTCTCCGAACCGGGCGACGAACTCACTGATCGGGATGTGCAGCGCCCCGGCGGCATGCCCCGCCTGCCACTCGTCGTCCTCCCGGACGTCCAGCAGGAAGTCGCCGTCCTTGAGGTCCGTGATCTGGACCGTGGGCACACCAGCTCCGAAGTTCATGCCGCCGACGCTACCCGACGCCACGGACCGGATACGGCCCTGGGACCTCAGCCCTGCCCGAGCAGCTCCGCCAGCTCCGCCTCCCGGCCCTGGACCTCCGCCAGCAGCTGCTCGGCGATCTCCTCCAGGAGCCGGTCGGGGTCGTCGGGGGCCAGTTTGAGCATCGAGCCGATCGCGCCCTCCTCCAGCGTCCGGGCGACCTGCGTGAGCAGTTCCTTGCGCTCGGCCAGCCACTCCAGGCGGGCGTACAGCTCCTCGCTGGCGCTGGGCCGGGGCTCCGCGGGCGCCGGACCGGCCGCCCACTCCTCGGCCAGCTCCCGCAGCAGCGCCTCCTCGCCCCGGGCGTAGGCGGCGTTCACACGCGTGATGAACTCCTCACGCCGCTTGCGCTCGCCGTCCTCCTGCGCCAGGTCGGGGTGGGCCTTGCGGGCCAGCTCGCGGTAGAGCCTGCGGGCCTCGGCGCTGGGGCGGACCCGCTGCGGGGGCCGCACCGGCTGGTCCGTGAGCATCGCCGCGGCCTCCGGGAACAGGCCGTCGCCGTCCATCCAGCCGTGGAACAGCTCCTCCACGTCCGGCATCGGCAGCACCCGCGCCCGCAGCTCCTCCGCCGTGCGGCGGTCCTCCGGGTCACCGGTGCGCTCGGCGCGGGCCTCGGCGATCTGCGCGTCCAGCTCCTCGAGGCGGGCGTACATCGGGCCGAGGCGCTGGTGGTGCAGCCGGGAGAAGTTCTCGACCTCGATCCGGAAGGTCTCCACGGCGATCTCGTACTCGATCAGTGCCTGCTCGGCCGCCCGTACGGCCCGCTCGAGCCGCTCCTCGGGCCGCGACTGCTCAGCTTCCGGGGTCATCACCCGACCAGCCTAGGCCCTGTCAGCCCTCGTGGGGCGGACCGGCCCCGGGGCACTCGCGCTCACACCCCCATCTCCGCCGCCACCCGCCCGGCCCGCACCCCCGCCAGCAGGGCGGCGTGGTCGGCCTCCGTGCGGTCGGCGTAGGCCAGGGCGAAGGCGGCTATCGCCTCGTCCAGCTCCTCGTTCTTGCCGCCGTACCCGGCGATGAGCCGGGGGTCGGCGCTGTGCGAGTGGGCGCGCGCCAGCAGGGCGCCGGTCATCCGCGCGTAGTCGTCCATCTGGTCGGCGGAGAGGGCGGCGGGGTCGACGCTGCCCTTGCGGTTGCGGAACTGCCGGACCTGGAAGGGGCGCCCCTCGACCGTCGTCCAGCCCAGCAGGATGTCGCTGACGACCTGCATCCGCTTCTGCCCCAGCACCACCCGGCGCCCCTCGTGACCGGCCGTCGGCGCCTCGAAACCGGCGGCCACCAGATGCGGCACCAGCGCCGAGGAGCGGGCCTCCTTCACCTGGAGGATCAGCGGCTCACCGCGGTGGTCGAGGAGCAGCACGACGTACGACCGGGTGCCCACGCTGCCGGTGCCGACGACCCGGAACGCCACGTCGTGCACCGAGTGCCGGGCCAGCAGCGGCAGCCGGTCCTCGGAGAGGGTCGTCAGATACTCCTCCAGGGACACCGCGACCGCCGCCGCCTCCGCGTCCGGTATGCGCCGCAGCACCGGCGGCGCGTCCACGAAGCGGCGCCCGCCGTCCTCGGTCGGCTCCGTCGACTTCGCCGCGAAGCGCCCGCTGGTGTTGGCCCGCGCCTTCTCCGAGACCCGCTCGAGGGTGCCGAGCAGATCATGGGCGTCGGTGTGGGAGACCAGTTCCTCGTCCGCGATGGCGTTCCACGCGTCCAGCACCGGCAGCCTGGCCAGCAGCCGCATGGTGCGCCGGTACGCGCCCACCGCGTCGTGCGCCGCCGCCCGGCATATGTCCTCGTCGGCGCCCGCCTCCCGGCCCGCGAGCACCAGCGAGGTGGCGAGGCGCTTGAGGTCCCACTCCCAGGGGCCGTGCACCGTCTCGTCGAAGTCGTTCAGGTCGATCACCAGGCGCCCGCGCGCGTCGCCGTACAGACCGAAGTTCGCCGCGTGGGCGTCACCGCAGATCTGGGCGCGGATCCGGGTCATCGGCGTGCGCGCCAGGTCGTACGCCATCAGCCCCGCCGCACCGCGCAGGAAGGCGAACGGCGTGGCGGCCATCCGCCCCACCCGCATCGCCGTCAGCCCGGGGATCCGGCCGCGGTTGGACTCCTCGACCGCCTGCACCGCGTCGGGCCGGAGCGCGGACAGGTCGAGCGTGGCATGCGCACGTCTCGGGATCCGCCCCCGCAGCGCCTTCCCCGCCTCCTTGGGCGAAGGCACCGCCGCCCGGTCGGCCTCGCCACCGGGCCGCCACTCGGCGAACCCCCGCACCCGCGGCAGCCGCCCTGGCCCACCAGTAGCCACTGTCCGCACACCAGCGTCCGTCACTTCGACCGCCTCCCCCGTACCTGACCGCACCCGCACGCTCGAACATCAACTCGTGCCGACCGTACAACCACCGGCCCGAACGGCGTCAGCCCCTGTGGATAACCTCCCGCCTGTGGAAAACTCCGCCCACCGGGAGCCCGGGAGAACGACGGGGTGATGAGGGCGACGAGGGTGATAGGCACCGCGGGCACCGCGGGCACCGAGGCGGCCTACGCCCGCAGATACGCCAGCACGGCCAGCACCCGCCGATGCGTCTCCTCCGCCTGCGGCAGATCCAGCTTGGTGAAGATCCCGCTGATGTGCTTGCCCACGGCCGCCTCGGACACCACCAGCGCACGGGCGATCGCCCCGTTCGACCGCCCCTCCGCGATCAGGGCGAGCACCTCCCGCTCCCGGGGCGTGAGCCGCTCCAGCGGATCCCGGCGGCGGCGCAGCAGCTGCCGTACGACCTCGGGGTCCACGACCGTGCCCCCGGCCGCGACCTCGGACAGCGCGGTCACGAACTCCTCGACCTGCCCCACCCGGTCCTTGAGCAGATAGCCGACGCCCGAACCGTCACCGGAGTCGAGCAGTTCGGCGGCGTACGCCCGCTGCACGTACTGGCTGAGCACCAGCACCGGCAGCCCGGGCCGCCGCTCCCGCAGCCGGACCGCGGCGTGCAGGCCCTCGTCCTGGAAGCCGGGCGGCATGCGCACATCGGTCACGACGATGTCCGGCGTCTCCGCCTCGACCGCGGCGACCAGCGCCGCCGCGTCACCGACGGCCGCGACCACCTGGTGCCCGAAGCGGGCGAGCAGGCCGATCAGCCCCTCCCGCAGCAGCACGCTGTCCTCGGCGAGCGCTATCCGCAAAGGCCGGTCGACCAGGCCGCCGAGGTCCACTAGGCCACCGGGCCCCCCGACGTCCCTGCTGTCACCGAACGCGGCTGACAAGGAATCTCCACTCGCAACACGGTCGGTCCGCCCGCCGGACTGGCCAGGGAGAGTCTGCCATCCAGCACCGACACCCGGTCCGCGAGTCCCGTCAGCCCACTGCCCGCCCCGGCCCGCGCCCCACCGCGCCCGTCATCGCTGACCGACAGCACCAGCCGCCCGCCCCGGTGCTCACCGCTCACCCGCGCCCGGCTCGCCCCGCTGTGCCGGGCGACGTTGGCGAGCGCCTCGCTCACCACGAAGTACGCGGCGGACTCGACCGCCTCCGGCAGCCGCCCCGGCAGTTCCAGCGTCACGTCGACGGGAACCGCGGAACGGTCGGCGGCGTCCGCCACGGCGGCCGTGAGCCCGTAGTCCGTGAGCACCTTGGGATGGATGCCCTGGATCAGCTCCCGCAGCTCCGCCAGCGCCGCGGTCGCCTCCTGGTGGGCCTTGGTGAGCCGCTCGGCGAGCGGACCGCCCGGCGGCGCGTCGAGGCGGGCCAGACCGAGCGTCATCGTCAGTGCCACGAGCCGCTGTTGGGCCCCGTCGTGCAGATCGCGCTCGATACGGCGGCGCTCCGCCTCGAAGGCGTCGACCAACCGCACGCGCGAGCGGGTCAGTTCGACGACCCGCTCGTCCAACTCACCCTCGCGGGAAGCGATCAGCGCCCGCGTCAGTGCCGCCCGTGCCCCCGCTCCGACGCCCAGCAGATAGGCGCCCGCGCACAGCAGCACCAGCCCGAGCACGGCCACCGCGAAGGCGGCGGGCCAAGTCGTGACCGTCCACAGCTTGAGGACCTTCGCCTCCCGCCCGCCCCCCGCCGTCGCCATCAGCAGCGGCGTCGCGGCCACGGCCGCCGGACAGAGCAGCGCGACGGTGACCACGAGCGCGTCGACGGGCCACAGCAACCCCGCGAACAGCACGGCGTACCCCAGCTCCCGCCAGGTCGCCCGCGCCCGCAGCCGCGTCCTCAGCCAGGCCCACGGTCCCCCGGCGTCGGGCACCCGATGCGCCACCACCGGATCCGCCCCCGCCACCACCGGATCCGCCCCCGCCCCCACCATCCGCAGCCTGCGCCGCTCCAGCCGGGCGACCGGTATCCCGGCCAGTGCGAGGGCCACGAGCAGCGGCAGCCCCACACCCACCACCGCGAGGACCCCGCCGAGCGCGGCCAGCAGCACCAGCGCCACCAGCAGGGCCGCCCCGACGAGCACCCCGCTCAGCAGGTACCCCACGGCCCGCCACGGCCACGCCGACAGCAGGTAGCGCGGGTCGGCCAGGGCCTGCCAGACGGTGCGCGGGGGCGCGGTGCGCGGGGTGCGAGGGGGCATGCGGATCACCGTAGAAGGCACCCTCCCGCGCGGGCCATCGCCCAGGGGCGACCAACGGGGGTAGGCCTGGCCCTACCCCAAGTCTCGGTCCCACCGCACTGCGCACCACCGCCCCCGGACGGTGGGGTGGGGCCATGACCTCAGCAGCCGTCCAACTCCACGCCGTCAGCAGGCACTACGGCACCGGAGACCGCACCGTCGCCGCCCTCGACGACGTGTCGCTCGCCTTCCCCCGGGGCACGTTCACCGCCGTCATGGGCCCCTCCGGCTCCGGCAAGTCGACGCTGTTGCAGTGCGCCGCCGGGCTGGACCGGCCCACCTCCGGCTCGGTCCGGATCGGCGGCACGGAGCTGACCGGGCTGAGCGAGCGCGGGCTGACCCTGCTGCGCCGGGACCGCGTCGGCTTCGTCTTCCAGGCCTTCAACCTGCTGCCGTCCCTCACCGCCGAGCAGAACGTCGCCCTGCCGCTGCGCCTGGCCGGACGCCGCGTCCCCAGGGCCCGGATCCGCGAGGTCCTCCACCAGGTCGGTCTGGGCGACCGCGCCCGGCACCGCCCCACCCAGCTCTCCGGCGGCCAGCAGCAGCGCGTCGCCCTCGCCCGCGCCCTGGTCACCCGCCCCGACGTCCTCTTCGGCGACGAGCCGACCGGCGCCCTCGACTCACGCACCGGGCGCGAGGTGCTGGCCCTGCTGCGCGGCATGGTCGACCGCGAGGGCCAGACAGTGATCATGGTCACACACGACCCGGTGGCCGCCGCCCACGCGGACCGGGTCGTCTTCCTCGTCGACGGCCGCCCGGCGGGCCGCCTCGACGGCGCCGACGCGGACGCCATCGCCCAGCACATGACCACCCTCACCACGACTCGTGAGGCGGCCCCCACATGCTGACCACCGCCCTCCGCACCCTCCGCGCCCGCTGGACCACCCTCATCGGCACCTTCCTCGCCCTCTCCCTGGGCGTCGCCCTCCTCACCGTCACCGGCCTGACCCTGGCCGCCTCCCTGGAAGCCCCCACCCGCGCCCCGGAACGTTTCGCCACCACCACATCCACCACCACCACATCCACCACCGCCACCGCCACGTCCACCGCCACCGCCACGTCCACCACCACCGCCACCGCCACCACATCCACCACCACCGCCCCCGCCCCCGTCGTCGTCAAGGCGCGGGACACCGTGCGCGTCCCCACCCCCACGGGCGACCGCGTCAGGAAGATCCCCCACCCGCGCGGCATACCACCCACGACCGTCGCCGCACTGCGGCACCTCGGCCCGGTCACCGAGGACAGGACGTACCCCGTACCCACCCGCACCCCCTCCGGCCCCCGCGTCCTGACCGGCCACCCCTGGCCCACGGCCCGCTACGCCCCGTACGACCTGACCACCGGCCGTGCCCCCCGCACCCCCGCCGAAGTCGTCGTCAGCGACCGCCACGCGCGCGTGGGCGACCGTCTGCGCACCGGCCACGGCACCGTGCGGGTCGTCGGCACGGTCGCCCCTCTCGGCTTCGAGGACCCGATCTTCCACACCGCCGCCCGCGCCGCCCAGTTGGCGCCGGTGAGCACCCAACTGGTCGTGACGGCACCCCCGTCGGCGGTCCGCAAGGCGTTGCGGCACGAGCCCGTCGACGTGCTCACCGGCGACGCCCGCCGCCTCGCCGACGCCGACCCGGACCGCGACACCGAAACCCTCACCGCGCTCAACGCCCTGTTCGGCACGGCCGGAGGCGTCAGCGCGTTCGTGTCGGTGTTCGTGGTGGCGTCCACGTTCGCGTTCGCGGTGGCCCAGCGGCGCCGGGAGTTCGGGCTGCTGCGCACTGCCGGGGCGACCCCTGGCCAGATCCGGCGGACGGTGCTGGCCGAGGCGCTGCTGGTCGGCGTACTGGCCGCCGCGGCGGGCTGTGCGCTCGGCGGCCGGGCCGCGCCGCCGCTCGCCGCGCGCGTGGTGGACGCCGGTCTCGCCCCGGCCTGGTTCCGCGTCGGCGACGCCACCTGGCCGTACCACGCGGCCTTCTGGACGGGCCTCCTCGTCGCCCTGTGCGGCGTGCTGGCCGCGTCCTGGCGGGCGGGCCGCACGGGGCCCGTGGAGGCGCTGCGGGAGGCCTCCGTGGACGCCGGGGCGATGACGTGGGGCAGGGGGCTGTGCGGCGTGGCCCTGCTGCTGACGGCCGCGGGCACGCTCACCGTCGCCCTGGTCACCGAGCCGGGCGACCTGCTGCACCGCAAGACCTACGTCAGCCGTCCCATGCTGCTGATCGCCGCGGTCGCGCTGCTCGCCCCGCCGCTGGTCGGCCCGCTGACCCGGCTGCTCACCCGCCTCCCGGCCCGGCTCCCCGGCGCGGGCGCCCTGCTGGTCCGCGAGAACGCCACGACGAACGTGCGCCGTACCGCCGCGCTCGCGGCGCCGGTGCTGGTCACGGTCGCCCTCACCGGCTCCCTGCTGGGCGCCACGGCGACCCTCTCCGCGGCCCGGGCGACGGAGACCCGCGAGCAGACCACGGCCGACTACGTCATCACCGCCCCCGCCGTCACCCCGGCCACCCTGCGCGCCCTGAGCACCGTCCCCGGTACCCGCGCCGTCTCCCCCTCCGCCACCACCGCCGTACACGTCCTGGAGGACGACGTGGCCCTCGTCAGGTCCGAGGCCCGCGCCGCCGACCCCGCGCGGCTGGCCGCGACCACCCGCCTCCCGCTCACCGCCGGAAAGGTGACCGACCTGGACGACGGCTCGATCATCGTCAACGAGGAAATCGAGGAAGGGGCCCGGCACCGCGTCGGAGAACACGTCGACGTGTGGCTCGGCGACGGCACCCGCAGGTCGCTGCGGATCGCCGCCGTGCTGCGCACCGGCACCGGCGACAACGGCGTCTACGTCACCCCGGCCAACGCCCCCGGCGCGCCCATCGACCGCGTCGACGTGACCCTCGCCCCGGGCGCCGACCCGGCCACCGTGGCGGCGGCGCTGCGCACGGCGGTCGACGGCACCGGCGCCCGCGTCCTCACCGAGGAGGAGTGGACACGGGACAGCCGCCCGGGCACCGACCGCACCACCCGCCTGGGCTTCCTGCTGGTCCTCGGCATCGCCCTGCTCTACACCGGCATCTCGGTGGCCAACACCATGGTCATGGCCACCTCGGACCGCGTCCGCGACCTCACCGCCCTGCGGCTGGCGGGCGCCACGCGCGGGCAGGTGCTCCGGCTGGTCTGCGCCGAGGCGCTCACGGTGGTGGCGGTGGGGGCGCTGCTGGGCCTGCTGACCGCCGTACTGAACCTGCTCGGCATGGGAGCCGCGCTCGCGGCCCTCTCGGTGCCCACCGTCCCGCACCTCCCCTGGCAGGCGCTCGGCGCCACCACGGCGGCCTGCGCCGTCCTCGCGGTGCTCGCCACCCTCGCCGCCACGGCGCTCGCCCTGCGCGGCACCAGGACCGCCGCCTGAGACTTTGTTCACAGCGCAAGCATCCGGAGAGGCGGGCCCGGACACACGGAACGGGCGGCATCGTCGTCACGATGCCGCCCGTTCCGGATGGTGCGCGAGGGGGGAGTTGAACCCCCACGCCCTTGCGGGCACTGGAACCTGAATCCAGCGCGTCTGCCTATTCCGCCACCCGCGCATTGGGTGTGTCCTCTGGTCCCTTGCCCCTTGGGGCCCGGCGCCTTCCGACACGCAGAACATTAGCACGCTGGCCGGGGTGGATTCACATCCCTTTCCCCGGGCAGAGGACCCCCAACCCGGCACCCCGCGCCACTCCGCACGACACCGCTCCTCCAGAACTCTTCCGTCACGTATCAACCTCGTACCGAGACAGCCCGTCTCCCCAGGAGCCGTACGGAGTCCACAGTCCGGTGCGGGACACTGGTCTTCGGCCGCCTCTACGATCCTTGCCAGGACGACGTCCAAAGAGGAGTTCGAAGGGGGTCTCCGGAGGGAACTTCGGAGGCGTCGACACCCGTCGACCGGGCCGACAGGGGGAACCAGCCGATTCACCGGCGCGTGGATACGATCAGTAAGCAGTACCGGGTAAGCAGTAGCGACACCCGCAGCGGCAAGGGCAACGGCGGCGACGACGGAGGAGGTGCCCCATGGGAGTCCTGAAGAAGTTCGAGCAGCGTCTCGAAGGTCTGGTCAACGGCACCTTCGCCAAGGTGTTCAAGTCCGAGGTGCAGCCCGTGGAGATCGCGGGAGCACTCCAGCGCGAGTGCGACAACAACGCCACCATCTGGAACCGGGACCGCACCGTCGTGCCCAACGACTTCATCGTGGAGCTGAGCACCCCCGACTTCGAGCGGCTCAGCCCCTACTCCGGGCAGCTCGGCGACGAGCTGGCCGGGATGGTGCGCGACTACGCCAAGCAGCAGCGGTACACCTTCATGGGCCCCATCAAGGTGCACCTGGAGAAGGCCGACGACCTCGACACGGGCCTGTACCGGGTCCGCAGCCGTACCCTCGCCTCCTCCAGCAGCCAGGCCCCCGGCGGCCCCGCCGCCGCCCCACCGCAGGCCGGACAGCGGCCCGGCGGCTACGGCTACCCGCCGCAGCCCGCCACGGCCCCGCCCCCCATGCCGTCCGCGCCCCCGCCCGGCGGCGGCTACGGCTACCCGCCGCCCGCCGCCCCGCAGCGCCCCGCCGCCGCCGCGCCGGGTTCCCGCACCAGACACTGGATCGAGATCAACGGCACCCGCCATCAGATCTCCCGCGCGACGCTGGTGCTGGGCCGCAGCACCGAGGCCGACGTGCGGATCGACGACCCCGGCGTGAGCCGACGGCACTGCGAGATCCGGACCGGAACGCCCTCGACGATCCAGGATCTCGGGTCCACCAACGGCATCGTGGTGGACGGGCAGCACACCACCCGCGCTACGCTCCGCGACGGCTCGCGGATCGTCGTGGGCAGTACCACCGTTATCTATAGGCAAGCCGAAGGGTGATCCGGGGGCAATGTCAGAGCTGACCCTCACGGTCATGCGGCTGGGTTTCCTGGCCGTACTGTGGCTGTTCGTGATCGTGGCCGTGCAGGTCATCCGCAGCGATCTGTTCGGTACGCGTGTCACGCAGCGCGGCTCGCGGCGCGACGCGGGGCGCGCGCAGCAGCCCGCGCGCCAGGCCGCCGCGCCTCCGCCCCAGCGGCAGCAGCCCGCGGGCGGCCGTGGGCGCCGTGGCGCCCCCACCAAGCTGGTGGTGACCGAAGGCACGCTGACCGGCACCACCGTCGCGCTCCAGGGCCAGACCATCACCCTGGGCCGGGCGCATGACAGCACCATCGTGCTGGACGACGACTACGCCTCCAGCAGGCATGCCAGGATCTATCCGGACCGGGACGGCCAGTGGATCGTCGAGGACCTCGGCTCCACCAATGGCACGTATCTCGACCGGACGCGGCTGACGACCCCCACACCGATCTCGCCGGGTGCTCCGATCCGCATCGGCAAGACCGTCATCGAGCTGCGGAAGTAGTGCTACATCATGAATGAGCGCGAGCGGAGCGAGCACGCAGCGGCGGTCCACACCCGGGGCCCCGGCGCGCTCCCGACCGGAGGGTGGGCAGTGTGGCTCGACACGATCGGCTGTACCCGGAGCCGACGGGCGAGGTGCGCATGAGTCTGTCACTGCGCTTCGCCGCCGGTTCGCACAAAGGCATGATCCGGGAGGGCAACGAGGACTCCGGATACGCCGGTCCGCGCCTGCTCGCCATCGCCGACGGCATGGGTGGCGCGGCGGCCGGTGAGGTCGCCTCCTCCGAGGCGATCTCCACCATCGTCGCCCTCGACGACGACATCCCCGGCTCCGACGTCCTCACCTCCCTCGGGACGGCCGTGCAGCGGGCCAACGACCAACTGCGGCAGATGGTCGAGGAGGACCCGACCCTGGAGGGCATGGGCACCACGCTCACCGCCCTGCTGTGGACCGGCCAGCGGCTCGGTCTCGTCCATGTCGGCGACTCGCGCGCGTACCTGCTGCGCGACGGGGTGCTCACCCAGATCACGCAGGACCACACCTGGGTGCAGCGGCTCGTCGACGAGGGCCGGATCACCGAGGAAGAGGCCACCACCCACCCGCAGCGGTCGCTGCTGATGCGCGCGCTGGGCAGCGGCGACCACGTCGAGCCCGATCTGTCGATCCGCGAGGTCAGGGCGGGCGACCGGTATCTGATCTGCTCCGACGGCCTCTCCGGCGTCGTGTCCCACCAGACCCTGGAGGACACCCTCGCCAGCTACCAGGGCCCGCAGGAGACCGTGCAGGACCTGATCCAGCTCGCGCTGCGCGGCGGCGGCCCCGACAACATCACCGTCATCGTCGCCGACGTCCTCGACCTCGACACCGGCGACACCCTCGCCGGACAGCTGTCCGACACCCCGGTGGTGGTCGGCGCGGTCGCGGAGAACCAGAACCAGCTGAGCGACAACGGCATCATGCAGACCCCGGCGGGCCGCGCCTCCGGCCTCGGCCGCCAGGGCCAGGGCGGTGGCGGCGGCGAGTTCGGCCCGCCCGGCTCCGGCGACACCACCGGCTACGTCCCGGCGGGCGGCTTCGGCGGCTACGGCGACGACGACTTCGTCAAGCCCAGCGGCGGCCGCAGGTGGCTCAAGCGGTCCTTCTACGGCGTCCTCGCGCTGGCCGTCGTGGGCGGCGGTCTGTACGGCGGCTACCGCTGGACGCAGACCCAGTACTACGTCGGCGTCAACGGCGAGCACGTCGCCCTGTACCGGGGCATCAGCCAGGACCTGGCCTGGGTGTCGCTGTCGGAGGTGGAGAAGGACCACCCCGACATCGAACTCAAGTACCTGCCGCCGTACCAGCAGAAGCTGGTCAAGGACACCCTGGCCGAGGGCAGCCTGAAGAACGCGCAGGCCAAGATCGACGAACTGGCCGTGCAGGCCTCCGCGTGCGAGAAGGAGGCCAAGCGGCGCGAGGCCGAGAGCGAGAACAACTCCAGCACCGGCGAGGGCGAGGCAGGCGGCACCACGGGAACCACCCCGGCCTCCTTCACGTCCAAGGCGTCACCGAGCCCGTCCACGACCCCGTCCCCCTCCCCGTCCGCGACCACGCCCACTCCCAACCCCGGCCCGAGCCTGTCGGAGGAAGAGCAGAAGGTCGTCTCGCTGTGCGGTAAGCAGTAGGCAGCCGTGAGAGGCCCCGTCACACGATGAGCAGTTCACCCAACACGTCGACGCACCACACGTCCACGATCGGCGCGATCGGCGCGCCCAGCCGCCGCAACACCGAACTGGCGCTGCTGGTGTTCGCGGTCGTCATCCCGGTCTTCGCGTACGCCAACGTGGGCCTGGCCATCAACGACGAGGTGCCCGCCGGGCTGCTGAGCTACGGCCTCGGCCTCGGTCTCCTCGCGGGCGTCGGCCATCTCGTCGTCCGCAAGTTCGCCCCGTACGCGGATCCGCTGCTGCTGCCGCTGGCCACGCTGCTCAACGGGCTCGGCCTGGTCGCCATCTGGCGGCTCGACCAGTCCAAGCTGCTCCAGTCCATCGACCAGGCGGGCGGCGCCGCGCCCCGCCAGCTGCTCTACACGGCGATGGGCATCACGCTGTTCGTCGTGGTGCTGATCTTCCTCAAGGACCACCGCGTCCTGCAGCGCTACACCTACATCTCCATGCTGGGCGCCCTGGTCCTGCTGCTGCTCCCGCTGGTGCCGGGCCTCGGCACGGGCTTCTACGGCGCCAAGATCTGGATCCAGGTCGGCTCCTTCACCATCCAGCCCGGTGAGTTCGCCAAGATCGTCCTCGCCGTCTTCTTCGCGGGCTACCTGATGGTGAAGCGCGACGCGCTCGCGCTGGCCAGCCGCCGCTTCATGGGCCTGTACCTGCCGCGCGGCCGCGACCTCGGACCGATCCTGGTCGTCTGGGGCATCTCGATCCTCATCCTGGTCTTCGAGACCGACCTCGGTACGTCGCTGCTGTTCTTCGGAATGTTCGTCATCATGCTGTACGTCGCCACCGAGCGGACCAGCTGGATCGTCTTCGGTCTGCTGATGTCCGCGGTCGGCGCCGTCGGCGTGGCCTCCTTCGAGCCGCACATCCAGCAGCGCGTGGACGCCTGGCTCGACCCGATGCGCGAGTACACGCTCTCCCGCGAGGGCGTCGCCGGCCACTCCGAGCAGGCCATGCAGGCGCTGTGGGCGTTCGGCTCCGGCGGCACCCTCGGCACCGGCTGGGGCCAGGGCCACTCCGAGCTGATCCGGTTCGCCGCCAACTCCGACTTCATCCTGGCCACCTTCGCCGAGGAACTGGGCCTGGCCGGCGTCATGGCGCTGCTGCTGCTCTACGCCCTCATCGCCGAGCGCGGCGTGCGCACCGCCCTCGCCGCCCGCGACCCCTTCGGCAAGCTGCTCGCCATCGGCCTCTCCGGCGCCTTCGCCCTGCAGGTGTTCGTCGTCGCGGGCGGTGTGATGGGCCTCATCCCGCTGACCGGTATGACCATGCCGTTCCTGGCGTACGGCGGTTCGTCGGTGATCGCCAACTGGGCGCTGATCGGCATCCTGCTGAGAATCAGCGACACCGCGCGCCGTCCCGCCCCGTCCCCGGCTCCCAACCCGGACGCCGAGATGACGCAGGTGGTCCGCTCGTGAACAAGCCGCTGCGCCGCGTCGCGGTCTTCTGCGGGCTGCTCGTACTGACCCTGCTGCTCCGCGACAACTGGCTCCAGTACGCCCGCTCCGACGAGCTGGCCACGGACACCGCCAACCGCCGCGTCGCCATCGAGCGGTACGCCACCCCCCGCGGCGACATCATCGTCGGCGGCAAGGCGATCACCGGCTCCAAGCGGGCGGAGGGCGGCGACTTCGAGTACGTCCGCACCTACAGGGACGGCGCCATGTGGGCGCCGGTCACCGGCTACGCCTCCCAGGCCTTCGGCACCAACCAGCTGGAGAACCTCGAGGACCCCATCCTCACCGGCAAGGACGACCGCCTCTTCTTCCGCAACACCCTCGACATGGTGACCGGCAAGAAGAAGGAGGGCGGCAACGTCGTCACCACCCTCAACGCCGCCGCGCAGAAGGCCGCGTACGAGGGCCTCGCGCAGCGCGGCAAGGGCGCGGTGGTGGCGCTCGACCCGGCCACCGGCGCGATCCTGGCGCTGGCCTCCTACCCGTCGTACGACCCCTCGACGATCGCCGGATACTCCGCGGACGACGAGAAGGCCTGGAACAGGCTCCAGAAGAAGAACAACGCCGACGACCCGATGCTCAACCGGGCGCTGCGCGAGACCTACCCGCCGGGCTCCACCTTCAAGGTGGTCACCGCGGCGGCGGCGCTGGAGCACGGCCTGTACGACGGCGCGGACGCCAAGACGGACACCCCGCTGCCGTGGGTGATGCCGGGCACCACCACCGAACTGCCGAACGAGGGCAACATCCCCTGCGAGAACGCCACGCTGCGGGTGGCGCTCCAGTACTCCTGCAACACCGTCTTCGGCAAGGTCGGCTCGGACCTCGGCAACGACAAGATGCTCCAGACGGCCAAGTCCTTCGGGTTCACCTCCGAGCAGTTCACGCCGGTCCGCTCGACGGCGTCCGTGTTCTCCGACGACATGAACAAGTCGCAGACCGCGCTGTCGTCGATCGGCCAGTTCAACACCGCCGCGACCCCGCTGCAGATGGCGATGGTGGCCTCGGCGGTGGCCAACGACGGCAGGCTCATGAAGCCGTACATGGTCGACAAGCTCCAGGCGTCCAACGTCGACACCCTCGCGCAGACCGAGCCGGAGGAACTGAGCCGCCCGCTCTCCTCGGAGAACGCGCAGATCCTCCAGTCGATGATGGAGACCGTCGTCGAGGACGGCACCGGCCGCAACGCGGCGATCGACGGGGTCACCGTCGGCGGCAAGACCGGTACCGCCCAGCACGGCGTCGACAACAGCGAGAAGCCGTACGCCTGGTTCGTCTCGTACGCCAAGACCGACGACGGCGGCTCACCGGTCGCCGTCGCCGTGGTCGTCGAGGACGAGAACGCCAACCGTGACGACATCTCCGGCGGCGGCCTCGCGGCGCCGATCGCGAAGAGCGTGATGGAGGCGGTCATCAACAGCAGGCAGTGAGACGCCCGTCACGTCGGCTTCACAACGGCGCACGTTGCGATACCGGTCCTGTATCGAGTGACGGGCTTGGCCGAGTCCCACAAATAGACCCGGGTACGGTAGGCCCGGACGGGCAGCCTCCGACCGCACGGCCCGTGCCGGTCGGATCCGACGGAGAGGGCTGGTAGGAAGCTATGGAAGAGCCGCGTCGCCTCGGCGGCCGGTACGAGCTGGGCCATGTGCTCGGCCGTGGTGGCATGGCCGAGGTCTACCTCGCGCATGACTCCCGGCTCGGTCGCACGGTGGCGGTGAAGACGCTGCGCGCGGACCTCGCGCGCGACCCGTCCTTCCAGGCCCGGTTCCGCCGGGAGGCCCAGTCGGCCGCCTCGCTCAACCACCCCGCGATCGTGGCGGTCTACGACACGGGCGAGGACTACATCGACGGGGTCTCGATCCCGTACATCGTCATGGAGTACGTCGACGGGTCCACTCTGCGTGAGCTGCTGCACTCCGGCCGCAAGCTGCTGCCGGAGCGGTCGATGGAGATGACCATCGGCATCCTCCAGGGCCTGGAGTACGCCCACCGCAACGGCATCGTGCACCGCGACATCAAACCGGCGAACGTCATGCTGACGCGCACCGGCCAGGTCAAGGTGATGGACTTCGGCATCGCCCGCGCCATGGGCGACTCCGGGATGACGATGACCCAGACCGCGGCCGTCATCGGCACCGCCCAGTACCTCTCCCCCGAGCAGGCCAAGGGCGAGCAGGTCGACGCCCGCTCCGACCTGTACTCCACGGGCTGTCTGCTGTACGAGCTGCTGACCGTCCGGCCGCCGTTCGTCGGTGACTCCCCGGTCGCGGTCGCCTACCAGCACGTCCGCGAGGAACCGCAGTCGCCCAGCGTCTTCGACCCCGAGATCACGCCCGAGATGGACGCGATCGTGCTGAAGGCGCTGGTCAAGGACCCGAACTACCGTTACCAGTCGGCCGACGAGATGCGCGCCGACATCGAGGCGTGCCTGGACGGCCAGCCGGTCGCGGCCACCGCCGCGATGGGCGCGGTGGCCTACGGCGGCTACGGCGACGACAAGCCGACCACGGCCCTGCGCGCGGACTCGGGCGCCGCCACCACCATGCTGCCCCCGATGAACCCGGACGACGGCGGCTACGGCTACGACGAGCGTCCCGACCGGCGCCGCCAGAAGAAGTCCAACACCTCGACGGTCCTGCTGGTCGTCGCGGCGGTGCTGGTGCTGGTGGGCGCGATCCTGATCGGGCGGTGGGCGTTCGGCGACAAAGGCGTGGGCAACGACAAGACCGCTGTGCCCAACTTCGTCGGGCTGTCCCAGGAGGACGCCCAGAAGCAGGCGGAGAACGGCGACCTGACGCTGGAGATCGCCAAGAAGCCCTGTGAGGAACAGAAGAAGGGCTTCGTCTGCGATCAGGACCCGGTGGGCGGCACGACCGTCGACAAGAACACCGTCGTGAACGTGACGGTGTCGACGGGCGCCCCCAAGGTCGCCGTACCGAACGTGATCGACAAGGACGTGGACGCGGCCACGACGATCCTCCAGGACAAGGGCTTCAAGGTCGAGACCAAGACGACCGAGTCCTCCCAGGAGCCGGGCACCGTCCTCAGCCAGGATCCGGACCCCGGTACCGAGCTGGAGAAGAGTTCCACGGTGACCCTCGAGGTCGCCAAGGAAGAGGCCAAGGAGACCGTTCCGGACGTCACCGGTCAGACCTGCGAGCAGGCGCTGGCGCGGATGCAGGAGAACGGCCTCACCGGTTCGTGCGTGGACGAGGCGACCCAGGACGACAACCTGAACGGCAAGGTCATCCGGACGACGCCGACGGCCAACTCCTCCGTCGACAAGGGCTCCAGCGTGACGATCTTCGTCGGCAAGAAGGAGCAGAAGAAGACCGCGGTGCCGGATGTGCGCGGGCGCTCGGTGGCGGAGGCCAAGCAGCTCCTCGGCCAGTCCGGGTTCACCCAGATCCAGTTCGCGCCGAACAGCGACCAGAGCGACACGGCGATCGTCACCGACCAGAACCCGAAGAACGGTGAGGTCGACAACCCCGCGGCCACGGTGATCACCCTGACGACCGTCGGGTTCGGCCAGAACAACGGCGGGAGCAACGGCGGCTTCCTCGGCGGCGGCGACGGCGACTGAGCCACCGCCCGGACAGCACTGAGCCCCGGCACCCTGTTCAGGGTGCCGGGGCTCTCGCGTGGTGTTACCGCAGCTCCGCGGGCGGTGTCCGCCGGTCGTCCACCTCGTCGACGCGGACCAGCTCGCCCCAGACGACGTACCGGTACCGGCTGGTGTAGATCGGCGTGCAGGTGGTCAGCGTGATGTACTTGCCCGCCTTCTTCCTGCCGGATTCCTTCGGTACGGCGTCCAGGACCCGGACGTTGTACTTCGAGGTCTCGGGCAGGGTGGCGTACACCTTGTAGACGTACCACTTGTCCTTCGTCTCGAAGACGATCGGGTCGCCCTTCCCCAGCTTGTGGATGTTGTGGAACTCCGCGCCGTGACCGTCGCGGTGGGCGGCGAGGGAGAAGTTGCCGTTCTTGTCCGAGGTGGGGAGGGTTGCCTTGACCGGGTCGGTGTAGTACCCGGCGACGCCGTCGTTGAGGACGTCGTTCGAGGTGCCCTTCTTGACGAGGATCTCGTCGCTGTTCATCGCGGGCACGTGCAGGAAGCCGATGCCGTCCTTGGTGTCGAGCCCGACGGGGCCCTCGGGCGCGGCGGAGTCGTCGGACGCGGCCCAGTTGTCGCGGACCTTGTCGCCCTCCTGGTCCGCCTTGCGGTCGGCGACCACATTGGTCCACCACAGGGAGTAGACGACGAAGAGACCGAGCACCAGGCCCGCGGTGATGAGGAGTTCACCGAGGACGCTGACCGCCTTGGCGATCCGGCCGGGACGGCGGCGCCGGGGCGCGGGGGCCGCGGGCTGATCTTGGGGGTCTTCGGTGGTCGCTGCCACTGCTGTCCTCTGCCTCTACTCGACGAGCGCATCCGGCTTTCCCTTGCTGCGCGGGCGTTCTTCGACCATCTTGCCCCAGACGATCATGCGGTACTTGCTGGTGAACTCCGGTGTGCAGGTCGTCAGCGTGATGTAGCGGCCCGGCTCGGTGAAGCCGCCGTCCTTGGGCACGGGGTCGAGCACGCTGATGTTGCTCGGCGAGGTCACCGGCAGGATCGAGGCCATCTTGTAGACGTAGTACGTGTCCTGCGTCTCTACGACGATGGGGTCCCCCGGCGAGAGCTTGTTGATGTACCGGAAGGGCTCGCCATGGGTGTTGCGATGGCCCGCGAGGCCGAAGTTGCCGGTCTTGTCGCCGGGCATCGCGGTCTTCAGCGGCTCCTCGCCGTAGTGGCCGACCATGCCCCGGTCGAGCACCTTCTTGCTGCTGATGCCCTCCGCGATCGGCACCGAGACGTCGAGCTTGGGGATGCGCAGGATGGCGAAGCCCTGCCCCGGCTCGAAGGCCCCGGGCTTGCGCTCGCCGCTCTCCCACTGCTCCTGGAGGTCGCTGGCCTCCTTACCGGCCTGCGCGTGCGCCCGTACGTTGGTCCACCACAGCTGGTAGGTGACGAACAGCAGCATCAGCACGCCGGTGGTGATGAACACCTCACCGATCGCGCGGCTGGCGATGACCCCGGCGCTGGGCTTGCGGGCCCGGGCGAGGCGGCGGGCCTCGACGCGGGAGAGGGGGGCGCCGTCCTGCTTCTGCTCCTCCGGCGGCTGGGCGCCGCCCGCATGACGCCGGTGGCGGCGCTTGGCGGCCTTTCTGCGGGCCGCTCGGCCGCCGGGGGCAGGTGCGGGTGCCGGTGTGGCGGATGAGGCCTCAGAGGCGGATGTGGCCGCCTCGGGAGGGTCGGGTATGCGCAGCGCCACGGTCTCGTCGTCGAGCGGTGGCTCCGGCGCGTACGGCGTCTCCTCGACCGGCACGACCGGTTCGACCGGCACGACCGGTTCGACCGGCACGACCTGCTCGACCGGCACGACCGGCTCGACCGGCTGTTGATACGGCGCCGGGTACGGCTCCTGCGGCGCGGCGGCGTAGGCCCCGGCCTGTGGGTCGTACCACTCCTCGAACGTGCCCGGCTCCCCGTACGACTGCTGCCCGTACGGGGAGTCGGTCTCGCGCTCGGGGCGCAGTGCGGTCACGCCGTGGCCCTGCCCACCACCGGGGCGAGCCCCGCCGATCTGGCGACCGCGCCGTGGTCCCCGCACTCCGTCAGCCAGTTGGCCAGCATCCGGTGGCCGTGCTCGGTCAGCACCGACTCGGGGTGGAACTGCACGCCCTCGACGGGGAGTTCGCGGTGTCTGAGGCCCATGATGATGCCGTCGTGGGTGCGGGCGGTGACCTCCAGCTCGGCCGGGACGGTGGGCGGCTCGGCGGCCAGGGAGTGGTAGCGGGTCGCGGTGAAGGGCGAGGGCAGGCCGGTGAAGACGCCCTTGCCCTCGTGCTCGACCAGCGAGGTCTTGCCGTGCAGCAGCTCGGGCGCGCGGTCCACCACGCCGCCGTAGGCGACCTGCATGGACTGCATGCCGAGGCAGACGCCGAAGACGGGGACGCCGGTCGCCGCGCAGTGCCGGACCATGTCGATGCAGACACCGGCCTGCTCGGGGGCGCCGGGGCCGGGGGACAGCAGCACTCCGTCGAAGCCGTCGTTGGCGTGGGCCGTCGACACCTCGTCGTTGCGCAGTACCTCGCACTCGGCGCCGAGCTGGTAGAGGTACTGGACCAGGTTGAAGACGAAGCTGTCGTAGTTGTCCACGACGAGAATGCGCGCGCTCACTGGTTGTCCACCGTCACATCGTTGAAGGGAAGCAGCGGTTCGGCCCACGGGAAGACGTACTGGAAGAGGACGTAGACCACGGCCAGGACCAGTACGAGTGAAACCAGGGCTTTCACCCAGCCGTTTCCCGGCAGATGCCGCCAGATCCAGCCGTACATGCCGTCCCTTCCGTCGCACCACGGCACCACACTCACGCCGTACCGCACCAGACTAACGGCGCAGCGCCCGAGGTTTCCCGGCCTCCACGGGCTGTGTGGAGTCCAGATGCGCCCAGACGATCAGCCGGTGGCTGTGGCCCCACTCCGGTTCACAGGTGGTCAGCGTGAGATACCGGCCCGGCCGCTGGTACCCCGACTTGCGGGGCACGGGATCGATCACCGCGACATCGGTGGGCACCGTCTTGTACGGCCCCTGGTCGATCCGGTACGTGAACCAGGTCGTGCCGTCGGTCAGCACCACCGCGTCGCCGCGGCGCAGCCGGGGGAAGTCCTTGAAGGGGTCGCCGTGGGTGCGGCGATGGCCCGCGACGGAGAAGTTGCCCTTCTGCCCGAGCTGGGCGGTACCGGCGTAGTGGCCGAGCCCCTTCTTCAGGGTGGCGGTGTCGGTGCCTTCGAGCACGGGCTTGTTCCACGTGAAACCAAGACGCGGGATGTACATGATCGCGAAGGGCTTGCCCTGCCGGTACGGCTCCGGCTCGGGTGGGCTGGTGGCGCCGGGTGCGGGGGGCCGCTGCACTACGGCTCCCTGGGCCCACTGTTCCTGGAGCAGCTCGATCTGGTCGTCCATGGCCGAGTCGGCTTTCACACCGGTCCAGAACAGGACATAGCCGACGAACAGCACGATGATCGCGCCCACGGTGATACACAGCTCGCTGACGGTTCTGACGATCAAGCGCACCGGCACCGGCCCCCAGCCGCTACTGCTCCAACGGCTCCGCGTACTGCAAATCCACTGTGCCCGAGTAGCCGGGAAGAGTCACCGCCCCGTCGTCCTCCACTTTCCAGCCGAGGCCGTAGACATTGACGTACACCATGTAGTTCTGGATCGCCGGAGACGCCGCGAGCGCGTCCTTCAGCTTCCCCGGGTCGCCCACGGCGGTGATCTTGTACGGCGGTGAGTAGACGCGGCCCTGGAGGATCAGGGTGTTGCCGACGCAGCGTACGGCGCTGGTGCTGATCAGCCGCTGGTCCATGACCTTGATGCCCTGGGCGCCGCCCTCCCACAGGGCGTTCACCACGGCCTGGAGGTCCTGCTGGTGGATGACGAGATAGTCGGGCTCGGGCTCGGGGTAGCCGGGGAGCTTGGCGGTGGCGTTCGGCGGGGCGTCGTCGAGGGTGACGGTGATCGCCTCGCCCTTGAGATTCTCCGTACCGGCGTTCTCCTCCAGGGCGCCGAGCCTTTTCTCGTCCGCCTCGGTGATGCCGGTGTCCCGCTCGCCCAGCGACTCGACGTCGTCGCGCAGGGCCGCGTTGGACTCCTCCAGCTCTCCGTTGTTGTGGCTGCGCTCATGGATCAGGTCGGAGAGCTTCAGCAGGGAGGCGTCCGTGCGGATGTTGGTGCCCTTGGCCGTGTTGAAGCTGGTGAAGAAGATGAGCCCCGCGAGCGCGAAGACGCCCACCGTGAGCACACGGACGGGCCGGAATCCCCCTCTGCGTTCAGGGCTGGATCCGGTGCGGGGGGAGTCGGCAGAATTGCTCAACGTACCCTTATCTCCTTCGGCGCCACGGAAGCACTACGCTAACGGACACCCGGGGGAGCGCTCAGTGTCCCCTTGTACGCTGCCCCGAGCCCGACCCAGTTACCTGCGCGGCCACGCAGCGCATCGACAGGAGAGACCCTCGTGCCGAAGTCACGTATCCGCAAGAAGGCCGACTACACGCCGCCGCCGTCCAAGCAGGCGACCGCGATCAAACTGACCAATCGGGCTTGGGTCGCGCCCGTCATGCTGGCGATGTTCCTGATCGGGCTGGCCTGGATCGTCGTCTTCTATGTGACGGACGGTTCGCTGCCCATCGATTCGCTGGGCAACTGGAACATCGTGGTCGGCTTCGGCTTCATCGCGGCGGGATTCGGCGTCTCGACGCAGTGGAAGTAGCGCGGCGGAACTAGCTCTGCCCAGGGCTATCCGCTGAGTTATCCACAGGTCGGGGGAATTTCCACACCTCACCTGGGGAAAAGACGACGATCTGTGGATAACTCATCGAGGGTTGACGCCGGTACGACTGACACACCGGCTTCGGACGTTCGTTCGACTCACCTGGAGCCCCCTCCTGACCTGCGGAAACACGGGTCGGTGACAGGGGGCACAGTTGTTCTGGCGTGACCACGCACACTGTGCACAAGATCCGGCACAGGCTGTGGACAACGGGACTTCAGCGGGGGTCAACGGGCCTTCGGCGGGGGTCAGCGGGCCTTCAGGTGAGCTGGAGCGTCCGCAGGATTGTCATGCCTACGACTATCAGCAGCACCAGGGCACAGGTCCCGTACTGCACCAGCGCCCGCCGCTCACGCGGGGCGTGCACCATGGCGTAGCCCACGATGACACCGGCGATCAGGCCGCCGATATGGGCCTGCCAGGCGATGTTGAACGACGGGTTGAAGGTGAAGATCAGGTTGATCGCCAGCAGGGCGATCACCGGGCGCATGTCGTACCGGAGGCGGCGCATCAGCACGGCGGTCGCGCCGAAGAGACCGAAGATGGCACCGGAGGCACCGAGCGAGGCCGTGGACGGGGACTCCAGCAGATACGTCAGCGCGCTGCCCGCGAGACCCGAGACCAGGTACAGCGTCAGGTAGCGGGCCCGCCCGAGGGCCGCCTCCAGGGGGCCGCCGAGCCACCACAGGCTGAGCATGTTGAAGGCGATGTGCCAGATCTCCACGTGCGCGAACATCGAGGTGAACAGGCGGTACCACTCGCCCTCCGCGACACCCTCCGTGGGCCCCCAGGGCGCGGGCGGCCACTCACCGATGAGGACGAACTGGTCACGCAGGGACGACGAGGACCGCAGGGCGATGAACACCGCGACGTTGATCACCAGCAGGATCTTGGTCACCAGGCGGGGATCGGCGACCACCGTGCCCCCGGCCAGGGTGCGCGGCCGGGACGCGCTCGGCGCGGCTCCCGAACCGGAGCCTCCGCGGACACATTCGGGGCACTGGAAGCCCACCGAGGCGCTGATCATGCACTCCGGGCAGATGGGACGGTCACAGCGGGTGCAGCGCACGCCGGTCTCGCGGCCCGGGTGCCGATAGCAGGAGGGCACGCTCTGAGCGTCCGGTGAACCGCTTGCGGCCTGCTCCATGAGATCCCCTCTGAGGTCGTCCGGGACTCGTCGCCCGGCACAGTGCCATGCCCCGCCCATCTTTACGGATGAGCGGGGCATTTGGTTCCCAGCGGGACGCTTCGGCCCCGGGCGGGGATGGTCCGGGCTTCCGACCGCCTCGGATGTGCGGGTTCAGGCCCGGCGGCGCAGGCCTGACGGCCTCGGACCTGCTGCCTCACTGACGGCCCCGGACCTGTTGCCTCACAGACGGCTTCAGACCTGCTGCCTTACCTGCGGTCTGAGACCTGCTGCCTTACCTGCGGTCTCAGACCTGGCGGCTCTCGATGACGACCGACTCGATGACGACGTCCTTGAGCGGGCGGTCCGTGCGCGGGTTGGTCTGCGCGGTCGCGATGGTGTCGACCACCTTCTGGCTGGCCGCGTCGGTGACCTCGCCGAAGATGGTGTGCTTGCGGTTCAGCCACGCCGTGGGGGCGACGGTGACGAAGAACTGCGAGCCGTTGGTGCCCGGACCGGCGTTGGCCATCGCCAGCAGGTAGGGCTTGTCGAAGCGCAGGTCCGGGTGGAACTCGTCCTCGAACTGGTATCCGGGGCCACCCGTGCCGTTGCCCAGCGGGTCACCGCCCTGGATCATGAAACCGCTGATCACCCGGTGGAAGACCGTGCCGTCGTAGAGCTTGTCCGTGGACTTCTGGCCGGTGGCCGGGTTGGTCCACTCCCGCTCGCCCTTGGCGAGCTCGACAAAGTTCTTGACCGTCTTCGGCGCGTGCTCCGGGAACAGCCGGACGTCGATGTCGCCGTGGTTGGTCTTCAGGGTGGCGTAGAGCTGCTCAGCCACGATCTGCCTTCCGTTGTCCTCTGTGACCCCCCGATCCTCGCACGACCGGTCGCCCGGAGTCGCCCGCCGCCCGATGACCGACCTCCTTACGGGCGCGTCGCTTGCGGAAAACCGGCCGAGTGGACCCAGGACACGGGCGCGCGGCGACAATCCGTGGCATTGTCGACGACAAGCTCCCGTTGCCCCATATTCATCCGCTATTGCAGTTGATTGTGACCCGGATGCCCGCCCGCGCATGCCCCGTCACCCACCGGCAGGCATGATCCGTAAAAGGGTGGAAAGTCGAAATACCGTACGCCACCGAGGAGGAGGATCCCGTGACCCGCATGGACAGCGTGCGCGCCGCGACCGGCTCGGCAAAGGACAGCGTGCTGCACGCCGCGGAAGTGGTGGCGCCCTACGCCGACACGGCCAAGGACAGGGCCGCACACTACGCACAGGAGGCACGCGTACGGCTCGCGCCCAAGATGACGCAGGCCACCGAACAGGCCCGCCTTCAGTACGAGGCCCATCTCGTCCCCCGGCTGGACCAGGCCCGGTCCCATGTACCGCCGAAGGTCGACCTGGCCGCGCACGAGGCCGCCGCCCGCACCCGAAAGGCGGCCCGGCAGGCCGCCGTCTACTCCAGGCCGAGGATCGAACAGGCGGTGGCCGCGGCCGGGCCCGTCCGCGACGAGGCGGCCTCACGCAGCGCCGCCGCCCTCGCCGCACTGCGCGGTCAGGTCACGCCCAGGGAGATCGAGAAGCTGGTCCGCAAGCACGAGCGCCGGGCCAAGGCCGGACGCGCCGCCAGGGCGCTGCTCGTCCTGGGCGCCCTGGCGGGCGGCGCCTTCGCCGCCTGGAAGTGGTGGGACAAGCAGGCCAACCCCGACTGGCTGGTCGAGCCGCCCGCCGCCACCGAGGTCCCCGAGTCGGGCCGCCTGACGTCTGTCGACGGCAGCGGCCAGTCCGACCTCGACCCCGAGGTCCAGGCCAAGGAGGCCAAGGAGGCCGAGGACGCCACCAACCGCGAAGACCGCGGCTGACGCCCCACAGAAAAGCCCTCCGAACCGCGTTCCCGCAGTTCGGAGGGCTTTTTCCGGTGCTCTGTGGAGCCTAGGGGAGTCGAACCCCTGACATCTGCCATGCAAAGACAGCGCTCTACCAACTGAGCTAAGGCCCCGGAAGGGAAACATCCCGCCGGAAGAACCGCTATCCGGTGGACGCCGCAGACCAGAGTACCGGGTCCTCCCCGGGATCTCGCAAAAGGATTAGGGGTCCCCGCGAACGACCACTCTCCGTAAGATGCTCGGCGTGGTTCGCGGCAGCGAAGCACGTCTTGGGGAAGCGATGGGGAGACGCAATGGACGCCGCACAGCAGGAAGCCACCGCAAGAGCGCGGGAACTGCAGCGGAACTGGTACGGGGAGCCGTTGGGGGCGCTCTTCCGTAAGCTCATAGACGACCTGGGCCTCAACCAGGCTCGTCTTGCGGGGGTACTGGGACTGTCCGCACCGATGTTGTCGCAGCTGATGAGCGGTCAGCGCGCGAAGATCGGCAACCCGGCAGTCGTGCAGCGGGTACAGCTGTTGCAGGAACTGGCCGCGCAGGTCGCCGACGGCAGCGTCAGCGCCGGCGAGGCCACCGACCGCATGGAGGAGATCAAGAAGTCCCAGGGGGGCTCGGTGCTGAACACCACCACGCAGACGACGAACAGCTCGGGGGCGCCCACCGTCAAGCGTGTGGTCCGTGAGATTCAGTCACTGCTGCGCTCGGTCGCCGCCGCGGGCGACATCATCGACGCCGCGGACACCCTCGCCCCGACCCACCCGGAACTGGCAGAGTTCCTCCGGGTCTACGGCGCGGGCCGCACCTCCGACGCGGTCGCGCACTACCAAGCGCACCAGAGCTGAGCCCACGGCCCGGTCGCCGTGGGGGAACGGCCGCCGGGCCTACGCCGGACCCGGCCCCGGACCAGGGTGAATCCGGGGAGACCAGGGGGAGGAGCAGCGCGCAGCGATGGGTGAGGTGTTCGCCGGCCGGTACGAACTGGTCGACCCGATCGGACGCGGAGGCGTCGGCGCCGTCTGGCGCGCCTGGGACCACCGCCGTCGCCGCTATGTGGCCGCGAAGGTCCTTCAGCAGAGCGACGCGCACTCGCTGCTGCGCTTCGTCCGCGAGCAGGCGCTGCGCATCGACCACCCCCATGTGCTCGCGCCCGCCAGCTGGGCCGCCGATGACGACAAGGTCCTGTTCACCATGGACCTGGTGGCCGGTGGTTCGCTGGTCCATCTCGTCGGGGACTACGGCCCCCTGCCACCGCCTTTCGTCTGCACCCTCCTTGACCAACTGCTGGCCGGACTGGCCGCGGTCCACGCGGAAGACGTCGTCCACCGCGACATCAAGCCCGCCAACGTGCTCCTCGAGGCCACCGGCACCGGCCGCCCGCGGCTGCGGCTGTCCGACTTCGGCATCGCGATGCGGCTCGGCGAACCCCGCCTGACCGAGACCAACCTGGTGGTGGGAACCCCCGGCTATCTCGCGCCCGAACAGATGATGGGCCACGAACCGGACTTCCCCGCCGACCTGTTCGCCGTCGGCCTGGTCGCGCTGTACCTCCTGGAGGGTGCCAAGCCGGACGCCAAGGCGCTCATCCAGTACTTCGCGGAACACGGCACCCCGGGCGCGCCCCAGGGCATCCCCGAGCCCCTCTGGCAGGTCGTGGCCACCCTGCTGCAACCGGACCCACAGGCTCGCTTCCGCACCGCCACGGGAGCGCGCAAGGCGCTCGCTGCCGCCGCCGAACTCCTGCCGGAGCCGGGCCCCGACGACGAGCAGATCGAGGTCTTCGACCAACTCGGCCCGCTTCCGGCGGGGTTCGGTCCTGGTGGGCCGCTGAAGAGGGCGCCCGGCGTGGCGCCGGAGCTTGGGGGACGGGCCGGTACGGGGGGCGGTGCTTCTGGTGAGGGGGAGGTGGGCTCCCGGTCGGGGGCGGGGGCCGGGATGGGGACGGGTGTGCCGCCTGGCGCGGGCACCGGTGCAGGTGCCGCGGGTACGGAGGTAGGCGCGGGTCCAGGAGTAGGCAGGAGCCCGGCTTCCGGGGCTGCTCTGGCGGCGGATCCTCGGACTCCCCGGCCGAGCGCTCCCCCTCAGCAGCCTCAGCAGCCTCAGCAGCCTCAGCAGCCTCAGCAGCCTCAGCAGCCGCCGAGTGTGTCGGACACCGGCAGCTTCCACTTGCCGCCACCGCCACCGCGGAACGCTCCCCCCGTCCCTCAGACGCCCACGCCACCGCCGTACGAACCCGCACAGCCCTACTCGCGGATAGAGAGACAGGGACAGGCACAGGCGGAGCAGCGCCTGCCACGCCCGCAGGATCCGTCCTTCCATGCCCATACCCCTCCTCCGCACGCCCCGGCTCACGACCCGACGACACAAGCGATGCGGCATCGCGCTGATGCCTCTACTGCTTCGTACACCGCTCAGGACCCGCAGGTTCCCAATCCGGCGGAACCACTTTCCTGGCCCCCGTCCCGCCCCCAAGCCGACAGCAGGCACCACCCAGACCACCCAGACCGCAAAGAACGCCCAGATCACCTGGCGCACCCAGACCACCTAGACCGCCTAGACCGCCCGGACCGCCGAAACCGCCGCCGAGGCCGTCGCGCCGCCCGCCGCCCCGGCCCGCCCGCCAAGGTGGCGATCCCGCTCCTGCTCCTGGCCCTGGCCTGCTATGCCGTCGGCTTCTGGGCGCTGACCCGCATCTGACGCGAAGGGCCGACTACGCCGAGGCCCCCCGGCGCCGCGCCGTCACCGTCCACACCCCGAGCCCGCCCAGCAACAAGGTCCCGCCTCCGATCCCGCCCACGGCGAGCACCGTCATGGCGACACCGCCCCCGTCGCCCTCCGCACCACCGCCATCGCCGCTACCGCCCACCGCACCGGA
The DNA here is from genome assembly GCF_042796855.1 of Streptomyces sp. NPDC057877. Classification (NCBI taxonomy): domain Bacteria; kingdom Bacillati; phylum Actinomycetota; class Actinomycetes; order Kitasatosporales; family Streptomycetaceae; genus Streptomyces; species Streptomyces sp. NPDC057877. The sequence continues at coordinate 527,238 of NZ_JBHVMS010000003.1, forward strand.
GCCACCCCCCGCAACGACCTCGAAAAGCCCCTCCGGCACCGGCTCCCCGGCATAGCCAGGCCCGTCCTGAGCAGCCCCCTCGACCCCCACCCGCAGCGTCAGCCCGAACGGCCCGTCGCCGAAGTCGTCCGCCACCCGGGAGGCGAGGTGCACGGCGAGGTAGTAGGAACCGGCGAACCGCATCCCGCTCACCTCACCGGCGACGGCGTGCCGGTTGGCGTGGTCCACGGGCGGCAGTGGACCGATCGCGGCCGACTTCTGCCTGCCGTTGTAACTGACGCTCCTCTCCTCGACCGGCCCGCGAGCGGGGTTGTAGAGGGAGATGTCCAACGCGCCGATGGAGAAGCCGGAGCCGTCCGGTGCTGCCGCGCTGTCGAGTTCGGCGGTGGCGTGCAGTTGCTGGCCCCAGTCGACAGGCACCTTGTAGAAGATCGTCTGTCCGGGGGCGATCTCGGTGGACCAGGCGCCGTGGCCGATCGCGGTCGCCGTGGCGAAGCCCTCGCCGCCCGCCCGGCGTCCGGTCCGCCCCGTGGGCGGCTCCGGGGAGGCGGAGTCCCATTCCCCGGGCGCCTCGGTGGCCTCGCTGGAGGTCAGTCCCGGCTCGGTGACGGGGGCCAGCTCCAGGTCCCAGACGTCCGACGCCGAGACCGCCGTATCGGTCCGCTCGACCACCACGTAGTACGTCCCCTCGCCCTGGCACCGGGACGAGCCGGAGGACGACACCTCGCGCATGCCCCACACCGCGACCGGGTGCGGGCTGCGGGCGGCGCCGAAGGTCGCGCTGTCGAGAGGGGAGCAGGAGACACCGTCCGCGTCCTGGAGGGAGACCTGGAGCCGGTCGGTGGGCGAGAGTGTGGCGCCGGGGCCGGGTACGGCGGTGGCGGAGACGTACGCGTTCTCGGTGGCGCCGAGTTCGAGTCGGAAGTAGGCCGTCCCGCTGCGGAGCGTGCTCTTGAAGGTCTTGCCGGGCACCAGGAGCGCGGCGTCGGTGGTGCCGGTGGCCGCCGGGACGTCCAGGGCGTCCGGGGCGAAGGCGTATCCGCGCGGTGCGCTGGGGACGGCCGACACGGCCTGCGTAGGCAGCGTCGCGGCGGCACAGAGCGCCACGGCCCCCACGAGGGCCCCACGCGCGCGTGCCGATGAGCTACCACGCCCCGCCCCCGCGCGCCACCGCTGTGTACGTCGACCCATCACGCGCCACCCCTCGTCGTCACCGCGCCCGTTCCGACCGTGGCCCATCCTGCCGCACACGCAAAACCCCGACCGTAGTGACGGCCGGGGTCTGTCTGTTCAGTATCGGATGTCGATGCTCACGAACCCGTGGGCACGGAGTCAGTCGCCTCCGTCCACAGATCCTGCTCGGCGCGATCCGCCTGGATCTGGCGGTACACGAGGAGCCCGCCGATGGCGGCCAGTGCGACCAGGAGAAGCTTCTTCACCGCGCGACCTCGTCTTTCCTTGACGTAGGGGACCTCTGGCGCCCGACTATACACACCGGCCGATATCGGCCGGTGACCTGCGCCGGACCCTCAACTCGGGCCTCCCACCGCGTACATCTCCGCGAATTTCCGGCCCTGCACCCATCCGAGTGGTGTTCATCGGAACATCGACGCGCCACGGGCGCAGGTCCACCACTTCGCGGCCCACATACACATCATGAGGAAAGTACGCAAATCGCCCAACCCGAAAGTGAGGGGCCATGGCCCGCACCAAGGTCATGAAGCTGTGGAACGTCCTCGTCACCGCCTTCATCACGCTGTTCACGGCGCTCGGACTCATCACCACGACCACCGCCGCCGCGGTACCGCAGAGCGAGCCGACGCGCAACAGCGCCGCGGACCACACGCCCCCGACGGCGACACCGGGTACGACGCCCGCCTGGGTCTGGTCCCACGCGAGAGCGCTGCCCCCCACGATGAAGCAGCGCATCCGCGCGGAGGCCCACGGAAAGACCCCGAGCTGCCGCCACCTCCCCGTCCCCGACAGGGACGCGGAAGCCGCCCAGGAGGCCGGACACCCCTGCGAGGACGAGACGGCCCCCGAGGATCCCGAACCAGCGGCATCCCCGCTCCACCGCTGACCCTCCCAGGCCCCTCCTGCCCCACCCGTCACCACCGTCGTCACGGCGATCTTGCGTACAGCACTTCCTGCCACCCTGCACGACGTTCACGACCCGAAGGCCCGGCCCGGCGCACCCCGCCGAAGCCGGGCCGTCGGCATGCGGCCCTCACACCCCTGTACTCCCTCACACCCCTGTGCTCCCTCACCCTCGCGCATTCGATAACACGTTCGATATCGTGAAGAATGAGAAGCTGGAGAAGGAAGCACAGGGAGGTGGACGGCATGACATCCGAAGCATCGACGGTGATGCACGTACGCGGCCCCGACCACCTGCCCGAGGACACCTACCGCCAGTTCCTGGAGCAGCTCGCCGAACTGTCCCCGGTCGTCCAGGCCCTGCCCCCGAGCGCGGCCCTGGTGGAACTGAAGGGCGCGCTGCGCTACCACGGCACGAACGCGCGGGGCCTCGGCGAGATCCTGCGGATTCGCACGGTCTCCCGCCTGGGCGTGGACGTGCGGGTCGGCATCGGCCCGTCCATCACGGTCGCGGCCACCGCTTCCGCCCAGGTCCCGCTCCCCGGCGGCGTCCTCACCGTCTCCCCCGGCGAGGTCACCGACTGGCTCGCCCCGCTGCCCGTCGAGGCCCTGCACGGCATCGGCCCCCGCCAGGCCGAGGCGCTGCGCGACTACGGCATTCACCGCGTCGGCCTGCTCGCCGCCGTGCCCGCGGCCACCGTGCAGCGTCTGCTGGGCGGCCGTGCCGGACGCCTGGCCGCCGACCGCGCGCGTGGCGTCGACCCACGCCCGGTCACGCCCCGCGCGCTGCCCGCCTCCGCGACCGTCACCCACGCCTTCCCCCGCCACACCCTCGACGGCGCCGAGGTCCGCGCGGCGCTCCTCGGCCTGGTGGGTCAGCTGGGCCACGACCTGCGCCACACGCACCAGTCGGCAGGCGCCCTGACCCTCACCCTGCGCTTCCCCGACGGCACCGACTGGACCAAGTCCCGACGCCTCACCCAGCCGTCCGCGCACGACGACGACCTGCGCACCACGGCCTACCGCCTGATCGACGCCGCGGGCCTGCAGCGCGCCCGCGTCACCGCCCTCGCCCTGCGCGCCGACGACCTCCTCGACGCCGCCCGCACCCCCGAGCAGCTCACCCTCGACGACGCCCGCGAGGCCCGCCTGACCGCCGAGGAGACCACCGACCGCATCCGCGAGCGGTTCGGCCCCCACACCATCGGCCCGGCCACGACCTTCCGCCACGCCTCCTGAGCGACGCCGGGGCGCTACCCGACGGTGAGTCCCGGACGGGCATCCGCTCGCCCGTACCCCAAGATCCGCGGCAACACCTCACGCAGGCGCGCCACGTCCTCCACCGGCGCCCGAAGCACGACCTCGATGACGTCGTCCTCCAAGCCCAGTTCGTCCAGCGACGCGGGATCCAAGGTCACCCGCAACACCTCCCGCCCCCACTCCACCGCGCGCACGCAGCCGTAGGCGGTGTCCTGGTCCGGCGTCACGAGGCAGTACGAGTCCATCCCCAGCGCTATCGCCTGCGCATCGGGCTCCCCAAAACCGCACATGAAGTGCAGAGAGAAACCCTCCTCGTCCTCCGACTCGGCCACACCCGCCTGCACGCACGCTTCCTGGTCCGGGTCATCGATCCCCCAGGCGATCCGCGCGATGAACCTGTACGCCATGCACGTTTTCTAACAGACGCCACTGACAACAAAGACCCCCAGCCGATACCGGCTGAGGGTCTTTTCGCTGGTGGGGCTAACAGGATTTGAACCTGTGGCCTCATCCTTATCAGGGATGCGCTCTAACCAACTGAGCTATAGCCCCGCCGCGCTCTGCGGTGTACGTCCCGCGCGCTGACTCCTGAAGATTAGCGCACGACCGGGGCAGTCCCAAAATCGATAGTCGCCGGGCCTCACTCGTCCTCGGCGAGGGTCAGCTCCACGCCGCCGACGAAGCCGGCGGAGAGGTTGTAGATGAACGCGCCGAGGGTCGCGAGGGCCGTCGCGAGGACGACATCGATGACCGCGATGATGGCCGTGAACATCAGGACGTTGGGCAGCGACAGGAAGGCCTGGAGGTCGAAGCCGTTGGATTCGTTGGAGCCGGTGGCCTCGGAGATCGTGCCGCCGACCGTCGAGAAGACCCCCATGGCGTCCATGACCATCCACAGCACGGCCGAGGCGACGATCGTGCAGATGCCCAGGGCGATGGAGAGCAGGAAGCTCACCTTCATCACCGACCACGGGTCGGCCTTGGCCACCCGCAGCCGCGCCTTGCGGACGCGCGGAGTGGTGCGCGCGCCGGTGCGCGGGCGGCGCACGCCCCCGGGGGCCGCAGGGGCTGCCGGGGCTCCGGCGACCGCTGTCTGCGCACCCTGCGCGCCACCGCCCTGCGGGGCGTAGGCCTGCGGCGGGTGGTAAGGCCCGGCGGGCTGCTGCGGCTGCCGCTCTCCGGGGAGCGGAGAAGCCGTCTGCTGGGACGCGGCCGGCGGCTGCGTCTGGCCGCCGGGGGCGGCCGGGCCCGCTCCAGCGGCGTACTGCTGGGTCTGCGGACCTCGGGTGTCCGTCACAGTTCCCCCCTGGGATCCATGCGTCTGTTGTGCGTACGAGGATGATGCCGACTCGCTGTCACGCGTGGCGGTGCCACGGGCGCCGCCGTCCGTCTCCGTGCCGGTCGTAGAACCGGTGGACGTTCCGGTCGATCCGGCGCCCGTGGCTCCGCTCACGCTGACTCACTCCTCGTGCTACTCGGCCGGGGGCACCTCGCCCTCGTCCGTGCCGGTGGTCTCGGGCACGTCGGTGGTCTCGTCGACGGCCACGTCACCGTCGACCTCCTCCGCCTCGCGTCCCGCCTCGGCGTTGCGTGCGATGCCGACGACGGCATCACGCTTGCCCAGATTGATCAGTTGGACGCCCATGGTGTCACGGCCCGTCTCCCTGACCTCGTTGACTCGCGTACGAATCACACCGCCGCCCAGCGTGATGGCGAGGATCTCGTCGGTCTCCTCGACCACCAGCGCGCCGACGAGCGATCCACGGTCCTCGACGATCTTGGCGGCCTTGATGCCGAGGCCGCCGCGACCCTGGACGCGGTACTCGTCGACAGCGGTCCGCTTCGCGTACCCACCGTCGGTAGCAGTGAACACGAACGTACCGGGTCGAACAACATTCATCGAGAGCAGCTCGTCGCCCTCGCGGAAACTCATGCCCTTGACGCCCGAGGTCGCACGGCCCATGGGGCGCAGCGTGTCGTCCGTCGCGGTGAACCTGATCGACTGTGCCTTTCGGCTGATCAGAAGCAGATCGTCATCAGGCGAGACGAGTTCGGCTCCGATCAGTTCGTCGTCGGTTCCGTCCTCCCGCTCCCGCAGATTGATCGCGATCACGCCACCGGAACGCGGCGAATCGTAATCCTTCAGCGGCGTCTTCTTGACCAGGCCCGCCTTCGTGGCGAGCACCAGGTACGGCGCCGCCTCGTAGTCGCGGATCGCAAGGATCTCGGCGATCGCCTCGTCCGGCTGGAAGGCCAGCAGGTTGGCGACGTGCTGGCCGCGCGCGTCCCGTCCGGCGTCGGGCAGCTCGTAGGCCTTGGCGCGGTAGACGCGGCCCTTGTTGGTGAAGAACAGCAGCCAGTGGTGGGTCGTGGAGACGAAGAAGTGGTCGACGATGTCGTCTTCCTTCAGCTTCGCACCGCGTACGCCCTTGCCGCCGCGCTTCTGCGCCCGGTAGTCGTCCGTCTTGGTGCGCTTGACGTAGCCCCCGCGCGTGACGGTGACGACGATGTCCTCCTCGGCGATGAGGTCCTCGATGGACATGTCACCGTCGTAGGGGATCAGCTGCGTCTTGCGGTCGTCGCCGAACTTCTCCACGATCGCCGCCAGCTCCGCGCTGACGATGCCGCGCTGGCGGACCGGGGAGGCCAGGATCTCGTTGTACTCGGTGATCTTGGCCTGAAGCTCGTCGTGCTCCTGGACGATCTTCTGGCGCTCCAGGGCGGCCAGTCGGCGCAGCTGCATCTCGAGGATGGCGTTGGCCTGGATCTCGTCGATCTCCAGGAGGCTCATCAGGCCGCCGCGGGCGATCTCGACCGTGTCACTGCGCCGGATCAGCGCGATGACCTCGTCAATGGCGTCCAGGGCCTTCAGCAGGCCGCGCAGGATGTGCGCCCGCTCCTCCGCCTTGCGCAGCCTGAAGCGCGTACGGCGGACGATGACCTCGATCTGGTGCGTCACCCAGTGGCGGATGAACGCGTCCAGGGAGAGCGTGCGCGGGACGCCGTCGACCAGGGCCAGCATGTTGGCGCCGAAGTTGGTCTGGAGGTCCGTGTGCTTGTACAGGTTGTTCAGTACGACCTTGGCGACCGCGTCCCGCTTCAGGACGATGACGAGGCGCTGGCCCGTGCGGGACGACGTCTCGTCGCGGACGTCGGCGATGCCGCCGACCTTGCCGTCCTTCACCAGGTCGGCGATCTTCTGCGCGAGGTTGTCGGGGTTCACCTGGTACGGCAGCTCCGTCACCACCAGGCACTGGCGGTTCTGGATCTCCTCGACCTCGACGACCGCGCGCATGGTGATCGAGCCACGGCCGGTGCGGTAGGCCTCCTCGATGCCCTTGCGGCCTACGGCGAGCGCGCCGGTGGGGAAGTCCGGACCCTTGATGCGCTCGATGAGCGCGTCCAGCAGCTCCTCGTGGGAGGCTTCGGGGTTCTCCAGGTACCACTGGGCGCCCGCGGCCACCTCGCGGAGGTTGTGCGGCGGGATGTTGGTGGCCATGCCGACCGCGATGCCCGCCGAGCCGTTGATCAGCAGGTTCGGGAAGCGGGAGGGCAGGACGGTCGGCTCCTGGGAGCGGCCGTCGTAGTTGTCCGTGAAGTCGACGGTCTCCTCGTCGATGTCGCGGACCATCTCCATCGACAGCGGCGCCATCTTGCACTCGGTGTAGCGCATGGCCGCCGCCGGGTCGTTGCCCGGCGAGCCGAAGTTGCCGTTGGAGTCCACCAGCGGCATCCGCATCGACCACGGCTGCGCGAGGCGGACCAGCGCGTCGTAGATCGAGGAGTCGCCGTGCGGGTGGTAGTTGCCCATGACGTCGCCGACCACACGGGCGCACTTGTAGAAGCCGCGCTCGGGGCGGTAGCCGCCGTCGTACATCGCGTACAGGACGCGGCGGTGGACGGGCTTGAGGCCGTCACGGACGTCCGGCAGCGCGCGCGAGACGATGACGGACATCGCGTAGTCGAGGTAGGAGCGCTGCATCTCCGTTTCGAGCCCGACGGGCTCGACGCGCATGCCCAGGGCGTCACCCTCGGTCGTCGTCACGGGAGTGTTCTCGTCGGTCATTGCTGGTGAAGGTCCTTCCTGGTGCGGTCAGCTGAGACCGACTCAGATGTCGAGGAAGCGGACGTCCTTGGCGTTGCGCTGGATGAACTGGCGGCGGGCCTCGACGTCCTCGCCCATCAGGACCGAGAACAGCTCGTCGGCCTGGGCGGCGTCGTCGAGGGTGACCTGGCCGAGGACGCGGTGCTCCTGGTCCATCGTGGTGATGCGCAGCTCCTCGGCGTTCATCTCGCCGAGACCCTTGAAGCGCTGCACCGAGTCCTCCCTGATGCGCTTGCCGGCCTGGCGGCCCAGCTCGATCAGGGCGTCACGCTCACGGTCGGAGTACGCGTACTCGAAGTCGTCCTTGCCCCACTTGATCTTGTAGAGCGGGGGACGGGAGAGGAACACGTGCCCGGCCTCGACCAGCGGCCGCATGAAGCGGAACAGGAAGGTCAGCAGCAGGGTGTTGATGTGCTGGCCGTCGACGTCGGCGTCCGCCATCAGGATGATCTTGTGATAGCGGAGCTTCTCGATGTCGAAGTCCTCGTGCACGCCGGTGCCGAAGGCGGAGATCAGCGCCTGGATCTCCTGGTTCTGCAGGATCTTGTCGATCCGCGCCTTCTCGACGTTGAGGATCTTGCCGCGGATGGGCAGGATCGCCTGGTACTCCGGGTTGCGGCCGGACTTGGCCGAGCCGCCGGCGGAGTCACCCTCGACGATGAAGATCTCGCACTTGCTGGGGTCGTTCGACTGGCAGTCGGAGAGCTTGCCCGGCAGGGACGCCGTCTCCAGCAGCCCCTTGCGGCGGGTCAGGTCGCGGGCCTTGCGGGCCGCCACGCGCGCGGTGGCCGCCTGGATGCCCTTGCGGACGATGTCCGCGGCCTCGTTGGGGTTGCGGTCCAGCCAGTCGTTGAGGTGCTCGTAGACCGCCTTCTGCACGAAGGTCTTGGCCTCCGTGTTGCCCAGCTTGGTCTTCGTCTGGCCCTCGAACTGCGGTTCGCTCAGCTTCACCGAGATGATCGCCGTCAGGCCCTCGCGGATGTCGTCACCCGTGAGGTTGTCGTCCTTCTCGCGGAGCAGCTTCTTGTCGCGCGCGTACTTGTTGATCAGGTTGGTGAGCGCCGCGCGGAAGCCCTCTTCGTGGGTACCGCCCTCATGCGTGTGGATGATGTTGGCGAAGGAGTACACGCCCTCGCTGTAGCCGCTGTTCCACTGCATGGCGACTTCGAGGGAGAGGGCCTTGTCCTTGTCCTCGGCCTCGAGGTCGATCACCGACGGGTGCACCACTTCGCCCTTGCGGGAGTTGAGGTACTTCACGAAGTCGACGATGCCGCCCTCGTAGTGGTAGGTGACGGCCTTCGCTTCCTGCTTCTCGTCCGCACCCGCCTCGTCCGCCCCGGCCGTGGCCCTGGCCGACTCGCGCTCGTCGGTGAGTTTGATCGTCAAACCCTTGTTGAGGAACGCCATCTCCTGGAAGCGCCGCGAGAGCGTCTCGAAGGAGTATTCGGTGGTCTCGAAGATGTCGCCGTCGGCCCAGAAGGTGACCGACGTCCCCGTCTCCTCGGTGGCCTCGTGCTGGGCGAGCGGCGCCGTGGGGACACCCATCTTGTAGTCCTGCGTCCAGCGGTGGCCGTCGGTCCTGACCTCTACGGCGACCTTCGAGGACAGCGCGTTCACGACGGAGACGCCCACGCCGTGCAGACCACCGGAGACCGCGTAGCCGCCACCGCCGAACTTGCCGCCCGCGTGCAGCACGGTCAGCACGACCTCCAGGGCGGGCTTGCCCTCGGACGGGACGATGCCCACCGGGATGCCACGGCCGTTGTCGACGACGCGCACGCCGCCGTCGGGGAGGATCGTCACCTCGATGGTGTCCGCGTGGCCGGCCAGCGCCTCGTCGACGGAGTTGTCGACCACCTCGTACACGAGGTGGTGCAGTCCCCGCTCACCGGTGGAGCCGATGTACATACCGGGTCGCTTGCGGACCGCGTCCAGACCCTCGAGGACGGTGATGGCGCTGGCGTCGTACGAAGCCGTGACCTCGCCGTTCGAGGCGATGGCCGCGGCGGGGACGCCGGCGTCGGTGGACGGGATGTTCTCGTTGGGGTTGCCGGAATCGGCCACGAAGCGCCCTTTCTGGCACAGCACGAGCCGGGCTCGTCGGCGGGTTGCCGGAGCGGCTGCGGCATGTTGCGGTGGTAAGCCTTGATCAGCGTTGCTCAGCTTTTCCCGGACGGTCCCCACGTTCGGGGCGGGATTGTCTTCCAGTCTACCGGTAGCACTGACAGTGATGGGGGTTTGCCGGTACCTGAGTCCTCATGTGCCGCCCTAAATGACGCTCGCCCGACTCCCGATATGTGGATGGGGGCTCCAAGAGGCTCACAGAGGCACTCAGCGCTTCGAGGTGTCAACCCTTCGCTACTCAAGGGTCAGGTCGCGATTCGCAACTGTGTGCGCCCGTGCGCGCCGCGTCGTCCGCCGGGACATAACGGGCGTCCGCGGGACATGCCGAGAACACCCGCGTGACTTTCGTCACCCGGGTCTCACCAGCGCATCAGCCGTACGTGTCGCCGGGCCCAGTGCTCCCGGGAGCGCGCAGCGGGCCGTAGCGGCGGGCGGGGCCGCCGGGGCCGAGGACCTTGATCTGCCGCACCGCGCCGTGCCCGAGATCCTCGTTCAGCCGGGCGACCAGCGTCGGCGCCAGCAGCCGCAGGTTCGTCGCCCAGGCCGTGGAGTCGCAGCGCACGACCAGGACGCGCTCGTCCTCGTCGTACCGCTCGGGCACGCAGTGCTTGGCCACGTCCTCGCCGACGATCTGCGGCCAGCGCCCCATGACCCCGCCGACCGCCGCCGGAGCCTCCCAGCCGCGCTCGGTGATCAGCCGGTTGATCGCCGAACCGAGCGCCATCGGATCACGGCCGTCGGCGCGCGCGCCGGAGCGCAGCCCGCCCCGACGCGCCTGTTTGCGCTGCCGTACCGCGTCTCCACGCGCGCGTGCCTGCTCCCGCGCCGCGCGCAGCGCCACGCGCGCGAGGTCGACGCCCGAGGGCGCCTCCCTGCCGGGCCCCGCCGCGGCGGGGGTGCCGTCCGCCGGTGTGTTCTCGCTCATACGCGCTCCACCACCCCGCCGGACACCGCGTACCGCGCGCCGCTCAGCACCTGCGGTACGTCGTCGTCGACCGCGGCCGTCACCAGCACCTGCTCACCGGGCGCCACCAGCTCCGCCAGCCGCTCCCGGCGCCGGGAGTCCAGCTCGGCGAACACGTCGTCGAGGACCAGCACCGGCTCGTTGCCCTCGGCGCGCAGCAGGTCGTAGGAGGCAAGCCGCAGCGCCAGCGCGTACGACCAGGACTCGCCGTGCGAGGCGTACCCCTTCGCGGGCAGCTCACCGAGCTTGAGGAGCAGGTCGTCCCGGTGCGGACCCACCAGGGTGACGCCCCGCTCGATCTCCTGCTTGCGGACCTCGGCGAGCGCCGCCGTCAGCTGCTCGTACAGCGCCTCGCGCGTGTGCGCCTCGCCCGGCGCCGACGGCTTGTACTCCAGGGTCACGGGTCCGCCGCCGGGCGCCAGTTGCTCGTACGCCTTGTCGGCCAGCGGCTGGATCGCCGCGATCAGGTCGAGCCGCTGGGCGAGCAGTTCGGCGCCCACGCGCGCGAGGTGCTGGTCCCAGACGTCGAGGGTGGACAGGTCCATCGAGCGGCCACCGTGGCGGCGGGCCAGCGCGGCGGACTTCAGCAGGGTGTTGCGCTGCTTGAGGACCCGGTCGTAGTCCGAGCGCACCCCGGCCATCCGCGGGGAGCGGGCGGTGATCAGCTCGTCCAGGAAGCGGCGCCGCTCCCCGGGGTCGCCCTTGACCAGGGAGAGATCCTCCGGCGCGAACAGCACGGTGCGTACGATGCCCAGGACGTCACGGGGTCTGACCTGCGAGGACCGGTTGATGCGGGCGCGGTTGGCGCGGCCGGGGTTCAGCTCCAGCTCGATCAGCTGCTGGCGTTCGCCCTGCCGCACCTGCGCCCGGATCACCGCGCGCTCGCTGCCCATGCGGACCAGCGGGGCGTCGGAGGAGACGCGGTGGCTGCCGAGGGTGGCGAGATAGCCGACCGCCTCGACGAGGTTCGTCTTGCCCTGTCCGTTCGGGCCGACGAAGGCCGTGACGCCCGGGTCGAGCGGGACCTCGACCCGGGCGTAGGAGCGGAAGTCGGCCAGCGACAGATGCGTGACGTGCATGGTCGTTCGCCGACCTCCCCCGGCGTAGCGTTCCCGGGTTTCCCCGGGTCCTGGGCTGCAGGCTCCGGGTTTCCCCAGCCTGTGGATTACTTCTTCTCGACCGCGTGGCCGCCGAACTGGTTCCGCAGCGCCGCGATCATCTTCATCTGCGGAGAGTCCTCCTGCCGCGAGGCGAACCGCGCGAAGAGGGACGCCGTGATCGCGGGCAGCGGCACGGCGTTGTCGATGGCGGCCTCCACGGTCCACCGGCCCTCGCCGGAGTCCTGTGCGAAACCGCGCAGCTTCTCCAGGTGCTCGTCCTCGTCGAGGGCGTTCACGGCCAGGTCGAGCAGCCAGGAGCGGATGACCGTGCCCTCCTGCCAGGAGCGGAAGACCTCCCGGACGTCGGTCACCGAGTCGACCTTCTCCAGCAGCTCCCAGCCCTCGGCGTAGGCCTGCATCATCGCGTACTCGATGCCGTTGTGGACCATCTTCGCGAAGTGGCCCGCGCCGACCTTGCCCGCGTGCACGGACCCGAAGTCGCCCTCGGGCTTCAGCGCGTCGAAGACCGGCTGCACCTTCGCCACGTTCTCCGCGTCGCCGCCGTACATCAGGGCGTAGCCGTTCTCCAGGCCCCAGACGCCGCCGGAGACGCCGCAGTCGACGAAGCCGATGCCCTTGGCGGCCAGCTCCTCGGCGTGCTTCTCGTCGTCCGTCCAGCGGGAGTTGCCGCCGTCCACGACGACGTCACCGGGCTCCAAAAGCTCCGCGAGCTGGTCGATCGTGGTCTGGGTGGGCTCGCCCGCCGGGACCATCACCCAGACCACGCGCGGGCCGCTGAGCTTGCCCACAAGCTCTTCCAGGCTGTGGACATCGGCGAGATCCGCGTTGCGGTCGTAGCCGAGGACGGTGTGGCCCGCGCGGCGGATCCGCTCGCGCATGTTGCCGCCCATCTTGCCGAGGCCGACGAGACCAAGCTCCATCAGTTGTGCTTCCTTAGGTTCACGAGGTGGCGTTACGGCCGTCCGCGCCGCGGGATTCCGGGCCCGCGGCACATTCGTACCTGCGTCCGAGCCTAAACCCGGACGCTCGCGCACACCTGTGGGCATACGCGCTCATACGTACACCCCACCTGCGGCTTCCCGCGGAGCGCTCGGTCAGCCGCTCAGCCGGACCGGCATGATCAGGTACTTGTAGGCGTCGTCCGCCTCCGCGTCCACCGCGGGCTTGCCGCTGAGCAGCGCGGGCTTGGTGGACGTCGTGAAGGACAGCTGCGCCACCGGCGAGTCGATCGCGCTCAGGCCGTCCAGCAGGAACGTCGGGTTGAAGGCGATCGAGATGTCATCGCCCTCCAGCTGGGCGTCGACCCTTTCCACAGCCTGTGCGTCGTCGCTGGAACCGGCCTCCAGGATGAGCACGCCCTGCTCGAAGCTGAGCCGGACCGGGGTGTTGCGCTCGGCGACCAGGGCCACGCGCTTGACGGCCTCCACGAAGGGGGCGGTCTCGATCACGGCGACGCTGTTGAACTCCGTCGGGAACAGCGTGCGGTACTTCGGGAGGTCGCCCTCCAGCAGCCGGGTCGTCGTCCGGCGGCCCGCGCCCTCGAAGCCGATGAGGCCCTCGCCCGCGCCCGAGCCGGACAGCGCCAGCATCACGCTGTCGCCGCTGGTGAGCGCCTTGGCGGTGTCCAGGAGCGTCTTGGCGGGCACCAGGGCGACCGCGGAGGCGTCGGGGTTCTCCGGCTTCCACAGGAACTCGCGGACCGCGAAGCGGTAGCGGTCGGTGGAGGCCAGCGTGACGGTGTCGCCCTCGATCTCGATGCGCACACCGGTCAGGACGGGCAGCGTGTCGTCACGGCCCGCGGCGATGGCGACCTGCTGCACGGCGGAGGCGAAGACCTCGCCCGGGACGGTGCCCGTGGCGTTCGGCATCTGCGGCAGCGCGGGGTACTCCTCCACAGGCAGGGTGTGGAGGGTGAAGCGGGAGGAGCCGCAGACCACCGTCGCCCGTACACCGTCTGTGGAAATCTCCACCGGCCGGTTGGGGAGGGCGCGCGAGATGTCCGCCAGCAGACGGCCGGAGACGAGGACCGTGCCCTCCTCCTCGACCTCCGCCTCGACGCTCACCCGCGCGGAGACCTCGTAGTCGAAGCTGGACAGGCTCAGCTGGCCGTCCTCGGCCTTGAGGAGCAGGCCGGCGAGCACAGGCGCCGGCGGACGGGCCGGGAGGCTGCGCGCCGCCCAGGCCACTGCCTCCGCGAGTACGTCGCGTTCCACCCGGATCTTCACGGTTAGCCGCCTCCTGCTGTTGCCGGCGCTTCTCGCCCTGCTTCGCTTCGTCGTCTGTCTCGGTGTCGTGGGTCCCTGTGACGGGAAGGACACCGGGGAACAGTCTGACGCACGGCACTGACAGTAGGTGCCTCTCGGGGTCAAGTCGTGACGAGGGGCAGCCGGGCACCGAAGGGCGAGTTGTGCACAGGACCCGCTTCGAAACGAATTCCCCGCTCTAACTGGTTGGGAGTAGTAGTAGGGCCTGTGGATACCGTGGATAACTTCGTTTTCCCAGCTCAGAGCGGGAATTTTGTCCACCGGCCCTGTGGGCGGAGGCGGTGGACAACCGGGCCCTTCTGTGGAGAACAGAAAGTTCTGCACACCCCGTGCACAGGTTGGGGCGAGTTCTCCCCAGCGCCGTCCCCAGCTTTACCCATCTTTCCCACAGCCCAACCAGGCACCTTTGTGTGACGCGCTTCACTCGACGCGGTGACGAGGTGCGTCGTGTTGCCGAACAGTGGACAGAGCTGTGGAGAAACCGGGGATCGCTGGGGACAATCGGCCTCAGCCTGTGGGTTGCCCGTGGACAACTCGGTGCACAGGCTGTGGATCACTTCTTCGTCCACAGGTTGTGGAGATCCTTCGTCCACGGATCCACAGGGACCTGACCTGGTCTGATGGTCTTTCAACAGGCCTGCCTGTGGACACGATCTGGACAACTTCGCAGTCCCCAGGATGTGGACGACAGAAAGTCGCCGAATCTGTGGAGAGTGGCCGTAACCCGGCAGGTAATCGAACAGCGGGTGGCGCGCCGTCGACGAGCGCCGGGACGGCCGGAACGGCGAAGGGCGCCCCCGGATGTCCTCCGAGGGCGCCCTGGACGCCGTATGAGCGGCTCTGTGAGCCGTTGTGGGTCAGCCGTTCTTGATGCGGTTCGTCAGCTCGGTCACCTGGTTGTAGATCGAGCGGCGCTCGGCCATCAGATTGCGGATCTTGCGGTCGGCGTGCATCACCGTCGTATGGTCCCGGCCGCCGAACAGGGCGCCGATCTTGGGCAGCGACAGGTCCGTCAGCTCACGGCACAGGTACATGGCGATCTGGCGGGCCGTGACGAGCTGGCGCCCGCGCGAGCTGCCGCACAGGTCCTCGACCGTGAGGCCGAAGTAGTCGGCCGTGGCGCTCATGATGGCCGTCGACGTGATCTCCGGCGTCGCGTCCTCGCCGCCGGGGATCAGGTCCTTGAGGACGATCTCCGTCAGACCGAGGTCCACCGGCTGCCGGTTGAGCGACGCGAACGCCGTCACCCGGATCAGCGCGCCCTCCAGCTCGCGGATGTTGCGCGAGATCCGGGAGGCGATGAACTCCAGCACCTCCGGCGGGGCGTTGAGCTGCTCCTGCACCGCCTTCTTGCGCAGGATCGCGATGCGCGTCTCCAGCTCGGGCGGCTGGACGTCGGTGATCAGGCCCCACTCGAAACGGTTCCGCAGCCGGTCCTCCAGCGTGACCAGCTGCTTCGGCGGCCGGTCGCTGGAGAGCACGATCTGCTTGTTGGCGTTGTGGAGCGTGTTGAAGGTGTGGAAGAACTCCTCCTGCGTCGACTCCTTGTCCGCCAGGAACTGGATGTCGTCGACGAGCAGGATGTCCATCTCGCGGTAGCGCTTGCGGAAGCTGTCGCCCTTGCCGTCGCGGATGGAGTTGATGAACTCGTTGGTGAACTCCTCCGAGCTGACGTACCGCACGCGCGTGCCGGGGTACAGGCTCCGCGCGTAGTGCCCGATCGCGTGCAGCAGATGCGTTTTGCCGAGCCCCGACTCCCCGTAGATGAACAGGGGGTTGTACGCCTTCGCGGGCGCCTCGGCGACGGCGACCGCCGCCGCGTGTGCGAAGCGGTTCGAGGCGCCGATGACGAACGTGTCGAAGAGGTACTTCGGGTTCAGCCGTGCCGTCGGCTCACCGGGGCCGGACGCGGGCGCGGGTTGCGCGGCCAGCGGGCCGGGGGCGCCGCTGGAGGCGGGCAGCTGGGAGCCGACCGGGCCGCCGCGGTGCACATGCCCCGAACCGGCGGGCGGCTCCGGCCGCTCACGACGGCCGTCGCGCTGGTCGTAGTCGCCGCGTGACGGCTCGTACTCGCCGCGCTGCTGGTCGTAGGAGGGGCGGTCCACAGGCTGTGGGCGGTAGTCCTGGGAGCCGTAGGCGTCCTGTGAGCCGTATGAGTCCGGTGGTCCGTACGACTCCTGCGGCGGCGACGCGTACGGGTCCCGCTCCGGGAAGCCCAGGCGCTGCTGCTGCCAGCCGTAGTCGTCCTGGCCCTGGCGGGGCCAGCCACCGGGCTCGGGGCGCTGGTACTCGGACGGGTAGGCCGGGCGGGCGGTGGGCAGCTGGTCACCGGGGCGCTGGTCGGCGCGGTGACGGCCGTAGCCGTTGTCGTACGGGGCGGAGGGCAGCTCCGGCTCCTCGTAGCGCGACTGCGGCGGGGGGGACTGCGATGTCGGCGGGGCCGGGGGCTCGCCCGCGGAGTCGTCGACGGTGATCGCGATCCGGATGGGACGGCCGCACTCCCGGCTCAGGGTCTCGCTGACGATCGGTGCGAGACGGCCCTCCAGTACGCCTTTCGCGAATTCGTTCGGTACGGCGAGCAGAGCGGTGTCCGCGACCAGCGCCAGCGGCTGACAGCGCCGGATCCAGTGCTCGTCCTTGGCCTCGACCCCCTGCCCGCGGCCCTCGCCGAGAAGCTGATCCAGTACTCGCGGCCACACTGCGGCAAGATCGGCGGGTACGTCAGCCACAGGGCACGCTCTCTCATAGATCCCACGAACGTGTGGTTCGTCGGACGGGTCGGGATGTAAATCGGGTGGGGTGGGGACAAGGGAACGAATCGGAGTTCAGCCAAGGTAGTCAGGGCGACGGGTGCGGTTCAAGTTGTTGTCCCCAGCCTGTGGATAGTGTCTCCCGCTGACCCCTGGTTTGACCGAATGGCGCAGCCGCGCGTACCGTAACCAGGTCGAGTTGTCGATGGCTGCTGCCGCCTGCCTCCGATGGGCACAGATCACGTCCCCGCCAGTGTGGGGTAGTCCGGTGATCGGAAAGCGGTGCACTCGGGCGTAACGCGAGCTACTCGTGGGCGCACGGTGACAGCCAGGACGGCACCCCGCCAACCCCGATTTCTTTCTGGAGCCCCCGAGTGAGCAAGCGCACCTTCCAGCCGAACAACCGTCGTCGCGCGAAGACCCACGGCTTCCGGCTGCGTATGCGCACCCGTGCCGGCCGCGCGATTCTCGCGTCCCGCCGTAGCAAGGGTCGCGCCCGTCTGTCCGCCTGATCCCGGTCAGGTCATGACGTCGTGCTGCCCACCGAGAACCGGCTGAGGCGGCGCGAGGACTTCGCGACCGCGGTACGGCGAGGACGCAGGGCCGGACGCCCTCTCCTCGTCGTCCACCTACGAAGCGGTGCCACGGACCCGCACGCGCCTGGGGAGAGCGCTCCCCCGACGCGTGCGGGTTTCGTCGTGAGCAAGGCGGTGGGTGGCGCGGTCATACGCAACAGAGTCAAGCGCAGACTGCGTCACCTGATGCGCGAGCGAGTCACCGACCTGCCCCCCGGTAGCCTGGTAGTCGTACGGGCGTTGCCCGGGGCGGGTGACGCCGACCATGCACAGCTGGCCCGAGACCTGGATGCCGCGCTTCAGCGGCTGCTGGGAGGGGGTGCGCGATGAAGTACCCGCTGCTGGCGCTGATCAAGCTCTACCAGTGGACGATCAGCCCGTTGCTCGGGCCCGTGTGCAAGTACTACCCGTCGTGTTCCCACTACGGCTACACGGCCATAGACCGGCACGGCGCGATCAAGGGCACGGCGCTCACCGCCTGGCGCATCCTCCGGTGCAATCCGTGGTCGCTGGGCGGTGTGGACCATGTCCCGCCGCGCAAGCGCCCGCGGTGGCACGAAATGCTGCGCGGCGCATGGCGTGCACGCAAGGGCGGGCCCTCCGCCGCCGACCCGGCCACCGAGGGACAGAATTCTGTGAGTCCTTCGAGCCCGGCCGCAGAGACCTCGTCCCATGCCCAAGGAGCATGATTAGTGGACACGATTGCCAGCCTCTTCAGCTTTATCACCACACCCGTCTCGTGGGTCATCGTCCAGTTCCACAGTCTGTACGGTGCGATCTTCGGCCCTGACACGGGCTGGGCCTGGGGCCTGTCCATCGTGTCCCTCGTGGTGCTCATCCGTATCTGCCTGATCCCGCTCTTCGTGAAGCAGATCAAGGCGACGCGCGCGATGCAGACGCTCCAGCCGGAGATGAAGAAGATCCAGGAGCGCTACAAGAACGACAAGCAGCGCCAGTCCGAAGAGATGATGAAGCTGTACAAGGAGACGGGTACCAACCCGCTCTCCTCGTGCCTTCCCATCCTGGCGCAGTCGCCGTTCTTCTTCGCCCTGTACCACGTGCTCAACAGCATCGCGTCGAACGACACCATCGGTGTGATCAACGAACGGCTGCTGGAGAGCGCGCAGAAGGCGCACATCTTCGGTGCCCCGCTGGCCGCGAAGTTCACCGACAGCTCGTCGAAGGTCGAGGCGCTCGGCTCCTCGATCACCGATGTGCGGATCGTGACCGCGATCATGATCGTCCTGATGTCGCTGTCGCAGTTCTACACGCAGCGCCAGCTGATGACGAAGAACGTCGACACCACGGTGAAGACGCCGTTCATGCAGCAGCAGAAGATGCTGATGTACGTCTTCCCCGTCATCTTCGCCGTCTTCGGCATCAACTTCCCCGTCGGTGTCCTCGTCTACTGGCTGACCACCAACCTGTGGACCATGGGCCAGCAGATGTACGTCATCCACAACAACCCGACCCCGGGTTCCAAGGCCCAGGCCGCCTACCTGGAGCGCCTGCACAAGTACGTCACGCACCACAGCAAGGCCCGTGGGCGCCGCGACCGGACCATGATCAAGGCGATCGTCGCCAAGGGCCGGGACCGCAACGAGTACGAGCGCAAGTTCATCAACGGTCTGACGAAGGCGGGCCTCGCCGCCCAGGCCGACGGCAGCGTGGTCAAGAGCGAGAGCGCGGTCGCCGTCGCGACCGAGGACGGTGCCACCACCACCGCCACTCCCAAGCGTCAGCAGCCCAAGCGGCAGCCGAAGTCCAAGCGCCAGTCCGGCGGCGCCAAGCCCGCCGGTGGCGGCGAGAAGTCCTCGTCAGCCGCTGAGGGCGACAAGTCCTCGTCGACGACGTCGCTGAGCAAGGACGACGAGCCGCAGGACGCCAAGCCGTCCGGATCCGCCGGGAAGGCGAAGTCCGGCGGCGGCCGAAGCCGGGCCCAGTCCGGTCAGCGCAAGGGCCCGCAGCGGCCCAAGTCCCCGACCAAGAAGTAAGAAGGAGTCCATCCCGTGACGGAAGGCACCACCTCCGCCGCTGCCGAGGGCGCAGACACCCTGACCCGCCTGGAGCAGGAGGGCGACATCGCGGCGGACTACCTCGAGGGTCTGCTGGACATCGCCGACCTCGACGGTGACATCGACATGGACGTCGAGGGCGACCGCGCCTCTGTCTCGATCATCAGCGACACCGGCAGCCGTGACCTCCAGAAGCTGGTCGGCCGGGACGGCGAGGTGCTGGAGGCGCTCCAGGAGCTGACGCGTCTGGCCGTGCACCGGGAGACCGGTGACCGCAGCCGACTGATGCTGGACATCGCGGGCTACCGGGCCAAGAAGCGCACCGAGCTGTCCGAGCTGGGTGCCAAGGCGGCAGCCGAGGCCAAGAGCAGCGGTGAGCCCGTCAAGATGAAGCCGATGACGCCGTTCGAGCGCAAGGTCGTGCACGACGCGGTCAAGGCCGCGGGCCTGCGCAGCGAGTCCGAGGGCGAGGAGCCGCAGCGGTTCGTCGTCGTGCTGCCCGCCTGAGCGGTCCCTACTTCCTCCGGCCCCGTCTGTTGCGCAGGCGGGGCCGGACTTTGTCAGCCTGGTAGTTCTGGACACGGCGCTCGGCGCGCCGATGCGGTACGGAAGGACGGTCCCCGTGACGGAGGCAGCTGAACTCCCCCCTGTGCCCGAGCAGGCCCGCGATGTATTCGGCGAGCGCTTCGGGGATGCGGTCCGGTACGCGGAGCTTCTGGCCGAGGCGGGAGTGCAGCGCGGGCTCATCGGTCCGCGTGAGGTGCCCCGGCTGTGGGAGAGGCATCTGCTGAACTGCGCGGTGCTCTCCGAGGTCGTGCCCGAGAGCGTGACCGTGTGCGATGTCGGATCGGGGGCCGGACTGCCCGGCATCCCGCTGGCGCTCGTCCGCGACGACCTGAAGATCACGCTGCTGGAGCCGCTGCTGCGGCGTACGAACTTCCTGACCGAGGTCGTCGAGCTGCTCGGCCTCGATCATGTGACCGTCGTGCGAGGGCGTGCCGAAGAGGTCATGGGCAAGTTGCCGCCGGTCCATGTGGTGACGGCGCGGGCCGTGGCGCCGCTGGACCGGTTGGCCACCTGGGGCATCCCGCTGCTCCGCCCCTACGGCGAGATGTTGGCGCTCAAGGGCGACACCGCCGAGGAGGAGCTGAAAAGCGCGGCGACCGCGCTGAGCAAGCTCGGCGCGGTGGAGACGTCCATCCTGCATGTGGGTGAAGGCGTCGTGGACCCGATGTCCACCGTGGTGCGTGTGGAGGTCGGGGAGAGCCCGGGTGGGGTGCGGTTTGCGGCCAAGAGGGCCAAGGCGGCACGGACGGGAAGAGCGCGCCGCCGCCGCTGATCGCTCAGGGCTACAGGTCGTACTCCACACAAGCTGTCAAACCTACGCATGCCGGAGTGTCTCCCGGGCGCGGCCCTGGCCGCTGTGCATCGTGTTTCACGTGAAACGTCGCTCACTGCTGCACGGCATCATCAGTCGCGGCCGCGCTGCGGCCGAACCTCGCGACCGTAAGCCTCTCGGCTCGCTTGGCGAGGCTTCTTCCGCTTCTTCCGCACCTACCGCTCCTCCTGCATCCGCTCCTTCCGATGACCCTCCGGTGCCCCATCGGGGCACGGAGTTGTCCACAGAGGTGGATTTCTCCACAGAACACCAGGCCTCACTGGTTCACGACCCCGAAGGCATGGGAGGCTCTGTTCATTGCGAGCCTGAAGTCGAGGAGAGTGAATCCTTGCGGTCCGACGCCAACATCGCGGGACCGATGACCGATCCGGTCCCCGGTCCCCGTACCGAGTCGATGGGGGACGATGTTTCACGTGAAACACCGCCCCCGATGGACGACACTCCCATCGGTCGTGCTGCCCAACTGGCGGTTGAGGCTCTGGGCCGCGCGGGCGAGGGTCTGCCGCGGCCCGAGCAGACCCGTGTCATCGTGGTCGCGAACCAGAAGGGTGGCGTGGGCAAGACGACGACAACCGTCAACCTTGCCGCGTCGCTGGCGCTGCACGGCGCCCGTGTCCTGGTGATCGACCTCGACCCACAGGGAAATGCCTCCACCGCGCTGGGGATCGACCATCACGCCGAAGTTCCTTCCATCTACGACGTGTTGGTGGAGAGCAAGCCGCTCTCGGAGGTGGTCCAGCCTGTCCCCGATGTCGAGGGTCTCTTCTGCGCACCCGCCACGATCGATCTCGCCGGTGCGGAGATCGAGCTGGTGTCCCTCGTGGCACGCGAGAGTCGCCTCCAGCGGGCCATCCAGGCCTATGAGCAGCCGCTGGACTACGTCCTCATCGACTGCCCGCCCTCGCTCGGTCTGCTGACGGTCAACGCGCTCGTCGCGGGCCAGGAGGTGCTCATCCCGATCCAGTGCGAGTACTACGCGCTGGAAGGGCTGGGCCAGCTGCTGCGCAATGTCGATCTGGTGCGGGGGCACCTCAACCCCACACTGCATGTATCGACGATTCTGCTCACCATGTACGACGGCCGGACGCGCCTCGCGTCCCAGGTCGCGGACGAGGTGCGCACCCACTTCGGTGACGAGGTGCTGCGGACGAGCATTCCTCGCTCGGTCCGTATCTCCGAGGCGCCGAGCTATGGGCAGACGGTGCTGACCTACGATCCAGGATCGAGCGGTGCCCTCTCCTACCTTGAGGCAGCACGGGAAATCGCGCTGAAGGGCGTGGACGTCGGCTACGACGCGACGCACGCCCATATCGGCGCTCAGAGCGATCAGAGCATGGTGGAGGGGATTCAGTGAGCGAGCGACGGAGGGGGCTGGGCCGGGGACTTGGCGCACTGATCCCTGCCGCACCGACCGAGCGGACACCGGCCCAGACCGCGGTCGGGGGCACTGCTTCCCCGTCACCGACGGCGGTCCCGGTGCTGACGACCGACCGTGGGGTGGCCGCGGCGAAGGTGGCCACACTGCCGCCTGTTTCACGTGAAACAGAGGAGCCATCGATCAACGGCGCTGCGGAGGCGCCCGCGACCGTCATGGGTGCCCACTTCGCCGAGATCCCCCTTGAGGCCATCACGCCCAACCCTCGGCAGCCGCGTGAGGTCTTCGACGAGGATGCGCTGCAAGAGCTGGTCACCTCCATCAAGGAGGTCGGCCTTCTCCAGCCCGTCGTCGTACGGCAGCTCGGCCCGGGCCGCTATGAGCTGATCATGGGCGAGCGGCGGTGGCGGGCCTGCCGTGAGGCGGGGCTGGAGGCGATCCCGGCGATCGTGCGGGCCACGGAGGACGAGAAGCTCCTCCTGGACGCCCTGCTGGAGAACCTGCACCGGGCGCAGCTGAACCCGCTGGAGGAGGCGGCCGCCTACGACCAGTTGCTGAAGGACTTCAGCTGCACGCATGACCAGTTGGCGGATCGGATCGGGCGCTCCCGCCCGCAGGTCTCCAACACCCTGCGGCTGCTGAAGCTCTCTCCGGCGGTGCAGCGGCGGGTGGCGGCCGGAGTGCTCTCCGCGGGCCATGCCCGGGCGCTGCTGTCTGTGGAGGACTCCGAGGAGCAGGACCGGCTGGCGCACCGGATCGTGGCCGAGGGCCTCTCGGTGCGGGCCGTCGAGGAGATCGTGACCCTGATGGGCTCGCGGCCCGCGGCGACCCAGCGCTCCAAGGGACCGCGGGCCGGTGCCCGGGTCTCCCCGGCGCTGGCCGACCTCGCGACCCGGCTGTCCGACCGCTTCGAGACCCGGGTGAAGGTCGACCTGGGGCAGAAGAAGGGCAAGATCACCGTCGAGTTCGCTTCCATGGAGGACCTGGAGCGGATCCTCGGCAGCCTCGCTCCCGGCGAGGGGCCCGTGCTCCAGCGGAGCCTTGAGGACGACGAGTCCGAGGAAACAGACGTCTGAGCCGTCTTGGTGCGGGCCGTGTCCGGTGTGTCCCGGACAGGGCCCGCACTTTGCTTTTTGGCGGTATCGGCGGAATCGCTTCGTGGATACGATGCGATCGGGTAGAGCGCAGCCACCTGACAGCCAGCTCTGAGGGGAGGCGGGACCGTGCGAGCAATGAGCCGGACCGGACTGGTGAGCGCGGGACTGGGGTTGGGCGCGGTCGGTGGATTCATCGGCAGTTTGCTCAGAGAACGGAGCGCTCTGACAGCCGCCCGCGATGCGGCGGGTGCAGGAAGCGAGGAACAGCTTTCATGGGGCGTCGGCTCGTACCGCTCACGCTGGACAACCTTCAGGACCTACCCCAGCGCTGTCGCTCGTGCGTCTTCTGGGAGCTGGACCCAGTCAGCGGTGAGGCCGCGGTAAAAGCGGGCACGGCCGCGCTGGAGAAGGAAGCCTGGATCTCCGCGGTGCTGCTGGACTGGGGGTCCTGCGGTCGCGTTGTCTATGTCGACGACGTACCGGTGGGCTTCGTGCTGTACGCGCCCCCCGCCTATGTGCCCCGCTCGACGGCGTTCCCCACGAGCCCGGTCGCGCCTGACGCGGTGCAGTTGATGACCGCGTACATCGTTCCGGGGTTTAAGGGGCAGGGGCTGGGCCGGGTGATGGTCCAGACCGTGGCCAAGGATCTGCTGCGCCGGGGCTTCAAGGCGATCGAGGCCTTCGGTGACGCGCGGTGGGAGGAGCCCGCCTGTGTCCTGCCCGCGGATCATCTGCTGGCGGTGGGCTTCAAGACGGTCCGGCCTCATCCGACGTATCCGCGGCTGAGGCTTGAGTTGCGGACGACGCTCTCCTGGAAGGAGGACGTCGAGATGGCGCTGGACCGGCTGCTCGGTGCCGTGCAGAAGGAGCCAGTGCTACGGCCGCTGTGACACGAAGACGGGCCGCCCCTGTGGGGGGCGGCCCGTCTTCGTGTTTCACGTGAAACATTGCCGTCGGCTCGACGGCGTCGATCACTCGGTGATGAAGTCCTCGAGGTCGCGAAGGATCGCGGCCTTCGGCTTGGCGCCGACGATGGTCTTGGCGACCTCACCGTTGGAGTAGACGTTCAGCGTCGGGATCGACATCACGCCGTACTTGGCCGCCGTACCCGGGTTCTCGTCGATGTTGAGCTTGACGATCTCGATCTTGTCGCCGTGCTCCCTGGCGATCGCCTCCAGGGACGGAGCGATCTGGCGGCACGGTCCGCACCAGGCGGCCCAGAAGTCCACCAGGACAGGCTTGTCGCTCTTGAGGACGTCCTGCTCGAAGGAGTCGTCGGTCACGTTCTTCAGGGTGCCGGCCACGGCGGGCTCCTTAACTGGTTGTTGCGTGGGGTGATGAGGGTCAGACAGCGGTCTTCTCGGGCTCGGCCACTTCCTCGTCCGCGAGGGCGGCGAGGAAGCGCTCGGCGTCGAGTGCGGCGGAGCAGCCCGTGCCCGCCGCCGTGATCGCCTGGCGGTAGGTGTGGTCGACCACGTCACCGGCACCGAAGACGCCGGTCAGGTTCGTCCGGGTCGAGGGGGCGTCCACCTTCAGGTAGCCCTCCTCGTCGAGGTCGAGCTGGCCCTTGAACAGCTCGGTGCGCGGGTCATGGCCGATCGCGATGAACAGGCCCGTCACCGGGAGGTCGGACAGCTCGCCGGTTTTGATGTTGCGCAGCTTCAGACCGGACAGCTTCGGGTCGCCCTGGATCTCGGCGACCTCGCTGTCCCAGACGAAGGTGATCTTCGGGTCGGCGAAGGCACGCTCCTGCATCGCCTTGGAGGCGCGCAGGGTGTCACGGCGGTGCACGATCGTCACGGACCTGGCGAAGCGGGAGAGGAAGGTCGCTTCCTCCATCGCGGTGTCACCGCCGCCGATCACGGCGATGTCCTGGTCCTTGAAGAAGAAGCCGTCACAGGTGGCGCACCAGGAGACACCGCGCCCGGAGAGCGCGTCCTCGTTCGGCAGACCGAGCTTGCGGTGCTGGGAGCCGGTGGCGACGATCACGGCCTTCGCGCGGTGGACCGTGCCGGAGGTGTCGGTGACGGTCTTGATCTCACCGGACAGGTCGACGGAGACGATGTCGTCAGCGATGAGTTCGGCACCGAAGCGCTCCGCCTGGGCCCGCATGTTGTCCATCAGTTCGGGGCCCATGATGCCGTCCTGGAAGCCCGGGAAGTTCTCCACCTCGGTGGTGTTCATCAGAGCACCACCAGCCGTTACGGCTCCCTCGAAGATCAGGGGCTTCAGCGACGCGCGCGCGGTGTAGAGCGCCGCCGTGTAACCGGCGGGCCCGGAGCCGATGATGATCACGTTACGAACGTCGCTCACGGCTTGATTCCTCGTCTCTTGACTGAATCGCTCGACCGGTGGAGCCCCTTGCGGACTCTCACCCCACCCAACGGATCCTAAGGGGCGCGCATTCCCACTGTGTCCGGGCACACGGGGAAGCGTTCCGTGTACGGATACCCCAGGAATCGGAGACGGTTCGACGGAAAGGGCCGCCCGCAGGTCAGGGCCGCGGATACGAGTGCTTCAGCAGCACCCTGGACTTCACCGACGACTGATCCACACAGGTCGCGTCCACGAGGTAGGCGGTGACCCGGGTCGGGTCAGCGGCGTCGGGCAGCACGACGAGCAGGGCGTGTGTTCCCCGGTATGTGCCTTCCTTGGCGGCCAGGGCGGCATCCGCGCCGTCGATGCTCTCCAGGACGCACTCGGGGACGGTCACCGAGTCTTCCTTGAGGAGACCGGTGGCATCGGGGCTCGGGACGGACTCCACACCGAAGCCACCGGGGGAACGGGAGCCACCGCGAGGGCTCTGCTGCCCCGCGAGGAGATCCGCGACCTGCTTCTTCAGCCGGTCCTTGGAGAAGGTGTCCGTGGAGGTGGACTGCTCTCCGTGGGCGGTGGTGTCGGGCTGGCCGCCGCTCAGTGACGACCACAGGACGGAGCCGAGTCCCAGGGCCGCGGCCGAGAGGACAGCGCCCAGGACGACGGTCCTGCGTCGGCCGCCCCGCTGACGGCCCTTCCGCCCCGGGCCCGTGGAGGAGACCCGGGGATGTCCCGCGGGACGGTCCGCTGTCGATGTTTCACGTGAAACACGAGCGCTGTCGTCCTCGCCCGTGGGAACCCGGGACGCTTCGACAGGTGTACTGGCTGGCGCCTCGGGCGCGGAGGCGTTCAGCAGCGCCTCAGCGGCCAGGGCGGCGTCGATCCGCCCGGCGACCTCGGCAGGCATGGGTGCGGGGCCCGGCAGGGTGCCGAGCAGTCCGCGGATCTCCTCCAGTGAGGCATGGACGTCGGCGCAGAGGTCGCACTCCTCCAGATGCCGTCGTACCTCGCTGGTCCGGGTCGGGGAGAGCAGTCCTTCGGTGAGGTCGGAGATCTCGGAGACGTCCGGGTGCTCCGCCGAGTCCGTCGTGGATGTCACGCTCGCCCACCTCCGCCCTTCACAGCAGCTGAATCGCTTGGCCCTGGATCTCGCGGACCGTCGTCGCGCGGTCCGGCTGCCGGTGGGACGGATGTCCCCTGCGTCCGGTTCCGTCGCTCCCCCTGTGGTCTGCCGTCGTCGGCGTTCCCCGGTCGCAGATGGGTGAGCAGCGGCAGGAGTCTGGCCCGGCCCCGGGCGCAGCGGCTCTTGACCGTACCGACCGGAACATCGAGGACGCGGGCGGCCTCGGCGACCGGGTAGCCCTGCATGTCCACCAGGACGAGGGCGGCCCGCTGGTCCGCCGGGAGGGTGCCCAGCGCGGCGAGGAGCTGGCGGTGCAGGTCGTTGCGCTCAGCCGGGGCCGAGGCCGACTCGTGCGGCTCCAGGAGCTGCTCCAGCCGCTCGGTGTCGTCCACCGGCGAGGTCTTCCGGGAGGCGGCCTTGCGGGCCCGGTCGAGACAGGCGTTCACGGTGATGCGGTGCAGCCAGGTCGTGACGGCCGACTGGCCGCGGAAGGTGTGGGCGGCCCGGTAGGCGGAGACGAGGGCGTCCTGGACGGCGTCAGCGGCCTCCTCGCGGTCCCTCAGCGTGCGCAGCGCCACCGCCCAGAGCCGGTCACGGTGGCGCCGTACCAGCTCGCCGAAGGCTTCGGGGTCGCCCTTGACATGGCGGGCGAGGAGGTCCTGGTCGCTCACATCGCCGTATGCGATGTCCTTAGCCATCGGGCCCCCTCGCCTTCGGCCGACTCAGCCCGTGAACTTCAGGTCCGTGATGGCCTGCTTGTAGCCCGCGCTGCTGTAGCCGTCCGTGGGTGCGTTCGGGACGGCCGTGATCCACAGCAGTACGTACTGCGTCTTCACTGTCTTCGACGCCTTCACCGTGAGAGAGGTGCCGCTCGTGCTGGCGGTTCCGACCTTCGTCATCCCGTCGATCCCCGTGGACGGGGACAGGGAGTCGGTGGCG
Source organism: Streptomyces sp. NPDC057877 (assembly GCF_042796855.1). Classification (NCBI taxonomy): domain Bacteria; kingdom Bacillati; phylum Actinomycetota; class Actinomycetes; order Kitasatosporales; family Streptomycetaceae; genus Streptomyces; species Streptomyces sp. NPDC057877. The sequence continues at coordinate 554,762 of NZ_JBHVMS010000003.1, forward strand.
TAGAGGACGGCCGTCGTGTGGTCACCGGCGTACCGAAGGCTTATCGAGGCGGCGGAGACCTCCTGGGAGGAGCCGAGATCGTAGACGATGCCCACGCCAGGCTTGTACGGAGCGAGTTCCGGGCCGTCGGTGTAGCGCTTGGTGCGCCAGAACGTGGAGCTGTCGCCGTCGTAGGTGTTGCCGACGTCCTCGGCCGCCTGGGCGTCGCCGCTCGCCACGTACTCCTGAGCGGCCTCGATCGTCAGCGGCTTGGTCGGCTTGGGCTTCTCGTTGCCCTTGTCGTCGTCCTCCGTCGTCTGCGTCTGGTTGGTGTCGTCGGCCTTGTCCCCCTGCTGCATCAGCGCGTCGGCCAGCTGCCAGCTACCCAGGCCGAGGGCGGCGATCAGCAGGGCGGAGACGGCCCACTTCAGTGCCTTGCCGGTACGGCTCTGGAGCGGGGGCGGCGGGGCCGGTACCGGCTGGGTGGCGCCAGGGGGCGCGGTGCGGCCGTAGGTGCCCTGCTGGTAGGTCGTGCGCTGGTACTCGGGCGGCGCGGTGAACGCGGGCTCCGGCGGGCGGATGCGGGGCATCTCGCCGATCGCCTTCACCAACTCCTCCGGCGTGGTGCACGCCGACTCATGACGGGAGGCGGTGGCGCCGTCGTTGACCAGCGCGCGCATGGCCAGCTCCGACAGGCCGCGGTGGACACCGGCGCGCACCTGGTCGGGGGCGATGAGACCGACGTCCTTGGGCAGCCCCGACAGGCCGTAGGCGTCGCTCTCGTACGGCCAGCGCTGGGTGAGCGCCGCGTACAGCAGGGCGCCGATCGCCTCGGTGTCGGTGCGCTGCGGGGTGTCCGAACTGATGCCGCGCAGGGCGGCGTTGACGGCGAGGCCGCGGATGCGCCACTGGCCGGTGGAGGCCCGCAGTACGGCGTTGGGGTTCAGCCGCAGATGGGCGAGGCCCTCGCGGTGCGCGGCGGCCATGGCACCGGCCACCTGGCTGACCATCTGGTAGGCGTCGTGCGGCTCCAGCGGGCCCGCGGACAGCAGAGTGGTCAGTTCGGTGGCGTCGGGCAGCCATTCGTGGACCACGTAGACGAGGTCGTTCTCCTCGACCGCGTCCAGCACCTGGACGAAGCGGGGGTCGCCCAACAGGGCGGAGGAGCGGGCGGCGGCGAGCACGGACCGGGCCCGGGAATGGTCCGCGGGCAGTACATGGACGCCGACGGCGCGGCGGAGTTTCTCGTCGACCGCACGCCAACTGCTGAAGCCGTCCAGACGGGTGACGCACTCCTCGAGGCGGTAGCGTCTGGCGAGCTTGTGACCGCTGTGCAGTTCGGGCGGTGAGGTCTTACCGGGACCGTCGGTCCCGCCCCTCCCCGGTGCCTCGTCGTTCTTCGTGTCCCGCTCCAGGTTCTGGGCCACCCCGTCGGCCGTGGACTGGTCCGCCTGATCCGCCTTGGCGGTCAGCGGCTTGTCGCCGCTGCTGTCTGCCACGTCGACGGCAGCCGTGCTCCGTTCCGCCACCGTCGTTCCTGCCTCCCCATCCATCGCGCGCCGTTCGACCCCGTGCGCGCCGTCCGACGCCGAAACCAATTGTGCCCACAGTCCGCCGCTATGCACGACACACGATGGCGGACGATGGTTGTGCGCTTACCCCCGAGTCAGCGCCCCAGACGCCCACGAACCATGCCGACGAGCGAGTTCAGCTCCGCCACCCGCATTTTGCGGGCGCCGACGTAGAAGACGATGAGCAGTACCGCACCACCGGCCAGCAGCGCGGCGAAAGACCCGGCGACTCCCTGGCCGAGTACCTGGGTGATGCCGTAGCAGGCGGCCCCGGCGAGCAGCGCCGCCGGTACCGAGGCGATGCTCAGCCGGGCGTAGGTGCGCAGCACCCGGGCCCCGTCGAGATCGCCGCCGAGCCGCATCCGCAGCCGCCGCCAGGCCACACCGACGCCGATCACATAGGCCAGGCCGTACGAGGCGGCCATGCCGACCACGGCCCAGCGCGGCGGCAGCAGGACGAAGCAGAGCGCCGACGCGCCCGCGTTGACCGCGGCGACGATGACCGTGTTGTAGAAGGGCGTGCGGGTGTCCTCGTAGGCGTAGAAGGCCCGCAGGACGACGTACTGCACGGAGTACGGGATCAGTCCGAGGCCGAACGCCATCAGCATGTAGCCCATGTTCGTGGCCGCGCCGCTGCCCGAGGAGCCGAAGATCAGGGTGCACATCGGGACGCCGAGCGCGACGAACCCGAAGGCCAGCGGCACGATCGCGACGGCCGTGGTGCGCAGGCCCTGAGAGATGTCGTCTCGGACGGCGCCGCCGTCGTCCTCGGCTGCCGAGCGGGAGATACGCGGCAGCAGGGCGGCCATCAGGGAGACGGTGATGATGGCCTGTGGCAGGCCCCAGATCAGCTGGGCGTTGGCGTAGGCGCTGAAGCCGGTGCCGGGGATGCTGGTGTCGGCGACGGCCGCGGTGGCCAGCTGGGTGACGACGAGCGCGCCCGCCTGGTTGGCGAGGACGAACAGGATCGTCCACTTGGCGAGCATCGCGGCCTTGCCGAGGCCGTGGCCCTTCCAGTCGAACCGCAGCCGCAGCCGGAACCCGGTCTCGCGCAGGTACGGGATCATCGCCAGTGCCTGGACGACCAGGCCGAGCAGGATGCCGAGGCCGAGGAGCTGCTGGCCCTCCGGCGGGATGCTCGTGACCTTCATGCCGGAGTGCTCGGCGGAGCCGTACACCCACAGGAACATGGAGAGCGTGACGATGATGACGACGTTGTTGAGGACCGGCGTCCACATCATCGCGCCGAAACGGCCACGGGCGTTGAGGATCTGACCCATCACCACATGGATGCCCATGAAGAAGATGGAGGGCAGGAAGTAGCGGGTGAAGGTGATGCCGACCTCGTTGGCCGCGGGGTCGCTCGCCACGGAGTTCGACAGCGCGCGGATCAGCAGGGGCGCCGCGAACATCGCGATCAGGGTGAGCAGTCCGAGCGCCACCATGACCAGGGTCAGCAGGCGGTTGGCGTAGGCCTCGCCGCCGTCCTCGTCGTCCTTCATGGCGCGCACGAGCTGCGGCACGAAGACGGAGTTGAGGCCGCCGCCGACGGTGAGGATGTAGATCATCGTCGGCAGCTGGTAGGCCACCTGGAAGGTGTCGCCGAGGAGGGCGGTGCCGAGGGCCGAGACGATCAGGGCCGAGCGGATGAAGCCGGTCAGGCGGGACACCATCGTGCCCGCGGCCATCACGGCGCTCGACTTCAGCAGGCCGCCCGCCCGGCCGCTCCTCTTCGGAGCGGAGGCGGGTACGGGGTCGGGTGCTTCCGCCGCCGTGGGTGAGGGTGTCGCAGCCGGGGCCGCGGGCTGTTGGGCGTAGGCGCCCGCGTTGCCGTACTGGCCCGCGGGGTACTGACCGGCGCCGTACGGGCCCGCGTTGTACGGTCCCGCGCCGGTCGGGTCAGCCGGTCCCGGGCCCATGCCCGGCTCGGCCGCCTGGCCTGGTACCGCGGGGTGGTCCGTCGGCGGGTACTGGTGCTGGTGCGTCCCGCCCTGCTGCTGGTCCCGGAACAGGTGCGCGAAGGCGTCCGGCTGCCGACGCTCCGCGCCGGACTGGCTGACCAGGTCGTCGACGCCCACGTACTGCGTGTTGCGCGGGTCGTCGCCGTACGGCAGGTACTGGGTCGGGCCTTCCGGTTCGGGCGCCGGGGTCTGGGCCCAGACACGCGGGTCGGGGGCGTACGGCGAGGGGGGAGGCTGGGCGTACAGCTGCTGCGGCGGCGGATAGGTGCCCGGGGGTGGCGGAGGGTGCGCGGCGCGGTCGTAGAGCGCCTCGCCGACCGGGTCCTGCGCCGAGAGGTCCTGCGCCCGGTAGGGATCCTGGTCGTAGGCGTCCTGGAGGTACATGTCCGCCGGGTGCTGCGGGGGCACCTGGCCGTGCTCGGGCGGCGGGCCCTCGGGGGAGCCCGAGCTGCCCGTGGCCTGGCCACGGTCACCGTCGTACGGCGCGTTCATGCTTACCCCACCTCATCGGGTCCCGGCCCCACCGGCCTCGGCGTCCTCAACGGTCCACTCTCTCACCCGTCCCGGACGGGTCGGCGCTTTCCGCTGGGGTGTCCGGCGTCGGGTCACTCGGCTGCTGCGGGTCGTCTGCCCCGGCGTGCGTGCCGGACTCCTCCGTGTGACGTCCCGCGGGGTCCTCGGGGTTTCCCGGGTCGCCGGTGGAGTCGTCGGTGCCCTCCGCACCGGCCGCCGCCTTGGTGTCCTCGGCCTCTTCGGCCTCTTCGGCTTCCTCGACCTCTTCGGCTTCCTCGGCCCGGCGGGCGGCGGCGCGCTTGCGCTGGGTGTACATACGGAAGCCCGCGAGGACGAGCAGCAGCACACCGCCGCCGATGACCAGCATCACGGTGGCCGTGACCTCGGTGACCTTCACATCGAACGTGACCGGCGCCCCGTAGGCCTGGCCGTCCTCCGTGAACAACTGGGCCACCACGGTGACCCGGCCGTTGGCGTTGGCGGACGTGGTGAACTTCACCGACTGGCTGTGCCCGCCGGAGACCGTCACGGGCTTCTCGGAGTAGGCGTTGCCGCCGATCTCCAGCCGGGTCGGGCTGGTCGAGGTGAGCCGCAGCACCAGGTTGTCGACGCCCTGCACCAGGTTGTTCTGCACGGTCACCGGGATGACGGCGCTGCGGCCGGAGAGCTTGGTCTCCGACTTGTCGATCAGTCTGACCTGGTCGGTCAGATCGTCCAGATAGCTTTCCACGCCGTCGCGGAAGGCGGTCGCCTCGGCCGCCCGGCCGCGCCACGACGTGGACATCTCACGGTTTATGGCCCGCCCGAAGGGGGTCACCACCCGGGACTCGTCGCTGAGGATCACCTTGAAGTGGTCGAGCTTGTCCTGAGTGGTCGCGACCTGCTCGAAGGTCGCGCGCGGCAGCTCCCGCTTGCGTAGCGACGAGGGGTACGAGGAGCCCGACGGCACCTTCGTGGTGGCCGCGGGGTCGGGCTTGGCCTGGGCGGTCGCGGTGAGGTCCTGGGCTTCGGACCAGGTGCCACCCTGCAGAGCGGTCACCGCCTCGGCCATCGCCCGAGCCTGGCTCGGGGTCGGCATCCGCTGCGGGGCGACCACGATGCTGCGCTGCTTGCCCGTCTGGAGGTTCAGGCTGAGGCTCTGGGCCAGGAACCGCTGTACGGCCAGCGTGGTCGCGGACGCCCTCGTCAGATCCCCCTGGAACGCCGTCGACAGCCGCGAGTCCGCGACCACCGCCGTGGTGCCACCGCCGATCGGACGGGCCGCGGAGGGCGTGTACGGCAGGCCGCCGGTCTCCTCCAGGCTGTCGCTGCGCGCGATCACCTTGTCGGCTCCGGCGGAGGTGGCGACCTTGACGATCGACGGGTCCACGGCGCCGTTCACCGGCCACGCGAAGTCGGTGCTCGGTGTCACGTGCAGCACGGACCGTACGGTGGTGGCGGCGACGTCGGTGGCGTCCTTGAGGTGGCTCAGCGAGCCGGTGACGGCGGTGCCGTTGTGGGCGAGGGAGGCCAGGTCGGGGTCGCCGAACGGCAGGGCGACGACCTCCTTGCCCGCGACCGCCTTCTGCAGCTGGGCGAGCCACTGCTTGGCGACGGCCTGGTGGGTGCCGGGCGTGGTGGTGTCGCCCTCGCCCTGGATCTCGTAGCCGCGTGTCATGGCGTCCACGGAGGCCAGCAGGTCCGGGTCGATCACCCAGGTGACGTCGAGGTCCCGGCCCAGCGACACGAGCTGCTCCAGACGGCCGCCCGCGGAGATCTCCTTGGTCAGGTCGTCATTGCTGAAGACGGGGGTCTGCTGTTCGTTCGACCCGGTCTCCGCCGTCATGTGGGAGCTGGCCATGACCGGCCACAGGAAGGTCGTCTTCGTGGTCCGGTCGGAGCCGTCGGGCTGCCACGGCAGGAAGGTCCGCTGGATGCCGAGCACCTGCTCCCACGGCTGCGCGGACGTCTCGCCGGACAGCGAGACGCCGAGCTGGTAGACCCCGCTGTTCCCGAGGTCCAGCTCCTCGACCGGCACCGAGATGCTGAAGCGCTGGGCGACGCCCGGGGTCAGCTTGTCGAATTCCTGGGCGTGGGAGTCGTCGACCTCGACGCCGTCGGTGCCGAAGGCGTAGTCGGTGCGCTGGGAGACGCTGTCGATCTCCGAGCGGGTGGTCAGCTCGGGGCCCACCCGCAGATCGACATGGGCGTCCGTGATCGGCTGCTTGCCCTTGTTCGTGACGGTGCCCGAGACGGTCAGGGTGTCGTCCTCGCCGGGCACGGCGGGGCTGAGCGAGTCCAGGGCGACGGCCACCGTGCGCGAGCCCGAAGCCTCCTTGGCGGAGGTCTGCACGGCGGCGTCCGCTGTCTGGGGGGCGGGAAGCTGGAGCAGACCGGCCAGCAGCGGGGCGCTCGCGATCAGGGCTGCGGTGCGCCGCAGCCAGGGGCGGGCAGGTGAAGGACCGGTCCCCTGGAAGTCTGGCGCCTCGGCCACGCGCTCGCCCGTCCCTCTTCGTCGTCAGTGGTCGTCGCAATGTGCGTCCACGCATGGTAACGATGCCCGCTGAGGGGAAGTGCCGCGGACTGTGTCACAAGATCGTAGAAGTCGGCGTGCCGACCCGTATGTATACGTATAAAGGGGAACGCCGTCCTGCGCCGGTCAGGGGCGCGCTTGCCGGTGTCCCGGCCACGTACCCTGTCTTGTTGTGCCGAACGCCAACGAAGACAAGCTCAGTGTCCCGAACCAGGTGCAGTTCCGCGCGGCCGACGAGTCGCTGACGGTCGCGCCGGTCGCCGACGACCTCGCGCGCCGCTTTGCCGCGGCCGGATTCTCACTCGCCCTGGTCGGCGGCTCGGTCCGGGACGCGCTGCTCGGCCGGCTCGGCAACGATCTGGACTTCACCACCGACGCCCGCCCCGAGGACGTACTGAAGATCGTCCGGCCCTGGGCGGACGCGGTGTGGGACGTCGGTATCGCCTTCGGCACGGTCGGTGCCCAGAAGGACGGCTACCAGATCGAGGTCACCACCTACCGCTCCGAGGCCTACGACCGCACCTCGCGCAAGCCCGAGGTGTCGTACGGCGATTCCATCGAGGACGATCTGGTCCGGCGTGACTTCACGGCCAACGCGATGGCGGTGGCGCTGCCGCAGAAGGAGTTCATCGACCCGTACGGCGGGCGCCACGATCTCGCGGCGCGGGTGCTGCGCACCCCGGGTACGCCGGAGGAGTCCTTCTCGGACGATCCCCTGCGGATGATGCGCGCGGCGCGCTTCGCCGCTCAGCTCGACTTCGAGGTGGCGCCCGAGGTCGTGACGGCCATGACGGAGATGGCCGGACGCATCGAGATCGTCTCCGCCGAGCGGGTCCGGGACGAGCTGAACAAGCTGATCCTCTCCGCGCACCCGCGTAAGGGCCTGGCCCTGCTCGTCGAGACCGGTCTCGCCGACCATGTGCTGCCGGAGCTGCCCGCCCTGCGGCTGGAGAGTGACGAGCACCACCGGCACAAGGACGTCTACGACCACACGCTGATCGTGCTGGAGCAGGCGATGGCGCTGGAGGAGAACGGCCCCGACCTCACCCTGAGGCTGGCCGCGCTGCTGCACGACATCGGCAAGCCGCGCACACGGCGCTTCGAGAAGGACGGCCGGGTCTCCTTCCACCACCACGAGGTGGTCGGCGCGAAGATGACCAAGAAGCGCATGACGGCGCTGAAGTACTCGAACGAACTGGTGAGGGACGTCTCACGGCTGGTGGAACTCCATCTGCGGTTCCATGGCTATGGCACCGGCGAGTGGACCGACTCCGCCGTCCGTCGTTATGTCCGTGACGCCGGGCACCTGCTGGACCGGCTGCACAAGCTGACCCGCTCGGACTGCACGACCCGCAACAAGCGCAAGGCCGCCGCGCTGTCCCGGGCGTACGACGGCCTGGAGGACCGCATCGCGCAGCTCCAGGAGCAGGAGGAGCTGGACTCGATCCGTCCCGACCTCGACGGCAACGAGATCATGCAGATCCTCGGCATCAAGCCCGGCCCGGCCGTCGGTCGCGCCTACAAGCACCTGCTGGAACTGCGGCTGGAGAACGGCCCGATGGAGCACGACTCCGCCGTGGCGGCGCTGAAGGAGTGGTGGGCCGAGCAGAGCTGAGGCTGTGAAGCGAGGTCATGTTTCACGTGAAACATGACCTCCGCAGGACCTCCGCCCAGACGTGAAGGGGGCCGGTGTTTCACGTGAAACACCGGCCCCCTTCACCGTCCGCTCTACTTCTTGTGGTCCTTCAGGCAGAGCAGGAAGTTGCTGCCGTCGCCGGACTCCGTGTACGAGTACTGGAAGTCCTTGGCCTCCTCCGCGCACTTGCTCTCGGCGGTGAGCGCGGAGTACGAGCCCTCGACCTTCGCCAGGACGACGAACTCGGCGTCCGCGGAGCCGCAGTCGACGACCTCGAGGTCCGGGTTGTTGTCGTCGGTGCTGCCGCGGTGCATGCAGTCACCCACGGCCGCCGTGTTGGCGTCGTCGCGGCTCGATATGAAGGCGCCGACGGCCACACCAACGACGATCAGCGCGATGACGATGTTCTTGATCGTCTTGAAGCTGAGCTTGCGGCTGGGCTGCGGCGGGACGGGGGCGTACGGCGCGGCGCCCTGCGGCGGGAAGCCGGGCTGGCCACCCTGCGGCGGGTACGGCGCCTGGGGCTGTCCCTGGGCGTACGGATTCTGGCCCTGCGGCTGGTTCTGCGCGAACGGGTTGCCCTGGGACGGCGGAGTAGACACTTGGGGGTCCCCCTTGAACATAGGTGCGTGGCGCGAGTACGTCGCGCCATAAGACCCACGTAAGTTATCGGCCCCCACTGACAACTCCCCACCCAAATACGCCTCTGTGTCACTGATGTGACACTCACCGGCGTTCAAAGCGGGCCATAGCCACCGCAACCGTTCCGTAGATAACGGCCACCGTTACCACCAGCACGGCCGAGCGGCCGTCCGGCGGGAGCATGAGGGCGGCCATTCCGGCCGCGCCGACGAAGGCGACGTTGAACAGGACGTCGTAGACGGAGAAGATCCGGCCACGGAAGCCGTCCTCGACCGAGGACTGCACGACGGTGTCGGTGGCGATCTTCGCGCCCTGGGTGGTCAGGCCCAGGACGAAGGCCGCGACCAGCAGCGGGACGGTGGCGAACGGCAGGCCGAGGACGAGTTCCAGGACCGCGGCCGCCGCCGCGCACACCACGATCCAGCGGCCGGGACCGAGCCGCGCCGCCGCCCACGGCGTCACCACGGCCGCCGCGAAGAAACCGGCGCCGGACACGCCGACCGCCAGCCCCAGCAGGGCGAGCCCGTCATCCGTGTCGGAGGTCAGGGCGTACCGGCAGAGCATCAGCAGCGTCACGGTCAGGGCCCCGTAGCAGAACCGCATCAGCGTCATCGACGCCAGCGCCCAGGCGGCCTCCCGGCGCGGCGGCTCGGCGAGGTGCCGTACGCCCGCCGCCAGGTCCCGGGCCGTCCCGGCGACGGCCACCAGCAGCCGGGGCTGCACCAGGCGCGCGTCCGGCCCGAGCAACGCGACCGCGATCCGCAGCGAGGCGAGGGCCGCGCACAGATACAGTCCCGCGCCCAGCAGCACCACGGCGGCGTCGGAGTCCGACACCAGCAGCCGTACGACGAAGGCGAGGCCGCCGCCCGCGGTGGCGGCGAGCGTGCCCGCGGTCGGGGACAGGGAGTTGGCCATCACCAGACGCTCGGGGTCGACGACGCGTGGCAGCGCGGCGGACAGCCCGGCGAGGACGAAGCGGTTGACGGCGGTGACGCACAGGGCGGAGACATAGAACAGCCAGTCCGGGACCCCGCTGATGATCAGCGCGGCCGTCACCGAGGCCAGCGCGGCGCGCAGCAGATTGCCGTAGAGGAAGATCTGACGGCGGCGCCAGCGGTCGAGCAGGGCGCCGGCGAAAGGGCCGACCAGGGAGTACGGCAGCAGCAGGACCGCCATCGCGGAGGCGACCGCGGTGGGCGAGGTCTGCTTCTCCGGGGAGAAGACGACATAGGTGGCGAGGCCGACCTGGTAGACGCCGTCGGCGCCCTGGGAGAGCAGTCGTACGGCGAGCAGGCGCCTGAAGCCCTGGAAGCGCAGCAGGACGCGTAGATCGCGGACGACGGCCATGGGCACAGCCTCACATACCGAAGGGTCCCCAGGTGTACGACCCGGGGACCCTCAGCAGCTCACGGGAGCCTGTGACAGCTCACTGGAGCTTCAGCAGCTCACAGGGAGAGCCTGGTCAGCGCTCGACCTCGCCCTGGATGAACTTCTCGACGTTCTCGCGGGCCTGGTCGTCGAAGTACTGGACCGGCGGGGACTTCATGAAGTACGAGGACGCCGACAGGATCGGGCCGCCGATGCCGCGGTCCTTGGCGATCTTCGCGGCGCGCAGGGCGTCGATGATGACACCGGCCGAGTTCGGGGAGTCCCAGACCTCGAGCTTGTACTCCAGGTTCAGCGGAACGTCGCCGAACGCGCGGCCCTCCAGGCGGACGTAGGCCCACTTGCGGTCGTCGAGCCAGGCGACGTAGTCGGACGGGCCGATGTGGACGTTCTTCTCGCCCAGCTCCCGGTCGGGGATCTGGGAGGTGACGGCCTGCGTCTTGGAGATCTTCTTGGACTCCAGGCGGTCACGCTCGAGCATGTTCTTGAAGTCCATGTTGCCGCCGACGTTCAGCTGCATGGTGCGGTCCAGGATGACGCCCCGGTCCTCGAACAGCTTCGCCATGACGCGGTGCGTGATGGTGGCGCCGACCTGCGACTTGATGTCGTCACCGACGATCGGGACGCCCGCCTCGGTGAACTTGTCCGCCCACTCCTTGGTGCCGGCGATGAAGACCGGGAGGGCGTTGACGAAGGCGACCTTGGCGTCGATGGCGCACTGGGCGTAGAACTTCGCCGCGTCCTCGGAGCCGACGGGCAGGTAGCAGACGAGAACGTCGACCTGCTTGTCCTTGAGGATCTGGACGACGTCGACCGGCTCCTCGGCGGACTCCTCGATGGTCTCGCGGTAGTACTTGCCGAGACCGTCGAGGGTGTGGCCGCGCTGGACGGTCACGCCCGAGTTGGGCACGTCGCAGATCTTGATGGTGTTGTTCTCGGAGGCGCCGATGGCGTCCGCGAGGTCGAGGCCGACCTTCTTCGCGTCGACATCGAACGCGGCGACGAACTCCACGTCACGGACGTGGTACTCGCCGAACTGCACGTGCATCAGGCCGGGGACCTTGGACGCCGGGTCGGCGTCCTTGTAGTACTCGACTCCCTGCACCAGCGACGCGGCGCAGTTGCCCACGCCGACGATGGCTACGCGAACCGAACCCATTCCGGTTGCTCCCTGTGTGTACTCGGTGAGGCCCTGACGGGGACCTCACGTGGCGGTGTCGTCGGGCGAATCCGGCCGGGGTTCGTCCCCCGGCCGGGGCAGGCCGCCCGTCGCTCCAGATGTGGTGTCCTGCTGAGCGGACCCCCCGGTGGCGGTACCCCTGAGGTCCCGCCCGGCCCGCTCGCTCTCGATCAGCTCGTTCAGCCAGCGCACTTCGCGCTCCACGGACTCCATGCCGTGGCGCTGGAGCTCGAGGGTGTAGTCGTCGAGGCGCTCCCGGGTGCGAGCCAGGGAGGCGCGCATCTTTTCGAGGCGCTCCTCCAGCCGGCTGCGGCGGCCCTCCAGTACGCGCATGCGTACGTCGCGTGAGGTCTGCCCGAAGAAGGCGAACCGTGCGGCGAAGTGCTCGTCCTCGTACGCGTCGGGGCCCGTCTGTGAGAGCAGCTGTTCGAAGTGTTCCTTACCTTCTGCCGTCAACCGGTAGACGATCTTGGCCCGGCGGCCCGCGAGGGTGGCCGCGGCCTCGGTAATGTTCCCCGGCTCCTCGATCAACCAGCCGTTGGCGACCAGCGTCTTGAGGCAGGGGTAGAGCGTCCCGTAGCTGAACGCGCGGAACACACCCAGTGAAGTATTGAGCCGTTTGCGCAGCTCATAGCCGTGCATCGGAGATTCGCGGAGCAGGCCGAGTACGGCGAACTCGAGGATCCCGGAACGCCGGCTCATCGTCGCCTCCTCTCTGCCGCGGGGATTCCGTGAACGGTCTTTATGTCGTGCTGATGTATCGACTCGATACATCAGCACGATAGAACGACGGTCCTGATGCGACAAGAGGGGGGACAGTGAACGGCGTCACATCACTGATTCGCCACAAGCAAGTTGCCGGATTTGGGGTGAACTTAGGGGCCGGGGAGGTTTACAGGCTGCGTAGTCTGTGCGGCATGCACACCACCGGGAACCGAGTTGCGCCAGGGGGCGTCCCTGTCCTCGGTGCAGTACGGGTGAATGCGGTAACGGCCGCATCCGTACTTCGGGGGGACCGGAAACCAGCCGCCGTTTCCAGGCGCGCAGAGGTGCGCCTGCCCGAGGAGTAGTCGTTCGATGAGCGAGCACCGTCGCAAACCGCCGCAGCCGCAGGGAGGCGGACGTGCCGCGGCCCGACGCGGACAGTCCGGCTCGTCCTCCGGCCGCCGCGCGGCACCGCGAGGCGCCACCGGATCCCCCTCCGACTCCTATGGGTCGGGGCCCCATGGGGGTGAGGAGCGTTCCTTCGGTGGCCGCGCCGAAGCCCGCCGAGCAGCCCAGAGAAGCGGAGGGGGCCGCCGTAGAGCGGCCGAGCCCGGACGCGGCGGCAGGCGCGCCGCTCCCGGTGGCCGCGCGGCCGATCCCGGTAAGAAGCGGCTGATCGACTACCCGCGTGCGGGACGGTACGGCTGGCGCCGCTGGGTGCCGTCCTGGAAGCTCGTCTCCGGTCTGAGCCTCGCCTTCTTCGGCAGCCTGGTCGCGATCGCCGGGGTCGGCTACGCCATGGTGAGCGTGCCGGACGTGGCACAGACCGCGACGGCCCAGAACAACGTCTACTACTGGGCCGACGGCTCCGAGATGGTGTCCACCGGTGGTGAGACCAACCGGCAGATCATCAACCTGTCGCAGATCCCCAAGGAGATGCAGCTCGCGGTCGTCTCCCAGGAGAACAAGACCTTCTACAACGACAGCGGCATCGACCCGAAGGGCATCGCCCGCGCCATGTTCAACATGGCCCGCGGCGGTGACACCCAGGGTGGCTCGACCATCACCCAGCAGTACGTGAAGAACGCGATGCTGGACGACCAGTCGCAGACTGTCACCCGCAAGTTCAAGGAGTTGTTCGTCTCCATCAAGGTGGGCGCGTCGGTCTCCAAGGACGAGATCATGGCCGGGTACCTGAACTCGGCCTACTACGGCCGCAACGCCTACGGCATCCAGGCCGCCGCCCGTGCGTACTTCAACAAGGACGCCATCGACCTCAACCCGGGTCAGTGCGCGTTCCTGTCGGCCACGCTGAAGGGCGCCACCTACTACGACCCCGCGGGCGCCACCTCCATCGACCCGGTCAACGCCACGCCCGAGAAGAACAAGCGGCGTGCCAAGCTCCAGATGCAGGACACGCTGGACAAGATGGTCGAGCTGGGTCACCTCGACGCCGCGACGCGGGCCAAGTACACGGACCTGCCCAAGGTCCAGAACCCGCGCTCCAACTCCGCCCTGAGCGGCCAGACCGGTTACATCGTCGACCTCGTCAACGCCTACCTGGTCAACAACAGCGAGAAGACCGGCATCACCGAGCGCAGGCTCCGTGAGGGCGGTCTGTCGATCCACACGACCTTCAAGAAGGACAAGGTCGCGGCGCTGGAGAAGGCCGTCAAGAAGGTCGAGAAGGCCAACATCGACCCCAAGGAACGCCCCGACACGGACACGCACGTCCAGTTCGGCGGGGCCTCCGTCGACCCGGCGACCGGTGGGATCGTGGCGATCTACGGCGGTACGGACGCCACCAAGCACTTCACCAACAACGCCGACGTCACCGGTGCCCAGGTCGGTTCGACGTTCAAGCCGTTCGTGCTCGCGGCGGCGATGAAGTGGGGTGTGCGGGATCCCGACGGCCCCGAGGTCCAGGCGCAGGACGAGCGCACCGTCGTCTCCCCGAAGAGCCTGTACAGCGGCCAGAACAAGTTCAAGATCAAGAACTATGACGGCTCCGTCTGGCACGACGAGGACGGCAAGGAATGGCTCCAGGTCAACGACGGTGACAAGTCGCTGGGAACCCCGCCCGACTACAAGATCGATCTCCGCGAGGCGATGCAGTTCTCCGTGAACTCCGCTTTCGTGCAGCTCGGCATGGACGTCGGCCTGGACAAGGTCAAGGAGGCCGCGGTCGACTCGGGCATCCTGGACAACAGCCTGGTGGGCGCCACCTTCCCGTCCTTCTCCATCGGTATCTCCGACCCCAGCGCCATCCGCATGGCGGGCTCGTACGCCACCTTCGCCGCCAGCGGCCAGCAGCGGGCCCCGTACTCCGTCACCAAGGTCACCAGCAAGGACGGTCCGGTCTTCACCCACGAGGTGGAGACCAAGCAGGCCTTCACCTCGCTGGTCGCCGACAACGTCACCGACGTGCTGAAGACCGTGGTCGAGGACGGTACCGGTACCAACGCCCAGCTGCCCGGCCGTGACGTGGCCGGTAAGACCGGTACCACGGACGACAACAAGTCCGCCTGGTTCGTCGGCTACACGCCGCAGCTGTCGACCGCGATCAGCATGTTCCGGTACCCGGACGACGAGACCATCAAGGACCGCAAGTTCCTGGAGATGTACGGAACGGGTGACCAGGACTCGATCCACGGTTCGTCGTTCCCGTCCGAGATCTGGCAGGCGTACATGTCGGACGCCCTCAAGGGCGAACCGGTGAAGAAGTTCCCCAAGCCGGAGCCGATCGGCGAGATCGTCAACGAGGAGACCGCGAGCCCGACCCCCTCGGTCACCGAGACGGAGGAGGAGAGCCCGACCCCGACCCCGTCGCCCAGCAAGACGAAGAACAATCCTCCCGCGCCTCCCACGCCGACCGAGTCCTGTGACTCCTTCTGGGGCTGCGAGGGCGACGACGGCGGCAACGGCAACGGCAACGGTGGCGAGGAGACCGGCGGCACCGACGAGACCACCTCACCCACACCGACGATCACGGAGACCGGTGACGACGGCGGGGCGAACGGCAACGGCGGGAACGGCAATGGAGGCCTCTTCGGGGGTGACACCACCTAGCGGCCGTTCGGAGGCGACGTCGCTTGTCCATCACCCGGAGGCGGCGTCGCCATTCCTCGCTTGGACACGATGTCGCTTGTCCGGCATTCGTCGGCGGCATCGCTTATCCGCCGTATGACCCGGCACGGGTGTTTCACGTGAAACATGGGGCCGCCGCACCGACCAGGTGCGGCGGCCCTCGCCGTGTTCTCAGACGGGTACGGCAGGATGTGCCCCATGCCCAGTGCAGAGACGACACAAGCGAGCGCACGCCGATCCGACCTGGTGCAGCCCACGCGGGCCGACGAGGTCGCGGTGACCGGCAGTGAGCTGATCGGCGGCCCCATCGGCAGGCGCGCCCTGCTCGGGACGTCCTGGTGGACGCCCGTACGGGTGATCGCGCTCGTGGCGATCGGCATGTTCGCCCTCGGCCTGGTCCAGAAGGCCCCCTGCTACAACGGGGGCTGGTTCTTCGGCGCCAGTTCGCAGTACACGCACGCCTGCTACTCGGACATCCCGCACCTCTACAACGGCCGTGGCTTCGCCGACGGGCTCGTGCCGTACTTCGACCGGCTCCCCGGTGACATGGAGTACCTGGAGTACCCGGTGCTCACCGGCGTCTTCATGGAAGTCGCGGCTTGGCTCACACCGGGCAGCGGCAGCATCCAGGACCAGGAGCAGTGGTACTGGATGGTCAACGCGGGGATGCTGATGATCTGCGCGGTCATCATCGCCGTCTGTGTCTCCCGCACGCACACCCGGCGGCCCTGGGACGGTCTGCTCATCGCCCTGGCCCCCGCCTTCGCGCTGACCGCGACCATCAACTGGGACCTGCTGGCCGTCGCCCTCACCGCCGCCGCGATGCTGATGTGGTCACGAGGACGCTCGCTCGCCTTCGGCGTCCTGCTGGGGCTCGCCACGGCCGCCAAGCTCTATCCCTTCCTCCTGCTCGGCCCGCTGCTCGTACTGTGCTGGCGCGCGGGCAAATGGCGGGACTTCGGAAAGGCGCTGGCGGGCGCGGCCTTCGCCTGGCTGGTCGTGAACCTTCCGGTGATGCTGCTGGCCTTCGACGGCTGGTCGAAGTTCTACACCTTCAGCCAGGAGCGCGGCGTCGACTTCGGGTCCTTCTGGCTGATCATGGCCCAGAACTCCAGTGATCCCCTGAGCACCGAGACCGTCAACTCGCTCGCGATGTTCCTGATGCTGCTGAGCTGCGCGGGCATCGCGGCGCTCACCTTCACCGCCCCGCGCCGACCGCGCTTCGCTCAGCTGGCCTTCCTGATCGTCGCCGCGTTCATCCTCACCAACAAGGTCTACTCGCCCCAGTACGTCCTGTGGCTGGTGCCGCTGGCCGTCCTCGCCCGGCCCAAGTGGCGGGACTTCCTGATCTGGCAGGCGTGCGAGGTGGCGTACTTCCTCGGCATCTGGATGTACCTCGCTTACACGACCAGCGGAGACGCCCACAAGGGTCTGCCGACCGACGGCTACCACTGGGCCATCGGCCTGCACCTGCTCGGTACGGCTTACCTGTGCGCCGTCGTCGTACGCGACATCCTCATGCCGGAGCGGGACGTGGTGCGCCGGGCGGGTGACGACGACCCCTCGGGCGGTGTCCTGGACGGGGCCGACGACGTGTTCGTCCTCGGTTCGGCGGCCCGTTATCGGCCCCGGCACGCTGTGCACGCCGGGGAGGGGGCGGAGGGGCCTCAGGTGAACTGGGGCGGGCAGGCCGACGGGGAGCGGTGAAGAGGCGTGGCGGCGGCGGCTGAAGGACCGCCGCTGGTGTCAGGGCGTCGGCGCTAGCGGTCCACCAGGCGGTCGAACTGCGTGGTGGTGTGGCGGAGATGGGCCACCAGTTCGTCGCCCACCTTCGGCTCCGGCGCGTCCGAGGGCACGAACAAGATGGAGACCTGCATGTGCGGCGGCTCGGCGAACCAGCGCTGCTTGCCGCCCCAGACGAACGGGGAGAGGTTGCGGTTGACCGTGGCCAGACCGGCCCGGGCGACGCCCTTGGCGCGCGGCATGACGCCGTGCAGCGCCTTGGGGGCCTCCAGGCCCACCCCGTGCGACGTTCCGCCCGCCACGACCACCAGGAAGCCGTCCGAGGCCACCTTCTGCTGCCGGTAGCCGAAGCGGTCGCCCTTGGCGACCCGGGTGACGTCCAGGACGGCGCCGCGGTACTCGGTGGCCTCGTGGTCCCCCAGCCACAGCCGGGTGCCGATCCGGGCCCGGAAGCGGGTCTGCGGGAACTGCTGCTGGAGCCGGGCGAGTTCCTCGGCCTTGAGGTGGCTGACGAACATCGTGTGCAGCGGCAGCCGGGCCGCGCGCAGCCGGTCCATCCAGCCGATGACCTCCTCGACGGCGTCCGAGCCGTCGGTGCGGTCCAGCGGCAGATGGATCGCGAAGCCCTCAAGACGGACGTTCTCGATGGCGGCGTGCAGTTGCGCGAGGTCCTGCTCGCTCACGCCGTGCCGCTTCATCGAGGACATGACCTCGATGACCACGCGGGCCCCCACCAGGCCGTACACACCGTCGATCGACGATACCGACCGGATGACCCGGTCCGGCAGCGGCACGGGCTCCTCGCCGCGCCGGTACGGCGTCAGGACCAGCAGGTCGCCGCCGAAGAAGTCCTTGATGCTCGCGGCCTCGTACGTCGTGCCGACGGCGAGGACGTCCGAGCCCAGCCGAGTGGCCTCCTCCGCGAGCCGCTCGTGGCCGAAGCCGTAGCCGTTGCCCTTGCAGACCGGGACGAGCCCCGGGAACTGCTCCTGCACGTGCTTGTGATGCGCCCGCCAGCGCGCGGTGTCGACGTAGAGCGTGAGCGCCATGGCCGGACCTGGAACCTTTCTCGTGGCTGCGGTGTATCAGAGGTGTGGAAGCTATGGAACCAATGGATGCTATGGAACCAAACGTCCGGGGCTCAGCGGCGGGACATGTAGATGTCGAGCGCCTTGTGGAGCAGCTTGTTGAGCGGGAAGTCCCACTCGCCGAGGTACTCGGCGGCCTCACCGCCCGTGCCCACCTTGAACTGGATCAGACCGAAGAGATGGTCGGTCTCGTCCAGCGAGTCGGAGATGCCCCGCAGGTCGTAGACGGTGGCGCCGAGCGCGTAGGCGTCCCGCAGCATCCGCCACTGCATCGCGTTCGAGGGCCGGACCTCACGGCCGATGTTGTCCGAGGCGCCGTAGGAGTACCAGACGTGGCCGCCGACGACCAGCATCGTCGCAGCGGCCAGGTTCACGCCGTTGTGACGGGCGAAGTACAGCCGCATCCGGTTGGGGTCCTCGGTGTTGAGGGCCGACCACATGCGCTGGAAGTACCCCAGCGGGCGCGGGCGGAAGTGGTCGCGCACAGCGGTGATCTCGTACAGCCGCTGCCACTCCTCCAGGTCGTGGTAGCCGCCCTGGACGACCTCCACGCCCGCCTTCTCCGCCTTCTTGATGTTGCGGCGCCACAGCTGGTTGAAGTTCTTGTGCACCTCTTCCAGCGACCGGTTCGCCAGCGGCACCTGGAAGACATAGCGGGGCTGCACATCGCCGAACCCGGCGCCGCCGTCCTCGCCCTGCTGCCAGCCCATACGGCGCAGCTTGTCGGCCACCTCGAAGGCCCGGGGTTCGATGAAGTCGGCCTCGATGTCCCGCAGCCGCTTCACGTCCGGGTCCTGGATGCCCTTCTTGATGGACGTGGCGTCCCAGCGGCGGATGACCACCGGCGGGCCCATCTTCACGGAGAAGGCGCCCTGCTGCTTGAGGTGGGCCAGCATCGGCTGGATCCAGTCGTCCAGATTCGGCGCGAACCAGTTGATGACCGGGCCCTCGGGGAGGTAGGCCAGATAGCGCTTGATCTTGGGAAGCTGCCGGTAGAGGACCAGACCCACACCGACCAGCTCACCGGTGCGGTCATCGAACCAGCCGAGGTTCTCGGAGCGCCACTCCGCCTTCACGTCTGCCCAGGCCGGGACCTGCATGTGACTCGCCGCCGGCAGGCTCTGGATGTAGGCCAGATGCTGCTCGCGGCTGATGGTCCTCAAGGTCAGGCTCATTCGGGGCGCTCCTCGGGCTGGTGTGTCCCCATGGGGTCAGGGGCTCCGGCTCTCGCGCCGAAGCCTACTGCGCCCCGGGAGCGCCCCGGATGGGCACACGGAAGCTTCGCCCGGCCCACGGCCTACCGGAGTACACGGAGGCGTCGTGCAAGAGCGGCGCCCGCGGGCTCGGGGACGCCTCGCGCTCAGCCGACGACGCCGCCGAAGAGTCCGCCGTGCGCCATCCCGAGGAAGAAGCCGACGGCTGCGGCGCCGAGCCCCAGAACCAGGCCGAAGCGTTCGCGGGTCGTCTCCGAGACCCACTGCCCGTACGCGCCCGCCATGATCCCCAGCAGGCCCGTCCAGGAGCTGAGGAGATGCAGGTCGTGGAACATCGCCGAGATGAAGGCCGTCAGTCCGAGCACCAGCGTCACCGCGAGCAGGGTGTCCTGGAGCGGATGACGCCTGCCGTCCGTGGCGAACAGAGAGCCGGCGGTGTTGGGTCGCATTGCCTGTGCCATGGGGCACCTCCTGCGGAAGACGGCGCACTGTAGCGCCATACACACCCGATGTGTACAGATTGACCGCCTCCCCGGCCGGATTTCAACCGGAAGCAGCTGTGCGGGTACTCTGTACCCTCTGCACCGGTGTCTGCCCACACCGAGTCGGCGACGCGTCAGGTACCCGTCCCGGCCTACCTGGGAAACCGCCGACCGGCCTCGATTGTCAGTGGCGGCCGATACCGTTGCGTACGCATCACAACCCTCCTGCCACGGAACGACCGTGGCCGCTGAGTCCAAAGGAGGTGGGTTCCACATGCGTCACTACGAGGTGATGGTCATCCTCGACCCCGACGTCGAGGAGCGCGCTGTCTCCCCGCTGATCGAGAACTTCCTCTCTGTCGTCCGTGACGGCGGCGGAAAGGTAGAGAAGGTCGACACCTGGGGTCGTCGTCGTCTCGCGTACGAGATCAAGAAGAAGCCCGAGGGCATCTACTCGGTCATCGACCTTCAGGCCGAGCCTGCGGTCGTCAAGGAGCTCGACCGCCAGATGAACCTGAACGAGTCGGTCCTCCGGACCAAGGTCCTCCGCCCCGAGACCCACTGAGCTTCCGCTCAGCCGATCTCGGGATCCGAGTAGTACCAGCAGCCAGCAGCAAACCCGCCGAGAGGTTCCCCCATGGCAGGCGAGACCGTCATCACGGTCATCGGCAATCTTGTCGATGACCCCGAGCTGCGCTTCACCCCCTCCGGTGCGGCGGTCGCGAAGTTCCGTGTCGCGTCCACCCCCCGCACCTTCGACCGTCAGACCAATGAGTGGAAGGACGGCGAGAGCCTCTTCCTGACCTGCTCGGTCTGGCGCCAGGCGGCGGAGAACGTCGCCGAGTCGCTCCAGCGAGGCATGCGCGTCCTCGTGCAGGGCCGACTGAAGCAGCGGTCCTACGAGGACCGTGAGGGCGTCAAGCGCACGGTCTACGAGCTGGACGTCGACGAGGTCGGCCCCAGCCTGCGCAACGCCACGGCCAAGGTCACCAAGACCAGCGGTCGCGGTGGCCAGGGTGGCTACGGCGGCGGTGGCGGCCAGCAGCAGGGCGGTGGCTGGGGCGGCGGTCCCGGCGGCGGCCAGCAGCAGGGCGGCGCCCCTGCCGACGACCCCTGGGCGACCGGCGCACCCGCCGGTGGCCAGCAGGGTGGCGGCGGTGGCTGGGGCGGCGGCTCCGGCGGCTCCGGCGGCGGCTACTCGGACGAGCCCCCCTTCTAGACCTTCGGGTCCACGGCCTTCGGGCCGAGGGCGGGCGGTATCCAAACTTCTTGATCACACAGGAGAAACACCATGGCGAAGCCGCCTGTGCGCAAGCCTAAGAAGAAGGTCTGCGCATTCTGCAAGGACAAGGTCACGTACGTGGACTACAAGGACACGAACATGCTGCGGAAGTTCATTTCCGACCGCGGCAAGATCCGTGCCCGCCGCGTGACCGGCAACTGCACGCAGCACCAGCGTGACGTCGCCACGGCCGTCAAGAACAGCCGTGAGATGGCGCTGCTGCCCTACACGTCCACCGCGCGCTAAGGGAAGGGTGACCGACTCATGAAGATCATCCTCACCCACGAGGTCTCCGGCCTCGGTGCCGCGGGCGACGTCGTCGACGTCAAGGACGGTTACGCTCGCAACTACCTGATCCCGCGGAAGTTCGCTATCCGCTGGACCAAGGGTGGCGAGAAGGACGTCGAGCAGATCCGTCGTGCTCGCAAGATCCACGAGATCCAGACCATCGAGCAGGCCAACGCCGTCAAGGCGCAGCTCGAGGGTGTCCGGGTCCGCCTGGCCGTCCGCTCCGGCGACGCCGGTCGTCTCTTCGGTTCCGTCACCCCGGCCGACATCGCCTCGGCGATCAAGGCTGCCGGTGGTCCCGAGGTCGACAAGCGCCGCATCGAGCTGGGCTCGCCGATCAAGAGCCTGGGCGCCCACGAGACGTCCGTGCGTCTGCACCCCGAGGTTGCCGCCAAGGTCAACGTCGAGGTCGTCGCGGCCTGATCGCCGCGCTCGGCTTGAACAGCTGAGAGGGGCCGCACCCTGCGGGGTGCGGCCCCTGTTGTTTCACGTGAAACGCGGTGAGTGTGCTCAGCGCGTCGCGCCGGTGACGAGCCAGCGGCCCGAGCGGGTGCGTACCCACAGGGTGAGCATCCGGACCGCCATCATCAGGTTCATCGCCACCCAGAGCGCGGTGAGGCCACCGCCGAGGGCGGGCACGAGGAGCGCGACGGGAGCGAAGACCGCCAGGGTGAGCAGCATGGCCCAGGCGAGATAGGGACCGTCCCCCGCACCCATCAGTACGCCGTCCAGGACGAAGACCACCCCACTGATGGGCTGGCAGACGGCCACGACGATCAGTGCGGGCAGCGCGGCGTCCTTCACCAGGGGGTCGCTGGTGAACAGGGGCAGGAACACCGGGCGTGCCACGACGACCAGGATCCCCAGGACAACCCCGGCCGCGACGCCCCACTGGACCATCCGGCGGCAGACATCGCGGGCGCCCTGGGCGTCACCGGCGCCGAGGTACCGCCCGATGATGGCCTGCCCGGCAATGGCGATGGCGTCGAGGGCGAAGGCCAGCAGGCTCCACAGCGACAGGATGATCTGGTGCGCCGCGATATCGGCATCTCCGAGGCGGGCGGCAACCGCCGTGGCGATCATCAGGATCGCCCGCAGCGACAGGGTGCGCACCAGCAGCGGCGCCCCGGCCTGAGCGGATGCCCTGATGCCGGGAAGGTCGGGGCGCAGCGCGGCGCCGTGCTTGCGGGCGCCGCGGATGACGACCGTGAGGTACACGGCGGCCATCCCGCACTGGGCGATGACCGTGCCCCAGGCGGAGCCCGCGATGCCCAGGTCGGCGCCGTAGACGAGGCCCACATTGAGGGCGGCGTTGGCGACGAACCCGGCGATGGCGACATACAGGGGCGTCCTGGTGTCCTGGAGCCCGCGCAGCACACCAGTGGCGGCGAGGACCATGAGCATGGCCGGGATGCCGAGGGAGGAGATCCTGAGGTAGGTGGTGGCATACGGGGCCGCGGTGTCGGAGGCGCCGAACAGTTCGACGAGGGCGGGTGCTGTGGGCAGGACTACGGCGATGACCGCCGCGCCGAGCAGCAGGGCGAGCCAGATGCCGTCGATGCCCTGGCGGAGCGCGGCCTGGAGGTCGCCCGCGCCCATCCGTCGGGCGACGGCCGCGGTGGTGGCGTAGGCGAGGAAGACGAAGACGCTCACGGCGGTCGTGAGGAGGGCGGAGGCGACGCCGAGCCCGGCGAGCTGGGCGGTGCCGAGGTGGCCCACGATCGCGCTGTCGGCCATGACGAACAGGGGCTCGGCGACCAGTGCGCCGAAGGCCGGAACGGCCAGCGCGACGATCTCTCGGTCATGCTGGCGCCGTGCGGCACGGGGGGTCGCGGAGGCCTGTGTCATGAGCACCAATCTAATCGTCCACAGGTAAGAGATGTAAAGGGTATACGACCCTTACGGCCGGTCGCTTGGCGTGTACTCTCACACACAGTCAGAAACGATCTTGAGCCGACTGGGGAAGTTTTTGTTCTGCACAGCCGGTGGATGGGAAAGCCGCAGGTCAGAGCCGATTTGTGAGGGAGGCTCTGAGCTTGTTCACAGGCCTGTCCACCGGGTCGTGCACAGGTTTCGCCGAGTTCTCCACAGCATCAGGGCCGTCGTCCACATGGCCTGTGGATAACCAGATTGGCTGACGGTGCCGGGGGGCCTACGGTTGTCCGGCGCCCGCTCCGTTCGTCGGCAGCCAAACCAATACAAAACCGACGCGTCGCAAGTGGAGTTGGGCTTCTCGGATTGTCGGTGCCGTGCCGTAGAAATGAGGGGCACGGCGAGGTCCGCTCGGCGGACGGGAGGAGGTGGCTCGGTGAGTATTTCCGAGCCCTTGGACGACCCGTGGGCCGACAGCGGTCCCAGTGATCGTCTGCCCGCTTCCCGCCGCCGCGGCGACGGGGGACGGGGCCGGGACGAGCAGCACGACCGTGGGCCGGACGGCAATGGATGGGACGGCGGTGGTTCGTCCTTCGAGCGGGTGCCGCCGCAGGACCTCAACGCCGAGCAGTCCGTCCTCGGTGGCATGCTCCTGTCCAAGGACGCCATCGCGGACGTCGTGGAGATCCTCAAGGGCCATGACTTCTACAAGCCCTCGCACGAGACGATCTACCAGTCGATCCTCGACGTCTACGCCCGTGGGGAACCGGCCGACCCGATCACCATCGCCGCCGAGCTGACCAAGCGCGGCGAGATCAACAAGGTCGGCGGGGCGGCCTATCTGCACTCGCTGGTCCAGACGGTGCCGACCGCGGCGAACGCCGAGTACTACGCGGAGATCGTGCACGAGCGCGCGGTCCTGCGCCGGTTGGTGGAGGCCGGGACCCGGATCACCCAAATGGGATACGCGGCCGACGACGACGTCGACGAGATCGTCAACCGTGCCCAGGCGGAGATCTACGCGGTCACCGAGCAGCGCACCAGCGAGGACTATCTGCCGCTCGGCGACATCATGGAGGGCGCGCTCGACGAGATCGAGGCGATCGGCTCGCGCAGCGGTGAGATGACGGGCGTGCCCACCGGGTTCACCGACTTCGACTCGCTCACCAACGGTCTGCACCCCGGCCAGATGATCGTCATCGCCGCGCGTCCCGCGATGGGCAAGTCGACGCTTGCGCTGGACTTCGCCCGGGCGGCATCCATCAAGAACAACCTGCCGAGCGTCATCTTCTCGCTGGAGATGGGGCGCAACGAGATCGCGATGCGTCTGCTGTCGGCGGAGGCCCGGGTCGCCCTGCACCATATGCGCTCCGGCACCATGACCGACGAGGACTGGACGCGCCTCGCGCGCCGGATGCCCGATGTCTCTGCGGCACCGCTCTACATCGACGACTCACCGAACCTGTCGATGATGGAGATCCGGGCCAAGTGCCGTCGGCTGAAGCAGCGCAACGACCTTCGCCTGGTGGTCATCGACTACCTCCAGCTGATGCAGTCGGGCGGCTCCAAGCGCGCCGAGAGCCGCCAGCAGGAGGTCTCGGACATGTCCCGAAACCTCAAGCTGCTCGCCAAGGAGCTGGAGCTGCCGGTCATCGCGCTCTCCCAGCTGAACCGTGGTCCCGAACAGCGCACGGACAAGAAGCCGATGGTCTCCGACCTGCGTGAGTCGGGCTCCATCGAACAGGACGCCGACATGGTCATCCTGCTGCACCGCGAGGATGCCTACGAGAAGGAGTCCCCCCGTGCCGGTGAGGCGGACCTGATCGTGGCCAAGCACCGAAACGGCCCCACGGCGACGATCACGGTCGCCTTCCAGGGCCACTACTCGCGGTTCGTGGACATGGCACAGACCTGATCCGCTGTGGTGGGGTATCGCCCGCCGTCCCTGCAGCGTCACTATTTCGACGCATACGAGGACCAACTGCGGGCCGACCACCCGGACTGGTCGGTTGAGCAGGTCCACTCGGTGGCCATCCGTTACGTGTCTCAGCCGGAGACCGCACCCCGCAGCGCAGGCGCGGCGGTTGACTTGACGCTCGCAGACGCCGACGGCCGTGAACTCGACATGGGCACCCACATGGACGCGACTCCCGAGGAGAGCGCGGGCGCCTGGTGTACGCAGGCCGACAACATCAGCGGCCAGGCCCGCTCCCATCGGGACATCCTGGGGACGGCGCTCACCGCTGTGGGCCTGGTCCACTACCCCACGGAGTGGTGGCACTGGTCATACGGAGACGGCTACTGGGCCCTGATGACAGGAGCGGACGCCGCCCTCTACGGGCCCAAGGAGCTGGGTCAGCACTACCGAACACAGGCGCCCATATGGTGGCCCGATGACATCGATCAAGAAAGTCCAAGTCACCTTCGACTGCGCGGAACCTGAGCGCCTCGCCCGCTTCTGGTGCGAGGTGTTGGGGTACGTCGTGCCGCCGCCACCGAAGGGGTTTGACACCTGGGACGATTACCAGCGCTCTCTGCCGCCCGAACAGCGGGATTCATGGTTCGCCTGTGTGGATCCCTCGGGGGTAGGCCCGCGGCTGTACTTCCAGCGTGTTCCCGAAGGGAAGGCGGCCAAGAACCGGGTGCATCTCGATGTGCGGGTCGGCACCGGGCTCGTCGGCGAGGAGCGGCTTGCCGCGCTTGAGGCCGAGTGCGCGCGGCTGGTCCCGCTCGGTGCGGTACATGTGCGAACGCTGTACGACGGCGAGGACGCGTGCATTCCGATGCTGGACATCGAGGGCAACGAGTTCTGCCTCGACTGAGGAGCGGCGGACGAGCCTCGCCCCGCGCAAATGCGCTCGACGTGTGCTTTCCCGCAGGGTGGACTGAGCGCATGACGACTTCTGAAGAGGACTTGCTTCCGGGGACCCGGCGGGCGTTGCTGCACCGGATTGCCGTGGCCCAGGCGGAAGGGCGTGCGCCGTCGCTGGTGGCGACCGTCGTCCGGGATGGGCGGGCGGTCTGGCACGGGGCGCGGACCTCGGTGGACGGACATGGTCCGGATGAGCGTGTGCAGTACCGGATCGGGTCGATCACCAAGACCTTCACCGCTGTCCTGGTGCTGCGGTTGAGAGACGAGGGCCTGCTGGATCTCGGTGATCCGCTGGAGAAGCATCTGCCGGGCACCGGTGTGGGTGAGGCCACGATCGCCGAGTTGCTCGCCCACAGCAGTGGGCTCGCGGCCGAGTCGCCCGGGCCGTGGTGGGAGCGGACGCCCGGGTCCCTGCGTCCAGAGCTTGCCGATGTGCTCGGAAAGCGTCCCTTCCTGCATCCGGTGGGCCGTAGGTTCCACTACTCGAACCCCGGCTACACGTTGCTGGGCGCGCTGGTTGAGAAGGTGCGGGGCGCCTCCTGGGAGGAGGTGCTTCAGCGGGAGGTGCTTGAACCCCTGGAGCTGAGGCGTACGAGCGTACGGCCGCAGGCTCCCGCGGCGGGCGGTTGGGCGGTGCATCCCTGGGCGGACGCGCTGTTGCCCGAGCCAACCGAGGACTTGGGGCGGATGGCGGCGGCCGGGCAACTCTGGTCGACCACGGCCGACCTGGCGCGCTTCGCCGTCTTCCTGATGCAGGGCGACGACCGGGTGCTGAGCGCGGAGACCGTACGGGAGATGCGTGCACCGGCCGCGCCCGGCGAAGCGGCGGATGTGGCGGACGGTGTCTCCTACGGGCTCGGTCTGCAGATCCAGCACCGTGACGGGCGGCTGTTGGTGGGGCACTCGGGTTCGCTGCCGGGGTTCCTGGCCAGCCTCACCATTGCCGCGGCGGATGATGTGGCGGCGGTGGTGCTGACGAACTGCACTTCTGGACCGGTGGTGTCGGCGGTGGGCGCCGATCTCGTACGGATCGTCGCCGAGGCCGAGCCGCGGATCCCGGAGCCATGGCGACCGCTGCGGGAGGTTGAGCCGACCACGCTGGAGTTGGCGGGGCAGTGGTACTGGGGGACGTACGCCTTCGGTCTGCGGGTGACCGCCGATGGACTGATCTCGCTGGAGCCGCTGTCCGGCAACGGTCGCCGCTCGCGGTTCCGGGCGAACGACGATGGCACCTGGACGGGGCTGGAGGGCTACTACGCCGGTGAGCTGCTGCAGGCCGTACGGCGGGTGGACGGGAGCGTGAGCCACCTTGACCTGGGGTCCTTTGTGTTCACCCGTCAGCCCTATGACGAGGGGGCGTCGGTGCCGGGCGGAGTGGACCCCGACGGCTGGCGGGGAGTCGGCTAGCGCTTGGCCGTCCGTGCCGCCCTGCGCCCTGTTTCACGTGAAACAGGGGGCTCTTGACTGAGGGCAGGGCGCTGCCTGCCCTCAGAGCGGGAGCTTGAAGCCGGTGTGCGAGGCCTGGAACCCGAGCCGCTCATAGAAGCGGTGGGCGTCGGTGCGTGTGTTGTCTGAGGTCAGTTGCACCAACTGGCAGTTCTGTCGCCGGGATTCGGCGATGGCCCACTCGATGAGCTGGGTGCCCAGGCCGCCGCCGCGCGCGTCGGGGTGGACGCGGACGGCTTCGATGATCGACCTGGTGGCACCACGCCGTGACAGCCCTGGAATGACGGTGAGCTGGAGTGTGCCGACGACGCGGTCCTCGCGGACGGCGACGACCAGGTGCTGGTTCGGGTCGGCGCTGAGGCGTTCCAGGGCGGCTCGGTAGGGGGCCAGATCGCCCGGGGACTCGCGCTGGGCGCCCAGTGGGTCGTCGGCGAGCATGCCGACGATCGCGGGCAGATCGTCGGCGACTGCGGCTCGTATTTCAAGATCTCCCATGCCCGCACCCTAGGCGGGCACGTTCAACGACTCCACGACCCTCACCAGCGGGGCCAACTCGGGATTCCTGGCGGCCTCGTCGAGTGCTTCGCGCAGGGCGGCGTCATTGGTGGGCCGTGCCTCGTTCAGCAGCTTCAGCCCGGCCTCGGTGACGTTGGTGTAGATGCCGCGGCGGTCGGTGGGGCAGAGGTAGCGCTCCAGGAGGCCGCGGTCCTCGAGGCGGGTGACGAGCCGGGTGGTGGCGCTCTGGCTCAGGACCACCGCGTCGGCGACCTGCTTCATCTGGAGATGGCCGCCGTCGCCGTCGTGCTGTCGGCTGAGGACGTCGAGCAGGGAGTACTCGCGCACGCTGAGGGTGTGGTGGCTCTGCAGGGCGCGTTCGATGTGTGCCTCGATCCTGCCGTGGAGCAGGGAGAGGGCGCACCAGCCCTGGGCGAGGGCGGTGAGCGCGGGGTCCGTCGCTGTCATTGGCGTGTTCCTCCGTCCCGGAGCGGCTGGGTTCAAGGATAGGGCAGTGCCGCAATAGCCCGCCGTTGCATATAGCCCGCGTCTGCAAGTATTGTGGTCGCACGTAAAGCGCTCCTGCAATCACTTGGGAAGGTACCCTTCCATGCCTCTCGCGCTCCTGGCCCTCGCGATCGGGGCCTTCGGCATCGGCACGACCGAGTTCGTGATCATGGGCTTGCTGCCCGAGGTCGCGGGCGACTTCGGAGTCTCCATCCCCACGGCTGGTTTCCTGGTCACCGGATACGCCCTCGGCGTGATGTTCGGCGCCCCGCTGATGACCGTGCTCGGCACCAAGGTCTCCCGCAAGCGGATGCTGATGCTGCTGATGGGCCTGTTCATCGTCGGCAATCTGCTCTCCGCCCTGGCCCCGGCCTTCGCGGTCATGCTGATCGGCCGCGTGGTCGCCTCACTCGCCCATGGAGCCTTCTTCGGCATCGGCTCGGTCGTGGCGGCCGAGCTGGTCGCCCCGGACAAGAAGGCCGGTGCCATCGCCATGATGTTCACCGGACTGACCGTCGCCAACGTCGTCGGTGTCCCGCTCGGCACGCTCGTCGGACAGTCCGTCGGCTGGCGCGTCACCTTCGGCATCGTCGCCGGACTCGGTGTGCTCGGCCTGTTCGGTATCGCCCGGCTCGTCCCGGACCTGCCCAAGCCGGAGGGCGTACGGCTGCGTCACGAGGTGGCCGCCTTCAAGAACGTCCAGGTGCTGCTCGCCATGGCGATGACCGTGCTCGGCTTCGGCGGTGTCTTCGCGGCCATCACCTACATCGCGCCGATGATGACCGACGTCACCGGATTCGCCGAGGGCTCCGTCACCTGGCTGCTGGTCCTCTTCGGACTCGGCATGGTGGGCGGCAACCTGATCGGCGGCAGCTTCGCCGACCGCGCCCTGATGCCCATGCTCTACGTCTCTCTGGGCGGCCTCGCCGTCGTCCTCGCGCTGTTCACCCTCACCGCGCACAACAAGATCCTCGCGGCCGTCACCATCGTGCTGGTGGGCGCGCTGGGCTTCGCCACCGTCCCGCCGCTCCAGAAGCGCGTCCTGGACCAGGCGCACGGCGCCCCGACGCTGGCCTCCGCCATGAACATCGGCGCGTTCAACCTCGGCAACGCCCTGGCCGCCTGGCTCGGCGGCCTGGTGATCGCAGGCGGTCTCGGCTACACCGCCCCCAACTGGGTGGGCGCGCTGCTGGCCGCCGCCGCCCTGGGCCTCGCGGTCCTGTCGGCCGCCCTGGAGCGCCGTGACAGTGCCCCCAGCACCGTCGTAGCGGCTGGCGTTCCCGCCGAGCAGCGGACTCCGGCTCCTCACTGACAGCCGGACACCGCACCGCCCCCTGACACACGCGGGGCCAGGGCCGTCCCCGCAACCGAGCCACCCCTGTACGTCACGCTCAGCACCCGCAAGGAGATCACCCCCATGAGCACCACCACCGTCACCCCGCTGACCACCCAGGACGCCGAGACCCTCGTCACCGCGGCCCACCGCGCCGCCGAGGCCGCGGGCGTCACGGTCAGCGTGACCGTCCTGGACGCCGGTGGTCATCTGCTCGCCTTCCGCCGCGACGACCGAGCCGTGCTGATCTCCGGAGAGACCAGCACCCGCAAGGCCTACACCGCGCTGCAGCTCAACGCCCCCACCGCCGAACTGGTCGACGCGGTCAAGCCGGACGGGCCCTTCCACACCCTGCCTACCGCCCTCGACCGGCCGCTGCTGTTCATCGCGGGAGGTATCCCCGTCCACCGTGACGGTCGTCTGGTCGGCGCCCTCGGAGTCGGCGGCGGGGCGCCCGAGCAGGATCACGTCTTCGCCACGGCCGCTGTCGAGGCGCTGGCCTGACGGCGGCTCGCGAGCACGGAGCAACGCCGGTTCCCGATGCGGGGACCGGCGTTCCCGTTTCCCGGTTCAGCCCGCGGCCACCGTCAGTGGAGCGAAGCGCCGACTCCAGTCCCCGGGCAGTTCCGCGGTCCCGTAGGTCATGACCGCGTTGAAGGCGACGGATACCAGACCGCGCTCCTTGACCCAGGCCAGCAGCTCCTCGTGCCGCACATCGATGTCGGTGCGCAGAGGGCGGTCGGTGTGGGCGGCGAGGGAGGCGATGAGCGCCTTCGCCGTCTCGGTGTCCCGGGCGATCAGCGGGCCCACCACATGGGTGTCCATGTTGGGCCAGGCGGCCGCGTATCCGATGATCTCGCCGTTCTCCACGGCGACCCGCACCCGGTCGGCGAAGGCGGGCAGCCGGGTGATGATGTGCGTGCGATCCGGGCCGAAGGCCTGGGTGTCCAGCCGCAGAATCGCCGGGAGGTCCTCGGCGGTGGCGGGGCGCGTGGCGACCGCGGGCTCCGGCCCACCGGCCGTGAAGCGTCCGCGCACCATTTCCGCCCGGCCGACGGTCTTGAAGCCGAGTTCCTCGTAGAGCGGGCGGCCGTGCGGCGTCGCGTGCAGCGTCAGGGGAGTCGTACTCATCGATGAGATGACATGGCGCATGAGCCTGCGGCCGATGCCCTGGCGGGCATGGCGCTCGGCGACCAGAACCATGCCGATGGCACCCAGGTCGGGCCGGTCCGGCACCCCGTACTCCGTGACGACACATGCGCTGACAAGGCCGCCGTCGGGGTCGTCGATGCCATATCCCTTCCCGGCCGTGAGGAGAAATCCCCACTTGTGTTCCTCGCGCGGCCACCCCCGGTCCTCGGACAAGTCGGCGCAGGCGGGGAGATCGCGCAGCGTCAGTCGGCGGATGGGGAGAGCGGCGAGGGGAGGAGTAGGCACGCAGGTCAGGCTGTCAACGTATGCCGTTGGCGTCCACCTGTTTCGGAAGAGAGGTACGGGCTTTTGGCCGTGCGGAACCCGGGCACACAGCGTTCGCGCAGGTACGAGGTGTTTCACGTGAAACATCAGCGAACGACGGGCATCCGGCCGTCGTGGGCCGGAACTGTGAGATGCCCGTGAATCGGTATGACGCGCCCGGTAATGGGGGGAATTGATGGTTCGCTCCTCGGTCAATCACCGCGTGGGGAAGGTGTGACTTGTGTGCCTGGCGGTGGCCGGTATGGTCGACTCCGGTTCCAGGGGAATGGACCGAATGCGGCCGCGTTTCGAGGCGAGGCAGACCATGGACGCTCCGACCACCATGTCGGCGGACGACGGCGCTTCCGGCGGGGGCGGCTGGTTCACCTCGCGCGAGCCCTCCCCGGACGCCGTCCTCGTCCGCCGGACCATGGACGAGATAGCCCCAGTGGCCGACGAGGTCACCTCCTACTTCTACGCGCTGCTTTTCGTACGCGCCCCCGGCTTACGCCCTCTGTTCCCGGCCGCGATGGACGCCCAGCGGGACCGCCTCTTCAGGGCGCTGCTCACTGCCGCCGAGCACATCGACCACCCCGACACCCTCGTGAGCTACCTGCAGAACCTGGGCCGGGGCCACCGCAAGTACGGCACCCGACCCGAGCACTATCCGGTGGTCGGCGAGTGTCTCATCGGTGCGCTGAGCCGCTACGCGGCCTCCGTCTGGGACGAGCAGACGGAGGCCGCCTGGATCCGCGCGTACACGACGATCTCGCAGGTGATGATCGACGCCGCGGCGGCCGACGCCGTGCGGACCCCGCCCTGGTGGTACGCGGAAGTCGTCTCACACGACCTCAGGACGCCGGACGTGGCGGTCGTCACCGTCCGCCCCGACCAGCCCTATCCCTTCCTGGCCGGGCAGTACACCAGTGTGGAGACCCCCTGGTGGCCGCGCATATGGCGGCACTACTCCTTCGCCTCGGCGCCCCGCTCCGACGGACTGCTGACCTTCCATGTGAAGGCGGTCCCCGCGGGCTGGGTCTCCAACGCCCTGGTGCACCGCGCCCGTCCGGGCGACATCATCCGCCTCGGTCCAGCCACCGGATCGATGACCGTGGACCACACCACCAGCAGCGGCCTGCTCTGCCTTGGCGGTGGCACCGGCATAGCCCCCATCAAGGCGTTGGTCGAGGATGTCGCCGAACATGGCAGGCGCCGACCGGTCGAGGTGTTCTACGGCGCCCGCACCGACGATGACCTGTACGACATCGACACGATGCTCCGGCTCCAGCGGGCGCACCCCTGGCTCGCGGTCCGCGCGGTCGTCGACCAGCGGGCGCGCGCCCAGCTCCCCGATGCCCTCCGTGGCTTCGGCCCCTGGAACGAGTACGACGCCTATCTCTCCGGGCCGCCCGGCATGATCCGCAGCGGTGTGCACGCCCTGAGGGCAGCCGGAGTCCCGACCGAGCGGATACGCCACGACGCGCTCGAGGAACCCGCTGGCTGATGCCCCCGCCTCGCGTGTCAGCCCAGGTCGGGGGCGTGCATCGCCCGTACGCCCTCAATATTGCCGTCGAGGTAGTGCCGTAGCGACAGCGGTACGAGATGGACGGAGGCGATTCCGACGCGGGTGAACGGCACTCGTACGATCTCGTACTCGCCCGCGGGTTCGTCCACTTCGGGGCCGTGGCGCAGGGCCGGGTCCATGGACTCCAGTCGGCAGACGAAGAAGTGCTGCACTTTTACACCGGTCGCACTGGCGTCCTCGCCGATGTGCTCGACGGTGTCCACGAAACAGGGCACGACATCGGTGATCTTGGCGCCGAGTTCCTCGTACACCTCGCGGTGCAGGGCGTCGACGACGGTGGTGTCCCCCGGTTCGACTCCGCCACCGGGAGTGACCCAGTAGGGATCCACACCGGGCTTGGTGCGCTTGATCAGGATCAGGTCGCCACCGTCCAGCAGAACGGCGCGGGCGGTGCGCTTGACCACGGGTCGGACGGTCATGGAAGAAATGTGGCCCGCTTGGTTCCACGTGAAACATCGCGAAAGATCACCGGGCGGGCTCAGGGAGCGAGTACTCCGGGGAGCTTCTCGGCAGCTTGGTCAGTCCCAGGCGGTGGCGGCCCGCTGAAGCCACTCATGGGCTCGCGCGATGTGCGGCATGGCCAGCGTCCCGGTACGCACCACCAGGAAATACGTGCGCAGCGGGGGCACCGGGGGCTCATGGAGGGCGACCACATCACCGCGTTCGAGAGCGGACGCGCAGAGATACCGCGGCAGCACCGCGAGCCCGGCGCCCGCGCTCGCGCAGGCGAGCACGGCGCGCAGGTCGGGCACGATGACGGTCCCGGAGGCGGAGGGGCGGCAGTCGAAGACGGAGGCCCAGTAACGGGAGACGAAGGGGAGCGACTCATGCACCTCGACGACGGGCACGTTCTCCAGGGCGAGCGCGCCCTTGCCGCGCAGCGTTCCCGGGCCGATCTCCTTGTGCCAGCGGGGGGCGGCGACCAGGACGTGCTCCTCGTCGCAGAGCGCGGTCGCGGTGAGCAGGGCGCCGCGTGGCTGGGCCGTACTGATGGCCAGATCATGGTGTCCGGCGGACAGCCCCTCCAGAGCCTCCTCCGCGTTGCCGAACGACGCGCGCAGCGCGAACCCCTGCCCGTCGTCACCGGTCAGCTCCACGAGCGCGGGCAGCGCGCGCTCGGCGGTGAACTCCGGTGGCCCGGCGAGATGCAGGGTGCGTAAGGAGGAGTCGTCATCGAGCCCGGTCTCGGCGATCTCCACCAGGGCGTCGAGATGCGGTGCCGCCTTGTGGGCGAGTTCGTCGCCGATCATTGTCGGGGTGACGCCCCGCGCCTGTCGTAGGAACAGCGGGCGGCCGAGTTGTCGTTCCAGAGTGCGAATCTGTGCGGTGACGGCGGGCTGGGACAGGCCCAGCAGAGCGGCGGCGCGGGTGAAGGAACCGGCCCGGTGCACGGTGACGAACGTGCGCAGTAAGGCCAGATCCATGGCGGGCCATCCCCTTCTCCCTGCCCTGTTCAGCTGATCAGTCCTCCGGGCAGGGCCCAACTATAAATAAGTCGATAGGTCTCTGCCGCTACTGTGATTGGACACTGACACAGAGTCAACTAGCCTTGTTCGCGCGGTTCTTCGCGCGCGGAACCGAGGGCGGTCCGAGCCACGAGGGGGGAGGCTCGGACCGTCCGTTCTACGTACCCGGCGCTCCTGCGGTCGTCGGGGCAGAGGTCACTTCGCCGACTCCTCCAGCGCCCGCAGCACATCGGCCACCAGGTCCTCGGGGTCCTCGGCGCCCACCGACAGCCGGATGAAGCCCTCCGGCACCGCGTCCCCGCCCCAGCGACCGCGTCGCTCGGCCGTGGACCGCACCCCACCGAAGCTCGTCGCGTCGTCCACGAGCCGCAGCGCCTCGAGGAAACGGTCCGCACGCGCGCGCGTGGGCAGCGCGAAGGACACCACGCAGCCGTAGCGCAGCATCTGCTGCGAGGCGATCTTGTGCGAGGGGTCGTTCGGCAGCCCCGGATAGCGCACGGCGAGAGGCTCGGGCCAGTCGCGCAGCGCCTCGGCGACGGCGAGCGCGGTGGTGTTCTGCCGGTCCACGCGCAGCTGGAGGGTGGCGATCGACCGGTGTGCGAGCCACGCCTCCATGGGACCGGGAATCGCCCCGACGATCTTGCGCCAGCGGCGTACGGCGGCCATGGCCTCGCTGTCGCGCCCGGCGACGTACCCCAGAAGGATGTCCCCGTGCCCGGTCAGCTGCTTGGTGCCGCTGGCCACGGAGAAGTCGGCGCCGAGGTCCAGCGGGCGCTGCCCGAGCGGCGTCGCGAGCGTGTTGTCGACCGCGACCAGGGCCCCACGCGCGTGTGCCGCCTCGACCAGCCGTCGCACGTCGCACACATCGAGGCCGGGGTTCGACGGCGTCTCGATCCACAGCAACCGGGCGCCGTCGAGAACGTTGAGCTGGGCGTCGCCGCCGGTCGGCGCGGTGCGCACCTCGATGCCGTACGCCTCCAGCTGTGTGCGCACCAGCGGCAGTGCCTGATAGCCGTCGTCGGGCAGCACGACCGCGTCCCCGGCGCGCAGCTGCGAGAAGAGGACGGAGGAGATGGCGGCCATGCCGGAGGCGAACACCAGCGTCTCGACGCCGTCCGCGCCCGGCGCCTCCAGCTCGCCGATCGCCTGTTCGAGACGGGTCCAGGTCGGGTTCTCGTCACGGCCGTAGGTGTACGGGCCCGTCGGATCGCCCGGCAGATGGAAGTGCGCGGCGAACACCGGTCCGGGCAGGGTCGGCTCGTACTTCACCGGCTCCGGCAGCCCGGCCCGCACCGCGCGAGTGCCGTCACCGCTCGATGCCGCCCCGGAATGACCGGCACGCGCGCGTGCACCGTCGTCGCGCTGCCCCGTACCGCTGTTCGACTCACTCATGCCGCGCGTCCCTCCACTTGCTCGCGTACCGCGGCGAGCAGCCCCGTGCTCGCCGTCTCCACCATCTCAAGGCACTCCTC
This sequence comes from Streptomyces sp. NPDC057877, assembly GCF_042796855.1. Classification (NCBI taxonomy): domain Bacteria; kingdom Bacillati; phylum Actinomycetota; class Actinomycetes; order Kitasatosporales; family Streptomycetaceae; genus Streptomyces; species Streptomyces sp. NPDC057877. The sequence continues at coordinate 590,534 of NZ_JBHVMS010000003.1, forward strand.
GAAGCCCTCCCTGCCCCCGTAGTAAGGGTCCGGTACGTCGAGGTCGCCGGTGTCCGCGGTGGGGTCGTACGAACGCAGCAGCCGCACCTTGGCCGCGTCCTGCTCGGTGGGGGCGAGGCGGCGCAGGGCCCGCAGATGGCCGGAGTCGAGGGCGATGACGAGGTCGAGACGGGCGAACCAGGACGCGTGAAACTGGCGTGCGGTGTGCTCCGCGGCGTAGCCGTGCTCCTCCAGTACGGCCACCGTGCGCGGATCGGCGCCCTCTCCCTCGTGCCAGCCGCCCGTCCCGGCGCTGTCGGCCTCGATCACGTCGTCGAGCCCGGCCTCCGTCACGCGCGCGCGAAAGACGGACTCGGCCATCGGGGAGCGGCAGATGTTGCCGGTGCAGACGAAACAGACGCGGTAGGTCATGCCCTCAGTCTCCGTCAGGCAGGACGACGTTCAGCGCCCAGGAGACGATCGAAATGATCAGGCCGCCCAGGACGGCGGTCCAGAAGCCCTCCACATGGAAGCTGAGGTCGAGCTTGTCGGCCAGCCATGAGGTCAGCAGCAGCATCAGTGCGTTGACGACCAGCGTGAACAGGCCCAGCGTCAGGATGAGCAGCGGCAGGCTCAACAGCTTCACGACGGGCTTGACCAGGAAGTTGACGAGTCCGAAGATCAGTGCGACCAGAAGCAGGGTGCCGATCTTCTTGCCGGTGCTGTCACCGGTCAGTGTGATGTCGCCGACCAGCCACACGGCGACTGCCAGGGCAGCCGCGTTGGCGATCGTCTTGACTAGGAAATTCATCATGTGTCTGATCGTGGCAGACGAGATCGGCTACGAGCACGGGTGTGAGGGCGACGAAAACAATGAAGGCTTTCCGGCTTGACGAACTGGAGGCGGAGCGCGCCGCCAACGACGGTGCGTACCTTCAGTTCCTGCGGGAGCGGAACATGTCCGTCGGCCTGTACGCGCTGGACGCGGGCGCCCAGGACCCGCAGCAGCCGCACAACCAGGACGAGGTGTACTTCGTCGTCAGCGGCCGTGCCGCGATCACTGTCGGCATGGAGACCACGCAGGTGGCGCGCGGCAGCGTCGTCTACGTCCCGGCCGGAGTGGCCCACAAGTTCCACCACATCAGCGAGGACCTGAGGGTCCTGGTGGTGTTCTCACCGCCCGAGGGATGAGCCGCGGCCTCCGGGTTCCCTAGGGGATCGGTCAGGGGAGGACAAGGGGTGCGAGGCCCCCGCTCGGGCCCCCTGGCGTCCTAGCATCGAGGCAGGACAAGAAAAGGGTCGGCAACGAAAGTGCCGGCCGTCACCAGGCCCCGGCAACTGCGACGGGCGGAGAGACAGGACGAGGGCAATGCGAGAGATCTTCGCGGGACTTCCGTGGTGGGTGAAGTGGATCGCGGTGCCGGTCATCGCCCTGGTCGTGTTCGGCGGCCTGATAGCCAGCGTCATCGGCTTTGTGATCGGCCTGCTGTTCAAGGTGCTGGTCTTCGTGGCCCTGGTCGGTGGACTCATCTACGTCGTACGGAAGTTCACCTCCAGCTCCTCGTCACGCGGCGACTGGTGAGCGGGCCGGGCGACCCATGAGAGGTGCGGCGCCCGGCCACCGAGGAGCCCCGAAGGGCGGCTGGTGGCGGCGGCGTGGACAGGGTGACCGGTGACGGGTGGCGCGGGTTCCCTCGCGAGGGGGAAGTTTCCCGCGCAGGAGGCCTGTGAGCGGTAGCGGGCGGTTAGAGTCCAGAACTCACACGCGGGGAAGGACCCCGCGCGCGGCGCACACCCCCTCCCGTGTCTTCCCGCACGGGCAGCCCTTTCCCGCTTCGGGAGTGACCCTTGGCCACGGTTGACACCGCACCCGCCCCAGCCCACACAGAAGCCCACGCACCCCCCACATCCCTCCTGACCGCGGCCCCCACCCCGGGACTGCGCGTCAGACCCCCTGAGCAGCCCTCCCCGTCCGGAGCCCCGTCCAGCCCTCGGCAACGGACGGCGCCCGCCGCGGCCGTAGCCCCGAGATGCTCCTCCGCACAGCCGCCCACGCGGTCCTCCGCACAGCCGCCCGCGCCGTCCTCCGCGCAGGAGCCTGCGCCGTCGAACGCCACCACGCTCATCAGCTCCGTACAGCGCGCCATGCGTCTCCTGGAGTGCGTCGCCGGACACGAGCACGGCGCGCCCGCCAAGCAACTGGCCCGCGAGACCGGCATCGCCCTTCCCACGACGTACCACCTACTGCGCACGCTCGCCCACGAGGGCTATCTGCGCCGGGAGAAGGGGCTGTTCTTCCTCGGTGCGGCGGCCGAGCGGCTGAGCAGCAGCGGAGCACAGCAGAAACGTCGCAGCACCGTCATCGAGGCGCTCGCACATTGGCGGGATTCCATCGGTGTCCCCATCTACTACGCGCTCTACCGCGACGGCGAGATCGAGGTCATGTGCGTCTCCGAGTCCCCGGGCACCCCGGCGGTGGAGGAGTGGGCCGACTTCCGGGAGACCGGGCACGCACACGCCATCGGGCAGTGTCTGCTGTCCCAGCTGGACGAGGACTCGCGCCGCGATCACCTCGGCCGCTACCCCGTGGAGTCAATCACCCCGTACACGGTCCCCGACAGCCACAGCCTGCTACGACGGCTGGAGCGGACGCGGCGAATGGAACCGGTGATCGAGCGGCAGGAGTACGCGCTCGGGACGGTGTGCGCGGCGATTCCGATCACCATGGGTGCCACTGCCGCGACGATGGCGATCTCCCTCCCGGCCCATCAGACCGACCGGCTGCTGCCCGCTGTCCGGCGGTTGCAGGACGAGATCGGGCAGCTGCTCGGCTCGCTTGCGATCTCTATCAGTATCTGAAAACTCACTCCTTGTGATCTGGTGTGTACGTTCAGCAAGATGCAGCCAGTGTCAGGGGTACTTTCCCGGCCAGTCGACGGCAAATGACGGGGTAGGCGATGCGCGAGTCCGTACAGGCGGTTCAGGCAGAGGTCATGATGAGCTTTCTCGTCTCCGAGGAGCTCTCTTTCCGCATCCCGGTGGAGCTGAGCTATGAGACCTGTGATCCCTATGCCGTGCGGCTGACCTTTCACTTGCCCGGTGACGCGCCGGTGACCTGGGCGTTCGGGCGGGAGCTGCTGATCGACGGGGTCGGTCGGCCGTGCGGCGAGGGCGATGTGCGGGTCACGCCGGTCGAACCCGAGGCGCTGGGGGAGGTACTGATCCGACTCCAGGTGGGCGCCGACCACGCCCTGTTCCGGTCGTCGTCGGCACCTCTGGTGGCCTTCCTCGACCGCACCGACAAACTGGTCCCGTTGGGCCAGGAGGGTGCGCTCGGAGACTTCGACGCGCATCTCGACGAGGCGCTGGACCGCATCCTGGCGGACCAGGGAGCGGGGTGAAGCGTTACGCCAGGCAGGTGGCGTAACGCTTCGCCTGACGGGGACGTAGAAACGCTTCTTCAGGGGCGGGCGGCATGGTGCGCCTGGCCCACGTCCCCCCTTCCGCCCGCGTCAGCGCTTCCGACGGCGTCCCCTGCCGCCGAGCACCGGAGCCGGGCGGTTCCCGGCCGGTACGGCTTCCGGGACCGGCCCTGGACCCGAACGGTCGGCCGCGACCACCAGGGCCGCCAGGGCCGTGGTGACCGGTACCGACGCCACCAGGCCGATCGAGCCCACCAGCGTGCGCACGATCTCCTCCGCGACCAGCTCGCTGTTGGCGACCGTGCCCACGCTGCTCTGCGCGATCGAGAAGAGGAGCAGCAACGGCAGCGCGGCACCGGCGTAGGCGAGGACGAGTGTGTTGACCACGGACGCGATGTGGTCGCGGCCGATCCGGATGCCCGCGCGGTACAGGCCTCGCCAGCCCATCGTCGGATTCGCCTCGTGCAGCTCCCAGACCGCCGACGTCTGGGTGACCGTCACATCGTCCAGGACACCGAGCGACCCGATGATGACACCGGCGAGCAGCAGACCGCTCATGTCGATCTCCGGATACAGGCCGTGGATCAGACCGGTGTTGTCATCGGTGTTGCCGGTGAGCGCGGCCCAGTCGATGAACAGCGAGCCGAGGACGCCGATCAGCAGCAGCGAGATCAGGGTGCCGAGCACCGCCACGGACGTACGCGCCGACAGCCCGTGGCACAGATACAGCGCCATCAGCATGATGGCGCTCGACCCGATGACCGCCACGAGCAGCGGGTTCGAGCCCTGGAGGATCGCGGGCAGGATGAAGAAGTTCAGCACCAGGAAGCTGGTGGCCAGCGCGATCAGCGACATGACACCCCGCAGCCGCCCGACGACCACGACGACGACCGCGAAGATCCCGGCGAGCATGGCCAGGGGAAGCCTGCGGTTCACGTCGGTCACCGAGTACTGCAGGTCCTCCGGCGCCGAGGGCTCGTAGGCGACGACGACCTCCTGGCCCTCGTGCAACTGCCGTGACTGGTCCGGCTGCACGATCTCGGTGAACGTCCGGCCGCTGTCCTTGCCGGTGTCGATCCGGATCGTCGCCCTCTTGCAGGTGCCCTGCGCCTGTTGCTGCGCGGAGGACCCCTCGGCGGTGGAGGTGTCGCCAGTCGGCGGGGGAGCCGAGCCGTTCACCGAGGAACAGCTCACGCTCTCGACCTTGGTGACCGTGGCCTGCTGGGTCTGCCGGTCGAAGCCGACCCCGGTGCGCTCGTGCGGCGGGGCGCCGCCGGGCCACAACACGGCGAGCCCGACCACGACCGCGGCGGCGAACGGGATGAGGACGGCCGCGATCACCTTGCGCAGGTGCTTGGAGACGGGGGCGGCGGGGCCATGACTGTGCGAGTGCCCGTGCCCACCGCCGCCGTGTTCACCACCGTCTCCGTGGCCGCCGTGCCCACCACCGTCTCCGCGGCTGCCGTGCCCACCACCGTTGCCGTGACCGCCGTGACCGCCGTGACCGCCGTGACCGCCGTGACCGCCCTGGCCCCCGTGGCTTCCTTGCCCTCCCGCTCCGTCGCCGCCGTACCCACCAGGCCCGCCGCCCTGGCCGCCCTGGCCGCCCTGGCCACCATGGCCGCCATGTCCTCCGGATCCGAGCCCGCCATTGCCACCAGCCGCACCCCCGGCCCCATGGCCCCCGGGCGCCCCGTGCCCACCTCCGGGCCCGTGACCGCCCGCGCCGCCGAACCCGGGTCCGTGTCCGGCCCCGCCACCGGCTCCGGGCCCGCCGCGAGCAGTCGCGCCGGGCCGCGCCGAACCGCCCGCCTGACCAGGCCCGTTGCCGGTTCCAGGGCCGGTGCCGGGACCGGATCCGCGAGGTGGTTCGGGCGGCGGGAACGGAGGATGATGCGTCGTGGTCACCGACCGATCATCGCAAGAACGGCAGGGGCCCTCTGTTCACCGCGCCCGAATTGACGCTAGCGTGGAGTCACCTTTGTACACGCGGGAGCTCGGAGCACCGGGCTGAGAGGGCGCTGACCTCCGTCCCAGCGATGTTTCACATGAAACATCAACTCGAGGCGAGTGATGTTTCACACGAAGCATCCATGGACGGAAACCGCTGCGTCGACCGCCGAACCTGTTACCGGGTAATGCCGGCGTAGGGAGTAGGTCTCATGGCCAACAAGGACGTACGCACGCCTGCCTCCAAGCAGCTCTCCAGCGACACGGAGCCTGCCGAGGCCGGGAAGTCCATCGGCTGGCACAAGGCGTATGTCGGGGGCTCCCGCCCTGACATACAGGTGCCGGTCCGTCAGGTGCATCTCACCAACGGGCAATCAGTGACGTTGTACGACACATCGGGCCCGTACACCGATCCACTGGTCGACACCGACGTCCGCAGGGGCCTGCCGCCGCTGCGGGAGAACTGGATCATCGCCCGCGGCGACACCGAGGAGTACGCGGGTCGCCCGGTCCGTCCCGAGGACGACGGCATCAAGCACACCTCGCCGCGCGGCGGTCTGCGCAATCTCGACGCGGTCTTCCCCGGCCGACCGCGGCAGCCGCGCCGTGGCCGCGACGGGAACGCGGTCACTCAGCTCGCGTATGCCCGCCGGGGCGAGATCACGCCGGAGATGGAGTACGTGGCCCTCCGCGAGAACGTCTCCGCCGAGGTGGTCCGTGAGGAGATCGCGGCGGGCCGGGCCGTGCTGCCCGCGAACGTCAACCACCCCGAGATCGAGCCGATGATCATCGGCAAGCGGTTCCTGGTGAAGGTCAACGCCAACATCGGCAACTCGGCGGTGACCTCCTCCATCGAGGAGGAGGTCGAGAAGATGACCTGGGCGACCCGCTGGGGCGCCGACACGGTCATGGACCTGTCCACCGGCCGCAACATCCACACCACCCGCGAGTGGGTGCTGCGCAACTCCCCCGTTCCCATCGGCACGGTGCCGCTCTACCAGGCCCTGGAGAAGGTCGACGGCCGGGCCGAGGAACTGACCTGGGAGATCTACAAGGACACGGTCATCGAACAGGCCGAGCAGGGCGTGGACTACATGACGGTCCACGCGGGCGTGCGGCTGCCCTACGTCCCGCTGACGGCGAACCGCAAGACCGGCATCGTCTCCCGCGGCGGCTCGATCATGGCCGCCTGGTGCCTGGCGCACCACAAGGAGAGCTTCCTGTACGAGAACTTCGAGGAACTCTGCGAGATCCTCGCCGCCTACGACGTCACCTACTCCCTCGGTGACGGCCTGCGGCCGGGCTCCATCGCGGACGCCAACGACGAGGCGCAGTTCGCGGAGTTGCGGACGCTCGGGGAACTCAACACGATCGCCAAGCGTTTCAACGTACAGACCATGATCGAGGGCCCGGGCCATGTCCCGATGCACAAGATCAAGGAGAACATCGACCTTCAGCAGGAGATCTGTGATGAAGCTCCGTTCTATACGCTCGGCCCGCTGACGACGGACGTCGCGCCTGCGTACGACCACATCACCTCCGGCATCGGTGCCGCGATGATCGCCTGGTGGGGCACGGCCATGCTCTGCTATGTCACGCCCAAGGAACACCTGGGCCTACCCAACCGTGACGACGTCAAGACCGGCGTCATCACCTACAAGATCGCCGCCCACGCAGCCGACCTCGCCAAGGGGCACCCAGGTGCACAGGAGTGGGATGACGCGCTGTCCGACGCCCGGTTCGAGTTCCGGTGGGAGGACCAGTTCAACCTGGCCCTCGACCCGGACACGGCACGCGAGTTCCACGACGAGACCCTCCCGGCCGAGCCCGCCAAGACGGCGCACTTCTGCTCGATGTGCGGGCCCAAGTTCTGCTCGATGAAGATCAGCCAAAGCATCACAGAGCGGTTCGGTGGTGCGGCGGCCGAGGGGGCCTCTCAGGAGGAGATCGCGGAGGGGATGCTCCAGAAGTCGAAGGAGTTCGCGGCCAGCGGGAACAGGGTGTACCTGCCACTCGCGGATTGATGTGCGGTCAGGCGCTGTCCCGCATCGCAGGGCAGCGCCGTGCGCTCACCTCGACAGTGCCCAGATGATGAGGAGTGGGCCGTAAACCGCCACCAGGGCACGCAGGAGTCGTCTCCACTCGAACGTCACGTCGACCCGGACCGGGCTGTCGCTCTCGCCGTGGTGGGCCTGGGACGCCGTGAGGTGCGCCTCCGCAAGCAGCCGAAAGGCTCTTTGGTGGGTCCGGTATCCGGTGAACGCCCCCAAGAGCGAACTGCCGAAGGCGACCGAGCCGAGGGTGCGCCCATCGTTCAGGGTGATGGTCAAACCATCGTCGACCGTCACCTGCGCGACATCGTTCCAGACAACGGTCGAGGTCAGGAGGAAGTTGGTGACGGCCACGCGGTCGGCGGTGATGCGGATCGCGGAGTCCCACCCGAGCGCCCAGAGGAAGATCGCCATGCCACCGAGCAGTACTGCCGCTGGTGGTTCTTCGTCCAGTGGCCCCATGACCACAGAGGCGAGGGCATAGCTAACGATCGCGCCGGTCACGGGCAGCCACGCATACACGGGCCGTCTGATCACCCGCGTCCGCATCGCTGACCACCCCCGAGAACGATTCTCCACACCGGACAGGAGGCCGAGTCAAGATCGGTCAGGTTGGAAGGCAATCGCTCAACTACCGTGGGCCGGGCAGCACGAGAGAATGAACACAGCCATCTCCGGAGTACTGCTGTCGTCGATGAAGATCTCCCAGGACATCCGCCACGAGCACGGCGGGACACAGACGGAGATCGAGCAGGGCATGGCCGAGAAGTCGAAGGAGTTCGTCGCCGCGGGGAACCGGGTGTATCCGCCCCTCGCGGACTGACGGCGCGAGGCGCACGGCGCCGTGCTCTCCCCGCCGTTCGCTGCGGGGGAGCGCGGCTGCCGCTCAGGGCGCTGCCGTTCAGGTGCGTGGACTACTCCGGCTTGTGCTCCGGGCCGCCGAAGTCGGGGCTGGTGTAGTCCGGGCTGGTGTAGCTGGGGCGGGAGCCCCGGCCGTCACTGGGGCTGGTGAAACCGGGCCGGTCGTAGCCCAGGTGGGGCATGCGACCGGCCGAGGCCGACCGGGTAGTGCGGTGCACGGCCGGGTCGGGCTCGATGAGGGCCTCCCGCAGGAAGGGGACGATGCCGCGTTCCAGCAGGGCCTCGTGCCAGGCTTCCCTGGCCTGGGCGACCTCCTCGTTCAGTTCCGCGTACGGTCCCGCCTCGAGGGCGGGCCGGTTGCGCAGGGCGGTGAGGAGCAGTCCGACGGCGGCGACCAGGATCGCGACCGCGGTGACGGCGCCGAACACCCAGCCGGTGGTGACCATGGACTGGGCGATCTCCGGTCCGGGGTCCAGCATCTTCAGGACGTAACCGACGAGCAGGAAGATCGCCGCGGCGGTTCCGGCGAGTACGGGGGCCAGGACCGCGATGACGGCGACAGCCCCCGCTCCGGCGGTCTCGGCGACCTCCCCCATGGTGGCGGCGAGACCCATCGCGCCGTGACCCGGTTCCGGGGAGCCGGATTCGCGTACGGATGACGAGCTGGGCGGCGCCGGTTGGCGCAGCTCCTCTCGGACCTTCACATAGTGCTGGTACTCGGTGGCCGCGGCCGCCGTGATGAGCGCGGAAGCGCCCAGTGCCATGGTGCGCAGTTGTTCGGGGTTGAGCCGCTGTCCGACAGCGGCCAGTTCCGGGCGGTGTGGTGCGGAGCGCAGCGCCTCATCGAGGATCCGCTCGTAGTCCTGGCGGTCCTCACTGAGCAGGTGCTGCGGAACGCTGTTCATGTGCATCCCCCGATGCTCCGTAGGGCTTGGGGCTCGCACGCTGACGAGCCGTCGGGCAGAAACGGAGGGGAGCCTGCTACGGATAAGCCGATGGTAGAGCGGTGACGGCGCGCGGTGACAGGGGGTTTGCAGAAATTGGGCCCTGGCCTGGTGCGGCCTGCGCGGTCTCCGGTCGTCCTCCGTCGGGGGTGCCTGCCCGAGGAATGCTCACATATCCAGCGGAAGTTGCTGGACCAGTAGCTTTCCGGCCATGGTCACCCCGCCGTCCATGGCGATGGCCAGGCCGTCTGCGTAGACATGCGGCCCTTCGACCACGGGACCGCCGTTGTCCTCGCCGTCCTCGGAGCCGACTTCGCCGAGCAGATAGGGAATGGGGCTGTGGCCGTGAACGATCCGGGTGCCGCCGTACGTATCGAGCAGGGAGCGCACGGCGTCGGCGCCGCCCTCGTCGCGGAAGGAGAACCGCTTGGTGAACTTGCGGAAGAGGTCCCAGACCTCGTCCGCGTCATTGCGGGTGAGGGTCTCGCGGACGGTGTCGTTGACTTCCTCGATGGAGCGGCCGTAGTCGAGATAGGCGGTGGTGTCGGAGTGGACGAGCAGATGGCCTTCGACCTCCTCGACCGCGTCGAGGCGGGCCATCCACTGCAGATGGTGGTCCTGGAGGCGGTCCATGTCGGTCTTCTGGCCGCCGTTGAGCAGCCAGGCCGCCTGGAAGGTGGCGGTGCCCGCGCCGGAGTTGACGGGGGTGTCGCCGAACCGCTTGGCGCCGATCAGCAGCAGCTCGTGGTTGCCCATCAGGGCCTTGCAGTAGCCGCCCGCGGCGGCGGCCTCGGCGGACAGCCGCATCACGAGGTCGATCACGCCGATGCCGTCCGGGCCGCGGTCGGTGAAGTCGCCGAGGAACCACAGCCGGGCGGTGCCCGCGCACCACTGTCCGGCGGCGTCGATCAGGCCCTTCTCCCGCAGGGCCGCCAGCAGCTCGTCGAGATAGCCGTGCACGTCCCCGACGACATACAGGGGGCCCGGCCCGGCGCCGGGCGGCGCGGCCGGGGCGGGCGCGGGGTCGACGGTCACCTGAAGCGTGTCACCCCGGTTGATGACGGGCAGGTCGCGCTGGGTGGGCGTGTACTCGGCCGGGTAGTTCACCGGCTCGGTGACGGGACCGGCCGCGGCCTCGTCGGGGTGGGCACCCTGGGGGTACGGACCGGTCTGGTGGACGTACGCGGGCACTCGGAAGTCCCGCAGTGTCGCCGTCCGCTCCACCTCGGGTCCCTGACCGGCCCCCTGAGTCATCGACCCCTCCACCATCGCGCCGCAGCTGCACCGCTTCGGACTGCCTGGTCGCAGCGGCCCGCGGTGTCGTGGGCCCATCATAGGAATGCGGATCGTGCCATGTGATGACCCAGGGGTGGTGAATCGGAGCAAGAGTCCAGTTCAACGCGGCTTTCGCCCCGATTGGCCTGGACTTTCTCCGGGCGGGTGGCCACTCATGGGCCACCCGGAGGAGGGAGGGGCGACAGTGGTGGATGTGACACGCGGCGCGAACACGTCCGGCGCCCGACCCGGTCGTACGCCTTGACGGGGCCGACGGGTCAGGTCCCCAGCCCGCGACAGACCCCGCTCCTACCCTCGGCCGACAGCCCCCTACTCCCCCTTCTCAGGCGACCGCGGCGGACTGACGGTCGTACGGGACGGCCGTCGCTGGGACGACGTCCGCACGATCAGCTCCGTCGGTATCACCTGCTCCACCGGCTGGTCCGACTCGACGCCCTCGATGGCGTCGATGAGGAGCTGCACCACGGCCGTGCCGATCCGGCGGGGCTTCAGGGAGAGCGTGGTGATGGGCGGTTCGGTGTTGGCGTAGACGGTGGACTCGCTGCAACAGACCAGAAGCAGGTCGTCCGGTACGCGCAGGCCGTAACGACGGGCGGCGGCGAGCAGATCGGTGCCGTTCGGGTCGAACAGGCCGTAGACGGCGTCGGGCCGGTCCGGGCGGGCGAGCAGCCGGTCGGCGGCCACGGCGCCCGCGCACGGGTCATGGGCGGGGTAGGCCTCGTAGACCGGGTCCTGGCCGACGCGTTCGCACCAGCGCAGGTAGGCCGTGGTGGACAGGTGGGTGTAGGTGTCGGTGGTCGTGCCGGTCAGCAGGCCGATGCGACGGGCGCCCGCGTCGGCCAGGTGGTCGAGGATGCCGAGTACGGCCGCCTCGTGGTCGTTGTCGACCCAGGCCGTGACCGGGAGCGCCCCGGCCGGGCGGCCGTCGGAGACGACCGGTAAACCCTGCCGGACCAGTTCGCTGACCACCGGGTCCTGGTCGGAGGGGTCGATGACGACCGTGCCGTCCAGGGCGACGTTCGACCACACGTCGTGGCGTGAGGTCGCGGGGAGGATGACGAGCGCGTAGCCACGGGCGAGCGCGGCGGAGGTGGCGGCGCGTGCCATTTCGGCGAAGTACGCGAACTCGGTGAAGGTGAAAGGTTCATCCCCGTACGTCGTCACGGTCAGGCCGATCAGACCGGACTTGCCGGTACGGAGTGTGCGGGCGGCGGCCGAGGGACGGTACCCCAGCCGGTCGGCGACCTCGCGGACATGGCGGCGGGTGGCGTCCGGGAGCCGGCCCTTGCCGTTGAGGGCGTCGGAGACGGTCGTGATGGAGACTCCGGCGGCGGCGGCCACGTCTCTGATGCCCGCCCGGCCCGGCCGGCTGCCTCGACGTGAGGTTTCCGCGCGGCTCACCTGGTGCTTCCCTGCTGCTGTCATGGCGAGCCGATAGTAGGGCTCATGAGGTGGGGTAGTGCGGACGCATATGCACCCGTTGACAGGCACGTTTCTGCATGGTCGTTGTGGCTCAATCCCCTTGGAAAGCGAGGGAGTTCGGCCACTTCACAGCAGGAGGTGACTTGTCGGCGCGTACCGGCCTGCCAAGCAGTCGATGTTTCGAAGAGGTCTCAACTCACCTTCACGGGTGATGCGCGCCACGGCGTGAGCCACCGGCGCATAGATATATGCAGGGCGCGCCCCCCGGTTCGTACGCCTTCATGCACCTTCATGCGGACCTCACCCCGGCGCGGCCCCGCGGGGCGGGCGAGGTCGGCTCCGACCTGTACGCAGTGGCGCCGAATCCTCATAAGGTGAGGAGTATTGGAAGCCGGCGGTGTCAGGCGTCGCCGGTGGTCGCGAGGAGGACTGCGGTGAGCGAGACGAGCCCCAAGCTGCGCGCCCAGCTGGAGGGTATTCCCAGCTACAAGCCGGGCAGGCCCGCGGCGGCCGGCGCCGACGGGCCCGTGGCCTACAAGCTGTCCTCCAACGAGAACCCGTATCCGCCGCTGCCCGGCGTGCTGGAGAGCGTGACCGCGGCGGCGGCCTCCTTCAACCGCTACCCGGACATGTTCTGCACGGCGCTGATGGACGAGCTGTCGGATCGGTTCGGTGTGCCCGTCTCGCATCTGGCCACCGGCACCGGTTCGGTCGGTGTCGCCCAGCAGCTGATCCAGGCGACCTCCGGCCCGGGCGACGAGGTGATCTACGCCTGGCGCTCCTTCGAGGCGTACCCGATCATCACGCAGATCAGTGGCGCCACCTCCGTGCAGGTGCCGCTGACGCCGGGTGATGTGCACGACCTGGACGCCATGGCGGACGCGATCACCGACCGCACCCGGCTGGTTTTCGTCTGCAACCCGAACAACCCCACCAGCACCGTCGTACGACGGGCCGAGCTGGAGCGCTTCCTGGACCGGGTGCCCGGTGATGTGCTGGTGGTGCTGGACGAGGCGTACCGCGAGTTCATCCGTGATCCCGAGGTGCCGGACGGTGTCGAGCTGTACCGCGACCGGCCCAACGTCTGTGTGCTGCGGACCTTCTCCAAGGCGTACGGCCTCGCCGGACTGCGGGTCGGCTTCGCCATCGCCCATGAGCCCGTCGCGGCGGCGCTGCGGAAGACGGCGGTGCCGTTCGGGGTGACCGCGCTGGCGCAGGAGGCGGCGATCGCCTCGCTGCGGGCCGAGGACGAGCTGCTCGGCCGGGTCGGCTTGGTGGTGTGCGAGCGCAACCGTGTGACCGAAGGGCTGCGCGCGCAGGGCTGGACGGTGCCCGAGACGCAGGCCAACTTCGTGTGGCTGCGGCTGGGGGAGCGTACGACGGCCTTCGCGGCGGCGTGCGAGCAGGCGGGCGTGGTGGTGCGGCCGTTCCCGGGTGAAGGGGTGCGGGTGACGATCGGCGAGGCCGAGGCGAACGACATCTTCCTGAAGGTGACGGAAGGGTTCCGCAAAGAGATGTAGGGCTTTTCGCGCAGAGATGTAGGGCTTTCTGCGCAGAGCTGAAGCGCTTTCCGCGCAGAGCTGTAGGGCTTTCCGCAAGGAGCTGCAGGGCACGAGCGCTCTCCAGCACACGTTTGGCACCGGGCTCGCGCGGCGGCATCACGTCGCCCCGCGAGCCCTTCGTCCTGTCATGGGCCGGACAGGCCACACCCGCCCGGGACCGTCGGCTCGGCTTGAGTACCCCCCGCCTCTCAGCGGTCGAACGGCCATGCGTCATAATTGCTTGTGAATGTGAACGCGTTCACAAGCGTGTCCCGGTTGCTCCGTCGGTGTGCGTGACAAAAGGGGCAAGTCGCCGCGGTTCCCACGGCGAGGTAAGGAGAGTGACGACGTGGAATTGGCTTTGGCGCCGGAGACACTGGCGCGATGGCAGTTCGGTATCACCACCGTCTACCACTTCCTGTTCGTTCCACTGACGATCTCCCTCGCCGCCCTCACGGCAGGACTGGAGACCGCGTGGGTGCGCACGGGCAAGGAGAAGTACCTCCAGGCGACCAAGTTCTGGGGAAAGCTTTTTCTGATCAATATCGCGATGGGTGTCGTCACCGGCATCGTGCAGGAGTTCCAGTTCGGCATGAACTGGTCCGACTACTCACGGTTCGTCGGTGATGTCTTCGGTGCTCCCCTCGCCTTCGAGGCGCTTCTCGCCTTCTTCTTCGAGTCCACCTTCATCGGTCTGTGGATCTTCGGCTGGGACAAGCTGCCCAAGAAGATCCACGCCGCCTGCATGTGGATGGTGTCCATCGGCACGGTGCTGTCGGCGTACTTCATCCTGGCGGCCAACTCCTGGATGCAGCACCCCGTCGGCTTCCGGTTCAACGAGGAGAAGGGCCGCGCCGAACTCACCGACTTCTGGCTGGTCCTCACCCAGAACACCACCATCGCCCAGGTCTTCCACACCCTCTCGGCGGCCTTCCTCACCGGCGGCGCCTTCATGGTGGGCATCGCGGCCTTCCACCTGCTGCGCAAGAAGCACATACCGGTGATGCGCACCTCGCTCCGCCTGGGCCTGGTCACCCTGACCCTCGGCGGTCTGCTCACCGCGGTCAGCGGCGACCACCTTGGCAAGATCATGTACGAGCAGCAGCCGATGAAGATGGCCGCGGCCGAGGCGCTGTGGGACGGCGAGGGCCCGGCGCCCTTCTCGATCTTCGCCTACGGCGATGTCGACGAGGGGCACAACAAGGTCGCCCTGGAGATACCCGGACTGCTGTCCTTCCTGGCGCACAACGACTTCGACACCTATGTGCCGGGCATCAACGACACCAACGAGGCCCTTCAGGAGCAGTTCGGCCCCGGTGACTACAAGCCCATCGTCCCCGTCGCCTACTGGGGCTTCCGCTGGATGATCGGCTTCGGCATGGCGTCCCTGACCCTCGGGATGCTGGGGCTGTGGCTCACGCGGAAGAAGTTCCTGCTGCCCGCCGCGATGCGGACCGGGGACGACGAGGTGCCGCATCTGGTGCTGCTGAAGAAGCCGCTCGGCTCCCGGCTCACCCGGCTGTACTGGCTGCTGGCCCTGTGGACGATGGCCTTCCCGCTGATCGCCAACTCCTGGGGCTGGATCTTCACCGAGATGGGCCGTCAGCCCTGGGTCGTCTACGGGCTGTTCCAGACCCGCGACGCGGTCTCCCCCGGTGTCTCCCAGGCCGAGGTCCTCACCTCGATGATCGTCTTCACCGCGCTCTACGCGATCCTCGCCGTGATCGAGGTCAAGCTGCTGGTGAAGTACGTCAAGGCCGGACCGCCCCAGCTCACGGAGGCCGACCTCAACCCGCCCACGAAGATCGGCGGCGACGTCCGTGACGCCGACAAGCCGATGGCCTTCTCGTACTAGGCCGAGGGAGCTGCACAGTCATGGAACTGCACGACGTCTGGTTCGTCCTGATCGCCGTCCTGTGGATCGGCTACTTCTTCCTGGAGGGCTTTGACTTCGGAGTCGGCGTCCTCACCCGGCTGCTGGCCCGCGACCGGGCCGAGAAGCGGGTGCTGATCAACACGATCGGGCCCGTCTGGGACGGCAACGAGGTCTGGCTGCTCACCGCCGGTGGCGCCACCTTCGCGGCCTTCCCCGAGTGGTACGCCACCCTCTTCTCCGGCTTCTATCTGCCGCTGCTGGTCATCCTGGTCTGTCTGATCGTCCGTGGTGTCGCCTTCGAGTACCGGGCCAAGCGCACCGAGGAGCACTGGCAGCGCAACTGGGAGACAGCGATCTTCTGGACCTCGCTGATCCCCGCGTTCCTGTGGGGTGTCGCCTTCGGCAACATCGTGCGCGGCGTGAAGATCGACCGGGACCTGGAGTACGTGGGCGACTTCTGGGATCTGCTCAACCCGTACGCGCTGCTGGGCGGCCTGGTGACGCTGACGCTGTTCACCTTCCACGGGACCGTGTTCGTCGGGCTGAAGACCGTCGGCGACATCCGGGAGCGGGCGCGGAAGCTGGCGCTTCAGGTCGGGGTCGTGACCGCCGCCCTGGCGCTGGTGTTCCTGGTCTGGACCCAGGCCGACAACGGTGACGCGGCCTCGCTGGCGGCGCTGGTCGTGGCCGTGGTGGCGCTGGTGGCGGCGCTGGGTGCGACCCGGGCCGGGCGCGAGGGATGGGCGTTCATGTTCTCGGGGCTGACCATCGTGGCCGCGGTCGCGATGCTCTTCCTCACGCTCTTCCCGAACGTGATGCCGTCCTCGCTGAACGAGGAGTGGAGCCTCACCGTCACCAACGCCTCCTCTAGCGCCTACACCCTGAAGATCATGACCTGGTGCGCGGGCATCGCCACTCCGGTGGTCCTGCTCTACCAGTCGTGGACGTACTGGGTGTTCCGCAAGCGGATCGGCACCCAGCACATCGCACCCGAGTCACCCGAAACACAGCACATCGCATCCGAAGTCACCCACTGAGGTGTGTTTCACGTGAAACCAATCGATCCGCGTCTGCTGCACCACGCCCGCGCCACCCGGCTGTTCCTGATGGCCGTGGTCGGCCTGGGCGTGGTGGGAGCGGTGCTCGTCATCGCTCAGGCGATGCTCATCGCCGAGACGGTGGTCGGCGCGTTCCAGCACGGGATGTCGGTCGCCGAACTCCGCACTCCCCTGTTGCTCCTGGCCGCCGTCGCCGGTGGCCGGGGCCTGGTGGCCTGGCTCACCGAACTCGCCGCGCACCGGGCGAGCGCGGCGGTGAAGTCCGAGCTGCGCGGGCGGCTGCTGGAGCGGGCCGTACGGCTCGGCCCCGGCTGGCTGAGCGGACAGCGGACCGGATCGCTGGTGGCACTCGCCACCCGGGGTGTCGACGCCCTCGACGACTACTTCTCGCGCTATCTGCCGCAGTTGGGGCTCGCGGTGGTGGTGCCCGTGGCGGTGCTGGCGCGGATCGTCACCGAGGACTGGGTGTCCGCCGCGATCATCGTGGTGACCCTGCCCCTCATCCCCCTCTTCATGGCGCTGATCGGCTGGGCCACCCAGTCCCGTACGGACCGCCAGTGGCGGCTGCTGTCCCGGCTGTCCGGGCACTTCCTGGACGTGGTGGCCGGACTGCCGACCCTGAAGGTGTTCGGGCGGGCGAAGGCCCAGGCCGAGTCGATCAAGCGCATCACCGGTGAGTACCGGCAGGCGACGATGCGGACCCTGCGGATCGCCTTCCTGTCGTCCTTCGCCCTGGAACTGCTCGCCACCATCTCGGTCGCACTGGTGGCGGTCACCATCGGCATGGGGCTCGTCCACGGCGAGATGGACCTCTACACCGGCCTGGTCGTCCTGATCCTGGCGCCCGAGGCGTATCTGCCGCTGCGGCAGGTGGGCGCGCAGTACCACGCGGCGGCGGAGGGCCTCTCGGCCGCCGAGGAGATCTTCTCGGTGCTGGAGACCCCGGTCCCGGAATCGGGGAGCCGCCCGGTGCCGGGCGGGCAACTCGCCTTCGAGCAGGTGACCGTCCGCTACCCCGGACGGACCACCGACGCGGTCTCCGGGGCGTCGTTCACCGTGGCGCCCGGCGAGACGGTGGCCCTCGTCGGCCCCAGCGGCGCGGGGAAGTCCACGTTGCTGAACGTACTCCTGGGCTTTGTGCCCCCGACCGGCGGACAGGTGCGCGTCGGCGGCACCGACCTCGCCGACCTCGACCTGGAGCAGTGGCGCTCGCGCATCGCCTGGGTGCCGCAGCGGCCCCACCTGTACGCCGGGACGATCGCCGAGAACGTACGGCTGGCCCGGCCCGACGCGGCCGACGACGCCGTACGACGGGCCCTCGCGGACGCGGGGGCGCTGGAGTTCGTGGACGCGCTGCCGCAGGGCGTCGAAACCGTGCTCGGTGAGGACGGCACCGGGCTGTCCGCCGGGCAGCGGCAGCGGCTGGCGCTGGCCCGGGCGTTCCTCGCCGACCGGCCCGTACTGCTTCTCGACGAGCCGACGGCCGCGCTGGACGGGGCGACCGAGGCGGAGGTCGTGGCGGCGGTACGGCGACTCGCGGCCGGGCGGACCGTACTGCTGGTGGTGCACCGGCCCGCGCTGCTCGAGGTCGCGGACCGCGTGGTCCGGCTGACGGAGGTGACGGCGCCCATCGGACCGGCCACAGCGCCGACCGGAACGGGTGCATCCCCGGCGCCCACCGACCGGGAAACGGCGCCCGAGGCCCTCCCGATCGAGGCGGAGCCGACCGGCGACCCGGCCGAGGAGGCCATGGAGACCGAGCGCACCGCCGGTGTGCTCGCCCGCGTCCGCGCGATGTCCCGGGCCCGGCACGGACGGCTCGCCCTCGCGCTGCTGCTCGCCAGCCTCGCGCTGGCCAGCGCCGTCGGGCTGATGGCGGTCTCCGGCTATCTGATCTCGCGGGCCTCGCAGCAGCCGCCCGTGCTCTATCTGATGATGGCGGTGACGGCGACCCGTGCCTTCGGCATCGGGCGGGCGGTGTTCCGGTACGCCGAGCGGCTGGTGTCGCACGACGCCGTGCTGCGGATGCTGGCCGACACCCGGGTGGCCGTGTACCGGCGGCTGGAACGGCTGGCGCCCGCCGGACTGCGTCGTACCCGCCGGGGCGATCTGCTCTCGCGGCTCGTCGCCGATGTGGACGCGCTCCAGGACTACTGGCTGCGCTGGCTGCTGCCCGCCGGGGCCGCGGCGCTGGTGTCGGCCGCCACCGTCGGCTTCACGGCGTGGCTGCTGCCCGAGGCCGGTGCGGTACTGGCGGCCGGGCTGCTGGCGGCCGGTGTCGGTGTCCCGCTCCTCACCGGCGCCGTGGCACGGCGCGCCGAGCGCAGGCTGGCGCCCGCCCGCGGGGTGCTGGCGACCCGGGTGACCGATCTGCTCACCGGCACCGCCGAACTGACCGTCGCCGGTGCGCTGCCCGCGCGCGGCGCCGAGGTACGGCAGGCCGACGGCAGGCTGACCCGGATCACCTCCCGCACGGCCACCGCCACCGCGCTGGGCGCCGGGCTCACCGCCCTGATCTGCGGTCTGACCGTCGCCGCCGCTGCCCTGGTCGGTGCGCGGGCGGTCGCGGACGGGCGGCTGACCGGTGTGGCGATGGCCGTCGTGGTCCTCACCCCGCTGGCCGCCTTCGAGGGTGTCCTCGGGATGCCGCTCGCGGTGCAGTTCCGGCAGCGCGTGCGCAAGAGCGCCGAGCGCGTGTACGAGGTGCTGGACGCCCCCGAGCCGGTGCGGGAGCCGGAACAGCCTCGGCAGGCGCCCGTGTCGCCGTTCCCGCTCGTGCTCCGGGACCTGACCGCCCGGCACGCCGGGCAGGACCGGGACGCGCTCGCCGGGGCCGACCTGCGGCTGACGCAAGGGCGCCGGGTCGCGGTGGTCGGACCGTCCGGGTCGGGCAAGTCGACGCTGGCGCAGGTGCTGCTGCGGTTCCTGGACGCTCGCGCGGGTTCGTACACGCTGGGCGGTGTGGACGCGTACGGCCTCGACGGCGATGACGTACGGCGGCTGGTCGGGCTGTGCGCGCAGGACGCGCACCTGTTCGACAGCTCGGTGCGCGAGAACCTGCTGCTGGCGAAGAAGGGCGCGAGCGAGGCTGAGCTGCGCGACGCGCTCGCGCGGGCCCGGCTGCTGGACTGGGCCGACGGTCTGCCGGACGGCCTGGACACGCTGGTGGGCGAGCACGGGGCGCGGCTGTCCGGGGGGCAGCGGCAGCGGCTGGCGCTGGCCAGGGCGCTGCTCGCCGACTTCCCCGTGCTCGTCCTCGACGAGCCCGCGGAGCATCTCGACCTGCCGACCGCCGACGCGCTGACGACGGATCTGCTGGCGGCCACGGAGGGCCGTACGACGCTGCTCATCACCCATCGGCTGGCCGGTCTCGAGGCCGTGGACGAGGTGATCGTGCTGGACGGCGGACGGGTGGTGCAGCGCGGTACGTACGCGGAGCTGGCCGCCGTCGAGGGGCCGCTGCGGGAGATGGCGGCGCGGGAGGCGGAGTCGGAGCTGTTGGTCGGCGTGGGATGACGGCGCGCCCGTGGCGTTCGGTCGTACGACTGGGCCATCCGGGACCGGCCGTCCCCCGGGCGTACGACTTGAACGAGACCCGGGGCGCCTCGCGGGGCCACGATCGCTCACATGCGCTCACCTCGCCGCCGACCGCTGCTCGTACCGGTGCTGCTGTGCGCGCTCGTCGTGTTCGTGTCCCGGCCCTCCGGCGCCTCGGGCGGCGCGGACGGCGTCAGTGGCTCCGGGATCAGCGCCGAGGTGGCACGGCTGTACGAGGAGGCGGCGGTGGCCACCCAGCAGTACGAGGCGGGGCGGCGGGAGGCCGAGGCGCAGCGGGAGCGGGCCCGGGAACTGGAGGGGCTGCTGGACCGGCAGCGGCGGGAGATCTCGGTCCTGCACGAGGACCTGGGCCGGATCGCACGCGCCCAGTACCGCACCGGCGGTGGGCTGCCGGTCGCGGCGCGGATGCTCCTGGCGGACAGTCCGGAGGAGTTGATGCGCGGTCAGCACGCCGTGTGGCAGGCCGATCTCGCCGTCAACAACGCGATCGGCAAGAGCCGTCGGGCGGAGGCCCGGCTGGCCGCCGACGAGGCGGAGGCCAGGGCGGAGTGGGAGCGGCTGGACCGGCGCAATGCCGAACTCGCCGACATGAAGGGCGCCCTGCAGCGGAAACTGGAGGAGGCCCGGGAGCGGTTGCAGGGGCAGGCCGACGTCTCGGCCGCCGCGGGTTCCTGCCGGGGCGCGGTCCGGCTCGACCAGCCCGAACCGAGCTTCACGCGCGCGTGGGTCGCGCCGGTGGAGACCTACGAGATGTCCGCCGGGTTCGGCAGCGGCGGCTCGCGCTGGGCGAACCGGCACACCGGACAGGACTTCGCGGTGCCGATCGGCACGCCGGTGCGGGCGGTCGGCGAGGGCAGGGTGGCGAAGGTGACGTGCGGGGGCGCCTTCGGCATGCAGGTCCTGGTCCAGCATCCGGGCGGCTACTACACGCAGTACGCCCATCTCGCCGCCGCCGCCGTCGACCAGGGGGAGCGGGTGCGGACGGGGCAGTGGATCGGCCAGTCGGGCTCGACCGGCAACTCCACGGGACCGCACCTGCACTTCGAGGTGCGGGTCACCCCGGAACTGGGCTCGGGCGTGGACCCGGTGGCCTGGCTGGCGGCGCGGGGAGTGGAGCTGTGACCCAACGGCCACTACCTCCGCCGCGCCACCATCCGTTCGATGACCACGGCCACGCCGTCGTCGTTGTTGGCGACCGTACGTCCCGACGCCGCCGCGATCACGTCCGGGTGTGCGTTGCCCATGGCGTACGACTGCCCGGCCCAGGTGAGCATCTCGACGTCGTTCGGCATGTCCCCGAAGGCGACGACCTCCTCGTGCGAGATGCCGCGCTCGGCGCAGCACAGGGCGAGGGTGCTGGCCTTGGAGACGCCGGGGCCGCTGATCTCCAGCAGGGCGCTGGGGCTGGACCGGGTGACGGTCGCGCGGTCGCCGATGGCGAGCCGGGCGAGGGTGAGGAAGCCGTCGGGGTCCAGGTCGGGATGGAAGGCGAGGATCTTGAGCACCGGTTCGTCGGCATGGGCGGCGCCCGGTGCGAGCAGCCGTTCGGCCGGTTCCAGGGTGTCCGGGACCTCCAGGTGCATCCTGGGATAGTCCGGCTCCTGGTGGAAGCCGTACGTCTGCTCGACGGCGTACACCGTGCCCGGCGCCGCCTCACGCAGCAGTCGTACGGCCTCCAGCGCGTTCTCCCTTGCCAGCTCGCGGACCTTCACGAACCGGTGGGTGCCGGGGCCGCCGTGCAGGTCGACCACGGCGGCGCCGTTGCCGCAGATGGCGAGGCCGTGGCCGTGGACATGGTCACTGACGACGTCCATCCAGCGGGCCGGGCGGCCGGTCACGAAGAAGACCTCGATGCCCGCCTCCTCGGCGGCGGCCAGCGCGGCGACCGTCCGTGGGGACACCGACTTGTCGTCGCGCAGCAGGGTGCCGTCGAGGTCGGTCGCGATCAGCCGCGGCGGCACGGCGGAGGCCTGGGTCTCGGGCTGTCGAGTCGCTGAGGTCACCCGGCCATTGTCCCGCATATGCCCGCACGGCCGTGCGGGAGTCCGCACATGTGAGTAAATGAGGCCCTGTGTAGGTGGGGGAAGGTCCGCTCAGCGCAGCTGCGCCGGGGCCTCCATCGCGATCTGCTCGAACACCTTCTCCTCGGCGGCGAAGTCGGAGTCCGGGATCGGCCAGTGGACCACCAGCTCGGTGAAGCCCAGCTCCTTGTGGCGCCCGGCGAAGTCCACGAACGCGTCGAGGGACCGGAGCGGGCGGCCCCGGTCCGGGGTGAACCCGGTGAGCAGGATCTTGTCCAGTTCGGACACGTCCCGGCCGATGGCGGCGCAGGCGTCGGCCAGCTTCTCCGCCTGCCCGCGGATGGCCTGGACCGACTGCTCCGGCGTGCCGTTCTCGAACAGCCTGGGGTCACCCGTGGTCACCCACGCCTGCCCGTACCGCGCGGCGAGCTTCAGTCCGCGCGGGCCGGTGGCGGCCACCGCGAACGGCAGCCGGGGGCGCTGCACACAGCCGGGGATGTTGCGCGCCTCGTGCGCCGAGTAGTAGTCGCCCTCGTACGACACCGAGTCCTCGGTCAGCAGCCGGTCGAGCAGCGGCACGAACTCGGCGAACCGGTCGGCACGCTCACGCGGCGTCCAGGGCTCCTGGCCCAGCGCGGTGGCGTCGAAGCCGGTGCCGCCCGCGCCGATACCCAGCGTGACCCGGCCGCCGGAGATGTCGTCGAGGGAGATCAGCTCCTTGGCGAGGTTCACCGGGTGCCGGAAGTTCGGCGAGGTCACCAGGGTGCCCAGGCGCATCCGCTCGGTCACGGCCGCGGCGGCGGTGAGCGTCGGGACAGCCCCGAACCACGGTCCGTCCCGGAAGCTGCGCCAGGACAGATGGTCGTAGGTGTAGGCGGAGTGGAAGCCGAGTTGCTCGGCCCGCATCCAGGTCGAACGGCCGCCGTCGTGCCAGCGGCGGTACGGCAGGATCACGGTGCTCAGGCGCAGACTCATGCACCGAGGGTATGCGGACGCCCGGGCTTGCCTCTGAAGTCCCGGTGTTTCACGTGAAACAGTCACCGCACGCGGCTGCTCAACCACGGAGTGAGGTGGATCATCGCCATGAACTCCTTGTGCGTGCGGTCACCGGGCAACGGCACGATCAGGAAGTAGCCGGGCGGGAAGCGCCGCCCCTTGACGTAGGCGAGGCCGTCGAAGACGGAGCGCAGGAACGCGGGCACGTCGTCGCGCGGGATGTCGGGGCATTCGACGCCCTCCACGGTGATCAGCGCGTCGTCGTCCGGATAGAGCCGCACGCTCAGCCGGGGCAGCCCGCCGAACTCGAGGAACGCCTCGTGCGGCAGCGAACCGTCCGGGTCGGCGATGACGCCGATGCCCGCGGCGCTGCGGCGGGAGGTCTGGTCAGCGCCGATGTCATGGCTGACCTCGATCTCACGGCCGTACTCCGCGGCGATGGCCCGGAGGACGGTGACGGCGGCCTCGGTGCTGGGGAGGTGCTGGTCCATACCTCTGATCATGGCCCGGAAGACCGGCGTCTGTCAGTGCGCCTTGGGAAAGCGCAGGTAACCCGGCGGTACGGCCTTCGTCAGCCACACCCCGTTCGCGCTCACCCGGAACTCATGGCCGTCGCGGTGCATGGCCGCGGCGTCCACCGAGAGCACGACCGGACGGCCGCGCCGGGCGCCCACGCGGGTGGCGGTCTCCCGGTCGACGGAGAGGTGTACATCGTGCCGGTTCATGGGCCGCAGGCCCTCGGCGCGGATGGCGTCGAGATGGCGGGCGACGGTGCCGTGGTAGAGGTACGGCGGCGGGGTGGCCGTGGGCAGTCCGAGGTCGACCTCGATGCTGTGGCCCTGGCTGGCCCGGATGCGGGTGCCGTCGACCGCGAAGCGCTTCTTGTCGTTGTGGGCGACCACGTGGTCCAGCTCGTCCCGGGTGAACCGGAAGCCGTGGGCGGTGGCCGCCGCGATCAGCACGTCGATCTCGACCCAGCCGCCTTCGTCCAGCGTGAGGCCGATCCGCTCGGGCTGGTGACGGAGGTGCTTGGAGAGGTACTTGGACACCTTCACGGTGCGTCTGTCATCGAGGCTTTCGCTCATGCCCTCAGGGTGCCGGGCGAGACATGGATCACGCACATTGTTTTGCGGACGAGGTTTGATCCACAACCAACACCGGTTATCCACAGGCGGATTGGCCTTCCTGTGGACAACCGCGTCGACGCGTCCCGGCTCAACCGGCCTTTCTACACAGGGGGTTCCATTCGCGCGATCGCCCGCAGCGCCCCCGGCATGAACCGGTGCAGCAGCCGCAGCCCACGCGCCTCCGCGGTCACCGGCACGACCGCCTCGTTGCGGACGACGGCGCGCAGGATCGCGTCGGCGACCTTCTCCGGCGGGTAGTTGCGCAGTCCGTAGAGCCGGGCGGTGCGCTTCCGGCGCCGCCGCTCCTCCTCGGGGTCGACGCCCGCGAAGCGGGCCGTGGAGGTGATGTTGGTGTTGACGAAGCCGGGACAGATCGCGGTGACCCCGATCCCCTGGCCCGCCAGCTCGGCGCGCAGGCACTCGCTCAGCATCAGCACGGCGGCCTTGGAGGTGCTGTAGGCGGGCAGCGCCTTGGAGGGCTGGTAGCCCGCCGCTGACGCCGTGTTGACGATGTGGCCGCCCTGGCCGCGCTCGGCCATCTGCCGCCCGAAGAGACGGCAGCCGTGGATGACACCCCAGAGGTTGACGTCGAGCACCCTGCGCCAGTCCTCGGGCGTGGTGTCGAAGAAGGAGCCCGCCAGGCCGATCCCGGCGTTGTTGACGAGCACGTCGACCACGCCGTACTCGACGGCGACCTTGGCGGCGAGCTTCTCCATGGCCTGCTCGTCGGAGACGTCCACCGTCTCCGCCCAGGCGGCCGGGGCGCCGAGCAGCCGGGACATCTCCGCGGTGCGGGCCGCGCTCTCGGCGTCCCGGTCGACGGCGACCACGCGCGCCCCGGCCTCCGCGAAGGCGTACGCCGTGGCCCGGCCGATGCCGCTGCCCGCGCCGGTGACCAGCACCAGCTGCCCGCCGAACCGCTCGGCGTGGCGCCCGGTCGCCGCCGGTGCGGGACGGCCCCCTTCGTTCACGGTCACGAACTCCGTGATCCACGCGGCCAGCTGGTCGGGACGGCTGCGCGGCACCCAGTGCTTGGCGGGCAGGGTGCGCCGGGTCAGCTGCGGGGCCCACCGCTCCAGGTCGTCGTACAACCGCTCGGACAGGAACGCGTCGTCCACAGGCGTGATGAGCTGCACGGGCGCGTGCGCGTACGCGTCCTCGCGCGGGCGGCGCAGCCGCGGCCGGATGTTGTCCCGGTACAGCCAGGCGCCACGGGCCGCGTCCATCGGCAGGGAGGCGGTCGGGTACCCGTCGCCGGGCACGCGTTCGACGCGCTCCAGCAGCTTCGGCCAGACCTTGCCGAGCGGGCCGCGCCAGGCCAGCTCGGGCAGGACGGGCGTGTGCAGCAGGTAGATGTACCAGGACTTGGCGCCCTGGCCGAGGAGCTGGCCGACCCGGCGCGGGGTGGGGCGCTTGGCGCGCCGCTTGATCCAGTGGCCGAGGTGGTCGAGGGACGGCCCCGACATCGAGGTGAAGGACGCGATACGGCCCTCGGTGCGGCGGACGGTGACGAACTCCCACGCCTGCACCGAACCCCAGTCGTGGCCCACCAGGTGCACCGGCCGGTCCGGGCTCACGGCGTCGGCGACGGCCAGGAAGTCGTCCGTCAGCTTCTCCAGCGTGAACCCGCCGCGCAGCGGTTGCGGTGCCGAGGAGCGGCCGTGGCCGCGAATGTCGTACAGGACCACGTGGAAGCGGTCGGCGAGGCGGTGGGCCACCTGTGACCAGACCTCCTTGCTGTCCGGATAGCCGTGCACCAGGACGACCGTGGGCTGCGCGGGGTCGCCCAGCTCGGCCACGCACAACTCCACGCCCCCGGTCCGCACCCAGCGCTCCCGCGCCCCCTTGAGCACCGTCACTCCTCCTCCGCCCAGCGCCGCACGTGCGGCAGGTCGTCATCCAGCCAAAAAGCGCTCTCCTCGGGATCCCGGGAGTCGGTGACGACCAGGATCTCCTCGAACTTGGCCCCCGTGCCCCGGAAGCCGAGATGGGGTTCGACCGCCCACAGCCCCGGCTGCGGCGGATGGTCGGAGAAACGGTACGGCGACCACAGCGGCGACCAGCCGTCGCGGTGACCGTGCAACGCGTCGGCGGCCAGCCCCCTCAGGGACCGCGCACCGAACCCGAACAACCGTGGCGACCAGGGCCGTTCCCGGACCCGGCCCACCTTGTGGGCGATCACGCCGAAGGGGTAGGCGCGGTGCCGGTTGGCGTAGCCCTGGCGGACCATGAGGCGGTCCACGTCCTCGTAGATCTCGCGCAGCGACCGCCGCTCGCGCACCTCGCGCAGGATCAGCTCCCGGTGCGCCCTGAGGTCGGCCATCAGCCTGTCCTGTACGGGGTTGGGGCCGAGCGAGCCGGAGTAGCCGATGTCGGCGGTGTAGCCCTCGTACACGGGGGCCATGTCCAGGATGAACGGCATCCCGGGCTCCAGCCGCCGGTTGGTCGGGAAGAACTGCAGGGGGATGCGGAAGTTCACGAACGCCGTGCGGTCCCCGAACCAGGCGAAGGGCAGATGGAACCAGTCCCGCACACCCCGCTCGCGCAGCCACGCGCGCTGCATTCGGGCGGCCTCACGCTCCGTGACACCCGGCTTCAGCTGGGCCGCGACGGCCTCCGCGCAGGCATAGGCCAGCCGCTGCACCTCCCGGAATCCCCGCAGCTCAGCGGAGAGGTCACGGGGAGATGCCGTGGCCACCGTCATCGTCATGCGCCCGCCCTTCGACTGCGGTACGTGCCCGTAACTTGACCCCCGTGAATCTTCCAGTTGTTAGAGAAAGCGTCAATAGGGCGGTCGGCGCGGGGTTCGTCACCCCGCCCCGTAGCTCTCAGGCAGGGCATCCCCTACGGGCCCGTAATACTCGAGAGTGACGGCAAGACAGCTCTGCGGTCTGACGACCAAACGTGGTGTCCGTCACTACTGTCGAAGACGTGACTGTGATCGCGACCGAAAGCCTGAGCAAGCGGTTCCCCCGGGTGACCGCGCTTGACCGGCTCTCCGTGGACGTCGGG
This sequence comes from Streptomyces sp. NPDC057877, assembly GCF_042796855.1. Lineage (NCBI taxonomy): Bacteria > Bacillati > Actinomycetota > Actinomycetes > Kitasatosporales > Streptomycetaceae > Streptomyces > Streptomyces sp. NPDC057877. The sequence continues at coordinate 617,648 of NZ_JBHVMS010000003.1, forward strand.
CCCGGTGTCACCGGACTCGTCGGAGCCAACGGCGCCGGCAAGTCGACACTGATCAAGATTCTGCTGGGCCTCTCCCCGGCCAGCGAGGGCCGCGCCCACGTGCTCGGACTCGACGTCGCCACCCAGGGCGCCGACATCCGCGAGCGCGTGGGATACATGCCGGAGCACGACTGCCTGCCGCCCGACGTCTCGGCCACCGAGTTCGTCGTCCACATGGCACGCATGTCCGGCCTGCCGCCCACCGCCGCGCGCGAGCGCACCGCCGACACCCTGCGCCACGTCGGCCTCTACGAGGAGCGGTACCGCCCCATCGGCGGCTACTCCACCGGCATGAAGCAGCGCGTCAAGCTGGCCCAGGCGCTCGTCCACGACCCCAAGCTGGTCTTCCTGGACGAGCCGACCAACGGCCTCGACCCCGTCGGCCGCGACGACATGCTCGGCCTGATCCGCCGCATCCACACCGACTTCGGCATCTCGGTGCTGGTCACCTCGCACCTCCTGGGCGAACTGGAGCGCACCTGCGACCACGTCGTCGTCATCGACGGCGGCAAGCTCCTGCGCTCCAGCTCCACCACCGACTTCACCCAGACCACCACCACCCTCGCCATCGAGGTCACCGACACCGACGAACACCCCGACGGCACCCGCGCGGTCCGCGAGGCGCTCCACGCGCGCGGGATCGACGTCCTCGACGGCAGCGGCGGCCTCCCGGGCGCCGGACACATCCTGCTGCTCACCGCGGAGGGCGAGCAGACCTACGACCTGATCCGGGACGTCGTAGCCGATCTGGGCCTCGGCCTGGTCCGCATGGAACAGCGGCGGCACCACATCTCCGAGGTCTTCAAGAACGCCGACAGCGAACCCGCTGAGGAGCGGAAGGAGGCCGTGGGCCATGGCCGTTGACCACCCCGTCGCCACCCCACCGGGCGGCGACGAGACCCGCATCCACAACATCGGCTACCGCAGCTACGACGGCCCCCGCCTCGGCCGCGCCTACGCCCGCCGCTCGCTGTACTCGCAGTCCCTGCGCGGCGCCTACGGCCTCGGCCGCTCGGTGAAGTCCAAGGTGCTGCCGATGCTGCTGTTCGTGGTGATGTGCCTGCCCGCGGGCATCATGGTCGCGGTCGCCGTCGCCACCGACGCCAACGACCTGCCCGTCGAGTACACCCGCTACGCGATCATCATGCAGGCCGTGATCAGCCTGTACGTCGCCGCGCAGGCACCGCAGTCCGTCTCGCGCGACCTGCGCTTCAAGACCGTGCCGCTGTACTTCTCCCGGCCCATCGAGACCGCCGACTACGTCCTCGCGAAGTACGCGGCGCTGGCCTCGGCGCTGTTCGTCCTCACCGCGGGCCCGCTGCTCGTGCTCTACATCGGCGCGCTGCTGGCCAAGCTCGACTTCACCGACCAGACAGAAGGCTTCGCACAGGGACTCGTCTCCGTGGCACTGCTCTCCCTGCTCTTCGCCGGACTCGGTCTGGTGATCGCCGCGGTCACCCCGCGCCGCGGCTTCGGCATCGCCGCCGTCATCGCCGTACTGACCATCTCCTACGGCACCGTCTCCGTCGTCCAGGCCATCGCCTACGAGCAGTCCAGCACCGGCGCGATCGCCTGGCTCGGCCTCTTCTCGCCGACCACACTGATCGACGGAGTGCAGTCCGCCTTCCTCGGCGCGCCCTCCGCCTTCCCCGGCGGGGAGGGCCCGGGCAACGCCGAGGGAGCCCTCTACGTCCTCGTCGTCCTGGGCCTCATCGCCGCGTGCTACGGCCTCCTGACGCGCCGCTACCGAAAGGTGGGCCTGTGACCACGCTGAGCATCGACCACGTCTCCCGCTGGTTCGGCAACGTGGTCGCCGTCAACGACATCACCATGACCATCGGCCCCGGCGTCACCGGCCTGCTCGGTCCCAACGGCGCCGGAAAGTCCACCCTCATCAACATGATGGGCGGCTTCCTGGCCCCCTCCACCGGCTCCGTCACCCTCGACGGCCAGCAGGTCTGGCGCAACGAGCAGATCTACCGCCACATCGGCATCGTCCCCGAGCGGGAGGCGATGTACGACTTCCTCACCGGCCGCGAGTTCGTGGTCGCCAACGCCGAACTGCACGGCCTCGGCGCCAAGGCCGCCCAGCGGGCGCTGGCCACCGTCGAGATGGAGTACGCCCAGGACCGCAAGATCTCCACCTACTCCAAGGGCATGCGCCAGCGCGTGAAGATGGCGTCCGCGCTGGTCCACGACCCGTCGCTGCTGCTGCTCGACGAACCCTTCAACGGCATGGACCCCCGCCAGCGCATGCAGCTGATGGACCTGCTGCGGCGCATGGGCGACGAGGGTCGCACGGTGCTGTTCTCGTCGCACATCCTCGAGGAGGTCGAACAGCTCGCCTGGCACATCGAGGTCGTCGTCGCCGGACGGCACGCGGCCAGCGGCGACTTCCGCAAGATCCGCCGACTGATGACCGACCGCCCGCACCGCTACCTGGTCCGCTCCAGCGACGACCGGGCGCTGGCCGCGGCCCTGATCGCCGACCCGTCGACGTCCGGCATCGAGGTCGACCTGGCGGAGGGCGCGCTGCGCGTCCAGGCCGTCGACTTCGGCCGCTTCACCGCCCTGCTGCCGCGCGTCGCGCGCGACCACGGCATCCGGCTGCTGACGGTCTCCCCGTCCGACGAGTCCCTTGAGTCCGTGTTCTCGTATCTGGTCGCGGCGTAGGAGGCCGAAGATGTACGACCCCACAGTCGCCCGGCTCACGTACCGAGCCCTGCTCGGCCGCCGCCGGGCCCTCATCCTCGGCGCGCTGCCGGTGCTGCTGATCGCGATCTCCATCGCGGTGCGCGCGCTCGCCGGAGCCGACGACCAGACCGCGGCGGACGTCCTCGGCGGGCTCGCCCTCGCCACCATGGTGCCGATCATCGGTGTCATCGCGGGCACGGGTGCGATCGGGCCCGAGATCGACGACGGCTCCGTGGTCTACCTGCTGTCCAAGCCGCTGAAGCGACCGACGATCATCTCCACCAAGCTGTTCGTCGCCATCGCGGTGACGATGGTGTTCTCCGCGCTGCCGACGCTTATCGCGGGACTGATCCTGAACGGCAACGGCCAGCAGATCGCCGTCGCCTACACGGTCGCCGCGCTGGTCGCCTCCATCGCGTACGCGGCGCTGTTCCTGCTCCTTGGCACGGTGTCGCGGCACGCGGTGGTCTTCGGTCTGGTGTACGCGCTGGTCTGGGAGGCCCTCTTCGGCTCCCTGGTGCCCGGCGCGCGCACGCTCAGCGTCCAGCAGTGGTCGCTGGCCGTGGCGCACGAGATCGCCGACGGTTCGCTGGTGACGTCGGACGTCGGGCTGACGACCGCGACGGTGCTGCTGGTGGCGGTGACCGCGCTGGCCACCTGGTACGCGGGGCAGAAGCTGCGGACCCTGAAGCTCGCCGGGGAGGAGTAATCCGGTGGCGGCCCGGCGTTGTCGAGCGGCACAGTGGTGGTGTTCACGACGCCGGGCCGGACCGGTGCGGTGTTCCCGATGTCTGGGAGAGGAGCGGGGCGTTGTCGATGCACGACAGTACGTCCGGCTCCCTTCAGGGCAGCCCGCGGTGGGCTCCGGAGTAGTCACCTCCCTCCGTTGAGCCCGCTCCGCATGGGGAGCTGCCCGGGGCGGTCGCTTCGAGCACGCGGGGGCGTTGCGCTCGCGTGGACCGCCCTTCCCAGCCGTCGCCTCTTGGGGGAGGCGACCTGTGCCGGGGCGGGCCACGGGCGGGTGCGGAGGCACCTCGTAGCGCCGAGGTGCGCACCCCCCGGGGCCGCCCCGGCGCAGTGGGGCGTCAGCGACCGCTCGGCGGCTGTGCCGACAACAGCCGCTCCACCACGACCGCGATCCCGTCCTCCTCATGGGAGGACGTCACCTCGTCCGCCACCGCCCGCAGTTCCTCGTGGGCGTTGGCCATGGCCACCCCGTGGGCGGACCAGGCGAACATGGGGATGTCGTTGGGCATGTCGCCGAAGGCGATGGTGTCGGCGGCCTTGACGCCGAGGCGGCGGGCCGCGAGGGACAGGCCGGTGGCCTTCGAGAGGCCGAGGGGGAGGAGTTCGACGATGCCCTCGCCCGCCATGGTGACGGTGACGAAGCCGCCCGCGACGCGGTCCGCGGCCTTGGCCAGCTCGTCGTCGGTGAGGGTCGGGTGCTGGATGTAGAGCTTGTTCAGGGGGGCGGCCCACAGGTCCGCCGCGTCCGTGAAGGGGATGGCGGGGAGGTGGCCCGAGACCGCGTAGCCGGGCCCCACCAGCACATCGCCGTCCAGACCGTCGCGGCTCGCCGCCAGGAACAGCGGGCCGACCTCCGCCTCGATCTTGGCGAGCGCCACCCCGGCGAGCTGCCGGTCGAGCGTGACGGAGGTCAGCAGGCGGTGCTCACCGGCGTGGTAGACCTGCGCGCCCTGGCCGCACACGGCGAGGCCCTCGTAGCCGAGGTCGTCGAGGATGTGCCGGGTCCAGGGCACCGCGCGTCCGGTGACGACGATGTGCGCGGCGCCCACCGCGGTGGCCGCGGCGAGCGCGTCACGGGTGCGCCGGGACACCGACTCGTCGGAGCGCAGCAGCGTCCCGTCGAGGTCGGTGGCGATCAGCTGGTACGGGAAGTTCCCGGCGGAACCGGCGGCGCTCACTTGGCCACCGGCTCCAGGACCTCCCGGCCCCCGAGGTACGGCCGCAGCACCTCCGGCACCCGCACGGAGCCGTCGGCCTGCTGGTGGTTCTCCAGGATGGCGACGATCGTGCGGGGAACGGCGCACAGCGTGCCGTTGAGCGTGGCGAGCGGACGCACCTTCTTGTCCTCACGGACCCGGATGGACAGCCGGCGCGCCTGGAACTCGGTGCAGTCCGAGGTCGAGGTCAGCTCGCGGTACTTGCCCTGCGTCGGGATCCACGCCTCGCAGTCGAACTTGCGCGAGGCCGAGGAGCCCAGGTCGCCCGAGGCCACGTCGATGACCCGGAACGGCAGCTCAAGGGAGGTCAGCCACTGCTTCTCCCAGTCGAGCAGGCGCTGGTGCTCGGCCTGCGAGTCCTCGGGAGCGACGTACGAGAACATCTCGACCTTGTCGAACTGGTGCACGCGGAAGATGCCCCGGGTGTCCTTGCCGTGCGAACCGGCCTCGCGGCGGAAGCAGGGCGAGAAGCCCGCGTAGCGCAGCGGGAGGCGGTCGGCGTCGATGATCTCGTCCATGTGGTAGCCCGCGAGCGCCACCTCGGAGGTGCCGACCAGGTACAGGTCGTCCTTGTCGAGGTGGTAGACGTCCTGCGAGGCCTGGCCGAGGAAGCCGGTGCCGCCCATGGCCTGCGGCCGGACCAGCGCCGGAGTCAGCATGGGCGTGAAGCCCGCCGCGGTGGCCTGCGCGATCGCGGCGTTCACCAGGGCCAGCTCCAGCAGCGCGCCGACACCGGTGAGGAAGTAGAAGCGCGAGCCCGAGACCTTGGCGCCGCGCTCGACGTCGATGGCGCCGAGCAGCTGGCCCAGCTCCAGGTGGTCCTTGGGCGCGAAGCCCTCGGCGTCGAAGTCGCGGATGGTGCCGTGCGTCTCCAGCGTGGCGAAGTCCTCCTCGCCGCCCACGGGGACGTCGGGGTGGACGAGGTTGCCGAGCTGGAGCAGCAACTGCTGGGTCTCGGCGTCGGCGGCGTCACGGTCGGCGTCGGCGGCCTTGACGTCGGCGGCGAGCTGGCTCGCCTTCTTCAGCAGCTCCGCCTTCTCGTCCCCGGCGGCCTTGGGGATCAGCTTGCCGAGCGCCTTCTGCTCGGCGCGCAGCTCGTCGAAGCGGACGCCGGACGACCTGCGCCGCTCGTCGGCAGACAGGAGGGAGTCGACGAGCGCGACGTCCTCTCCACGGGCGCGCTGGGAGGCGCGCACACGGTCGGGGTCCTCACGGAGCAGGCGAAGGTCAATCACGCGGACAAGGCTACCGGTGCGGGATGAGGGCCCACGACTCACTATTCCAGGATGCGGCTTATGTTCAGTTCTGGGAGAATTGCCGACCTTGGTCAATAGGAAGTGTCCCATTCCCCGAGACGGGTCCGTCAACGAGCGCGCTGTTGACTGGATTCCCTTGTGGAGAACGGGACTTGGCGCTATCGGACGGCCCCGTTGTCCACAGCTCCACACGCGTCCCCAGGAGTTATCCACAGGCTGTGTGGAAGATCTGTGGATGCCGGAATTGATCACTCCACTCTTCGTGATCAAGCCTCGGGTTTCTCGGCGCAAACCCCTTTTACCCCCACTTTCGAGTGGAAAGAGGTCCCCCCAAAGGATTGATCAAAGGAAAAGAGTGGACGAAGGGTGACCTGCGCGGCGAGAGGCGCCAGGGTGGTCCGTAGGGCGATTTGTCGACTGACTCATGCTTCGCTGTCGACTTGTCCCCAGGTCGAGAAGCGGACCTGTGGATAACTTCTGTGGATAACGAAGATATGCAGGTAGGACCGGCCGAATCGGCGGTCCTGGCTAGAAACGGCCGTCCTGGCAGCGCGCCACCCAGTCGGCCGCCGACACGAACGCCTCGTCCGTCGTCCCCGGCAGCGGAGCCCGTACGTCCGCCACCGCCACGTCCGCACGCGGGTACGAACCGAGGAACCGCACCTCCCGGCAGATCCGCTTCAGCCCGCGCAGCGCGTCGGCGACCCTGCGGTCCGAGATATGGCCCTCGGCGTCGATGCAGAAGCAGTAGTTGCCGATACCGGCGCCGGTGGGCCGGGACTGGAGCAGCATCAGGTTGATGCCCCGGGTGGCGAACTCACCCAGCAGATCGCGCAGCCCACCGGGGTGGTCGTCGCGCTGCCACAGCACCACGGACGTCTTGTCCGCGCCGGTCGGCGCGGCGGGCCGGGCGGGCCTGCCCACCAGGACGAACCTGGTCTGCGCGTTCTCGGCGTCGTGGATGTTGGTCTCCAGGGGCGCCAGGCCGTACCGCGCGGCGGCGAACTCACCCGCGAAGGCGGCGTCGTAGCGGCCCTCCTGCACCAGGCGGGCGCCGTCCGCGTTCGAGGCGGCCGACTCCCAGGTGACGTCCGGCAGGTTCGCCTTGAGCCAGTTGCGCACCTGCGGCTGCGCGGCCGGGTGCGCGGTGACCGTCTTGATGTCCGACAGCTTGGTGCCGGGCCGGGCCAGCAGCGCGAAGGTGATCGACAGCAGCACCTCGCGGTAGATCATCAGCGGGCTGCCCGCCACCAGCTCGTCGAGCGTGGTGGTGATCCCGCCCTCGACGGAGTTCTCGATCGGCACGAACGCGGCCTCGGCCTCGCCGCCCCGCACCGCGTCCAGCGCGGACTGCACGGACACATACGGGATCAGCTCCCGGGTCGCCGCCTCGGGAAGCGTCCGCAGGGCGACTTCGGTGAAGGTGCCCTCGGGACCGAGATACGCATAGCTCGCTGGCATGACCTCACCCTAATGGGGCCACCGGCCCCGCACCGCCGGGAACCGACCCGGTGCTCACCCCTCCAGCAACGCCTGCCCCACGTACTCGCCCTCGGCCGCCCCACCCGGCACCGCGAACAGCCCGCTGGCCTCGTGCCGGATGAACGGCGACAGCGCGTCCCCCCGGTCGAGCTTGCGCTGCACCGGCACGAAACCGCGCAGCGGATCGGCCTGCCAGCAGACGAACAGCAGCCCGGCGTCGGGCACCCCGTCCGCGTCGATGCCGTCATGGAAGGAGAACGGCCGCCGCAGCATCGCCGCACCGCCGTTCTGGTCGGGCCGCGTGATCCGCGCGTGCGCGTTGATCGGCACCACCAGGCCGCCCTCGGCGTCGGTCTTCTCCAGGTCCATCTCGGTGGTCTCACCGCCCCCGGACAGTGGCGCCCCATCGGCCTTGCGGCGCCCGATGACGTCCTCCTGCGCCGTGACCGACAGCTTCTCCCAGTCGTCGAGGAGCATGCGGATACGGCGTACGACGGCATAGGAGCCGTTCGCCATCCACGCGGGCTCCCCGCTGCCGGGGACGAAGATCCGCTGATCGAAGTCGGGCTCGCTCGGCTTCGGATTGCGCGTGCCGTCGACCTGGCCCATCAGATTGCGTGCCGTCATCGGGTGCGCCGTGGCCCCCGGCGACCGGTTGAAGCCGTTCATCTGCCAGCGGACCCGGGCCGCGCTGCCCGCGTCCTTCTGCAGGGCGCGCAGCGCGTGAAAGGCCACCAGGGCGTCGTCCGCGCCGATCTGCACCCACAGGTCGCCGTCGCCGCGCGCCTTGTCGAGCTGGTCGGACGAGAAGTCGGGCAGCGGATCGAGGGCGACCGGCCGCTGCTTCTCCAGACCGGTCCGCGCGAAGAAGCTGTGCCCGAACCCGAAGGTGACGGTGAGCGACGACGGCCCGGCGTCGGTGGCCACATCCGTGTCGTCCTGCGCCGCCGGTTCGCCCGCCATCAGCCGCCGGGCCGTCTCCGACCAGCGGCGCAGCAGCGCGGCGGCCTCCTTGCGGCCCGCACCGGGCGCCAGATCGAAGGCGACGAGATGGCCGCGGGCCTGCGTCGGGGAGGTGATGCCGGGCTGATGTTTCCCGTGAAACATCGCCTGCCCGGCACCCAGCGAGGTCAGCGGGGTGGCCTCGGCGGGCCGCGCGGCATACCCCGCGGCCCCGCCCGCCGCACCGAGCACCAGCCCGCTGGCACCCGCCGTACCGAGGAGCCGCCGCCGGGAGATGTCCCGCCCGGTACTGCCGCTGTCCGAAGGGGCCCTCTGGTCCAGGGGGACCCGGGCCTCCGGAATGGACTGGTCAGCCATGTCGATGTTCAGCCGATCTGCGCGTTCTTGGAGACGGTCACCTGGTCGATGTCGGAGGTCCGCACGGTCACGGCGACCTCCCAGTCGCCCGCCATCGGAATCTGCACTCCGCTCGCCGACCAGTGTCCGGTGGTGATGTGGTCCGGGACGACGGGCAGCGGCCCGAGGTCCTTGGACTCCAGGGTGAAGGCGACCTTCACCTCGGGGATGTCGAAGGCGCGGCCGTTGGGCCGCTCCACATAGACGTGCATGTCGTTGCCGCCGACCCGCGCGGGGTCGATGTCGAGGCGTACGACGCCCTTGCCGTCCGCCCCGCCCGTGTCGAAGGGGATCTCCAGGGTCAGCGCCCCGGTGTCGGAGTCCGGAGCGGAGGCGGCCGAGGTGGCGGCCTTGGCCTCCTCCACCGTGCGCCCGGGCTCGGCGGCCGTCAGCACGGTGGTCACGGCCAGCAGGACGACCGCGACACTCGCCTCGGCCAGCACCGAGCGGCGCAGCCCGGAGCGGAGCGGATCGGCGTCCCGCAGCCGCTTGCGCCGCGCGGCGTCCACGGCGGCCCGCTGCCGGGCGAGCTGAGCGGCGCGCCGCTCGTCACCATCGGAAGCGGCGCCCTTGGCGCCCTGGTCGGAGTGGCTCTCGTCCGCCCGGCCCTCGGACACGGCGGCGACCGGCTCCGGCTCCCGCACGACGTCCACCCCAGGGGTGACCGTCGTCTCCCCCAACCGCCTGGTCCACCGCCGAGAGATCCACGCCACCCCCACCAGCAGTGTCACCAGCCCCAGCTTCACCAGCAGCCACTGCCCGTACCGCGTCCCGGTGAGGGCCGACCAGTAACCGACCTGCCGCCAGGCCTGATAGGTACCGGTCGCCACCAGCGTCAGCACGCTGTAGAAGGCGACGTTCGAGAAGCGCCGTACGGCCGACGCGTCGACGGGAGTGTCCGCGGGCGCCCGGAACAGGGAGACCAGCAGGGTGCTCAGCCCGCCGAGCCAGGCGGCGACGGCCAGCAGGTGCACGATGTCGACGGGCATCGCGATCCCCGGCTGGAGCCCGCTGGAGGCGTGCTCGGCCATGGCCCAGCTCGCGGCCAGCCCGGCGGCGACGACCGTCCCGCCGACGGCGAGCCCGAAGGTGAGGTCCCGCTTCTCCTCGTCCTCCCTCGCATCGGGCTGTCGGCGCGCAGCGCCGTCGTTCAGGGTGGTGGGGGACGACGGGCGGGCGTACGCCCCGAACAGCACGGCGATGAACAGCGCCGCCGCCGCGAGGAGCAGCAGCCGCGAGACCAGCGCGGCGCCGGTCTTGGTCTGCAGGACCTCGCCGAGCAGGTCCAGATCGAAGATGTCGCCGACCTCGCCGGACCGGGTGTACGAGCCGCGCAGCAGCAACAGCGACAGGGTCGCCGCGGTCAGCGCGACCCACCCGGAGACGACGAGCCGCTGCACGGCCCGCACCCCCGAACCGCGCGGCCAGCAGGCCACCACGAAGGCGGCACCGCCCGCGAGCACGATGAACCCGGCATACGACACATAGCGCCCGAACCCGTACAGCCAGCCGACGACCCCGCCGCCCGCCGTCGCCCCGGACACCGACACGGAGGTCGCGGAGGGGGCGCCGATGGAGAAGGTGAAGGCGCCGGAGACGGGATGGCTGTCGGCGGAGACCACCTGGTAGGCGACGGTGTACGTCCCGTCGGGCAGCCCCGGGAGCAGCCGCACGGAGTACGTCGTCCCGCCGATGCCGCCCGCCTCGCCGCTGTCGGCCCGCTCACCCTTGGGGCCGAGGACGCGCAGCGAGTCGTCGGACAGGGAGACCGGTTCGGAGAAGGTGAGCGCGATCTGGGCCGGAGCCTTCTCGACCACCGACCCCTGCCGGGGATCGCTGCCGGTCAGCGCGGCATGCGCGGAGGCCGGTGCGGCGCTGGCGAACAGCACGCCGACGACGGCCAGGAGCAGCAGCACCAGGGGCCGGACGCGCGGGGCGACGGTCGCTGTCAAGGTGGTCCCTCCCTCAGTTCCCCGAAGCGGGGCGGTACGTCATCGACTTGACCGGCATCTCGACGGTGACGGCGTCGGCCTGGGCGAAGTGCAGCACCAGCGACACCGTCTCGCCTTCCTTCGGCTTGCGCTTGAGTCGCTCGAACATCAGATGGTTTCCGCCGCTCTCCAGTACGAGCTTCCCGTGTGCGGGCACATCCAGCCCATCCACCTCACGCATCGACTGACCCTCGGTCTCGTGGACGGTGACCTCGCCCGCGATGTCGCTGGTGACGGACTCGAGGGTGTCGTCGGTGCCGCCGTCGTTGGAGACGGTCAGGAAACCGGCCGCCATGTCGGAGACCGGCTGCGGCATGTAGGCGCCGCCGACGGACAGCCCGGCGCCCGCCTCGCCGGAGCCGCAGCCCGCGAGGGTGAGCGCCAGCGCCCCGGCGGTGAGGACGGCGACCGCCCCGCCCCGCGGTCGGCTCACGGGTTCTGTCCCTTGATGAGCCTGGGCAGGTCGGCGGTGTAGTCGTCGACGGTGGCGTCCTCGCCGTAGAGCACGTACCCGGCGTCCGTCTTCGGCGAGAAGGCGATGACCTGGGTGCCGTGCATGGAGACGACCTTGCCGTCCTTGTCCTTCTCCGGCGGGTCGATGGTGATGCCGACGGTACGGGCACCGGCCTGGATGGTGTCGAAGTCACCGGTCAGCCCGACGACCTGCGAGTCGATGCCCTTGAGCCACTTGCCGAGGGCCTCCGGGGTGTCCCGCTCCGGGTCGGTCGTGACGAACACGATCCGCAGCTCGTCCTGCTCCGCCTTGGACAGCTGCTTCTTGGCCACGGCGATGTTGCTCATGGTCAGCGGGCAGACGTCAGGGCAGTTGGTGTACCCGAAGTAGATCAGCGTCGGCTTGCCCGCGGTCTCCTTGCGGAGGTCGTACGCGTCGCCGTTGGTGTCGGTCAGCACGAGGTCCGGCTTCTCGAACGGCTTGTCGAGCACGGTGGCGGCCTTCTCGGTGCCGGACTCCTCCGACACCACGGAGACCGGCGAGCCGCCGTCGTCGTCACCGCTGCCGCAGGCGGACAGGGTCAGGGAGGCGGCAGCGAGGAGCGCGGCCGCGGCGAACGTCTTCTTGCGCATAGAAAAATGTCCCAGATGTGATGGCTCCGGCACGCGCCGGGGTCGTACGAGGGGCACGGACCGGCCCCGCGCACGCCCCCGGCGCGCACCGCTGATCAGGTCGGCCGTCAGGCCTCGCTGCCGCGCCGACGGCCCGCGAGCACGCCGTACGCGACGCCCGCCGCACCGACGACGATCCCGGCGATGCCGAGGACGCGCGCGGTGGTGTCGGTGCTGTCGGAGTCACCGGAGTCGGCGGTGGAGTTGGCGGAGGTGGCCGACGCGTCGTCGGAGGCGCCCTCGGCGTCCCCGGCCTTGTCCTCGGTCTTGTCCTCGGCCTCGTCCTCGGACCCGGAGGCCCCGTGGTGGTCGTCCTCGGCGGCGGACAGTTCGAGCACCGGAGCCGGGTGCTCCGGCTCCTCCGCGCCCTCCTGCGGCACCTCGATCCAGCGGACGACCTCGTCGTTGTCGTACGTCTGGACGGCCTTGAAGACCAGTTCGTCGGCGTCCTCGGGCAGGGCGCCCACGGAGACCGGGAACTTCTGGAAGAAGCCGGGCTCGACGCCCTTGCCGGTGGCGGTCCAGGTGATCTTCGAGACGGCCTCGGTGACCTTGTTGCCGTGCACCTCGAGCGGCTTGTCCAGCGTGGACTTGGTGACCTTGGCCTCCCAGCCCGGAACCGGCGCGGGCATCGCGGAGGACAGCGGGTGGTCGGCCGGGAGGGTGACCTCCAGCTTGATGGTCGAGGCGTTGTCGCGCTCGTTGGGGACCTTGAAGTTCACGGTCGCGTACCCGCCCTTGGCGGCCGTGCCCTCCGGCTGCACGCTGACGTGCGCGAGGGCGGGCGAGGACAGGACGACGACGGCCGAGGCGGCGACGGCACCGACGGCGGCGATACGGGATGCCTTCATGGCGATCATGAGGATGAGCACTCCACTTCGAGACTTTGAGGACTCGGGACTTCGAGGACTCGGGACTCCGAGCCTTCGAGACTTCGAGGACTCGGGTTTCCGAGCCTTCGGGACTTCGAGCCTTCGGGACTTCGGCTGAGATTCCGGCGAGGAGAGGAGTACGCGCGCGTGCCACACGACGCGCGTACTCCCGCCCGGACCCTCAGGAAGGGAGTGCGGGTGGTCGCGTGGTGTCAGGCGGCGAGCGTGAACGCGGCGACGGGCGGCCCCCGCCGGATCACCGAGTGCTCAAGCGCGGTGGTACGGGGCTCAGGTGGCGCGTCCGAGGCGGCGCACGGGACGCGCGGTCCCGTCGACGGGACGGTGGGCAGCCCGGCGTACAGGGCGCGCGCCAGCGCCAGCGCCCCACGCAGGGAGCGGATGAGCACGCCCTGCGCCGACAGTTCGACGAGGCGCCGCAGGGCGAGGTCCCCGTGGCGCAGCAGCCATCCGGCGGCGATCGCGGCGAGGACGTGCCCCAGCAGCATCGGCAGGGACGGCAGCAGTGAGGCGAACGAGTCCGAGGCGGTGGAGAGCGCGTCCGCCGGATGATGACTGGCCCCGGCGCCCGAGGACCCCGAGGCGGCCGGAGCGACCCGCGCCTCGACCAGGATCCGGTGGGCCTGCGTAGGGCTCAGCGCCGCCGCGGTCGTCCCGCACACCAGCCGCGCGGCCTGCTCGACCAGCGAGGCGTCGCCGAGAGGGGCCGCCCCCGACGTCGTACCGGACGTCGTACCGGACGTCGTACCGGAGGCCGCCCGCGCGGCACCGGCGTGCTGCCCGAGCCCGAACAGCGTGTGCAGCACGATCTGCCCCACCGCGAGCAGCCCCGCGATCCCCGGCAGGGAACGCTCCCGCCCGGCCAGCGGCGCCGCCACGACGAGCGCCCCCAGGAACCCGGCGACCAGCGTCCACCACGGCAGCGACACACAGGAGGCGATCGCGTGAGAGGCCCCGGACAGCACGACACAGACCGCGGCGAACACCGCGGCCCGCAGGAGCCGGACCTCGCGTCCGGAGTGCGCCGTGCGCGCGTGGGGGGCAGTCATGGCCGGGTCATCATCGCACTGGCCCCACCGCCGCCACATGGCAGGTCCACAAGATGCCGTACGAACCGGAAGATCACCGTCTGGTGTGGCTGGTGACCGTGGGCCCGAGTGGTCCCCCCTGCCCCCACATACACCGCTTCCCACCCTCGCCACATCGCCCATATGGGCGGCATCACGTCAAATCCACGCTTACGCGGGAGCCGCCGCGGCAATACGTAACGGTATGTCGAGCCGCGGCCAGGAGGCTGGAGCATGAGCATCTGGTGGTCACTCCATCTGCGCCGCGACGCCGCGAGCGTGCCGCTGGCCCGCCGCCTCCTCCTCGGCACGATGGAGACCGCGGGCGTCGACCCCGACATCTCCTACGACCTCTCCGTGGCCCTCACCGAGGCCTGCGCCAACGCCGTCGAGCACGGCGGCGACGGCACGCCGGGCGGCCCGTCGGAGGCGTACCGCGTCACCGCGTACCTGGACGGCGAGAAGTGCCGTATCGAGGTGGCCGACGCGGGGCCGGGGTTCGCCCCGGTCGCCGGACGCCAGCCGTTCCGGCTCCCCGCGCGCCCCGACGCCGAACACGGCCGGGGCCTCTGTCTGATCAGGGAACTCGCCGACCACGTCCACATCGGCCTGGGCCCGGGCCGGGGCGGCACGGTGGTGAGCTTCGACAAGATCCTCAAGTGGCGCGAGAACGCCCCAATCGCCCCGCTGGTGACGGCTTCCTGACGGCTTGTTGACGGCTTCCTGACGGCAGGGAAAGGGCCGGGTGCCATGACTTGCTCACCCGGCCCTCACCGCCGTACCCGAAGACCGTTGGCTCAGCCCTTCAGGGCCGCCATCCACGCCTCGACCTCGTCGGAGCGGCGCGGCAGTCCGGCCGACAGGTTCCGGTTGCCGTCCTCCGTGACGAGGATGTCGTCCTCGATGCGGACGCCGATGCCGCGGTACTCCTCCGGCACGGTCAGGTCGTCGGCCTGGAAGTACAGACCGGGCTCGACCGTCAGGCACATGCCGGGCTCCAGCACCCCGTCGACGTACGTCTCGGTGCGGGCGGCGGCGCAGTCGTGGACGTCCATGCCGAGCATGTGTCCGGTGCCGTGCAGGGTCCAGCGGCGCTGGAGGCCCAGCTCCAGGACGCGCTCGACCGGTCCCTCGACCAGACCCCACTCGACGAGCTTCTCGGCGAGCACGCGCTGCGAGGCGTCGTGGAAGTCGCGGTACTTGGCGCCCGGCTTGACGGCCGCGATACCGGCCTCCTGGGCCTCGTACACGGCGTCGTAGATCTTCTTCTGGACCTCGCTGTAGCGGCCGTTGATCGGCAGCGTGCGCGTGACGTCGGCGGTGTAGTACGTGTGCGTCTCCACGCCCGCGTCGAGCAGCAGCAGGTCGCCGGAGCGGACCGGGCCGTCGTTGCGGACCCAGTGGAGGGTGCAGGCGTGCGGACCGGCGGCGCAGATGGAGCCGTAGCCGACGTCGTTGCCCTCGACGCGCGCGCGGAGGAAGAAGGTGCCCTCGATGTAGCGCTCGCTGGTGGCCTCGGCCTTGTCGAGGACCTTCACGACGTCCTCGAAGCCGCGCACGGTGGAGTCGACGGCCTTCTGGAGTTCGCCGATCTCGAACTCGTCCTTGACCAGGCGCGCCTCGGAGAGGAAGACCCGCAGCTCCTCGTCGCGTTCGGCGGTGACCTTGTCGGTCAGCGCGGCCTCGATCCCGGCGTCGTACCCGCGCAGGACGCGCACCGGGCCGGTGGCCTCGCGCAGCTTGTCGGCCAGCTGGCGCACGTCGGAGGCGGGGATGCCGTACAGCTTCTCGGCCTCGGTGAGGGAGTGGCGGCGGCCGACCCACAGCTCGCCCTGGCCGTCGAGCCAGAACTCGCCGTTCTCGCGGTCGGAGCGCGGCAGGAGGTAGATCGTCGCGTCGTGGCCGTCGGCCTTCGGCTCCATGACGAGGACGCCGTCCTCGGTCTGGTTGCCGGTGAGGTAGGCGTACTCGACGGAGGCGCGGAAGGGGTACTCCGTGTCGTTCGAGCGGGTCTTCAGGTTGCCCGCGGGGATCACCAGACGGTCACCGGGGAAGCGCGCGGAGAGCGCGGCGCGCCGGGCGGCGGTCTCGGCGGCCTGGGCGACCGGCTCCAGGCCGTGCAGCTCGGTGTCGGCCCAGCCGGACTTCATGCTCTCGGCCAGCTCGTCCGACACGCCCGGGTACAGGCCGTTCTTGCGCTGCTTGATGGGCTCCTCGGACTCGGTTTCCGAGGTCTCCGGGGTCACCGGGTTCCGCTCGTCCGCCACGGTCATCCTCCTAGATACGGCACTGGACCCCGTCCATCGTACGTTCGCACGTCCGCACGGAAGGGGGCCCAGGGCCGTAGGACCTGTTACCGGCTCACCGGCCGGGGAGACGGCCCGGCGAGCTGTCACCGGCTCATCGGCCGGGGAGACGGCCCGGCGATCTGATGTTCGACCGGGCGCACCGGCCGCACCGGCCGCACCGGGCGCACCGGCGGCACCGGCCGCACCCTCCGCCACCCGGCGCCGCTACTCGAACCGCACCGCCAGCAGCACCACGTCCTCCGCGCTGTCCGCCGTGTCCAGCCCGTCCGGCAGGACCGTGCGCAGGACGTGGTCGGCGACCGCCTCGGGGTCGCGGCGGGTCGCGCGGGGGAGGGCGGCCGCCGCGGCGTGGAGGCGGGCGAAGGCGCGGTCGACGGGCTCGCCGGTGCGCTGCAGGAGGCCGTCGGTGTAGAGCAGAACCGTCTCTCCTGGTGCCGCCTGGACTTCCACGCTGGGCGCCTCCCAGCAGGCGAGCATGCCGAGCGGCGCGGAGACGGAGGTCTCCACGTACGCGGTGCGCCGCTCCCCGATCAGCAGCGGCGGGCTGTGTCCGGCCCCCGCCAGGGTGATCCGCTGCAGCGCGGGCTCGCAGTAGGCGAACAGCGCGGTGGCCGGGCGGGCGGGCTCGGTCAGCCGCAACAGCAGCTCCAGGTCGGACAGGACGGCGACCGGGTCCTCGCCCTCCATCACGGCGTACGCGCGCAGGGAGGCCCGCAGCCGCCCCGCCGCCGCGACCGCGCTGGGCCCCGTCCCGGTGACGGACCCGACGGTGAGACCGAGCGCCGCGTCCGGCAGCGGCAGCGCGTCGTACCAGTCGCCGCCCCCGCGCGGGCTGGTGCGGTGCCGCACGGCCAGCTCGACGCCGGAGACCCGCGGCAGTCGGGACGGCAGCAGTTCCTCGGCCATCGTCGCCATGCACGCGCGCGTGCGCTCGACCTCGAGCAGCCGCGCGAGGTGCTCGGTGGCGTAGCGGGTGTACAGCCCGACCAGGTGGCGCTGGCGTTCGACCGGCTCGGCGGGCTCGTCGTACAGCCAGACGACGGCGCCCAGTCGTCCGGCCGTCTCGGTGGACAGCGGGCGCGTGTAGCTCGCGGCGAAGCCGAGGCGCGCGGCCACGTCGCGGTGGCGCGGATGCAGCCCCTGCTCGGCGAAGAGGTCGGCGCGGACGACCTCGGCGACGCCGCCCGGCAGTCCGGCCCGGGTGTCGAGCAGCGTGCCGTGCGGCAGGGCCGCGCGCGGGACGGTTTCCAGATGGCCGAGATCGGACCGCGTGAGCCCCAGGCCGACGGTGGTGGCGGGGCCGAGACCGTCGCCCGGTTCCAGGACGACGAGGCCGCGGCGGGCGCCCACGAGGGCGGCTCCGGCGCGCAGCAGCTCCGTCAGGGCGTCGGGGAGTGTGGTCGTCAGGACGAGGCGTTCGGTGAGTTCGTGCAGCGTGGTGAGGTCGGAGACCCAGCCCGCGAGGCGGTCCTGGAGGAGGGCGCCGGGGTCGGTGAGGACCGCGGGGGCGTCCGGGGCGGCGGGTGCGGGCGCGACAGTGTGTGCGGGTGCGGGAACCGTTGAATCGATTCCGGCCACTTTCGGAGGGTGCGGGGCGTTCATGGTGTACGGCTTTCCGACCGGTGCGTATTGCTCAAAAGCATCGCAAACCCCCATGTCAATCTGCGCCGCTGGCAGTGTCTCCACATGTACACGCACTCGTGAGGGGATGTCCAGCATTGTCCTGCTGGGATTGCTGGTGTCAATGGGCCCAGTGGGGTTGAAGGGGGTCTTCTCGCGGTCTTCGCTCGACTCCTTGCGAAAAAGCAAAATTGGCTTAAAACTGACTCGGGCAACGGCTTATTGAGGTCGACTGGCCTTGCTCGACGGAGCGTCACAGCGGTCGTGATGGGTACGTACTCGGTGAAGGCCAGGGGTGGTTGGGAACCACCCGGGAACCTGGCGACGGACCCGGGCGTCCTATCCACCGACGACCGTGCCCCATCCTCCCGTGGCGGAGGCGGAGAGAAATACGCGGGACGGCAAAACGCCAGACTTCGCCACCCCCACGCCACGCCCATGCTTTTGATAGACGCAGTATGGACGCAACGGCCGCGGACGCAGCCGACGCTCGGCCCAGAGGGGTTCCCCGTGCCCAACGCCGGGGTGTGATGCGCCAACAGGTACGCACAGTGAAGTGATCGACACATGGTGTGATGTGGACCACGGTGTTGCCAGGCGTGCAACGGAAAGGAACGAGCGCTCATGCGCGAGATCCTCGGAAGGCTCGGAAGGCGACGCAGGCTCCTGTCCCGGCGTGACGACAGGGGGCCTGAGCTGCTCAGCGCGGCCGTGACCTTCGCGACGGAGTGGCAGTGGCCCGTACTCCCGGGCGTGGCGGCCGACCCTCAGGGCCGGGCCCGCTGCGGCTGCCCCGACCCGGAGTGCACGGTGCCCGGCGCCCATCCCTTCGATCCCGGCCTGCTCGCGGCCACCACCGACGAACGCATGGTGCGCTGGTGGTGGAGCAACCGGCCCACGGCCCCGATCATCCTCGCCACCGGGGGCACCGCCCCCTGTGCCGTCAGCCTCCCCGCCGCCGCGGCGGCCCGCGCCCTCACCGCGCTGGACCGCTCCGGTATGCGGCTCGGCCCGGTCGTCGCCTCGCCCACCCGCTGGGCGGTGCTCGTCAGGCCGTACACCATGGAGCAGTTGGGCGAGCTGCTCTACGCCAAGGACTTCGTGCCCGGCTCCCTGCGCTTCCACGGCGAGGGCGGCTACATCGCGCTGCCGCCCTCCGAGACCGGCCAGGGCGCCATCCGCTGGGAGCGCGCGCCGCTGCCCGGCTCCGCCTCGCCGTGGGTGCCCGATGTGGAGGCGGTGGTGGACGCCGTGGTCGAGGCGCTCACTCGTACGGGTGTGAGCGCGCCCGAGATCTAGGGGTGTCCGGCGCGCGGGCGACCGGGCGCCCCCGCCGCCTCGTTATCTTCCAGCCCATGAACGTCCGTCTGCTCGCCCTCGCGGCCGTCGTCGCCTGCGTGGTGGCACTGCCCCTGGCCATGGCGTCCGCGGGACCGGTGGGCGACCGGGGGCATCCGGCCGCGCGGCCGGGCCATGTCACCGTCCGGCCGGACCACACGGTGGTACGGCCGTATGAAGCCGAGGCCCAAGTCGCGGGTGGCGGCGGCGCCGAACGCGGTGCTGGCGGCGGCGCCGAACGCGGTGCTGGCGCTGACGCCGAACGCGGTGCTGACGCCGACGCCGACGCCGACGCCAAGGGCGCCGGGTCTGCGGACCCCGCGGACCCCGCGGACCCCGCCACCTCCCCGCTGACCCTCGGCCTCGGTCTGGCCACCGCCGCCCGCTGCGGGCCGGAACTCACCTCCCCCGAGGGCATCGAGGCGCAGACCTGTGTCCTGATGCAGGGCGAGGACGCCTGGGGGCGGACCTACTACCGCAACGCGACCGGCGGCGCCCTGGACGCCGTACTGACCCTCATGGGCCCGGACGGCCGTACGGTGCAGATGCGCTGCGGGGTGGGGGCCGAGGACGGACCCGGCACCTGTGACACGCCCCCGGACCGGGGACCGGGCCAACCCGGCGACTACTCGGCCGTGGCGGAGTTCGCGGCGCGTGACGGACGGGGGCCGCTGTTGCTGCGTTCCGGAAGCAATTCCACCAACTCCGAACACCTCGTCAACTCCACTGCCTCTACGGGGAGTTGACACGTGGCAGCATTCTGTGAGCGCGGCCCGGCATGGAAAGACCCGGTTGCTGGCGACGGGGGATGCACCAGCAACCGGGCTACTGGAACGGTAACAAGAGATCGGCAGTTAGCAAATTCGATCTCGGTTTTTGCTCGGCTATTTGGACACCGACTGGCTTGTCACTGAGGCAAGTTGCCAAGGGAGTCAGTCATTCCGGACGGTTTTCGTCACCGCCGGTCCGGCTGACCGGTCGGTCAGCCGGACGTCGTGCCTCCGCTGTGCGTCAGCTGAGCGTGACCTGCCGGTTGGTCAGGCCGCCGCGCGCGCGGCGCTCCTCCGCGGTGAGCGGGGCGTCCGTGGCGAGGGCGGTGGCGAGCCGCTCGGCGAACTCGGCGGCGGGCTTCTCGACGTCGTCCGCGGTGACACCGCTCGGCAGGTCCCAGACCGGCACGGTCAGGCCGTGCGCCCGGAAGGAGCCCACCAGGCGGGTGCCCTCACCGAGGCTGGAGCGACCCGCCGCGTGCAGCCGCGCGAGGGCGTCCAGAAGTCGCTCCTCGGCGTGCGGCATGACCCAGCGCAGGTGGTTCTTGTCCGGGGTCTCGCACCAGTAGGCGGCGTCCACGCCCTGGAGCCGGACGGTCGGGATGGCCGCGGCGTTGGCCCGCTCCAGCGAGGCGGCCACATCCGGAGTGGCGTTCTCCGGATCCGGCACCCAGAACTCGAAGCCCGGGTGCACAACTGGCTCGAACGCGCCTTCCGGGTCGAGCAGGTCCTGGAGCCGCGGACCGTCGGCGGGGGCGCGTCGGCCCTGGACCGGAGTGCCGGGTTCGGCCTCCAGCGCGCGCCGGAGCGTGTCGGCCAGGTCGCGGCTGATGTCACCCGACGCCGTGTCGTTCTGCAGGCCCAGCAGGACCGAGCCGTCGTCGCGGCGCAGGGCGGGCCAGGCCATCGGCAGGACGGTGGCGAGCGTGACCGACGGGACGCCCTCGGGGAGGCCGTCCTTGAGGGTGAGCGCGACGGTGGCGGCCGGTACCAGTTCGCGCAGGGCGACCCAGTCGCACTCGCCCGGCAGCCCTTCGAACGGGCGCTGCACCAGCTCGGTCTCGGCCTGCGCGGCGGCCCGGCCGTGACAGGCCTTGTAACGCCGTCCACTGCCACACGGGCAGGGCTCACGGGCGCCGACAACCGGGATCTCTCCATCCGTGAGCTGCGGGCGCTTGGCCTTCGTCTGGGGTCGCTTCTTGGCCATGGTGGGTGTCTCCCGGAAACGGCTCGTCTCGTACGGCGGGAGCCTAGCCGTTCGCGCCATGGGGGGCGGGACACTGTGGATGACGGTGGGCGTCGGTGGACGGCGGCCCGCGTCGGTCCGAGGGCTCGCAATGAGCCCGCCGACAGGGTCGGCCCGGCAGCCGAGGCCGTCGGACCAGCCCAAGCCGCCGGACGGGCAGCCCAGGCCCCCGGACGGGCAGCCCAGCCCCCTGGACCGGCAACCGAGGCTCCCGGACCGGTAACCGAGGCCCCCGGACCAGCAACCGAGGCCGTTGGCTCAGCTCAACCCAACGCATCAGTCCAGATCGTCGAACGCGTCCGCGAAGTCCAGATCCGGCATGGCCGATATCGGCGGCGCGGTGATACGCGTGGCGAAGTCGTCCCGGCGTCGCCCGGCGTCGGGATCGTGTACGTCCTCGTGGACGATGACCCAGACCGTGACCTCGCCGCGGGCGTCGTCCCGTACGCCCCAGTCGTCGGCGAGTGCCGTGATGATGTTCAGCCCCCGGCCGCCGTGCGCGGTGACCGACGGGGTCGCCGGGGCCGGACGGGTCGGGCCGCCGCCGTCCGTGACCTCGACGACGAGCCGTCCGCTCGGGTCGACACGCCACGCGGCGCGGACGTCACCGTCGCCGGAGAGGGCGCCACCCAGGGGCCGCCCGTGCTTGCAGGCGTTGCTCAGCAGTTCGGAAAGGATCAGTACGGCGTCGTCGATGACCGATTCCGCCACACCACCGTTCCGCAGCTGAGCCCGCATCCGATGTCTTGCTTCCCCCACGCCCGCAGGGCCATGGGGTACGGCCATGCTCGACGACGTGGGCACCTCCTGTGCCACCACCAACGCCACCCCCGAGACCTCCTTCGCCCCACGCCACGGAGTGGATGCCCCATTGGCCTGTACCGGAAACCGGCCAATCCCCTTCCGGTGACGCATTCGCAACGATCGAATACGGAACGAACGCGCCGGAGCACTCCTCGTAATGGACATCGTCATGGACACACGTCGACGGGTGTTCGCTCCGTATACACGGGCCGGGCGCCGGACGGGTTCAGCGGCCGAGGCGGCGCAGCACCTCGCGCGGGCGGTTGGTGATGATGGCGTCGATGCCCAGGTCAGCGCAGAGATCGACGTCCTCGGGCTCGTTCACCGTCCAGACGTGCACCTGGTGCCCGGCGCGCTTCAGCCGCTCCACGTACACCGGGTGGTTGCGCACCAGCCGGATCGAGGGGCCCGCGATCCCGACGCCGTCCGGCAGACGGCCGTCGCGCAGCCGCGGTGTGACGAATTGCATGAGGTAGACCGTCGGCAGCGTCGGCGACGCGGCCCGCACCCGGTACAGGGAACGCGCCGAGAAGCTCATCACGCGCACCGGCGACTCGGCGGCCGAGGGCGGCGCGTCCAGTCCGAACCGCTTCAGGAGCAGCAGCAGCCGCTCCTCGACCTGACCGGCCCACCGCGTGGGGTGCTTGGTCTCGATGGCCAGCTCCACCGGACGCCCGGCGTCGGCGACGAGTTCGAGCAGCCGTTCCAGGGTGAGGACGGAGGTCTCGGCCGGGTCCTCCGGGCGGTGCTCCCAGTCGGGCTCCTCGTCCCGGCCACGCCAGGCGTCGCGGTTCTTCCAGGAGCCGAAGTCCAGGGCGGCCAGGTCCGCGAGTTCCAGGGCGGAGACGGCTCCGCGGCCGTTGGACGTACGGTTGACGCGGCGGTCGTGGACGCAGACGAGATGGCCGTCCGCGGTCAGCCGTACATCGCACTCCAGGACGTCGGCGCCGTCCTCGATGGCCTTCTTGTAGGCGGCGAGGGTGTGCTCGGGGGCCTCTTCGGAGGCGCCGCGGTGGGCGACGACTTGAATCCGGTGCTGCCGTGCGTGGGTCACCGCGTCATGGTGCCACCGGCACGGGGTAGGCGTCGGGGCGGGTGGTCGGCGGAGGCGTTGGCGCGGGCCTCTGAGGTTGGCCACCGACGTCGGCCACCGACGTCGGCCGCTGACGTTGCAGTTGACGTTGCAGCTGACCGAATACCCTGCAGATGCACATTCTTGCTCGAAAATGTCTTATATAAAGGATGGCCGTGAACCCACAGGGACCGCTTACGGTGCCCTGATGGCCTGTGGGAAAAGCTGACGGCATACAAGAACACACATGGCCACCTAGCCGTGGATCGAGGAGAAAAGCTGTGAGCACCGAGAACGAGGGCACTGAGGTACCCCCGGCCCCGTCTGCACCCCCCGTGCCGGTGGACACTCCCGCAGCCTCCCCGCAGGCAGGCTCCGCCCCCGACGCCAACTGGCCGCCGCCCCCCGCGCCCTACCCCGCGGCGGCGCCCCAGCAGGCGGACGACGCGACGCAGCCGGCGATGGACGGCACCCAGCCCGCGATAGGCGCGATGGGCGAGACCCAGCCGACGACCGGTACCGATGCCACCCAGCCGGTCTGGGGCGCGCCCTACCAACAGCCCCCGGCCCCCGCCGCACCGAAGCCGCCCCGCAGCGGGCGCGGCGGACTGATGGCCGCGGTCCTGGTGGCCGCGCTGGTCGCGGGCGGCCTGGGCGGCGGACTCGGCTACACCCTCGCCCAGAACGACGACGACACCAGCTCGACGACGGTCTCCGCCCCCGACAGCGGCGGCGACTTCAAGCGCGACCCGGGCACCATCGCGGCCGTCACCGCCAAGGCGCTGCCCAGCACGGTCACCATCGAGGCGGAGAGCAGCAACGGCGAGGGCGGCACCGGCACCGGCTTCGTCTTCGACACCGAGGGCCACATCGTCACCAACAACCACGTGGTGGCGGACGCCGTCGACGGCGGCAAGGTCTCGGCCACCTTCCCGGACGGCAAGAAGTACGACGCCGAGGTGGTCGGCAACGCCCAGGGCTACGACGTGGCGGTCATCAAGCTGGAGAACGCCCCGTCGAACCTGAAGCCGCTGACGCTGGGCGACTCGGACAAGGTGGCGGTCGGCGACTCGACGATCGCGATCGGCGCCCCGTTCGGCCTCTCCAACACGGTCACCACGGGCATCATCAGCGCCAAGAACCGCCCGGTCGCCTCCAGCGACGGCTCCGGCAGCCAGGCGTCGTACATGAGCGCCCTCCAGACCGACGCCTCCATCAACCCCGGCAACTCCGGCGGCCCGCTGCTGGACGCCAAGGGCAACGTGATCGGCATCAACTCCGCGATCCAGTCCAGCGGCAACGGCGGCTTCGGCACCGGCCAGTCCGGCTCCATCGGCCTGGGCTTCGCGATCCCGATCAACCAGGCCGAGTACGTCGCCCAGGAACTGATCGAGACCGGCAAGCCGGTGTACGCCCGGATCGGCGCCTCGGTCTCCCTGGAGGACACCACGGACGGCGCGAAGATCACCGACACGGGCGCGGGAGGCTCCGAGCCGGTGGAGCCGGGTGGCCCCGCCGACCGGGCGGGCCTGAAGCCCGGCGACGTGATCACCAAGCTGGACGACCGGGTCATCGACTCCGGCCCGACCCTGATCGGCGAGATCTGGACCCACAAGCCGGGCGACAAGGTCACGCTCACCTATGAGCGCAACGGCAAGACGAACACCGTGGAGGTCACTCTGGACTCGCGCGTGGGCGACAGCTGACGACACTGATTCGGGGGCCCGGGGCGGGCCCCCGATGCGTGTGTCACTCAGCTGGTGACGGCGGCGACCTCGGACGCCCCCGACTCGGTGCCGTCGGCGTACCGCACCGTGACGCGGTAGTACACGGTCGTACCGGACGGCTGGGCGAGGTCCCACCAGGAGCGGCTGTCCGCGGGCTCGGTGCCGACCAGGTCGAACACCCCGGTCTGCGGGTTCCAGCGCCGGACGGCGAAGCCGGAAACGGCACTTCCGTTCTCGTTGCGGTCGCTGGACAGGGCCCAGTGGAGGTCCCGGTGCGGCCCGGCACTCAGATAGGTGAGCGGAGCGCCGGTCGCGGGCGGCGCGCTCGGCCGCAGATCCAGCTCGACGACATCGACGACGCTCGCGCCGGTCTCGACGCTGAGCTGGTTGCCGTACTGGTCGACCGCGATGACGCCGTAGCGCACCCGCTCGCCGTCGGCGGGCACGGAGTCGTGGAAGGACGTCTCGGTGATCCGCCACGGCTTGAAGTCCGCGGGATGCGGCACGGGCGCGTAGCTCCACTCCCCGTCCCCGTCGGGAGTACCGCGCAACACGAGGTAGTGGTCGAGCCCGGCCCCGCTCGCGTCCCAGGCCAGCGAGACACCGTTCTCCTCGGCCACCGCCGCAAGCCCGCTGACCGCTGCGGGA
Organism: Streptomyces sp. NPDC057877; assembly: GCF_042796855.1. Taxonomy (NCBI): domain Bacteria; kingdom Bacillati; phylum Actinomycetota; class Actinomycetes; order Kitasatosporales; family Streptomycetaceae; genus Streptomyces; species Streptomyces sp. NPDC057877. The sequence goes on from NZ_JBHVMS010000003.1 coordinate 643,049, forward strand.
GCGGTGGTGTTCCCCACGACATCTACGGCGACCTCGGCGGACGGCTGCCCTCCGTTCCCCTCGTGGTCGACGGCGATCACGGAGTAGTAGTACGTCACACCGGGCGGCGGCGCGGCATCGGTGAAGGACGTCCCCCACACGCGCTGGCCGACGAGACTCCCCGTGACCCCTCCGACACGCGGCTTGGTCGACCGGTAGACGGCGTACCCCGCGAAGTCGTCGCTGCTGACGGTGGAGGCGTCCCAGGCGAGGGTGACCCCGGCCTCGCTCTCCTCGGCCCGCAGACCGTGGGCGGTGTTCACCGGCCCGGTGAGGTCGTCGCTGTAGTACATCGCCGCCCCGGAGGCCACCGACTCGTTGCCGTGGGTGTCGACGGCGGTGACGACGTAGTAGTACACGTCACCGGTCTGCGGCAGCGGCGATTGGTGGTAGCTGCTCGTCAGCCGCTCGCCGGTCAGCCGGTTCCCCTCGCTGAGGGCGACCGGCGAGGAGGTGGAGCGGTACACGTGGTACCCGGCGAGGTCGGGTTCGGTGTTGCCGTCCCAGTAGAGGGTGACCTTCTCCGGGCTGCCCATGGCCCAGTTGTCCTCGACGCCCTTGGGGGCGGCGGGGGCGGTGCGGTCGACGGTGGTGACGGGCAGATCGGCGGTACCGGCGGAGACGTTCCCGGCCCGGTCGTAGGCGCGGACCTCGTAGTAGTACACGTTCCCGTCCTTTGGGACGGTGGTGTCGGTGTACGAGGTGGAGGTGGTCGTCGCGAGCGGCTGCGCGGGGTACGACGTGCCCTTGAGCCGCCGGTACACCTTGTACCCGGCGAGGTCCATCTCCTTGTTCTTCGCCCAGCTGACCTTGGTGGCCGCGGTGGTGGTGCTGTAGCTGACGCTCGTCCCCGTCGGGGTGAGGGGCTTGACCTTGTCCACGGTCGCCGAGGTGCGGGGGGTGTAGTCGAACTTGACGTTGGCGGCGCCGGTCCAGTTGACGAAGTCGACACGGAGGCTGTGCTTGCCCGGCGGGATGGTCACGTTGACCGTCGTTGACACGGTCGTAGCGACGTTCTTCCACAGATCGACCTTGCGGACGCCGTCGACGTACACCCGGATGCCGTCACGGGAGGAGGCGGTGAACTTGAACGGCCCCCCGGAACCGAAGTCCCGCGTCATGGCCCACCGCACCCCGAAGTAGTTGGCGGGCATCCCCTTGTACCCGGGCGCCCCCGTCCCCCAGTCCTGGTCGATCACCGAGTCACAGTCGGTGCCCTTGGGGGTCCCGGAGAAGGTGGTGTTCGCATAGAACGTCCGCTTGAACACGGGCGATACGCAGGTCACGGCGGCGGACGCGGGTCCGGCGGCGGCGAGCAGGCCGCCCGCGGTGGCTAGCACGACGGTGGCGGCGGTCGCGACGGTGGCCGCCGCGGTGCGTCTGGGTCGGTTCATGGATTCCTGTCGGTGCTGATCGGCGACGGCGTCCGGTTGCCACCGTCGCCGATCAGGACTCGCCAGCATGCCGACAGGTTGTACGCCCACCTCGACCATTCCGCTTCCCCCCTCCCATCCCACCCCCCGAATCCACCCGCCACGCCCCCGCCCTCGCCCGGTACTCTGTACCCGCCCCGCCCCTGGTGGGCCGGGCGCGGGTGGGTTGCCCGAGCGGCCTAAGGGAACGGTCTTGAAAACCGTCGTGGCGCGAGTCACCGTGGGTTCAAATCCCACACCCACCGCATCCGCAGGTCAGAGACTTGCAGGTCAGAAGGGGTGCCACTCTCCGGAGCGGCACCCCTTCGGCAGGATCGTGTCTCACCTTGCTCCGGCCGTGTCCCACTGCTGACCAGCGCGTGCGGCCAACCTGCGGCCAAGAATTATGGCGCCTCGACCCCGTCGGCTAGGGCGGCGTAGGTGAGGTGCACTGAGCGATCGTCAAGTTACGAGTGCCTTCCCTGCTCTTACTGGTCAGGGGGCCCTCATCGGTTGCGGAAGCACCTCATCGAGGCTATACAGCTGACAAATGCTCCGAAACCTCGTAGGATCTCCTGTATGCCTGAACGTCCAATCCAGCAGCCTCATCTCTCGGACAGCATCGACGTCGTAGACGAAGCGCTTAGCGAGGTGGTCCCCAGCAGGATTCCCTCAACTTCCCCCTTCCATCAGCCTCGGCAACTGACCGAAGCTGAGCGAGAGCGTTTCAGGAAGATGTCTCGTGATTCGCGGGAGGCTCGGCGTTCGGCACTGGCAGGTGAGGGCCCGGCACCTTTGCACGAGATCAATCGCCCGAACTTGAATCCAATTGACCTAATGCCGCAACGGCAGGCGGAGGGTAAAACGTCCCTGTCCTTGTTCAGTGGCGGTGGTGGTTTGGATCTCGGGGTGGAGCGTGCAGGTTTCGAACACAAAGCATCGTTCGAAATTATGCAAGAAGCGGGTGACACCCTACGGAAAGCGCGAAGCGAGTGGGACGTTTACAGCGGGGCGGACGGCGACGTTCGCGATGTGGACTTTAAGCGTTGGCGCGGAGATATTGATCTCTTGCACGGAGGTCCTCCCTGCCAGCCCTTCTCTAATGCGGGTCGACAGCGTGGCCACCTTGATGAGCGTGACATGTGGCCGCAATTCGTGCGAGCAGTCAAGGAGATCCGTCCAACCGCATTTATAGGTGAGAATGTTCCGGCTCTGGCTAGTCCGAAGTTCTCCCAATATGTATCCGAAAGTATTATCGAGCCGCTTTCGGGGAGTTACCACATTCAGCGAGTGATCCTGCAAGCCAGTGACTTCGGCGTGCCGCAAGTTCGAAAGCGAGTATTTTTTGTCGGTTTTCGTTTGAAGCGGATGGCGAATGCGTGGGTCCAGCCTCAACCCACGCACTACTGGGGAGAGCAGAACCTTACTGGTGTCGAGAAGCGATGCATGGGCTTGCGGGAAGCACTAGGGCTGCCTGACCTGGGCTTCGACGACTTGTCGCCTACTATCCGGAGCAGCCTCACAGGGCCGCGTCACACCACCTCAATTCTCAACAGCGTTGCCGCACAACGGAAGTTTGACAGCTTGCAAGTTTGGCCCAACGGTGTAGCTGCTGATCGCCCATCCGCCCGGGCGTTCGTCGCCAAGAACGGCCACTTCCGGCTCTCGGTGCCCGATGTGGCGCTTATCCAAGGGTTCCCAGAAGATTGGCCGTTCGTTGGCGCGACCTACATGGCGCTAGGTCAGATCGGTAACGCCGTACCTCCGCCCTTGGCCTATGCGGTGGCCTCATCCGTAATGGATGTGCTGGAGAAGTAAGTGCGTACCAGCTCCCGAAGAGTGGCCGCTGGTTCAGAGGAAATCTTCGGGAGCTTCTCAACATAACTCATGGGGATATGAGGATTGTTGAGAGTGGCGCCACGGGCCATGACGTAGCGACAGCGTGCCCTCATTATGTCGACCATACGAATCAGGGAGTATCCGGCGCCATCGGAGCCGGATACGTCCATTTCAGCGGCGTATCTTTCTGCGGTCCATTGGCTTTTCATAATCCACTTGGCCTCTTGGCGAGTGTAGAATTTTTTCTCGCCCAGCAGCTCGATCACTGCTGCTTCGTTGATGCCGGATGTGGCGTGCTCAATCAGTGAGAGATCCGGGCGGACATACTCGCTCTTACTGGAAATCCACTCCACCATGGCGTCCGGGGAGGCATAATATGCGTGGAGGAGTTTCTCCCCTTTCGTGTCGTATACGCCGAAAAGCCAATGAATGTTCACCCACTTGGCGAAATGGCCCGGACCCAGGTCTCGGACGGTCGAAATGCCTTTACCGGTAGTCGATTTGAGTTCGAATGGCACCTTTTTTCCATCGATCACCAGATATGCGTCGATGTCGGACCTTTTGCGATCTCCCGGCACCTCCAGATTGAATCGATCGACCATTTGGATTTCGCGCTTATCGTCTTGCACGGCCATGTGCTGCATAATGGCATAAATTTCGGAAGCCTTGCGAGCAATCCGACCAAGTGGGCGGCCCGCTATGGCTTGCTGGCAGCACTGCATTGGCCAAAGGCATGAGGGCGGGTTGGAGGGGCGAGACGCGGCGCCCCCCCAACCCGTGGACTTGTGACCAGCCCGGGCCCTGCGGCTTACCCCTCGTGCTCGGCCAGCCCTTTTTCGATCAGGGCGTTCATCCTCTCCTCTTCCCCGTCCAGCACCTTGGCGTAGTAGCGCTGGAGTACCGCGACGCTCTGCCCGGCGCGACGGGCCGTCTCGGCAAGGCTGACCCCGGAACGGAGCCAGAAGGAGACGCAGGCGTGCCGTAGGTCGTACGGTATGGCCGCGAGCGGAGAGGCGACCTGCGCGGGAGTGAGCGCCTTACGCCGGGCTTCCTTCCACACGGCGCCGTACTCCTGCGACCGGACCGGCCCACCGCGGACCGCGCTGAACAGCCGACCGTCAGCCGTCGTCCCGAACGCCTTCAGGTGCTCGCGCAGGATGGCGACCAGTACCGGCGGGATGGGCACCGGCCGCACCGCCCGGCGGGCCCGGTGCTTCAGTTGCCGTTCTTCGTACGGCTTGCCGTCGTCGGTCCACGCGGAACCCACCTGCGGCCGTGCCCCGGCGAGCATGAGCCGACCCCACCCCTTGTCGGGTAGGTCGCACTGGTCGGCGCTGAGCATGGAGACCTCTTCGGGCCGCATCGCGGCGTAGTAGATGCATGCGAAGAAGGCGACCAGGTGGTGACCCCGTTCCCCTTGCGCCCGTACTGCGTCCAGCAGCGCTCCCGCTTGGGCGGGCGTGGCGACGCTGCGCACGTCCAGTTCCTCGACGGCTTTGGGCGTCTCCCAATGGACCCGAAGGAGGGGGTTGCCCGGCAGTAGCTCATGTTCCACGGCCAGGCGCAGGCAGTTGCTCAGCACCGCGCGGCGGCGCCGGAAGGTGTTGGCGGCGGCAGGCTTTCCGTCTTGGCGCTTGGCCAGCTGCTCCAGGACGATTCGGATGCGCTTGGCGCTGTCCAGGTCGACCACGGCGGGCGAATGCCGCTCCACCCACGCGAGCGCCCTCGCTTCCTCTTCCGGCGGCTCCTGATCGTGGCGGCCCGCGTTGAATCCCCACTGGTAGAGGGCCCGCCGTAAAAGGGCGGTCGCTGGACGTCCTTTGCCGCTCGGACAGAGCGCCATCGTGGCGATGGTCAGGCTTTCTGCGATGCTCGCGCGGTGCTTGGCGGCGGCGGTCGGCCACTTCCGGGCGGCGTGCGTACGGGCGTGGGCGTACCAGGTCGTGCGGTTGCGCTCACGTACTTCCGAGACGGGGAGTCCGGTCTCCGTGTCGAACGGTTCGCCCTTGCGGGTCGCGGTGAGCAACTCTGCCCGGCGGGCGTCAGCGAGGGTCTTGGTGGCGAACCTCTCCTGGTATTCCTCCCCGCCCACCAGCCACCTCAGTTGGAAGGGTGCGGCTTTGCTCGCGCGCTTACGAACGCTCCAGATGCGCACGTCGTAGCTGTGCATTGCTCTCCTCAACAGAAGAGGGGCCCCGCCGCCTGGCAGGACCCCTCTGGAAGTGGTGGTCGGGCTCAGGCGCGCATCTCACAGTCCGCCCACCACGCGTCCAGGTCGCTGCGACGGCAACGAATCTGGCCGTTGGGGAGCTTGATGAGCTTCGGCGCCTTGCCGCGAGCGCGCAGGCGATAGAAGGCGGCCCGGCTCATGTCGATCTCTTCGAGGACTTCGGGCAGCTTGAGCATCTTGGGGCGGGCCATCAATGACTCCTCAACAGTCAAGGCTCTATCGATCTCGGGGGGCCGTGTCTGTCCGAGGTTCGGATTTCTGCGTCACCTGCGTCATGTGCGTCACTTAGACCGTTGACCTGCGGTTTTGGGGTGACGCAGGAACCCGGGGGTGCGTCACTGGTGACGCAGACCTCCGTCACGGGGTGACGCAGGTGACGCGGGGTGACGCAGCCGGGGGCCGTCTGCGTCACTGTTGTTTCACCAGGTCACGGGCCGTTTACGGCGCGTGGGTGACGCAGGTGACGCAGCGTCTCTCTACTTCGGACAGAGAGAGGGTGGTGTCCGTTGCAGCGCGCGGCTCAGTACGCGAAGAAGGAGCCGCTTCGCGGCGCGACCGTTGCAGGGCGGCGCAGCCGCCGAACAGCAAGAGGAGCACCGGCGCCCGGGTGCTCTTCTTGCCTGTGCTTCAGCGAGGGCGGGCCGGTCAGAAGGCCGCTGCCTGCTCTTGGAAGGGCGGCGGGGCGGGAGGGCGCGCGAGTTCGATGTAGCGGGCTGTGTTGCTGCGTCCCCAGTCGATGAGGACGCCGCGGGCGGCAAGGGTGGGCTGAAGCCGCTTGAGGCGGTCCGAGAGGACTTTGCCGGTGGTGGGCCAGCCTTTGGGCAGGGGGCGGCAGTCCTCGCCGCTGTAGAGACCGGTGAGGCAGTACAGCCATTCCGCGGACGTCATGCGTTGTTCCGCCCCCGACTCCAGGCTCGCCGCGTACTTCAGCACGGTCTGCGCGAGCAGGTCGCCTTCGATGACGTCGTCATTGAGGTCATCCAGGCTGGCCCGGTACGCGGCCAGGGCTCCCAGTCCGGTGGCGGCATCGAGCTGTGCGCACAGGTGGGCGAAGTCGGCCATGCGCAGGTCGGAGGGGATGTCCGCCTGAGCCGCCCGAACCTGAACGGTCAGATCGAGCAGGGAGCCGAGGATCACGGGCAGCACTTCCGCGTATTCCGCCCACAGCTCTGCTTCGGTGCGACGGACCTTGGGCCGCTCCAACCGCAGCGGCAGGAGCCGTTCGGCAAGGTCGGGTCGGATCACTCCCACGTCGATACCGGTCAGGAGCAGGGGGCGGCGGTAGCAGACCCGGAAGACGTCCCCGTCGGTGAACAGGGCCCGCTTGACATCCTCGGCGCCGGTGACGATGCGGCACATCGCGTCGGACAGGTCCGGGGTCATGTGGGAGAGGTTGTCCAGCGCGGTGACCCAGCCCGCGGCCACCGCCGCGATCAGGTTTTCCTCATCCTTCGGGGCCCGGCGCAGGTCGCCGCTCATGCCCTCGATGATCCGGACCAGCATCCGCCCGCCGGTGGACTTCCCCGCGCCCTGGGGGCCGGTGAGGAACGGCGCGGGCACGGGCACGGACGGACCGAGACAGCCGATCAGCCAGGCGATGGCCAGGCACTCGGTCTCCGCGGTGGCGAAGTTGCACAGCCTCAGCAAGAGATCGATGCCCTTGCCGTTGGTGTCCTTGACCGGCAGGGGGAGTTCGCCGGTGAGCTGGGTACGCCGCCAGCACACCTCACGCGGGTCAGGGATGGCGATATCCCACCCGGTGGGGTGGATGCGCACCGACCGCCCGTCGTTGCGGCCCAGGTCGAGCCACGTGGCCCCGTCGCGTCCGGGGGCAACCCGGATGTGGACGCGTTCCACGTCCTCGGTCAGCGCGAGCGCTTCGATCAAGTCCAGTGCTTCCTTAAGGGCGGTTCCGTTGAACACGCCTACTCCGTCGCGGAAGAGGCCCACCATGAGTTCCTGCCGGTGGCTTCCGGTGGTGCCCTGGGAGCGGATGGGGCGGGCCACGGGGTGGCCGATCCGCTGCGCGTACACGGTCCCGTCAGCCGTGCGGAAGTACCGGAAATGTTGCTGCGCGTAGTCGGTGATGACCTCGCGGGCCGGGGTCTTGTCGTCCTCGGCCATGGTCACAGCCCCAACCGGGTGCGGGCGTTGGTCCACGCGTCGGCGCAGTGCCGGGGCGACTCCCCCTTGACCTGCGCGGCGGCGAACAGCCGTTGCACGTGGGCGTCGGTGAGGCACCCGCACCGGCCGTGGGTGGAGAGCACGGCGAGGAACGTGCGGTAGACGGTCGCATGGATGGCTTCACGGGCACCGCTGATGCGCTGTTCGGCCATGGCGATCCCGCATTCCAGGTAGGTGGGCGTGCGGTGGCGGCACTCCCCGCCCCCGACCGGCGCGGGCGCGCTCACGCCGTACGCGGCGGGCCGGACCGTAACGGGTTCCTTCACGGCCAGTGCGTGCACCGCGTCCGGCAGGGAGGCCATGGTGCCGGTTCCGGGGCCGAGGTAGCGGGCGTAGGACATGGTCGACTTGATGTCGACGCCGGGACGGACCGCGTTGTGTGACGTCATGGCGCCCCGGTAGATCCAGTGCTCACCGCGTGTCGTGGCCACGGTCCGGGTGACGGGCAGCGTGGCGCGGGCCCAGGCGACCGTGTCCGGGTCGTCTAGGTCGACCACGGTCAGGTCGGCGGCGCCGGGGTGGTAGGCGACGCAGACGGCCCGCCGCCACGCGGCCGACCAAGGCGGGGAGGTGAGGACGTGCGGGTCGGTGGTGGCGGCGGCCCAGGCGTGGCAGACGCCGGGGCACCGGCAGAGCCCGGGGGATTTCATGTTGGGGCGCCCGCCGCACGCGTTGTCCTTGCACGCGGGGCAGTTGCCAAACGGCACCTTGCCCCGACGCAGGGGCAGCACCGGGATGCCGTCCGCCGCGAGGCTCAAAGCAGTGCGCAACGGGTGGAGCGTCGCGGTCATGCCGCATCCCTCCCTTCGAGGGCGAGGAACTGGGTGGCGATCCACTGGGTGTAGGCGGGGGGTACGGCCTTGCGGGCTTCGAGGTTGGTCATCCAGGTGCAGCCCATGGCGTCCGCATACGCCCGCTCGCCCTTGTGCTCAAAGGCCAGCAGACCTTTGCGGTGCCAGCAGGGCGGGACCAGGTCCCCGCCGCCGCCCCACGAGGTTTCGAAGACGCGGTGGCGTCGGACGGGGAGGGCGAACTGGGTGCCGCACAGCAGGTAGTCGGGGCGCAGCAGTCCGGCGGTGGCGGTCTCGGGGACGTTTTCGATGACCCACGGGCGCCCGGTGGCCTGCATGACCTCCCGGCCGGGGCCGATCAGGTCGGGGTGGTCGTCGGGGTTGCCGCGCCACCTGGTCACGGTGGCGTAGCGCTCGCACGGCCAGGAGCCGTGGACCAAGTCGAAGGTGTGGCCCTGGTCGGCGCAGTAGTCCAGCCCGTCGGCTTGGATGAAGGGGAAGGGGTAGTTGGGCTGGGGGCGGATATCGACGCCGACGACGTCGAACCCGGCGAGGTAGTAGCCCATGGCCAGGCCCCCTGCCCCGCAGCACAGGTCCAGCAGGCGCGGCCGGTGGCCGCGCACTCGCCGCAAGGGGACGGGATGCGTCATGCTGGGAGACCTCCAACGAGTCTGCTGAGGACGGTTGGACAAGGGCGACCCCGCGTTCTTTGGCGAGAGGTGAGGGTCGCCCTTGGCGTAGCTAGCTGTGGAAGTGGTTGCGCTTGAACGTGGCGCGGCGGATGTTGACCGTGGTCCCGCCGCTGTCGTGGCGGCTCGCGCTGAAGATCTGGACGGCGATCCAGCCACCGAAGATCACGGCGGCGAGGATGATGAGCTGGGTGATCAGCGCGGTGAGTGCGGCGATGAACGAGGTGAGCAGGAGCAGTCCGCCGGACACGGCGAGGAAGCCGACTCCTCCGAGGGCGATGTTCACCGCGGCGCGGGAGACGGGCGGTTTCGTGGTCGCCGGTACGGGGAGCGGGGCGGGCGCGGGGTTGAGGGTGTAGCCGGTGACGACCTGGCCGTTGGGCAGCACGATCGACTGCACCGCCGGGGGCGTGCTGGGCTGCACCGGCACCAGCGGCGCCGGGACGGGCGGGTGCACGTTGATCGGCTGGGGGTGGTGGATTTCGACGTGCGCGGGTCGTTCGGAGTGACCCATGCGGGTTCCTTCCGGGACAGCCGCGGGCCCGTGCGTGAGGGTGCGTGCGCGGGCCCGCGGGTGGGTGTGACGTGACGGTGGTGGGGGTGTGACGGGCCGCTGTGATGGCGCGTCACACCCGCGCCTGCCTAGGGGTTTGGGTGTGACGGGCCCGTCACATGTGACGGGTGTCAGGCGGCCGTGAGGGCGGGGACGATGCGCCACCGGCCGGTGGTGTTCGTCGGCTGCAACCGGCCCTCCAACGCGGCTTCCTTGAGCCGCTTGGACACCCACGAGCGGGACAGGCTGTGCTGGTCGCACCAGTCCATGAAGTCCTTCGGACCGACGACCATGTGCCCCTGCTCCTCGAACTCCGTCAGCGCCTGCTCGAACAGACGGCGGGCTTCCTCGGGGGTGGGCTTGTGACCGGGCTCCTGCCCGAAGATCGGGGCGTCGTCGCCCGGTTCGTCGTCGGGGAGGTCGGCTTCGGGGTCGATGTGGTCGTCCTCGGGGTCGACCAGCGGACCGTATCCGGTGTCGTCCATGTCGTCCTCCTCGACGGCGGTCCGGTGCCCGCTGGTGTCGTCGCCGGGGGCGGGGCGGCCGGTGTAGGCGCGGCCCGCGACGCTGGACGCGGCGCCCGCGGTGATGGGGTCGGCGGTGGCACCGTTGCGCTGCGCCCATGCCGCCAGGACTTCCATGCGGGAGACGGACCGGTGGGTGAACGCCCGTGTCCGGCCCGGCGAGGGGTAGCGCGCCTCGTCGATGCCGGGGCTGACCACGTAGCAGTAGCCGGGGCGCCGGTTGCCCCACGCGCCGGGGTGGGCGCCCGCGTCGATGACAGCTTCCGGCAGCGAAAATCCCTCGTCGCGCGGGTCGCAGCCGAGAGCGATCACGGACGGCAGGGACGCGCGGGTACTGGTCGACATCTGGTCGTACGACGGCCGCTGAAGCGACACGACCAGCGAGACACCAGCGGAACGGGCTTCCTGCGAGATCCCGGTGAACACGTCGTCCCCGAGGTCCCTCAGAGTGCTGGCGGCCTCTTCCATCCACGCGACCAGGAACGGCATCCCCTCACAGCCGCACGCCCGTCCGTCCGGGCGACAGGTGTGGGCGGTGCTGGTCTGCCGCTCGGCGCACTCGGGGAGCCACTGGCGGTAGGAGTGCTTGCCCAGCCACGCAGTACGGGCCGGGATCGCGGCCTTGATGGCTTCGACCATGACCTCGGTCGGGGCGCCGCCTTCAGCGGCCCAGTCGATGCCCGGCAGCAGGGGGCGGAAGTCCTGGAACATCTTCGGGTCGGACAGCCACAGCAGCACATCCCGACGGGAAAGGATCTCTGTCTGGAGGTTCAGCGCGGCGTCGCCCTTGCCGGAACCGGTGCCCCCGGCGATCAGGACGTGCGTGGAGTTTCGCTTGGCTTCCGGGTCGCCGGGCAGCCACAGCAGCAGCGGGGAGCCGTCGTCGTAGCGGCCGATCACCAGCGGTTCCGCGATCGAGCCGCCCAGGTTCGACGGGCCCTCCCACTCCACGAACTCAGCCAGCATGTCCTCTGGCACGATCACCAGCTCCCCGCGCCGCGACGACCCCGGATCGGGGATGTAGCGGACGGCGGAGGTCGGCAGGTCCAGCGCGGACGCGATCCGGGCCAGGGCTTTGGTGACGTCGTCGTTGGTCTGCTCGCCCGGCTCCAGCGCGAGCGGCGCGGTGACCCGGTTGGGCTCCACCTTCGCCTGCCCGATCTGCGCGCGGGCCAAGCCGACCTTGGCCAGCAGTCCCTTGTCGGAACTCTCGCCGGTCGGTTCGGGGTTGCGGCGCAGGACCATGCGCACGTTCCACGACAGCGCCGCGGCCGGGCCGCCCATCAGGTACAGGTCGTCCAGCGGCCCGGCGGCGGGGCCCGCCAGGCAGGCCCCGGTCAGCCAGGCAGAGCCCGCGGCCACGGTGATAGCGGAGTGCAGGCGGCGAGAGTAGCTGGTCGACCGGCCCATGAACCAGGTGGCGCCGGTCAGCACCACCGAGCCGAGGGTCAGACCGACGCCCGCGGCGGTGCTGTCCTGCCACCGCAGGCTCCCCAGCCATCCGGCCGCGCCGACCCCTGCCACACCGAGCCACGGCGGCAGGTGCGGCTTGGCCCGGTGCAGCAGGTAGGCGCCGAGACCGGAGGCGTTGGAGGCGCCCTGAAGCTGGATCTCGTGCAGTTCGTCAGCGTTGCGTTCGACCATGACCGAGTCTCCTTACTGCTGGGCCCAGTTCATGACCGGCTGTTGCGGCTTGCGGGCGCGGTGACGGACGCGGTTGATCTCTTCCTCGAACTCCTGCTGGAAGGTGGAGTAGGTGGCCGCGGCGTTCTTCGCGGCGTCGCGCAGCGCGTCCGCGGACCGCTGCATCTTGCGGGCCACCTTCCGCGCCCGGATGCGGGAGCCGAACGCCCGCCCCTCCGGGTCCGGAACAGCGCTCAGTACGCCCTTGAGGATCTCGGCGCCCATGGCGACCTCGATGGACAGCGTCACAGCCGCCGCCCGCAGGGTGTTGCAGTAGTTCCGCACCTGCGCCGGGGAGGTGAACTCCGGCGAGGGCAGCAGCGCTTCGGCGTGTGGACGGCTGCCACCGGCCCGTGCCGCGTTCTTGGTGTTGTTGACGGTGACGTTGATCGGCGGCACCAGCGAGCCGCCGAGCGCGCCGACGAAGCCGCCCGCAGCCGCCCCGGCGCTGGCGAACTTGCCGGTCTTGGGGTCGTTCACCGGCCCACGCGGACGCTGGCCGTTACTGTTCTGCACCATCTCAGGTGTCCTTTCCGGGTCAGCGGGTGCGGCGGACGACGGACCATGCGCTCTGCACGGCGATCAGGGTGAGCAGCCACACCAGCTCCAGCGGGCCCGCCAGCGGACCGAACCCGGCGGCCAGCGCCACCCAAGCCGCGGCGAGGGTGGCGAGCACCGTCAGGCCGATACGCCAGGCCAGCGCGGACCGCCGGGCCGGGCGGCGCAGCTGCACGAGCGTGAACCATGCCGCGGGCGCCACGGCCAGCGGCGCGAGCACCAGGGCGGACCACCAGCCCAGCACGTGCAGCAGCGCGGTCACGGCCAGCGCCAGCACGGCGATACCGGTCGGGGCGAGGGCGCGGCGGTGGTCCCACAGCATCAGCGCCAGACCGGACAGCACCTGCCGGGTCAGGGAAGGGCGTTCGGGGACCACGATCACGAACGGGTCCAAGCGGCGTCGGCCCCGCTGGCGGGGCAGGCGGACGGTGTGGACACCCGCGGCCGTCCTCACGGCGCGGGTGCGGGTACGGCTGGACACAGCAGACCTCCCAGGTCTGAGTGAAAGAAAGGGGGGAATGTCAGGCGGCGGCGCACTGGTGGTCAGCGGTCAGGCAGTAGCCGCACACGCCGTACGAGCGCGGGATGCAGTAGCCGACGTCCAGTCGGCAGCAGGGGCAGGTACGGCGGGCGAGCATCGCCAGCGCCAAAGCCCCCCACTTGCGGGACGTCATCGGCCGGACCGGCACAGCGCGGTCAACGCGGTACAGGTAGGCGACACGGACCGTCCCGGTGCGCCGGTTGATCAGCATGAGCTGCGCGGCGATCGGCTGACCTCCCGGACGCAGGCCACGGGCCCGTAACTGGCGGCGGGTGGCCAGACCATCCGGGGCCAGGCGCCACGGGTACGTCGGCACGCCGTACCGGGCACCCGTGGGATCGAAGCAGTCGCTGAAGGCGGTCGGCATCACTGACCACCCACAGCCACCAGGTGCGGCCGGTCACCGTCGCCAGCGTCGCGCAGTTCCTGATAACGGGTGGAGACCCAGCCGACTGACCACCCGCACAACTCGGCAGCGGCCCGCACCGGCAGACCCGAAGCGAACGCGGCCGTCACGATGCGGCGGGCTTCGTCCTCGGGCAGCTTGGTGTGTGCCGGGCCGCGCTCCAGCAGAGCGGCGCGTTCACGAGCTGCCCGTTCGGCGCGCTCCCGCTCGTCGGCTTCCGCCTGCTGGCGGGCCTGCTGTTCACGCTGGAGCCGCTCCTGCTCACGCTGTTCACGCTCGCGTTCACGGCGTTCACGAGCCTCCCGCTCGGCGGCTTCCGCGCGCTGCTGGGCTTCGCGCTCCTCACGCCGCTGCCGTTCCTCGCGCTCCGCTTGCTCGCGGGCCATGCGGGCTTCGTGTTCACGCTGTTCACGCGCCAGCATCGCGGCGTGCTCGCGCTCCTCCCGGACCGCCGCGCGGGCCTGCTCGGCACGCTCGCGTGCGACCTGCTCGCGCCGCTCCCGCGCCGATTCCTGCTCGGCTTGCAGCGCGGCCACCGCGCGGGCGATGGCGCGTCGGTAGGCCAGGCTGGTCTCCGCTGTGACGATCAGCAGCAGCGGCGCCACCGCGTGGACAGCCACGCCCACCGGGTCTTTCTTCAGCGCGGAATCGGCCGTGTTGAGGGCGAGGGTCATCAGGCCCGTCATCCAGCGCAGCACGACGGGCCAGCGTCCGCCGTGCCCACCGAGGCGGGCCAGTACGTCATCCAGCTTGACCACGATGACGACCGCGGCGTCCACCACCAGGGGCAGGATCGGTGCCGTCCAGTCCCACTCATCAGCCGTGTGCGCGGCCATCAACGGCGTCACGGTGAGGATCGAGTAGAGCATCGCCCCGCACACGATCAGCCATGTCCCGGACGACAGAGCACGCTCCGCTGAACGCGTCTGAACACTGTTCATGCCGCACCCCCGAGCGTGTTCGGCACGGGCATGTACGCCCGGCGGAACCCGTTGGAGTCGGCCGTGTAGATGAACGCCTCACAGCGCCACTCGGAGGCGGACGCCGGGCGTTCACGCGCGGGCACCCACGGCGTCCCGGCGGGCACGCCGTGCGTGGCCGTGTCGGCGTAGGCGTCCACACGGGAGGCGTAGATGGTGTGCGGCTCGCCGTAGTGCATGAGCACCGTCAGCGTCTCGCCCTCCACCGGCTCACGCCTCAGTTCCTCACGCAGGCGGCTGATCTCGATCTCGTTCAGCAGGAGTTCCTGCTGCGCGGCGGACAGTTCGTCCATGGCGTGCGAGAACATCTCACCCACCTCAGAGGCGGCACTCTCTGCACGCTGCGCGCGGTCGAGGGCGGCGCGGGCGTCGTCCTCCAGCCGGGCAAGGCGGGCCTGAGTGACGATGCGGATCACGCCACACCCCCAACTGGAACCGGGGCGCTGACCTGCGCGTAGCCCGTCAGGCAGACCACCGCGCCCGCGTAGTCGACGCTCGCCCGCAGGACGCGGGTACGGCCGTCGCTCTGCTCGCGGTAGGTCACGGCGTCCGGGGCGACCCCCAGGGCTTCGCGCCACGCCTCGAAACCCGGCAGGTCGTCGTAGAACGACAGCTCCAGCCGCTCCGGGTAGATGGTGGACACCTGCACCGACGGTGCCGACAGGTGCCCGAAGTCCGCCGCCAGCATCCGCAGG
Organism: Streptomyces sp. NPDC057877; assembly: GCF_042796855.1. Taxonomy (NCBI): domain Bacteria; kingdom Bacillati; phylum Actinomycetota; class Actinomycetes; order Kitasatosporales; family Streptomycetaceae; genus Streptomyces; species Streptomyces sp. NPDC057877. The sequence goes on from NZ_JBHVMS010000003.1 coordinate 658,173, forward strand.
GCTCGCAGCGGCAGGGCCATCTCATCCAGCCTCAGCGTGTCCGTCATGCCGCACCGCCGGGAAGGCGCGCACCGGCCGTCGTCTGGTTGAGCAGGGCGACGCGAGCGGCCAGCGCACGGTGACGGGCCCGGCGGATGCGCCGTTCATCGAACTTGGTCGGGACCCGGTCAAGGGTCGCGATGTGCGCGTCCAACAGGTCGACGTCCGCCAGGATGACAGGCATCTCCTGCTCGATCGCGTCCAGCTCCGCGTTCGTCGGCTCGGTGAAGTCCGGGAACGCCGTAACGGCGTCCTGAGGTGTGACAACGTGGTTCATGGGTCGCAGTTCCTTCCAGAGAGGAACGGCCCGAATGCGGCTCCCGGGTGGCACCCCGGGAGCCGCTTGCCGTTGGAGCGGTACATCCGGCTCCCCGCACCCCCGCCCGTACGCCCTCGCCTCACGGCGGGACGGACGGGCGAGAGAGGCAGCCGACCGCAGCACCGAGCGCCGCGGACCGAAGTGGACCGGTCTTACAGGTCAGGCACCGCGCGGCCGGTCCGTTCGCGGCGGGTGCCTTGGTATGTCGTCGGCTCACAACCGACCTCCCACGCTCATAGGGACGTGAGGCGCGGCTCCATGCCGCACGGTCCGCCTTTTCGACTCGGGGAGGCGGGGCCCACCTATGCAGTTGTCAAGGAACGACCAGCTCAGGGCCCACGCGCGAACGTGAGCGATCCCGAATCGACCAGCCACCGAGGGAAGCCCAAAGAGGAGCCACCTCGCTTCGCTGTCCTAGGACTGCAAGCGGCCTGAGATGAGAATGCATCGCAGTCCTAGGACTGTCAATAGTCCTAGGACTGTGTGCTTCACTGGGACCTGTCGAGAGGAGTTCCGCGTGGCAGCGAAAGCGCCAAAGTGGCGGGAACTGGCGGATCGGTATGCCGAGCAGATCAGGGCTGGCCACATCGAGCCCGGCAAGCAGCTTCCGCAGATCAGGGAGCTAGTAGAGGCAGGCGAGGGCTCCAAGGAGACGGTGCACCGGGCCTACAAGGCACTGGAAGCCGAAGGGCTCGTGACCATGACCCGTGGGCACGGCACCGTCGTACGCCCAAAAGCGCCACTGAAGCGGTTGGGCACCGAGCGGTACGACAAGGCCAAGTGGCGGGACGGCGACGAAGTCGCGTTCATCGCGGACCGGGTGGCGTCCGGCCGCTCGTACCGGCGGAATGAGCAGACGCAGACGGTCAGCCGGGTGAAGGCGCCCGCCGCCGTGGCCGCTGCGCATGGCCTGCCCGAGGGAGCCGACGTGTACGCGCGGGCCCGGCTGATCAAGGAAGGCAACCAGCCGACCCACACCCTCACCAGCTACTACCGGTCCGAACACGTCGAAGGGACCCGCATCGTTGACCCCACGCCGGGGCCCGCTGGACGGGGCGGCGGATTCCGCGTCCTATACGACGCCGGATACGAGATCGACAACATGACGGAGGAACTGTTCGCACGGGTGCCCACGGCTGAAGAGGCTCAGCTACTCCAGCTCTCGCCGGGTGAGTGGGTGGTGGAATTGCACCGAACCACTCGCACGGCGGACGGGACCGTGGTGGAGTTCGCCATCGGTGTGCACGCCGCGACGCGCTTCGCGTGGTCGTACGACTTCAAGGTGCCCGACTCAGCGAAGACGGAGGGGGAGAGCAAGTGATCTCGGCTCAGGCGTGGGCGGACGCTCAGCGGCTGTGGGACTTCCAGCAGATGGGGCACGAGCCGCGCCCCTGCTCCGTCGCCATCGGCCTCGGCAGTCACGACCTGGGCGTGGCCGACACGACAGCGGACCTCTACCACCGGGGCATGGCCCCGGTCATCGTCTTCACGGGAGCGACCAGCCGCACGACACGTGAGCGGATGCCCCGCGGGGAAGCCGAGCACTACCGCGAGCGCGCGATCGAGCTGGGCGTTCCCGAGCAGGCCATCCTTGTCGAGCCGAACGCGCGCAACACGGGCGAGAACATCCGCTTCTCCCGCGCCCTGCTGGAGGAACGGCAGGTGCCCGTGTCGTCCGTCCTGCTGGTCAGCAAGCCCTATGAGGAACGGCGCGCGTACGCGACCGCCCGCAAGCTGTGGCCCGACGTCGAATGGGTCTGCGCGTCCACGCCCATGACGCTGGCCGACTACGTCGACTCGATCGCAGACGCCCGGCTCGTCCTAGACATGCTGGTCGGTGCCCAGCAACGGCTCATGATCTATCCCCAGCAGGGATTCATGATCGAGCAGGAGATTCCCGACGGCGTCAAGGCCGCTTACGAGCGGCTGCGGGAGTACGGATTCACGAGCCGACTTGCTCCGGAAACCGCAGATTCGCCCTAAAGCAGCTCCAACCCAAAGCCGCCCCGAGAATGGCAGCCGTGTCGGGGCGCTCTGTCACTGGAACGGGCTAACGTACTCCCGTGGCTCAGTACATCGATAACCCTGCCGGGCGGCTGCACAAGTTCCTGCTGGACCTGCATGCAACCCACCCAAATGATCAACAGCAGAAGCAGAAGCAGGCCTGGCTAGCCGTTGTTGAGATGGTCGGCAACGATCTCGGGGTGGCCGGAGAAGTTCAGATCATCGGCGCCGTTGCGACTCTCCCCAGGCAGATCCGAGAGGCGGTGTCGCAGCTCGCCGTAGATGACGAGCGCAAGGAGCACTTGCTTCTGCATCTGGACGAGGTGGAGCGAGGCATTGACCACCTGCTGGGTCGACAGACGCTCTGGCACACGTTTATCTGCTTCGCGACCAACGGAGAGGTGCCCCGCTCCGCAGCGATCAGCGCTCTGTCGCATTGCTCGTATGAGCTGCATCAGGCGATGCCTGAGACAGTCGTCTCAGACGAAGACTTGGCGCGCATCATCGATATGGTCAACGGGTTGATCAATGAGGTGCATGGAGCGAAGCTCCCTGAAGCGGTGAAACGCGCCATGCTTAACCACCTTATGGCTCTGCTGCAAGCCGCCCACAATGTGCGTATCGCGGGGACTCAGCCTCTGGACGATGCCCTGTTCGCGCTGACCGGCTCGCTCGGGCGGACGACGTCCCCGGAGGAGCTTGAGCGGGCCGGTTTGTGGGAGAGACTGAAGAGTGCTCTGCAGACCTTTGATCTCATGTTGTCGACCAGTCAAAGTGCTGGCCAGATTGGCCAGGCCATTGCGGGCATCCTGACCGGTTGAAGAGGGCGTGTGGCCATCCTGTGGCCAACTTGATCACGCCGAAGCCGTAAGCAGCGGGAGATGCGCAGGTCAATAGCCCCTTTATGCGGTTACACTTGACGGTCTTGAAAACCGTCGTGGCGCGAGTCACCGTGGGTTCAAATCCCACACCCACCGCCCAGCGGAACGGCCCCTGACCAGGTATGGCGGTCAGGGGCCGTAGTCGTGCCCGCTGTCTGGTGGGTTCGCTGACGCAGGTCTGCGGAGTTCGGTGGTTCGCTGATGTCGAGAAGGGGGCGTCGGCTTCGTCCCAGGGGTAGCAGTGGCCGGTACCGGGCGCGTGAGGGAGAAGGAGACGTCGGCATGGCGATTCAGCGGATGGACAACGTGGGCATTGTCGTCGAGGACATGGATGCCGCGGTCGCGTTCTTCGTGGAACTCGGTATGGAGCTGGAGTGGAGGGGGGAGGTCGCGGGGCTGTTCGCGGATCAGTGCACGGGGCTAGACGGTGTGCGCTGTGACGTCGCGATGCTCCGGACGCCGGACGGGCACAGTCGGCTGGAGCTGGCGAAGTACCGCAGTCCCGCGGTGATCAGTGCCGGGCCGCGTAATCGTCCGCACAACGTACTCGGGACGCACCGGGTCATGTTTGCCGTGGATGACATCGAGGAGACCGTTGCCCGACTGCGCCCGCATGGGGGCGAACTCGTCGGGGAGATCGCGCGGTTCGAGGACAGTTATCTGCTCTGCTACCTGCGGGGGCCGGAGGGCGTCATCGTTGGCTTGGCCGAGCAGTTGGGGTGAGGAGGGGGCCGGGGTGTGGGTCAGCGTTTCAGGGCCCGGTAGTGCTTGAGCAGGGCGGTGACCTTGGTGTGGTTCGCCTCGCCGTTCAGTTCCGTGAGGAGATCGTCCGGGCAGAGTTCGTAGAGGTCGCCCCACCAGCCGCGCCGCTTGTTGTCCCAGATGCGGTAACCCCCGGGCACGCCTCTCGCTACGTACTGTCGTCGGCTCATGTCGCTCATTACACGGGCCGGGGATTCGGGGAGTCCATCGAGTAATTCCTCGGGTGGTCCAGGGGGCAGTCCGTCGACGTCACTCGTGCCGCCGTCTTGTGCTGCGTCCGCGCAGGGTGGGACGTAGCGTCCCTGTTGTGTGCATTTTTCCCCGAGGGCGTCGGCTGATCGGCGGTGTGGTGGTCGGTGGGGTGCTGTTGCTTGCCGGGTGTGGCGGAGGTGATGGTGCCCTTGGGGAGTTCTATGAGCAGGAGGTGGACTGGGCGGGGTGTCCCGAGGGTGAGGTGTCGGGGGCGTCGCGGTTCGAGTGTGCGACGGTCGTCGTGCCGTTGGACTACGGCGAGCCGGGCGGGGAGACGATCAAGCTGGCGCTCAATCGGCTGCCCGCGGGTGATCAGGGTCGGCGGATCGGGGCGCTGTTGACCAATCCCGGTGGGCCGGGGGTGTCCGGGCTGCAGTACGTGTACCAGACCGCCCCCGAACAGCTCAGCGCTGAGCTGCGGGGCCGTTACGACATCGTCGGGCTGGATCCGCGCGGGGTCGGCAAGTCCAGTCCGGTGCGGTGCATGACGAACGCGCGGCTCGCACGCCTGCAGCGGAGCGGGGCCGATCCGGTCAAGGTGGCCGAGGCGTTCGCGGAGAGCTGTGCGGAGAAGTCGGGCCGCCTCCTGCCGTTCGTGGGGACCGACAACGCCGCCCGTGACCTCGACGTCGTCCGTGCCGCGCTCGGTGCGGACAAGCTCGACTACCTCGGGTTCTCGTACGGCACCGAACTCGGCCAGTACTACGCCGAGCAGTTCCCCCGACGGGTCGGCCGGATGGCGCTGGACTCGGTCGTCAATCCGACGACCACCCGGGACTTCGCCGCCCGGGCGGTCGCGTTCGAGACCACGTTGGGGGTCTTCGTCCAGTCCTGCATTGATCAGGGGGACTGTCCGATGGGTACGCGGCGCGGCACCGTGCTGGAGGAGATCGGAGATCTCGTTGCGCGAGCGCGGTCCAAGCCGTTGTCGGCGGGGAGGGCCAATCCGCCCGTCAGCTCCAGCGTTCTGGTGCAGGGTATGTATCAGGCCATGTATCAGCAGGACACGTGGCCCGCGCTTGCCAAGGCCCTGGCCGGTGGCTTCGACGGCGACGGGGAGCGGCTGGGCGCCTTCTTCCAGGACGGTGGGGACGACGATGGCGTCACCATCGGGGCCAATATCGCTGTGGAGTGCCTTCAGTACCGTCCCGAAGACCGCACCCCCGAGGCGGTCAGGGCCGCCATCGCCGAGGCCGGGCGGGACGCGCCCCTGTTCGGCAAGGAGTTGGCCGCGCGTGTCCTGTGGGGGTGCGCCAAGTGGCCGACGCCTTCCATCCCCCAGGCCGGTCGCGCCATGACGGCCCAGGGCGCGCCCGAGATCCTGCTGGTCAACAACCTCAACGATCCCGCCACCCCGGTCAGTGGCGCCCGCGCCGTCGAAGGCCAGCTCGACAAGGCCACCCTCGCCACCAACGCCTCCGGCGGCCACCTCTTCTACCCCCAGGGGCCCTGCACCCGGCGGGTCGTCGACGACTTCCTGGTACGGGGCAAGCTCCCGGCCAAGAGCCAGGCCTGCGACGACTGAAGCGGGTCAGGGACGGCCGTGGCCCGTCAGGCGGGCCGCTGAGGCGATGGTCGCCCGGGCCTCGCGCTCCGTGAGGCCGGTGCCGAGGGCCGCTTCGATCAGGGACGGGAGCAGGTCGGGGGCGAGGCCGTTCTCGTAGGCGCGGCAGGCCGCCCAGAAGAGACGGGTGTTGCGCTGGCCCTCGTGGGCGGCGAGGACGAAGTGGACCAGGCCCTGGCCGTGGGGTGTGCCCCCCGGCTGGATGGTCGTCGTCGGGCGGGGTGGCGGGAGGAGCAGACGGAGCAGGGTCGCGGGGCAGGGGGCCGGGGGGAAGCGGGCCGTGCCGGGGGCCGTGGTGTAGGTGCCGTGGTCGGTACGGGAGCCGGGGCCGACCAGGTAGCCGCCCGCGCCGCGGATGTCGATGCCGGGGGCGAGGCGGCCCGCCGAGTTGGGGACCGCGACGTCCGGTGGGCCGGTCAGCCAGAGGTGGCGGCCTCCGCTGGGGGTCAGGACGACCACCGTGGGCGGGATCGTGAACAGGTGGCGCAGCGCCAGTTCGCGCAGGGCCGCCGAGGAGTCCGTGCCCGACTTGGTGTCCAGGTCGATGCCGATCAGGTGGTGCGGGGGCAGACCGCAGGCGATGCCGTAGCCGGTCGCCCAGGGCGCGGCGGCGAACAGTTCGCGGATCCGGCGTGGGTCGGTGGTGGCGTCGTACACCCCGTGCCCGAAGCGGCCGCACTCGCCGTGGCAGGGCGGGGCGGTCGGGTCGTCGCGGTGGGGGGAGCGTAGAGCCGGGAGCTTGGTGCGGGACAGGGGGATGACGGCCAGGCCGCGTTCGGCGGCGGACAGGGCGTGGGCTAGGGCCAGGGTGGTGGCCTGCCGGTCGGTGGTGGCCATGGAAATAGTTTCGTACGCGTGTTCGAAGAAGGGAAGGGGGATTGGGGCGTTCGTGGGCGCGACTCGCCGGAGCGGGGAGGTTGGCCGGAAACGTGCCGGAACGCTTCATCCCTTGTGGCGCTTGGGGTGGCGCTGCCCGTACTGCCCTGGCCTGTGAAGTGAAGTGGCGAAAGGGGTTTATCGACTTGTCATCACGCTTGGGGGCGAATCGGGGGGTCCGGGGTGGTTCGCCGGGGATTCGGTGGGCAACTCTGATCTCGCGACGTCGTGCTTCACCACACCGAGGTGGTCGGCCAACTGCCCTGGTAACAGCTCTACTTCACGCATCCGCGGTCAAACAGACCGCCTGGCGCACTGGGTTCTGGGAGGAACACAACATGGCAAGCATCCGTACCGCCCGCGTCATCGCCGCTGTCTCCGCCCTGCCGCTCGCCGCCGCCCTCTTCTCCGGCGCCGCGACCGCTGACAACGGCTCCTTCGCGGACAACGGATCGAGTGCGGCCGTCACCAACGCCTTCGCCGGTGTCCTCGGCAGTGGTGTCGGCGGCGACAACAGTGGCAACTCGTCCACCACCCAGCAGCAGGCGACCGGCTCCGGTGCCTCGAACCAGAGCAACACCGCCCAGGTCGACGGTTCCGCGTTCACGGCCGTCAACCAGGGCAACGACAACACCGCCGTCAGCTTCACCCCGCTGTGGTGGTGATGCGGTGAACTGAACTCCCTGGTGGGGTGTGCTTCTTGGGGTAACAAGGTCAGCCTGCGCGGCGGTGCTTCGGCGCCGCCGCGCAGGCGTTCGTGAGGCCCGGCCTGCGGGCACCCGCCTTGACAGGGGTCTGTATCTGACGGACAGTCAGATGTGTGTCCTACGACCCTCTCGCCGCGCGTCTGAAGGCCTACGAAGGGCAGCCCGCCACCGTCGCCGGGGTCGGCAGGGATCCCGTCAACCTGCCCATGATCCGGCACTGGTGCGAGGCCATCGGTGACACCAATCCCGCTTACCGCGGGCCTGACGCCGTCGCGCCGCCCGCCATGCTTCAGGTGTGGATCATGGGTGGTCTCTCCGGTCACTCCGATCTCTCCGGCCACTCTGATCTCTCCGGTCTCCCCAGTTACTCCGGCCACTCTGATCTCTCCGGTCTCCCCAGTTACTCCGGTCTCTCCGGTCTCTCCGGTCTTCCCGGTCACTCCGGCGACTCGAACGGTTCCGGTTCCGGCCGCGGTCCCCGTAGCCCCGCCTACGACGACCTCCTCGCCCTCCTCGACGCCGCTGGCTGCACCTCCGTCGTCGCCACCGACTGCGAGCAGGAGTATCTGCGCCCTCTGCGCCCCGGCGACGAGATCACCTTCGACTCGGTCATCGAGTCCGTGTCGGAACGGAAAGCGACCCGCCTCGGCACCGGTTACTTCGTCACCACGCGGACCGACATCCGCAGCGGGAACGGCCACGGGAACGGCCACGGCCACGGCCACGGGCACGGCCACGGTAGTGAAGTCGTCGGTACTCACCGCTTCCGCATCCTCAAATACGCGCCCCGCCCCTCCCCACCCGCGAGCCCCCGCCCCCGCTCCCGTCCCCGCCCCGTCATCAACCGCGACAACCAGGGCTTCTGGGACGGCGTACGACAGCACCGCCTGCTCATCCAGCGCTGCACCGCCTGCCGGACCCTGCGGTTCCCCTGGCTGCCGGGGTGCAACGACTGCGGTGGCCTCGACTGGGACACCGTGGCCGCGGCCGGTGACGGCACCGTGTACTCGTACGTCGTCCTCCACCATCCGCCCTTCCCGGCCTTCGACCCGCCGTACGCCGTCGTGCTCGTCGAACTCGCAGAAGGTGTGCGGATGGTGAGCAACGTGGTCGGGGTGCCGTACGACAAGGTGCGGATCGGGATGCCGGTGCGGGTGGTGTTCCGGGAGTACGAGGAGGGGCTGGTGTTGCCGGTGTGCGAGGAGGTGGTCACCTCATGACGTCCCAGGAGGGCATGACACCCGGTAGCGAACTCGCCCCCCTCACCATTCCCGTCACCCGTACCCTCATCGTCGCCGGAGCCCTCGCCTCCCGCGACTACCAGGCCGTGCACCACGACCCCGAGGCGGCGCGGCAGAGTGGTACGCCGGATGTCTTCATGAACATCCTGACCACCAATGGGCTGGTGGCGCGGTACGTCACCGACCGGCTGGGGGCGGGTGCGGTGCTCCGCAAGGTGGCGATCAGGCTCGGCGCCCCCAACCACCCCGGCGACACGCTCGTCCTCACCGGCGTCGTCGCGGAGGTCGACGGGGACACGGCCGTGGTGCGGGTCACCGGTGAGAACCGCATCGGCAGGCACGTCACCGGCACGGTGACCGTCACCCTCGGAGGACCACCGGCATGAGCGGCCTCGCGAGCACCGCCGTCGTCGGCATCGGCGCCACCGACTTCTCCAAGGACTCCGGGCGCAGTGAGCTGTCGCTGGCCGTCGAGGCCGTGCGCGCGGCGCTCGACGACGCCGGGCTGGCACCGGCGGACGTCGACGGCATGGTGACCTTCACCATGGACACCAGCCCCGAGATCACCGTCGCTCAGGCGGCGGGGATCGGTGAGCTGTCCTTCTTCTCACGGGTGCACTACGGCGGTGGCGCGGCCTGCGCCACCGTGCAGCAGGCGGCGCTCGCGGTGGCGGCGGGGATGGCGGAGGTGGTCGTCTGCTACCGGGCGTTCAATGAACGTTCGGGGCGCCGCTTCGGTTCCGGCGTCCGGCACCGGGAGCCGTCGGCGGAGGGCGTGGCGCTCGGCTGGGTGATGCCGTTCGGGCTGCTCACCCCGGCCTCCTGGGTGGCGATGGCGGCCCAGCGGTACCTGCACCGCTACGGGCTGACCCCGGAGGCGGCGTTCGGGCCGGTCGCGGTCAATGCGCGCCGGTACGCGGCCACCAACCCGGCGGCCTACTTCCACGGCCGCCCGATCACCCTCGCCGACCACGCCGCCTCCCGCTGGATCGCCGAACCGCTGCGGCTGCTGGACTGCTGCCAGGAGACCGACGGCGGCCAGGCCCTCGTCGTCACCTCGGTGGAACGGGCCCGCGCGCTGCGCCGACCGCCCGCCGTGATCGCGGCCGCGGCCCAGGGGGCGGGACGGGCGCAGGAGCAGATGACCAGCTTCTACCGCGACGACCTGACCGGGCTGCCGGAGACGGCCGTGGTCGCCCGGCAGCTCTGGCGCACCGCCCGCCTCACGCCCGCCGACATCGACGTGGGCATCCTCTACGACCACTTCACCCCGTTCGTGCTGATGCAACTGGAGGAGTACGGCTTCTGCGGGCGCGGCGAGGCGGCGGGGTACGTCGCCGAGGCCGGGCTGCCGCTGAACACGCACGGCGGTCAGCTCGGGGAGGCGTATCTGCACGGCATGAACGGCATCGCGGAGGGGGTACGGCAGATTCGCGGCACCTCCGTGAACCAGGTCCCCGGGGCCGGGCGGGTGCTGGTGACGGCCGGGGCGGGGGTGCCGACGTCGGGGCTCGTCCTTACGGATGACGGGTGAGGGGCTCCTGAGGGCACCTGAGAGCTTTTGAGAGCCCTTGAGAGCCCTTGAGAGCCCTTGAGAGCCCCGAAGGGCTGTAGGGGACTGCCCACCCCCGGCCCGATACCGGGACCAAGCCCCGGCCCGATACCGGGACCAAGCCCCGGCCCGATACCGGGACCAAGCCCCGGCCCAACACCGGGATCACCCCCCGGCCCAATACCGGGACCGCCCCCCCGCCAATCCCCAGCTACCTAAGGGCTCCCTCAGGGATCCCCCAGGAGTCGACCCGTAGTACCCGTCCCCCTCCAGTCCACCTACAGGAGGTGCAGCCAGCACCACCACTACAACCTGAGGGGGACTCGTCTTCAGGACCTCCGGCCGATCCGCCCGCGTGGGTCTCGCTCCTAGCGTTGAGCCATGACCACACCCGTCTGCACCAGCGCTTCGGAGGCCGCCCCTGCGGCGAGGCAGACCCCTTCCACGATCCCCGTCGGCCACTCGACCCCGCACGCCTACGCGTCGTACCCGTCCTTCTCCTCCTACGTCCGCGCCCGCCAGCCCGTGCTCCTGCGCACCGCCCGCTCGCTGACCGCGAACCCGTGCGACGCCGAGGACCTGCTCCAGACCGCGCTGGCCAAGACGTACGTCGCCTGGGAGCGCATCGAGGACCACCGTGCGCTCGACGGCTATGTGCGCCGCGCGCTGCTCAACACCCGCACCTCCCAGTGGCGCAAGCGCAAGGTCGACGAGTTCGCCTGCGACGAACTGCCCGAGCCGGAGCCGGTCCCCGGCACGGCGGGCGACCCGGCCGAGCGGCAGGCGCTGCACGACGCGATGTGGCGGGCGATCATGCGGCTGCCCGCGCGACAGCGCGCCATGGTAGTTCTCAGGTACTACGAGGACCTCAGCGAGGCCCAGACGGCCGAAGTGCTCGATGTCTCCGTGGGCACGGTGAAGTCAGCCGTGTCGAGGGCGCTCGGCAAGCTTCGTGACGATCCTGAGCTGGGGTTTGTTCGATCCTGAGCCGACCTGCTCGCTAATGGTCCGTAACGTGACCTGATCGATCAGCCCCGGACTAGTGACATACCGCGCGGTATGCGCGCAGAATCAGCGCAACCCATTACTGCCGCGTAGGAAACGGTGCCGGGCAGGCGCCCGGATCCGCGCAGGCGGTCGCGTAGGCAATGTCGCCCGGGAGGAACGCCGTGCTGAGCACCATGCAGGATGTACCGCTGCTGATCTCGAGGATCCTGACCCATGGGTCGACGATCCACGGCACATCGCAGGTGACCACCTGGACAGGTGAGGGCGAACCACACCGCCGCAGCTTCGCCGAGATCGGCACCCGTTCCGCACAGCTCGCGCACGCCCTGCGCGACGACCTGGGGGTGGCTCCCGACGACCGGGTGGCGACCCTGGCCTGGAACAACGCCGAGCACGTCGAGGCCTACTTCGCGATCCCCTCCATGGGCGCGGTCCTGCACACCCTCAACCTCCGGCTGCCCCCCGAGCAGCTCGCCTGGATCGTCAACCACGCGGCCGACCGCGTCGTCATCGCCAACGGCACCCTGCTCCCCCTCCTCGCGCCCCTCCTGCCGCACCTCAAGACCGTCGAGCACGTCGTCGTCTTCGGCGTCGGCGACCGCGCGCCGCTGGCCGAGGCCGCGGCCCAAAACCAGGTCCAGGTGCACGAGTACGAGGACCTGATCGCGGGCAAGCCGACCACGTACGACTGGCCGGAGCTGGACGAACGCCAGGCCGCCGCCATGTGCTACACCTCCGGCACCACCGGCGACCCCAAGGGCGTGGTCTACAGCCACCGCTCCATCTACCTGCACTCCATGCAGGTCAACATGGCCCAGTCGATGGGCCTGACCGACCAGGACACCTCGCTCGTGGTCGTCCCCCAGTTCCACGTCAACGCCTGGGGTCTGCCGCACGCCACCTTCATGACCGGCGTGAACATGCTGATGCCGGATCGTTTCCTCCAGCCCGCGCCGCTCGCCGAGATGATCGAGAGCGAGAAGCCGACGCACGCCGCCGCCGTCCCCACCATCTGGCAGGGCCTGCTCGCCGAGCTGACCGCCAAGCCGCGTGACGTCTCCTCCCTCGGCCAGGTCACCATCGGCGGCTCCGCCTGCCCGCCCTCCCTCATGGAGGCGTTCGACCAGCTGGGCATGCGGGTCTGCCACGCCTGGGGCATGACGGAGACCTCCCCGCTCGGCACGATCGCCCGGCCGCCCGCCCACGCGGTCGGCACCGACGAGGAGTTCGGCTACCGTCTCACCCAGGGCCGCTTCCCGGCGAGCGTCGAGGCCCGCCTCACCGGCCCCGGCGGCGAACGCCTCCCCTGGGACGGCGAGTCGGCGGGCGAGCTGGAGGTCCGCGGACCCTGGATCGCGGGCGCCTACTACAACGGCCCCGACGCCGAAGCCCTGCGCCCCGCCGACAAGTTCAGCGAGGACGGCTGGCTGAAGACGGGCGACGTCGGCACCATCTCCCCCGACGGCTTCCTCACCCTCACCGACCGCGCCAAGGACGTCATCAAGTCCGGCGGCGAGTGGATCTCCTCGGTCGAGCTGGAGAACGCGCTGATGGCCCACCCCGAGGTCGCCGAGGCCGCCGTCGTCGCCGTCCCCGACGAGAAGTGGGGCGAGCGCCCGCTGGCCACGGTCGTCCTCAAGGAGGGCTCCAGCGCCGACTTCGAGACCCTGCGCACCTTCCTCACCGAGCAGGGCAAGATCGCCAAGTGGCAGCTTCCGGAGCGCTGGACGGTCATCGAGTCCGTGCCGAAGACCAGCGTGGGCAAGTTCGACAAGAAGGTGCTGCGCAGGCAGTACGCGCAGGGCGAGCTGGACGTCACCCGGCTCGGCTGACGCACGCGGCCTGACGATGAGCTGAGCCTCCGTTCCCGCAGCGGAGGCTCAGCCGTTCCCGTACCGGAGGCTCGGCCGTTCCCGTACCGGAGGTTCGGCCGTTCCCCGTACCGGAGGTTCGGCCGTTCCCCGCCGGGACCGGCTCTGCCGCTCCCGGCGCGTCAGCAGGCGTCGGCCCTACGGCCGTTCGATCTCCTCGGCCACCACCGCACTCAGCTTCTTCAATATCCGCTGCTTACGCTCCCACGCGGCATCGAGCACGGCCTTGTGCTCCTTGATGATGTCCCGCTGATGACCGAACTCGACTGCCGACCGCGTTTCGATGTAGCCGGTCTTCTCTTTGCACTTGACATCGGCCTCGGCCGCGCGGATCTCCGCCTTGGAGGGCGCGGGGAAGAACGGGGTCGGACTTTCCCCGGACGTCTTCTGCGTCCGCCAGGTGCGGTCGTCCACGGCCGCGAGCGGGTCCGCATAACTCATGCCGGACTTCTTCATGCAGTCGCTCCACCGCCGGTTCAGTTCCGTGACCCTGGGGTCCTTCCCGGTGGTGGCCGAAGCCTTCCAGAACAGATCCTGTACGGTCATCATGTCCTCGTTGAGCCGGTCCGCCTCCGCTTTCCGACGGGCCTCTCCACTGCACCCACCCTCGGGCAGCCCGGGCGGCAGAACGACATTTTCACCACCCTTTTCCTCGCCCTTTTCCCCACCCTTTCCATCGCCCTTTCCATTCCCTTCCTCTTCGGGACCGGAATAGACTGAGCGCGCCGCCGCGGTGATGGATTTCTCCTTGGCGTCGTACTCACGCCGGAAGGCGATGGCTTCCGCCTTGCTGACTCCGTCGGGCAGTGGCGGCTTGTAGCCGTACACGCGCACCGACTCCAGATCGGTGACCCCGTACTTCCGGGCGTTGTCCGGAATGCCGGGCGTCGGCTTGTACTCGGGCCAGCTCTGGTCGTATTTCGCCATACAGCGATTGACCAGGATGCTGATGGCGAGGTCGACGGTCTGGCGTTCCTTGGAGTCCGTCTTGAACTTGTCCAGGGGGAATGTCTTGGGGGCGTGGGCAAAAGAGCTGCCGGTGGCCTGCGCGTTGTCGTCCTGCCTGGCCGGTGGCTCCTGCTGTCCGGTGCAGGCCGTGGCGAAAAGCGAGATACCGGCCGCCATGAGGGCGGAGGCGTACAGTGCCGCGTTTTGCCTCTTTTGCACGCTCTGACCTTTTCGTTTTCGGGTTTCGGCTGGTGACTTCCGGCTGTTGACTTCCGACTGCGACGATGATCATATGCTGTCGGCAGTCTCTGCCCGACACCGCCTCAGAAAGGGGCCAAGTGAAGAGGAAACGCGGCGCTCTCGCGATTGCACTGTTGACCGCCACCTCCCTTTTCGGATCGATGGCTTCCGCGCAGGCCGCCAGTTATGACGGCTCCTGCGACTACGACGAAGCCTGCCTTTACCGGAACCTGGACTACACGGGTGGCGTGTACGACACCCTGTTCAGCAAGACGTCGTACACGGGCACGTACTACGGCACCACGGTCGCCGTGGACAACACCGTTAGCTCTGCCAGGAACAAGGACCCGAACAACAACCTGTGGCTGTACCAGTACAACAACTGGGCGGGCGACAGCTGGGGACTTCCGGCCGGTGCCTCCACCAATTTCAGCGGCAGCTTCGAGAACAAGCCTTCGTCGCACTGCTGGAGCGGAGCGACGGCGGGTTGCCCGGCAGGATGACGCGGGGCTCCTCGCATCATCACGGAAGGGCGTCGTAAAGCGCCCAGGTGGTGAAAGAACTCGTCCCCGGTCGCATTCGCCGACCGGGGACGCATTCTTTCATTCAGAGAATCCCCGCTGTCCTGTTCGCGCGATGAGCGATGCGCGATGCGCGATGCGCGATGCGCGATGCGCGTTGGCGGAACAGGCGGAACAGGCGGAACAGGCGAGACAGGCGGAACCGGCGGAACCGGCGGAACCGGCGGAACGGGCGGAACGGGAGCCCTGCTCACCGCCCCCTCCCCCCGAAGGCGCTGCCACCCCACCCCACCACCAACCACACCCCCGCCACCGCGCACACCCCGCCCCAGCCCCAGTGGCCGAAGGCGGGGCCCGCGGCGGCCGAGGCGAGGGCGCCACCGGCGAAACCGGAGACGACGTAGGCCGTGTTGGCGGTGGCCGGGGTGGAGGTGGTGGTCAGGGCGAGGGTCTGGTTGGCCACGTGCGAGGCGACCAGCGCGGCGTGCACGGCGACCGCCGCCAGGACCAGCGCCCACAGGGCCCGGCCACCCGCCCAGAACAGTGGCACGGAGGCGGCGGCCACCAGATACGCCGACCGCACGACCTTCGCCGCGCCGAACCGGTCCACCAGCCCGCCCGCCAGCGGCGCCACCGCGCTCGCGGTGAGCCCGAAGAGGCCGAAGAGACCGGCGGTCGCGGTGGACAGGTGGTACGGCGCCCCGGTCAGCAGCAGCGCGAGCGAGGTCCACACCGCGCTCCACGCCCCGAACATCCCGGCCTGCCGCAGACTCGCCCGCCACAGGTCGGGTGAGTGCCGCACGAGCCCGGGCAGCGCGGCGATCCCGGCGAACACCCCGCCGGTACGGGGACGCCGAGCCGTCGGCAGCACGGCGGCGGTCACCGCCCCGAGCGCCAGGGTCAGCACGGCCGCCCCCGCGAACACCCACCGCCAGCCGAAGGCCTGCCCGGCCAGTCCGCCGAGCACGCGGGCGGCGACGATGCCGGTGAACAGGCCCGCGATGACGGCGGCGACATGCCGGGCGCGCCGGGCGGCGGGGGCGCGTTCGGCGACCAGCGGCACGAGGAGCTGCGGGATGACGGTCGCGGCCGAGGTGACGAACACCGCGACGGCGAGTGCACCGGTGCCGGGCGCGGCGGCACTGGCGGCCAGCGCGACCGTGGTGACCAGCGTCAGCGCGCCGACCAGGCGACGCCGGTTGACGCCGTCACCGAGCGGGGCGAAGAACAGCAGCCCGACCGCGTAGCCGAGCTGGGCGACGGAGGCGATCCAGGCCACGGCGGACGGGGTCGAGCCGAAGTCGCGCGCGATGAGGGTGAGCAGCGGGGCGGCGAGATAGATGTTGGCGGCCGTGACGGCGCTGCACACGGCGATCAGGATGAGGAAGAGGGTGGTGCGGGGTGTGGCGGTGGCGGTGGCCATGCTGGGGCCCGCCGTAGTGGGGCTCTTGGTCGTCGCTCGCATGAGTAACCATTTAGTTGGTACGGCTGTGGGCTGCCGAGTCTGCGCTTGAGGATCGCTCTTGTCAACCAAACCGTTGGTTACTTCCCTGTGTTCCCTGCCCTACCCTGTCCCCCATGGCAGTAAGGGACCCCGAGGCCACCAAGGCCCGGATCTTCCAGGCGGCGATCGACGAGTTCGCCCGGCACGGCATCGCGGGCGCGCGGATCGACCGCATCGCGGGCACGGCGAAGGCCAACAAGCAGCTGATCTACGCCTACTTCGGCAACAAGGCCGAGCTGTTCACCCAGGTGCTCGACAAGTGCATGCTCGACCTCGCCGTCTCCGTCCCCGTCGACCCCGACGACATCGAGGGCTGGCTGGACCGGCTGATGGACTACCACGCCGCCCACCCCGAACTCCTGCGCCTGCTTTTCTGGGAGGGCCTGGAGTACGGCACCACCGAACTGCCCGACGAGACCGAACGCCAGGAGCACTACGCCCGTAAGGTCGCCACCCTCCAGGACGGCCAGGACCGCGGCGTCGTCAGCGCCGCCATCCCGGCCCGCGACCTGCTGTTCCTGCTGGTCGCGATGGCCAACTGGGCGGCCGTCGTCCCCCAGATGAAACGCGTCCTGGTGGGCGCGGAGGACAGCGACGGCGACCGGCTGCGCGCCTCGATCAAGGAGGCGGCGAGGCGGCTGACGGCGCTCTGAGGAGCGTCTGTTGGTTGGTGCGTCTGTTGGTGTGCCAGTTGGTGCGTCTTGGTGCGTCTTGGTGCGTCAGTTGGTACCGATCCGCGCCAGCAGCTCCACGATCCGGGCCTGCACCTCCGCGCTGGTGGACCGCTCCGCGAGGAACAGCACCGTCTCACCGGACGCCAGCCGCGGCAGGTCGGCCTGGTCGACGGCGGCGGTGTAGACGACCAGCGGGGTGCGGTTGAGCTGCCCGTTCGCGCGCAGCCAGTCGATGATCCCGGCGAACCCGGGCTGTCGCCGGTGCACCTGCATCAGGTCCATCACCACGAGGTTCGGCCGGAACTGCCCGGCGAGCGTCACCGCGTCCGCGTCGCTCGCGGCCCGCGCCACCTGCATCCCGCGCCGCTCCAGCGTCGCCGTCAGCGCCAGCGCGATCTCCGCGTGCTCCTCGATGAGCAGCACCCGCGGCGGGTGCTGCTCACTGTCCCGGGGGGCCAGCGCCTTCAGCAGGACGGCGGGATCGGCGCCGTACGCAGCCTCGCGCGTCGCCTGTCCGAGCCCCGCCGTGACCATCACCGGCACCTCGGCGGCCACCGCGGCCTGCCGCAGCGACTGGAGGGCCGTACGCGTGATGGGCCCGGTCAGCGGGTCGACGAACAGCGCGGCCGGGAACGCCGCGATCTGCGCGTCCACCTCCTCGCGCGAGTGCACGATCACCGGCCGGTAGCCGCGGTCGCTCAGCGCCTGCTGCGTGCTGACGTCCGGCGCGGGCCACACCAGCAGCCGCCGCGGGTTGTCCAGCGGCTCCGGGGGCAGCTCGTCGTCCACCGGCAGCGGTCGCGGCGGATCCGCCACCTCGACGGCGCCGCCCGGCCCGTCCAGCGGTTCGGGCCCCTCGGCGGCGTTCTTGTCCGGTGCGCCTATCGCGTACGACCGTCCGATCCCCTCGGACGCCTGCGCGGGCACGGGCGCGGGCCGCTGGGACGGGGCAGGGGTCGGCTCGGCCGTCGTCGGATGCGGACGGGCGCCCTGCTCGGGACGCTCCGTGCCGCGCCCGGCGGCGGGATCCGGCGGCGTACCCAGCTTGCGGCGGCGCCCGGAGCCGCCCGGCTGATGCGGGGGAGGCGTACCGACCGCGCCACCGGCGGGCTGCTGCTGCACCTGCGCCGCCTGCCGCGTGAACGGCACTCCCTGCCCCAGCGTGCGCACGCTGATCGCGCGCCCCTGCGTGGAGTTCGGGTCCACGGGAGCCGCCTCCGCGACCGGCGCCGCGGCCTCGGCGGGCAGGGGCTGCGCCACCCGGGGCTGGGCGGGGGCGTTCTCCGGGGGGAGCGGCGTGCCGGGAGCGGGCGTCGACGTCGCGGCGGGGGCCGGGGGTACGGCCGTAGGGGCGTCGGCCACCGCGGGGAGCGGCTGCGCGGGGACGACCGGAGCGTCCGGTTCCGCCCCTGCCCGCCGACGGCGCCCGGTGGGCGCGCTGGTGGGATGCGGCTGGGGCGGCGTGTGGTCGTCGCTCTGGTCATGGGGTACGGCGTCATGGCGCCCGTCGTCCGCCGCGGCACCGGCGCCGTCGGCCACCGCCACGGGGCCGGGGATTTGGGCGGGTACCGGCGCGGGGCCGGGGACCTGGGCGGGTACCGGTGCGGGCATCTCTGCGGCGGCCGGGGGCCGGTCGGCGTCGGCGGGCGGCAGGGCGAACACCGTGCGCGGGCTCGCCTCCTGCGCGGCGGCACGCTCCTGCGCCGCGGCGAGGGCACGCCGACGGCGCCCGGCGGGCTGACCGTCCTCGCCGGTGTCGGCGGCGTCCGCGTCGGAAGGCGCGGTGGGGGCGGGCAGCGCGGCGGGCAGGGCGTGCTGCTGCTGGGGCTGCGGTTGCTGGGGGATGGGCTGCGGCGGCGCCAACTGGGGCTGACCAGGTAGAGGTTGGGCGGACTGGGGCTGACCGGGCTGAGGTGGGGCAGGCTGCGGCGGCGCGAGCTGGGGCTGCTGTTGCTGTACGGGCTGCGGCGGCGCCAGTTGTGGCTGCTGCGGCTGTGGATCGGTAGCGCGCCGCGCACGCCGTCCCCCACCCGCGGGCACGCCCTGCGGCGGAACGGTGCCGCCGAGCCCGGTACCGGAAGCCGCGGCGCCCGCGGCATGCTCGGCGGCGGTGACGACGGCACCCTCGGAGACACCGGCGACCCCGGCGGCCCCCACCGCCTCGGGAAGGGCCAGGGCACCGCCGCCCCCGGCGGCATCCTCGGCGGGCCGCCCACGCCGCCGCCCGGTCCCCCCACCGGCGGGGGCGACCTCGGGCGCGGCGGGTACCTGCGGCTCGGCCGCGTCCTCGGCAGCCGCCGCACGCCGACGCCGACGCCCGGTCGGCTGCGCGTCCTCGGTACCGGCACCCGCACCGGTACCGCCCGCGACCTCGCTCTCCAGGAAGGCGTCCGTGGAGGCCCGCCGGGCACGCCGACGCCCACCGCCTCCGGAGGTCGCCGATTCCATGGCCGTATCGGCACCGGCCCCGGCGACGGCCGGAAGCGCGTCCGGTGTCGCCGCGGGCACCACCCCGGCGCCACCCCCGATCGGCACCTCGAGGACGTAGGCACTGCCGCTCATCCCCGGGACGTCGTGCGTCTGGAGCACCCCGCCGTGGGCCCGCACGATCCCACGCACGATCGGCTCGTGGACGGCGTCTCCCCCGGCGTACGGCCCGCGCACCTCGATCCGTACGGACTCGCCGCGCTGCGCCGCCGCCACCACGACGGTGTTGTCCAGATAACCGCCCGTGGACACGGGCGTGTTGCCGGTCGCGTCGACCCCGGCGACATCGGCGACGAGGTGGGCGAGCGCGGTGGCCAGCAGCCGGGGATCGACCTCGGCCTCTATGGGCGGCGCGTGCACGGCGAACTGCACCCGCCCGGGCCCGATCAGCTCGACCGCCCCGTCCACACCGGCGGTGACGACGGAGTCCAGCATCACCTTCGTACGGGCGATCCCACCGCCCCCGGCGTCGAGCTGCTGGTACCCGAGGACGTTGTCGATGAGAGTGGTGATCCGCGAGTAACCGGCCGACAGGTGGTGGAGCACCTGGTTGGCCTCGGGCCACAGCTGCCCGGCGTCGTCCGCGGCCAGCGCGGCCAGCTCGCGCCGCAACTCGTCGAGGGGTCCGCGCAGCGACCGCCCGAGCAGCGTCAGCAACTGGTCGTGCCGTCCGGCGAGGGCCTCGTAGCGGTCCTTCTCCCGCTCACCGAGGGCTGCGTACCGCTCCTCGCCCGCCGCCAGTTCCTCGGCGTGCTGCTCGCGCAGCTCCTCCAGCTCGGTGACGTGCTGCTGGCGCAGGGCGGTGAGGTCGGAGGCGTGCTCCTCGGCGAGCCGCTCCAGCTCCTCGGCGTGCCGCTTCTCCAGCGCCTCCTTCTCCTCGAGGAGCGCGTCGTAGGGCCGCCGGTCGTTGAAGGTCATCACGGCGCCGACCAGCTGGTCCCCGTCGCGCACGGGCGCGGTGGTCAGGTCGACGGGCAGCTTGTCGCCGTTCTTCGCCCACAGCACCTGCCCGCGCACCCGGTGCTTGCGCCCGGAGCGGAGCGTGTCGGCGAGCGGGGACTCGCCGTACGGGAAGGGCGAGCCGTCGGCGCGGGAGTGCAGGATGAGGTTGTGCAGCTCCTTGCCGCCGAGTTCGCTGGCCCGGTAGCCCAGTATCTGGGCGGCGGCCGGGTTGACGAGCACCACGCGTCCGTCGGTGTCGGTCCCGACGACGCCCTCGGAGGCCGCGCGCAGGATCATCTCGGTCTGCCGCTGCGACCGGGCGAGTTCCGCCTCGGTGTCGACGGTGCCGGACAGATCGCGTACGACGAGCATCAGCAGTTCGTCGGAGGTGTACCCGTGATTGTCGTACGCCTGTTGGCCCGGGTTCTCCAGATTGGCGCTGGTGACCTCGACCGGGAACTCGCTGCCGTCGGTCCGCCGCGCGATCATCCGCGTCGGCTTGGTCCGGGCCCGTGGGTCGATGTGGTCGGGGCGCCGCATGGAGCCCGGGATCAGCTTCGAGTCGAACTGCGGCAGCAGATCCAGCAGGCCCCGCCCCACCAGTGCGGTTCCCGGCGCCTCGAAGGCCTCCAGGGCGATGGTGTTGGCGTTGACGACCGTCCCGTTGGCGTTGACCAGTACCAACGCGTCGGGCAGCGCGTCCAGTATGGCTGCGAGGCGAGCAGCGCCTCGGGATGGCCTGCTGCTCACGAGACGCTTCCTCCCTGTTACCGCACCTAGCCGACCGCTCGGGCCATCTTGCCAACCGGCCCGCGACGTGTCACGCGAGGGAGTCTAAGGGCTGGTGCTGCGGTCGCGACGCTGGATGAGAGAGAGGTCGCACGACCCGGTGACACGGGGCGGGCCGGGACCGGCGCGGCGTCGGGGCCACACCGGCGCGGCATCGGGGCCGCACCAGGGCCCTCCGCGGGCACCCCGCGGGGCGTCCCGCGGAGGACTCTTCCGACGCCTCTACAGACGCCTCTTCCGACGCCTCCTCAGGGACGTCGCGAAACCTCTACGGAACGCCCGCCACCTGACCCAAGCCCCTCACCGGCGCAGATCGGGCAGAAGCGGCACCAACCGATCCCACCGCCCGATCTGGCACCCGTCACTCCGATCGAACACGGCATCGACGGCTCGCCCGCCCCATGTCCCGGTGACACGCGCGGTGGCGGGCCCGCCGTACTGCATGGTGCACACGCTCCCGGTCGGCACGGGCCCGAAGGCGTCACCGCCCCGCACCGAGTTCCGCTCGACGGCCCGACAGGCCCCGCCGGGGTCGGGATGACTGCTCCGCACCCCACGATCCGCGCCTCGGCCCCGGCAGTACACCTCATACGTCCCATCCACCTCACCCCCCGCATCCCGCACGATCACCTTCAGATGACCACTGGCACCACCGACACCACCGACACCACCGACACCACCGACACCACCGACACCACCGACACCAGTGGCACTACTGACAGCACTGACGTCACGGACGACGGCATGCGCGGTGGGAAGGGCACCGAACGGAAGTCCGACGGAAACGGTCCCGACGGCGACAAGGGGAGCGATGGCACGGACGGCCCGACTGGGCAACCGGCTGAGCGAGAGGTAGGACATGTCCTGCCTAACGCCCCAGGCGCTCCGGCGTTGCGCGGGACATCCGCCGCGAGGCGCCCACCGGCAGAAACTCCCAGGAACGGCTTTGCCCTGCGGCCCACCTGCCTAGTACCGTAGGGGTCGATTGGTGACACCCCGCTCGGCTGTGTCATCATCTGCACGCACCATTCGCGCTCGCGCGAGCGGTTGTGCTGGAGGCGTCGCCTAGTCCGGTCTATGGCGCCGCACTGCTAATGCGGTTTGGGGTTTACCCCCCATCGAGGGTTCAAATCCCTCCGCCTCCGCGCGTGATCCCCGAAGCCCCGGCCCAGCGGCCGGGGCTTCGCCGTTCCCCGGACAAGGCCTCGAAGCGTGTTTTCGCAGCTCACAAGGGGTAGAGCAAACGGATTTCACATGACGGCGGCAGTCATGTAATGTTCTTCCTGTCGCCGCGAGCGGGCCGGAAGGGCCGGGAGCGAGGACAGGAAAACAGAACACAAGCACTCGTAGCTTAACGGATAGAGCATCTGACTACGGATCAGAAGGTTGCAGGTTCGAATCCTGCCGAGTGCGCATCGATCGAAGGCCCCGGATCACTCCGGGGCCTTTGGGTTTTGCCATGGTTGAACCTCTGGTTGAACCTCGCCCCGTCGCATCCGGCCAGCCCCGCGGCCTCCGCGGAAACCCGTTGGCGACCCCGCCACGACCGCTGCTACGTTTCCGAAGGCCGTGCGAGAGAACGAGGAGGTGGTACCCGTGAACGCTGTATCGACATGGGTGCTCCCCTCTGGGGTCACGGTCGGGCGATAGGTCGTCCGGGAGCGCCGTCTGTGAGCACTCCCGGAAGGCACGACCATGCGATTCACCGACGAACAGCGCCTCGACGACGGCGTCCTCGAGCGCGAGTTCATCCTTGGCGAGATCCCCGGCACCCTGTGGACGTTCGGCGCCGGACCGGCCCCGCTGGTTCTGATGGCCCACAACAACGGGCTGCCCAAGGCGGACCCCCGGCTGGTGGCCCGGGCCCGGTACACCGCGGCGCGTGGCTACGCGGTTGCCACCATCGACGCCGCCGGGTGCGGTGAGCGGCCCCGTTCCGCCGCCGATGAGCGGGTCCGCGCCGACCTTCGCCGGGCGCTGCAGGCGGGCGAGCCGGTCGACGAGATCTTCGAGGCGCTCATCGGTCCGATGGTCGAGAGCGCGGTGCCGGAATGGCGGACGACCCTGGACGCCCTCCTTGAGCTGCCCGAGATCGGTGGCGGCCCGGTCGGGTACTCCGGCGGGTGGGCCGCCCTCGGCATCCGGCTGGCGGTCGCCGAGCCGCGCATCGCGGCCGCGACCTTCTTCGCCGGGGGGTATGTGCCCCGCGCCCAGCGTGAGGAGGCGCGGCAGGTGACCATTCCGCTGCTGTTCCTGCTCCAGTGGGACGACGAGGGGAACCCCCGGCAACGGGCCCTGGACCTGTTCGACGCGTTCGGCAGCGAGGAGAAGACACTGCACGCCAACCCGGGCGGGCACACCGGCACTCCGTGGTTCGAGCTGGAGGACGGGTGCCGGTTCCTGGACCGGCATCTGAAGTGAGGCCGGGCGGGACCTGCTGACGTCCGTCAGCCCTGCGACTGTGGGGTGGACGACCCCCGCACCGGCGGCTGGTCCGGCCAGGTGACCGCGTATCGGGGGTCGTTCTCGCGGCTCAGCCGTACGAAGCGCAGGAGTTCGCGGACGATGCCCGCGTTGCCCATCGCCCAGCCGGTGTGGGGTGCGAGGTCGCTCGGGGTGGTCCGGTGCTCGACGTTGGACCAGCGGGCGCCGTCGGTGTCCCGGATGGCGCGGGCGGTGAGGTCGGCGACGAGGACGTGGGCGAAGTCGTCTGCGTCCCGCTGTTCGGCGATGCGGTCGCAGGCCAGGGCGAGGACGCCCGCGGTGCCGCAGCAGCGGCCGTTGTTGTCCCAGAAGCCGGGGCGCAGCCGCTGGGGCAGGCCGGAGTGGGTGATTGTGTGCCAGCAGCGGTCGGCGAGGTGCGTCCAGACGGGGTCGGCCGTGGTGTCCCGCAGCTGCCGGAAGGCCTGTGCGTCGCCTGCCGGGCCGTGGCACCAGCCGTAGCTGACGGGCTCGATGACATCGGGGCGGTACTGCGGGGTGGAGTGCCGCACCAGAAAGCCCTCCGGGCCCGCCGTGTCCCGTGCCACGACGTCCGCCGCACCGGCCAGCGCCAGCTCGACCAGGTCCGTACGGCCGGTGGCCCCGCCTACTCGGGCGAGCGCCAGGACGATGCCGAGGGTGCCGTGCGAGACGTGGTGCATCCGGGCGTCGGTGCCGGGGCGGTGCGGCCACTGGACGCCCGCAGGGGTGTGCTCCGCCGTGCGCAGATACGGCTCCAAGGCGAGGGCCGCCAGTTCGGGATCGTCTGCCAGGAGCGCGCCGAGGCCGATTCCCGCGTTGCCGCCCATCAGCTCGAACAGTTCGCCCCAGCGCGTCCCGTCGAAGTGTGACCGTACGAGTGCCAGTGCTCGGTCCGCGGCGGCGTCGGCGGTCCTGTCGCCGAGTTCCCGGTGCAGGGTCCGCAGGATCAGGGCGATTCCGGTACGGCCGAAGTAGAGGGAGTCGTCATCGACGCCCGCCGCCGAGTCCACGAGCGTGCGGGCCGCGCGCAGGGCCGTGTCGGCGTAGGCGCCGTCGTCGAAGTGCCTCCAGGCCTCCAGGAGTACGGGCACCACACCGGCCGTACCGTCGTAGAGCATCGGGCCGGGCGCCCAGGCGAGGCCACCGTCCGCGGTCTCGTGCGCTGCCGTGGTCAGCCACCGCAGTCCCTCCACCGCGAGTTCCTCGACTTCGTCGACCGTCACGGCTGCGGCTTCCGGTGGCGTCATGGGCCCACCCTCGCACGACCTGGAGGAGAGAGGCCTCCGAGGGTCCTCGTCGGCCTCTTGATCTCCCTTCGTACGGCGTTCAGTTGGAGCGGTTCAGCCGGTGGCCGCGGCTCTCCGCGATGCGGAGGGCGTCGTGGAGGGCCGTGGTCAGGTGTGCGGCGAGGGAGCGGACGTCGCTGGGTGGGATGTCGGGGAGCAGAGCGCGGGCGTGGGTGACGAGGTCCCTGGCCATGCCCAGTTGGATCGACTCCGTGGCGTCGGCCAGGCGGGACAGCGCGCTGTGGCCGCCGTCGTCCGTGATCAGGTAGCAGGGCTTGTCCTCCGGGCCGGACCAGGGCAGGAGGCGGGAGGTGGGGCGCGGTTCCATCACGCGGGGGCCTCCGTGCAGTAGGCGAGGAGGTAGGGGCGGATGGGGCGGGTTGCGGTGGCGTCCAATGGGGTGTTCGCCTCCAGGCTGTAGGGGCTTTGGGGTGGTGGGAGGGGGGTCATGAAGGGTTGGGGGGTCGGTCGCGGGGGGTGCGGGGGCGTGGGCGCGGGTTCCAGCAGGGCTGCCGCCCAGGTGAGGAAGCGGTGGACAGGGCTGGGCATGTCATCAGCTCCGGTGGGGTTCTGGCTGGTGGCCGTGCCCCGGGACGGTGACGACCGTCGCGGGGTGTGGTGTGGATCAGAGTATGACAGGGATGCTAGGCATGCTAGGGGTGCTATGAATCGCACAGGAGTCTAGGTGTGCGCATGCTGGGGTGGTGATCGCATTCGTTCCCGATGTTCCCCGCTGGCGCCAGGTGGCCGAGGTCGTGCGTGGGCGGATCGCTGACGGTACCTATCCCCCGCGTGCTCGCGTGCCCTCGGTCGTGCAGCTCACCGCCGAGTTCGGTATCGCCAACGCGACGGCGCACAAGGTGCTTCGCGCGTTGCGGGAGGAGGGGCTGACGTACACCGAGCCCGGTCTTGGGTCGTTCGTTGCCGGGCCGTCCGAGGGTGAGGTGTGAGACGTACGCGAAGGCCCCGGGACCCCCCATCAGGGTCCCGGGGCCTTCCGTTTCGCTCACGCGCGCGGGCCCCGCAAGGTCGTCCACGCCACCGCCATCGCCGTCGCGATGAGCCCCGTGCCCACCGCGAACGCCAGGTGGTAGCCGGATGTCAGGGCCTCGGGGCGGGGGGTGCCCTCGGTGAGGAGGGTGTCCGTGCGGGCGGCGGCCAAGGTGGAGAGGACCGCTACGCCGAGGGCCATGCCGATCTGCTGGGTGGTGTTGAAGAGGCCGGACGCGAGTCCGGCGTCGTCCGGGCCCGCGCCCGACATGCCGAGGGACGTCAGGGCGGGGAGGGCGAGGCCGAAACCGGCGGCGAGGAGCATGACCGGGAACAGGTCCGTGAGGTAGTCGGCGTCGGAGGGGAGGCGGGTCAGGGCGGCCAGGAGGGCCGTCAGCAGGGTGAGGCCCACGAGCAGGACCCGGCGTTCTCCGAAGCGGGCGTTGAGGCGGGCCGAGACGCCGAGGGAGACCGCGCCGATCACGACCGCCGCGGGGAGCATCGCGAGGCCGGTTTCCAGTGCGCCGTAGGCGAGGACCTGCTGGAGGTGCAGGGCCACCAGGACCTGGAAGGAGAACAGGGCCGCCACCATCAGGATCTGGACCAGGTTCGCCCCGACCACGTTGCGGGAGCGCAGGAGGCGGAGCGGCATCAGTGGGGTGCGCGCCTTTGACTGGCGTACCGCGAAGCCCGTCAGCAACAGCAGGGACAGGGCGCCCAGGGTGAGGGTGCGCGGGGCCGTCCAGCCCGTCTGCTCGACCTGGACCACCGTGTAGATGCCGAGCATCAGGCCGCCGGTGATCAGCAGCGCGCCCAGCGCGTCGGCGCCCGCCCGCAGGCCCAGGCCGCGGTCGCCGGGGAGGGCGTACGCGCCGACGGCGAGGGCGGCGAGGCCGATGGGCAGGTTGATGTAGAAGATCCAGTGCCAGTCGAGGGCGTCGGTCAGCACGCCGCCCAGGACCTGGCCGATCGACGCGCCCGCCGCGCCGGTGAAGCTGAACACCGCTATCGCGCGGGCCCGTTCCCCCGGTTCGGGGAAGAGCGTGACCAGGATGCCCAGGCCCACCGCCGAGGCCATCGCGCTGCCGATGCCCTGGAGGAAGCGGGCGGCGATGAGGACGGCGGGGGTCGTCGCCGCGCCTGCCAGGAGTGACGCGGCCGTGAAGACCGCCGTACCGGTCAGGAACATGCGCTTGCGGCCGATGAGGTCGCCCACCCGGCCCGCCAGGAGCAGCAGGCTGCCGAAGGCGATCAGGTAGGAGTTCACCACCCAGCTCAGGCCCGCCGGGGTGAAGCCGAGGTCCTGCTGGATGGCGGGCATTGCGACCGTCACGATGCTGCCGTCCAGGATGATCATGAGCATGCCCGTGGCGATCACGCCCAGGGCCAGGTTCCGGGAGCGGCGTGCGGGTGGGGTGCTCGGAGCGGGTTTCGTGGAGGTGGCGGGCGTGAGTGGTTCAGCGGACATGGTCTCCCCCTGTTCGTCCTTCATGGCGACAGTAGAGACCGTAGCAGATGGTTTTGTTGCAGACTATTTGTTTCCGACCTAGCAGGTCGGGGCTCAGTTGCGCTGGCGCGGCCTCCTCGCCCCCTGTGGGGCCTCCGCCGGGGTGCCCAGGCGGCCCGTCGCCAGGCGGTTCATCAGGCCCACGAACAACTCGCGCTCCTGCGGGGCCAGTTCCTCCAGCGCCTCGCGGTGGACCCGGTCCACGATGTCCTGGCTGGCCCGCGCCACCCGCGCGCCCTCCTCCGTCACCGCGATGATCCGGGCCCGGCGGTCCTTGCTCGACGGGCGGCGCTCGGCCAGGCCCGACTTCTCCAGGGCGTCCACCGTGGACACCATCGTCGTCTTGTCCATGTCGCCGATCTCGGCCAACTGGATCTGCGTGCGCTCCTCCTCCAGGGCGTGCACCAGGACGCAGTGCATACGGGGGGTGAGGTCGATCTCCGCCAGCGCGGCGGCCATACGGGTGCGCAGGACGTGACTGGTGTGGTCGAGGAGGTAGGAGAGGTCCGGTTCGGTGCGGGAAGGGGCCATGGCTGTCATGGATTCAGGGTACGGCGGGTGGGTTGGTTGCGGATTATCCGGAGGCTGACATTCGCCGGGCGGGGCGTTGTCAGTGGTGCCGCCTACTCTCGTGAGTGATGGCACAGACATGGAAGTGCTCGGGGCTGCGGTGGGTGTCGGGGCGCCCCGTGCTGGCCTGGGACGGGGGGCGGACGAGTGAGCTGGCCTGGGGGAAGCGGGTGGCCTTCCGGGTGGTCGAGGGGGGTGAGCGGGGCTGTGTGGGGGCGCGGGGGAACCCCTGTCCGGTGCGGGCCGTCGTGTCGGGGCGCAGCACCGGGGGGCGGTGCGAGGAGTGCGGGCGCCTGGACCGGGCGCACTCGGTCGCGGCCGATACGGTCGCCGATGATCCCCGGCCCTACCACGTGTACCTGGCCTGGTTTGGGCCCGGCATGGTCAAGGTCGGCATCACGGCCGTCGAGCGGGGGTCGGCGCGGCTGCTGGAGCAGGGGGCGGTCTGCTTCAGCTGGCTCGGCGCCGGGCCGTTGATGGCGGCCCGGCGGGCCGAGGAACTGCTGCGGGCCGCGCTGGGTGTGCCGGACCGGATTCCGTACGGCGCCAAGCGGGTGGTGCGGGCAGCGCTGCCCGAGGGGGAGGGGGAACGGGCCGAGGAGATACGGGGGTTGCACGCCCGCGCGGTCGAACTGCCCGCGTGGCCCGAGTCGTTGGTCAGGGAGCCGTACCGGGCCGTGGATCATGTGCGGGCGTTCGGGCTGGACGGGGCGCCGGGGGCTTACGGGGAGGTGAGTGAGCTGGTCGCCGGGGCGGTGGTGGACGGGGAGCTGGTGGCGGCCGCCGGGCCCGATCTGCATCTGACGGTCTCCGGATCGGGCGCGGTCGTCGTGCTCGACACGCGGCTGATGACGGGGTGGGAGCTGGCCCCCGTCACAGGGGGAGCCTCCGGCAGAGGTGGATTCCCCGGCACAGGTGGATCCTCTGGCACAGGGGGAGCCTCCGGCAGAGGTGAATTCCCCGGCACAGGTGGAACCTCCGGCACAGGTAAATCCCCCGGCACAGGTGGATCCCCGGGAGACATCGCCGTACCCGTCCGCCAGTTCAAGGAGGCCCCCACCCACCTCCAGGACGGCCTCTTCTGACCGGCCCCCGACAGCACGACGGGCCCCTCCACCGCCCCCGCCTGAGAGCCCCCTGTGGGTTTCTCAGACAAATCACAGCTTGCCGAAAGGACGTTCTCAGAGCCGATCGCCAGGGTGGTCGCCATGACCACGATCTCGCCCCAGGGGCGCACCGAACTGCTGAGGCCGGACGGGAGCCCCGTCCGGGTGCTTGTTGTGGACGACGAACTGTCCATCACGGAACTGCTGTCGATGGCCCTGCGCTACGAGGGCTGGCAGATCCGTACCGCGGGGGACGGGCACGGTGCCGTGCGGACCGCGCGGGAGTTCCGGCCGGACGCCGTCGTCCTGGACATGATGCTGCCCGACCTGGACGGGCTGGCCGTCCTCGGGCGGCTGCGGCGGGAACTGCCGGACGTGCCGGTGCTGTTCCTGACGGCCAAGGACGCGGTGGAGGACCGTATCGCCGGGCTCACCGCCGGTGGGGACGACTACGTCACCAAGCCGTTCTCCCTCGAAGAGGTCGTCGCACGGCTGCGCGGGCTGATCCGCCGGTCGGGGGCCGCCGACCGGCGCTCCGAGTCCATGCTGGTCGTCGGTGACCTCACCCTCGACGAGGACAGCCATGAGGTCACCCGCGGCGGGGACTCCATCCACCTCACCGCGACCGAATTCGAGCTGCTGCGCTTCCTGATGCGCAACCCGCGGCGCGTGCTCAGCAAGGCGCAGATCCTGGACCGCGTCTGGTCCTACGACTTCGGCGGGCAGGCCAATGTCGTCGAGCTGTACATCTCCTACCTGCGGCGGAAGATCGACGCCGGACGCGAGCCGATGATCCACACCCGGCGCGGCGCCGGTTACCTGATCAAGCCCGCGGCGTCATGAGCGGACGGCGACGACCGCGTACGCGGCGGCGGCGAGGACGACAGCCGCGCACCCTGCGGACGCGGCTCGTCGTCGCGTCCGTGCTGCTGATCGCCGTGGTCGGCGCGGTGATCGGCACGGTCACCACCCTCGCTCTGCGGTCGCATCTGTACGAGCAGCTCGACGGGCAGTTGCGGGAGGTGGCGGTTCGGGCGGAGGGCTTCGGCCCGCCCGGGGAGGTGAAGGGCGGCGCCGCCCCCGGCGAGGGACGGGGCATCGACCTCGACGACTTCGTCACCCGCGGCCCACAGCCCGAGGGCACCATCGCCGCCCTGATCCAGAACGGCACCGTGACCGAGGCCAGGATCGGGGAGAAGACCGACGACGGCCTGGACATGGAGGCCGAGCCGCTCACCGGGGCGCAGGCCGCCGCGCTCGCCACCGTCGCCCAGGAGCGCGAGGCCCCGCGCTCCGTGGACCTGCCCGGCCTCGGCGAGTACCGCGTCGAGTACACCAGCGGCCCCGACGGCAGTTACTACGTCGCCGTCCCCACCGCCGGTGTCACCGGCACCATCAACACCCTGATCCTCGTCGAGGTCAGCGTCACCGCCGCCGGTCTGATCGCCGCCTCCCTCGCCGGTGCCGCCATCGTCGGCGTCGCCGTGCGCCCGCTGCGCCGGGTCGCCGCCACCGCCACCCGGGTCTCCGAACTCCCCCTGCACAGCGGCGAGGTGAACCTCGACGAACGCGTCCCGGAGTCCGAGTGCGACCCGCACACCGAGGTCGGCCGCGTCGGCGCCGCCCTCAACCGCATGCTCGACCACGTCCACGGCGCGCTGCACGCCCGCCAGGAGAGCGAGACCCGGGTACGGCAGTTCGTCGCGGACGCCAGCCATGAGCTGCGCACCCCGCTCGCCTCCATCCGCGGCTACGCCGAGCTGACCCGGCGCGGCCGGGAGCGGGTCGGCCCCGACACCCGGCACGCCCTCGGGCGGATCGAGTCGGAGGCGGGCCGGATGACCCTGCTCGTGGAGGACCTGCTGCTGCTCGCCCGCCTGGACGCGGGCCGCCCCCTCCAGTTCCAGCGGACCGATCTCGTACCGCTCGTCATCGACACGGTGAGCGACGCGCGCGCCGCGGGCCGGGCCCACGTCTGGCGGCTCGACCTGCCCGACGAACCCGCCCTGGTCGCGGCGGACGCCGCCCGGCTGCAACAGGTCCTGGTCAATCTGCTGGCCAACGCCCGCACCCACACCCCACCCGGTACGACCGTCACCGCGCGGGTGCGCCGCGACGGGGACCGGCTGTGCGTGGACGTCCAGGACGACGGGCCGGGCATCCCGCCCGACCTGCTCCCCCATGTCTTCGAACGGTTCGCCCGCGGCGACTCCGCCCGCTCCCGCGCCACCGGCTCGACCGGCCTGGGCCTGGCCATCGTGCAGGCCGTGGTGACCGCGCACGGCGGCGCGGTGACCGTCGACAGCGTGCCCGGACGGACCGCGTTCACGGTCCACCTGCCCGCGTCCACTCCCGCGCCGCAGCCGTCGTACGCCTTCGAGGCCGCCTACTCACAGCCGCACCACAGCCTCACCACACAGGCCGAACAGGCCACTTGAGAACAGTCGGTGGCATGCGAACCGACTCTTCTCCCGGCACTCTGCCGGCGCGGGAGCACCTCCCGGCCGGAGATGCCGGTACGCCTGTCCTGGACGTGGTGGTCCCCGTCTACAACGAGGAGAAGGACCTCCAGCCGTGTGTGCTGCGGCTGCACGCGCACCTCACGCGCACCTTCCCGTACCCCTTCCGCATCACCATCGCGGACAACGCGTCCACCGACGCCACCCCGCGCGTCTCCCAGTGGCTCGCCGAGCGGATCCCGCAGGTCCGGGCCGTACGGCTGGAGCAGAAGGGGCGCGGGCGGGCCCTGCGCACGGTGTGGTCCAGGTCCGACGCCCCCGTCCTCGCCTATATGGACGTCGACCTGTCCACCGACCTCAACGCGCTGCTCCCGCTGGTCGCCCCGCTGATCTCCGGCCACTCGGACCTGGCCATCGGCTCCCGGCTCGCGCGCTCCTCGCGGGTCGTGCGCGGCGCGAAGCGGGAGTTCATCAGCCGCTCGTACAACCTCATCCTGCGCGGCTCGCTCCAGGCCCGTTTCTCGGACGCACAGTGCGGGTTCAAGGCGATCCGCGCCGATGTGGCGCGGGCGCTGCTGCCGCTGGTGGAGGACACCGGCTGGTTCTTCGACACCGAGATGCTGGTGCTCGCCGAGCGCGCCGGGCTGCGCATCCACGAGGTGCCGGTCGACTGGGTCGACGACCCCGACTCCACGGTCCACATCGTCAGGACGGCGACCGACGACCTCAGGGGCGTCTGGCGGGTGGGGCGGGCCCTGGCCACGGGTTCGCTGCCGCTGGACCGGCTCGCGCGTCCGTTCGGTGACGATCCACGGGACCGGGACCTCAAGGACGTACCCGGTGGACTGGCCCGCCAACTCGTCGGCTTCTGTGTCGTGGGCGCCCTCTCCACCCTCTTCTACCTCCTCCTCTACACCGGCTTCCGCGCCCTCACCGGCTCCCAGACCGCCAACGCGCTCGCCCTGCTGGTCTCGGCGGTCGCCAACACGGCGGCCAACCGGCGCCTGACGTTCCGGGTGCGGGGGCGCGGGGGTGCGGTGCGGCACCAGGCGCAGGGCCTCGTCGTCTTCGGCATCGGCCTCGCCCTCACCAGCGGCTCCCTGGCCGCCCTCAACGCCGCCACCGCCACCCCCGCCCACTCCACCGAACTGGCCGTGCTGATCGCGGCCAACCTCGCGGCGACGGTGCTGCGGTTCCTGCTCTTTCGGGCCTGGGTGTTCCCCGAGCAGCGGGATACGGGCCTCCTGCGGGCGATTCCGGCGCAGGGCGGGGCGCCCGCGCCCGGGTCCCGGGCCCTGCCCGCCGACGACCTCCGCGACCCGCCCGACCTGCCGCGCCGCGGCTCCCCGTCCGGCCCCCGCACCCCGGCCGCCACCTGGGGCGACGCGACCATCCGCCTCCAGCCCGTGCGCCCGCACGACACCGACCCGAGGGACCCCCGATGACCACCGCCACCCTCCCCGCCGCCCCACCCCGGGCGCACGCGTCGCACCGGCAGCCCTTCCTGCGACGGCTGTGGCGCGGCCACCCCGAGGACCCCCGCTGGGCCCGCCCCGCACTCCTCGGCGCGCTGCTGCTGATCGGCGCGCTCTACACCTGGAACCTCACGGCCTCCGGCTATGCCAACTCCTTCTACTCCGCGGCCGTACAGGCGGGCAGCGAGTCCTGGAAGGCGATGTTCTTCGGCTCGCTGGACGCGGCCAACGCGATCACCGTCGACAAGCCCCCGGCGGCGCTGTGGCCGATGGCCCTGTCCGTCCGGCTGCTCGGGCTCAACTCCTTCGCGATCCTCTTCCCGCAGGTGCTGATGGCGGTGGCGACGGCCGGTGTGCTGTACGCCTCCGTGCGCCGTCGGTTCGGCGCGGGCGCCGGGCTGCTCACCCTGGCGGTCTTCGCACTCACCCCGGTCGCCGCGCTGATGTTCCGGTTCAACAACCCGGACGCGGCCCTCGCCCTGCTGATGGCCGCCGCCGTGTACGCCACCCAGCGGGCCCTGGAGAAGGCGCACACCAAGTGGCTGAT
Organism: Streptomyces sp. NPDC057877; assembly: GCF_042796855.1. Lineage (NCBI taxonomy): Bacteria > Bacillati > Actinomycetota > Actinomycetes > Kitasatosporales > Streptomycetaceae > Streptomyces > Streptomyces sp. NPDC057877. The sequence continues at coordinate 691,757 of NZ_JBHVMS010000003.1, forward strand.
GTGGGCGGGGGCGGCGATCGGCCTGGCCTTCCTGGTCAAGACCCTCCAGGCGTTCCTGATCCTGCCGGTGCTGGCGCTCGTCTACGTCGTGTGCGCGCCGACCTCCCTGAAGAGGCGCGCCGGGCAGGTGCTGCTCGCCGGGCTCACCATGGTCGTCGCGGGCGGCTGGTGGGTGGCGGTCGTCGAACTGTGGCCCGCGTCCTCGCGCCCCTACATCGGCGGCTCGCAGAACAACTCCTTCCTGGAGCTGACCTTCGGCTACAACGGCCTCGGCCGGATCAACGGCGAGGAGACCGGCAGTGTCGGCGGCGGCCAGGGCGGGGGCTGGGGGGAGACCGGCTGGGACCGGATGTTCAGCTCGAACATCGGCGGCCAGATCTCGTGGTTGATCCCGGCCGCGCTGATCCTGCTGGTGGCGGCGCTCGTCGTGACCCGAGGGCGGGGGCCGGGGCGCACGGACACCACCCGCGCCCTCTTCCTCCTCTGGGGCGGCTCGCTGCTGATCACCATGGTGATCTTCAGCTTCATGCAGGGCATCTTCCACGAGTACTACACCGTCGCCCTCGCCCCCTACATCGCCCCGCTCATCGGCATGGGCGCCGCCCTGCTGTGGCGCGAGCGCGGCCGGGCCCGGGCCTCGCTCGCCCTCGCCGCCGCGATGACGGCCACGGCCGCGTGGGGGTACGTGCTGCTCGACCGCGCCGCCGACTACCACCCGTGGCTGAAGTGGGCCGTCCTCGTGGGCGGGTTGGTGGCCGCGCTGGGGTTCGTCTTCGTGGGGCGACTCGGAGGGCGGCTCGCCCTCGGCGTTGCCGGGCTGGGTGTGGTGGCGGCGCTGGCCGGTCCCACGGCGTACTCCCTGACGACGCTGGGTGAGGGGCACACCGGGTCGATCGTCACCGCCGGTCCGGCGGTCGCGGGGGGTGCGGGCCGGGGTGGCGGTCCCGGTGGCGGTGGCATGGGCGGCGGCCCTGGCGGCGGAGGCTTCCCCACCGCCCCCAACGGGCAGGGCCAGCAGGGCGCACAGCCCCCGACCGGCGGCTTCCCCGGCCAGAACGGCCAGAACGGCCAGAACAGCCAGAACAGCCAGAATCAGCAAGGCGCGCGGAACGCCCCCGAAGGCAACGGCGGCATGGGCGGCCTCCTCAACGGCGCCGACGTCAGCGACGAGGCCAAGGAACTCCTCACGACCGACGCCGACGCCTACACCTGGGCCGCCGCCGCCATCGGCTCCCAGAACGCCGCGAGCTACCAGCTCTCCACCGGCGAACCCGTGATGGCCATCGGCGGCTTCAACGGCACCGACCCGTCCCCGACGCTGGCCCAGTTCAAGGAGTACGTGGCGGACGGAGAGATCCACTACTTCATCGCGGGCGGCGGCATGGGCGGCGGCGGCATGGGCGGCGGCGGCGCGATGGGCGGCGGCGACAGCGAAGGAACCTCCTCGCAGATCACCTCCTGGGTCGAGGCGAACTTCAAGGAAGTGACGGTCGGGTCGGCCACCTTCTACGACCTGACCCAGCCCAGCTGAACAGGGAGAAACGCGCGCTGTGCACCGTATAGGACCCCTCTCTACGGTGCACAGCGCCTGGAGGCGGGGCTGGTGTCGGTCGCGGCGCTGGCCCCCGGCGGTTACGGGGGGACGCTGCTCGGCGGGGGCCGTGCTGGTGGGGGGATTGCCCGCGGCGGCGTTGTCGCGGCGGGCGGAGCGGGACAATGCCCAAGGGGGCGGGTGGTGTTGTCGTCAGGCGGTCGCGGGCCGGTGGTGCTTGATCGCGCCCACGCGGCGGAGCCGCCTATCGGAACAGCCCCGCGCCCCTGGTGGCTTGTGCCGACCGGCGACGAAGAAGCAAGCTCAGGAAGGTGCCCATGGCGAAGGACGACGCGGCCAGGCAACCGGCGCGGGCCAGTGTCTGGCTGACGGACCAGGCGCGCCGCAGTGGGCGGGGCGGTGGGCAGCCGTCGGGGCTGGACCGGGAGCGGATCACCGAGGTGACCGTGCGGCTGCTGGACGCGGAGGGGCTGGCCAAGTTCTCCATGCGGCGGCTGGCGGGCGAGCTGAACGTGACGGCGATGTCCGTCTACTGGTACGTCGACACCAAGGACGACCTCCTCGAACTCGCCCTCGACTCCGTCTACGGCGAACTGCGGCTGCCCGACCCGGAGACCGACGAGGACTGGCGCGACCAGCTGCGCACCCTCGCCCACGAGTACCGGACGCTGCTGGTGCGCCACCCCTGGCTGTCGCCGCTCGCGGGCACGTATCTCAACATCGGCCCGAACTCGCTGGCGTTCACCCGGGTCGTACAGCGCGTGATCCGCAGGACCGGGCTGCCCGCGCACGGCATGACGGGGGCGATCTCGGCCGTCTTCCAGTTCGTGTACGGCTACGGCACCATCGAGGGCCACTTCACCGCCCGCAGCGCGGACTACGGCATGACCCCGGACGACTACTTCCGGCACTCCATGCGCACGGTGACGGAGTCGCCGACGACCGCCGAGGTCATCGAGGAGTCGAAGGACATCATGGCCGCGCGGGGCGGCGACACCGTCGAGGAGATGCTGGAGCGGGACTTCGCCTTCGCGCTCGACCTGCTGGTGGCGGGCATCGAGGCGATGGTGGCGCGCGGCTGAGCGCCCCCGGGACTACCCCTCCACCAGCCGCGCCGGAAAGCCCCCGGTCGCCACCGGCCCCCACCGCTCCGGCGTGATCCGGATGATCGACTTGCCCTGCCTGACCATGGCGGCCCGGTACTCGTCCCAGTCCGGGTGCTCACCGGCGATGTTGCGGTAGTACTCCACCAGCGGCTCCACCGAGTCGGGCGCGTCGACGACCTCGGCGGTGCCGTCGATCTGGACCCACGGCCCGTTCCAGTCGTCGCTCAGCACGACGAGGCTGACGCGGGTGTCCCGCTTGGCGTTGCGGGTCTTGGCGCGCTCGGGGTAGGTGGAGACCACGATCCGCCCGGAGTCGTCGACACCGCAGGTCAGCGGCGACGCCTGGGGGCCGCCGTCGGCCCGCCGGGTGATCAGCAGGGCGTGGTGCCGGGGCCGTACGAAGTCCAGCAGTCCGGCGAGGGACACCCGGGTGTTGGTCGCGATGTTCGGAGCCATACCGGAAGCCTAGGTCAGCCCCCCGGGCAGCGGGCCGTGCACCGCCTGGATGTCCAGGTCCACCTTGAGCGTCGTACCGATCGCGGCGATGCCCGCCTGGACCACCTGGTTGTAGTGCAGGGCGAAGTCCGCACGGTGGAGTTCGGTGGTGGCGCGAAAGGCGGCGCGGGTGCCGCCCCAGGTGTCGGCGCCGGTGCCGAGGTAGGTGAGGCCGAGGTCGACGGGGCGTACGGCGCCGTGCAGGCCCAGCTCGCCGTGGACCGTCCAGCGGTCGGGGCCGACCGGGGTGAGGCCGGTGGAGCGGTAGGTGATCTCGGGGTGGCGTTCGACGTCGAGGAAGTCCGGGGAGCGCAGATGCGTGTCGCGGGTGGCGTTGCCGGTGTCGATGGACGCGGCCCGGATGACCGCCTCCACCCGCGACCTGGTGACGTCGTCGGGCGCGATCTCGACCGTCGCCGCGAAGTCCGTGAACCGGCCGTGCACGCTGGAGATGCCCAGGTGCCGGGCGACGGCGGCGACGCTGGAGTGCGCCGGGTCCACGGTCCACAGGCCGGGCGGCGGCAGCTCGGCGCCGCCGCCCTGCCGGGCCAGCGTCACCGCGCCCACCTCGGCCCGCCCGCTCGCGGTGACCAGCGCGCCCACGGCGCGGGGCGCGTAGCCGACGGCGGTGACGATGACGGTGTACGCCCCCGCCGCCAGCGGCGTCGCGTCCCGCACCGCTCCCTCGGCGTCCGCCTCCGCGCGCAGCACCTGCGCCCCGCGCAGGTCGGTCACCGTGACGACCGCGTGCGACACGGCCCATCCGTCCCGGGTACGGATGCTCGCGGTCAGTCCCATCTGACGTAACTCCTCAGGTGCTCGGTCACTCGGCCGGGTGCGTCAGCTCGATGTCATGGCCGTCCACGCCCGCGCCGCTCACGGTCAGGGCGCTCGCCACCGGCGGATATCCGGTCGCGATGACCGTGTACTCGCCCCCGTCCAGGTCGGTGAAGGCATACGCCCCGTCCGCCCCGGTCGTGGCCGAGCCGACCACGTTGCCCGCCGCGTCGAGCAGCGTCACGCGGGCGTCGGCGAGCGGACCGTGCGGGGCGCGTACGACGCCCTGGACGCGGGCGCCCGCCGCCAGGCCGACCTCGACGCGGGTGACGCCGGTGCCGCCCACCTCGACGGGCAGCGCGCTCGGCCGGTACCCGGCGGCGTTCACCGCCACGGTCACGGCACCCGGCACCAGCTCCGTGAACGCGAACTCCCCGTCCTCGCCCGTGGTGCCCCCGGCCAGCAGATCCCCGCGCACATCGGTCACGACGACCATCGCCTCCGGCACGGGCTCCCCGCTCTCCTTCGCCCGCACCAGCCCGCTGAGCCCACTGGTGCCGCTGAGCAGGACGTCGTACGACAGCGGCTCACCGTTCACCACGATGGTGGACGCCTGCGGCTGGAACCCGTCGGCGGAGGCGATCAGGACGTACGACCCCGCGCCGGGCGCGTCCACCGCGTAGGAGCCGTCGGCCTGCGCGACCGAGCGGCCCAGCTGGCGGCCGGAGAGGGAGATCAGGGTGACGGCGGCCTGGGGGACGGGCGCCTCCTCGGCGCCGAGGACGCGGCCTCGGACGGGGATGCCACCGGAGGCGGTCACCGGGGTGGCGTCCTCGGACACGGCTTCCTGGGCCCGCTCGGTGACCGGAGCCACCGCGGCCTCCGTCTTCTCCGTCGCCTGCGTCAGCGCCGAACTCGTCCGCAGCGGCACCTCCTTGATGAACACGGAGAACACCAGCGCGAGGAGCGCGACCGGCGCCGCGTACAGGAACACGTCCGCGATGCCATGGCCGTACGCACCCTCCACCACGGCCCGCAGCGGGCCGGGCAGGGCGTCCATGTCGGGGATGCTGCCGGTGCCGGAGCCGGACTCGGCCAGCGCGGCGGCGTACCGGGGGTCGAGGGTGGCGATCCCGTCCTCGAGGTGGTCGGTGATCCGGTGGCTGAGGACGGCGCCCAGCGCGGAGACGCCCACCGCGCCGCCCAGGGAGCGGAAGAAGGTGACCACCGAGCTGGCGGCGCCCAGGTCGCTGGGGGCCACCTGGTTCTGGGTGCACAGCACCAGGTTCTGCATCATCATGCCGACGCCGAGACCCAGCAGCGCCATGTAGGCGCCGACGTGCCAGTACGCGGTGTCGTAGCGGATCGTGCCGAGCAGTCCGAGTCCGCCGGTCACCAGCACACCACCGGCGAGCAGCCACGCCTTCCAGCGTCCGGTGCGGGTGATGACCTGCCCGGAGACGGTGGAGGAGACGAACAGACCGGCGATCATCGGGATCGTCAGGACGCCGGACATGGTCGGCGACTCGTTGCGGGCCAGCTGGAAGTACTGGCTGAAGAAGATGGTGCCCGCGAACATCGCGATGCCGACGAACAGCGAGGCCAGCGACGCCAGCGTGATGGTGCGGTTGCGGAACAGCCGCAGCGGGACGATCGGCTCCGACGCCCTCGTCTCGACGAGCACGAAGACGGCCAGCAGCGCCAGCGTGCCGCCCACCATGGAGTACGTCTGCCAGGACACCCAGTCGTACTTGTCACCGGCGAAGGTCACCCAGACCAGCAGCAGACAGACGGCGGCGGTGATGAGGAAGGCGCCCGTCCAGTCGACCCTGACCTGCCGCTTGACGACCGGGAGGTGCAGGGTGCGCTGGAGCACGATCAGGGCTATGACGGCGATCGGCACGGCGACGTAGAAGCACCAGCGCCAGCCGAGCCAGTCGGTGTCGGTGATCACGCCACCGATCAGCGGGCCGCCGACCATCGCGGTCGCAAACGTCGCGCCGAGGTAGCCGTTGTAGCGACCGCGCTCGCGCGGGGAGATCATCGCGGCCAGGATGATCTGCGCCAGCGCGGACAGACCGCCCATGCCGATGCCCTGCACCGCGCGGAAGGTGATCAGCATGCCGGGGTTCTGCGAGAGCCCGGCCGCGGCGGAGCCGAGCACGAAGATCACCAGCGCCAGCTGCACCAGCAGCTTCTTGGAGATCAGGTCGGCGAGCTTGCCCCACAGCGGGGTGGACGCGGTCATCGTCAGCAGCGACGCGGTCACGACCCAGGTGTAGGCGCTCTGGCCGCCGCCGAGGTCCTTGATGATCTGGGGCAGGGCGTTGGAGACGATCGTCGACGACAGGATCGCGACGAACATGCCGAGCAGCAGACCGGTGAGCGCCTCCATGATCTGCCGGTGCGTCATGGGGGCGTCACCGGACGGGTGGCCCCCCGAGTGCTTGGCGTGGGCCCGCACACCGGATGGTGTGGTCGTTGCCATGGGTGTCCTTTTCCTACTCAGCGTCTTCGGGTGTACGGGTGGTCAGCGCGCCCGCGGGAGGCGTCGGCCGCCGTGGCGGGGCGGTCCGGCAGTCGCCGAAGCTCGCCCGCAGCCGGGTCATCAGGCGGACCAGCTGGCCGACCTCGTCGTCGGTCCAGTCGCCGAGCCGGTCGGCGAGCAGGGCGGTGCTGCGCCGGGACAGCTCGTCGAGCACGGCGTGGCCCGCGGGGGTCAGGCGCAGGATCCGCGAGCGCTTGTCCTGCGGGTCGGGGGAGCGGGCGATCCAGCCGCGCTCGGCGACGTGCGCGACATGACGGCTGGTCACCGACATGTCCACCGCCAGCAGCTCGGCGAGCCTGCCCATGCGCATGTCGCCGTGCCGGTCGAGCAGGGTCAGCACGGCGGCCGAGCCGCCCGGGCAGTCGCTGGGCAGTGCCCGGCCGAGGTCGCGTTTGACGGCCCCGAGGGCGCTGAGCTGGCGGGCCAGCTCCTCGTACTGCGCTGGTTCGGCCATGGGCACTCCCGAACTTGTTGCTTAGGGCAACCATAGAAGTCATTGGTTGCTACAGGCAAACGAAAGGACGGCATACGGGCCCAAAAACTTGGCAAAGGCAAGTATTGGCGGGTGTAAAGGCGCAGGTGGGGCCGGTCGGGACGGGTGTTCGACCGCTCCACGGCCCCGCACTTGGGCCTCCCCGGCCTTTTCGCTAGTGTCTCGGCCCATGGCCAACACCCAGAACCCCCAGGGCAACCCGGACCCCGCCGGCAGCACCCAGATGTTCCGCGCGTTCGTCGACGAGGGCCCGCAGGCCCCGCAGCAGGCGGCCTCCTCCGGCCCCCGCGTGGGCCTGATCATCGGTGTCGTGGTCGCCGTCGCGATCGTCGCCGCGGTCGCCTGGCTCGCGCTGAAGTAGGACCCCGGGCCATCGAACAAGCGCCCGGTACCTCTCCTCTTCTCCGGGCCCGCGTCGCCGTGCCCAAATTCTGCTTATGATTCGGGCCGTGTTCGATTCGCGGCACATCAGGACCTTCCACGCGGTGGTGAACGCCGGTACGTACTCCGGGGCCGCCTCGGCCCTCGGCTACACGCAACCGGCGGTCACCCAGCAGATGAAGGCGCTGGAGCGCTCGGTCGGCAGCCCCCTCTTCATCCGCGTCGGCCGCCGCATGCGGCTGACCGAGGCCGGTGAGACGCTGGCCAGGCACGCGGAGGCCATCCTCGGCAGTCTGTCGGTGGCCGAGGAGCAGGTCACCGCGATCACCAGGCTGCGCACCGGCCGGGTCCGGGTCTGCGCCTTCCCCAGCGCCAACGCCACCGTCGTCCCCGTCGCGCTCGCCCAGCTCGCCGCCGAACACCCCGGGATACGGGTGACACTGCTGGCCGACGAGCCCCCGGACTCCCTGGAACGGCTGGAGCGCGGCGAGTGCGACATCACGCTGGCCTTCACCTACCCCGGCCTGCGCGAGTCCGTGCCGGAGGAGGTGGTGGAGATCCCGCTCCTCGAGGACCAGCTCACGGTGCTGATGCCGACCGGCCATCCCCAGGCCCGCCGACGGGCGGTACGGCTCGCCGACTTCGCGGAGGAGCGCTGGATCGCGGGCTGCACCTGCTGCCGTACCAGCTTCCTGCACGAGTGCGCCGAACTGGGCTTCGCGCCCGACATCGTGTTCACCACGGACGACGGCCTCGTGGTGCAGTCGCTGGTCGCGGAGGGGCTGGGCGTCGCGATGATGCCCGGCCTCGTACTCTCCTCCCTGCGCCTGGACCGGGTCACCGGCCGCGCCCTGCAGCCCGCCGTGCGCCGCCGGATCTCCGCGTACGTCCTGCGCGAGCATCTGCGCATCCCGGCGACGGCCCTGGTGGTGGACACGATCAAGGCGGTGGCGGAGCGGGGCGTCGGCTGCTGAGCCGCCAACGGGCGCCCGCCGCAGGCCACTTGTATAAGCAGGGCTTGGGCGGAGCCGAAGAAATCGTCGTTGGACGCCCGGGTCGGCAGGTCGGACGCTGCCGTCATGACGACATCCGAGGTGCGCACACGCACCGCGACCACCGAGACCACCGCCCGCCTGGACCGCCTCGTCCACGAGGTGCGGGAGACAGTCCGGCGCGGCCTGCCCCACGACCTCACGGCACGTCTGGTCGGTGAGCATCTGGCCCCCCACCTCGGCACCACCGACCTGCTGACCGACCGGCAGCGCGAGAGCAGCCCCGAGCACTACCGTCAGCACGTCCTGCACGCCGAGGAGGACGGCAGCTTCTCGATCGTCTCCCTGGTGTGGCTGCCGGGCCAGCGCACCAGCGTCCACGATCACGTCTCCTGGTGCGTCACCGGCGTCCACGAGGGCCGCGAACACGAACGCCGGTACGCCCTCGTGCCCGACGGCACCACGGCCCGCCTCGTCGCCACCCGGGACGTGGTCAACGAACAGGGCGACGTCTGCGGCTTCGCCCCGCCCGGCGACATCCACAGGGTGTGGAACGCGGGGGCGGACCTGGCGATATCCCTGCACGTCTACGGCGCCGACATCACCCGCCTGGGCAGCAGCGTGCGCCGCACCTACGAGCCCCCGGCCGACGAACGGTGACGGGGCACGCCCCCACCCTGCCCCACCGCTCCGGCACGGCACCGCGCCGGGCCGACGGCGCGCGCTCGAAACTCCCCGGCGTGACCGTCGCCGTCGCCGGGGTCGCCCTGGCGTGGTCGGCGCACCGCCTGCTGCCCGCCGTGCCCATGCTGACCGCCGCCGTCCTGCTGGGCATCGCCGCCGCCCACCTGCCCTACCTGCGCGGCACGGTGCGCGGCGCGGCACGCCCCGGGCTCGGCTTCGCGGGCAAGCGGCTGATGCGGGTCGGTGTGGTGCTGCTCGGGCTGAGTGTCGGCCTCGACGACGTGCTCGGCCTGGGCTGGCGAAGCGTCGCCATGGTGCTGTGCGTCGTCGCCGCGACCTTCGGCGGCACGGTCTGGCTGGGCCGCCGCATGGGCCTGCCCGGCGATCAGCCGCTGCTCATCGCCACCGGCTACTCGATCTGCGGCGCCTCCGCCATCGGCGCCATGAGCGATGTCTCGGGCAGCGACGAGGAGGACGTGGCCACGTCCGTGGCGGTGGTCACCCTCTGCGGCACCCTCGCGATCGTCGTACTGCCGCTGCTCCAGCAGCCGCTGGGCCTGGACGCCGTCCAGTTCGGCCGCTGGGTGGGGGCCGGGGTGCACGACGTCGGCCAGGTCGTGGCGACCGCGCAGACCGCCGGACCCACCGCCCTCAGGGAGGCGGTCCTCGTCAAGCTGATGCGGGTGGCCATGCTCGCGCCGCTGGTCGCGATGGTCGCCCTGTCCCTGTACCGGGCGAAGGGGGCGGCGCGGGGCGCCCGTGGCGGCCGACGGACCCCGGTGCTCCCCCTCTTCGTCGCGGGCTTCCTCGCCATGGTCGCCGTCCGCTCCACCGGCCTGCTCCCGGCGCCGGTCCTCACCGTCGCCCACCACGCCCAGGAACTGCTGCTCGCCGCCGCCCTCGTGGGCCTCGGCAGCGCGGTCCACCTGCCGTCCCTCGTCCGCAACGGCCGCCGCGTCGCGGCCCTCGGCCTGGCCTCCTGGCTGGTGATCGCGGGTGTCTCGTACGGCGGTGTCCTGCTGATCGCTTGAGGCCCGCTAGGAGAACTCGACGGACACGTCCCGCGTCTCCACGCGCATCCCGAGCGGCACGCGCCACGCCTCCACGCACACGGTCCAGCTCCCCTCCTTCCGCGCACCGGGCCCGATCGGCGCCGGAAGCTCCCCGGTGGACTCCACGGTGCCCCAGTCGATGCCGAGCGCGCCGATGATGTGGGTCCCGAAGGTCACGGTGCCCGAACGCACCGCGGTGCCACCGGTGTTGTGGAAGCGCACGGTCACCTGCTCACACCAGCGCCGGTCGGTCTCCTCACGGACGGGTTCGCCGACGCTCAGGGCGGCGGGGGCGGGGGGAGGAGGGGGAGGGGCGGGGGAGGACGGTGAGGTCGTAGGCGTACGGGTTCCAGGGGGCCGCGCGGTCGAGGGAGCGGCGTCCGTCTGGCGGGGCGTGGGGGCGGCGCTTCCGGCGTCGTCGGTCGCGTCGGTCCCGTCGGTCGCGTCGGTCCCGTCGGTCCTGTCGGTCCCGTCGGTCCCGTCGGCGGGGGCGGCTGGGCTGGCGGCTGGGCTGGCCGAGCCGCGCCCGTCGGGCTCCTCCGGTTCTGGCCCTTGCCCCGACTCCGCCCCCGGTTCCGCCTCGTCCCCGTCGAGCGGCAGCAGTCGTACCCCCTCGGTCGGCGTCACCGCCGTACCGGACGAGGGCCCCGCGCCGCCGAGGGCGACGCGACCGCCTCCACCGTCGCCGCCTCCGCAGGAGGCGAGGACGGCGCCCGCGCAGAGGACGGCCGCCGACGCGACGGTGAGGGCGCGTCGGCGGCCATGGGCCCATGTGACTCTTCTGGCCGCTGGGGTCTCCGCTGGGAGCATCGCGCCATGGTGGCTGACGCCCCGTCAATTAGGAAGAGTCGTGCCGGAGGTCAGTCGGAGATGAGCCCTTCCCGCAGCTGGGCCAGGGTCCGGGTGAGCAGCCGGGAGACGTGCATCTGCGAGATGCCGACCTCCTCGCCGATCTGCGACTGGGTCATGTTGGCGAAGAAGCGGAGCATGATGATCCGCCGCTCGCGGGGCGGCAGCTTGGCCAGCAGCGGCTTCAGGGACTCGCGGTACTCCACGCCCTCCAGCGCGCTGTCCTCGTAGCCCAGCCGGTCGGCCAGGGAGCCCTCGCCGCCGTCGTCCTCGGGGGCCGGGGAGTCCAGGGAGGAGGCGGTGTAGGCGTTGCCGACCGCGAGGCCGTCGACGACGTCCTCCTCGGAGACGCCGAGCACGGCGGCCAGCTCGGTGACCGTCGGGGAGCGGTCCAGCTTCTGGGACAGCTCGTCGCTGGCCTTGGTGAGGGCCAGCCGCAGCTCCTGGAGGCGCCGGGGCACCCGCACGGACCAGGACGTGTCCCGGAAGAACCGCTTGATCTCGCCGACGACGGTCGGCATGGCGAAGGTCGGGAACTCGACGCCCCGCTCGCAGTCGAAGCGGTCGATCGCCTTGATCAGGCCGATGGTGCCGACCTGGACGATGTCCTCCATGGGTTCGTTGCGCGAGCGGAAACGGGCCGCCGCGTACCGGACCAGGGGGAGGTTCAGCTCGATCAGGGTGTCCCGGACGTAGGCGCGCTCGGGGCTCGACTCGTCCAGCGCGGCGAGCCGCAGGAACAGGGAGCGGGACAGGGTTCGGGTGTCGATGGCTTCCGAGGTCTCCGGAGCCGGGAGGGCCGGGGCCGGCGCGGCCGGGAGGGCCGGAGCGTCGTGGATGGCGTCGATGGCGTCGAGCGTGTCGAGCGCCTCGGGCGCCGTGTCGCTCTTGCTGAGCGTGAGCACCTTCGAGCTGCCCTGTTCTGCGGACATGCCACCCCCTTTGGGTCGCGGGACGGTCGCGGCGGACGCTCCCGTCGAGGAACGCAGCCTTCACCTGAATACCGGAGCCGGGGCACCGGCAAACGCGCTTCCGGCAGAATGTCACATGTCGGCAACACGCTGTAGTGACATGTCGACATGTAAGACGTGAATCAGCCCTGGAAACAGGGGGTCTGACGGCTTTTTAGCCCGAAACTGTCGGCATCATCGCTGGTGAGCGATTCGCTCGCAACGGTGATGGCTCGCTTCCGCTTTCGGTTGTGCGCCGGTGGAGTTTCGTTGGGTCCTGGCTCACGCGTCGATCCGGTTGGCGGACCGGAGTCGCTGGAAGCTGCGCGCGAGCAGTCGCGAGACATGCATCTGGGAGACGCCGAGTTCCGCACTGATCTGCGACTGGGTGAGATTGCTGTAGTACCGCAGCAACAGAATGCGCTGCTCGCGTTCCGGCAGTTGCACCAGCAGATGCCGGACGAGGTCACGGTGCTCCACGCCGTCCAGCGCGGGGTCCTCGTAGCCGAGCCGGTCCAGCAGCCCGGGCAGTCCGTCGCCCTCCTGGGCGGCCTCCAGGGAGGTGGCGTGGTACGACCGCCCGGCCTCGATGCAGGACAGCACCTCGTCCTCGGTGATCCGCAGCCGCTCGGCGATCTCGGCGGTGGTCGGGGAGCGTCCGAAGGCGGTGGTCAGGTCCTCGGTGGCGCTGTTGACCTGCACCCACAGCTCGTGGAGGCGGCGCGGTACGTGGACGGTGCGGACGTTGTCGCGGAAGTACCGCTTGATCTCGCCGACGACCGTCGGCATGGCGAAGGTCGGGAACTGCACGCCCCGGTCCGGGTCGAAGCGGTCGATGGCGTTGATCAGGCCGATGGTGCCGACCTGGACGACGTCCTCCATCGGCTCGTTGCGGGAGCGGAAGCGGGCGGCGGCGTAGCGGACCAGCGGGAGGTTGGCCTCGATCAGCGCCCCGCGTACCCGGTCGTGCTCCGGCGTGCCCGGCTCCAGCTCCTTGAGCTGGGCGAAGAGCACCTGCGTGAGCGCGCGGGTGTCGGCACCGCGGCTGCGCTGCGGGGTGGCTGCGGCGGCCGGAGCGGGAGCCTCTTCCTGGGGCGGCGCAGTACTGGCCGACACGGTCAACGCCACCTCTTCTTCGGTCGACTCTTCCGTCAACTCATCGGTCAACTCATCCGTCAAAAGCGGTCATAGCATCACAAGACATGTGCACTGTGTGCAAGCACCCCAAAGTGCCGTGTTGGTTACGAGTTTGGACATACACGGGCAGAAAACGCATAAAGGCCCCCCGCCGGGACGGCGGAGGACCTGCGGCTGCGGCCGGTGGCTCAGAACTCGTAGTCGGCGATCACCCAGGTGGCGAACTCACGCCAGAGGGCCACACCCGCCTGGTGCTCGGGGTGCTCGACGTACCGGCCCAGCGCGGCCACGTCGTCGAAGGCGGAGGTGATCGCGAAGTCGTAGGCGATGGGACGGTCGCTGAGGTTCCAGCCCAGTTCCCAGGAGCGGATGTCGGGGATCTTGCCCTCGAGGCCGCGGAAGGCCTCCACGCCCGCGACCACCCGCGGGTCGTCGCGCCCGACGCCCTCGTCGAGCTTGAACAGGACCAGATGGCGGATCATGACTTCCCTCCGTTGGCGACCCAGGTCGCGAAGTCGCCCAGCGCCTTGGCGGCGTCCGATATGCCCTCGAACCCTATCTGGACGTAGTCGGCGGCCTTCTCCGGGTCCGTGATGATCAGATAGAAGACGAAGACCACGAGCACATAGACGGCGATCTTCTTGGCGTTCACCGCCATTGCGCGGCCTCCCCTGTCTCCGCTGTTACTGCTGCTATCGCTGGTGTCTGCTGGTGTCTGCTGGTGCCTGCTGGTGTCCGTCGCGTCACGCGCGAGCGGGGTCATGATCGCACGAAGGGCCCCGTCTTACGACGGGGCCCTTCTTCGGCGGTAGCGGAGGGATTTGAACCCTCGGTGACTTGCGCCACACTCGCTTTCGAGGCGAGCTCCTTCGGCCGCTCGGACACGCTACCGAGGGAGACCCTACCCCAAGGTGGGCCATGGTTTGAAATCCGTTTCCCGGGGTGCGGGGGTGCGCCCCCGGGGCGCGAGGGGCTCAGCGGGCGCGGAAGAAGTCGGTGAGAAGTCCGGCGCACTCCGGGGCGAGTACGCCCTCGATGACCTCGGGGCGATGGTTGAGGCGCCGGTCGCGCAGGACGTCCCAGAGGGAACCCGCGGCACCCGCCTTCTCGTCGCGGGCGCCGTAGACGACGCGGTCCACGCGGGACTGCACGATCGCACCGGCGCACATCGTGCAGGGTTCCAGCGTCACGACGAGCGTGCAGTCGGTCAGCCGCCACTCGCCGAGCCGCGCGGCGGCCCGGCGGATGGCCAGCACCTCCGCGTGGGCGGTCGGGTCGCCGGTGGCCTCGCGTTCGTTGTGCCCGGCCGCGAGCACGGTCGTACCGTCTCCGGACAGGACGACGGCCCCGACGGGGACGTCTCCGCCCCGGACGGCGCGGTGGGCCTCGTCCAGGGCGAGCCGCATGGCAGCCCGCCAGGGATCGCGTACGGGATCGGGCTCGTGGGCGCGCGCGGTCAGCGGACGGTCTCCAGCACCTCCGAGGCGCCCAGTGCCTCGGCGATCTCGGTGAGCGCGTCCTCCGACAACGTCAGCAGTTCCTTCTCGCTGACGCCGAGGTCGTCGAGGATGCCGATGTCCCCGACCGGGCCGTGCGGTACGGCCTCGGCGGAGCCGCCGTCCTCGGCGTCGTCGTCCTCGTCCTCACCGTCCTCGGTGCCGTCGAGGTCGAGGGCGTCGAGGTCGGTCTCGTCGTCTGCGGGTTCCCTGCCGAGCAGTTCGTCGGTCAGCAGGATCTCGCCGTAGCTGCTGCGGGCAGCGGCGGCGGCGTCCGAGACGTAGATACGGGGGTCGTCCTCGCCGTCGACGCGGACGACGCCGAACCAGGCGTCCTCCTGCTCGATCAGGACGAGCACCGTGTCCTCGTCGGGAGAGGCTTCCCGGGCCAGGTCGGCCAGATCCGACAGGGTCTCCACATCGTCGAGCTCTGTGTCGCTCGCTTCCCACCCGTCTTCGGTGCGCGCGAGCAGTGCGGCGAAGTACACCGTGACTCTCCCACTGGTCATAGGCGTGCCGGTTGGGGGTCCCCCCGGCGGAGGTTGCGGGCGGGGAGAGCTGGGCTCCGAGCCCCACCCACTCGGAATCGTGGCAGAAACAAGGCGTTCAGGGGACGTCTTCGGCTCCCTGTGTCCGGTGGTTTTGATCGCACCTTCGCGCATCACTCACCAGCACACTCGTTGCCACCACCTGCGGATCGTACGCGGCTTTGGCCATCGGTCACGCACCCGCACCCGATCTCCGGCGTCCTCTGCCCCTACCAGCGGAACGTCCGCATACGCATCGCGTGCCGCAACCGCGCCGCCTTGACCCGCCGCGGCTGCACCCGCGCCCGCAACTCCCGTGCCTCGGCCAACTCCCGCAGGAACAGGGCCCTGCGGCGGCGTCGGTCGGTGTCGGACTCGGTGTCTGTCCCGGGTGGGGGTGGGACTTCGGGGGCTGTGCGGGTGCCGGGGCCGGTGGCCGCTCGCCCTCGCGCGGTGGTCGCCTTCGTGCGTCGCCCCTCTTGGGCCGTTCCCGTTTCCGGTGCCGCAGGCGGGGTCGGGCCCGTGCCCGGCGTGTCGGGCGGGCGTTCGGCCCTGGCGCCGGGGGCGACGCCACCGTCCGTACGTGTCGCCCGCTTGCGGGAAGTCGTCCGCTCAGGCAGGTCAGGCATAGGCACACCACCCTGGTCGGTTGGGTCCCACCTTCCCCCGGACGGGCGGTTTGGCGCCACCGTCGGCGCGGCGCGCGGGGGTGCGGGCGCGGTTACTGTTAGGGCATGCGTCTCCATGTCGTCGACCACCCCCTGGTCGCCCACAAGCTCACCACGCTGCGCGACCAGCGCACCGACTCCGCGACCTTCCGCCGCCTCGCCGACGAGCTGGTCACCCTGCTCGCCTACGAGGCCACCCGCGACGTCCGCACCGAACAGGTCGACATCACCACGCCGGTCGAGCAGACCACCGGCGTCAAGCTCTCCCACCCGCGCCCGCTGGTCGTGCCGATCCTGCGTGCCGGGCTCGGCATGCTGGACGGCATGGTGCGGCTGCTGCCGACCGCCGAGGTGGGCTTCCTGGGCATGATCCGCAACGAGGAGACGCTCCAGGCCTCCACCTACGCCACCCGGATGCCGGAGGACCTCTCCGGCCGTCAGGTGTACGTGCTCGACCCGATGCTCGCCACCGGCGGCACCCTGGTCGCGGCGATCCAGGAGCTGATCAAGCGCGGCGCGGACGACGTCACGGCGGTGGTCCTGCTGGCCGCCCCCGAGGGCGTCGAGGTCATGGAGCGCGAACTCGCCGGGACCCCCGTCACCGTGGTCACCGCCTCGGTCGACGAGCGCCTCAACGAGCACGGCTACATCGTCCCCGGCCTGGGCGACGCCGGGGACCGGATGTACGGCTCGGCCGAGTAGGTAGTACGACGTGTGCGGCTGAGCCGAGCTGGTACGACCTGTACGGCTCGGCCGGGGAGCGCGGCATGCACGGCCAGGGCCTGTGCGGCTGAGCGCAGGAGCACGGCGGGTGCGGGCTCAGCCGAGCTGGTACGACCTCGCGCGGCATGTGCGTCTGCGCCGAGCTGGTACGACCTCGCGCGGCATGTGCGTCTGAGCTGAGCCGGTCCGACCTCGCGCGGCACGTGCCCCTGAGCCGAGCCGGTACGACCCGCACGGCCCAGCCGAGCAACGCGCCCCTCAGCAGGCCGTCCCCGACGGCTCCGGTCGCGGTGCCGTCAGCTTGGACAGTGCCCGGTCCGCCTCGGTCGTCGTCGCCAGCTTCTTGAAGCCGTCGCCGATGATCAGGTCCAGGGCGGCGCCCTTGCGCGCGGCGGCGGTGCGGCGGTCGGCGGTGGGCAGCTGGGTGCCGAGGACGGGCAGCGCGGTGTCCAGCGCGGCGGCGGGGCCGAGCAGCACACCGGCGCCCTTGACCCGCTTGTCGTACTCCTTGGTGGCGTTGCCCACCTCGCCGATCTTGAAGCCACGTTTCTTCAGCTCGTCCGCGGTCTTCTGGGCAAGACCGGTACGCGTCGTGGCGTTGAGCACGTTGACCGTGATCTGGCGGGGCTTGGGCAGCGCCGCGGCACCCTTCGTGCCGTCCGCCGCCCCCTTCGTCGCGCCCGGCGACGGACTCGCCCCGGCCGGGCAACCGGCCTTCGTCCCGGCCGCCGAGGCCTTGTCGCCGCCCGTGAAGACATCGATGAGCTGGAGCGTGCCCCAGCCGAGCGTGCCCAGCGCGGCGACGGAGGCGACAACGACCAGCACGAGCCTGCCGCGCCGCCGGGGACGCCGCATCCGCGGGTACTTGTCCCCCGTGATCCGGTACTGGCCGCCCATGCCGGGGGGAGTCAGCATGCTCATGGGCGCAGCGTAGTGCGCCGGGGCGGCGATGCCTACTAGATGATCATTCGACGCCGCGCGACCCGTCCGAAAGGACCCGAAAGGGTCAACCGGTCCGGTGTTCCGCGGTGACGTCAGTCGAGTTCGAGCACGCGCGCGTGCAGCACCTGACGCTGCTGGAGGGCCGCCCGGACCGCGCGGTGCAGACCGTCCTCCAGATACAGATCGCCCTGCCACTTCACGACATGCGCGAAGAGGTCGCCGTAGAAGGTGGAGTCCTCGGCGAGGAGGGTCTCCAGGTCGAGCTGCTGCTTGGTCGTCACGAGCTGATCGAGGCGGACCGGGCGCGGCGCGACATCCGCCCACTGCCGGGTGCTTTCCCGGCCGTGGTCGGGGTACGGCCGGCCGTTTCCGATGCGCTTGAAGATCACACGGAAAGCCTACCGGTCCTGACGTTCCGGGCGCAGCCGTGAAGGCGAGTGGGGCTCGCGAAATGACTCCGTAAACCAGTGCAAAGAGGAAACGCGTTCTGAAACGGCAACTCCTTCCGGGCCCCGGGCCCCCTCTCACCGCCGTACCGGCGATATGCACAGCCTGTGGACAGGGGGCCGCGGGTGTGCGGCGGAGACGGCGGTCCCGTCTCCGCCACGCTCACCGGGGCGCCGTCAGCCCCGTTCCCGGCCGCCCTGGGGGGACTGCCGCTCCGGCCGCCGGTCGGCTCGGGCGACGGACTGAGGGGGCCTGTTGCGTACGGCCTCCGCGCGCAGCAGGGCGCGCAGGACCGCGTACGGGTCGCTGGGCATGTGGTGTTCCGTCCTTGCGTTGTCGTCTGGGGGGTGGCTGCGTTCGCGACACGGTTCACGTCCCTGGTCGCGTGACGGGTCGACGGGGCCCGTCAGCAGATCAGCACCACACAGCGCAAGGCGCGCAGCGCATACGGCGGCTGCGGGGGGCCGCCGCCGAGGTGTGCCACCGCGGGGTCGGGCGGGCGTACCGGACGCCGCGGTACGACGGGACGGTGCGCGCCCCTGCCCGGCCCGCGCAGGACCGTGTCGAGCGGGTCGCCCTCGGCGGCGAGGCCACCGGCCCCGCCCGCTCCCTCACCCACCGCCGCCACCGTCACCGACGGCGCCGCCTGCGCCCCGGCGTGCGCCCCCGGTACGCACAGGACCAGCAGCAGCACCAGCACGCGCGGCCAGGCACGACGACGGGCGGGGCGCGGCGGGCGGTTCATGCCCGGACGTCTCCCCGGCGGGGCTGTCGGGACCATCCCGTCACCTCCGAGAAGCACCCGCTCGGCCCATGCCTCACACCTCCCGCGGCACCAGACCCGCCCGCCGCCGGATCCGCAGCCCCGTGACGATCTCGACGACGCCGACCGCGACCAGCCAGCAGCCGCCCACGACGGTGAGCACGGCGACCGACTCGAACGGCGAGACGATGAGCACGACGCCCGCGAGGAGGCTGACGATCCCGAGCAGGAACTGCCAGCCGCGCGCGGGCATCGCCGGGTCCGAGGCGGCGGCCAGGGTCTGGGCGATGCCGCGGAACAGCCAGCCGATGCCGATCCACAGGGCGAGCAGCAGGATCGACTGGAGGGCGCCGCGGAAGCAGAACAGGCCGAGCAGGATGGACAGCACACCGCTGACGAAGGCCAGCACGCGCAGGGCGGTGGTGCGGTGCGTGCCGAACGCGGCGGCGAGTTGGAGCACGCCGCTGACGACGAGGTAGAGGCCGAACAGGATCCCGGCGGCCGTCAGCGAGGCGCCCGGCCAGACCAGGATCAGCACGCCCAGGACCAGGGAGGCGACGCCGGTCAGCAGGACGGCCTGCCAGGCGGCCCGGGAGAGCAGGTGCAGCGGGCCCTCGAAGGGCGGTTCGGGACCGTCGTACGAGGACGGCGCGGTGTGCTGCTCGCGGGTGGCGTGCACGCGGCGGTCGTCGTACTCGGGGCCCCAGGGGGAGCCGCTCGGTGCCTCGGTCATGGTCCATGCTGGGGGCGGACGCGAGCGGCGCGCACGCCGGAGCGGGCCACCTGGCTGACGGGCGGTCCGGGGTTACGCCTTCTTCTTGGCTGCCTTGGCCGCCGCTTTCCTCTCCTGCTTGTGCGCCCGCACCTTCGCCAGCGACTCCGGTCCGGTGATGTCCGCGACGGAGCGGAAGCTGCCCGGTGCCCCGTAGTCGCCCGCGGCGTCCTGCCACGCCTTGGGGCGTACGCCGAGCTGCTTGCCGAGCAGGGCGAGGAAGATCTGCGCCTTCTGCTGGCCGAAGCCGGGCAGTTCCTGGAGCCGCCTGAGCAGTTCGGGGCCGCTGCCGACGTCCGCCCAGACGGCGCTCGCGTCACCGTCGTAGTGCTCGACGAGGTACTGGCACAGCCGCTGGATGCGCTGGGCCATCGAGCCGGGGTAGCGGTGCACGGCGGGCTTCTCGGAGAGCAGCGCGGCGAAGGCCCCGGGGTCGTACGCGGCGATCTCGTGGGCGTCCAGGTCGTCCGTGCCGAGGCGCCCGGCGATGGTCGCGGGTCCCTTGAACGCCCACTCCATCGGGACCTGCTGGTCCAGCAGCATCCCGATCAGCGCGGCGAGCGGACTGCGCCCGAGGAGCGCGTCGGCCTCGGGATCCTGGGCGAGGTGCAGGGTGACGTCCATGGACCGATGATCCCGCCCCGCGGGGCGGACCGCGCGTCGCGGGGGTGCGGGCGGCGGGTCCGTAACGCCGGTCGGGACGATGGGGCGAGGGCTCCGGCTGGGGATGCTGGAAGCCGGTGGTGCCCCGCGCCGTCGCCCCGACCGGCGATCCGGAGTCGCCGGGCCTCGCCGCCCGCGCCCGGTCAAGGGGGGTGCCCCTGCCGCGGGGTGCCCTTTCACCGCTCGCGTACGATTCCCTCACATATGCTTAGGTAAGCCTAACCTAAAGGAAGGCGGGGTCACAGGGTGACGGCCGAGATCTACCGGGATGCCTGGGGCATCCCCCACCTGCGCGCCTCCGACGCGACCGCGCTCGCCCGCGCCCAGGGCCGTGTCACCGCCCTCGACCGCGCCTGGCAACTGGAGGTCGAGCGCCACCGCGTCCAGGGCACCTCGGCGTCCTTCCTCGGCCCCGACTCCCTCGCCTGGGACGTGTTCGTCCGCCGCGCCCGCCTCGACGACACCGCCAGACGCTGCTTCGGCTCGCTGGAGGAGCGGGACCCGGAGACCGCCGACTGGGTGCGCGCCTACGTCGACGGGGTGAACGACAACCTCGCCGAAGGGGCCCGCCGCACCCCCGAGTTCGAGCGCACCGGCCTCACCCCCGGCCGCTGGGAGCCCTGGACCCCGCTCGGCGTCTGGCTCTCCACCCACATCCTCTTCGCGGGCTTCCCCGCCAAGCTCTGGCGGGACCAGGTCGTACGGCACCTGGGGCCCGACGCGGTCGCCCTGTTCGCCACCGACGGCCCCGGCACCTCCGGCAGCAACGGCTGGCTCGTCTCCGGTGAACGCACCGTCACCGGGCACGCGCTCATCGCGGGCGACCCGCACCGGTTCATCGAGGACCCCGGCGTCTACCAGCAGATCCACCTCTCCTGCCCGGAGTTCGACGTCGTGGGCCTCGCCGTCCCCGGCATCCCCGGCGTCGCCCACTTCGGCCACACCGGCACGGTCGCGTGGGCCATCACCAACGCCATGGCGGACTACCAGGACCTCTACGAGGAGCGGTTGCGGCGCACCGGCGCCGGGGTCGAGGCGCTGGGGCCGGACGGGGAGTGGCGACGGGCGGAACGCTTCACCGAGACGGTCGAGGTGGCGGGGGAGGCCGCACGCGCGCGCGTGGAGGTCGAGGTCATCGAGACCGACCGCGGCCCCGTCATCGCGGGCGGCCCCGAGGGCCTCGACGACGGCACCCCCCTCGCCCTCAGCCTGCGCTACCCGCCCCGCGTCACCGAAGACCTCGGCTTCAGCGCCCTGCTGCCGCTGCTGCGCGCCCGCACGGTGGCCGACGTCGACCGGGCCTTCGACCGCTGGGCCGAGCCGGTGAACGTCGTGCAGGCCGCCGACACCGACGGCGGCACCCTGCACCGGGTCGCGGGCCGGGTGCCGGTCCGCGCCGAGCGGGGCAGGGTCCGTACGGTGCCCGCGTGGGAGGCGGGACACGACTGGCGGGGCTGGCACGAGCCGCCCCGCGCGGGTCTCACCGACGGCGTGGCGGTGATGGCCAACCAGCGCGCCCTCGCGACCCCGCTCGGCGTCGAGTTCTCCGCCCCGCACCGCGCCCGCCGCATCGCCGCCCTGCTCGCCGAGAAGGAGCGCTGGTCGGCCGCCGACATGCCCGCCGTCCACATGGACACCCACCTCGGCTCGGCCGCCGCCCTGCTCGACCTGATGACCGGCCTGGACGGCCTCACGCGCGAGGCGACGGCACTGCGCGACCGGCTGCTGCGCTGGGACCGCCGGATGGCGTCCGACAGCGAGGACGCGGCGGCCTTCGCGGCGGTGCGCGGCGCGGTCGTACGCCGCCTCGCCGCCGAGCCCGCCTTCGCCGCGCTCACCGAACCACCCGCCTACCCGGAGGTCCTCCTCCCCTGGCTGGCCCTGGTCCCGCGCATCGGCTACGCCCTCGAGAACCTGCTGCGGGCCGAGGAGTTGTACGGCATCGACCGCCCGGCCGTGGTCCGCGCGGCGGTCGAGGAGGTGGCCGGGGCCGGGCAGGCGCCCGCCCGCTGGGGCGACACCCACCGCCTGGTCCCCTGGCGGGCCCTCCCCGGCGCCCCGTACGACGAACCCGGCCTCTCCGGCGACCACGACTGCGTGCTGTGCACCTCGCCCGTGCCCGGCCTCACCGACCTCGCGGCGCGCGGCCCGGCCGCCCGCTACGTGTGGGACCTGGCCCGCCGGGAGGACAGCCGGTGGGTGGTGCCGTTCGGCGCGTCCGGCGTCCCCGGCTCGTCCCACCACCGCGACCAGCTCCCCCTGTGGCTCGCGGGCGAACTCGCCCCGGTCGTCACCGACTGGAACCAGCTCACCAAGGAGACCGATGTCTGACCTGTCCCACCCGTCCGGCCTCGAAGCGCCCCGCAGCCGCGAGCCCGTCCACGAGCTGTACGTCGACGGGTTCGGCGCCGTCCGCGTCCTGCCCGTCGACGCGCACGCGGACGCCGGACTCCTGCACTCCTGGGTGAGCGAGGAACGGGCGTCCTTCTGGGGCATGAACGGCCTCACGCGCGAGCAGGTCGCCGAGATCTACGCCCATATGGAGACCCTCGACACCCACCACGCCTTCCTCCTCCTCAAGGAGGACGAGCCGGTCGCCCTTCTCCAGACCTACGAGCCCGACGCCGACCGGGTCAGCGAGTGCTACCGGGTGGAACCCGGGGACATAGGGGTCCATCTGCTCCTCGCCCCCGCCGACCCGGGCACGGCACGCGCGGGCTGGACGACGGCCCTGGTGCGCGCCGTCACCTCGTACGCCCTGCTGGCCCTCGACCAGCGCCGGATCGTGGTCGACCCGGACGTGCGCAACGACAAGGCGATCGCCCGCTTCTTGCGGGAGGGCTTCGTCGCGGGCCCGAAGGTGGTCCTGCCGGAGATAGACCTCCCGGACGTGTACCTCCCCGAGAAGCACGCCCAACTCGCGTTCCTCACGCGCGAGGCGGTCTTCCCCGGCTGACCCGGGGATAGCCTTCCGGGGTGACCCGAGATGCCCGAGACCGGCCTGGCAAGGACACCACCCCGGAAGCCCTCGTCGCGCATTACGGCATGGAGCCGATCCCGCGCGAGGGCGGCCTGTTCCGGCAGACGTGGGCGGGCCCCGACCGCCCGGACGGCCGCCCGGAGGGCACCGCGATCGTCGCCCTGCTGACCCGCGACGACTACTCGGCCCTGCACCGCCTGCCCACCGACGAGATCTGGCACTTCTACCTCGGCGACCCCCTGGAACTCCTCCTCCTCGCCCCCGACGGCACCACCCGTACCGCCCTCCTCGGCCCGGACGTCCCGCGCGGCCAGCACCCCCAGCTCACCGTCCCCGCGGGCACCTGGATGGGCGGCCGGGTCGCCGGGGACGGCGCCTGGGCCTTCTTCGGCTGCACGATGGCCCCCGGCTTCAGCTACGACACCTACGAGCACGGTGACGCGACGGAACTGACGGCCCGCTACCCGTCCGAGGCCGCGCGGATCGTGGCACTGTGCCGTCCATGAGCTTGTTGCTACGGGGCCAGGTGGCCCTGGTCACGGGAGCGGGCGGCGGCATCGGCCGGGGCATCGCGCTGCGGTTCGCCGGACAGGGCGCGGCGGTCGCCCTGCACTGCCGTACGGCGGTGGCGGCGGCGCGCGAAGTGGCGTCCCGTATCGGGGACTCGGGCGGCAGGGCCGTCGTCCTTGAGGCGGACCTGAGGGAGGAGTCGGCCTGCCACCAGCTCGTCCGGGAGGCCGCCGAGTGGGCCGAGGGCGCCGGGGGCCGTCTGACCGCCCTGGTCAACAACGCGGGCGTGCAGCCGGTCCAGCAACTCCCCGGCATGACGGCGCGGGAGTGGCGGGCGGTGGTGGACACCAACCTGACGAGCGTGTTCGCGTGCACGCAGGCCGCGGCGGAGGTCATGCGGGAGGCGGGCGGCCCGGGCTCCGTCACGCACATCGCCTCCATCGAGGCCACGCATCCCGCGCCGCACCACTCCCACTACTCCGCCTCCAAGGCCGCGATCGTGATGCACGCGCGCGGGGCGGCGCTGGAGTACGGCCCGTACGGCATCCGCGTCAACACCGTCTCGCCCGGCCTCGTCGACCGGGAGGGGCTGTCGGAGGACTGGCCGGAGGGCGTGGAGCGCTGGCAGCGGGCGGTACCGCTCGGCCGACTCGGCCGCCCGGAGGACGTCGCCGACGCCTGCGTCTTCCTGGCCTCCCCGCTGGCGTCGTGGGTGACGGGGCACGACCTGGTGGTGGACGGCGGGGTGACGGCGCGGCCGACCTGGTGAGCGTTCGGCCCTTCGCATCCGTACCTGTCCGGGGGGGGCAGTCCGGAAGGCCGGAAGGCGCGATGCGACGGAGACGAAGTGGTGGACGATGGCGACCGAGAGCGGGGAACCCTCGGCGGGTGGCGGGCCCCGCGACGACCCGCCAGGCTCCGGCAACTGGTGCTGCTGGTCGCCCTGCTGGGCCTGCTCGTCCCCGGCTTCCTCCTCTCCGGCGCCGCCCCCGCCTCCGCCCACGCCGCCCTCAGTGACACCGGCCCCCGCGACGGCACCGTCCTCAGGTCGGCCCCGCGCCACCTCGACCTGACGTTCACGGAGTCCGTCGGCCTGCTGGACGGCTCGGTCCGGATGCTCGACCCGGACGGCAGCCGCGTACGGCTGGCGGAACCGAGCCACGGGCCGGGCGGCGCGCGGACCGTCCGCGTCGACCTGCCGCGCGGGCTGGGCAAGGGCACGTACACCGTGGCCTGGCGGGTGGTGTCGGCCGACAGTCACCCGGTGTCGGGGGCGTTCACCTTCTCGGTGGGTGAGCGCACGCCGGTGGTGGCCGCGCCGGACACCGGCCCGGCGGAGGACCCGGCCACCAAGAGCCTGCACAACATCGCCCGCTATCTCGCCTACCTCGCCGTGGCCCTGCTGATCGGCGCCGCCGCCTTCGTCGCGGTCTGCCGCCCGCCCGACCCCGCCCCGCTGCGGGCGCCCCTGCGCCTGGCCTGGGGGACCCTGCTCGCGGCGACCCTGGCGCTGCTGGCGCTGCGCGCCCCGTACGAGGCGGGTACCGGCCCGTCGACGGCCTTCGACGCGTCGGCCCTCACCCACACCCTGACCAGCCGCCCGGGCCTGGCCCTGCTGGTCCGCCTGGCCCTCCTGGCCCCGGCCGGGTTCGTCCTCGCCCGCCTCCTGCGCGGCTCCCGCTCCCGCGTCACCTTCGGCACGGGCGCCGCCGTGGCCGTCGCCCTGCCCCTCACCTGGGCCGCGGCCGAACACGCGTCCGCCGGTATCCAGGTCCCGGTGGCGGTCGCCTCCCACGCCCTGCACCTGCTGGCTGCGGCGGTCTGGCTGGGCGGCCTCGTCGCCGTGTACCGCACCCACGTCCCGCCGTCCTCCGCCGCCCGCTTCTCGCGGGTGGCGTTCACCTCCGTGACGGTCCTGGTGGTCACCGGCACCTACCAGTCCTGGCGGGGGCTCGGCCCCCTCGACGCCCTCACCTCCACCTCGTACGGCCGTCTGCTGCTCGCCAAGCTGGGCGCGGTCGCGCTGTTGCTGACGGTGGCGTGGGCGTCGCGCCGCTGGACCCGGCGACTGGTGGCGGTGGGGGCGGCCGTCCCGGCCCGGGAGCGCGTCCCGGCGATGGCGGGCGGGCCCGCGGAAGTGCCGGAAGCGGCCGACGAGCAGCCGCCGCCCCCGGCGCCGTACCGCCGCGCGCTGCGCCGCTCGGTCCTGGCCGAGGCGGGGATCGGCGTGGTCGTGCTGGTCCTGACGACGGTGCTCACCAGCACCCTCCCCGGCCGCGCCGCCGCCGAGGCCGCCGCGGCGGGCAACGACACCGCCCCCGCCGGACAGCCGCGCGCGGCGGTCACGACGGTCCCCTTCGACCTGGGGACGACCGGCGGCCGGGGCACGGTCCAGATCAGTCTCGACCCGGCCCGGGTGGGCGAGAACAGCGTCCAGGCGGTCGTCTTCGGCCCCGACGGCGGCCTCTCCACGGTCCCCGAACTCCGGCTCTCCTTCACCCTCCCCGCCCAGGACATCGGCCCCCTCACCGCCGACCTGACCGACCGGGGCGGCTACTGGGCCACCGACTCCCTCAACCTGCCGGTCGCGGGGGACTGGACGATGAAGGTGACGGTCCGGACGACGGACGTGGACCAGGTGACGGAGCCGACGCGGGTGCGGGTCTGGGGATAGGCCTGTCGGGCACGGGGCTGGTCCTCGCGATCACCAGCTCCTACGATATTCCGACGAAACTTGGAATATGGGCGGTGTCCTGCCCTCGGAGACCCAAGAGAGCAGGCAGGCCCCGTGACCAGCGCCGCCCCCGCCCCCACCGGCATACAGGACGAGGACCCGGACCCCGCCGCCGCGCAGCGCCGCGTCCTGCGGGTGCTGGTCGCCGCCCAGGTGCTCAGCGGCGCCGGGCTGGCCGCCGGGATCACGATCGGCGGGCTGCTCGCGCAGGACATGCTCGGCTCCACCGGTCTCGCCGGACTGCCGAGCGCCCTGTTCACCGCGGGGTCGGCGCTCGCCGCCGTCACCGTCGGCCGGATCTCCCAGACCAGGGGGCGGCGCCCCGGTCTGGCCGCCGGTTACCTCACCGGGGCGGTGGGCAGCGCGGGCGTGATCGTCGCCGCCGTGCTCGACAACCCGGTCCTGCTGTTCGTCGCCCTGTTCGTGTACGGCGCCGGGAGCGCCACCAACCTCCAGGCCCGGTACGCCGGAGCCGACCTCGCCACCCCCGACCGACGCGCCCGCGCGGTCTCCACGGTGCTGGTCGCCACCACCCTCGGCGGCGTCGCCGGTCCCAACCTCGCCGCGCCGACCGGCACCTTCGCCGAGACGTTCGGCATCCCGCACCTGGCCGGACCGTTCCTCCTCTCCGGCGCCGCCTACGCGCTCGCCGCGCTCGTGCTGGCCGTCCGGCTGCGCCCCGACCCGTTGCTGCTGGCCAGGAGCCTGGCCGCCGACGCCGTACGACGGGAGCCCGTCGAGGAGAAGGCCGCGGCCGAGCCGCGCGGTGGGGTCGTACTCGGCGCGCTGGTCATGATCCTCACCCAGCTCGTGATGGTCGCCGTCATGACGATGACGCCCATCCACATGCACGACCACGGCCATGGCACCGCCGCCTCGGGCCTGGTCATCGCCGTCCACATCGGCGCGATGTACCTGCCCTCCCCGCTGACCGGCTGGCTGGTGGACCTCCCCCACGCTCGGCTGCGCTCGCGCGGGGGGACCCCCATCGGCCGTCTGACCCTCGCGGCGGCCTCCGGCGTCACCCTGCTCGCCGCGGGCGTCGTCGCGGCAGCCGCCCCCGCGGACTCCGTCGCCCTGCTCGCCCTCGCGCTGGCCCTGCTCGGGCTGGGCTGGAACTTCGGCCTGGTCTCCGGTACGGCGATCATCACCGACACCGTGCCGCTGGCCACCCGGGCCCGGACCCAGGGCCTGGTCGACGTCTCCATAGCCATCGCGGGCGCGACCGGCGGCATGGCCTCCGGGATCGTCGTCGCCGCGGCGAGCTATCCGGTCCTGGCACTGACCGGCGGCGTGCTGGCCCTGGCGATCCTGCCCGCCGTGGCCGTCACGGCGACCGCCCGCCGCTGAGTGCCGGTCGGCCCCGGGCCCCGGCGCCACCCGGCCCTATGGGGAGGGGGCCCGTCGGCGGTGTGCTGGAGACGACAGCGAGTACGTACGTCCGGACGTGGGAGGCACGATGAGCGGTCTGGTGGTCGTCGGTGTGGACGGATCGGAGTCGAGCCTCGCCGCGGTGGAGACGGCGGCGCGGGAGGCACGCGCGCGTGGGGCGTCGCTACGGGTGGTGCACGCCTTCATCTGGCCCGCGCTGCCGGTGCCGTTGGGGCCGTCGCCGGTGGGCCCGAGCGAGGGCGGCCTGCGGCGACTGGCCGAGAACCTGCTGACCAAGGCGGTGGAACGGGCCCGCGCGACCGCACCGGACGTGCGGGTCGACAGGGCCCTGGTAACCGGTGAGGCGCTGACCGTGCTGCGGACCGAGTCGCGCACCGCGGAACTGGTGGTGGTCGGGTCCCGGGGGATGGGCGGCTTCGTGGGCCTGCTCGTCGGGTCCACGGCGGTGCACCTGGCGGCACACGGGCTCTGCCCGGTCCTGGTGGTGCGCGAACAGCCCGCCACCGTGGACGGCGGCCCGGTCGTCGTCGGCGTCGACGGCTCACCCGTGGGCGCCCGGGCCGTGGACTTCGCCTTCGCCGAGGCCGAACTGCGCAAGGCCCCGCTGGTCGCGCTGCACGCCTGGACCACGTGGAACGCCCCGCTGCCCGCCCCGCGCGACCCGTCGCTGCCGTACGCGAACCCGCCGGGCGAACTGGCCGCCGAGGAGGAGCGCCTGCTGCACGAGTCGATCGCGGGACGTCAGGAGAGGTACCCGGGTGTGGTGGTCGAACACAAGGTGGTGCACGGTGGAACGCGGGAAGCCCTGATAGAGGCGAGCCGTTCCGCCCAGTTGCTGGTGGTCGGCTCCCGGGGCCGCGGCGGCTTCACGGGCCTGCTGCTCGGCTCCGTCAGCCAGGCCGTACTGCACCACGCCCACTGCCCGGTCGCGGTGGTGCGGGGGGCGGGGGCGGCGTGAGAGCGACCTACAAGTGCCGACGTACAGGTGACGACGTACGGACGGCGATGGCGACGGCGTACGGGCGACGGCGGTGACGGCGTACAGGTGACGGCTACAGGCGATGGACGTACGGGCGACGGACGTACGGGCGACGGACGTACGGGCGACGGACGTACGGGCGACGGTTACGGCGGCGGACGGACGGACGGTGTCCAGCGGTGTCCCAGGACGGGAGTGTGAGCGGTGAGTGATCCGGTGCTCGACCCAGCGGCGGCGAGGGCGGTGATCGTGGGTGTGGACGGTTCCGCTTCCAGCCTGCACGCGGTCGAGGTCGCGGCGTACGAGGCGTACCTGCGGGGCGTGCCCCTGCGGATCGTGCACGCCTTCGGCCACCCGACCGGGCGTCTGCCGACCGGTGCGCCCCCTTGGCACCCCGGTGACCAGGGCCTGGAGTCGATGGCCCACGGCACCCTGGCCCGCGCCGAGGAACGGGCGCGCAAGGCCGCGCCGGGCCTGGTGATCCACCGTTCCGTGGTGCCGGGCGACGCCTTCGAGGTGCTGGACGCCGAGGCGCGTTCGGCGTCGCTGGCGGTGGTCGGCAGCCGTGGCCTGGGCGGTTTCGCCGGGCTGCTGCTGGGTTCGACGGCGGTGCATCTGGCCGCGCACGGCACCTGTCCGCTGATGGTGGTGCGGGGCCGTCCCGACCCGGTCGGCGCGGTGGTGCTGGCGGTGGACGGTTCGGAGGCCGGGGAGGCGGCGGTGCGGTTCGCGTTCAGCGAGGCGGAACTGCGCAACGCCCCGCTGGTCGCCGTACACGTCTGGAACACCTGGAGCGAACGCGCGTACGAAGGTCCGGGCGACCCCCTGAACGCCATGGTGGTCGACGCCGATCACCTCCGTGAGTCCGAGCAGCATCTGCTGGACGACACGGTGTCCAAGTGGCAGAAGGAGTTCCCCCAGGTCACCGTGGAACGCCAACTGGTCCGTTCCCGGATCCGCCCCGCCCTCATCGAGGCCAGCCGGTCCGCCCAGCTGCTGGTGACCGGCGCGCGCGGGCGCGGCGGCTTCACGGGCCTGTTCCTGGGCTCGGTGAGCCAGGCGCTGCTGCACCACGCGGAGTGCCCGGTGGTGGTGGTCAGGGGACCGGCGACGCCCTGACGACGCCGCTACGGCGACGCGGTGGCGGCGACGCGTGGACTGCCGCGGAACACCTGGCTGGTGTGCCAGGACCGGTGGACTTCGGCGACCCGGTCGGCCCCCGGCTGCGGCCCGATGAGCGGGCGCCCGGCGAGCGCGACGACATGCTCGCGGGCGGCGGCGCTCCGGCCGACGAACCGCTGCGAGACGAGGATGCGGTGGCGTTCGCCGACGCCGAGCACGCCCTTGTCGAACAGCTTGTGGTGCAGGGCGCACAGGCACAGCCCGTTGTCGAGGTCGTCGGGTCCGTCGAAGGCCCACCACCGCACATGGGCGGCCTCCAGCCCGACCGGTACGGCACCGAGCATGCCGTCGTAACCGCAGAAGGCGCACTGGTACTCGTAGGCGGTCAGCACCTTCTCCCGCATCGCGGGGTCCCTGCGCCCGCGCAGGGCGGCGGCGAACGGCCCGGCCTCCGCGGGCTCCAGCTCCAGCCCGACCGCATCGCTCAACTCGCCGTGCAGCGAGGGCGGGAAGTGCAGGTCGAGCAGCACGCGTGCCATCCGCCCGATCAGCTCGGGCTCACGCCGCAGGGCCGCCCGCAGTTCGGGCGCGAGCCGCCCCACGGCCCCGGACGACCGCAACTCCCGCACCCCACTGCCCGGGCTGCCGGACCCGCGATCCGTCCGCACCTCCCACACTCCGTCGCTCACCAGGTGGTGAAAGGGATAGGCGGGCGTGGTCTTCGTGGACGGCCCGTACTCGACGAGCAGCCGCTGGAGGTCCTCCTCCACGGCGCTGTACCGCAGCTCACCGTCGGCGTCCCGCTGGAACCGCCCCAGGGCGTACAGCAGCAGCAACGGCTTGTGCGGGGCCCGCGTCCCGTTCCGGCTCCACTGCCTCAGCTTCCCGACCCGCTCAAGCCAGTCCATGACCGGCGATCGTAGGCGGTGAGCTGTCCTCCACGAACACCTTCAACGACCCCCGGTGCTCCTCGGCCCGCGCGACCGCCGTACCGCCCAGCTCCTCCACCCGTCGCAGCGTACGGTCGAAGAAGTCCCGCCCCGAGGGCACGAGGACGGACAGCTCCAGATCCTCGTACCAGGCCCGGAGTTTCCCGTTCCGCGCCCGCAGGGTGACGGCGAACTCCTTGTCCCCGGTCCGCCGCAGCAGCTCCGCGTGCGCGCCTTCGCCGTACGACGTCCAGTGCCCGACGAACGGCAGGATCAACTCCGGCCGCACGGTGCGCGCGTAGGCGATGACCATGCGCTGGAGATCCTCCCACCAGGGCAGCCGAAGCCGGAGGGAGGAGAGCGAGTAGGCCTGCCGCACCCCGACGACGAGAACACCCCCGTCGTCCTCGTCCTCGTCGTCGTCCTCGTCCTCGATGTCGATGTCGGCTTGGTCGACCTCGACCAACGCATGACACCCGACGGGCCGTTCGGCGACGGCGGCCAGGGTGCGCAGGGGCGCCCCGAGCGACACGAGCTGCCGTTCGTACATGTAGCCCATGTGCCGCTCGTGATCCGTCCCTCCCATGGACACGGGGGCGGCCACGCTGATCGCGCCGGGGTTGTGGTCGTTGTCCGGCCGCGGCACGAGCTGTACGACCACCGGCAACACCATCTGCTTCCGCGACCGCCCTGCCACCTTGGCCCGGAGGACGCCCTTCTCCCACCCCTCCACCGCACTCCCCCGCACGAACGCCCGGTACACGTCCCGCGCGTCATCCCAGAGGCCGACGCCGTGCGAGTACTCGGGGTCGTGCGCGGGGATGAGCAGCATGCCGCTGCGGGGGTCTTCGGCTATCTCGGCCACGGTGGATGCAGGCGGTTTCGGGTTCACTTGCGGCGTTGTCCTGTCGTGCTCGTCTCGGACTTGTGATCGTCCTGGACCGTGATCGTCACCGCAATAGTTGAACACGTTCAAAAATATTGCCACCATGCCGCACAAGGCCTGACGAAGCTGGCGTAGGGGGGACGGGGTCAGGCGCCCGGAGCCGAAGGGCTCAAGCGGACGCGGCCACCGCCACCGTCTCCGTCTCCACCAGCCCGGCGGACAGCCACCGCACCACGGTCTCGGCGCTGTACGCCCCGCCGTCCGGGGCGATGTGCCGCAGGAAGTCCAGATCCTGCCCGATGGTGACGATGGGCGGTTCGACGACGCCGCGCGGGCGGCGTTGGCCCAGTCCGACGGCGGCGAGGAGACCGTTGCACAGGCACTGCCGTCCCTCCGTCTGCTCGGCGGTGCCGCCCTTGCGGACGTAGGCGGTGAGGGGCTCCGCGGGGCAGCGGTAGTCGATGGTGCCGCGGGCGGTCCGGAAGGGCGTACGGAGGTAGCCGAGATCGCAGACGCGGGCGCGGGCGGCGCTGGTCTCGGGGTCGGCGAGGGTGCCGGGCAGGTCGGCGACCTTGAAGGGGAAGGTGGTCGGGGAGGCCGCCGGATCGTTCCGCACGGTCAGCTCACCCGCGAGTTCCCGCTCGACCAGCTGCCGCCTCAGCCGCGGCTCCATGCCCGACTCCTCGCAGAGCGCGAACACACTGCCGAGCTGCACACCGGCCGCACCCACCGCCCTGGCCCGGCGGAGCTGCTCCGGCCCGCACTGGCCCCCGGCGATCCAGAACGGCAGCCCGAGGGCCGCCATCTTGGCGAAGTCCGGGTTGTCCCGGGGGCCGTAGACGGGATCACCCTGCTCGTCCAGCCGCAGGGGCCCACGCGGCGGGGCACTGTGCCCGCCCGCACCATGCCCTTCGACGACGAAACCGTCCGGCCTGGTCTCGTCGTCGCGGTTCAGGTACGTGGCCAGGGCGGGCAACGAGACGATGGCGAGGACACGGGGGCGCCGCAGCGCGCCCGGCTCGGCCCCGCCCAGCACCGAGGCCGGGTCGAAGCGCAGCTCGAACGGCTGGACGTCGCCGTCCACGTCCACCCGCGCGGTGACCGGCTCACACCGGGCGAGCCCGTCGGCGATGCGGGGAATCTGCGCGGGAATGCCCGCGCCGACCAGGACGTAGTCCACACCCGCCAGGATCGCCCCGAACATGGCGGGAAGGGTGGCGAGTTGCACCTTCTCCAGGAAGTTGATCCCGACGACCCCGCCGTGCCCCTGCTTGGCGAGCCACACCTCGCAGAAATTGGCGACGACGGTCAACGACCGCGCCGGACCCGCCTCGTCGACCGTCAGCCGAGGAGTGGCCGCGAACCGCGCCCCGTCCCCCACCCCACCCTCGACGAAGTACCGCTCCCGCACGGCGTCAGCCACCTCCGGCACGGGAAACGCGGCCAGCGCCCGCCGCAAATGCCCTCCCGGGTCCCCACTCTGCAGCCCCCGTATCAACAGCGTGTCCAGAGCGGTACCGGAGACGACCCCCAGCTGCCCAGCCCGCGCCACGGCCCGAGCGAGCCGCCACCCGGACACCCCCACACCCATCCCACCCTGAATCAGCCAGGGCAGTTCGGCAGTCGCCGGGGAAGTGCTCATACGTCCTCGCAAACATCGCAGCGAACCTTCGGTACCGTAACTTACGGCACCGTAGGTTCACGTGGATACTCAGGTGGCGTGTGGAGTGCCGGGCTAGGTGCGCGGGCCCGCATCCGCGCTCACTGACGGCTCGCCCCATGCCGGAGCCCGACACGAAAGCCGAGACGAACAACGACGAAGGGCCCCACCGCGAACGGTGGGGCCCTTCGACATCGTGCCCGGTGAGGCACTGGCGGAGGATACGAGATTCGAACTCGTGAGGGGTTGCCCCCAACACGCTTTCCAAGCGTGCGCCCTAGGCCTCTAGGCGAATCCTCCGCCGGAAACATTACATGACGCTGGGGAGTGCTCGCGAACTCGTTCCTGCCGGTCGGATCGGGTAACCTGTGCGGAGCCCCTCACGCGGCGCTATCTGACTGAACTCCCCCAGGGCCGGAAGGCAGCAAGGGTAGGTTGGCTCTGGCGGGTGCGTGGGGGGCGCTTGCGTTTCCAGGGCGGGGCCTGTTGTCAGTGGGCGCCTATAACCTCGTATGCGTGTCGTCTCTTGCGTTGTACCGCCGCTACCGCCCGGAGTCCTTCGCCGAGGTCATCGGGCAGGAGCATGTCACCGACCCGTTGCAGCAGGCGCTGCGGAACAACCGGGTCAATCACGCGTACCTGTTCAGTGGTCCGCGCGGGTGTGGCAAGACGACCAGTGCGCGGATCCTGGCCCGCTGTCTGAACTGCGAGAAGGGGCCCACGCCGACACCGTGCGCTGAGTGCGACTCCTGCCGTGACCTGGCGCGCAACGGACCGGGGTCCATCGACGTCATCGAGATCGACGCCGCGTCCCACGGCGGTGTGGACGACGCCCGTGACCTGCGGGAGAAGGCCTTCTTCGGGCCCGCCCGCAGCCGGTACAAGATCTACATCATCGACGAGGCCCACATGGTCACGTCGGCCGGTTTCAACGCGCTGCTCAAGGTCGTCGAGGAGCCGCCGGAGCATCTGAAGTTCATCTTCGCCACCACCGAGCCCGAGAAGGTCATCGGGACCATTCGGTCGCGGACCCATCACTACCCGTTCCGGCTGGTGCCGCCCGGGACCCTGCGGGACTACCTCGGCGAGGTGTGCCGCAGGGAGGACATCCCCATCGAGGACGGCGTGCTGCCGCTGGTCGTGCGGGCCGGGGCGGGGTCCGTGCGTGACTCCATGTCCGTCATGGACCAGCTGCTCGCCGGTGCCGGTGCCGACGGTGTGACATACGCCATGGCCACCTCCCTCCTGGGGTACACCGACGGCTCGCTCCTCGACTCCGTCGTCGAGGCCTTCACCTCCGGTGACGGTGCCGCCGCCTTCGAGGTCGTCGACCGGGTGATCGAGGGCGGCAACGACCCTCGGCGGTTCGTCACCGATCTGCTGGAGCGGCTGCGGGATCTCGTCATCCTGTCGGCCGTGCCCGACGCGGGGGAGAAGGGGCTTCTCGATCATCCCGCCGACGTCGTCGAGCGCATGCGGGCCCAGGCCCAGGCCTTCGGTCCGGCCGAGCTGACGCGCGCCGCCGACATCGTCAACGAAGGCCTCACCGAGATGCGCGGCGCCCATGCGCCGCGACTCCAGCTCGAGCTGATCTGCGCCCGCGTCATGCTGCCCGCCGCCTATGGGGACGAGCGGTCCGTCATGGCCCGCCTGGACCGGCTGGAGCGGGGGGTGAACTTCTCCGCCGGGGGCGGTGCTCCCGCGATGGGGTACGTCCCCGCGCCCGGCGTCCACGGGTCCGGTGCCGGTGGTGGTGAAGGTGCGCCGCCTGTGGCTCCCGGGGGTGGTCCCGCCGCCGCCCGGGCCGCCGTACGTGGTGCGGAGGCGCCCAGCGTGCCCGTCGCGAGTGCCCCTGCCGAGCAGGTGGCACCCGCCGTCCCCAGCCCCGATACGGCTCCTGCCACACCGCCCTCGCAGCCCGCCCCCGGCGCCTGGCCCACCGCCACCACGGCCGGGGGTGGCGGCCGACGTCCGGGTGGCTGGCCCACCGCCACCACCCCCGCCAGCGACACCCGGCCCCAGGCAGCCGCGCCCCCCGCGGCCACGCCTCCGGCGACGTCCCCGGCCGCACCCCCGCCGTCCCCCTCGCCGCCCGTCGCCGCCCCCGCGTCCGGCGGCCTCGACCCCCGCTCCCTCTGGCCGAACATCCTCGAGGCGGTCAAGAACCGCCGCCGCTTCACCTGGATCCTCCTCAGCCAGAACGCCCAGGTCGTCGGCTTCGACGGCACCACCCTCCAGCTCGGCTTCGTCAATTCCGGCGCCCGGGACAACTTCGCGAGCAGCGGCAGCGAGGACGTACTGCGGCAGGCGCTGATCGAGCAGTTCAACGTGCACTGGAAGGTCGAGGCTGTCGTTGATCCGTCCGGTGGTGGTTCGGCGGCGCCTGCCCCCGGCCCCTCCGGTGGTTCCGGGGGGTACGGCGGTGGCAGCCCCGCCAACAGCGGGTCGACCGGCGGCTATGGCGCCAGCGGCGGCGCTACGGCCCCACAGCGCCCGGCGCCCCCACAGCACACCCCTGCCGCCCCTGCCCCCGCTCCCGCACCGGCGGCCACCCCCACACCCCCGGCCACCTCCGCCCCCGAGCCCCACCCCGTCGCCCCCGAGGACGACACCCCCGAGGCCGACGACCCCGACCTCGACGAGTCGGCCCTCTCCGGGCAGGAACTGCTCGTCCGGGAGCTGGGGGCGACCGTGGTGGATGAGTTCACCAACGAGTAGCCGCAGCCGAGAGCCACAGCGCGCAACCGACAAAGGGCCGCTCCTTGGAGGAAGTCACAGCCGCTCCGCCCCCACCCCCTCGGCGGCCCGCACAAAGCGCCCCCGCCTCCTGCCGTTAGGCTGACCCCCGTGAAGGTCCTCGTCATCGGCAGCGGCGCCCGCGAACACGCCCTGTGCCGCTCACTGTCCCTCGACCCCGCCGTCACCGCGTTGCACTGCGCCCCAGGCAACGCCGGTATCGCGGAGGTCGCCGAGCTGCACCAGGTCGACGCCCTGGACGGCGCCGCCGTGGCCACGCTGGCCATGAAGCTCGGCGCCGAGCTGGTCGTCGTGGGCCCGGAGGCGCCGCTGGTCGCGGGGGTGGCCGACGCGGTGCGGGAGGCGGGCATTCCGGTGTTCGGTCCCTCCAAGGAGGCCGCGCAGCTGGAAGGGTCCAAGGCCTTCGCCAAGGACGTGATGGCCGGGGCGGGCGTTCCCACCGCACGGTCGTATGTGTGTACGACGCCGGAGGAGGCCACCGAGGCTCTCGACGCCTTCGGTGCGCCGTACGTCGTCAAGGACGACGGGCTCGCCGCCGGTAAGGGCGTCGTCGTCACGTCGGACCTCGACGCGGCGAAGGCGCACGCGGCGGCCTGCGAGCGGGTGGTCATCGAGGAGTTCCTCGACGGGCCGGAGGTGTCGCTGTTCGCGGTCACCGACGGCGAGACCGTCGTCCCGCTGCGGCCCGCGCAGGACTTCAAGCGCGCCCTGGACGGCGACGAGGGCCCGAACACCGGCGGCATGGGCGCGTACTCCCCGCTGCCCTGGGCCGACCCGAAGCTGGTGGACGAGGTGCTGGAGACGGTTCTCCAGCCGACCGTCGACGAGATGCGCCGCCGGGGGACACCGTTCTCCGGGCTGCTGTACGCCGGGCTCGCGATCACCTCGCGCGGGGTGCGCGTGATCGAGTTCAACGCCCGTTTCGGCGACCCGGAGACCCAGGTCGTGCTGGCCCGGCTGAAGACCCCGCTCGCCGGGATCCTGATGGCCGCCGCCACCGGCAACCTCGCCGACCTCGAACCCCTGCGCTGGAGCGACGACGCGGCCGTCACCGTGGTCGTCGCCTCGCACAACTACCCTGGCACCCCGCGTACCGGCGACCCGATCACCGGCCTCGACGAGGTGGCCGCCGAGGACGCCCCGCACGCGTACGTCCTGCACGCGGGCACCAAGCGCGACGGCGACTCGGTCGTCAGCGCGGGCGGTCGCGTCCTGTCCGTCACCGCCACCGGCGAGGACCTCGCCCAGGCCCGTGAACGCGCCTACCAGGCGGTCGGCCGGATTCGTCTCGACGGCTCCCAGCACCGTACGGACATCGCCGCGAAGGCGGCGGCAGGGGTGTAACGCAGACCTGCGGTGCACAACCTGCGGTGCACAACCTCGTAACGCACACCTGCGGTGCACAACCCCCAGGGCACAACCCGCAGGGCACAACCCGCAGGGCACAACCCGCAGGGCACAACCCTGCAGCGCCCTCCCACCTCCCCTCGCCACGGGCCCCGGAATCCCTACGGATACCGGGGCCCAAGCCTTGTTCACCGTCAGCCAGCTTTCCCCAAAGCCATTCCATCGGGTGAGCAATGCCCCATCCGGCTGACGATGGGCAGACCCCCAACTAGGGTGCGGCGCAAGCGTTCCGGCACTTGGCCCACCGGCATTGCGATGTCAGTGACGGGTGCCACAGTGGGGGAGTGAGCAACGAGCCGTCGTACGCGACAGCAGGGAGGGGGTGACGTCCGGTCGTGACCGGTATGGGTGTGGAGGCGGGCGCGCAGTCCGCGCGTTCCCGGGCCCTGGCCGTGCTGCGGGTCCGCAGCCGCGCGCTGGCCGTGGCCCTGCTGCCCGCTGCCGCCGCCGTGATCCTCTTCGCGGGCGGCTCCAGCGGCCATCTCGTCGGCGGCGGCTGGGACGCCGCCCGGTGGAGCGTGGGCGTGGTCGCCGTGGTCGTGCTGCTGGCCGCGGGCGGTATCGCGCTCGTCGTCGCGCGGGCCCGGCCCGCCGTGAGCCCGACGGTTCCGATCGCCGAGGAGGCGGCGCCCGACCTGTACCGGATGGTCCGCGACCTGGCCGACCGCCTCGACGTCCCCGTCCCCTCGGCCATAGCGCTCACCCCGGACTGCGACAGCTGGCTGGAGGACCGCACCCATCCGGCCCACGGCCCGCCCGACGGCGAGCGGCTGGCGGGGGAGGAGCGGTTCCGTGGCCGCGGCCACCGCCGTACGACGGCCGCCCCGGTGCTCGTCATCGGCTCCCCGTTCCTGTGGTGGATGCGCGTCGGCGAACTGCGCGCGGTCCTCGCCCCCGTCGTCGCGGGTACGGGCCCCTCGGCGCACCCCGACATAGCCGCCGCCCGGCGCTTCGTCCGGGGTCTGGACGCCGCGGTCGCCGTCGCCTCGGCGGCGGTCGGCGGAGCCCCTGCCGCCCGGGTCCGACCGCCGCTGCGCCCGTTGTACGCGGGCGTCGGCTGGGTGGTCCGGCTGCTGCTGCGCAGTTGCCGGGAACACGCGGCCGAGATGGAGCGCGGGGTCGCCGCCGCGGCTGCCGAGCGCGCCCAGGCGGTGGACTACGGCCTGCGGATCGTCGCCCAGGAACAGGTGGGCCTCGCCTACGCGGGCTGGGACCGGCTCCTCACCCGGGTCGCGCTGCCCGCCTGGCGGATGGGCCGCTGGCCGTCCCGGCTGGACGCGGGGGTCGTCGCCGCCCTCACCGAGCTGTCCCGGCGGGACCGGCTGGCCGAGGGGTTCGCCTCCCGGCTGGGTGAGCGTCCCGCCTGCGACCTGCTCGAAGAACCCGGCACGGTGGACGAGGCCGCCTCGCTGCTCGCCGCCCGCCTCTTCCACGGCGGCCCGGCCGGGCCCGGTCCCGACTGGTCCCCGGTGGAGTGGGACGACTATCCGGACGAGGTCGTCGACCGCAAGTGGCGCACCGACGCCGCCCGGCTGCACCGCGTCCTGGACACCCTCGGCGTCCGCCGCACCGGTCCCGGGTCCGCGGGGCCCACCCTGGCGCGGATCATCGACCATCTGGCGGCGGCCCAGGAGAGCCCGCCGCCCGAAACCGACCGTTCTTCCGCCCCCGCCGACCACGCTTCCGCCCTCGCCGACCACGCTTCCGCCCTCGCCGACCACGCTTCTGCCCCCGCCGACCACGCTTGTGCCCCTTTGGCACCCTCCCCCGACACCACCCCGGCCACCACCACCCGCTGCGCCGCCCTCGCCGAGGGCCTCGGCGCCGAACTCGCCCGCGAGGAAGCCGCCGCCGCGCACGCCCCAGCGCCGGGCGGCCCGCCCGCACCCGGCCCCGCGGGCTCCCCCGACCCCGACCTCTGGGGCGACGGGGCCCTCCCCCTCTTCCCCCTCCAACCACCCCGCACCCCGCGCGAACTGCTCGCCGACCACGTCACGGCGATGGTGTGCTGCGCCGCGATGGACACCGCGGGCGCGACCCCGGGGCTCGACTGGCTCGACGGCCCGTCCCTCCTCCTCAAGGGCGAACGCGCCGCCGACCTCACCCCGAGAGTCCTCAGCCTCCTCGAGGACGGCGATCCGGCGCCCCTGCGGGAGTGGCTGACGGAGACGGGGATACGCCCGGAGAAACCGGTCCGCCTCGTCTGACCGGGACCGGCCCTTGAGCCGTGCCTCCCCTTCCCCCTGCCAGCCCTGCCTGCCTCCCCCCTTACCAGGCCTGCCTCCCCCTTACCGACCCCGGACAGACCCCCGTCCTACCGGAGTCCACCCTTCCACTTTCGGTCAATTCACAACGACCAGTGACAGAGTGCGTGCGCAATGTGATGTGCTGGGATCGAACACGCACCTGGCAAAGGCGCGCGACATACGACACCGCTGACAGCCGACGGCAGCCGCCGTCGCTCGCTCGTGTCACATCACCCACGGGGGCAAGGGAGGGAAGCAACCATGGGGTCGGACAAGATCCGCCGCTGGGAGTCGGGAGCACGGGCACACGCGGTGACGGACCCCTTCGGTCAGGGCCCGGTCCCCTGGCTGCGCGGCGGCGTGACCTACGTCGACGACACCGGCCGCGTCATCCCCTGGTACGTGGACCACCCGGAAGACCGCTCGACCCCCGCCCGAGCCCCGGAAGCCACCTCCCCCCGCGCCGCCGACGACCTCCACCGCCAGATCAAGGGCTTCACCGCCACCGGCGCGGTAGCCCCCGGCGACGCCATCGACTTCCACATCACCGTCGACCCGCCCCAGGAATTCGCCGTCGACGTCTACCGCATCGGCCACTACGCCGGTGACGGCGCCGCCAAGATCACCACCAGCCCCCGTCTCTCCGGCATCGTGCAGCCCGCGCCCCTCACCGCCGACCGCACAGTCTCCTGCCACCACTGGTGGCTCTCCTGGCGG
Organism: Streptomyces sp. NPDC057877; assembly: GCF_042796855.1. Taxonomy (NCBI): domain Bacteria; kingdom Bacillati; phylum Actinomycetota; class Actinomycetes; order Kitasatosporales; family Streptomycetaceae; genus Streptomyces; species Streptomyces sp. NPDC057877. The sequence goes on from NZ_JBHVMS010000003.1 coordinate 732,093, forward strand.
CTCCAGATCCCGTCGTACTGGCGCGTCGGCGCGTACGTCGCCGTCCTCACCACCGCCGACGGCTACCGCTCCCACGTCCCCTTCACGGTCCGCGACGACCACCCGGCCGACCTGCTCCTGCTGCTGCCGGACGTGACCTGGCAGGCGTACAACCTCTACCCGGAGGACGGCCGCACCGGGGCCAGCCTCTACCACGCGTGGGACGAGAAGGGCCGACTGCTCGGCGAGGGCGACGCCGCGACCACCGTCTCCTTCGACCGCCCGTACGCGGGCGCGGGCCTGCCGTTGCACGTGGGGCACGCGTACGACTTCATCCGCTGGGCCGAGCGCTACGGCTACGACCTCGCCTACGCCGACGCCCGTGACCTGCACTCCGGCCGCATCGACCCCACCCGCTACCGCGGACTGGTCTTCCCGGGCCACGACGAGTACTGGTCGGCCCCCATGCGCGGCGCCGTGGAGCACGCCCGCGACCACGGCACGTCCCTGGTCTTCCTCTCCGCCAACACCATGTACTGGCAGGTGGAGCTGGGCCCCTCACCCTCCGGCGTCCCCGACCGCCTGCTCACCTGCCGCAAGCGCCGGGGCCCGGGCAAGCCGGTGCTGTGGCGTGAGATCGACCGCGCCGAGCAGCAACTGCTCGGCATCCAGTACCAGGGCCCGGTCCCCACCCCCCGCCCCCTGATCGTCCGCAACGCCGACCACTGGCTGTGGGACGCCACCGGCGCCCACGAGGGCGACGCGATCGACGGCCTGGTGGCGGGCGAGGCCGACCGCTACTTCCCGCGCACCCCGCTGCCCGCCCACGACGAGCGCATCCTGCTCGCCCACAGCCCCTACGCGGACGCCGACGGTGTCGTCCGCCACCAGGAGACCTCCCTCTACCGAGCCCCCTCCGGCGCCTGGGTCTTCGCGTCCGGGACCTTCGCCTGGACCCCGTCCCTGGACCGCCCCGGCCACGTCGACCCCCGCATCCAGCGCGCCACCGCGAACCTCCTGGACCGCATCTGCAAACGCGACTGACCCGACCCCAGACCGCGGCCCGACCCGGCCCCTGTCCGCGCGACTGACCTGACCCACTGTCCGTGAGCACGCCCTCGTACGGGACAATCGACCCATTGGACAGAACCACGGGGAGGAACCGTGTCCGGATTCGTCGACAAGCCCGAACCGATCCAGGTTCCGGGTCTGGTGCATCTGCACACCGGAAAGGTGCGCGAGCTGTACCAGAACGAGGCGGGCGACCTCGTGATGGTCGCCAGCGACCGCATCTCCGCCTACGACTGGGTGCTGCCCACCGAGATCCCCGACAAGGGCCGCGTCCTCACCCAGCTCTCCCTGTGGTGGTTCGACCAGCTCGCCGACCTGGTCCCGAGCCATGTCCTGAGCACCGAACTGCCCGAGGGCGCCCCCGCCGACTGGGCGGGCCGCACCCTGGTCTGCAAGTCCCTCCAGATGGTCCCGGTGGAGTGCGTGGCCCGCGGCTACCTCACCGGCTCGGGCCTCGCCGAGTACCGGCAGACCCGTACGGTCTGCGGCCTCGCCCTCCCCGAGGGCCTGGTCGACGGCTCCGAACTGCCCGCCCCGATCTTCACCCCCGCCACCAAGGCGGAGGTCGGCGAGCACGACGAGAACGTCTCCTACGAGGAGGTCGCCCGCCAGGTCGGCGCCGAGACCGCCGCCCAACTGCGCCAGGCCACCCTCGCCGTCTACGGCCGCGCCCGCGACATCGCCCGGGACCGCGGGATCATCCTGGCCGACACCAAGTTCGAGTTCGGCTTCGAGGGCGACGAACTGGTCCTCGCCGACGAGGTCCTCACCCCCGACTCCTCCCGCTTCTGGCCCGCGGACCAGTGGCAGCCGGGCCGCGCGCAGCCGTCGTACGACAAGCAGTACGTCCGTGACTGGCTGACCTCGGCCGAGTCCGGCTGGGACCGGGCGAGCGAGCAGCCCCCGCCCGCGCTGCCGGAGCAGGTCGTGGCGTCGACCCGCGCCAAGTACGTGGAGGCGTACGAGCGCCTGACGGGCACCAGCTGGAGCTAGGGCGAACGAAGAAGACCCCGGTCCACTGGACCGGGGTCTTACAGAGAGCGGACGACGAGGTTCGAACTCGCGACCTCAACCTTGGCAAGGTTGCGCTCTACCAACTGAGCTACGTCCGCGTTGCGCCGTGGCGCGAGAGCAACTATACCCAACCTCTCTCGCGCGCGAGCCGCACTGCCGCATGCCGGTTCTCCACCCCCAGCTTCGACACGGCGGACGACAGATAGTTCCGCACCGTTCCCTGGGACAGCGCCGCCCGCTCGGCGATCTCCGCGACCGGCGCCCCGTCGGCGGCCAGCTCCAGCACCTCCGCCTCCCGCGCGGTCAGTGGCGAGTCCCCGGCGGAGATCGCGTCGGCGGCCAACTCGGGGTCGACGTAACGGCTTCCGCCGTGCACCGTGCGGATGATCTCCGCGAGCCGTTCCGCGCTGACCGTCTTGGGCACGAACCCACGCACCCCCGCCGCGAGCGCCCGCTTCAGATGCCCCGGCCGACCATGGCTGGTCACGCTCAGCACCTGGCAGCCGGGCAGTTCCGTACGCAGCGATGTGGCGACCTTCACACCGTCCGCCCCGGGCATCTGGAGATCCAGCACGGCCACATCGGGCCGATGCGCCATCGCCATCGCCAGCGCCTCCGGCCCGCTCGCCGCCTCGGCGACCACCACGAGGTCCTCCTCCAGCGACAACAGCGTGGCCAGCGCTCCCCGGATGAGGTGCTCGTCGTCGGCGAGCAGCAACCGCACCGCCGTCATCCGTCCGCCCCCACCGGCACCTCGGCCACCACCCGGAACACACCCCCGGCGCCCACCCCCGCCTCCAACACCCCACCGACCACGGCCAACCGCTCCCGCAACCCGGCGAGCCCCGAGCCACCGTCGCTCCGGGACCCGCCGTCACCCACCCCGTCGTTCTCCACCGTCAGCACCACCAGCCCCTCCCGCACCCGCAACCCCACATCACACCGTTTGGCATCCCCGTGCCGCAGCACGTTCGTCGTCGCCTCACGCACGACCCACCCGAGCGCCGACTGCACCTCGGCGGACAGCCCGGCCGACACCCCGACCGCCTCCCCGGTCACCTCGCACTCGATGCCCGCCGCCGTCAGCACCCCGCGCGCCCCGGCGATCTCCACCCCGAGGTCGGCCTCGCGATAGCCGCGTACGACGTCCCGCACCTCGCGCTGCGACTCCCGCGCGATCCGCTGCACCTCGACCATCTGCTCCACCGCCTCCGGCCGCCCGCGCCGGGCCAACTGCACGGCCAGCTCGCTCTTGAGCGCGATCACCGCCAGATTGCGGCCCATCACGTCATGCAGATCGCGCCCGAAGCGCAGCCGCTCCTCGGCGACCGCGAGCCGGGTCCGGGTCTCGCGGGCCTCGTCGAGCGCGTAGACGGCGTTCAGCAGCCAGACGGAGAAGACCGAGGTGAAGGCGAAGAACGCGGCGCCCACCAGCACCGCGAGCGACGACACCAGCGCGTTGACCGCGGACAGCCCGAGCGGGAACGACACCACTCCCGTCCCGACCGCGAAGCCCCCCACCATCCCGAAGATCCGCGCCCGCCGCCGCACCCCGAGCGCGAGGCTCCCGGCGCCGAAGATCAGCACGACGGAGAAGACCGCACTGGCCGCCGTGTCGACGCCGTCCCCCGCCGGACCGTGCTCCCCGATCCAGATCGCCGCGACCCCGACCGCCACGGTCACCGCGCCCAGCGCCCACAGCAGCCGCAAGGGCTGCTCCCGCCGCCCGCGCGTCCAGTCCAGCGCGCGTGAGGCGGTCACCCCGACCAGCACGGTGTGAACGAGCACCATCAGCAGCATGAGCACCCCGAGGCGCGGCCCCGCCTGCGTCACGCTGGGCAGTCCGGCCGAGGTGAACTCGATCACCACGAAGAAGTGGAACGACCACCGGGTGTACGTCTCCACCTTCGCCGGGGTGCTCTTTCGCCGCCACCAGCCCCCTGCCGTACGCACGTCCGTGCCCAACCCGACTCCCAGTCCCCCGCGCTTCCCGTCCCGGCGCCGCCGCCACCCCACCTCAGCGCCGTGGCTCCCAGCGGAACCACCGCCGTACAGCAAACACCGCGGCCAGCGTCCAGGCCAGCGCGGTCGCCAGCGCCCCCAGTGCCTCGTACGCCGACAGGTTCCCGGTCCAGCCGCCGCGCACCAGCGTGATGGCGGGGGACAGCGGCAGCAGCTCGCACACCGAGGCCACCCGGTCGGGCAGCAGTTCCAGCGGTACGGCGATCCCGGAGCCGATCATCGAGCCGAGCACCAGCGGCAACGTGGTGACCTGGGCGCTCTCCACGGTCCGGGTGAGGATCGCCGTGGCCGAGGCGAGCGCCGCGCACAGCGGCAGCCCCAACAGCAGCCCCAGCACGGCGAGGTGCGGCGCACGCGGCGCGGGCAGGTCGAGCAGCAGCGCGCACCCGACCGTCAGCAGCAGCGACTGCGCCAGCCCGGTCGCCACGGCGGGCAGCGCCGCGCCGGTGAGGATCTCCGCGTCCCGCAGCTCACCGGTCCGCAGCCGCTTCAGCACCAGTTCCTCACGCCGGGAGGTGTAGACGGCGACGAGCGTGCCGTACACCGCGAACAGCAGCGAGAACCCGATCGCGGCGGGCAGCAGCACCAGGCCCACGGTGAGCCCGGCTTCCGCCAGATCCATCTCCGCCATGGCCGACCGCAGGGTGAACGGCAGCGCGAGCGGCACCAGCAGTGCCGTGAGAACCGTGGCCCTGCTGCGCCCGAACAGGGTCAGCTCGGCCCGCGCGAGCGCGGCCATCCGGCTCCCCGGGGTGGTGACGACAGCGTTCATCGCGCGTACTCCTGCTCCTTGATGCCCCGGCTGGCGCCCGCGGCCTCCCGCGCGATCCCGAGGAACGCCTCCTCCAGCGAGGCCGACCGCACATCCAGCCCGCGCAGTTCGACCCCGGCCCCCTCCGCCCACCGCAGCACCCCGGTGGCCGCGCGCTGCAACTCCCGCGTCCGCAGGCGTACGAACCGTCCCTCGGCCTCGTGTCCGCACACGCCCAGCTCGGCGAGCGGCGGCAGGTCCCCGACGAAGTACCCCTCGGGCAGTTCGAAGGAGATCCGGGACGGCTGGTCCGCGGTGACCTCGGCCGGTGTCCCGGCGGCGGCGATCCGGCCCTCGTGCAGGATGGCCAGCCGGTCGGCGAGGCTCTCCGCCTCCTCCAGGTAGTGCGTGGTCAGCAGCACCGTCGTACCGGCGTCCCGCAGGGCCCGCACCAACTCCCAGGTGTCCCGGCGCCCCTCCGCGTCGAGCCCGGTCGTCGGTTCGTCGAGGAAGAGCACCTCGGGCTCGCCGAGCAGCGCCAGCGCCAGGTCCAGCCGCCGCCGCTCACCCCCGGACAACTGCTTGACCCGTACGTCCGTCTTCTCCGCGAGCCCGACCAGCGCCAGCACCTCGGGGCCGGGCCGCGCCCCGCTCGTACACCCGGCCCACATCCGTACCGTCTCCGTGACGGTCAGCTCGGAGGGGAAGCCGCCCTCCTGCAACATCACGCCCGTACGCGGTCGTACGGCGGCCCGCTCCTCGTAGGGATCGTGGCCGAGTACCCGGACCCGTCCCCCGGCCGGTGCGGCCAGCCCTTCCAGCAGTTCCACCGTCGAGGTCTTGCCCGCGCCATTGGTGCCGAGCAGGGCGAAGACCTCGCCATGTTTCACGTGGAACGTGATCCCGCCTACGGCCTCGAACCCGCCCCCGTAGACACGCCGTAGGTCAGTGACCTCGATCACGTGCTCGTGCTCGTTCGTCGTCATGCCCTCAGCGTCCCGGCGCCCGGTGCCGGACGGCAGTGCGCGCTGTCACCGCTCGCCATGACAAATGTCAGAGACGTGGAAGGGGAATGGGCATACGGCAAAGGCCCCGGTCCAACCCGACCGGGGCCTTCATCACACTGGAGCGGACGACGAGGCTCGAACTCGCGACCTCAACCTTGGCAAGGTTGCGCTCTACCAACTGAGCTACGTCCGCATTGCCGCCGACCAGCTTTCACTGATCGGTGCGAGCACCAGCCTACCTGATCCACAACAGTGGTCGGACCGGCGATGCAGAGCGGGTGACAGGAATCGCACACTGCGCCTTCCCCCTGGAAGGGGGATGTTCTACTACTGAACTACACCCGCACGCTCCGTGAGCTGGGCTTTTCGGCCCCGCCCTGCGGCGTGCTCCAGACTCTAGCTGATCACCGGGGGTGCCGCGCAAGTCGGCTGCGCCGAGGGCCGCCTGACCGGGCGTCGGTCAACCGGGCCCGCCCAGACCTCAGCGCGCCGCGGCGAACGCCTCGTAGACCTTCTTGGGGATCCGTCCGCGGGCGGGCACGTCCATCTTGTTGGCCTGGGCCCAGGCGCGGACGGCCGCCGGATCGGGGGCCACCTCCGTCTGCCGGTAGGCCTTGCCCGACTTCGACCGCTTGCGGCCTGCCTCCACGTACGGCGCGAGCGCCTTCCGCAGTTTGCTCGCATTGGCTTCATTCAGGTCGATCTCGTACGACTTGCCATCGAGTCCGAAGGCGATCGTTTCCGCCGCTTCCGAGCCGTCGATGTCGTCAAAGAGAGTGACCACGACCTTCTGCGCCACGAATATCGGTCCCTTCGTACGGCACATCTATAGCGCTCAACTGCGATGACGTGCCGAGTATCGGCTATTCCCAATTCATTTGTACAGTGCTCGGCAAACGAATGTGAAGCCTGACTAAATCTCCCCGCGTGTCCGAGCGCAATAGGTTTCGCCGTGGAGAATCGGGATCTTTCCCGGAACTTTTCATGAACGGCCCTGTCCGGTGCTCGCTTCGATGCAGGATCGTGATGATGTGCGTGATCAACGGCAGGTGGGCGTCGCTCGGGATCCGTAGTTTCCTACAAATCTACTCGCGTAGAAATTTTGTGCGGGTAGTCTGAAGGAACCTGCTCAGCACCACACACCGGGAGTGCCAGTGGCACGCGTCGTAGTCGACGTCATGCTCAAGCCGGAGATCCTCGACCCCCAGGGCCAGGCGGTGCAGCGCGCACTGCCGCGGCTGGGTTTCGACGGCATCTCCGACGTACGTCAGGGAAAGCGATTCGAACTGGAAGTTGACGGGCCGGTCGACGAGGCCGCGCTCGCCCGCATCCATGAGCTCGCGGAATCCTTCCTCGCCAACACGGTGATCGAGGACTTCACCGTGAAGGTGGAGGAAGTCGCGGAGGCCGTGAAGTGACCGCTCGTATTGGCGTCGTCACTTTCCCGGGAAGTCTCGACGACCGCGACACACAGCGCGCGATCCGTCTCGCGGGTGCCGAACCCGTCGCTCTCTGGCACAAGGACAAGGACCTCAAGCAGGTCGACGCCGTGGTGCTGCCCGGCGGTTTCTCCTACGGCGACTATCTGCGCGCCGGGGCCATCTCCCGCTTCTCGCCGGTGATGGAGACCGTCATCGACCAGGCGAAGGCCGGACTGCCCGTCCTCGGCATCTGCAACGGCTTCCAGATCCTCACCGAGGCCCATCTGCTGCCCGGCGGCATGCTCGGCAACGACCACCTGCACTTCATCTGCCGCGACCAGAAGCTGCGGGTGGAGAACACGTCCACCGCCTGGACCAGCGACTACGAGAGCGGGCAGGAGATCCACATCCCGCTCAAGAACATGGACGGCCGCTACGTCGCCGACCAGTACACGCTGGACCAGCTGGAGGCCGAGGGCCGCGTCGCCTTCCGCTACCTGGACTTCAACCCCAACGGCTCGCTCAACGACATCGCGGGCATCACCAACGAGGCGGGCAACGTCGTCGGCCTGATGCCGCACCCGGAGCACGCCACGGAGCCGCTGATCGGCACCGGCCGCACCGACGGCCTCCCCTTCTTCACCTCGATCCTCAAGAAGCTGGTCACCGCATGAGCAGGACGCCTCTGGACACGGTCGAGCACGCGGCCGCGACCCCCGACGTCGAGCTGCCCTGGGCCGAACTCGGCCTGAAGAAGGACGAGTACGAGCGGGTCGTGGAGATCCTCGGCCGCCGTCCCACCGGCGCCGAACTCGCCATGTACTCCGTGATGTGGTCCGAGCACTGCTCGTACAAGAGCAGCAAGGTCCACCTGCGCCAGTTCGGCGAGAAGGCCCCCGAGAACGACGCCCTGCTCGTCGGCATCGGCGAGAACGCGGGCGTCGTCGACGTCGGCCAGGGCTACGCCGTCACCTTCAAGGTGGAGTCGCACAACCACCCGTCGTACGTGGAGCCCTACCAGGGCGCCGCGACCGGCGTCGGCGGCATCGTGCGCGACATCATCGCGATGGGCGCCCGCCCGGTCGCCGTCGTCGACCCGCTGCGCTTCGGCGCCGCCGACCACCCCGACACCAAGCGCGTCCTGCCGGGCGTCGTCGCGGGCATCGGCGGCTACGGCAACTGCCTGGGCCTGCCCAACATCGGCGGCGAGGTCGTCTTCGACGCCGTCTACCAGGGCAACCCGCTGGTCAACGCCGGTTGCATCGGCGTCATGCGGCACGAGGACATCCACCTCGCCAAGGCCTCCGGCGCGGGCAACAAGGTCATCCTGTACGGCGCCCGCACCGGCGGCGACGGCATCGGCGGCGCGTCGATCCTGGCCTCCGAGACCTTCGACGACGCCAAGCCCTCCAAGCGCCCCGCCGTCCAGGTCGGCGACCCCTTCCAGGAGAAGCTCCTCATCGAGTGCACCCTGGAGGCCTTCCGGGAGAAGCTCGTCGTCGGCATCCAGGACCTCGGCGCCGCGGGCCTGTCCTGCGCGACCAGCGAGCTGGCCTCCAACGGCTCCGGCGGCATGACCGTCACCCTGGACGACGTCCCGCTGCGCGACTCCACGCTCTCCCCCGAGGAGATCCTGATGTCGGAGTCGCAGGAAAGGATGTGCGCGGTCGTCGAGCCCGACAAGGTCGACCGCTTCCTGGAGATCTGCGACAAGTGGGACGTCATCGCCACCGTCATCGGTGAGGTCACCGACGGCGACCGCCTGGAGATCTACTGGCACGGCGAGAAGATCGTCGACGTCGACCCGCGCACGGTCGCCCACGAGGGCCCGACCTACGAGCGCCCCTACGCCCGCCCGTCCTGGCAGGACGCCCTCCAGGCGGACGACGCGAACAAGCTGCCCCGCCCGGAGACCGCCGACGAGCTGAAGGCCCAGGTCCTGCGGCTGGTGTCGTCCCCGAACCAGGCTTCCAAGAAGTGGATCACGTCCCAGTACGACCACTTCGTGCAGGGCAACACCGTCCTCGCCCAGCCCGAGGACTCCGGCATGATCCGCATCGACGAGGAGACCGGCCTCGGCGTCGCCATCGCCACGGACGGCAACGGCCGGTACGCCAAGCTGGACCCGTACAAGGGCGCCCAGCTCGCCCTCGCCGAGGCCTACCGCAACGTGGCCACCACCGGCGCCAAGCCGCTCGCCGTCTCCGACTGCCTGAACTTCGGCTCCCCCGAGGACCCGGCGGTGATGTGGCAGTTCGCGGAGGCCGTACGCGGTCTGGCGGACGCCTGCCAGCAGCTCGGCACCCCGGTGACGGGCGGCAACGTCTCGCTCTACAACCAGACCGGCGAGGCGGCCATCCACCCCACCCCGGTCGTGGCGGTCCTCGGTGTGATCGACGACGTCGCCCGCCGCACGCCGGTCGCCTTCGCGGAGGAGGGCCAGTTGCTGTACCTCCTCGGTGACACCAAGGAGGAGTTCGGCGGCTCGGCCTGGTCCCAGGTGGTCCACGACCACCTCGGCGGGCTGCCGCCGGAGGTCGACCTGGAGCGTGAGCGGCTGCTCGCGGAGGTCCTGATCTCCGCCTCCCGCGACGGCATGATCGACGCCGCGCACGACCTGTCCGACGGCGGTCTGATCCAGGCGGTCGTCGAGTCGGCGCTGCTCGGCGACAAGGGCGCGCGTCTGGTCGTACCGGACGGGCTCGACGCGTTCACGTTCCTGTTCTCCGAGTCGGCGGGCCGCGCGATCGTCGCCGTGCCGCGCTCGGAGGAGGTCCGCCTGAACGACATGTGCGGTGCGCGCGGCCTGCCCGCCACCCGCATCGGCGTCGTCGACGGCGACACGGTCGAGGTCCAGGGCGAGTTCACGCTCTCCCTGACCGAGCTGCGCGAGGCCCACGAGGGCACGATCCCGGCGCTGCTGGCCTGACCCCACGCCCCGTTCAAAGCCCCCGACCGGTCCGCCGGCCGGGGGCTCCGCCGCTGCTGGCCGTCCCGCCTGTGCCCCTCATAGGCTCACCCCATGCCGCCAGCCAAGAAGCGCCCCCGCGCCTACGACCCCGCCAGGACCCGCGCCGCCGTCCTCGCCCAGTTCGGCAACATCAGGGCGGCCGTCCGCACGCTCACCCCGGAGCAGCTCGCGCTGCCGACGCGGCTCGGGGAGTGGACGGTACGGGAGCTGGTGGCGCACGTCGGGATGGCGCTCGGCGCGGTGCCCCGGCTGGTCGGCGAGCCGGAGCCCGCGCGGCCGAGCGGGGCCCTGCTCGACTGGCCGTCGGCGATCGTGGCCGACGCCCCCGCCATCGCGGACACCGCCACCCGGCTCGCGGCCGAGCATCCCGACCCCGACGCCCACCTCGCCGACCGCGAACGCCACTTCACCGCCGCGCTCGACGACCACCCCGGCACCCGCCTGCTGCCCACCAGCGCGGGCGCGCTGCCGCTCGCGGACTACGTCGTCACGCGGACCGTCGAACTCGTCGTCCACACCGACGACCTGAACGCCGCCGTGCCCGGCCTCGACATCCCCTACGACCGGCAGGCGCTCGCCACCTGCACCCGGCTGCTCGCCGACGTGCTCGCCGCGAAGGCGCCCGGCGGCTCCACCGAGGTGCGGATCCCGCCGTACGCCGTGGTGCAGTGCGTCGAAGGGCTCCGGCACACCCGCGGCACCCCGCCGAACGTGGTCGAGACCGACCCGCTGACCTGGATCAGGCTGGCCACGGGACGGCTGTCCTGGCCGGACGCGATCGCGGACGCCAAGGTGAGCGCCAGCGGGGAGCGGGCCGACCTCTCGGGGCTCCTGCCGCTGCTGTCCTGACCGAAAGGCCTGACCAAGGGGGGGAACCAACCACCCCACCCGCCCCGTCGAAGCGGCATGTACAGGCAGACGCACCGCACCACCCTCACCGTCACCGCCCTCGCCCTCCTCCCGCTGGCCGCGGCCTGCGGCACCGAGAAGGCGGGCAGCGGCGGCAGCGGCTCGGCCGAGCCCCGCAGCCCCCTGACCGGCGTCCACTGGACGGTCGACAGCGTCACCGTGGACGGCACCACCCTCAAGGCGCCCGCCTCGGCCCGGGTCCACATCGACGACAGCGGCAGGGCGCAGGGCAACTACGGCTGCAACCACTTCAGCGCCCGCGCCAGCATCGACGGCGACCGCGTCCGCTTCAGCGACGCCGCCGCCACCGAGATGGGCTGCGACGACCTCGCCTTCGAGGAGCGGCTCGCCCGCACCCTCCTGGCCGACACCCTCCGGGCGAAGACCGCCGACGGCCACCTCACCCTCACCACCGGTTCCGGCGACACCGTCCGACTCACCGAGGAGAAGGGCGCCCCGCTGCACGGCACCCGCTGGACCGTCACCGGTCTCGGCAGCGGCGAGACCACCCAGTCCCTGCCGTCCGGCACCGAGGGCAAGGCGCACCTCACCTTCGACGAGAAGACGGGCGAGGTCACCGGCAGCGTCGGCTGCAACCGCGTCACCGCGCCCGCCACGGTCGGCGACGGCACCATCACCCTGGGCACGCCGTCCACCACCCGAAGGATGTGCGACGCCTCACTCATGGATCTGGAGAAGCGGCTGCTGGGACTCTTCGACAGCAAGGTCGACTACCGTCTCGACCACCGCAGCCTCACGCTGACCAGCACAAACGGCGAGAGCGTCACCGCGAACGCCGGACAGTGACGCACATCACACCGATACGCTGCCCGGATTCCCCAATTCGGACCAGTGGTCGATCTCGCCTACACTCGGTGCCGTGCCACGTGGTGACGGTCGACTCAATCACGATCTGCTTCCCGGCGAAAAGGGCCCCCAGGACGCGTGTGGCGTCTTCGGTGTCTGGGCTCCGGGCGAAGAGGTCGCAAAGCTCACGTACTTCGGGCTCTACGCCCTCCAGCATCGGGGCCAGGAATCCGCGGGAATCGCGGTCAGCAACGGCTCCCAGATCCTCGTCTTCAAGGACATGGGCCTGGTCTCCCAGGTCTTCGACGAGACCTCGCTCGGTTCGCTCCAGGGTCATATCGCGGTCGGACACGCCCGCTACTCGACCACCGGCGCCTCCGTGTGGGAAAACGCCCAGCCGACGTTCCGTGCCACCGCGCACGGTTCCATCGCGCTCGGTCACAACGGCAACCTGGTCAACACGGCGCAGCTCGCCGAGATGGTCGCCGACCTGCCCAAGGACAACGGCCGCTCCACCCGCGTGGCCGCCACCAACGACACCGACCTGCTGACCGCGCTGCTCGCGGCCCAGGTCGACGAGGACGGCAAGCCGCTGACCGTGGAGGAAGCGGCCCCCGTGGTCCTCCCCAAGGTCCGGGGCGCCTTCTCGCTCGTCTTCATGAACGAGCACACCCTGTACGCCGCCCGCGACCCGCAGGGCATCCGCCCGCTGGTCCTCGGCCGTCTGGAGCGCGGCTGGGTGGTCGCCTCCGAGAGCGCCGCCCTGGACATCTGCGGCGCCAGCTTCGTCCGGGAGATCGAGCCGGGCGAGTTCATCGCCATCGACGAGAACGGCCTGCGCTCCTCCCGATTCGCGGACGCGAAGCCCAAGGGCTGTGTCTTCGAGTACGTCTACCTGGCACGCCCGGACACCGACATCGCCGGGCGGAACGTGTACCTCTCCCGCGTGGAGATGGGCCGCAAGCTCGCCGCCGAGGCCCCCGTCGAGGCCGACCTCGTCATAGCGACCCCGGAATCCGGCACCCCGGCCGCCATCGGCTACGCGGAGGCGTCCGGCATCCCCTTCGGCGCGGGCCTGGTCAAGAACGCGTACGTCGGACGTACGTTCATCCAGCCCTCCCAGACCATCCGCCAGCTCGGCATCCGCCTGAAGCTGAACCCGCTGAAGGAAGTCATCAAGGGCAAGCGGCTGGTCGTCGTGGACGACTCCATCGTCCGCGGCAACACCCAGCGCGCCCTGGTCCGCATGCTCCGCGAGGCGGGCGCGGCCGAGGTCCACATCCGGATCTCCTCGCCGCCCGTGAAGTGGCCCTGCTTCTTCGGCATCGACTTCGCCACCCGCGCCGAGCTGATCGCCAACGGCATGTCGGTCGACGAGATCGGCCGCTCCCTCGGCGCCGACTCCCTGGCCTACATCTCCATCGACGGCATGATCGGGGCGACCACCATCGCCAAGCCGAACCTCTGCCGCGCCTGCTTCGACGGCGAGTACCCGATGGAGCTGCCGGACCCCGAGCTGCTCGGCAAGCAGCTACTGGAGACCGAGCTGGCCGCCGGGCCCGCCGCCACGGCCGCCGCCGACGCCATCCGCCGCCCGTAGCGCGCCCGCACTACCTGCCGTACGACACGAAGGTTCTCAAAGCCATGTCTGAGACAACTGGTGCCAGCTACGCAGCAGCGGGCGTCGACATCGAGGCGGGCGACCGCGCGGTGGAGCTGATGAAGGAGTGGGTCAAGAAGACCCAGCGCCCCGAGGTCCTCGGCGGCCTCGGCGGTTTCGCCGGACTCTTCGACGCCTCCGCCCTCAAGCGCTACGAGCGTCCGCTGCTCGCCTCCGCCACCGACGGCGTCGGCACGAAGGTCGACATCGCCCGCCAGCTGGGCGTCTACGACACGATCGGCCACGACCTGGTCGCCATGGTCATGGACGACATCGTGGTGTGCGGCGCCGAGCCGCTGTTCATGACCGACTACATCTGCGTCGGCAAGGTCCACCCCGAGCGGGTCGCCGCAATCGTCAAGGGCATCGCGGAGGGCTGTGTGCTGGCCGGATGCGCCCTGGTGGGCGGTGAGACGGCCGAACACCCCGGCCTGCTGGGCGAGGACGACTTCGACGTGGCGGGCGCCGGTACGGGCGTCGTGGAGGCCGACCGGCTGCTCGGCCCGGATCGCATCCGTACGGGTGACGCGGTGATCGCCATGGCGTCCTCGGGCCTTCACTCGAACGGGTACTCGCTGGTCCGGCACGTCCTGCTGAACCAGGCGGGCCTGTCGCTGGACGCGGAGATCGCCGACCTCGGCCGCACGCTGGGCGAGGAACTCCTCGTACCGACGAAGATCTACTCGCTGGACTGCCTGGCGCTGACCCGCACCACCGAGGTGCACGCCTTCAGCCACATCACCGGCGGCGGACTCGCGGCCAACCTGGCCCGGGTCATCCCGGACGGGCTGCACGCGGTCGTCGACCGCTCGACCTGGACCCCGGCCCCGGTGTTCGACCTGGTCGGCCGGACCGGTGACGTCGAGCGCCTGGAGCTGGAGAAGACCCTGAACATGGGCGTGGGCATGATCGCGATCGTGCCCGAGGAGTCCACCGACGTGGCCCTGGCGACCCTCGCCGACCGTGGCGTGGAAGCCTGGGTGGCGGGAGAGATCACCGACCGTGGTGAGCACACCACGGGCGCGGCGATGACCGGTGACTACGCGAGCTGACAAGGACCGTGCCGCCCGGTGGGCAGCACAGAACCCGGTCGGTGACCGAAGTCACCGACCGGGTGGATGCTCAGTGCAAGGTCAAGCGCCGCGACGGTGCTGTGAGGACTGGTCGTCCTCGTCCTCCTCGTCGTCGTCCTCATAGAGGTCGGCGTACCGGGAGTACAGGTCGTCGTCGTCATGCTCATCGTCTTCGAACCGCTCGCCGTTCGGCGGCGGCGGATTCGATGTCGATGCGCCCAGCTCTTCGGCCAGGCGTGAGAGATCAGTCCCACCGCTGTTGTACTTCAGCTGGCGGGCGACCTTCGTCTGCTTGGCCTTGGCCCGGCCGCGCCCCATGGCTCGACCCCCTCAACGACGGGGCTCGACGGCCCCAGAGTCTTGACACGCGTTCATGGTCCGGAACGGGCTCTCCGTGGAGAGACCGGTCCGTAGGGCTTCCACGGTACCTGAGCCCGCGCCCATACGGTACGTCGCCCGCATGACGTGCCCGCGCCCAGAACCTGCGAGACGCCCCGTCCTCGCTGGTCAGTGGCGATTTTAACCACTTACCGACGGGCGACCCGCCGGTGGAAGTGAGAGTTCTCTCTAACTTCCACCGGCAGGTACCGCCCAAACCTGCGCCCGACCCGCGGTCGGCCGGTGACGGCCGCCCCGCCGAGGGTCACCAACCGCGCTCGGCCGCCGCCTCGTGCATCCGCTGCTCGGCGATCCGGTCGGCCGCCGCGGCGGGCGGAATCCCGTCCGACTTCGCACGTGCGAATATGGCCAGCGTGGTGTCGTAGATCTTCGCGGCCTTGGCCTTGCACCGGTCGAAGTCGAAGCCGTGCAGCTCGTCCGCCACCTGGATGACACCGCCCGCGTTCACCACGTAGTCCGGCGCGTAGAGGATCCCGCGGTCGGCGAGGTCCTTCTCGACGCCCGGGTGGGCGAGCTGGTTGTTGGCCGCGCCGCACACCACCTTGGCGGTCAGCACCGGCACGGAGGCGTCGTTCAGGGCGCCGCCCAGCGCGCAGGGGGCGTAGATGTCCAGGCCCTCGACGCGGATCAGCGCCTCGGTGTCGGCGACGGCCGAGACGCCCTCGGGGTGCCGGTCGAGGATCCGCTGGACGGCGGCCTCGCGGACGTCGGTGATGACGACCTCGGCGCCCTCCGCGCGCAGGTGCTCCACCAGGTGGTGGCCGACCTTGCCGACGCCCGCGATGCCGACCTTGCGGCCGCGCAGCGACGGGTCGCCCCACAGGTGCTGGGCGGAGGCCCGCATGCCCTGGTAGACGCCGAAGGCGGTGAGCACGGAGGAGTCGCCCGCGCCGCCGTTCTCCGGCGAGCGCCCGGTCGTCCAGCGGCACTCCCGCGCCACCACGTCCATGTCGGCGACATAGGTGCCGACGTCGCACGCGGTGACGTACCGGCCACCGAGCGAGGCCACGAAGCGGCCGTAGGCGAGCAGCAGCTGTTCGGTCTTGATCGTCTCGGGGTCACCGATGATCACGGCCTTACCGCCGCCGTGCTCCAGCCCGGCCATGGCGTTCTTGTACGACATCCCGCGCGCGAGGTTCAGGGCGTCGGCGACGGCCTCCGCCTCGGTGGCGTACGGGTAGAAACGGGTACCGCCGAGGGCGGGGCCCAGAGCGGTGGAATGGATGGCGATGACGGCCTTCAGACCGCTGGCGCGGTCCTGACAAAGCACGACTTGCTCATGACCGCCCTGGTCCGAGTGGAACAGGGTGTGCAGTACATCAGCAGGTGCGCCGGTTACGTCGGTCACGGTGGTGACTCCTGAGTAAGTTGCGGCGGTTGGGAACGGGCTCCCGTACAGGTGGCGGGGCTCGTAGGCAGGAGATTAGAGCCTGCCCATGAGCCTAGGCCGCCCAGTGGTCCAGATCACCTCCGCACGGAGTACCTTCGCGGCCGTTCATGGGACGATTTGCAGGGATTTCCCGCACGTCCCGGAGCGGTCCCGGCAGGTTTCCCCGGCGGCGGGCGGGGGAGGGAGCAGGCGTGCCCAAGGTGTCCTCGTTGATCGTGCCGTATGCGACGTACCTGCGCGTGTACGAGCCCCTGGCCGCCTTCCCGGAGCCCGAGCGGTCCCACTGGGCGCGCTACGCCCGCCACCCCGACCACCCCTCGTACCAGGACGAACTCCGCCGCTCCCTGGCCGACTTGGTGCCCACCCCGCCGATCGCGGTGCCGGTGCACGAGTCCGGCGACGCCTTCGTCCTGCACCTCGACGACGTGATCTACGTCTGCCCCTGGCGCACCCGGCTGCGCGGCTGGCAGGCCCTGGGCGACCTCGCCGAGGAACTCCCCGCCGCCGTCCTCGACGCCGTCCTGCCCCCGGTGGTCCGCCGCCAGGCCACCCAGGACTACGAGCGCTGGCTGGCTGGGAACCCCGACGCCCGCCCCTGGATCCGCACGGCGACCTGGCAGGTCCCGCTGAACTGGTTCGTCCTCGTCACCGACGAGGAGCGGGAGTACGACAAGGGGTCCGCGGACGCCGACGACGAGCCGCCGGTACCGGTGCTGCGCTACCGCACCCCCATGGTCCAGGCCCGGCGCCGGGTCGCCCGCGGGCTGCGGGCGCTGAGGGAGGCCGTCGACGAGGGCCCGTTGATCGACGGGCTGGTGGACGTCGGCCGCTGGCTGGAGGAGTTCCACCCGCGCTCACTGGTCGAGGTGGACTACGGCGGTCTGGTGCACGCCCTGCCCGCGGGCGAGCTGGAGGGCGACCACTCGGCGGCCGACGTGGCCGAGGGCATCGAGGCGCTGCGCAACGGCGACGGGGCGCGCGCCGGGCGCGCGTACGGGCGGCTGGTGGAGCGGTGGCGCGCGGTCCGCGATTTGCGTTCCGCGAACTGACGGGGCGACAGCTGCCGGTGGGCGTGATGAGGCCCACGTGACGCAGGTCACGGTCCATGGGGCCGTGAACGGCGTACGGTCTACCGACTTGCCGGAGTTGACGGGACGTAGGTCCCGATCCGGGCGTTTGCCCCAAGCGTGACAGACCGCACGTAGCCGGGCTCTTGCGCCGCTTCCCCCTCCTCGTGCCAAAATAGGACAAGGAGCCCGGGGAGGGCTCTGTCTCAGCATTGCACGCTTTGGGGGGTCTGATGACTCCTGATCGTCCTGTGACTGATCGTCACAGTGGCGTGACTGTCCGCTATGGCATGGTCCATCGGCTTCCGTCGGTGATGAACGCCTGGGGGGGCAATTCCATCGGTTTGGCCGACGCGGCTGGACAGATGGTGTAGTTGTAGTGCCGAGGACAAGCCGTTCGTCCTATAACCGACTCGACTCGCGTCCGCCATTTCGGGCAACGCGGGTCAAGGTGCAGAATTTAGAGGAAAGAACCGAGAAGGTTCGGTTCTCCCGAGGAGGCCGCTCATGACCGCTCGCACCCCTGATGCCGAGCCGCTGCTGACCCCGGCTGAGGTCGCCACCATGTTCCGCGTCGACCCGAAGACGGTCACGCGCTGGGCGAAGGCCGGCAAGCTCACGTCGATCCGCACGCTCGGCGGGCACCGCCGCTACCGCGAGGCGGAGGTCCGCGCTCTGCTCGCGGGCATCCCGCAGCAGCGCAGCGAGGCCTGAACAGGCCCTTAACGGGTCTGACGGGCCCTAACGGGCCCGAACAACTGAATACCCGGGCATAGCGGCAGGCCCCCAAATCTGCCCCGATGTCCGGAACCACAGCTCCAAGCGACGCGGGTCCTGCCCCAACAGGGCCCCCGCCCACAGTCGTCGGGCAAGTGACAGGGTGCGTCGTGGATCGCGCTGGACTCCGCCGGGTCCAGCGCGATCTTTTTTGTGCCCTGTGGTGGGGCCGTGGGGTGGGCGGGCGGTGCTCTGTGAGCGGCCTTGTCGGAGTCTGGGGGGTGTCTCTGCGTGACTGGTCAGGCTGGTGCAATTGCACATATTAAATTGACCAGTTGTAGGTGGGGTGTAAGTACCGCCACTTTCAAAACTTATGCGGTGACACCCGTCACATGCCACGGTACTTGTTGCCCCTGGCGTATGTGCGCTAATGGAGGCGCGGGTTCCATCCGCCCTTGTCTGCAAGGGCGTTGAGCCTCACCCGGTCGCGGAGGGCCGCTCGGCGCTCTCCTCGCCCTGGCCGCTCTCCGGGGCGCGGGGCGGGCTCTCCATCGCCAGCCGCAGCAGCTGGTGGCAGATAGGACAGTGCCGGGTGAGATGCCGGTACGACGACGCGGCCGCCAGGTGCGCGCGGAGCAGCGCCCGCGTCTCGTGCCTAGCCGATGCCGCCATACGCCACCTCCGCAGGCCCCACGGGCACGCAGCCCCTCACCTCTGGCGTACCGAGCGAATGTGACGGCGTCAAGGCCGGGTACGGGCCGTTGGGGTACGTGAGCGGGCCTGCGTCCGAAGTTCCGGGCTCGCTCGTGCCGGAGCCTGCTTCCCCTGGGTCGCGGGTTTCTCGTCGGGTGGGGGCGGTGCTGACGGATCGTGCTGTATCCGATCGCGGCTGCGCCGCGGGCGGCCTCCACCTGGACGGGGTGGCGAGGGGAGCATGACGAAGGCCCGCGCCTTGCGGGGCGCGGGCCTGCTGTGATGTTGCTGGCGGTCCTGACGGGATTTGAACCCGCGGCCTCCACCTTGACAGGGTGGCGAGCACTCCAAACTGCTCCACAGGACCAGGTTTCGCGGCGCCATTCGTGCGTTGCGCTGCGAGAAGAGACTCTACAGGAGGGTAGGCACCCTGGTCGAACTCACCCAGGGTGCGGGGGCCGTTACGGGACAGCCGCGTCGATCGCCTTCACGATCCGCTTGTCCGAGACGGGGTACGCCGTACCGAGGGCGTGGGCGAAGTAGCTGACCCGCAGCTCCTCGATCATCCAGCGGATGTCCAGGACCGCCGACGGCACCGGCCGCCCCTGCGGCAACTGCTCCAGCAGCCAGGCGTACTCGTCCTGCATCTCATGGACCTTCTGCATGCGCGTCGTGTCCCGCTGGACGTTCGTCGGCATCTGCTGGAGGCGCCGGTCCGCGGCCACCAGATAGCGCATCAGGTCCGGCAGCCGCCGCAGCCCCGTCGCCGTCACGAAGCCCGGCTTCACCAGGCCGTCCAGCTGCTTGCGCACGTCCGACAGGTTCGGCAGCAGCGCGGGGCTCCGTATGCCCTTCAGACGCCGCTCACAGGCCTGCCAGGCGGCGAGGACCTGCTGCACCTGGGCCACCGTACGGACCGTCGTGTCGACGATCTCGGCGCGGACCTTGTCGTAGAGCTTCCGGTAGGACTCCTCGTCCCACACCGGCCCCCCGAAGTCGGCGATCAGCCGGTCCGCGGCGGCCGTCGCGCAGTCCTCGAAGAGGGCCTGCACGGAGCCGTGCGGATTGGCGGACAGCGCGAGCTTCTGCGGGTTCGTCAGCCGGTCGCTCGCGAACTTGGCCGGATTGACCGGGATGTTGCGCAGGATCAGCCGCCGGGTGCCCCGCCACATCGCCTCGGCCTGCTCGGCCTCGGTGTCGAAGAGGAGTACGGAGACCGTGTCGCCGTCGTCGACGAGCGCGGGGTACGCCTTCACCGGCTGCCCGGCCCGACGGGTCTCGAAGACGCGTTCCAGGGTGCCGATGGTCCAGTCCGTGAGGCCCCGGCGCTCCAGGGACGGCCCGCCCTGCCGCTCGGCGGTCGCCGCGGCGGCCCGCGACAGGGCCTGGCGCGCCTTCGGCTTCAGGCGCAGCTTCAGCGCCTCCAGGTCCTTGTCCTCGGCCAGCTTGCGGCGCCGCTCGTCGATGATCCGGAAGGTGATCCGCAGATGCTCGGGGACCTTGGCCCAGTCGAAGTCGTCGGCCTCGAAGGGCACGCCGACCATCCGCTTCAGCTCGCGGGCCATGGTGACGGTCAGCGGCTCCTGAAGGGGCACCGCCTGGTCCAGGAACCGCTTGGCGAAGTTCGGCGCGGGCACGTAGTTGCGGCGGATCGGCTTCGGCAGGGAGCGGATCAGCTCGGTGACCACTTCCTCCCGCAGCCCCGGGATCTGCCAGTCGAAGCCCTCGTCGGTGACCTGGTTGAGCACCTGGAGCGGGATGTGCACGGTGACACCGTCGGCGTCCGCCCCCGGCTCGAACTGGTACGTCACCCGGAACTTGAGCCCGCCCTGGCGCCAGGAGTCCGGATAGTCGGCCTTGGTGACCGCCTCCGCCGACTCCCGGATCAGCATCTCCCGCTCGAAGTCCAGGAAGTCCGGCTGCTCGTGCCGCTTGTGCTTCCACCAGGAGTCGAAGTGCGCGCCGGAGACCACGTGTTCGGGAACCCGCTGGTCGTAGAAGTCGTAGAGCGTCTCGTCGTCGACGACGATGTCCCGGCGCCGGGCGCGGTGCTCCAGCTCCTCGACCTCGCTCAGGAGCCTGCGGTTGTCGGCGAAGAACTTGTGGTGCGTGCGCCAGTCGCCCTCGACCAGGGCGTTGCGGATGAACAGCTCGCGGCTGGCCTCCGGGTCGATGCGGCCGTAGTTGACCTTGCGCTGGGCGATGATCGGGACGCCGTAGAGCGTGACCTTCTCGTACGCCATCACGGCCGCCTGGTCCTTCTCCCAGTGCGGCTCCGAGTACGTGCGCTTCAGCAGGTGTCCCGCGAGCGGCTCGACCCACTCCGGTTCGATCTTCGCGTTGACCCGCGCCCACAGGCGGGAGGTCTCGACGAGTTCGGCGGACATCACGAACCGCGGCTGCTTCTTGAACAGGGCCGAGCCCGGGAAGATCGCGAACTTGGCGTTGCGCGCGCCCAGGTACTCGTTCTTGTTGCCGTCCTTCACGTCCTTCATGCCGATGTGCGAGAGCAGACCGGCGAGGAGGGAGACGTGCACGCTCTGGTCGGCCGCGTCGTCCTCGTTCGGATGGATGCCCATCTGCTTGGCGACCGTGCGCAGCTGCGTGTAGATGTCCTGCCATTCGCGAATGCGCAGGAAGTTCAGGTACTCCTGCTTGCACATCCGCCGGAAGGAGGACGAACCGCGCTCCTTCTGCTGCTCGCGGATGTACCGCCAGAGGTTGAGATAGGCGAGGAAGTCGCTGGTCTCGTCCCGGAAGCGGGCGTGCTGCTGGTCGGCCTGGGTCTGCTTGTCGGCGGGGCGCTCGCGCGGGTCCTGGATGGACAGCGCGGCGGCTATGACCATGACCTCGCGCGCACAGCCGTTCCTGTCCGCCTCCAGGACCATCCGGGCCAGCCGCGGGTCGACCGGCAGCTGGGCGAGCTTGCGCCCGGTGTCGGTGAGCCGCTTGCGCGGGTCCTTCTGGGCCGGGTCCAGCGCGCCCAGTTCCTGGAGCAGTTGCACACCGTCGCGGATGTTGCGGTGGTCCGGCGGATCGATGAACGGGAACTTCTCGATGTCGCCGAGCCCGGCCGCGGTCATCTGCAGGATGACGGAGGCGAGGTTCGTCCGCAGGATCTCGGCGTCCGTGAACTCCGGCCGGGCGAGGAAGTCCTCCTCGCTGTAGAGCCGGATGCAGATGCCGTCACTCGTCCGCCCGCAGCGGCCCTTGCGCTGGTTGGCGCTGGCCTGCGAGACCGGTTCGATGGGCAGGCGCTGCACCTTGGTGCGGTGGCTGTAGCGGCTGATACGGGCGAAGCCGGGGTCGATGACGTACTTGATGCCCGGGACGGTCAGCGAGGTCTCGGCGACGTTCGTGGCCAGAACGATCCTGCGACCGGTGTGCGGCTGGAAGACCCGGTGCTGCTCGGCGTGCGAGAGCCGCGCGTACAGCGGCAGCACCTCGGTGAACCGGAACTTCCTCTTGGTCAGCGCGTCGGCGGTGTCGCGGATCTCCCGCTCACCGGAGAGGAAGACGAGGATGTCACCCGGGCCCTCCCCCTGCAGCTCCTCCACCGCGTCGACGATCGCGGTGATCTGGTCCCGGTCGGCGTCGTCCCCGTCCTCCTCCAGCAACGGCCGGTACCGCACCTCCACCGGATACGTCCGCCCGCTGACCTCGATGATCGGCGCTTCTCCGAAGTGCCGGGAGAACCGCTCGGGATCGATGGTCGCGGAGGTGATGACGACCTTCAGGTCCGGCCGCTTCGGCAGCAACTGCGCCAGATACCCGAGCAGGAAGTCGATGTTCAGCGACCGCTCGTGGGCCTCGTCGATGATGATCGTGTCGTAGGCACGCAGCTCGCGGTCGGTCTGGATCTCCGCGAGCAGGATGCCGTCCGTCATCAGCTTGATGAAGGTGGCGTCCGGGTTCACCTGGTCGGTGAACCGCACCTTCCAGCCGACGGCCTCCCCGAGCGGCGTCCGCAGCTCCTCCGCCACCCGCTCGGCGACGGTCCGCGCGGCGATCCGGCGGGGCTGCGTGTGCCCGATCATGCCGCGCACACCCCGCCCCAGCTCCATGCAGATCTTCGGGATCTGCGTGGTCTTGCCGGACCCGGTCTCACCCGCGACGATCACCACCTGGTGATCACGGATGGCCTCGGCGATCGCCGCCTTCTTCTGGCTGACCGGCAACTGCTCGGGATAGGACACGGCGGGCACGCGCCCACGCCGCTCGTCCATCCGCGCCGAGGCCTTCTCGACCTCCGCCTCGATCTCGGCGAGCACGGCGGCCCGCGCCTCCGGCTTACGGATCTTCCGGGCACCCTCCAGCCTCCGCCCAAGCCGGTGCGCATCGCGCAGCGACAGCTCGGAGAGGCGGGGGGCGAGGGCGCCGAGGGCGGGGGCAGGGTGCGTAGACATACGGGTTCCAGGATCTCATCCCCGGGAAATCCGTGGCGAACGATTTGTCCGCGGCCACTTTCGGCGCCGTCTGGCCTGCTCCCGGCAGGGCTCGGATACGGCGGCCGTCCGCCTCACGGCGGGTCTGCCCGGGCAGACGCTCGCCAGCACGACCGCCGGTCCATGTCCCCAAGCTTGCAAGCACCCGGGGCGGGACCAGCGTAGGCAGCGGCGGACCGGAGGGGACAGCGGTTTTCGACGTTCCCGGGTCCAGCCCCGGAAACGTCGAAACCCCCGTCGAGAGATCAACGGGGGTTTCGCTGCGGTGGCTGGGGCCGGGGTCGAACCGGCGACCTTCCGCTTTTCAGGCCGTGTCTGGGGGATTGGGGGCCTGATCAGATGGGCCGTGGGTGATCTCGGTTGACTGCGGTTGTGTGCTGCTGTTGGCGTATGGGTTGGCGTACGCCGTGACGCAGAACACGGGGTGAGTTCCAGCAGGTCAGGTGAGTTCGAGGCCGCGCACGCTGCCCTCTCTGGCGTCCTCAGCAAGATTCGTAGCGCTTCCGTGATGCGGATACTCGACATGTCTGCGCCAAGCTGGTACGTGGAACCACCCTAGGGAAGTGAGGAGCTTGATGGCGGAGACCGCCAGGGAGATCGCTGACGAACTGCGGGAGCGCATTCGTTCGGGCGAGCTGCGTCCCGGCGCCCGACTTCCGGGGGAGCCGACGCTGGTCAAGGGCTATGGGGTGGCCAAGGAGACGGCCCGACGGGCTTTGACTCTGCTGGTGACGGAAGGGCTGGCCGTTCGCCGGAAGGGCAGCGGTACGTACGTCCGGGAGTTCCAGCCGATTCGACGGGTGGCCAACGAGCGGCTTTCGCAGGAGCGATGGGGTGGCGGCCGATCCATCTGGAGTGCTGACGCCGGTCAGCGCCCCATGAGTGTGACCGACCTGCGTGTCTATGAGGCACCGGCCCCGGATCACGTTGCACAGATTCTCGACTTGCTGGATGCCCCGAAATGGGGCTCATCTGGCGTGCGCGCCCCCCTCGGCACAGCCCCAGCGGGCCGTGCTGCGCAGCAGATCGTCGGTCACAGCGACATCGGGGTGACCATGAAGGGCTACGCCCACGCATCGCTGGACGAACAGCGGAAGGCGCTCCGGCGGCTCGGGGACACCCTGTCCTGACCTCGGGGGTCCCGGTACCTACTGGTGCCGGGACCTGTCACCAGGACGGCACGCGCTGTCAGGATGTCCATTGGCCAACAAGCGTGACCACGTGGGGGGAGACATGGCTCGATCGAGCAGACGCGTCGGGGGCCTCTTGGCGGGTGGAAGCTATATCGCACTGCTGCTTGCCCTGATGGCAGCTTTGCTCAGCACACCGTTTCTACTTCGAGCGCTAGCACCTGAGCGAACTGACTGGTCAGAGTTGAGCGACATCAGTCAGACGTATGGGGCTGTCTCCGTAGTGGTCTCCACTTTGGCGTTGGCCGGTGTTGTTGCGTCGCTGGCGTACCAGGCACGGCAGACGCGGGTGGCTCAGGAGGAGGCCGCGCGGGCTGCCCACAGAGAGTTGGTCATGTACTCGCTGAACGATCCCTCTTTGCTCACGTGCTGGGAACCTCCACGAGACCGGATAACAGAGGAGGAGTACAGGCGACGCGCGTTCACAAACCTGATCTTTTCGAGGTGGGCGAACTCGTTCGTGCTGGGACGCACGACGGAAGATCAGGCGAGAGGGCTCTTGTTGCAGCACTTCCGTGGGCAGACGGCTCGCGCGCACTGGGAGCAAGCTCGTTCGGGGTGGATCCGCCAAGCCGAGGCAGGGCTCAACCGCCGCGCACGTCGGTTTGCTCGCATTGCGGAGGAGTGCTACCAAGCGTCGGTCGTTGCTGGCCCTGCGGTTGCAGTCAATGAGTACTTCGAGTCTGAGATCACAGCTTCAGCCGACTGATCTAGCTCGTTGGCGTACGGGTGGGCGTAGCCGACACGAAAACAGCCCCTCCGGGTGATCTCGGAGGGGCTGTCTACCCTGCTAGGGCTGCGGTGGCTGGGGCCGGGGTCGAACCGGCGACCTTCCGCTTTTCAGGCGGACGCTCGTACCAACTGAGCTACCCAGCCACGAGGTTTCACGTGAAACCTCAGCGGTCCTGACGGGATTTGAACCCGCGGCCTCCACCTTGACAGGGTGGCGAGCACTCCAAACTGCTCCACAGGACCAGGCGACGTACGACAGTGTCGCACACCGTACTGCGTGCCCCCAACGGGATTCGAACCCGTGCTACCGCCTTGAAAGGGCGGCGTCCTAGGCCGCTAGACGATGAGGGCTATCGGCCCGCCTGGGCGCTTCTCAGCGCGTCGGGGACGTGAGAAGCATATGGGATGGCGGGAGGTATCGCCAAAACGGTTTACGGGGAGGGGGAGGACGGGGCCGTCGGGGGAGCGGTCGGGGTGTCGTTCGGGGTGTCGTTCGGGGTGCCTGTGGGGGATTCCGTCGGGGCCCCGGAAGCGGAGTCGGTGGTGGACGCGGTGGCGGACTCCGTGGTGAAGGGGGACGGCGACTGGGTGGCCCCCGGGCTGTTCTCCTCCGGTAGGTGGCGGCTGACCTCGGCCGTCGTCAGGCCCAGGCCGCCCAGTTCGATCTCGTCCCAGGCCTGGAGGCGGCGGGTGTCGCGGTCGAAGTAGAGGATCGACGCCTCGATGGGGTCGGGGTGCTCGCCCTCCACCGCGCGCAGACCGCTGCCGCCCGTCGAACCCTCGATGCGCAGCCGGGTGCCGTAGGGGAGGACCTCCATCTCGTCGTGGTGGAGGTGCCCGGCGAGGACCAGCGGGACCTCGCCGTCCGTCCCCCGGGCCGCGGACGGCTCGTGGGCGATGGCGACGTCCACCGGCCTGCCCTTCGCCCGGTGATCGCGCAGGGCGGACGCGAGGCGGGCCCCGGCCAGCTCCTGGGACGCCTCGGCACCGGTCCGGGCCGAGCGGTCGGGGGTGAACTGGGGGTCGCCGATGCCCGCGAACCGCAGCCCGGCGACGGTCTCGGCGCGGCCGTCGTCGAGGACGTGCACGTTCTTCAGACCCTCCAGGTACTCCTGGGTGACCCGCGAGTCGTGGTTGCCGCGGACCCAGACGTAGGGGGCGCCTAGGTCCTCGATCGGGTCGAGGAAGCCGTTCTCGGCGGCCGTGCCGTGGTCCATGGTGTCGCCGGAGTCGACGATCACGTTCACCTCGTACTGCTCCACCAGCGAGGCGATGATCTTCCAGCTCGCCGGGTTGAGGTGGATGTCGGACACGTGCAGGACCCGGATGGTGGACGGGTCGGGCGCGTACGCGGGGAGCGTGGACGTGGCGTCGTAGAGCTTGGTGACGTTGGTGACCAGGCGGGCGAGTTCCTTCTGGTAGACGTCGAACTCGGTGACGATGCTGCGGGCGTTGCCGACCAGGGACGGGGCCGAGGAGAGCAGGCCGGAGAACTTCGGTTCCAGGACGGACTTGGGGTTCCAGGTGGCGTACGCCGTGGCGCCGGAGGCGGCCAGGAGCGTGAGCGCGAGGCCGCCTGCCGCGAGGGCGCGGCGGGGGCGCCGGTAGACCGCGAGGCCGAGGGCGGCGGCACCGGTGACGACGGCGACGGTGGAGCGTACGGCGAGGTCGAGGGTGCCGTGTCCGACGTCGCGGGTGACCTCGTCCTGGAGGCCGGAGAGGCGCTCGGGGTGGTCGACCAGGGCCTGGGAGCGGACGGGGTCGAGCTGGTCGACGTTGACGTCCAGGCGGACGGGGGCGACGTGGCTGTCCAGGTGGAGGGCGCCCAGCGGGGAGACGTTGATCTTCGTGCCGCCGGTGAGGGACGGCCGTAGCGTCATGGTCGTGTCCATCGGGCCGACCGGCGTGCGTACGTTGCCGACGATCAGCAGGCCCAGCCAGGCCCCGACGAGGACGACCATGACCAGACCGAGCCCGCGGGCCCAAGGGTTGGGCCGGGCGGCGAGTTCGAGCGCGGGCAGCGCGGGGCGGCGGCGGGACCGGCGGAGTCGGTTCAGTGTGTGCAGGGCGTTCAGGACTGCGGCTGGGACGCGGGCCATTGGTGCCGTATGCCCAAGTGCGTGGGGCGCTATGCGGGGGTGTGCGGCTTCCGGGTGGGTCGCGGGTCCTCGACAGCGGCTCATACGGCGGCCCGGTGGCGGCCCGTACGGGCTTGTCGTACCGGACAATGGGGTTCGTGCTGGAGATGACGCGCGAGGAGTTCGAGGAACTGGTCGCCGAGGCGCTGGACCGGATTCCGCCGGAGCTGACACGGCTGATGGACAACGTCGCGGTGTTCGTCGAGGACGAACCGCCGAGCGACGACCCCGAGCTGCTCGGGCTCTACGAGGGGACCCCGCTGACCGAGCGCGGCGAGTGGTACGCCGGGGTGCTGCCGGACCGGATCACCATCTACCGGGGGCCGACGCTGCGGTTCTGCGAGTCGCGGGAGGACGTCGTCGCGGAGACGGAGATCACCGTGGTGCACGAGATCGCGCACCACTTCGGGATCGACGACGCGCGGCTGCACTCCCTCGGCTACGGCTGAGCCCCGGCGGGCGCCGCGCGTGTCCTCTTGTGGGCGGCGGGAGTTGGGCAGGTTGACTCCTTCTCCCGCTCCGCTTCCGGAGGTGGCCCCCGTGCGCCCCTTGTACGTTCCCGCCCGCCTGGCCGCCACCGTCGTGGCCGTCGTCGCCGCCGCAGGTTGCATGAGCGTGGGTGACGGCGAAGGCGGCCGGGCCCACCCGTCGCACTCGACGGGTGAGCGGGGAGGTGCGGCGTCCGGAGGCGGTACGGCGGTCTCCGGCGACGGGGCCGGATACGGCGAGGTCGCGGGGGACTCCGCCAAGGACGGCCGGGGCAAGGGCAAGGACGGGGCGGAGGGCAAGGGGAAGCGCGGCGAGGACGGCGACAGCGGGGCCGGGTCGTCCACCGCGCCCTCCGCGGCACCGTCGGCGAGCGCGTCGGCGCCGGGCGGCGGGCCAGGGCGGCACACGCCCCGGCCGGGGGAGCCCGAACCGACCGGTGGGGATCCCGAGCCGACCCGGACCACCTCGGCGCCGGAGCCGCCGCAGTCGCCCGAGCCGACGCGGTCGCCGGAGCCGACGGCGACCGCCGAACCGTCGTCGTCGGCGCACGAGGACACGGGGCCGCAGCTGGCGCAGCGGGAGCCCGCCCCGGCGGCGGGGTCGCCGGTGTAGCGGCGGCAGGGCGCCTGCCTGCGCTTTTGGGCGCGGTTTGCCTTTTGGGGGTGAGGGTGCGTATGGTGGTAGATCGTTTGATCCCATTTGCCCGGCGCCAACGCAGAGCGCGCCGTGTGGCGCGTACTCTCCTTTGCCGTGGCTGACCGCATCGAGGCGGTTCGTATCGCGAAATCACGGAGTTGACGGGCGCGTGCCGATGAGACTCCGGAAGGTTTCGCAGACGTATGTCTTTCGCCAGTACCGATCATGCCGTCATGCCCGAGGGCACCCAGGACGCCGAGAGCGTTCAGGACACCCAGGACACCCAGGACACTGACGTCGAGCAGGCCCCCGAGATCACGTTCGCCGGTCTCGGGCTGCCCGAGGGCGTCGTGCGCAAGCTCGCGCAGAACGGCGTGACCAGCCCCTTCCCCATCCAGGCCGCGACCATTCCGGACGCCCTGCTCGGGAAGGACATCCTCGGCCGGGGCCGTACCGGCTCCGGCAAGACCCTCTCCTTCGGTCTGCCGACCCTGGCCACGCTGGCCGGTGGGCACACCGAGAAGCGCAAGCCGCGCGCGGTCATCCTCACGCCGACGCGTGAGCTGGCCATGCAGGTGGCCGACGCCCTCCAGCCGTACGGCGACGTCCTCGGCCTGAAGATGAAGGTCGTCTGCGGCGGCACCTCGATGGGCAACCAGATCTACGCCCTGGAGCGCGGCGTGGACATCCTCGTCGCCACGCCCGGCCGACTCCGCGACATCATCAACCGCGGCGCCTGCTCGCTCGAGGACGTCCAGATCGCCGTGCTCGACGAGGCCGACCAGATGTCCGACCTGGGCTTCCTGCCCGAGGTGACGGAGCTGCTCGACCAGGTCCCGGCGGGCGGTCAGCGCATGCTGTTCTCCGCCACCATGGAGAACGAGATCAAGACCCTCGTCGACCGGTACCTCAAGGACCCGGTCAGCCACGAGGTGGACGCGGCGCAGGGCGCGGTGACGACCATGTCGCACCACATCCTCATCGTGAAGCCCAAGGACAAGGCGCCGGTCACCGCCGCCATCGCCTCCCGCAAGGGCCGCACCATCATCTTCGTCCGCACCCAGCTCGGCGCCGACCGCGTCGCCGAGCAGCTTCGCGACGCCGGTGCCAAGGCCGACGCGCTGCACGGCGGAATGACCCAGGGCGCGCGCACCCGGACGCTGGCCGACTTCAAGGACGGGTACGTCAACGTCCTCGTCGCCACGGACGTCGCCGCCCGAGGTATCCACGTGGACGGCATCGACCTCGTGCTGAACGTCGACCCGGCCGGTGACCACAAGGACTACCTGCACCGCGCGGGCCGCACCGCGCGTGCCGGACGCACCGGCACGGTCGTCTCGCTGGCCCTGCCCCACCAGCGCCGTCAGATCTTCCGGCTGATGGAGGACGCGGGCGTCGACGCCTCGCGCCACATCATCCAGGGCGCGGGCGCCTTCGACCCCGAGGTGGCCGACATCACCGGCGCCCGGTCGATGACCGAGGTGCAGGCGGAGTCCGCGGGCAACGCCGCCCAGCAGGCCGAGCGCGAGGTCGCCCACCTCACCAAGCAGTTGGAGCGCGCCCAGCGGCGCGCCACCGAGCTGCGCGAGGAGGCCGACCGGCTGGTCGCCCGGGTCGCCCGCGAGCGCGGGGAGGACCCGGAGGCGGCGGTGGCCGCGGCCCAGGTCGAGCAGGAGAGCGTGACGCAGGCCGCCGCTGTGGCGGTGCCGGAGCAGCCGGTGGCGCAGGACGTGGACCGGGCCGAGCGGACCGAGCGGACCGAGCGGTCCGAGCGGCGTGAGGGCGACCGTGGCGGCTTCCGTCGCGACGACCGCCGCCCCTACGACCGGGACCGCGACCGCGACCGGGACCGTGGTGGCCGTTCGTTCGAGCGCCGTGACGGTGACCGTGGCGGCTTCCGCCGTGACGACCGTGAGGGCGACCGTCCCGGCTTCCGCCGCGACGACCGCCGTGACGACCGTGGCGGTGACCGTGGTGGGCGTTCCTTCGAGCGTCGCGACGACCGCCGCCCGTTCGACCGCGACCGTGACCGGGACCGTGGTGGCCGTTCGTTCGAGCGCCGTGACGGTGACCGTGGCGGCTTCCGCCGTGACGACCGTGAGGGCGACCGTCCCGGCTTCCGCCGCGACGACCGCCGTGACGACCGCCGCC
Organism: Streptomyces sp. NPDC057877; assembly: GCF_042796855.1. Classification (NCBI taxonomy): domain Bacteria; kingdom Bacillati; phylum Actinomycetota; class Actinomycetes; order Kitasatosporales; family Streptomycetaceae; genus Streptomyces; species Streptomyces sp. NPDC057877. The sequence continues at coordinate 762,825 of NZ_JBHVMS010000003.1, forward strand.
CGTTCGACCGGGACCGGGACCGCGACCGCGACCGTGGTGGCCGTTCCTTCGAGCGCCGTGACGGTGACCGCCCCGGCTTCCGCCGCGACGACCGTACGGGCCACCGAGGCAGCGACCGCCCCTTCAACCGCGACCGCCAGGGCGACCGCCCCGGCTTCCGCACCGGCGGCCACGAGCGCCCGTACGGCCGCCGTGACGACCACCGCGGCAACGGCTCCTCCTTCGGCCGCCGCGAGGACAAGCCGCGCTGGAAGCGCAACGGCTGACGCCCTCGCTCGTGAGCGAAACGCCGTGGCCCCCGTTCACCAGGACGGGGGCCACGGCGTTTGCCGTGCAGGGGGTTGCCGACGCCTCCGGCCGCCACGAGCGACGCCGTGTCTCCGATACCCGATCGGAGACACGGCGTCCTCGGGCTATGCTCGGGGAGGCAACATCGCCTGGGGCCCTTAGCTCAATTGGCAGAGCAGTGGACTTTTAATCCATTGGTTGTGGGTTCGAGTCCCACAGGGCCTACCGATGGCGGGGGAGGGAAACAGCCTCTGACCTGCTACGTAGCGTCCGGGTCGGCTTCGGCTGGCTCGGGCGCTGTCTCATTTTCGGGCCCGTGCGTGAGCGATGCGTGAGCGGATGTGCCCGTGACGGCTGTTTGCCTGGTGAGCGTGGTGCCGAGGAACAGAGGTGGCCGGAGGGAGCCATCCCAAATTGGCCCCCCATGACCCGCGCTACCCTCGCGCCATGACGTCACGACCCCCCTTCCATCCCGACGACGGCCGACCTCGCTATGTCGGGCCAGCCACGGTCGTCTTCCCTGATGGCAAGGAGGTCTCTGTCATCGCGTCGCTCGTACTGCGTCTGGACCCCTCGACGGTGGAGAACTTCAGCTACGACCGTCACAGCACCTGGGCAGGGAGCGTCACCCTCGTGCGCGACGAAGAGGGTGTCGACCTGTTCGATGCGGTGCCTGGAATCCTTCGCATGCCCGACGGACGCGAGAGCGAGTTCATAGCCACCGGAGGCGGCTCCGGCGAGAGCGGCTGTTCCGGGCTGGGGCCTGCTCCCTTCCATTCGGCCTGACTGCACAGGTCGCCGCTCCACACCGAGGTCCGTCGGCCGCATGTAAGACACAGCCGCGGTGCATGTGAGCGGCCTCGGCTGTCTCTACCCCTCGGAGAATCGCAACCTGCCGGAATGTAGTGGCGACCCGGGGCTACGCGTAAACGAGATGGCTCCAGGGGGCGCGTGGACTACCGTGTAGTTATGAGTCGTTGTACAGCCCCGCGCCGGGGGCATCGGACCGCCAGCGGACGTGCGGCGTGCCCCGCGTGCAGCGGCGGAGGCAACGGGTACTCATCGTCCCGGTCTTACTACCCGCCACCGGCTTACACGTCTCGGAGCAGTGGCGGGGGTGGCGCGACCAGTAGTGGCGGCTCCAGTAGCGGCAGAATGCGGGCGCCCTGGTCACCGAGCACCTCGTCCGTGACTTACACGCCTGCCGAGGTGAAGGGGCTGACTCCTGTTCGCGACGCCGCAGTGTTGCGCGCGCGTCAACAGCCAGACCTTCGCGATGTCTTCCTCTGCCATGCATGGGATGACCGACGCGGTGCTGCCAGGGAGTTGTGCGACCTGCTGGAAGCAGAGGGCGTGTCGGTCTGGTTCAGCGAGAAGGACATCGCGCTCGGCCTACCGTTCATGCGGGAAATCGACAGGGGCCTGGCGAGGTCGCGTACGGGTCTCGTCCTGGTCACCCCTGCGCTACTGACACGCCTCGAGCGCGGTGGCGTCTCTGACAAGGAGCTCTCGGAGCTCCTTGCACGTGACCTGCTGCTCCCTGTCGTGCACGAGACGACCTACGGCGAACTCCGGAACATCAGCCCTCTGCTTGCATCCCGAAACGGGTTGGATACGGCGGAGGATTCGATGGCAGTAGTTGCCACCAAGATCGCCGAACTGGTCTCCGTTGAGGACGACCAGCTAGTAGTGGACTAGGCGTCCGGCGGCGTGCCCTGGGAAGACATCGCGACCTTTTCCACTGCTGCGCTCAGCGCGATCGCGACAGCCGGCGCCTGGCTGGCCGCCCGCCGGTCTGCGGCCACGGCGGAGACGCTGACCCGTATCGAACGAGATCGGCGGCACGAAGAGCGGCGGCCCCAGCTGGAATTGAGGATGGAGAACCGGTCCCAGGACCATTCCATGCTCAACGTGCACCTGGCGGCCCCGACGAGTTGGGGGTGGTCGAGTTCGTGAGCATTCGTGTCGATGATGACGACAAGAATCGCAGCAATCTGACACCCGGCAGAGTGACCGCGGAGGACATCTCGAACCACGTCTGGGGTCCGTTCAGGTTTACGCCTCGCGTGAACGAGGCCGACGAGCACGGTCGTACCCTCGGCTCGTTCGCCCTGCGCGTGGGTCGGGGCCACCCGTTCCAGATGGAGCGGACCAGGCCCGGCCACTGGATGGAGGGTAAGACGATGGAATCCTGGCAGGACGAGTACCGTGGTCACCCCGTTCGACTGGTCATTACCTGTCGCGTCGGGGACGAGGAGTGGGTACTTGCCCGGCGACTCCCCAACGAGCCCTACCAATAGCTGGCCCGGACCGCAATCAAATCCACCGACGGAGCGGGTGGTCTGTGGCTGGCGTAGTTGCCTAGGCAACCGTGGTCAGAACCCACTAGCGCCTTTAGTCACTCTGTGGCAGACGAATCGGTGGTTGCCGGACGTGACCGGGGGACCAGCTTCGCTGCCTTCTCGGCGATTTCACGGTCCAGCTCGGGGAGCAGGCTCGTGTACGTGTCCGAGGTCAGCGTGATGGTGGAGTGCCGCAGGGTCTCTTTCACAGCGTGGATGTCGCCGCCACCTCCGTGCGTGAGCGTCGCGGCGACGTGGCGTAGGTCCCGCAGGGTGATGGGCGGCAGGTCAGTCGTGGCGAGGATGCGGCGGAAGGTCTCGGAGACCGTCCCGGGGTGGAGCCACGAGCCGTCTTCCTTCGTGAAGACCTTGCCGGTGTCCTGCCAGGCTTCGTCCCACTCCGCGCGCTCCTTCTCCTGGCGGGCTTTGTGGTCGCGCAGTTCGGAGATGGTCGTGCTGTCGAGCGCGATCGTGTTGGCGCTGCCGTCCGTCTTGGGCTCGGATTCGTAGGGGTCCCAGCCGTCCACCACGATCTCCTTGGCGGGCGTGATGAGGCCGGCGTCGAGGTCGATCTCGTGCCAGTCCTGGCCGACCGCCTCGCCGCGACGGAGGCCGCGAGTACCCATGAGGTGGAAGATCGCGTACAGGCGGTCGCCCTCGGCTGCGTCGAGGAAGGCGCCGAACTGCTGCGGGGTCCACACCATCACGGGGCCGGGGATCTCACCCGTCTCGCGCCAGCGCCGGACTCGTTCATCGGTCCAGAGAAGTGGCTTCGGGCGCTTGCCGGACTCCAACTCGACGTGGGACGCCGGGTTGAAGGTGATGAGCTGCTGGGCGATCGCCGAGTTCAGGGCCGCACGCAAGGTTCGGCGTATCGCCTGACGGGATGCTGGGCCGGTGATCTTCCGGAACGGCTTCATCTCCGCCAGCTTGGCCCGCTCGACCGCGAGCAGCTTCCGCTCGGCTCCTACGGGGCGGCCGGGCTTGCTCGGTTTGCAGCGGGCGATCTGTTCGCGGCGGGCCTCGTTCTCGGCCGCGATGACCTCGTTGTCGTCGGCGATCCCGTCGAACATCTCCACCAAGTGGCCGACGTTGAGGCGGTTGAGGCGTACGTGGCCGATGCGCGGCTTCAGGTGGACGCGGATGTGGGACGCGTAGCCGTTGAGCGTGGTCTTGCGGCGCTTCTTCGCGGCGAACCACTGGTCGAGCCACTCACCGACGGTGAGGCTGCCGCGGAGGGCTAGGCCCGCCCTCAGGCGGCGTCGGGTCTCCTCGATGGCCGGGAGCGGAGCCTTCTCGACCGCGACCTCCTCCAGCATGTCGACGAGGCGCTGAAGACTGTCGGGGTCGTCCTTCTCCGCGAGGGCGAGCAGAGACCGGACGTGGTCGAGGTCGGCCTGCGCGTCCTTGAGGGACTCGTAGCCGGCGCGGCTAAAGGAGCGGCGGGTGCCGTCTTCGCGGGGCGGGAGTTCCTGGCGTATGGAGTACGAGCCGTGCTTGCGGCTGGAGAGCTTGGGGCACTTTTTGCCGAGCGGTTTGCCGGTGTGGGGGTCGCGGCAGTAGCAACGGCGGTGAGTGGAACCCTTCAAAGATCGTTCTCCTCGGTGGTACTGGGGTCGGTCTCGGGTGGGTCGACGTCGGCGAGTTCCGGTGGCAGGTGCGGTGGGGTGCCGCCGTCTTCGCGGATGAAGGCGCGGGCGCTGCGGAGCCGATACTTGGCTTCCAACGCCCTTTCTGCGTAGTCGGCTTGGGCGAGTGCGGCTTCCTCGCGTTCTGCCCGGTTGGGTGCCGTCTCGGCCTTCCAGCGCTCGTGCTTCTCGCCCTTCAGGGCGGCCAGGGCGGCGCGCTGGTGGCGGACGTGGGCACGGAAGGAACGGAGCATGTCGTCTTCCAAGCCGAAGTCCTCGCTGTCACCGGTGAACCAGCGCATGGCATCCCAGGTCGGTTCGGAGTGCTGAAGGGGAAGGCGCTGGACTCGGTCGACGTAGCCGACGGGGTAGAGCAGGCAAATCGGGTAGGTCCGCAGGGCTTCGGCGAGGACGATGACGTCGACCAGGGGCAGGTTGGCTCGGCGGCCGGATTCCATGTTGGCGATCACGTTGCGCGGGATCGGGTGCCCGATCTCCTCACAGCGGTCCGCCAGGTCCTGGGCGCTCATCCCTAGCTCCTTCCTTCGTCTGCGGACTTCGGCGGCCACGGTGGCCATCACCTGGTCCACCCACTCCGGGACGTCGTCCTCGTCCCCTCCAGCATCCCAACCATGTTGTGTCATGAAGACACATTAACTTCCCTAGCGTTGATTCCATGGCTTGGAGACGAGCGCGATTGCCGTGTTCGCCGAGGGCTCAGTCATGGATGGAGCGCGTATGCGCGAGAACGAACTCGCCGGCCGAGTGAAGGGCATGAGCCGCGAGGAGCTGCTGGAGCTTCCCGCCGCCGTTGACCTGGAGACGGGTAATCGGGCGCTGGGGCTCGGGCGGAGCAAGGGGTACGAGCTGGCGAAGCGCGGCCAGTACCCGTGCAAGGTGCTGCGGCTGGGCAACGCCTACCGGGTGGTGACCGCCGACCTGCTGGCTCTGCTGGGCCTGGCCGCGTGAGAGCGGGGAGTCATAGCAGCCCGTTCTGCGCTGAGCTGACACAGAAATGCTGGACTGTTGCCGGGTGTGGACGTACGGTCCGTGTTCCCTCGCGATGGCCTGGCGCCCGCGAGAAAGGGGTGGGCCCCCGGCGGTGCAACGCCGGAGGCCCGAGCAACCCCGAACGGCCCTGGAAGAACCAACCCGGCGGCAAGGGCGTGCGAGCCCGCCACCGCCAGACGAGGAGCTGCCGAGTGCAACCCGAGAACCCCGAGTCCTATTCCGCCCCAGCGCAAGCTGTCTGGCCTGCAGCGGCCATCCCCGGCCGACCCGGCGCCCACGTGCGCGCCGCGCAGGCTGACGGCGCCGACGAGGCGGAGACGCCGAGCGGCCTGGAGGCGATACCCGATGCGGAACCGACCCACGGCTCCAAACTGCTGGATGAACTGCGTGCGCAGATCGCCCAGTTCGTGATCCCACCCGCGCAGGAGGCCCTGGACGCGATCACCCTGTGGGTGGCGGCGACGCACCTACAGCCCGCGTGGCAGCACGCCCCGCGCCTTGCGGTGGTGGGTCCGGCGAAGCGGTGTGGCAAGTCGCGTCTCCTCGACGTGCTGACCGAGACGGTCCACGAACCGATGCTCACCATCAACACCACACCGGCGGCCATCTTCCGATCGATCACCGAGGAGAACCCGCCCACGCTCCTGGTGGACGAGGCCGACACCATCTTCGGCACACCGAAGATGGCTGAGAAGAACGAGGAGATGCGCGGCCTGCTCAACGCAGGCCACCAGCGCAACCGGTACGTCACCCGGGTCGTCGGCAACGACCACACCCCGCACCGCTTCGCTACGTTCGCCATGGCGGCCATCGCGGGGATCGGCGACCTGCCCGACACGGTCATGGACCGGGCAGTGGTGATCCGTATGCGGCGCCGGGCCGAGGGCGAGAAGGTCAAGCCGTTCCGGTCGCGGCGTGACATCCCGGCCCTGAATGAGTTGCGCGACCGTCTGCACGCGTGGGCCAGGCCGCTGCTGGACGAGGCCGCGGACCTGGAGCCGGACATGCCGGTCGAGGACCGCGCCGCGGACACCTGGGAACCTCTGGTCATCGTCGCTGACCTGGCCGGTGGCTGCTGGCCCCGGCTGGCGCGGGTTGCCTGTGCGCGGATGGTCGCCGCCGAAGAGGCGGCCGAGGAGGACCACCCCAGCGGTGCGCGGATCCTCGCCGACATCCGCCGGGTCTTCGTCGCCCAGCGCGAGGTGGACAGCCTGTCCACCGAGGAACTCCTCCACCACCTGCGCCAGGACCCCGAGGCGCCATGGGCGGAATGGGGACGCGGCGGGCTGGACGCCCGTGAACTGGGCAGGATGCTGCGCGCGTACGAGATCAAGTCCGGCAACGTGCGCATGGCCGACCGGACCCAGCGCAAGGGCTACATGCGCAACAAATTCCTCGACGCCTGGCGCCGGTACTGCCCCGCCGTCCACCCCGTCGACGCCGACATCACTCGCGGCGAGGGCTGAGGCCCTCTCCCGGTTGCCGTACCTGCCGTCCCTGCCGTGATCTCGCAGGTCAAAGGGCATGCAGCCAAGACGGGAACCGGGGCCAAGACGGCACCGCGATCGACCATCGCAGCCCGCCGCCAAGACGCCGCCCTCATCCGTCTTGCGCCGTCCCCCGCCGTCCTGCCGTATCACCGCAGGTCACAGCCCCGCCCGCTGGGACGGACGATGCAACGCCTCTGTCCCGACTCGGGACACGGTCCATCCGCAACCAAGCTCTGCAGGACGCCCCTGCGTCGTGTTCCGACTCGGAACACGACGCAGGCGGCACCCGCCAGGACGGAGGGCCGAGGCGGTTGCCGTACCTGCTCTGACCTGCGCTTGCAACGGTCAAGACGACAAAGACGCACCACACCACTACCCCAGGAGTACCTCGCTTGAGGATCCCTCTCATGTCTCGTAGCCCAGACCGTCCGCCGCGGGATGATCAGCCCGGTCTGGAGCAGCCGGCGAAGGCGAAGCTGACTGCGGAGCAGTACGTGCTCCGTGCGGCCGGCATCGTCATCGTGGCCCTGACCGCAGGTGCGTTCTGGCTCTCCTACGCACACCTGGCCGAGGTCGCAGCCCAGCATGGACTCCGTGACTCGCCGACCCGCCGATGGGCGTGGCCCGCGACGCTGGACGCGTTCATCGTCGCGGGCGAGCTGCTCATGCTCCGTGCGGGCCTGCGCCGCGTCACCGACAAATGGGCCATCAGCGTCACCGCCGTCGGATCGGTCGGCTCCATCGGGCTCAACGTGGCCGGGGTGACGGGCACGCGCGAAGTCGGCAGCGTGCCGCTGCTCGACTACGTGGTCGCCGCGGTTCCCCCGGCCGCCGCGATGGTGGCCTTCGGCGTTCTGATGCGGCAGATCCACGAACTCGTCGCACAGCCTGCTGTCGACCATTCGGCCCCCGATTCAGCGCAGGTGCCGCAACCACCGGCCACCCCATCCGTCCACCCCGCCGAGGCGCCGGCCACCGCAGTCGGCCCGTCTGCCGAGGCTCCGGCCGAGGGCGTCCGGCCTGCCGACCTACTGGTTCAGCCCGGTCGGATCACTGAGCCGCCGACCGCCACATCCGTCCAGCCGCCGGAATCGCCCGCCGATGCCGCAGCAGGCAAGCCGCGCGGTGGGCGTCCGCCCGGCGCCCCGCTTGAGGTACTCGTGGAGATCGGCCGGGCCGCAGCCGCTGAGCAGGGCAAGCTCACTCGGACAGTCGTCCGAACGGCAGTTGAGGACAAAGGGCTGACGATCGGCAGCAAGCGGCTGACCGACGTGATGGACATCCTCCGGGCCGAACCCGAAGCCCCAGCCGAGACCGACCGGCCCGCCGACTGACCGGAACCGCCACCGGGTGACCGGAACCCTTCCGGTCACCCGGCCCGCCAGCCACCGCCCCGCGCAACGCGCGAGCGTCCACACCTGTGGACGAGGCGGCAGCCGCCCGAAACTCCGGCTGATCTCCGCGGTGACCTGCGCGCCCTCCCACCCCTTCTCCGGAGAACCGTCCATGACGCACGACGCCCACCAGCCCGACGACGCCCCCTACGAGCCTTTGCCGCTGACGAAGTCCCCTACGCTGATGAGCCGTCTGCGGCGGGCGTTTGGACGGGGTGCCCCGGGCGGAGCCAGTAGTACCCCGAGTCCGACTCAAGGCCGGACTTCGGGGGGCTCCGCCCCGGGGGTGGCGGAGGAGGCCCAGCGCCAGGGGGCGCCAGGCCAGGACGTCGGGGCCGAGGGCGGCTCCGACGAGGACACGCTCCACACCGTCCAGCGCGAGACCCTGCGCCCCGTACGTGCCACCGACACCGCTGAGGCGGTCGGCGGTGAGCCTGTCGTGAAGAGCGTCCAGCCCACGATCCGCCGCTTCACCGGCACCAAACGCGTCGTCCGCGTCGGCCCCTTGCGCTTCACCGGCGACGAACACACGCGGCTCCAAGACGCGGCAGCCGAGCACGGTTACAAGGGTGACTCCGGTTTCGCCGCCGACATCGTCCTCGCCTTCATCACCGGCCGGTTCACCGCCAACCTGCCCCTGTCCGAGGACCGCCGCCGCACGCACATCTTCCGCGCCCAGGTGCTGCGCCAGCTCAACCGGATCGGCGTCAACGTCAACCAGATCGCCCGCGCCCTCAACAGCGACCACACCCCACCCGAGATCCGCCAGCACCTGACCGAACTCCACGACCTGCTGGAGCTGATCGCCCAGGCCCTGCGCCAGCCCACCGACCCGGAGACCGAGGCAGCCGCGTGATCGCCGCAATCAAACCGGCCGGATCCAACACCCGCGGCCTGCTCGCCTACCTCTACGGCCCCGGCGACCACGACGAGCACCTCGACCCGCACATCGTCGCGGGATTCGCGATGCTCGGCATGCCCGACCCAGGCCGAGACGAGAACGCCACCCTCACCGAACTCGCCCGCTACCTCGACCAGCCCGTGCGCCTGCGCAACAGCGAGTTCGGACGCAAGGTCACCGACCACGTCTGGCACTGCCCTGTGCGCGCCGCCCCCGAGGACCGCTACCTCTCCGACACCGAGTGGGGCGACATCGCCCAGCGCATCGTCCAGGCGGCTGGCATCGCCCCTGCAGGCGATGACCTGGCCTGCCGCTGGATCGCCGTCCGCCACGCCGACGACCACATCCATATCCTGGCCACCACAGTCCGCGAAGGCGGCCGGCGCCCCAAACTCCACGACAGCGGCATCCGCGTCGGCGACGCCTGCCGCGAGATCGAAAAGGACTACGGGCTGCGCCGCCTGAAGAAGGGCGACCGGACAGGCGCCCGCCGCCCCACCCAGGCCGAGATGCACAAGGCCGAACGCCTCGGCTGGGAACAGCCCAGCCCCGAGTGGCTCCAGGACCGCATCCGAGCCGCCAGCCCGCACGCGACCAACGCCGAGGAATTCATCGCCTACCTCGAAGCCAGCGGCGTCGAGGTCCAGGTCCGGCGCGGCCCGTCAGGCGACCTCCTCGGCTACGCCGCCGGCCGCCCCGGCGACCTCAACGAGGCCGGCGAGCAGATCTACCACCCCGGAAGCAAGATCGCCCCCGACCTCTCCCTGCCCAAGATCAAGGCCCGTCTCGAATCCAGCCGCCCCGAAGAACACCCCACCGCCCGCCGCAACCACCCCAGCACCCCCTGGCACGAAGCGACCGACGCTCTTGACACCCTCCACGGCGACCTCGCCGACGACACCCACGCCCAGGCCCACATCACCGCCCTCGGCGAACTGCTCGAAGCTACCGCCCAGAAGGCACCCGCCAGCCTGCGCACCGAACTCCACGCCGCCTCCAAGGCGTTCGCCCGAGCCCAGCGCTCCCAGATCCGAGCCGAAGACCGCGCCGCCCACGCCCTGCGCAGCGCGGCCCGCGACATCGTCCACACCGCCACCGGCCCCGACGGCAGCGCACTAGCAGCCATGGTCGCAGCCCTCGTCTGGGCCACCATCGTCGCCAGGCGCTGGCACGAAGCGAAGAACCACGCCCACCAGGCCGACGCCGCCCGACAGGCCGTCCAGCACCTCCAGATGGCCGCCGACCGCGCCCTCGCCCCGACACTCGCCGAACTCACAGCCCGACCGCCCAGGGAGCAAACCCGCCGCGTTCTCGCGAACGACGTACGAGCAGCCGTCCCCGACCACGCCGAGCGCATCCTCACCGACCCGGCCTGGCCCGCGCTCGCCACTGTCCTCGCCGACGCCGAAGCCCGTGGCCATCAACCCCACCAGCTCCTCAAGGAGGCCGCTGCTCAGCGCGAGTTGACCACCGCCCGCCAACCGGCCCGAGTGCTGATCACCCGTATCCAGCACACCGGCCGGAACCCGGCCCCGAACCGCCGCGCTGAAGCTGCCCGCCGATGCTCGACCATCACACCCTCGGTCCGCGTCCAGCAGATCCATAACGGTCAGCTTCCGTCGGCGACGACGCCTGCCGAACAGCAGCACCGACGGCGCCGTTAGGCACCGTCAGAGCCGCAGGGGTTGCGTTCCTCCGGGATCGGAGGAACGTGCGAGGCTTTCCCGGATCACGCGGTCGCTGGCGCGCAGAGCCTCCGTCAGTTCTCCTCGCAGCTCGTTCGGGAGGGTCCCTGAGCCAAGGGCGCAGGCGCGTACCAGCGCGCGACAGTCCTGCACTTGCCGGTCCGTGGCGGTCTCGGTGAACAGAGGATGAGCCAAGCTCTCGCGAGCCGCATAGCCGTCTTCGGCGTCTGTCGTCCTGCGGTGGAGGTCCTCGACGATGCGGTGCGCGGCGAGCGCCTCGGCGGAACCGATCGCGTCGAGGACCGTCAGTCCGAGCCGGGTGTCGAAGACGATCATCCCGGGTTCGGCCTTCCGTCCGGAGTAGACCGTCACCATGTCCGCCAGGTGCCCGTCGATCGGCTGCCCGGCGTGGCGGCGGCATAGGACGCTCAGGCATGTCGTGACGGCTTGTTCCCATGGGTCGCCGGGCATCGTGTCGGCAAGGAGGGCAGCGGCCCACGCGGTGTCACCCGCAACGAGAGCGGCGAGGACGGCGACCTGCCGACCGTCGAGCATCCGCTTTCCGATGCCATGGTGGGCTTCGATGTGTGCCAGCGCTTCGGCCCATCGCCCCTCGGTGGTGAGGGTGCGTGTGCCGTCTGCGAGGAGGACGCGCCACAGCCACGCGCGAACCTCCTGCCGGTCTTCGCCGGTCGCAGTGAGGCTCGCGGGTACGGTGACGGGCTCGAACCAGGCGGCTGCGCCCGCCTCGACAGCCTTGTACAGGTTGAGGAGTCGCTGCCGACCCTCATCGGCGTGACCGGCGCGGATCTGGAGGCGAGCGAGGTTGACGACCGGTTCCAGTCCTCGGATCGCGCCCATGCCGGGCAGGGGGCAGGCATGAAGGTAGGCGGCGGCGTGCTGGTGGCACATCTCGCGGGCGAGGTCGGGGAGGTCGAGGTCGGAGGCGATGAGCGCGGCTTGGTTGTAGACGGCCGATGCGAGCCCCTGGTCGGTCTCTTTCACCGCGGTGTCGGCCAGGTCGACGAGTGCGCGTACGCGTTCAGGCAGGGGCAGGCAGGCGGGTCGGAATCGGGCGACGAGCGGGAAGCGCTGGGCTGTGGAGCCGTGTGGGTCCATGGATCCCCCTTGTCGAGAGTGAGGAATGCTGAGGCGGCGGTGCCCGTCAGCCATGTGTCGACGGGCACCGTCCGCTACACGTGGGGCGTCACTCCCAGTCGACGACGATGCAGTTCAGCGGGGTGTCGAGAGCGAAGAGGCCGGGGCGCCGCTCGATGCTGGGGGCGTCGAGGGGCTGGATTTCGAACGTGGCTTCGCGGCTGCGGTATTCGCGGTCCCAGGTGCGGATGGCGTCGGCGACCTTCGCGGCCAGTTCGTCGCTGCCGGGACCGTGGCCGATGACGCCGAACTCCCAGAGCTTGCCGCCCTCGGGGGTCCTCTTCTCCGACAGCCGCCGCGCCAGGTAGGTGACGGCGCCCTTGTCGACGACGGCGGTCGACGAGGGATAGGGATCCTCGGTGAGCAGAGTGCCCTTGGCGCCCTGAGGGAACAGCATCCGGATCAGGCCGGAGGGGAGGGAGCAGGTGAGGAACAGTTCCATCCACTCTGGCGATTCCATGGCGCGGACCGTCACGCCGGTCCACTCCTCGGTGCGCGGCTGGTCGAGTACGCCTGCGAGGGCGTCGGCGTCGATGTTGAGTCCGGCGGGGGCCTGGAGCCGTACGGTGCCGTCCGTGCTGAGCGGGATTACTCGGCGGTCGTCGTCGGCGATGCCCCGCCGAAGCGGCATAAAGGTGTTCATCTCGCTGCCGAGGGAGACCCATCGGCCGTCGCGCTGCTCGTAGGCAATGGAGCGGGACACCGTGCCCTTGAGGCGCTGGGGGACGAGGAGCCGCCCGCCGGGGGCGAGTTGTTGCAGCCAGGCGTGCGGTACGCCGTGCGCGCCGACCGTGGCGATGATCCGGTCGTACGGCGCTGCCTCGGCGTAGCCGAGTGCTCCGTCGCGGGTCACTGCCTGGACGTTGGTGATCCCGGCGGCGGCGAGGTGCGCACGGGCTCCTTCCACGAGGTCGTCGTCGACGTCGAGGGTGGTCACGTGTCCGCTCTCGCCGACCAGGTGGGCGAGCAGGCCGGAGTTGTAGCCGGTGCCGGCGCCGAGTTCGAGGATGCGCTCGCCGGGCTGGGCGTCGAGCTGGTCCAGCATGAGGGCGACGACGCCCGGCTGGGAGGCACAGGAGATGGACGTGCCGTCGGTGTCGTACTTGATGTGCACCGGTGCGTTGGCGTAGGCGTCTTCGAGTGACGCGTCGGGCACGAACACGTGGCGGGGCACGGTCCGCAACGCGGTCTCGACGGCGGGCGTGCGGGCGTGTCCGTCCGCGCGGAGCTGGTCGACCAGGGCGTTGCGGAGGCGCTCGGCGTCCGCCGTGGGCGTGGTGATCGTGTCGGTGTTCACCGCGCTGACGCTATCGGCGTCGGCCGTTGCCTCGGTGGGCGACTCGGTGTGGTCACTCGTTCCCATGACTACCTCTCGTGCGATGTGGGACAGGGCGCTCTGGTCGTCCCGGAGGAGACCGGCGCGGTTGGCGTGGAAGATCACGTGGTGGGCGATGACGGCTCGCAGGCCGCGGGTGAGGGCGCCGCGGGCTGCGAGGTCGGCGAGCGTGGCACCGGCCCGTTCGAAGGCGGTCGCCCATTCCTCGTGAGCGTGGAGTGGGCCACCCGGGCGACAGAGGCTGCGGGCGTCGGCGGTCATGAGCTTGTGCATGGCCGGAGCCAATTCGATGGCTCGTTCGGGCGGTTGTGGAGCGATGGCCGGTCGAAGGGCCGCGACCTTCGCCCATACGTCGCCCTGTTCGAACCAGTCGAGTCCAGCGCCGCGCATCATGACGCTCGCCAGCAGGACGGCGGTCTCCCGGCGTCCCAAGTGCTTCGAGCTCGGCTGGTAGGTGAGCAGGTGGCGGGAGTCGCTGTGGAAGAGTTCGTGGGCTGCGTCCATGGCCTCCGGGCCGCCGAATGCGTCAGTCTCGGGCTCGTAGACGCAGGGCAGGCACGACACGGCCACGCCGTCGCCGATGAGATCGCTCAGGTGCGACTCGATGGCTGGTGAGGGCTTGTCCGCGAGGTAACGCAGCGGCCAGGGCTGCTTGTTCATGAACCACCAGTCGGTGAGCTGCCCGTCGGCCTCTGCCTCGATCAGGGTGGGGCCGAGGCGTTCGGCGATGGTGCGCTGGGCGCTCTCGCGGTCGACGAAGGTGATGTTGTGCTGCTGCCAGCGGTCGGGAGGCATTGAGGTCCTTCGGTCGGTGGATCAGGCGATGAGGAGGCATGCGTCCCAGGGGGACCGGGGTGGTGCGGCGGTGCTGGGCGCGAGGAGGGCCAGGGCTATGCCGGCGGCGCCGTCGAGTAGGCCGGGGCCGCTTTCCTCCTCGTGGATGAGCGCCGTGGCCATGAGTTCGGGGTCGGTGCCTGGTGGGATGACCGCAGTCAGGAGGGCCGGGATCGCGGCGCGGAGTTTCTCTGCGGTCGAGGGGCGGGCGTCGTCGGCCGTACGCGCGGCGACGTGGGCGAGGCCGGAGAACCCGTGGCAGAGGCCGTTGTCCGCCGTGGCCTTCAGCTGCTCGGGATCAGTGAGGGCGGCCACGAGCGCGTACTCCGCGGCAATCTGGCGGCGGGTGTCGCCGAGGGCAAGCGCGGCAAGTTGCTGGGCGCGCGCAAGGCCGGCGGTGCCGTAGCACCAGGACGGCCGCCGGGGCGCGGACGGGGAGAGACGCCCGCTTCGCAGCTCGCCCTGAGTGACCCAGTACGGCCAGACCGGTCCGCCGTTAGCCTCCTCCTTCCAGCGGTCCAGCCAGGTCAGGATGGTATGCAGTGCTGCGTGGTGCCCGTCGGTGACGGAGCCGTTCCGAGCGGCGATGGCCAGGAGCGCGAGGACGCCGCCGATGCCGTGGGCCATGCCGGTGTTGGCGTGTCCGCCGGGGAATCGGTCGTCCGGGCTGCCCGAGGGCCCGGTCTCCGTCCACCAGCCCGGAAGGGTCTCGCCGTGGTGGGTGATCGGTTCGGTGAGGCGTACGCAGTAGTCGAGAACGGCGCGCGTCGTGGAGCTGCCGGGGTTTCGGCGCAGTAGGTAGGCGCCGTATCCGGTGAGGCCCCGGATGGCGTCGAACTCGGCGAGCTGCGGCAGGCGTCCGGCGTCGATGCGGCGGTGTGCGGCGTCGAGACGGCGTCCGACGTCGACTGCGATCTGTCCGTCCAATGCGTCGAGGGCGCGCTGGTAGGAGCCGGGAAGGTGGTCGGCCGCGCAGGTCAGGGCGTGGGCGAACGCGGGCACTCCGTAGAAGGGGTGGCTGTCCGGGCCGCTGGTGAGCGGCTGCCGGGAGGCGGCGGCGAGCCAGTCGTGGGCGCGGTGCCACGGACCGAGGCCGTTCGCGGCCAACTCGATGTGCAGGAGCGCGATGCCGGGTGGCCCGTAAGCAAGATGCTGGCGGTCCGAGCACAGCGTCCTGGAGCCGTGAGGCATGGTCTTGGGGTCGGCGAGCCGGGCGGCGATGGCGTCGACCAGGCCGAGCGTGGGGTGCGCGTTCACGAGGCCCTCCCCTTGGTGCGGGCGGTCCAGGCCAGGGCGGCGGCGCGCGCCAGGTAGAGGCACACCTCTTCCTCCGGGAAGTTCACGGCGACGTGGCGCACGAAGTGGACGTGCAGCAGGGATGTCAGGACGTCGTCGACGGCGATGCCCTGGGTGTCCGGGCCGGGAAGGTGCGGCCGGTACGTGGCGAGTGCCGCTTCCCGGTCGACCCATCCGGACACGATGGCGTCTCCGCCAGGGACACTGCGCAAGGCCGACCAGTCGTCGCTCGGGTCGGCGAGCCGTACTGCCTCGGTGAACTGCGGGCGCGGAACGGGCACGGGTGCGGTCGGCGAGACATGGTCGATCAGCCACCGCATCCCGGCCTCGGTGGTGCCGAGAAACGCTGAAGCGATGGCGACCGTGTGGGCCGCCACCAGCGTGCGCTGACTGGGGCGCTGTGGCTGCGCGAGCTGGGCCAGGACGGCGCGCGAGTCCGCCCGGAACACCTCCTCGGCCGCCTCCCATGCGGCGCCGGAGCCCCAGCGGCCCATCTCGCGGTAGGAGGTGGGATAGCGCAGATCGGCCAGCAGGCCGATGCTTCGTAGCTCGTCGGCCCAGGCGCTCACCGTTCGGGCCGTGTCGGCGAAGGCTTGCGCGTCGGGGAGGGCGATGCGTACGCGGAGGTGCTGGTCCGGGTCGCGGAAGCGGATGAACCACCACGGCGGGTTGCCAAGCCGTTCGAGGAGGCCGGGCAAATGCCGGGAGACCAAGATGCCTTGGCGGCGGGGGTCGCCGTACAGGGCGGCCAGAAGAACTGAGGAAGCGGCAGGCGTCTGCATCTGGGTCGAAGACAGGGCACGGGCCCGGCTGGGGGCCGGCAGTGGCGGCCATACCGACGGCCCGGTTGCTTTGAGGGGCACCACGACCTCGTGGGCTCGCCCTCCGCACCAGCCGTACGCCTCTCGTTCCGGGGCCTCGACGAGTACGGCCAGGCGCGAATGGTCGAGGTGCCGACGCAGGAGTGCACGGTGGCTGGCCTCGTCGAGGTCGAGGAAGAGGTGCCGGTCGTCCTCTACGAGGTAAACGGGGCGCGGCAGCCTCCGCCGGGCACGCCAGTCGCTGAGCGCGGCGTCCCACTCGGCCCGAAGGCGGGCTTGGCCGGGCAGTTCGGACGCTTGCAGCCGCCAGCGCGCCGGGGCCAGCACGGTCCGGCCGTACCGCAGACGTGGAAGGAACGGCATCGCCGCTGCGGCGCCCCAGTCGAAGACTGTGACCTGCGCGCACTGGGCGCGGGACAGTTCGGTGAGGAACCGCACGAGCGGCGGCGTGTGGGTGCGCAGGTTCAGCGCGTGCATTCCGACGGCCTCCACGCGGTGGCCCCGCTCGGGGACGGCGAGGTACATGCGGCGGCCGTCGCACCCCACAGCCAAGTCCTCCGGGGTGAGGACGGTGTCCTGCGGGGTGCGGTGCTCCTGAAGGCTGATCACGGTGGGGAGAACCTGTGGGGAGCGGGTGACGTGGGCGCTCTCGGGGAGCAGGGGCGGGAAAGAGAGCTGTGCGGGCATGGTGTTGCCGTCTGCGGCCGGGAGGTCGGCAAGCTCGGCGGCCAGAGCCTCCCGGTCGGCGAGGGCCAGGACGCTGAGGAACCGGCCCGTGGAAACGCCGACACCACGGGACACGTTCACGACCTCGAGCCGGAACCGCCCGCGCTGCAACTCCTCCAGGCTGACCGCATGCACCCGCACCCCGATCTCCAAGTGCGGCGGCAGCCGAGGCTCGTCAGGCCCCACGTCCAGGGCCTCAATCTGTTCGTCCGTGAGGAGCACTTCGTCACGGCCGTCGAGCGCAGCGGCCTGGGCCAGCCGTATAAGGACGTCATCCCGAGCGGAGCCGCGGGGCCTGCGTGGGCTGGCCGGAGCGGCCGGGTAGCCGTCGGGATAGCCGGTGCCGCTGTCCGCGACGACTTCCGCGAGCGGGACCATCGTGCCGATGCCGTACCGCTCGTAGAACCGCTGGTGGTACTCGTTCCAGGCTGCGGTCCCGTACGGGCGGCTGCTCAAGCGGGTCAGGATAAGAGCGGCGCGCTCGATCTCTCGGGCGACCGCTTCCGGCAGAACGATCTGCGCGTCCAGGCGGAGGTCAAGCGCGACGGGGTGGCGACGCAGGCCCGGGACGAGGTCTCGCATCCTCGCCGCGACGCTGTCCCGGCCGCCGTGCGTGGCGCACATCTCCAGGCCCGCCCGGACCGCGTGGAGTTCGCGTACGGTCTCCGCGACCGGGGCGAGACTTCCAGCGTCGATCACGTCGAGCTGGCTCACCAGATACCCGAGGGCATCGGTCTCGGTGCTCGGAGCGTGCAGGCCCGTGATCAGCACCCGCCGCCGGATCAGTTCCGCCAGCAGTTGACGCGCCTTCTCGGGACTGGCCTCGGGGAACTCCGCCTGGAGCTTTTCCACGAGGGTGCCGAACCGGATCGGTAGTCGGCCCGCGGCAAGGACGGCGCGCACCGGTTCGGTCAGGGTCAAGGACGCCTCGACCGCGCGAGTGCGGTCGTCCTGGACGTCGGGCTGGAACGGCACGACGAGCCGGTCTCCCCGGTACGTCACGGTGTTGTTGACGACAACGGGTAGCCGTTCGAGGAGGTCTGGGCACGACTCCAGCCGTTCAACCACGGCAGCCAGCCACTCTGCCCCCGCGCGGCCGACGGCCACGTGCTCCTCGCTCCAGTCGGCCCGGGCCTGCAGGCCGAACTCGGCGGTGGCCACGCCGGCGAACAGGCCGAAGGGTGTCGCCCGATGCTGGGCCCGCAGGAGGTAGCGGGCTACGGACATCGCTGCGCGCTGCACATCACGGAGGGCGGGATGCTCAGCCGTGCACAGGGCCCGTACCTGCGCGGCCAGGACAGGGCTGGAGTGCCGGAGTGCTTCGGCGACGTCCTTGTTCGCCCAGGCCGCGCGTAGCCACGCCACGCGGGCAGATGAACCGCTGGGCGAGCGGTCATCGAGGTCAGGGCATGGCGGGAACGGCAGCGAGGGCCGGGCCACGGCGCGCACCAGAGCGGCGGAACCGGTGCGGAACGCTGCAGGCGAAGCAACCACCAAGTACCTCCGTAGGTGAGGGGGCGGGGGGGCTGGTGCCGCCGCGCGGAGACGCGGCGGCACCAGGCCGGGGTGACCGGGGGTCCAGGTCAAGCGACGTTGGTGGTGCAGGCGCCGCAGGTGGACCCGCAGTTGTCGTCGGTCAGGTTGACCAAGCCCGCCGGGTCGGCGATCTCGACGAGCGAGACGTCCAGGTCGAAGCCGCCGGATGCCCCAGGGATGTGCGGGCGTACTTCGGTGCGGCTGGGAACTACGGTGCTGCGCGTCATGCTTCAACTCCTTGTAATCGTTGTGGTGTTACTGGGCTGGAGCGCCCCCCAGGTACCGTCACGGGAGCGTTGCCAGACGGCTGCTCCCAGGACGGCTCCTGGCCGCCCAGCACGAGGGGACGTGCTCCGCGTAGGAAAGTCCTTGCGGTCGCCTGCCTCACGCCGGGAAGTCGTGTGCCGTGAGTCCGATCAAGCGGATGCCGGCCGCCGCTCCATGAAGTAGGCGAGTGCCTGGGCCTTGAGACGATCGAGGCACGGCTCGCACGCGTAGAAG
This sequence comes from Streptomyces sp. NPDC057877, assembly GCF_042796855.1. Lineage (NCBI taxonomy): Bacteria > Bacillati > Actinomycetota > Actinomycetes > Kitasatosporales > Streptomycetaceae > Streptomyces > Streptomyces sp. NPDC057877. The sequence continues at coordinate 781,772 of NZ_JBHVMS010000003.1, forward strand.
GGAGCGTGCTGCCCGTCCCACTGCACCGGGCCGAGCCAGATCACTAGGACTCCGGTACGCCCGCAGCCGAGCCAGCAATCACCGGTGATCCACGGCCACTCCATGGAAGGGCATCCCCTTTCTCAGCTGGTCGGGATAGTCGATCCGGCGGCCTGGCAGTTGGGAGCGCAGGCCCAGAGCTGGAACGGCAGGCCCCGATGGCGTATCTCGCCCAGTCGTCGGCCGCTCGCTCCCAGCCGCCGGGCGCAGAGGGCGCAGTCCATGGCCATCTGCTGGCGGGGCCGGAGTCGGGCGAGATCCGGAAGGGGTGAGGGTGCCGTGGGCGGGACGCTCACTTTGCGCCCTCGGCACGGAGCTCCGCCCAGACCTCTTTGCCCCAAGGGAGCCTGTCCGAGCCGTGCAGGTCGTAGCCCCAGCGGTCGGCGACAGCGTCGACGAGGAGCAGTCCGCGGCCCGATTCGTCGTCGTCAGCCGCCTGGCTGAGTATGGGAAGACGCGATGGTTCCCGATCCAGGACCCCGACACGCAGTCGAGTCGCACTCGGCCGCCCAACCATGAGGCGAATCTCGGGACACGGAGTGTGCCTGGAGGCGTTCGCGATGAGCTCCGTGATGATCAGCGCGGCACGGTCGGCGAGACCGTCGAGGTGCCACACGCCGAGGACGTCCCGAACGAGTTCGCGGCCGAGCTCGGCCGTGGACGGCTCGCATGGGAAGGTCTGGCTGTACCTGGGATGGCCGACGGATAGGGCCTCAACTTGTGTTCTCAGACTCGTCATTGGGGTGGAGCCTTCGTGTCGTCTCGGCGCCCGGCCCGCTCCCGCGGGGGAACCTCAGGGGCGGACCGGGCCGTCAACAGCCGCCCGCACGGTGGGGCGCGGCGGGCGACCAGCACCCAGACAACTCCCTTTCCCAGCAGGTCGGTTAGGACGTTCAGGTGCTCAGTCGACGGACCCGCCTAGGGCGTTTTGACCTCTCCTTTACCTGGCGGGCGGGGATAGTGAGGGCTACCGTGCCCGCATGGACACCACCCGCAACACCGTTCTTGAGGCGTGGATGACCGAACACGGCTACAGCTCCAACAGCCTCGCCGAGGCCGTGAACAGGGCCATTGAACGGTTGACCGGGCGCCCTGGTGGACTCGACGGCTCATCGGTCCGGGCATGGAAAGCGGGCCGGGTGACCTGGCCCAAGTCAGCTGCCCGCAGAGCACTTGAGGACGTCACCGGACTACCCGCCGTCGCTTTAGGGTTCGTGCTACGGGGCCGGCCGTCGTCCACCCCGGCCCCACCGCAGCAGGAGGACCCCGACATGAAGCGCCGCACCCTTGTCGGCAGCATCGCGGCGGCTGCCGCAGCAGCAGCCGCACCCGGCAGGGCATCGCCGCGCCGTATCGGCATGAGCGACGTCAACCGCCTCAACAAGCGCTTCGCCGAGATCATCGCCAGCGACCACCGCCACGGCGGACAACTCGGCATCGAACAGCGCGCCGCCGCCCTCGCCGACGAGGCGCTCAACCTCCAGAACGCCGGTAGCGCCACCCAGCGCGTACGAAGCAACCTCTACGCCTCCGCAGCCGCCTTCCGCTCCTCCGCGATGTGGGCCGCCATCGACGGCCGACGCTACGACGTCGCCAAGGCGCACATGCGCGAGGCCCAGGCCCTCGCCGAGATGTCCGGCGACCAGGCGATCAAGTTCCGCATCTGGAGCCACGCGGGCACCATGTACCGCCACATGGGCCGCCCCGCCGACGCGTTCGCCGCCAATGACGTCGCCCGCAATCTGCACCTCACCCGCCGCGACCCCCTGTTCGCCTCCCTCGGCCTGGCCCGCCAGGGCGCCATCCACGGCACGGCACAGGAGCGCACCGGCACCCGCCGCGCCTTCGATCAGGCCCAGGACGCCATGCTGCGCGCCGACCCCACCGACTACCGGCCGGTGTGGATGCTCGCCTTCTACGACCAGGCCGAACTGGACTCCCTGGCGCTCTCCGCACACTTGGCCCTCGGCGACTACTCGACCGCCGAGTACCACGCCCACCGCTGCCTGTCCGCCCTCCGGCCCCACATGATCCGTTCCCGGGCCATCACCACCACCCGGCTCGCACACGCCCAGCTCGCCCAGGGTGCCCCCGAAGCCGCTACAGCCACCGCGATGAAGGTCCCTGCCGAGGCCGCTACCCAGCACGCCCGGGTCACGCGGATGCTGCAGGAGTTCGGGGCCGCGCTGCGCGCCACCGCGCCGGGCAGCTCCAGCGTGCAGACCTGGACCGAGCACGCTGCCGCCTGGAGGATGGCTGCATGACCACGGCGCCCGCCATCGAACTGCGCACGTTCACCACTCTCGACACTGTCCGCGGCGACCTCCTCGACGTGTACGCCGACGTACGCGCCCCACTCCTCCACCTGCCGAACTACGCGGTCACCGCGTTCGGCGAACGCCTGGACCGACACGCCACCGAGCCGGGCTTCACGGCCGTCCTCGCGTACGCGGATGGGCACCCGGTCGGTTACGCCTACGGCAACACCATCGAGCACGGCGACCGCTACTGGCAGCGCACCAACCCGACGCCGGCCGAGAAGTACACCGAACTCCCGGTGGTGGCCCTGAAGGAGATCGGCGTCCGGCCAGACTGGCGGAAGACCGGCACGGCCCGGCGTATCCATGACGCCCTCCTCGCCACACGTGACGAGCCGTTCGTCACGCTCATGGTCAACCCGGCCGCCGGTGACGGAAAGGTTCACGCGCTCTACAAGTCGTGGGGGTACGAGAACATGGGGCAGAGCCAGCCGTCACCGGCCTCACCGGTCCTCACCGTGATGATTCGCGGCACCCGCTGGCCTTGACGCTGTCCGCTTTCCGAACGTAGCCGGTTGGTTCGGGGTAGATGGGTATGAAATCTGGCCAGTGGCGGGAGAGATGGGCGTGGTTCGTCCGCTCGTCTGGCCCGTGGAGATGGCTGGTGCCGTCCGTCTCCCGAAGGAGTTCTGGGAACCTACGGCCCAGTGGCGACATATCCGGTGGCGCTGCACCACGGCAGGCTCGAGGCGTTCATGGTGCGCGCACAAGCTGCGGTCGTATGGGCCGTTACCAGATGGAGGAGCACCGGAAAAAGAGGACAGCTTGGCGACTTCGAAGGCTGTAGCCTCGGCGCACTCCGTTTGATCACTACAGCGTGCACAGTGTGGCCACGATTTTCGGGCTTCGGTGCCAGAATGCGGAGATCAAGACTTCGCCCGAGGGGGAGCAGATGAAGCTGGACCGTGTCTACGTCCGGTTCTTCCGTTCGTTCAACTTCGACTACGAGCGCAAGGCTCACCGGGCGGGGAACGCGCTGGAGTGGGAACGAACCAGCCTCGGGTGGTACCCGTTCGTACGATTGGACGTCGATCCCTACGTCACCGCAGTGGTCGGTGCCAATGAGTCGGGTAAGAGCCACCTGCTCGATGCCGTGGGCAGGCTACTGACGGACGAACCCGTTGACCGTCGTGACTTCTGCCGCTACTCGGATCTGTACTCGGTGGAGCAAGGGAGCCGCCGCGTCTCGGATTTCGCCGGACGCTTCTCGGCTGAGACTGACGAAGATGCCGAGATGATGGAGTCGCTGGGCTACTCCGGGGACGATGCCAACGGGTTCCACTACGTCCGTTCGGGCAGCGGCACCTCGTTCGTCTTCAGTGCGCGCAATCCTGCGCGCCGTGATCTGACGGCCGACGAGGAGAAGGATCTTCGCGCGACGTTCCCGCAGGTGTTTCGGCTGGAGACGGAAGTCGCCCTGCCTGCGAGCATGCCGATCGGCCGGCTGGCCGGGCAGCCTGTCGACGGTCACCCGGACCGCGCGGGTCGTCGCCAGCTTCTGGACTCCCTCCCCAAGTCCAAGGTCGCCGAGAATGAATTCCCTGCCCTGTGGTCCACGATCTCCGACTTCCTCATGCCGCGGGCAGTCGATCCCGATATCGCCCAGGCCCGTGAGAAGGAGTTCCAGCTTGGGCGCAGCCTCCTAATTGACGTCGCGCGGATCGATCCCGCCGCGTTCCGTGATCTCGACGCCGCGCTCACTGCTGAGCGTGAAGGCGAGGTCAACGCGATCATTCAGCGAATGAATGATGCCATCGCCAAACACCTCAACTTCCCGAAGTGGTGGGCACAGGATCGCGACTTTCGGCTTCTTCTGTCTCCACGCGAGCGGGAAGTGGCGTTCACAATTCGTGACCGCACCGAGACGGAGTACTCATTCGCCGAACGGAGCCGGGGCCTACGGTACTTCCTTTCCTACTATGTTCAGCTTCGCGCCAACCAGCGACCGAGCGGACGAGAGCAGCTCCTGTTGCTCGACGAACCTGACGCCTACCTGTCCGGCGTCGGCCAGCAGGATCTCCTGCGTATCTTGGAAGAGTTCGCGAGACCGGAAGACTCCTCCCCAGGCGGGCAAGTCATCTATGTGACGCACTCGCCCTATCTCATCAATCGCAATGCCGCGCACCGCATCCGTGTACTAGACAAAGGCAGCCACGACGAAGGCACACGCGTTGTAACGGACGCCAGCCGGAACCACTACGAGCCGCTGCGCTCCTCACTGGGCCCCTTTGTTGCCGAGACAGCATTCATCGGTGGCGCCAATCTGTTTGTGGAAGGGCTCGCCGACCAGGTCTTGCTCGCCGGAGTCTCTTCGCATCTGCGCGTCCGGGGCGCGGCCCCCAGCCAGACGCTCAACCTCAATGAGGTCACGATCGTGCCCGCTGGATCGGCTGGCGCCATCCCCTACCTGGTCTTCCTGGCCCGAGGACGAGACGAGATTAAACCACCGTGCGTGGTCTTGCTGGACAGCGACAAGTCCGGCAACGACGCGTTGTCGCGTCTCCGTAAAAGCCCGGTCGGCCGACGGGCCTACATCAATTCCAAGTTCATCCTTTCCGTCGGCCAGTGGACGAAAGACGTCCGCCTGGCCGTCGAACCCAGTGTGGTTGTCGAGGAGCCGGAAGATCTCATTGCGCTCCCGGTCGCCGCGGCAGCTGCCCGCCACTACGCCGAGCACGTGATCGGTCTCGATTGCAATGCCACCGCCAAGCTCACCCCCGACACCATCCAGCAGAGCCTGACAGGTGCGCCGCACGTCTGGGATGCGACCGTCAAGGCATTCGCCCTGGCCTTTCCCGGAGAACACGTCGAGAAGGTCGGCTTCGCGCGTGAAGTCGTCTCGGTGCTTCACGCCACGACCACAGATGACGAGGACAGCGTGCTCAGGGAGGCAGCCGAAGCCACCAGAGACAACTTCAGGCAGCTACTCGGACACCTTGCCGACCTGCTGCACGACGCCAGGACCGCCGAGGACGACGCTCAGCAGCGAGACCGCGTCACCCGGCTCGTTCGTGGTTTCCTGCACGATCACCCAGATGGTGTCATCCGCGACCAGGCCCGCATCCTCTTCCGTGAGATCGAGAAGGCTCTGGAAGACACCGACGAAGGTGATGCTCGGCGGACGCGGCTCGCTGACATGCGGCGCCGATACGACCTCGGACATGAGCCGTTGCAGCCCGTACCGGACTACGACAAGTTCAAGGAAGAACTCGCCGCGCTGCGATACCAGGAACGGCTCGCGCATCAGGACCGGCCGCAGGAACCGGCGGCACCCAGCAGATCCTCAGTCGGCGAACCGATCACGGCGGCAAGCACGAAACGGTCAGAGCCGCAGTTGACCTCGGCGGAGACACCTACGTCGTCATCTGCAACAAGCGAATCGGCCGCAACGTGACCGGGTTACGCAGCACTTGGACACTCTTTGCGATGGTCCCGGTCGTGACGTCGTTCAATAGTTCTCCCGCACGTACTCGTACGTTCGGTCGAACAGCTCGCCCTTGATCGGCAAGCTGTACTCCTTCAAGACGGCACGTAGCTCGCGACGAACGCGTTTGTCGCCCGCGTCGCTCGCACTCCAACCGGCATAGGCGACTTCGACGACGATCGAGTCGATCCGCGCGGCTATGTCGGGGACGATGTTGTGCAACCCGGGCGGTATGTTCTCCGCGACGATCTGAGTGAGTGCCCCACGCTTCGGATCGGCTAGCCGGTCGAGCACTCCCTGGTCGCCCTGTTCCGCTGCCCGGTCCGCGGCGACCACGTCCTGAGCGATCTTAAGCGCTTCCTCGAGGAACGCCAGCGAGTCCTCGACGTTCTCGATCGCCTTGGCACGGAGCTTCTCGATCCGCTCCGCCAGCGACCGGTACGCCGGGCTCTCGGTATCAGCGAGCCGACGCCTGAGGCGCGCCTCAATGGAGTCGAGGACCTCCTGGTACACGTCATCGGCTTTCGACTCTGGCCTCTGTTGCTCAGAGAGCATTAGCTGCTCGGCGATCCTTTTCACCAGCGCCAGGCCAGCAGCGTCGAGTGTGACCGTCTTCGACGGCATCGACTTTACGCCCACGTCGCTCATGTGACCGTGAATCAGATCAGTGGTCTTCGCGCCGAGACGTGCCCAGAGGAACGTCTTGGAGACGTCCTTGGGCCGGATCGACTCGTACACCTTCGCGAGCCAGAAGTACTGCCTCTTGAATGGTTGGAGCATAGGGTGCGGGTCCAGGAACTCCCACACCGTCTGCAGCGCAACGTAGGTCTCGATGAACTCGGTGCGCTGCGCGCCTCCCTCGGGGATCCGTTCATGGGCCTCGGTGAGCGACTCGAACGACGAGTCACGGGTGTCGATGCCGTTGAACAGATGCAGCAGACGGGTGAGGTCGGCGACGAACTTCCCCGCCAGCTTGGAGGCGTCGGTGACATTGAGCTCGTCCTCTTCGTCGTCCTTCGCCTTCGGGCCGGCGACGGCCTTGCCGATGGCCTTCGCGAGCCCGATGTAATCGACGACGCGCCCGAAGTCCTTGCGCTGACCGGTGACAGGATTCTTCCACGGACGGTTGGGCCGCGTGATCGTCTGGAATAGGTTCGTGTCCTTGGCGGGCTTGTCGAGATACAGCACGCCTTCGATGGGCGCGTTGAAGCCGGTCATCCACTTCGCGGTGACGACGATGAACGACATCGGGTCATCGACCTTCTTGAAGCGGCGCTTGAGCGCCTCCTCCTGCTCCGGAGTGAGCAGGTGCTTCTTGTGCTCCTTGGGGGTCTCCTTACTGTCGGCGACGTGCATCACCACACCGACCTCACGGAGCCGTCCGTCCGGCATGACTGCAGCACGGCGCTCCAGCTCGGCCTCGATGGCCATGGTGTAAGCGATCACAAGGCGCTGGTTGTAGGCCACGACCTGAGCCTTCTGCCCCAGGGGCGCGACATAGGTAAGGAAGTGATCAACGATGTCGGCGCACACAGCAGCCACGCGCTCAGGGTTAGAGAGGATCGTCTCGATGTGAGAAGCCTTCCCCGACAGGAAAACCTTCTCCTCCTCGTCCAGACCCTCCTCCGTGGCCAGCTCGTCGAATGCCTCGTCCAAGGCTTCCTTGTCGAGGTTGAATCCGACAGACCGGCCCTCCACGATCACTGGCTTGGTGAACCCATCGGCAATGGATTGCTCCGGCGTGTACCGCGACATCACAAAGTCCGGGTCGTCAGGGTCGCCGAACAGCTTGAACGTTGAACGGTCCTTATCCTTGACCGCAGTACCCGTCGCACCGAAGAACTTGGCGTTTGGTACGGCCGCGCGCCACGCATCGCCGAGCTTCCCCTCCTGCGAGCGGTGCGCCTCGTCAACGAGGACCACGATATTCGACCGGTTGTTCAGATGTCCGGCTTCAGCAAACTTGTGCACCGTCGTAATGACCACACCTGGCTCACCGCTACGCAGCAGAGCGTGCAGCTCCCGCCGGTTGCGGGGCACCGACATCCGCGGCATGCCGGCAGTCTCGAACATCTCCGCCGTCTGCCGGACCAGGTCCTTACGGTCGGCGATCACGATGACCGTCGGCGCGGTCCCGAACTTCCCCGTCACCGCGTCATCGCGCAGCAAGCGGGCGGCGGCGAACGCCATGAGTTCGGTCTTACCCGATCCTTGGTGATGCCAGATCAGTCCGCCAGGGCGGCCTGCGAGCACCTTGGCCTGGATCGCCAGAGCCGCCTCGAACTGCGGGTAACGAGGCAGGAACTTGATGTCGACCTCGGAGGCGTCGCGAGCGTGACGATACATCACCAGGTCCTTGAGGATCGGCAGGATCGTCTCCGGCCTCAGCAGCAAGCGCGCGGCCCGCTCGACTCTAGCCGGGCCCGTGATGGTTTTTGGGTTGTCCTCAGTGGACCCCCACGGGGCCCAGATCTCGGAGTCCGGGTCCGGGACCGCACGGATCGGAGCCATCCGGAACTCCAGGCCCTCGGTGGCGACGTTGAAGACGTTCGTCGCGAAGAAGTTCGGGTACTCCTCTTCGTACACGTCGTGAAGGTCCTTCGCGGCGTTGACCCACGAGACCTGATACTTCACAGGCGTCTTCGTCTCGGCGACGACCAGCGGGAACCCATTGACGTAGTAGACGACGTCGAACCGGCGCGGTTTGACCGCACCGTTGACGGTAACCTCGTCAGCGACAGCGAAGCGGTTGTTATTGAGGTCTTTGAAGTCGATCAGCCGACGAGGCACGTGCCTACCGTCGATCGTCGTGAACGAGTGGTCGCCACGAAGCATCACAGTCAGCCGCTCGTTCGCCGCAACGAGACCGTTGTGCGCATCGAGGACAGCCTGATTGAGCTCATGCAGAACGAGGTCCGCCGACTCAGGGTCGTCGACCAACTCCGGGTTCAGCGCGAGCAACGCTTCGCGTGCCCAGTCCTCGACGATGACGTCATGCTCATCGCGCGGTAGCTCGTCCCCCTGGAGACGCTCCCAGCCGGCCTCCTCCGCCCACTCGAGCAGAGAGCGCTGGATGGTGCTCGCTTCCGTCCAACCCATGTCAAGACACCTCACCGAGGAGAGCGTCGTATGACTCGGGAATCTCGATTTCCTGGTTCAGCAGGGAGGCCAGGAGCGTGGCGCGGAGAGCGCGGAGGCGTGAGAGTTCGGCCAGTACTGAGTCTTCAGACTCCCGCACTTGTGCTAGGACATTACCCAGATGCTCTTGGCCAGGTTCGTCCGCGGGTACCCAGACCTCAAAGGAAGCGATCTGCTTACCGCTGATGTGAGGGACAGAAGTCCCTGTCTGATGACTCAGAATCATTTGCTTGAAGGCGGGTGAGTTGACTAGAAACTCAATCAGAAGCTGATTATTCCCGGCTTTCGCTCGCATTCTCGCGACTCGCTGCACAAGCAGACAAGGAAGGTCCTGCTCCCGCACAGTAGCCACTCTCAGGCCAGACTTGATCCAAGTGCGATCCATACCGACAACCACGTCCCCTACTTTGAGGCGGTAGCGGTCATCGTCCGAGACTGGGGTCGGCCAGTATTTCGCTCCCTCCCACTGAAGGCGACCTGGCGCAATATTGTCGCCTCGCAGCAGCCGGATACCCTTCGGCGAATCAGAAAATTGCGCGCTCTTGTACGCGTACCCGACATCAATCTGCGCAATCTCATCGAGCCTCGCCAGTCGCATGCCCTCGCCCTCGCTGAGCCAATCAGCTTGTAGCCCGGCCAGAAAAGCAGAACAATGCTCAAATTCCGCTTTCAATGCCTCGATCTGTGCGTCCACCGCTGCCATGATGTCGACGACGCGGTACTGCTCCGACAAGGAGGGGAGAGCGACTTCAATGGTCAAAAAGTCAGCAGGTTTGACCCGTTCACGTCTGCCGCCCATGCCGGTTGACAATGCCTGCAACTGCTCCCACAGCCGCTTTGTGGTCGTGAGGAGTCGGAAGTATTCGGGAAGCATTCGATCGCCACACGTGAACGTGGGAAACTCCTGTGACGCGTAGACCTCGCCCAGATCGTTTGGAGCAACGGTGATCGCTCCTTCGAACGCCTTCAAGCGGCTATAGATGATCTGGTTCGGCCGGATGCGATTCAGTGTCTTATACGAGGTCTCATCGCCAGCAATCGGTTCCCGGAGCAACAGGCCCCGACCGCGGTTCAAGACACCGACGATGTCGTAGGAGGTCGTCGCTGTGATCGGGACCGCGTCGACGTCCAGTGCGACGACCTCGCCGAGCCGGACCCGCTCCCACTCACTCACTGGGCACCCCGAACGTGCTCAGGTCGATGCCTGCCGCTGCAAGCCGCTCGAACATGACAGCCTCGGTATTCATTCGGTGTTGGCGAGCATCGGCATACGCGACGAGCGCTGCGCCCAGATCGGCAGTCTCCTCCACAGCAACCTTGATATAGCGGCCGATGGTCAGGTCGAAGCCGTTCTGCTCGATCTCCTCGAACGGCACCAGGCGGACGTTCGCGCCGCCCTCACCGTCTGGGTCGTTGCCTGTCTGGTACGCCTCGATGAGAGCCCTGACGTCATCCTCGGACATACGGTTCTGCTTCTTGCCCTTGACGAACCGGGCCGAGCCGTCGATGAATAGGACGTGTTCCTTGCGGTCGACAGGTTTCTGATCACGAAAGATCAGCAGGCACGCCGGGATCGAGGTCGAGTAGAAGAGGTTGGGCGGCAGCCCGACGACGGCTTCCAGAAGGTCCTTCTCGATGAGGCCCTGGCGGATATTCGCCTCCGCGCCTCCGCGGAACAGCACGCCGTGGGGCATCACCACGCCGACGCGGCCGGACCCAGGCTCCATCGACGAGACCATGTGCTGGACAAAGGCGTAGTCGCCGTTCTTCGCCGGCGGAACGCCGCAGATGGCTCGCGGGTCCGAAGACCAGCGCTCCGCTCCCCAATTCGCCAGCGAGAAGGGCGGGTTGGCGATCACGGTGTCGAACTGGCGGACGGCACCGTTGGGGGACTTGAATGCCGGAGCGCGGAGGGTGTCTCCGCGCTTGATGTCGAAGTCCTCGATCTCGTGAAGGAACAGGTTCATCCGGGCGATCGAGGCCGTCGTCAGGTTGATTTCCTGGCCGTATGCCCTGAGCGTGCGGTGATCCTTGCCGGACTCGCGTAGCTGGTTGATTGTCGCGACAAGCATCCCGCCGGAGCCGCAGGACGGGTCGTAGACGGACTCGCCTGGCTCAGGCTGGAGGATCCCGACGAGCAGGTTCACGACCTCACGGGGTGTGAAGAACTCGCCGGCCTTCTTGCCTGACTCGTCGGCGAAGTTCTTCAGCAAGTACTCGTAGCCCGCGCCGAGCAGGTCGTGCGACACCGTCGACGGGTCGAGCCTGATCTTGTTGAACGCTTGAATGAGCCCCAGCAGGGCCGACTCCGGGATGCGCTCCTGGTTGCCCCACGAGGCGTCGCCGAAGACGCCGGCGAGTGAGCGGGGGTTGGCCATTTCGATTCGCTGGAAGGTCTTCGCGATCTCCGCACCGAGGTTGGTGACCTTCTCGGTGACCTCGCTCCACAGCGTGCCCGGGGGCAACTCAAACCGGTGGAAGTCGGCCTCGATCTCGTCGTCGAGGTCGTCGCCGTATTCCTCGAATGCCGCGTCGTGCTCGTGGACCCAAGTGTCGCTGATCCACTTCCAGAACAGCATCGGGAAGACGTAGGTCTTGAAGTCAGCCGGGTCGACAGGGCCGCGGAGCGCGTTCGCGGCGTCCCACAGCCGGGCTTCGAGCTCGTGCTGGGTGATCGTCACAGAGATGAGGTCCTTCGTTGAAGACGGTGCCCCGATTATGGAGGAGAGCACTGACATTTCGGGAGTCCGGTAGGGCAGGCAGCAGCGACCTTCAGACGATGACCAGCACCCACGCTCCGCCCCGAGCGTGATCGCGGACACACTGAGACTAGGGCCTGTCCGGCGGATCATGTGACCTTCTGACTGGTCGCTCGTTGGGCCGGTCATGGGTCGGGGGGGTCTGACGAATCGCGAGTGTTCGTTTCTGGAGCCATATCTGCCGTCTCTGGGCGGCCGCGGTGGCTGGTGGAATGACCACCGCACCGTGGTCAACGGGATCCTGTTCCGGGTCCGGACCGGTGTCCCGTGGCGTGATCTGCCGGAACGTTATGGCTCGTGGAAGACCGTCTACGAACGGCATCGCCGCTGGTCGGCGGACGGAACCTGGGACCGCATCCTGCACGCGGTCCAGGCCAACGCCGACCTCGCGGGCCGGATCGACTGGTCGATGGTCGGCGTCGACTCGACGTCCTGCCGGGCCCACCAGCACGCGGCCGGCGTCCACAAGGCCCGGCCGCGGGTCCCGAAAAAAGGACGACGCCCCGGCACCACCGCCCCGACGAGGGACTCGGACGGTCCCGGGGCGGCCTGACCTGCAAGATCCACCTCGCCGGTGAAGGCGGCTGCCGCCCCATGGCCCTCCTGCTCACACCGGGCCAATGGGGCGACGCCCCACAGCTGGTCGAGGTCCTGGACCGGATCCGGGTCCCCCGGCCGCTGGGCGGACGACCCCGAACCCGGCCCAACCACGTCAGCGGCGACAAGGGCATACAGCTCCCGCCGCAATCGCCGCTACCTGCGAAGACGCCACATCCAGCACACGATCCCCGAACCGAAGGACCAGCGGGCCAACCGCCGGCGCCGAGGCAGCGAGGGCGGAAGGCCCGTCGGCTTCGACCCCGACCGCTACCGGCGCCGCAACGAGGTCGAGCGGACCATCAACCGGCTCAAGAACTCCCGCGCGGTCGCGACCCGTTACGACAAGCGGGCCTACGTCTTCCACGGCACCGTTACCGCGGCGGCGATCCGGCTCTGGCTCCGCCAGTGATCCGCCGGACAGTGCCTAGAGCTCTGCGCCTCCACGTCTGAGTCGCAGCGTATGAGGCGGGCCTTCTCCTCGGAGCTGAACATCAAAGGCTCAGCCTCGGGCGGCTGCAAATGGACTGACACCTCAAGGGAGTTATTCCCTAGGGTGTGAAGGCAGCAGGGGTGAACGTGCTGGTCAGTAGCATCTTCTGCGTGAGCGATGCGTGAGCGGACGGTGTGGCACAACCCGCCGAGCGGCGGATGGGCACCCACGGCGCACATGCTCTGACCAGGTGGTTCCGGACACCGAACCAGCGTCCAGAACCACTCAACAAGCTTTGGCCAGGACTTTTAATCCATTGGTTGTGGGTTCGAGTCCCACAGGGCCTACCCCTGAGCCCCGGTTCGGAAGACCCCGGACCGGGGCTCAACGCGTTCTGGGCGACGGCGGCTGGGCCAGGGACCAGATGACGAAGGTGCCGATGGCGATGCCGACGATGGCCCACCAGGGCTGGTAGGGCAGATAGAGGAAGTTCGCCACGACGCTCAGGGCGGCGAGGGCCATGCCGGAGGCGCGGGCCCACGGGGCCGGGCCGCTGACGAGGCCCCAGCCGACGATGACGAGGACGACGCCGAGCACGAGGTGGATCCAGCCCCAGGCGGTGAGGCTGAACTCGAAGACGTAGTCGCCGATATGGGCGTAGACGTCGTCCTTGGCGATGGCGGCGATGCCTTGCAGGATGTCGATGACGCCCTGGATGAACAGCAGGATCCCGGCGAAGAGGGTGCCGCCCGCGGCCCAGCCGGTTCTGGGGGCGGACGGTGGCGGCGTGGGGCTGGTCGTCTGGGTCATGTGGGTCTCCCTCCAGGGCGGACGGCGCGGAGGGCGCGGACCGCGGGTCCTTCGACTCTCGGCGCGGTGGCGGGGCGCGGCCAGCGGGTGTGCGCCGTTCGGGTGGCGGTGAGGGGGAGCGGCTCGGCGAAGGGAGGGCGGCGGGGCGGCGTACGAGTTGGATACCGGACATGACGGAGCCGGGGACGCTCATCCTGATCATGGCCATCGCGGTGCTCGCGCCCCTGCTGGCGTACGGGGTGACCCGGTGGGTACCGGTGCCGCTCGTCATCTTCGAGATCGTGCTCGGCATCGTTGTGGGCCCGGACGCGCTGGGGTGGGCGGAACAGGACCGGTTCGTCGAAGGGCTGTCCGACCTCGGGCTGACCATGCTCATCTTCCTCGCGGGCTACGAGATCGACTTCGCGGCCGTACGCGGGGCGACGCTGCGCCGCGCGGTCGGGGCGTGGCTGGTCACCCTCGCCGCCGGTCTGGGCATCGCCTTCGCGCTCACCGGCGGCGAGACCACCAAGAGCTTCGTCATCGGCACCGCGCTCACCAGTACCGCCCTGGGCACGGTCCTGCCGATCCTGCGCGACTCGGGGGATCTGCGCGGCCCGTTCGGCACGGTGGTGCTGGCCTTCGGTGCCGTCGGCGAGTTCGGGCCGATCATCGCGATGGCGCTGCTGCTCAGCGGCCGGGAGCCCGGCCGTTCCACGGTCCTGCTGCTGGGCTTCGCGGTCATCACCGCCGCCGCGATCGTCCTGGCCCTGCGGCCCCGCCCGCCCTGGTTCTCCCGGCTGATCGCCCAGACCCTGCACAGCAGCGGCCAGTTCGCGGTGCGCTACGTCATGCTCGTCCTCGCCGCGATGCTCGGCCTCTCGCACGTCTTCGGCCTGGACGTCCTGCTGGGCGCCTTCGCCGCGGGAGTGATCAGCAGGCTCGTCCTCCTGGGTGCCGCGCCCGACAGCAGCGGCGAGGTCATGGGCCGTATCGAGGCGATGGGCTTCGGCTTCCTCGTACCGGTGTTCTTCGTCGTCACGGGCATCGACTTCGACCTGTCCGCGCTCCTCGACGACGGCCGCCCGCTGGCCCTGCTCCCGGCGTTCCTGCTGCTTTTCCTCCTGGTCAGAGGCGGGCCCCTGTACCTCCTGGCGCCACCCCTGCGGCCCCGCCGCGACCGCGCCGCCCTCGCCCTCTACGGCTCCACCTGCCTCCCCCTGGTCGTCGCCATCACCACCATCGGCCTGGACGACAGGGTGATCGACGCGGGGGAGGCCGCCGCACTGGTCGGCGCCGCCATGGTCTCCGTACTGGTCTTCCCGCTCCTGGCCCTGCGCCTGCGCGCCCAAACCGTGTCCGCCCGCGCGGAGGAGTCCTGGTGAGGGCGGGACTCAGCTGGCGGACAGCTCGGTGAGCGGCAGGGTGTGCTGGGTGTGCAGCACCTTGGCGCGCAGGTACCGCACGTTGTGGTCGGTGGCGAAGACCCCGGTGGGCACCCGCTTCCGCACGTCCACGCCCCACGTGCGCAACTGCTCGGCCTTGTCGGGGTTGTTGGACAGCAGGTCGAGCGCGCCGACGCCGAGGGCCCCCAGCATCTGCGCGGCGGCCGTGTAGTCGCGGGCGTCCTCGGGCAGCCCGAGCGCGGCGTTCGCCTCGTAGGTGTCGAGCCCCTGGTCCTGGAGGGCGTACGCGTCGAGCTTGTTGTAGAGACCGATGCCGCGGCCCTCCTGGCGGAGGTAGAGCAGGACGCCGCCGCGGTCGGCGACGCGTTCGACGGCCTCACGCAGCTGGGGACCGCAGTCGCAGCGCGCGGAGCCGAAGACGTCGCCGGTCAGGCACTCGGAGTGCAGGCGTACGAGGGGGACGGGGCCGGGATCGCCGAGGACGACGGCGAGGTGCTCGAGCCCGTCGGCCAGCCCGTGGAAGGTGACGAGTTCGGCGTCGACGGAGAACCCGTCGGGAAAGCGCAGCGGCACCCGGACACGGGCACGCGGGGACGCGGAGGGGGCTGGTGACATACGGCGACTCCAGTGCTTCAAATCTGAATCACAAGCGACGACGGATGACACTACCTATGCTTGAACTTTGAAGCAACTGGATCGGGGTCGCCGGGTTCGTCACTTGCACGGCGTGGACCGCCGCAGCCACGGCAGATCCACGGACGCGCACCCGGCCTCACCGCCGTCCCCCTGCAACCCCCGCACGATGCGGGAGCAGATCTCCTCCAGCTGAGCGACCTGCTCCGCCCCCAGCTGATCGAAGAGAACACCGCGCACGGTCTCCACATGCCCGGGCGCGGCCCGCTCCAGCACGTCCATCCCCTCCTCCGTCAGCAGCGCGAGGCTCCCCCGCCGGTCGGACGTACACCCCTCACGGCGCACCAGCCCGTCGCGCTCCAGCCGCGCCACGGCATACGTCAGCCGACTGCGAGTGATCTTCAGCCGCTCCGCCAGGTCGGTCATCCGCAGCCGTCGCTCCGGCGCCTCCGAGAGATGGACCAGGATGGAGTAGTAGAGGTGCGGCATGCCCGCGTCCTGCTGCAACTGGCGGTCAATGGTGTCCTCCAGCAGATGGGTCGCGGCCATGTAGGCGCGCCAGGCGCGTTGCTCGTCGGGGGAGAGCCAGCGAGTCGTCATGGGACCAGTGTAGTTTTGCTTAAAACTTGAACCAGCCGGAGAGCGTCGATGCCCCTCCCCCACGTCCTGCTGTCCGCCGCCGTCTCCCTGGACGGCTACCTCGACGACACCGGCCCCGACCGGCTCCTCCTGTCCTCCCCCGCCGACTTCGACCGCGTCGACGAGGTACGGGCGTCCGTCGACGCCATCCTGATCGGCGCCGGAACGATCCGCGCCGACAACCCCCGCCTCCTCGTCAACTCCCCCGACCGCCGCGCCGCCCGACGGTCCGCCGGGCGACCGGAATACCCCCTCAAGGTCGCCGTCAGCGGCTCCGGCGACCTCGATCCGGCCGCCCGCTTCTGGCACACGGGCGGCGACAAGGTCCTCTATACGACGGACCAGGGCGCCGAACGGGCCCCGGCCCTCCCCACCACCACCGACGTCGTCCCCCTCGGCCCGGACCTCGACTGGCGGACCCTCCTCACCCACCTGCACGACGTACGGGGCGTCCGCCGCCTCATGGTGGAGGGCGGCGGCACGGTCCACACCCAACTCCTCCAGCAGGGCCTCGCCGACGAACTCCAGCTCGCCCTCGCCCCCCTGTTCGTCGGCGACCCGGCCGCCCCCCGCCTCTTCGGCCCCGGCCACTTCCAGGACGGCCGACTCCGGCTCCTGGAAACCCGCCCCGTCGGCGACACCGTCCTCATGCGCTACGAGCCCACCGCCCCCGGCACCGGAAGCCTCCCCTCCGCCGCCGACCGCCACTGGCTGCGCCTCGCCTGCCAACTGGCGACGCACTGCCCGCCGTCCGAGACCGCCTTCAGCGTCGGCGCGGTCGTCGTCGCGGCAGACGGCACCGAACTGGCCCGCGGCCACTCCCGGGAGCACGGCGATCCCGTCGTCCACGCCGAGGAGGCCGCCCTCGCCAAGGTCGCCACGGCGGACGCCGCCCGGCTGTCCGGCGCGACCGTCTACAGCAGCCTGGAACCCTGCGCCCGCCGCGCGTCCCGCCCTCGGCCCTGCGCGCGGCTGATCCTCGACGCGGGGGTACGGAGGGTGGTCACCGCGTGGCGCGAGCCGGACACCTTCGTCGCCGGGGCGGACGGGAGCGGCGTACTGGCGTCGGAGGGGGCGCAGGTGGTCGTACTGCCCGAACTGGAGGAGGCGGCGGTGGCGCCCAACCGGCATCTGGTGGGCTGAGTCCTACGACGGAGGCGCCGACGGCGCGCCCTCTCCGGCCCCACCAGGCACGCATCTGGACCAACACAACCTGCGCACCCCCAACCGACGGGTCACGCTGCAAACGAGCCTGGTTGGCGCACATGCGGAGGTGGTGGCCAGTGAGATCGATGGGGCGATACGGCACCCTGGGGGTCGTCGCGGCCCTCACGGCCGGACTGCTCGGCGGCTGCGGCAGCCTGGAACCCCGGTCCCGGACCATGACACGGGCCCTCCCCGCCGACGCCGAGTTCACCCACCCCGGCGTGCTGCTCAGCAAGGCCCAGCTCAAGGCCGTCCGGGAGAACGTCACCGCGGGCAAACAGCCCTGGCTGAAGGCCTACCTGGACATGCGCGACAGCGCGTACGGCTCGTACCGCCACACCGCCAAGCCCTACGAGACCGTCGCCTGCCCCACCAACGGCCGACCGAGCCCCGCCTGCCGGGCCGAGCGCCGCGACGCCATCGCCGCCTACACCCAGGCCCTCCTCTTCACCGTCACCGGCAGACAGCGGCACGCCGCCAAGGCCACCGCCATCATGGACGCCTGGTCCGCCAAGCTGAAACGGCACACCGGCGGCAACGCCGCCCTCCAGTCGGCCTGGTCCGGCGCCACCTGGGCCCGCGCCGCGGAGATCATCCGGCACACCCCCGGCTCCACCTGGCCCCCCGACCGCGTACGCCGCTTCGAGGCCATGCTCCGCACCGCCCACCTCCCCGAGGTCACCGCCCGGGTCCCCGACTTCAACGGCAACTGGGACCTCGCCATGACCGACGCGGCCATCTCGATCGCCGTCTTCCTGGACGACCACCAGACCTTCGACGACGCCCTGGCCCGCTTCCGCGAACGCGTCCCCGCCTACTTCTACCTGGAGAAGGACGGCCCCCGCCCCCGCGCACCGAAGGGCGGCACGATCAACACCCCGGCCGAGATCACCTCGTACTGGTTCAAGCAGAGGACGTACAAGGACGGCCTCGCCCAGGAGACCTGCCGTGACTTCCGCCACGTCGGCTACTCCCTCGCGGCGACCGCCCACATTGCCGAGACCGCGTGGCACCAGGGCGTCGACCTCTACACCGAGGTCAAGGACCGCCTCAAAGCCACCCTCGCCCTGCACGCCCGCCACCAGCGCGGCGGCACCACCCCCGCCTGGCTGTGCGGCGGCGAGGCCGACCGGAACATGGGCCCCCACCTGGAGGTCGTCCTCAACCACCTGGACCACCGCCTGGACGACACCGCGCCCCCCGCCGCCCGTGACCTGGCCCGCCGGACCCGCCCCGCGGGCACCGACGACCGCCTGGCCTCCTGGGAGACGCTCACTCACGCGAACAACCCCGGATAGACGTGTGTGCTGAGCACCCCGCGGATGGCGTACACTGGAGTCAACGACGCGGGGTGGAGCAGCTCGGTAGCTCGCTGGGCTCATAACCCAGAGGTCGCAGGTTCAAATCCTGTCCCCGCTACTGAAGGCTCAGGGCCGGAATCCAGTTCATGGATTCCGGCCCTGAGTGTTTTCCGTACCCCTCACCCCACCCTCACGAAAAGTGACCGGACGAACGCCCTCCGCATAACAACTGACACACGGTCAGAACTGACGACCCCTCAGTTTCACGCTCATCCTGTGTCAACTCGCCCGAATTTCGCCGTTCATGGCCGTGTACGTCCCCTCATCAATCGGTAATGATCAAGAGGAACGGCTTGGAATTCAGCCCCCGGTTCTATTAACGTCCGATAACGCAGCGCGGTCGTCCCAGCCGTCACAAGAGACGGCTCCGTGCTCACGCGCCGAATCCCGCGAGGGAACCGGGGAACCACCACCCTGGGGTGAATCGCGCGTCAGCCGCCGTAGAAGTACGGATGGTTTACGCGCGTAGGAGACCTTCCTGCTCCGAACCCGTCAGCTAACCCGGTAGGCGAAGAAGGAAGGAAGGAGTACGCCTACGTGGCGTCCAACCGGCCTGGCACACCCACCGCCCCCTTCGTGCCCGCCCAGCGCTCCAGCTCCGACGACACCGTCGTCTACGGCGGCGACCGCACCGACGAGGGCCCCTGGGAGGAGTGGAACCCCACCGCGGAGTCCATCCGCCCCGTTCGCGGCCGGCATCGCGTCACCAAGCAGCGCGGCGGTGGGCTCGCCCGCAGCTCCACCGTTCTCGGCGTCGGTGTCATAGCCGCCGTCGGCGCGGGCGGCATGGCCACCGCGCAGACCGGCAAGCCGCCGGTCTCCATCTCGATGCCCGACCTGCCCTCCGTGGGCTCGCCCTTCTCGGACGACGACGAGGGCGCCGACGACACCGGCAGCGCCGCCGAGGTCCAGGGCGCCGCCGCCCCGCTCAGCGGCGTCGGCGTCATCACCACGGACACCGCCGACGGCACCACCGACGCCGGTGAGGCCCTGCGCGCCCGCATCATGGCCCAGGCCGAGCAGCAGCAGGACCAGGTCGACACCAAGGCGCAGCAGGCCGCCGAGGCCGCCGCCGCGAAGGCCGCCGCCGAAGCCGCCGAGAAGGCGGAGAAGGAGGCCGCGGCCAAGGCCGCCGCCGAGAAGGCCGCCGCGGAGGAGGAGGCCCGCAAGAAGGCCGAGGCCGAGCGGCTCGCCGAGCTGGCCCGGCAGTTCACGCTGCCGACCTCCTCGTACACGATCACCTCCACCTACGGTCAGGCCGGTGCCATGTGGTCCTCCGGCTACCACACCGGCCTGGACTTCGCCGCGCCCACCGGCACGCTCATCAAGGCGGTCCACAGCGGCACGATCACGCAGGCCGGATGGGACGGCTCCTACGGCTACAAGACCGTGCTGACCCTCGATGACGGCACCGAGATCTGGTACGCCCACCAGTCGTCGATCAGCGTCAGCGTCGGCCAGAAGGTCACCACCGGGGATGTCATCGGGCGCGTGGGCGCCACGGGCAACGTGACCGGGCCGCACCTGCACTTCGAGGTCCACACCGCGGGCGGAGGCGGCGGGCTCGACCCGCTGGCCTGGCTCCAGAGCAAGGGACTCACGCCCTGAGCAAGGGACTCACGCCCTGAGCGTGGGGCTCACGCCCCTGCCTGTGGAGAGCTGAGGGCCTCTCCCGAACGCGAACCCGAACCCCGGCGGTCCTGACGGCAACCCCCCGACGTCAGGGCTGCCGGTTTCGGTTGTCCGGAATACCCTTCTCCGGCAGGCGCGTTGAAGCAGGGCATGACTCCTCTCCCTGTGCGCAAGCTCGGCCCCTCCGACCTGGAGGTCTTCCCGCTCGCCCTCGGCGGCAACGTCTTCGGCTGGACCGCCGACGAGGCCACCTCCTTCGCCGTCCTCGACGCCTACACGGCCGCGGGCGGCAACTTCGTCGACACCGCCGACTCCTACTCGGCATGGGCCGAGGGCAACCACGGCGGCGAGTCGGAGACGATCATCGGCCGCTGGCTGCGGGCCCGCGGCAACCGCGCGGACGTCATCGTCGCGACCAAGGTCAGCCAGCACCCCGAGTACCAGGGGCTCACCGCGGCCACCATCAAGGCCGCCGCCGACGCGTCGCTGCGCCGCCTGGGCACCGACCACATCGACCTCTACTACACCCACTTCGACAAGCCCGAGGTACCGGTCGAGGAGATCATCAGCGCGCTGGACGGTCTGGTGCGCGCGGGCAAGGTGCGGTACATCGGCGCCTCCAACATCTCCGCGGCGCGGCTGAGGGAGTCCCTGGCCTTCTCCGAGCGCGAGGGCTTCGCCCGGTACGTGGCCCTCCAGCCGCGGTACAACCTCGTCTCCCGCGACACCTACGAGGGTGAGCTGCGGGACCTGGCCGGTGCGGCGGGCCTCGCGGCCGTGCCGTACGCCGCGCTGGCCGCCGGGTTCCTCACCGGGAAGTACCGGCCCGGCACGACGGTCGACAGCGCACGGGCCGCGGGGGCGGGCAAGCACCTGGACACCGGGCGCGGCCGTGACGTGCTCGCCGCCCTCGACGACATCGCCGCCGCCCACGACGTCCCCGTCGCCACGGTCGCCCTCGCCTGGCTCGCCGAGCAGCCGACGGTCGCCGCGCCGATCGCGTCCGCGCGGACGGTGGAGCAACTGCCCGCGCTGCTGGGGGTGGGGGAGCTGCGGCTGACGGAGGCGGAGGTGGGGAGGCTTACGGAGGCGTCGCGTCCGTAGCGTTCCCTACTGATCCGTAGCGATCAGCGCTGATCCACAGCGCTCAGTACTGATACGGGTTGTACGCCGGATACGGCGGCGCTGGTGCCCAGCCGTACACCGGCACCGGGGGCGCCGTCATCCGGGCCGCGTGGTCCAGGGCCGGGCGGGCGACCTCCCGGCGGTTCCACAGCTCGTGCAGGAGTTCCTGTTCCCGTACGACGAAGTCCGCCCCGGCCCGGCCCCGGCGGCCCCGGTGCCGGAGGAACGCGAGTGCGGTCGCGTAGGCCTCGTACTGTGCCACCGCCCGTGCCGCCGGTCTGCCGAGGTGGTGTCCGGCGTACTCGCGGGCCAGGCGGCGGGCGCGCAGGGAGCCGAGGGCGTAGGGCTCGGCCGGGGTGAGCCAGCCCGCGGCGGCGTAGGCGGGCAGTTCCTCGCGTACGGTGCGCAGTTCGCGCTGTCGGGTCCAGATGGCCAGCCAGGTCAGCAGGCCGAACGCGGGGACCATGAACATGCCGTACACGGCGAAGAAGCCGTACGGTCCGAAGGACGCCGAGCCGTTCCACAGCGCGTGCAGGCCCATGGCGAGCAGCAGTCCCGACAGGGGGAGCAGGACGCGGCGCAGGCGCTGGCGGTCGGCGGAGAGCGCGGCGATACCGAAGCCGATGCCGGTCAGGACGGTGAACAGGGGGTGCGCGAAGGGCGACATGACGATGCGCACGAAGAAGGTCGCGGCGGTGACGGAGGCGATGCCGCTGCCGCCGGTGAGCTGGTCGGTGCCGAAGGCGGTGCCGAGGTAGAGGATGTTCTCGGTGAAGGCGAAGCCGGTGGCGGTGACACCGGCTATGACGACGCCGTCGACGATCCCGGCGAAGTCGCGGCGCCGGAAGAGGAAGACCAGCAGTACGGCGGCGGCCTTCGCGGACTCCTCCACGACCGGCGCTATCACGGTCGCCCCGAGGGTGTCCGCGCTCGCCGGGTCGGCGGTGGCCGTGGCTATCCAGCGGGTGGCGAAGCTGTTGGCGACGATCGCTATCAGGGCGGCGGCGCAGGCGCCCCAGGCAAAGGCGAACACCAGGTTGCGCCAGGGGCCGGGGGCGACGCGGTCGAGCCAGCGGAACGCGGCGACGAGCAGGGGGACGGGAAGGACCGCGAGGCCCAGTCCGACCAGGAAGCCCTCGGTGCCGGTCTCCTTGCGGACCAGGGCGAGGATGACCAGGCCGGAGAGGGCGAGGAGGGTGACCAGGGCGCCGTAGCGGACCCAGGCGCGTTGCCACCAGTGGGGGTGCCGGTGGGCTGCGTACGGTGGGTGTGTTTCGTACGGTGTGTACGTTGAGTACGTTGCGTACGGGGGACTGGTGGCCACGGCATCGACCCTAACGGGGAAGAGGCGTCGTTCGTGGTGCTCAGGCGCCGGTGGGGGGTTGGTCAGTGTGCAGTAGGCGCGGTACGCGACGGAAGAGCAGGTCGTTCACGACATGCCCCTTGTCCAGCCCCTGGCCCTCGAAACGGGTGAGCGGGCGGTTGGCGGGGCGTGGGGCGAAGCCGCCGTCCGGCTGGGTGTTCTCGAAGGCGGGGTGGGCGGTGAGGACGTCGAGCATCTGCTCGGCGTACGGCTCCCAGTCGGTGGCGCAGTGCACGATCGCGCCGGGCTTGAGGCGGGTGGCGGCGAGGGTGAGGAAGTCCGGCTGGATCAGGCGGCGCTTGTGGTGCCGCTTCTTGGGCCAGGGGTCGGGGAAGTAGACGCGCAGGGCGTCGAGGGAGTCGGGGGCGAGCATCTCGCGGAGCAGGATGATGGCGTCGCCGTTGCCCACGCGGATGTTGGTGAGACCGTTGCGCTCGGCGAGGTTGAGGAGGTTCCCCTGCCCGGGGGTGTGGACGTCCACGGCGAGGATGTTGGTGCCGGGGTCGGCGGCGGCCATCTGCGCGGTGGCCTCACCCATGCCGAAGCCGATCTCCAGGGCGACGGGGTTGGCGTTCCCGAACATCTCGGGGAGGCCGAGCACCCGGTGCCCGTCGATGTCGAGCCCCCACTGGGGCCACAGCCGCTGCAACGCCTCCGCCTGCCCGGCGGTCACCCGGCTCCGCCGCGGCTGGAAGCTACGAATCCGCCGCTCGAAGTGCGACCCCGCCGGATCGGCCATGGGCCCATCCGGAAACCGCGGCTCACCCTTCGCTCGCGGGGGCTGGGGCTGGGGCCGGGACACAGGGTGCTCACTCAACGACTCAGACACAATGCACCTGATTTTACGTGCCGGGTAGCCTGCGGCGGCCTGCTTGTGTCCGGTGGGCGCTGGCCCACCGCGAGCGCCGGGCTGCGCGACCCGCCCTTGGTCCGCACACGCACCGGTTCCCCACTCACCCCAGTACCCCCAACACCCTCCGGGCCACCTCCCGCCCGATCGGCAGGGACGCCGTCGCCGCGGGGGACGGAGCGTTGAGGACGTGGACGGTCCTCGGCGCCTCGCGGATGAGGAAGTCGTCGACGAGGGTGCCGTCCGGCAGGACGGCCTGCGCCCGCACCCCGGCCGCCGCGGGCGTCAGGTCGGCCCCGCTGACGTCCGGCAGCAGACGCCGCACGGCCTGGACGAAGGCGCCCTTGGACAGCGACCGCCGCAGCTCCCCCGCGCCGTGGCGCCAGTGCCGCCGGGCCATGTGCCACGAGCCGGGGTAGGCCAGCGTGCCGCGCAGGTCGCGGGGGCTGAGCCTGCCCCAGTGGTAGCCCTCGCGGGCGAGGGCCGGTACGGCGTTGGGGCCGACGTGGACCGAGCCGTCGATGCCCCGGGTGAGGTGGACGCCGAGGAAGGGGAACGCCGGGTCCGGGACCGGGTACACCAGGCCTCTTACCAGGTCAGGACGGTTGAGGGTGTAGTACTCCCCACGGAACGGGACGACCCGCATACCGGGGTCGTCGCCCGCCAGCCGGGCCACCTCGTCGCAGTGCAGGCCCGCGCAGTTCACCAGCGCGCGGGCGCGCAGCACCGTGCCGTCCGCCGTGCGCACGGCGACTCCCAGGGCGGGTCGGCGGTCGATACGGACGACCCGCGCGCCGTAGCGGATCTCCGCGCCGGAGGCGTCGGCGAGCTGGCGGGCGACGCCCACGAAGTCGCAGACGCCGGTCGTGCCGACGCGGATGGCGGCGAGGCCCCGCACGGCGGGCTCGTACTCGGCGATCTGCGCGGCGCCGAGTTCGCGGACCGGGATGCCGTTCTCCCGGCCGCGCTGGACGAGGGCGTGCAGGCGGGGCAGCTCGGTGCGGTCGGTGGCGACGATCAGCTTGCCGGTGACGGCGTGCGCGATGTCGTACTCCGCGCAGAACTTGACCAGCTCGGCGGCGCCCCGGACCGCGTAGCGTGCCTTGAGGGAGCCGGGGCGGTAGTAGATGCCGCTGTGGATGACCCCGCTGTTGCGGCCGGTCTGGTGGCGGGCGGGGGCCTGCTCCTTCTCCAGGACCGTCACGCGGGTGCCGGGCGCGGCGCGGGTGATCGCGTACGCCGTCGACAGGCCGACGATTCCACCGCCGATCACCAGCACGTCACAGTCATGGACAAGCGCCGGGCCCACCTGCACCACCTCCCGCTTCGATAGTGCACTGCGCCACTGACAACGCCTTCAAACCCCCGGCGGGAGGTCCGGCCGCGTGAGCGGTCAGGCGGGAGCCATCAGCAGGGGACGCGCCCGTTCGCGGAGTTCCACCACGCGTGGTTCGTCGCCGTACGGCTCCAGGCGGTGGAGCAGGTCCTTCACGTACTCCGTGGTGCGGGCGGAGGAGATGCGTCCGGCGACCTCCACCGCGCGTACGCCCTGCTCGCAGGCGGCGTCCAGGTTGCCCGACTCCAGTTCGGCGACCGCCGAGACCACCAGGCGCAGGCCGTGCGAGCGGACGAACTCCTCCGTGGGCTTGGAGAGCGCCTGCTCGGTGAAGCGGCGGACCTGGCGGGGCGCCTTCAGGTCGCGGTAGCACTCGGCGGCGTCGGCGGCGAAGCGGTCGTAGGAGTAGAAGCCGAGCCAGGAGGGGTCGCTGTCGCCGGGGCGGGCCCGTTCCAGCCAGCCCTCGGCCGCCTTGAGGGCGGCTCCGGCCGCCTGGGCGTCTCCCGCGCGCGCGTGTGCCCTCGCCTCGACCAGGCGGAAGAAGCTCATGGTGCGGGCGGTCGCCAGGCCGCGGTTGCGTTCCAGGGCGGCCTGGGCGAGGTCCACGCCCTCGTCGCCGAAGCCCCGGTACGTCGCCTGGAGCGACATCGATGCCAGGACGTAGCCCCCCAGGGGGACGTCGGCAGCCGCGCGGGCCAGGCGCAGGGCCTGGATGTAGTAGCGCTGGGCCGCCTCCTGCTGGCCGGTGTCGAAGGCCATCCAGCCCGCGAGCCGGGTCAGTTCGGCGGAGGCGCCGAAGAGGGCCCGGCCGACCTCGTCGGAGTAGGAGCCGAGGAGGAGCGGGGCCGCCTCCACGCGTAGACATTCGGGAACCATGGAAGAACGCCAGTCGCCGCCCCCGTACTTGGAGTCCCAGCGCCTGGCGTCCTCGGCGGCCTCCCGTAGCTTCTGCACGTCGCTGTGGCCGACTTTGAGCGGTGCGCCGGAGCCCTCCGAGGGGTTCGCGTCCCGCGCGACCGAGCTGTCGGCCGGGGTTATGAGCCATCGTGAGGCCGGTGTCGCGTAGGCGCTCACCGCGAAGGACCCGGCCAGCGACTGCCAGATGCCGCCGGAGCCCGCCCGGCGTCCGGCGAGGTCGAGGCGGTACAGCTCGGTGGCCGACTTGACCGCCTGGCCGACGTCCCGGGGGAAGGCGAGGCCCACCTCGGGCGCGGGGTCCGCGTCCGCCAGGCCGATCTCGTGGAGCGGGACCGGGCGGCCGAGTTTCTGGCCGATGGCCGCGGCGATGAGGTGGGGCGCGGCGCCCTGCGGCACCATGCCCTTCGACACCCAGCGCGCCACCGACGTCTTGTCGTAGCGAAGAGTCAGACCACGCTGTGCGCCAAGGTCGTTGACGCGTCGGGCGAGGCCTGCGTTGCTGATTCCCGCGAGGGCGAGAACGGCGCCGAGTTTTTCGTTCGGCCCGCGTTGCTCCCTGGACATGCGCCACCCCTCGACACAGACGGCTGCCGCGCTGGCATAACCACGCGGCATTCGTAAACCCAGCGTAGTTCGCCGCATCCCATGCGTTAAGAGGCATTGTTCCGGATGGCGGGATTGTGGTCCGTACGCGAGTACGGGCTCTGCACGCACGGTTGCGGTGTGCTCCCGATGTGTGGCCGTGCGCCTGTGTGTGCGCTCTCCTCCGGCCATCGCGGGAGCGCTTTCATGGGTCTGCGTGGGTCGGCCCGCTGTACTGGATCCAGTGGGCTGGGGGACACCGCCGCCTTCATCCCCGCGGGCGGCGGACGGGTCAGGGAGGCGGTGTCCGCCTCCCTGACCGCGCGCCGCGCGGGTGATGCGCAGAACATGTACGGAGCGTGTGCGGAGGGGATCACGGCGGCTCGCCGCGATCAGGATTTGGCCGAAAATCGACTCCGTGGCACCTTGGTGATCAGCCCTCTCACCATAGGAATTGAGGGCGCATTGGAAGTTTTTGGGGAGTGTTTGGGGGCGCATTCGCGTCGTACCGTTGGCGATCCGCTTCCCGTCGCCGTATGGCCAACTGCTGAGACTTGTGCGGTAGTTGTGTCTCCCGTGAGCCGTAGTCGGCCGCAGTGGACCGGTCTCGTGGCGCGCGTGGTGGGGTGAGCGCGCCGGGGCGTCCATGGGTGCGCGGGGCGCACTCCGGGGATCGCAAGCGGTGCCGCCGACCCGCTCCGACGCGCCCTTCGTGGCAGCATGGGGAACCAGTTCGTACGGTGCACTGGTTGTCCACAGCCTGTGGAGGCGGCGATGCGGTGGTTGGTGGGTTGGAGCAGCACCACCGCGGGAACGGGTGCGCTCGGTTCGGCGGGCGCCACCGGGTACGACGGTGAGACCCTGCACCCGGTCGGCTCCCAACTCCTGTGGGGCGACCCCGATCCGCTGTGGGCGGTCGGCGACTGGCGGCCCGACGAGGTCCGCGTCATCAAGGCCGACGAACAGAACCGCATCGCGGTCCTCGGCATCTGCGGCGCCAGCGACGAGGAACTGCGACTCGGGCTGTTCACCGCGCGCGGCGGGGCACTTCGCCATCTGACCGCCTACCCCGGCAGCTACACCGCCGTCGTCCAGGTGGGGCGGCGCATCACCGTCTGCGGCGATCTGGCGGGCGCCCGGCCGGTGTTCTACACCCCGTGGGCGGGCGGCACCGCCTACGCCACGGCCGCGCTGCCGCTGGCCGACCTCATCGAGGCCAACCTCGACTTCGGGCACCTCGCCGCGCTGCTCGCCGCCCCCGACGTACCGGCCGCGGTGCACGACTCCACGCCGTACGACGGCGTGCGGCGCATCCCGCCGGGGCACGCGCTGATCCTGCGCACCGGGGCCCGGGAGATCGCCGGGTACGAACCCGTCGCCTCGCTCGCGGTGGCGGCGCCCCCGGCCGACCCGGACAACGCCGTGGACGCCGTACGGGACGCGCTCGTCGACGCCGTACGGGCCCGGCTGTCCGCGCCCCGGCACGTGCCCGACATCGACCCGGGCCCGGTGCCCGGCATGGGTCCCGCCGAGCGGCGTGCCGCGCGCGGGATGCCCGTCCCCGGCATCGGCGCCGACCTGTCCGGCGGGCCCGCCTCGGGGACGCTGGCGCTGCTCGCGGCCGGGCTGCCCGGCATGCCGGGCACCGTCCTCGGGCACGGCACCGGCGCGGGGGAGCGGCTGCTGGCTGTGACCTTCAACGACCTGGCCGTGGGCGGGCGCGAGGCCGAGCTGGAGCGGGCCGGTGCCCTCGCCGCCAACCCGCGCCTGCACCACGTCGTCGTCACCGGCGCCGAGGAGACCCTGCCGTACGCCGAGCTGGACGGCCCGCTGACGGATGAACCCGGCCCCAGTCTGGTCTCGGCCGCCCGGCACCGCGCGCGGCTCGCGGCGGGCAGCGCGGACCACTTCACCGGGTACGGCGCCCGGCAGGTCCTGGACGCGCACCCGGCCCGCCTGGCCGACCTGCTGATGGACCGGCAGCGCCGCCACCTCGTACGGCCGGTGGCCGCGCTGGCGAAGGCGGACGGCTCGGTGATGGTCCCCGCGCGCGTGTACGCCGCCGCCCGGCGGCTCGCCCGGACGCCGTACCGCGCGGGCCTCGAAGGCCTCGCCGACCGGCTCCGGCAGCGCCGCTTCGACGAGCCCGGGGGCGCGGTGGGGGCGTCGCTCGCCGCGCTCACCTGGGCCAGACCCGGACCGGCGGCGCGCTGGCTGACCGGCGAGGCGCTCGCCGAAGTATCGGTTCGTCTGCAAGGGGCGACGAGCCGGTCGGGGGTCGGCCCCGGGCAGCGGCCCGGCGACTTCCGGGCGCGCGCCGCCCTCGCCCGCCAGGCCGCCGACCTGCGCATCCTCGAACAGGCCGCCGAGATCCGCTCCCAGCGGCTGCACGCCCCGTTCCTCGACAACCAGGTCGTCCGCGCCTGCCGCGCCCTCCCGGAGGCGCTGCGCGTCAAGCCCGGGGCACGGGCCGCGATCCTGCGTACGGTCCTGGAGGGCGCCGGCGTCACCGACCTGCCGTCCGGCTGGGGCGCCCCCTCCCACGCCCCGGCCGCGGCAGCCGCCCGCGCGGGACTGCGGCTGGCCGTGGAACCGCTGATGGGCCTCTTCGACACGCCCCTGCTCGCCCAGGCGGGCCTGGTCGAGGCCCGCGTCGTCCGCAAGGCCCTGCGCGCCGCCGTACAGGGAGAGCCCCTGCCCCTGGACGGCCTCGCCGACCTGGTCTCCCTCGAACTCTGGCTGCACCGCCTCCTGGCCCGCCGCGGCACCTGCTGGACGGGCACCCCCGCACGCGCGCGTGCCGTACCGGCGGGCATCCAGCCGCGGCGGGGGGCACTGGCGTCCGGAGGCTGAGTCCTACGTACAGGTGAACTTGGAGTCCGCCCAGTCCGCCAGCGCCAGCGGATCGAAGTGGCTGTGCGGCTCCACCACCAGACGTACCGTCTCGCGGCCGGTGAGGTTCACGTGCACCGGCACCGCCGGATCGCCGCCCTTGACCATCCCGGAGCGCCACAGCCGGACCCCGTCGGCGTAGACGGAGAAGTAGACCTTGCCGAGCTTCGCCGTCATGTCGTCGACGCCCACGACCGCGTCGTACGCGGTGCAGGAACGGTTCAGGTCGATCGTGACCGAGGACTCGCCGTGGACGGTCACCCCGCGCGCGTACCGCGTCCCGGCGATCGACAGGCCCTGGCGCTGCCACACCCAGCTGCTCTCCCCGAGCCGCATCTCGGGCTGCGTGCCGTCACCGGAGACGTCGTACGACAGCTCGCTCCACTGGTAGACCGCCGGAGCGGGCGGCGGGGGCGGCGTCGGGGTCGGCGTGGGCGTGGGCGTGGGCGTGGGTGTGCGGGTCGGCCTCGGCGTCGGGGTGGGCGTCGGCTCCGGTGGGGGCGTGGGGGCCGGAGTCGGCGTCGGGGTCGGTGTGGGGGTCGGCGTAGGGGTCGGGGCCGGGGCCGCCGCCGGGACGACCGGCGGTGGCTTCGGGGCGGGGGTCGGCTTCGGCGCCGGTGCGGGCGGTTCCGGCTGGGCGGCCGGGGCCGAGGCGGGCGGCTTGGCGACCGGCTTCTCGGGCGGGTCCTCCGCACCGGCGAGCGCGAGCGCCACCGCCGCGATGGCCGCGGCCACCACACCGGCCGCGATACCGGCCTTCGCCGGTGCGCCCAGCCCCTCCGCGGCAGCCGCACCGCCACCACCGGCACCGGCCCCGCCGGAGGAGCCGCCCGCCGCTCCCGCGGCACCCGCCGCGCCCGCCGCACCCGCTCCCGCGCCCCCGGCGATGAGCCCGGCCGCCTTCGCGTACCCGGCGGCACCGAACCAGCCGATGACCGCGACCGGCACGACGGCGGGAATGCCGCTCGCGACCTCCGCGATCTGGCTGGCGGCGAGACGGCACTTGGCGCACTCCTCCAGATGCTTGCGCAGCCCCCGCTCCGCGCGGGTGCGCAGCCTGCCGCGCGCGTAGCTGCCGAGCTGGTCGGCATAGCGGGCGCAGCCCTCGTCACCGGCGAGGGCGGCGCTGACATGGGCCTGGAGGTAGGCCTGCTTGAGGCCCTCGCGGGCCCGGCTGGCGAGCACGCGCGTGCCGTTGGCGTCGAGGCCGAAGAGGGTGGCGACCTCACTGGGCGACTCGTCCTCGACCTCGGTGTGCCACAGCACCGCCTGCCAGCGCTCCGGCAGCGACCGGAAGGCCCGCATCGCCATGGACTGCTCGGCCTCGTGCATCGCACGCACATCGGCGCCCAGGTCGAGCGTGTCGGTGTCGGACACCTCGGAGGCGCGCGCGGCCTGCGCGGCGAACACCGCGAAGTCGTCCACCAGTTGCTCGCGCTGCGCGGTGTTCGTCCAGCTCGCGGCGGTCCGGCGGACGGTGGTCAGCAGATACGCGCGTACGGCGTGCTCGGGTCCGGATCCGCCGCGCACCGCCTGGAGCATCCGGGCGAACACCTCGGCGGTGAGGTCGTCGGCGGTGTGGGCGTCCCGGCAGCAGGTACGGGCGTACCGGCGCACGGCGTCGGCATGGCGCCGGAACAGCTCCGCGTACGCCGTGTCGTCGCCGCCGCGCATCCGCCCGATCAGTTCGGCGTCGGACGGCGGCACCTCGCGGGGCGGGGGCAGCACACTGTCGTCGCGCCAGCCGTCGTCCCGCCAGTCCCGCTGCTGCGGGACGCTGCCCTCGTCCGGCAGACCGGCGCCCCGCGGTACGTCCGCGCGCCCGCCCTGCTGTGGCACCTGGGGTACGGCCGGGCCACCCGCGTCGGGGCCTTCGCCGCCCTCGAGTGGCCCGTCCCGTCCCTCAATGCCCATCGCGCGAAGCCCCCACCGCCTGCACAGCCCTCAAGAACACCGGGTCAGAGTGCCATAACGCTCTTTGGGCACAACCCCTGAGGCAAGCCCATCCACTCGTCCGTGGGGACCTGTCGCAAGGCAGTACTAGACATCAGTCGTCCGGGGAAGCCGCAACCGGCCTTCCCCGGACGCAGATGACGCACGGCGAGGCCGTGCCTCATGCCGGGCGGGACCGCAGCCCCTCCAGCAGGATGTCCAGCAGTCGCGCCGAAGCCGCCGCCTGCTGGGCCGCGTCCGGCAGCGAGGGCGCCGCCGTGGCGATCACCAGCAGGACGTCCGAGACCGACACGTCCGGCCGCAGCTCGCCCGCCGCGCGCGCCCGCTCCACGAGCTGGCCCACGACCTCGAGCAGCGCCGCCGCCCCGGTGTCCTCCGCCAGGGAGGCGCCGCCCGCCGGGCCCTCGTCGGGCACCAGCCGCAGTTCGCCGGAGCCCGGCTGCGCCCGCTGCTGGGGCACCCGCGCCGCGTCGAACCCGCCGCCTTCGTCCGCGACCCCGACCCGCAGCACCTGCGGCGGCAGCAGCCGGCCGGCGCCGGAGGCCACCGAGGTGCGCAGGAAGCGGGAGAGCGCCGACCACGGCTCGTCCTCCTGACCGAGCGCCGCCCTGGCCTGGTCGGTCAGCCGGGAGGTCTCCTCCTCGGCTATCCGGCGCACCAGGACGTCCTTGCTCGGGAAGCGCCGGTACACCGTGCCGACACCGACCCGCGCGCGCCTCGCCACGTCCTCCATCGGCGCGCCGTATCCCAGCTCGCCGAAGACCTCGCGCGCCGCACGCAGTACGTGTTCCAGATTGCGCTGTGCGTCCACCCGCAGCGGGGCCTGACGCGGGCCGTCCCCGCGTCCGTTGCCCGCCGCGGAGCCGATCGCGCCACCCGGCGCGAGGGCAGGAGCGGTAGACCAGTGATGGTCCTGAATGTGCATACGAAATCCCCCGGTAATGACGTCTCCCCCCGGAGACTCCCCGCCATTGAAAGCCGGAGCGCGTGGAACGGGCCTGACCCCGAGCCCGCCCGTCGCGGACCCGATGGGCGCATCCCCCTACACCCCGTCGACACACGAACATAGTTGAGAGACAGTCAATTCAGAAGGGGCAGGTTCCGCACGGAGCGCCCCTCGATCGGAGTACGGGTCGCATACGCCCCGATTGCACCCCCGCAGAACCCTCGTCACACACCCCCTGACCTGCACTGATGCCGCGCATCCCGACAAATCGGCCAACCAGGGCCGCAGCCGGAGTGCAGTCATACGAATTGCTGAGGCTGTGGACAAACGCGAGCGTCGGGTGCGTCATGGGATGGTGAAGGAACGTGCGCGCATTCTCGTTGTCGGCGGCGGCTACGTCGGGATGTACACGGCCCTGCGTCTCCAGCGGAGGCTCAAGCAGGAGCTGCGCCGAGGTGAGGCCGAGATCACGGTCGTCACCCCGGACGCGTACATGACGTACCAGCCCTTCCTGCCGGAGGCCGCCGCGGGCAACATCTCCCCCCGCCATGTGGTCGTCCCCCTGCGCCGCGTCCTCGACGGCTGCCGCGTCGTCATCGGCGAGGTCCGCTCCGTGCGCCACGCCGACCGGACGGTCACCCTCACCACCCTCGCCACCGAGGAGGAGGGCACCGGCCCCCAGGAACTGTCGTACGACGAACTCGTCCTCGCCCCCGGCTCGGTCTCCCGCGCGCTCCCCATCCCCGGCCTCGCCGAGCACGCCATCGGCTTCAAGACCGTCGAGGAAGCCATCGGACTGCGCAACCACGTCATCGAGCAGATGGACATCGCCTCCTCCACGCGCGACCCCGCGATCCGCGACGCGGCCCTCACCTTCGTCTTCGTCGGCGGCGGCTACGCGGGCGTCGAGGCCCTCGCCGAACTGGAGGACATGGCCCGCTACACCGCGCGGTACTACCACAACATCAAGCCCGAGGACATGAAGTGGATCCTCGTCGAGGCCTCCGACCGCGTCCTCCCCGAGGTCGGCGCGGAGATGGGCCGCTACACCGTCACCGAACTGCGCCGCCGCAACATCCAGGTCCTCCTTGAGACCCGCCTGGAGTCCTGCGCGGACCGCGTCGCCGTCCTCAGCGACGGACAGCGCTTCCCGACCCGTACGGTCGTCTGGACCGCCGGCGTCAAACCCCATCCGCTCCTCGACGCCACCGACCTGCCCCGCACCGAACGCGGTCGCCTGCGATGCACCGCCGAGCTGACCATCGAGGGGCACGCGCACGCGTGGGCGGCCGGTGACGCCGCCGCCGTACCCGATGTCACCGCCGCCGAACCCGGCCGGGACTGCGCCCCCAACGCCCAGCACGCCGTCCGCCAGGCCCGCCTCCTCGGCGACAACATCGCCCACTCCCTGCGCGGCGAACCCCTGGAGACCTACGCCCACAAGTACGCGGGCTCCGTCGCCTCCCTCGGACTGCACAAGGGCGTCGCATACGTCTACGGACGCAAGCTGAAGGGCATCACCGCGTGGTTCATGCACCGCACCTACCACCTCAGCCGCGTCCCCACCCTCAACCGCAAGGCGCGCGTGGCGGCCGAATGGACCCTGTCGGGACTCTTCAAACGGGAGATCGTCTCCCTCGGCTCACTCGAACACCCCCGAGCGGAGTTCGAACTCGCGGCCGGTGGAAAGCCTCCTTACGACACACCCCACGACCCGAAGGGGTCGTCATGACCGGACTCAGGAACTCTGGCGGCCACCCCGGCGTCTGACGGATGTCGGCCCGGTCGCCCAGGCTGCAAGACTGGTCCACGACTGACAGGGGGACGGACCACCGTCCGCCTCCCGAAACCCACGAGGCTGTTCCCAAGTGCTGCATTTTCCGGGGGTTGTGACAAGGTGCGGCTACCGCTGCGTGGCTCCCGAGGGCCCCGGCCGGGTCCGGAGCCGGCCGACGACGACTACACGAGGCAAGGATTCGTGAACTTCACGCGCTGGAGCGCCCGGCTCCCCGGAACGCAGCGCCGCGCCGCAGCGCGGACCGACCACGCGGCCACCCCCGACCGCCGGGGCGAAGGCTCCGTACCCGCGGCCCGCGCCGAACAACTCACCGACGACCCCCCACCCACGCGAGCCGTCGACGAACTGCCGGTACGCCAGGTCCTCGACCGCGTCCCCGCCCTCGTCGCCCTGCTGCACGGCCCCGACCACCGCCTCGCCTACGTCAACGACGCCTACGCCACCGCCTTCGGCCCCCGCCCCACCGGCGAACCCGCGCGGGACACCCTCCCCGAACTGAGCGAACTCGGTCTGCTGCCCCTCCTCGACCAGGTCCTGCGCAGCGGAAAGCCCCGCACCCTGAAGTCCCGCAAGGCCACCGACGGCCGCTCCTACACCTTCACCTGCACCCCCGCCACCGAGACCGGCGACGGCGTCGGCGGCGGCATCTCAGGGGTACTGGTCTTCGCCACCGACGTCACCGACCACGCCGAAGCCGCCGACCGCCTCAGAACCAGCGAACGCCGCCAGCGCGAGACCGCCGTCACCCTCCAGCGCTCCCTCCTCCCCCAGGAGCTGGAACAACCCGACGACCTGCGCATCGCCGCCACCTACCAGCCCGGCGGCACCGAAGCCGCCGTCGGCGGCGACTGGTACGACGTCATCACCCTCGGCGGCGGGCGCACCGCCCTCGTCATCGGCGACGTCATGGGCCGCGGGGTGCGCGCCGCCGCCGTCATGGGCCAGCTGCGCACCGCCGTCCGCGCCTACGCCCGCCTAGACCTGCCCCCGCACGAGGTCCTCCAGCTCCTCGACGGCCTCGCCACCGAGATCGACGCCAACCAGATCGCCACCTGCGTCTACGCCGTCCACGACCCGAACGAGGGACGCCTCGTCTACGCCTCCGCGGGCCACCTGCCCATCCTCGTCCGCGACGAGACCGGCACCGTCCTGCGCGCCGACGAACCCACCGGCCCCCCACTCGGCACCGGCGGCTGGATGCACGCCTCCGGCTCCATCCCGCTCGCCCCCGGCTCCACCGCCGTCCTCTACACCGACGGCCTCGTGGAACGCCGCGACGAGGACCTGGACCACGGCATCACCGCCCTGGAAGTCGCCCTCGCGGGCGCCATCGGCACCCCCCAGGTCATCTGCGACCGCCTGATGCGCTCCGCGGGCGTCACCGCCGACCATGACGACGACGTCGCCGTCCTCGTCCTCCAGCACCCCGCCCGCACCGGCCCCGACGGCGAACTCTTCCGCAACGCCGCCCTCGACCTCCTCGGCGGCGTCGAAGCCGCCCCCCGCGCGCGTGCCTTCGCCTCCGGCGTCCTCACCAGCTGGCGCTTCCCCACCGAACTGCACGACCTCGGCGTCCTGGCCGCCAGCGAACTCGTCGCCAACAGCCTCCAGCACGGCACCCCGCCCATGCGGCTGCGCCTGCGCCGCACCGACCGCCGCCTGATCGTCGAGGTCACCGACGGCGACGACCACCTCCCCAGGCGCCGCCGCGCCGAACCCGCCGACGAGTCCGGCAGGGGCATCGCCATCGTCGCCACCATCGCCTCCAACTGGGGCTGCCGACGCACACCGGGCGGCGGAAAGGCGGTGTGGTGCGAATTCGTCCTCCCGCGCGCCACCTAGGCACCTCCCGCATCCGGTGCTAGTAGCAAACCCATGCCAGACGAAACGGGCTTCCAACTCCACGGCAGCGCCCCCGAGCGCTATGAACACTTCATCGCGCCGATGATGGCGCCGTTCATCGAAATCGTGCTGGACACCGTCGATCTGTACCCCGGCGCCCAGGTACTCGACCTGGCCTGCGGCACCGGCTTCGTCGCCCGAGCCGCCGCCAACCGGGTCGGCCCGACCGGCCATGTCGCGGCGGCCGACATCAACGAGGGCATGCTGAAGGTCGCCCACGCCAAGGCACCCCACGTCTACCCCGACCTCGAACTCACCCTGGCCCCCGCCGACCGCCTCCCCTACGAGGACGCCTCCTTCGACACCGTGATCTGCCAGCAAGGCGCACAGTTCTTCCCCGACCTGACCGCCGCCCTCACCGAGACGGCCCGCGTGCTGCGCCCCGACGGCCGCCTCGCCCTCACGGTCTGGGCCCCCAAGGAACGCTGCCCCTACTTCGCCGCCCAGTACGAGGTGCTGGAGCGGTACGCCTCGCCGGAGGACACCGCCTCCTTCCGGGCCGCCTTCTCCTGCACCGCCGACCGCCTCACCACCGCCATCACCCAGGCGGGCCTGCACGACGTCACCGTCCGTGAGTTCACCCGAGAGGTCCACACACCCCCGCTCAGGGAATGGGTCCCCGGCCAGATGGCCTCCGTCCCCTGGACCCAGTCCCTCACCACCACAGGCCAGGACACCATGGACCAGGCCAGCCAGGCCCTGGCCGCCCGCCTCACCGACTACGAGACCCCCGACGGCACGGCGAAGCTCCCCTTCACCGCGGTCCTGGTCACCGCCATCCGCTGACACGAACCGGACACCGGACGGGCCGGGGCGCACCCGCACAGCCCCGCACCGTCCGGTGACCACACCCGCTCAGGCCTCCGCGGACACCGGCTCCGCACTCACACCGCCCCGCGACACCACCCGGCTCCCCACGGCCGACGGCTGGTCCTGCGCCACACCGAGCAGCCGCCCCAGCCGCAGCGCCAGCACGGTGATCCCCAGCGAGAACAGCAGGAACGTCACGATGTACGGCCCGTGCAGCGCGGCCCCCATCGGCCCGCCCACCGCCGGACCCACCGCCAGCGCCAACTGCTTCACCAGGGCGAACGCGGAGTTGTACTGCCCCGCCATCCCCGTCGGCGCGAGATCGGCCACCAGCGGCGCCACCGTCGGCGACAGCAACGCCTCACCCAGCCCGAACAGCGCGTACGTCGACACGAACGCGGCCGTCGCCATCTCCTGGCTGCCATGCCCCAGCCCCGCGTACCCGGCGACCAGCCACGCCACGGCCCAGATCAGCCCCACGGCCGCGATCACCCGCGACCGCTTCCGCCGTTCCACGAACCGCAGCACGGCGAACTGCGCCACCACGATCACCGCGGTGTTCGCCGCCAGCGCGGTCCCCAGCGCCGACGTCGATATCCCGGCCGCCTCGACGCCGTAGGCACTCAGCCCCGACTCGAACTGTCCGTAGCAGGCGAAGAACATCACGAAGCCCAGCACACACAGCTGCACCATGGCCCGATTGCCCAGCAGCTGCTTCCAGCTCCCGCGCGCCGACTGCGTGGGCGCGTCACCGAGCCGCGGCGCGCGCGGCATCCGCACCGTCGCCATCACGACCACCAGCAGCAGGAACATCGCCGCCTCGATCGCGAACAGCAGGGTGAAGGAGGAGACCCGCGTCGCGTCGACGAGGTGCCCGCCTATCAGGCCACCGACACCGAGCCCGAGGTTCTGCAGGAAGAACTGCGTCGCGAAGGCCCGGGACCGGGTCTCCGCCGTGGAGCAGTCCACGATCATCGTCGCCAGCGCGGGCTGCATCACGGCCTGCCCCGCCCCCAACAGGGCGGCGGACATCAGCACCGTGGCCGCGCTGCCCGCCAGCCCCAGACTCATGGCCCCGACCGCGGCGGTGACCAGGGCGGCGAGCAGGACCGGCAGCGGGCCACGCCGGACGATGGCCCGCCCGGCGAACGGCAGCACTATCAGCGCGGCCACGGCGAACACGGCGAGCACCGATCCCGCCGTCATGGCACCGAGCCCCCGCACCTGCGCCACGTAGACATACAGATAGGGGACGGTGAAGCCGAGCCCGAACGCGCTGAGTGCGTTACCCACGTGGATCCGGCGCATCGCGGCGCCCCTCGCCCTGGTCACGTCCACCTCTCTCATCTGCGGCAGCCCAAGCCTTAGGCCTGAAGACTTAGAACCTAAACTTCGAAGCTAAAGGCTACATCCTGAAGGACTTCAAGGCAAAGGAGGTCATGTCATACTGCGCCCATGGGCGACACCTCCGACCTCCCCGAGCCGACACTCGAAGAGCAGATCGCCGCGTACCAGCGCGAGTTCCAGGACCTCGACCCCCAGGTCGAGAAGATCGTCTCGGCGCTCTCCCGCCTGAACCGCCGCATGAACGTCGCCTACGGCCGCCAGACCGCCGAACTCGGCATCAGCAACGCCGACTGGGAGGTCCTCAAAGCCCTCGTCCTGTCCGGCGTCCCCTACCGCATGGGCCCGAGCGACCTCGCCAAGCGACTGGGCCTCACCCCGGCCGCCATGACGCACCGCATCGACCGCATGGTCACCGAGGGTCTGGTCACCAGGGAGCGGGACGAGAGCAACCGCGTCCGGGTCATCGTCGAGCTGACCCCCGTCGGCCGCGAGAAGTGGCTGGCGGCCATGCGGCTGGCGTCCGTCTTCGAGGAAGACCTCCTCCAGGACCTCACCCCGGCCGAGCGCACCGTCCTCGGAGAGGTCCTGACCCGGCTGCTGCGCCGAGTGGAGGACGCCCAGCCGGACGCGGGCGGCCGTCTCACCGACCTGGACTAGCCGGACCGGCCCTCCCGAAAAGATCTTGACAGGCGGCGCTTGACACGCCCCCTCCCGCTACGTAGAGTTCTTCGGGTTGCCGCGGGGCCGTAACGGTTCTGCGACAGCACCTCCCGCCGCGAAAGCGGCACCCAAACCACCAGCACGATCTCCCTACGGGGTTGATTTCGGCGTGCCCGAATTCAATTCGAATAGGGGCTCGGCGGCCCGATTGGGAATCGCCGACAGGATCCGCTAAGGTTTGAGACGTCGGAACGGCCCAACGGCCGGGAAGACAAACCCCGCTGACTGGGGGTCAGGTCGAGAAAAGGATCTGATAGAGTCGGAAACGCAAGACCGAAGGGAAGCGCCCGGAGGAAAGCCCGAGAGG